>NZ_CADFDM010000001.1:0-157987 GCF_902832985.1 Burkholderia sp. BCC0097
TCACTGAAGTGGGAGAAAACGATGAAGTAGCGAAACCGCTGGAAGCCTTACTAGGCTTGGCGCGCCCGGCTGGGATCGAACCAGCAACCCCTGCCTTCGGAGGGCAGTACTCTATCCATTGAGCTACGGGCGCGTGAGACAGTGAAGCGACCCCATATACAGGCCACCCACGATTGGCAAGACGGCAAGGATACCCGGTTTCGCATGACGCGTCCACCTTGCCTGCCGAATCGCCGCCGGGCACCGCTGCGTGCGGGTAAACACGCGCCATCGCGCCGCTCGCCGTGATGTAAACGTTCCGTCTATAATCGTCCGTGCTTCATTGGACTGCCATTTTGCCGTTGCACCGCGCTCACAATTCCTATTCATGGAGACGAGGCAAGCATGAGCGAAGCACCCCACGAATCTCCCGTCAAAACCCCCGGGCAGCTGATTGCCGTCATCATCGCGTCGTTCGCGATTCCGATCATCCTGATCGTCCTGTTCGCCAATTACGCGAACCATGCGTTCCGTTCCGGCGCCGGCACGGACGCGCTATCCGACGAGCAGGTCGCCGCACGTATCGCCCCGATCGCGAAGGTCGAGGTGAAGGACGCCAACGCACCCCGCACGTACAAGACCGGCGAGGAGGTCTACAAGGCCGTCTGCGTGACCTGCCACGGCACCGGCGCCGCCGGCGCGCCGAAGTTCGGCAACAAGGACGACTGGGCGCCGCGCATCTCGCAAGGCTTCGACACGCTGCTGAAGACGGCCCTCGCGGGCAAGGGCGCGATGCCGGCGCGCGGCGGCACGAGCCCCGACGACGTCAGCGACTATGAAATCGCCCGCGCGATCGTCTACATGGCGAACAACGACGGCGCGAACTTCCCCGAGCCGGCCGCACCGGCCGCCAACGCGGCGCAGCCCGCCAGCGGCGCGCCCGCGTCGGGCGCCGACGCGTCGAACGCGCAGGCCGCGGCCGCCATGGCCGCGATCGCCGCGATCCCGAAGGCCGGCGAAAAGCCCGCGGCCGCCCCGGCCGGCGCCGACGCGGCAACGGCCGGCAAGGCGCTGTACACGTCGACCTGCCAGGCCTGCCACGCGGCCGGCGTGCTGGGCGCGCCGAAGTTCGGCAGCAAGGAAGACTGGGCGCCGCGCCTGAAGGACTCGATGGATACGGTCTACAACTACGCGCTGCACGGCAAGGGCGCGATGCCGCCGAAGGGCGGCTCGAACGCGTCGGATGCCGACGTGAAGGCGGCCGTCGACTACATGGTCAACGCGGCGAAGTAACGACGTCGACCGGCCATCCGTTAAAAACCCCCGCGACGCACGCGCATCGCGGGGGTTTCGTTTTTGTGTCGCCGGTTAGCCGCGCCAGCGTGCGCGCGGCGGCGGCGCCGCGTCACTTCTGCAGCAATGCCTTCAGGCTCGCGAGCCGGTCCTTCGGCGACATCGGCGCTTCTTCCGGCGTCGGCGGCGGCGCTTCGTCGAGCCCCATCTCCGGGATGAAGCGCGACGGTTCGCACACGACCGTCTCGCGCGCCCGCTTGCGCTTCTTGCACCAGTTCAGGTGCAGGCTGCGCTGCGCACGGGTGATCGCGACGTACATCAGCCGACGCTCCTCCTCGATCCGCTCGTTGTCGATCGGGCCGTCGTCCTCGCTGCCGCCGCGGTGCGGCATGATGCCTTCCTCGACGCCGACCAGGAACACGTGCGGATACTCGAGCCCCTTCGACGCATGGACGGTCGACAGCCGCACGGCGTCCGGGTCCTCGTCCTTGCCCTCGAGCATCGACATCAGCGCGACGGTCTGGATCAGGCCGAGCAGGTTCTTGCCCGTATCGGCGAGCCCGTCCGCGTTGTGGAAACCTTCGGCCTCGCCGTCGACGGCTTCCGTCTCGGGTTTCGTGCCCTTGCGCTTCAGCCATTCGAGGAATTCGAGCACGTTCTGCCACTTCGATTGCGCCTGCCGCTCGTCGAACGCGTCGTAGAGATACGCCTCGTAGTGGATCGCCTCCATCATGTCGTCGAGCACGACGGTCGCGGGCTCCTTGTCCGCGCGCTCGGTCAGGCGCTGGATGAAGTCGCAGAACATCCGCAGCGGCTCGACCTGGCGCGCCGACAGCCGCGCCTCGATCCCGCCCATGTACACGGCCTCGAACAGCGACACCTTCGCCTGCCCCGCGAACGAGCCGAGCGCTTCCAGCGTCGTGTTGCCGATCCCGCGGCGCGGCGTCGTGACCGCGCGGATGAACGCGGGATCGTCGTCGGCGTTCGCGATCAGCCGCAGGTACGCGCACAGATCCTTGATCTCGGCCTTGTCGAAGAACGACTGGCCCCCCGACAGCACGTACGGAATCCGCTCGCGCCGCAGCACCTGCTCGAAGATGCGCGCCTGGAAATTGCCGCGGTACAGGATCGCGTAGTCGCGGAACTGCGCACGCCGCTCGAACTTGTGCGCGGACAGCCGGAACACGACCGATTCGGCCTCGTGCTCCTCGTCGTTACACGCCGTGACGGTGATCGAATCGCCCATCCCGTGCTCGGACCACAGCTTCTTCTCGAACAGCTTCGGGTTGTTCGCGATCACGTTGTTCGCGGCGGTCAGGATTCGCACCGTCGACCGGTAGTTCTGCTCGAGCTTGATCACGTGCAGCTTCGGGAAATCCTTGCCGAGCTGCGCGAGGTTCTCCAGCGTCGCGCCGCGCCAGCCGTAGATCGCCTGATCGTCGTCGCCGACCGCCGTGAACGCGGCGCGCGGGCCCGCGAGCTGCTTCAGCAGTTCGTACTGGCAAGCATTGGTGTCCTGGTACTCGTCGATCAGCAGGTAGCGCAGCTTGTTCTGCCAGCGGTCGCGCACCTGCTCGTTCTTCGCGAACAGCTCGGCCGGCAGGCGGATCAGGTCGTCGAAGTCGACCGCCTGGTACGCGTGCAGCGTCGCCACGTAGTTGCGGTAGACCAGCGCGGCCTGGTGCTCGTCCTCGTTGGCGGCGATCGCCATCGCTTCGTCGGGCATGATCAGGCCGTTCTTCCACAGCGAGATGATGCTCTGGATCTTGCGGATCAGCCCTTTGTCGGTGGTGCCGAGCTGCTCCTGGATCATTCCGAAGCAGTCGTCCGAATCCATGATCGAGAACTGCGGCTTCAGGCCGACGTGCTCGGCCTCCTGGCGCAGGATCTGCACGCCCAGCGAGTGGAACGTGCAGACGGTGAGCTGGTTGACGGGCACCTTGCGGCCTTCCTTGCCCGGCGTGGTGAGCGTCTTGCCTTCCAGCAGCTTCGAAACGCGCTCGCGCATTTCGGCGGCCGCCTTGTTCGTGAACGTGACGGCGGCGATATGGCGCGGCTCGAAGCCTTTCGCTTCGATCAGGTGCGCGATCTTCTGCGTGATCACGCGGGTCTTGCCGCTGCCTGCGCCGGCAAGCACGAGACAGGGACCGTCGAGATAGCGCACCGCTTCGTTCTGAGCGGGATTGAGGCCTGCTGACATGATGGCGGATGGTGTTGCTGGTTGACGGCGAAACGCCGGGAGGATGCCGTGCGCGGCAGGCTGGCGTAGCAGGCGGACACGCGGGCAGGACGCGCATGTTAACACGTCGGCGGCGCGTATTTCGGGCGCGCCGCCGGACGGGGGTGCACAGGCTTGCCGGGCGGGCGCGCCCTGTCCGTTCGGCGTGGTCGTGGCTGTCCGTTCGGTCAATCGGGCCCTGTCCGCGCTGCGATCGGACACAATATGTACTCCCTCGGCGCCATCCGCGCCGCCCCGCTTCAATGCGTTTCAATCACCGCCGGATCGACCTCATGGGATACCCGTTCGCCACCGCTGCCCTCGGCCCGCTGCTGTTCGCGCAAGGGCGCTACGTGCGCCGCGTCACGCCGCGGCTGCCCGAGGCGGCCGGCCCGCGCGACGGCGTGGCCGGGGACGGTCCGCCGCTGCGCGTGCTGGTGGTCGGCGATTCGGCCGCCGCGGGCGTCGGGGTCGCGACGCAGCACGATGCGCTCGCCGGGCAACTGGCGAGCGCGCTGGCGGCCACGCACCGCGTGCATTGGAAACTGCTCGCGCGCACCGGCCTGACCACGCTGGAGCTGGTCGACTGGCTCGCCGCCGAGCCGGCCGAGCCGTTCGACGTGGCCGTGACGTCGCTCGGCGTCAACGACGTGACGGGCGGCGTGCCGCCCGGGCGCTGGCTCGCGCAGCAGGCCGAGCTGGTGCGGCTGCTCGCCACGCGTTTCCAGGTCGGGCACGCGATCCTGTCGGCGGTGCCGCCGATGGAGCGCTTCCCGGCGCTGCCGCAGCCGCTCGCGTGGTATCTCGGGCAGCGCGCGAAGCGGCTCAACGCGGCGCTCGCCGGCTGGGCAGGCGCGCAACCGCACTGCACGTTCCTGCGGGTCGACCTGCCGCTCGAACGCCACTTGATGGCCGCCGACGGCTTCCATCCCGGCGCAGCCGCGTGCGCGGTGTGGGCCGCGCAGGTCGCGGCCGCCGTGCGGCAGCGGCCGGGCGGATGATGGGTAGCGTTCGGGGGCTGACTGCCGTCACGGCTTGCCGGGGGTTGGAGGCCGGGAGCCGGGGGCTTGGGAGGGCCGGGCCGGGCTTGGGCTTGGGCTTGGGCTTGGGCTTGGGCTTGGGCTTGGGCTTGGGCTTGGGCTTGGGCTTGGGCTTGGGCTTGGGCTTGGGCTTGGGCTTGGGCTTGGGCTTGGGCTTGGGCTTGGGCTTGGGCTTGGGCTTGGGCTTGGGCTTGGGCTTGGGCTTGGGCTTGGGCTTGGGCTTGGGCTTGGGCTTGGGCTTGGGCTTGGGCTTGGGCTTGGGCTTGGGCTTGGCTTGGGCCGGAGCCGCGAACCACTCAACCATACCGCGGCGCAGCGTGCGATCCCGCGCAAAATGCCGGCATTCCCCGCGCAAGCGCCGCCTCGCTCCGTGCATTTCGCCCGACGCGTCTGTGCAAGCAGCGGCGCCATGCCAAAATAGCCGGTCGTCCTCGCGCCGCTCCGGCGCGCCATCCTTTAGTTTCCTTCGCAGCCAGGAATTGCCATGTCGTCATTGCTCAGGATTGGTTTGATGGGTTTCGGTTTCGCCGGCGCGACGTTCCACGCGCCGGTGATCGCCACGAGCGGCCGCACCGAAGTCGCCGCGATCGCGACGGGTCAGCCCGATCGCGCGCAGGCCGCGTATCCGGGCGCGCGCATCGTCCCCGATCTCGACACGCTGCTCGGCCTCGATGACATCGAATGCGTGGTGATCGCCACGCCGAACGACACCCACTTCACGCTCGCGCGCCAGGTGCTCGAAGCCGGCCGCCACGTAGTCGTCGACAAGCCCGTCACGCTCACCGCCGACGAGGCGCTCGCCCTCGCGCGGCTCGCGAACGCGCGCAGCCGGCTGTTCGCGCCGTTCCACAACCGCCGCTGGGACGGCGATTTCCTCACCGTGCGCCGGATCGTCGAATCGGGCGAGTTGGGCCGCCTCACCTACTTCGCGTCGCACTTCGACCGCTTCCGGCCGACGCCGCGCACGCGCTGGCGCGAGGAGCCGGCCCGCGGCGGCGGCCTGCTGCTCGACCTCGGCCCGCACCTGATCGACCAGGCGCTCGCGCTGTTCGGCACGCCGGAAACGGTGAGCGCCACCGTCAAGACGCGCCGCGACAACGGCACGGCACCCGATTTCGTGCACCTGCTGCTCGGCTATCCGGACAAGGACGTCGCGCTGCATGCGAGCGCGCTGTCGGCGATCGAGCCCGCGCGCTTCACGCTGCACGGCACGCGCGGCAGCTACCAGAAGTTCGGGCTCGACACGCAGGAAGACCAGCTCAAGGCCGGCCTTACCGCGGACGACGTCGAATTCGGCGGCGGCAATCCGCCCGGCCTGCTGCGCGTGCTCGACGGCGACCTCGAGGTCGAGCGGCCGGTGCCGACGCTCGACGGCCAGTACGCGGAGTTCTACCGCGCGCTCGCCGCGTCGATCCGCGACGGCGCGCCGTTTCCCGTCACCGCGCAGGACGCGGTCGACGTGATGACGATCATCGAGCTCGCCGCGCAGAGCGAACACGACGGCCGCCGGGTGCCGTTCGTGCGTCGCACGGTCTGACGGCCACCGGCCGGGTCCGTGCCGACCCGGCCGCCCTCCGCGCCACGCGGCCAGGCATCGGCACCAGCACCGGCGGCGCTTGCATCTGCCGTCATGTCCCCCGCGGCCACGACTCCGAACATTCCGTTACAAATGGTGCGGGAACGAAAGTCAGCGGTCGTCCGGTCTGACGCGTTTCTCAAAAAGTCGATTCGACACTTATCCGTCAGGAGAATGTGATGCAACGGTTCATTCGCGCAGCGGCATGCTGCGTCCTGGTTTCCTCGCTCGCGGCCTGTATCGTGCAGCCGCAGCGGCCGGCCCGGCAGGCGCCTCCGCCGCCACGACCGAATCCGCAGGTCGTCGCGAACGACCGCATGCAGGAGGTCCAGGGCCGGATCGACAATCTGCATCGCCGGATCGACGCGCGCGTGAACGGCGGCTACTACCCGCCGCCCTACGGGGCGCAGCTGCACCACCGTCTCGACGTGATCCGCCAGGAAGCGAACGACATGTCGGCCCAGCACAACGGCGGCCTGTCCGGCGACGAGCAGCGCGTGCTGAACCAGGAACTCGACACGGCCGCGCGCGCGATCGGCGAGTAACGCGCCGGCGCCTGCCGGAGCGCAGAAAAGCGGCGGCGCCGGCCGCCGCCGCTTGTCGCGAAGCGACATTCTTTTGCTCAAATTGACAAGGCCCACCCGCTCGCGTACAGTCGCCCGCACGCGTCGGGAGAGCGTGTGACCGGGTCGTTCCGACACCGGTTGCGCCGCCGAAGGGGCACACCCGCAAACTCTCAGGCAAAAGGACCGACCGCGTCGGGGAATCGCGTCCGCGCACTGCGCGGGCCATACTCTCCCCGCACTCTGGAGAGCGGCAGTAGCCCGCAGCGCATTGGCTGCGCGGGCAAGCTGCCCACCGAAGGGGCGCGCGTTCGCCGGGCTTGGCCCGCAGCGCAATCTCTCAGGTATCGAGGACAGAGGGGCATGTACCGGATCGCTCGAGGCCATCGGCCGCGGCGGTCGGCACATGGCCGTTCTGATCCGCGCGCAAGCGCCTTGCCTGAGGCCTCGATGACTGCACTGAATCACACCCCGCTCAACGCCGCGCACCGCGCGCTCAATGCCCGCATGGTCGACTTCGGCGGCTGGGACATGCCCGTCAACTACGGCTCGCAGATCGAAGAACACGCTGCCGTGCGCACCGACGCCGGCATGTTCGACGTGTCGCACATGTGCGTCGTCGATTTCACCGGCAGCCGCGTGCGCGCGTTCTTCGAGCATGCGATCGCGAACCACGTCGGCAAGCTCAAGACACCCGGCAAGGCGCTCTACTCGTGCCTGCTCAACCCGCAGGGCGGCGTCATCGACGATCTGATCGTCTATTACTTCACCGAAGAATTCTTCCGCGTGGTCGTCAACGCCGGCACCGCCGAGAAAGACATCGCGTGGTTCAACCAGCTGAACGAGCAAGGCGGCTACGGCCTGACCATCGCGCCGCGCCGCGATTTCGCGATCGTCGCCGTGCAGGGTCCGAACGCCCGTGAAAAGGTCTGGGCGACGGTGCCGTCCGCCCGCGCCGCCACCAGCGAACTCAAGCCGTTCAACGCCGCGCAGGTCGCCGGCACGCCGTTCGGCGATCTCACCGTCGCGCGCACCGGCTACACCGGCGAAGACGGCTTCGAAGTGATCGTCCCGGCCGTGCACGTCGAAGCATTGTGGAACGCCCTCCAGCAAAACGGCGTGCGTCCGTGCGGGCTCGGCGCGCGCGACACGCTGCGCCTCGAGGCCGGCATGAACCTGTACGGCCAGGACATGGACGACACCGTCTCCCCGCTCGACGCGGGCCTTGCGTGGACGGTCGACCTCACCGCGCCGCGCGACTTCGTCGGCCGCGCCGCCCTGGAAGCCAACGGCACGCGCGCCGCGTTCGTCGGCCTGATCCTGCAGAAGGAAAACGGCAAGGCGGGCGGCGTGCTGCGCGCGCACCAGAAGGTCGTCACGCCGCACGGCGAAGGCGAGATCACGAGCGGCACGTTCTCGCCGTCGATGCAGGAATCGATCGCGTTCGCGCGCGTGCCGGCGGCCGTCCAGATCGGCGACATCGTCCAGGTGCAAATTCGAGACAAGAATCTTCCCGCGCGCGTGGTAAAACTGCCGTTCGTGCGCAACGGCAAGGTCCTCGCTGCGTAACGACCGAGAGGCGGCCGCGGGGCCGCCTTCCGGCCAAGCCGGGAGATGGCGCCCGGCGCAACCCTATTCGGCGTGCCATGGCGGCGCGCCAGCAGAACGAACACACCCTTTTATCCAGGAGCATCCGATGAGCAACGTCCCGGCCGATCTGAAGTACACCGACGAACATGAGTGGATCCGCACCGAGGCGGACGGCACGCTGACGGTCGGCATCACCGATCACGCGCAGAGCACGCTCGGCGACATCGTCTTCCTCGAACTGCCCGAAGTCGGCAAGTCGGTGAACGCGGGCGACGCCGTCGGCGTCGTCGAATCGGTGAAGGCGGCATCCGACATCTACTCGCCGGTGTCCGGCGAGATCGTCGCCATCAACGAAGCGGCCACCGACTCGCCGGAAGACGTGAACGGCGACGCATACGGCGTGTGGCTCTTCAAGATCAAGCTCGCGGCCGGCGCATCGACCGACAAGCTGATCGACGCCGACGCCTACAGCAAGCTGATCGACTAATTTTCCTTACCCGAACCGCGCGCGGCCGGGCAGCCGGCCCGCGCGGGACCAGAGTCACGCCATGAAGCTCGAACACCCGGACCGCCTGATGAACCGCACGCCCCTCTCGCTCGCCGCGCTCGAAACGCATGACGCGTTCGCCGAACGCCACATCGGCCCCGACGCCGCCAGCCAGCAGGCCATGCTCGACACGCTCGGCTTCGCGTCGCGCGCCGCCCTGATCGACGCCGTGATCCCGGCCTCGATCCGCCGCGCCGAAACGCTGCCGCTCGGCCCGTTCGCGCAGCCGAAGAGCGAGGCCGAAGCCCTCGCCGCGCTGCGTGCGCTCGCGGACAAGAACCAGGTGTTCCGCTCGTATATCGGCCAGGGTTATCACGACACGCACACGCCGGCCGTGATCCTGCGCAACGTGCTCGAAAACCCGGCGTGGTACACGGCCTACACGCCGTACCAGCCCGAAATTTCCCAGGGCCGCCTCGAGGCGCTCCTGAACTTCCAGCAGATGGTGGCCGACCTCACGGGCCTCGCGATCTCGAACGCGTCGCTGCTGGATGAAGCAACGGCCGCGGCCGAAGCGATGACGTTGCTGCAACGTACCGGCAAGCCGAAGTCGAACGTGTTCTACGTGGCCGACGACGTGCTGCCGCAAACGCTCGAAGTGATCCGCACGCGCGCGCTGCCGATCGGCATCGAGGTCAAGACCGGCCCGGCCGCCGACGCCGCGCAGGCGAATGCGTTCGGCGTGCTGCTGCAGTACCCGGGCGTGAACGGCGACGTGCGCGACTACCGCGCGCTCACCGAGGCGATCCACGCGGCCGGCGGCCACGTGGTCGTCGCGGCCGACCTGCTCGCGCTCACCGTGCTGACGCCGCCCGGCGAATGGGGCGCGGACGTCGCGATCGGCAACACGCAGCGCTTCGGCGTGCCAATGGGCTTCGGCGGCCCGCACGCCGCCTACATGGCCGTGCGCGACGAATTCAAGCGCCAGATGCCGGGCCGCCTCGTCGGCGTGACGGTCGACGCGCAGGGCAAGCCCGCGCTGCGCCTCGCGCTGCAGACGCGCGAACAGCACATCCGCCGCGAGAAGGCGACGTCGAACGTGTGTACCGCGCAGGCGCTGCTCGCGATCATGGCCAGCATGTACGCGGTCTACCACGGCCCGCACGGCCTCAAGACGATCGCGCTGCGCGTGAACCGCATCGCGGCGCTGCTCGCGGCCGGCGTGAAACAGCTCGGCTTCGCGACCGTCAACGACACGTTCTTCGACACGCTGACGATCGACACCG
This sequence comes from Burkholderia sp. BCC0097, assembly GCF_902832985.1. Classification (NCBI taxonomy): domain Bacteria; kingdom Pseudomonadati; phylum Pseudomonadota; class Betaproteobacteria; order Burkholderiales; family Burkholderiaceae; genus Burkholderia; species Burkholderia sp. BCC0097. The sequence goes on from NZ_CADFDM010000001.1 coordinate 10,033, forward strand.
GCGCGCGCACCGCGCAGGTCCACGAATTCGCGAAGGCGAAGCGCATCAACCTGCGCCGCGTGAGCGACACGCAAGTCGGCGTATCGGTCGACGAAACGACGACGCGCGACGACCTCGCCGATCTCCTCGACGTGTTCGCGCAGGCCGCGGGCGGCACCGCGCCGGCCGTCGATGCGCTGGACGCGGGCCTTGCCGGCGTCGCCGCGCTGCCGGCCGGCCTCGAGCGCACGAGCGCGTACCTGACGCACCACGTGTTCAACCGCCACCATTCCGAAACCGAAATGCTGCGCTACCTGCGCAGCCTGTCGGACAAGGATCTCGCGCTCGACCGCTCGATGATCCCGCTCGGCTCGTGCACGATGAAGCTCAACGCGACGTCGGAAATGCTGCCAGTCACGTGGCCCGAGTTCGGCGGCATCCACCCGTTCGCGCCGGCCGAGCAGACCGTCGGCTACCGCGAGATGATCGATCAGCTCGAGGAAATGCTCGTCGCGGCCACCGGCTACGCGGCCGTGTCGCTGCAGCCGAACGCCGGCTCGCAAGGCGAGTACGCGGGTCTGCTGATCATCCACGCGTACCACGCATCGCGCGGCGAAGGCCATCGCGACGTGTGCCTGATCCCGGCGTCCGCGCACGGCACGAACCCGGCATCCGCGCACATGGCCGGCATGAAGGTCGTGGTCGTCGCCTGCGACGCGCAGGGCAACGTCGACATCGCCGACCTGAAGGCGAAGGCCGAGCAGCACTCGGCGAACCTCGCGGCGATCATGATCACGTATCCGTCGACGCACGGCGTGTTCGAGCAGAACGTCCGCGAGATCTGCGAGATCGTCCATGCGCACGGCGGCCAGGTGTACGTCGACGGCGCGAACATGAACGCGATGGTCGGCCTGACCGCGCCGGGTCAGTTCGGCGGCGACGTGTCGCATCTGAACCTGCACAAGACCTTCTGCATCCCGCACGGCGGCGGCGGCCCGGGCGTCGGCCCGGTCGCGGTCGGCGCGCACCTCGCGAAGTTCCTGCCGAACCAGCGCTCGACCGGCTACGCCCGCGCGGAAGACGGCATCGGCGCGGTGTCGGCCGCGCCGTACGGCTCGGCGTCGATCCTGCCGATCTCGTGGATGTACATCGCGATGATGGGCGCGAAGAACCTGACCGCCGCGACCGAAACCGCGATCCTCAACGCGAACTACATCGCGAAGCGCCTCGCGCCGCACTACCCGGTGCTGTATTCGGGCCCGGGCGGGCTGGTCGCGCACGAGTGCATTCTCGACCTGCGCCCGATCAAGGAATCGAGCGGCATCAGCGTCGACGACGTCGCGAAGCGCCTGATGGACTACGGCTTCCACGCGCCGACGATGAGCTTCCCGGTGCCGGGCACGCTGATGGTCGAGCCGACCGAATCGGAATCGCAGGAAGAACTCGACCGCTTCATCGCCGCGATGATCGCGATCCGCGAGGAAATCCGCGCGGTCGAGGAAGGCCGCGCCGATCGCGAGGACAACCCGCTGCGTCACGCGCCGCACACGGCGGCCGTCGTCACCGCGAACGAATGGCCGCACGCGTACTCGCGCGAGCAGGCCGCGTACCCGGTCGCGTCGCTCGGCACGAACAAGTACTGGCCGCCGGTCGGCCGTGCGGACAACGCGTACGGCGACCGCAACCTGTTCTGCTCGTGCGTGCCGATGTCGGACTACGCATAACGCCCGTCTCGCACCGGAGCGTCCGACCGTGAACCCGCCGCACGCAGCCACCGGTTGCGTGCGGTTTTTACGTTCGCCGCCCGCCCAACCGTTTCACGCTCGCCCGCCAATCCGGCTAACATCACACGCGATCCAGCCAATGAAGGAGTTCCGCATGGTGCGTCCGATGTTTCCGGGCCATGGTGCAACAGCGCGGCGGCCGCGCACCCGCGCAGGCCGCTACGTGCCGACGCTCGTCGCAGCACTGTCGCTGGCCGCCGCCGGCCTCGGCGTGTCCGGCAGTGCGCGCGCGGCGATGAATTTCTGCGCGGCGCCGGCGCTGCAGGCGAGCGAGACGACGCAGGCCGAACCGGGCGTGCAGGCGCTGATTCGCAGCGTCGACGCGCGCATCGGCGAGCAGCCGAAGGCGATGGCACGCGTGCACACCGAGGGCACGCTGCCGCACGAAGGCATCTATGACCAGAGTGCGGCCGCGCTCAAGGACATGGACCTGATGCGCGATGCGGCGCTCGCGTGGCGCGTGACGAACGCGCCGCGCTACCTGCAGCTCGTCGACCGCTTCCTGTCCGCGTGGGTCTCGACCTACCAGCCGAGCTTCAACCCGATCGACGAGACGCGCTTCGAGAGCCTGATCGTCGCGTACGACATGACCGCGAGCGCGCTGCCGGTAAAGACGCGCAACGCGACGGCCGCGTTCATCGCGAAGCTCGGCGCCGGCTATGTCGCGCAGGTCGACGCGCAGAAGCGCCCGCTCACCGGCACCTGGCGCAACAACTGGCAGAGCCACCGGATCAAGCTGATCGCGCTGTCCGCGTTCACGCTCGGCGACCGCAAGATGATGAACGCCGCGCAGCGGCTGTTCGTCGAGCATCTCGCCGACAACATCGGCCCGGACGGCAAGACCTGGGATTTCGAGGAACGCGATGCGCTGCATTACGCGGTCTACGATCTGCAGCCGCTGGTGACGGCCGCGCTCGCCGCGCGCCGCTTCAACCGCAACTGGCTGCGCGAGCGCGGCGCGAACGGCGCGACGCTCGCGGCCGCGCTCGACTGGCTCGTGCCGTACGCGCTCGGCGAGAAAACCCACGAGGAATTCGTGAATTCGCCGGTGCCGTTCGACGCAAAGCGCCGCGAGGCCGGCTTGCCGGGCTACACGGGGCAGTGGGACCCGAAAAACGCCACCGAACTCTTTCATCTGGCCGCGCGGCTCGACGGGCGCTATGCCCGCGTCGCGCAGCAGCTTTCCCCAACGCCGCCCGCATGGCTCGCCGCGTGCCTGCCCTTGCAGGCGCGCTAGCATCATTCTTATCGCAAGGCAGGTATCGAAATGGCAGTCAGCGTGTTTGACCTCTTCAAGATCGGCATCGGTCCGTCCAGTTCGCACACGGTCGGACCGATGCGCGCGGCGCTGATGTTCGTCCAGGGCCTCGAGCGCGACGGGCTGCTCGACGCGACGGCCCACGTGAAGGTCGAGCTGTACGGCTCGCTCGGCGCCACCGGCAAGGGCCACGGCACCGACCGCGGCGTGATGCTCGGCCTGCTCGGCGACGCGCCCGACACCGTCGATCCCGACACGATCGACGCGCGGCTGGAGGACATCCGCAAGACGAAGCAGCTCGCGCTGCTCGGCACGCATCCGGTGCCGTTCGTGCTGAAGGAGAACATCGCGTTCTACCGTCAGGCGCTGCCCGAACATCCGAACGGGATGAAGCTGCGCGCGAGCGACGCGAACGGCGCGGTGCTGGTCGAGCGCACTTATCTGTCGGTCGGCGGCGGCTTCGTCGTGACGGCCGGCGCACCGAACACCAAGGTGCTGAGCGCGGCCGAGCAGATGACGCACCCGTTCCGTACCGGCGCGGAGCTGCTCGCGCTGACCGCGTCGACCGGCAAGTCGATCGCGCAGCTGATGTGGGAAAACGAACGCGCGTGGCACACCGAGGAAGAAACGCGCGACGGGCTGCTGAAGATCTGGGCCGTGATGCAGTCGTGCGTGTCGCGCGGCTGCGGGATCGGCAATCCCGATGCCGACGGCAACCTGCCCGGCCCGTTCCAGGTCAAGCGCCGCGCGCCGCAGCTGTACCGCACGCTGACGGGCAGCCCGGAGCGCGCGCTGCAGGACCCGCTGTCGATGATCGACTGGATCAACCTGTACGCGATCGCGGTCAACGAGGAAAACGCGGCCGGCGGTCGCGTCGTCACCGCGCCGACCAACGGCGCGGCCGGCATCATCCCGGCGGTGCTGCATTACTACACGCGCTTCACGCCGGGCGCGAACGAACAGGGCGTGATCGACTTCCTGCTGACGGCCGCCGCGATCGGCATCCTGTACAAGCTCAACGCGTCGATCTCGGGCGCGGAAGTCGGCTGCCAGGGCGAAGTGGGCGTCGCGTGCTCGATGGCGGCAGGCGCGCTCGCGGCCGTGCTCGGCGGCACCCCGCAGCAGGTCGAGAACGCGGCCGAGATCGGGATGGAACACAACCTCGGCCTGACCTGCGACCCGGTGGGCGGGATGGTGCAGATCCCGTGCATCGAGCGCAACGCGATGGCGTCGGTGAAGGCCGTCAACGCGGCGCGCATGGCGCTGCGCGGCGACGGCTCGCACTACGTGTCGCTCGACTCCGTGATCAAGACGATGCGCGAGACGGGCGCCGACATGAAGACCAAGTACAAGGAAACGTCGCGCGGCGGGCTGGCGGTGAATATCGTCGAGTGCTGATGCGGGAGCCGGCGGTCATGGAGGACGCTCCGCGTCTCGCATGACCGTCGGGTGCACAATCACCCATCCTTGCGTTCGGCCTGCTCCTGGTCGCCATGCCCTTCGGCCATGAAATTCGGCCCGAATTGAGCGAACTTCTCGAGCACGTGGGTCAAAGGCCGTCGCACCGGCCGAATACGGATCTCGTCGCCGACGCGCTTGATTTCCAGCTCGATATCGCTGCATTCATAGGCGAAGTCGGCAGGAATTTGCACGGCCTGCGCGCTGCCATTCCAAATACCCTTGTGGTGCGCATGTCGTTCTCCCACGTCTGGACGTACCGGAGATAGACGTAAATCATGCAGTCGATGATGCGCGCCCTGGCGCGCGCATGTCATCCACCCGGCATCAATTCGAAAACACACGCGGCCCCGGCAGTCTTTTCCGTCCCGGACTTGGCCCGCCACACCCGGTGAATCAGCCGGCGCAAATATCGCATCACGGCCACTGCCGCCGCGCATGCAGCACGCGGAGAATCTCCACGATGCCCTCGGCCGGCCGGAGGCGGTACACAAGCACATAGTTCGGCGCGACCGCCAGCTCACGCGTGCCGGCCACCCGCCCTTGCCGATACAACTCGGCATGGGCCGGTAGCGCCGCCGCCCTTTCTTCCAGCAGTTCGTCGAGTTCGAGCGCGGCCAGCGGGTCGTCCTCGGCGATGTATTCCATGATCGCGGCGCGATCCTCGTACGCCTTCGGATTCCAGTGCAACGCGAGGGTCAAGAAGCATCCCCGCGCTTGCCTGCAAGCCGCTCACGCAACGCCGCACGGCGCGACGCGAAGTTGGCGCTGACTTCGGCGTCCGGAATCGATGCACGCGGGTCGTCCAGCGCCTGCTGCACCTGCTCGCGAAACCAGCGATCGTGCGCCGCTGCCTCGTGTGCCGCCTTCAACGCCACCGCGCGATCGGGCCGGGTCGCCCGGCCGGCCGCGTCCGGGTCGAATGCCGACGCATCCACATCGAACCGGTTGATGCCGATGTCGCGCAGAAAGCCGACCAGCGTTTCAAAACGGCGAAACACCCGCACGTCGCCGCGCTTGGCCGACAGGAAGCGCTCGTGCGCGCCGCAACGGGCCGACAGCGCCCAGCCGTTGCCGCAACCGACCACGCGGGCCGCACGGACCGCGCCGGCTTCGACCAGCTCCGTCAGCGTCTTTTGATCAATCGTTTCGGTCGTCATGGCGATTCTCGCCCCCTTTTCTCCACGCATTCGCTGAAATTTTACTATTAAGTGATATCCCGATTTATTGTTATTTGGGATGCCCGCTTTCGGATCGAGACAAACGTCAGCCCGCCATCCGTAGCGCCCACTTTCCGCCGTCACGCAAGCGGGCACAAGCTGGCCGGATGGCCAATCGAAGCCAGCACGCAATCCCCGAACCGCCCAGCGTTCCGACACTTTTCAGCGGCCGGCCAACCGGCGTAAGCTGTACGTCCCGCTACCCAGGGAGACGGCAGCCCATGTCGCATTCCAAGGATCTCGAGCCGCGCGCCACCACCGGTGCGCGACTGCTCGTCGATGCGTTGCTCGCCAATCACGTCGAACGCGTGTTCTGCGTGCCGGGCGAGAGCTTCCTCGCCGTGCTCGATGCGCTGGCGGACGACACCGCCCGCATCCAGACGGTCGTCTGCCGCCACGAGGCGGCCGCCGCGAACATGGCCGAAGCGGTCGGCAAGCTGACCGGCCGCCCCGGCATCGCATTCGTCACGCGCGGGCCCGGCGCGACCCATGCGTCGATCGGCGTGCACACCGCGTTCCAGGATTCGACGCCGATGATCCTGTTCGTCGGCCAGTGCGCACGCGAACACCTCGACCGCGAAGCCTTCCAGGAAATCGACTACCGCCGGATGTTCGGCCAGATGGCCAAATGGGTCGCGCAGATCGACGATCCGCGCCGCATCCCCGAATACCTGAGCCATGCGTTCCACGTCGCGACGTCCGGCCGACCCGGCCCGGTCGTGCTCGCGCTGCCGGAGGACGTGCTGTCCGACGCGTGCGCGCCGCAGCCCGTCGTGCCGGCCGCGAAACGCATCGCGGCCGCGCCGTCGCCCGCGCAGATCGACGAGCTGCGCGAGCGGCTCGCGCGCGCGGAACGGCCGTTCGCGATCGTCGGCGGCAGCGGCTGGACGCCGGACGCCTGCGCGAACCTGCGCACCTTCGTCGAACGCTGGCAATTGCCGGTCGCGTGCGCGTTCCGCTTCCAGGACACGATCGACAACGCGCACCCGAACTACGCGGGCGACGTCGGGCTCGGGATCAACCCCGCGCTCGCGAAACGCATCCGCGACGCCGACCTGCTGCTCGTGATCGGGCCGCGCCTCGGCGAAGCGACGACCGGCGGCTACACGCTGCTCGACATCCCGAAAACGCGCCAGACGCTGATCCACGTGCATCAGGGCGCGGACGAACTCGGCCGCGTGTACGCCGCCGACCTGCCGATCGTGTCGGGCATGCCCGAGATCGCCGCGCCGCTGGCCGCGCTCGAACCGCCCGAGCGCCCCGCATGGGCCGGCGCGGCCGCCGACGCGCACCGCGCGTACCGCGAATGGCATGCACCGCTGCCGATGCCCGGCGACGTGCAGCTCGGCGACGTGATGGTGCAGTTGCGCGAGCGCCTGCCGCACGACGCGATCCTGACCAACGGCGCGGGCAACTACGCGATCTGGCTGCATCGCCACTTCGCGTACCGGCACTTCCGTTCACAGCTTGCGCCGACGAGCGGCGCGATGGGCTACGGACTGCCGGCCGCGCTCGCCGCGAAGTCGCTGTATCCGCAGCGCACCGTCGTCGCGCTCGCGGGCGATGGCTGCTTCATGATGGCCGGCAACGAGCTCGCGACCGCGATGCAATACGGGCTGAACATCGTCGCGATCGTCGTCAACAACGGCCATTTCGGCACGATCCGCATGCATCAGGAGCGCAACTACCCGGGCCGCGTGCACGGCACGGGGCTCACGAATCCCGATTTCGCCGCGTATGCGCGTGCGTTCGGCGCGCATGGCGAGACGGTCGAGCGCACCGCCGATTTCGCACCCGCGCTCGACCGCGCACTGACCTGCGGGCTTCCGGCGGTGATCGAGATCCGCATCCCGCAGGACGCCAGCACGCCGGCCGCGACGCTCGAACAGATCCGCGAGCAGGGCCGCCGCGCGCGCGGCGCATGACGACGGTGGACCTGCGCACCGCACCGCCCGTCTCCGCGCTGTCGCACGACGATGCGCTGGCGTACCCCGGCACGCTGCTCGCGCCCGACGGCACGCTCGTCGCGCCGTACGACGTCGAGCAGAGCGACGTGCGCGCCGAAGGCTACGTGTCGGCCGCGCCCGCGTTCGGCCTGCTGCATGCCGCGCACCGGCCGTTCCGGCTCGATTACAGTGCGGCGCGGCACGTACACGTGATCAACGGAATGGGGGTCACGCTCGGCGATTCGGTGATCGGGCTGACGGCCCTCGCCGCGCTGCGAGCGGCCCATGCGGGCCTGCGCTTCACGCTGTACCGGCCGGCGCGCGCGCCGCGCTATGTCGACGCGCTGTATGCGCTCGCGGCCGATGTCGTCGCGCCGTCGCGCGCGCTGCCGTGCCTCGCCAACGCGCTGCCCGCCGATGCGCACTGCATCGACGTCGGCAATCACCTGTACTGGCCCGCGTTCGCGCGGCTGCCGATGATCGATTTCTTCCTCGACGCGCTGGGCGTCGATCCGGCCGCCGTGCCGGCCGCCGCGAAGCGCAATCGCTGGCTCGCGCGGCTGCCGCTGCCCGCACTGCCGGCTGAATGGCAGCGACCGTACGTGCTGTTCTGCCCGAATGCGAGCACCGCGGTGCGCAGCGTGCCGCCCGCATTGCGGGTCGCGTTCGTGGAACGGCTCGCGCAGCGTTACGGGCTGCCGGTGGTGGGGTTCGGTCCGATCGCACATCCCGCCTACGTGGATATGAGCCGCGACGCGACCGACACCGCGCGCTTCATCGCGTGGATCAAGGGCGCGAGCGTGCTGTTCTCGCCCGACACGGCGGCCCTGCATCTCGCCGACGGTTTCGACGTGCCGACGCTCGCGTGCTTCACGACGATCGGGCCGGCGCTGCGCGTGCGCGACTATCCACATTGCGTGCCGGTCGCGCTCGACGTGCCGGCCGAATTGCACGGGCTGCATCGCAGCGAGCGGCCGGATGATCTGGCGGCGGTCGAAGCCGCTTACCGTGCCATCGACTGGGACGCGCTCGCGTGGCCCCCACCGCGCGACGTGGCTGCACCGGCAATCTGAGCGAAGCCGGCGCAGCGGTGAGCGGAACGACCGAACCGGCAGCCGTACGCGCACGGCATGAGCACCGCGCGGGGGCCCCTTCGGCGGCCCGACTGCCCCCGCCAAGCTCGCCTAGCCACTTGGGCGAAACCGGCGCGACGGCGAGCGAAAGGGTCGAACCGTCAGCAGCGCGCCCCGGCGCCAGCATTGCCGAAACGCCGCGCCACCCGCCCGGCTTATCCCGCCAAGCCCCTCACGCGCGATCGCGCAGCGTCTCCGACGGCCGCTTGCCGAACAGGCGCCGGTAATCGGTCGCGAACTGGCTCAGATGCCAGAAGCCCCACGCCTCCGCGACGTCCTGCACCGAACCGGCCGCGCGCCCGCACAGGTCGCGCCGCGCCCCGTTCAGCCGCAGCGTGCGCAGGTAGGTCGCGGGCGCCATCCCGAGCACGTCCTGGAAGCAGTACTGCAGCGTGCGCCGGCTCACGTGCAATTGCTCGCACAGCTCGGGCACGCCGACCGGGCGCGTGCGGTGCGCGAGCACGTAATCGCGCGCCTGGTCGACGATCCAGCGCCGCGTCGACGGCGCGGCGCCGCCGCCGTCGTCGGCCGGTTGCGCGCACGCATCGAACAGCGCGGCCAGCACTTCGGCCTGCAGGTCGTCGCGCTGCGCATCGGGCAGCGGGCCGGCCATCGCCACCGCGCCGTCGAGCCGGCGCCCGAGCAGCGCGCACAGGCGCGCGAGCCGCGCCTCGCCGACCTGCATCACGCGCTGCGTGAACAGCCGTTCGTCGAGCGCGCGCCGTTCGACTTCCTCCGCATAGCGGCGCAGCACGTCGCCGCGCACGACGACGCCGTAGATCGAGAACTGGGCGGGCGTCACGAGTTCGAATTCGACGTTGCCGGGCCGGAACGCGAGCGCGCCGGGGCCGATGCGGCACGCATCGACGCGCGCCGAGCCGTCGCACACGAGCGGGATGCCGAACCAGTACGCATCGCCGCGCACCTCGCACGCCTGGCGCAGCAGATGGCTGGTCGATTCGCGAAACAGCTTCATCGTGTCGAGCGGCAGCTCGGTCAGCGTGCCGACGAAGCGGCCGGCCGCGAGCTGGTCGTAGGTCTGCCGCCAGCCGATCAGGTTGCGCGCCTGCTCGTCCGCATCGTGCGCGACGCTGACGACGGCCTGCCCGGCGAACGCGTCGTCGCCCTGCGCGCTGCGCCGCGTATCTTCGGCGGTCGGCTCCTCCGTACACGCCACATGTTGATTCATCGTGTCCTCCCTCACCTGCGCGGAACCGTGCGTATTCATCACGCAAGTCCCGTGCCGAACCTCATGGCCCGGCGAGCAGCCCGCCATTGCACGCTGTCCGGCCAATGCGCGCCATGCGGGCGCACCCGAAGGCGGCATGCCGCGCACGCCGCCGGTGCGATCCGCGCGGCGACCGCGCATGCGCGCCGCCGCCCGGGCCCGGATGCCGGCTACCGGGCCGGCTTCAGCCGCACCACCCGCGTCCCGCAATTGCCGTATGCCTGCACGATCGTCAGCTCGACGATCGCGCTGCCGGCCGCCCACGGCGCCGCGTCCGCTTCCGGCAGATCGGCGCGCAGCGTAGCGCGACCGTTGATCCGGTAGCGCAGGCCGCGCACGAAATCGACGAACAGCAATCCGACCCCGCTGCCGTCGCAGGCGGCCGCGTCGATCCGCCCACCGCCGCCGTCATGCGCGGCGGGCAGCGCGAACCGCAGTGTCTTCGTATCGATCACGCGCACCACCGGCAGCAGATCGCCGTTCGCGTCGCGCCGGCTCTGCACGATGTCGCAGGTCATCGAGGCACCGCCGCCGCATGCCGCGCCGACGAACATGAACGGTTGCGATTCGACGAACTGCCGTACGCCGAGGCTCAGCCGCGTCGTGACGGCGTCGCTCATCCGCTCGGCTTCGTCGGCGACGCCGAAGCGGTGTTGCGCGTCGAGTTCGCCCGGATGGAAGACCGGGTGGGGGGGAAAGGATCGGGGCGGTTCTGCCATGCTGGTTGTCGTCGTCGCACGCATCGGCGCACCGCGCCGCCGCGCATGCGCGACGGCCGGCAGCGTCGCCGGCGCCGGCCGCGCAACGAAGCGCAACCGGCGCCGACTATCGAAACAAGGAAATCGAACCGGGCGACGTGCCGGCCCCAACCGGCCCCGGCACGTCGCCACGGCTTCGGCGATCAGAAGAACCCGAGCGCCTCGGCCTGGTAGCTGACCAGCAGGCACTTCGTCTGCTGATAGTTCGACAGCGCCATCTTGTGCGTCTCGCGGCCGATGCCCGACTGCTTGTAGCCGCCGAACGCCGCATGCGCGGGGTACAGGTGGTAGCAGTTGGTCCACACGCGGCCGGCCTCGACCTCGCGGCCCATCCGGTACGCACGCGTGCCGTTGCGCGTCCATACGCCGGCGCCGAGCCCGTAGAACGTGTCGTTCGCGAGTTCGATCGCTTCCTGCTCGTCCTTGAACGTCATCACCGACGCGACCGGCCCGAAGATTTCCTCCTGGAACACGCGCATCTTGTTGTTGCCGAGCAGCATCGTCGGCTTCACGTAGTAGCCCGTGCCGAGGTCGGCGGCCGGCGCCGCGCGCTCGCCGCCCGTCAGGCATTGCGCGCCTTCGCCGCGGCCGATGTCGATGTACGACAGGATCTTGTCGAGCTGCTGCTGCGACGCCTGCGCGCCGATCATCGTCTGCAGGTCGAGCGGGTGGCCGGACTTGATGCGCTCGACGCGCGCGACGGCCTTCTCGATGAAGCGTTCGTAGATCGATTCCTGGATCAGGATGCGCGACGGGCACGTGCACACTTCGCCCTGGTTCAGCGCGAACATCGCGAGCCCTTCGAGCGCCTTGTCGAGGAACGCGTCGTCCTGATCGAGCACGTCGGCGAAGAAGATGTTCGGGCTCTTGCCGCCCAGTTCGACCGTCGACGGGATCAGGCTGTCGGCCGCCGCACGCAGGATGTGCTTGCCGACCGGCGTCGAGCCCGTGAACGCGATCTTCGCGATCCGCTTGCTGGTCGCGAGCGCTTCGCCCGCTTCCTTGCCGAAGCCGTTCACGATGTTGATCGTGCCGGCCGGGAACAGGTCGCCGATCAGCTCCATCAGCACGAGCACCGACGCGGGCGTCTGCTCGGCCGGCTTCATCACCACGCAGCAGCCGGCCGCGAGCGCCGGCGCGAGCTTCCACGCGGCCATCAGCAGCGGGAAGTTCCACGGGATGATCTGGCCGACCACGCCGAGCGGCTCGTGGAAGTGGTACGCGACGGTGTTGTCGTCGATTTCGGAGATGCCGCCTTCCTGCGCGCGGATGCAGCCCGCGAAGTAGCGGAAGTGGTCGATCGCGAGCGGCAGGTCGGCCGCCATCGTCTCGCGCAGCGGCTTGCCGTTGTCGATCGTCTCGGCCACGGCCAGCAGCTTCAGGTTCTTTTCCATCCGGTCGGCGGCGGCGAGCAGCAGGTTCGCGCGCTCGGCAACCGACGTCTTGCCCCACTGGCGGCGCACGGCATGCGCGGCGTCGAGCGCCAGCTCGATGTCGTCGGCGCCGGAGCGCGGGATGCGGCAGAACGGCTGGCCGTTGATCGGCGACACGTTCTCGAAATACTCGCCCTTCACCGGCGGAACCCACTTGCCGCCGATGTAGTTGTCGTATTGCTGACGGTACGGGTATTCGACGTCGAGGCCCAGTTGTTTCAGGTCAAACGGGTTCATACATGTCTCCTGTTCATCGTGCTTGTGTGAGTACAGCGCCGGTTGGAATGCGCTGGTCCCGTTTACGCAACATGCGTGCCAAACGGAACGGGAGGGAACGAGCGCACGTCGAGCGCGGCCGGCGCGCGCTCGCACCGTGCGGTGTTCATGCGCGCAACACGGCGGGTGTACCGATTCTGAACACCGCGATTGCGCAGCGACGGGGCCGGTGTTCGGAATTTCCACAGTGCGCGGCGGTGTGCGGCCCGCGCACGCGCGCCGTGCTGCGTGGCATGTCGCTTGCGTGCGGATCAGCGATCCACACGCCACGGCGCACGCGCCGACCGACACCATGAACGATCGCGGCCCCCTGACCGACGACGCCATCGCATTCATCCGCGAACAGGCTTTCCTGATCGTCGCGACTGCCGACGCGGCCGGCAACGCCGACTGTTCGTACCGCGGCCGTCAGCCGCGCGCCGACGGCTCGTTCACGCCGCTCGTCGACATCCCGGACCGCCGCACGCTGGTGCTGCCCGACTTCGCGGGCAACCACCTGCTCAACACGATCGGCAACCTGCTCGTGAACCCGGCCATCGCGCTGCTGTTCGTCGATTTCGTGCGGCAGACGACCTGGCTCGTGCAGGGTCGCGCGACGCTCGACGACGATGCGCAAGGGCGCGCGCATCTGTGGCCGGATGCGCTGCGCTATCTGGTGATCGAGGTGGAACGTGCGGAGGCGCGAGCGGATGCGACGCTGCCGCCGCTCGTGCTGGCGTGATGCGCGGCGGCGAGCAGACGAGTTGGGCACGGCCGCTGCATTGACCAAAACACCGAAGCACCCGAGAACCGGGAACCAAGAACCGAAACATCGAAGCACTGAGCACTGAGCACTGAGCACTGAGCACTGAGCACTGAGCACCGGGCACCGGGCACCGGGCACCGGGCACCGAGCACCGAGCACCGAAACATCGAAACATCGAAACACCCGCGCGCCACGGTGCAACGCTCAACGCCCTTGCGTCTCCACACACGCCGGCTCACCTCGACTGCGCGCCGCCGACGCATCGGCCTGCGCGTGGTCATCCGCCTCGTCGCCCGTTTCGTCGGCCGCCGGCCGCCCGCCGAGAAACCCGAACACCACCACCGCGCACAGCACCGTGACGACGGCCAGCCCGATCAGCAGCCGGTCGAACGCATGCGTGTAGCTCGCCAGCAATGCCGCACGACCGACGCCCGGCAACGCGGCAGCCGCACCTGCGAGATCGCCGGTCGCGAGCCGCGCGGCCGCACGCAGCGTTGCGTCGGGCGTGGCCGCGGCACCGGCCGCGTGCGCGAGCCCCGTTTGCGCGAGCGCGGCCAGCACCGCGCCGACGATCGCCAGCGCAATCCCCTCGCCGGCGACGCGCGTCGTACTGAAAATGCCCGTGGCCATCCCCGCGCGCTCTTTCGGCACGACGCTCACCGACAGCCCGTCCATCAGTCCCCACGGCATGCCGGCGCCGACGCCGATCGCGAGCATCGGCGCGATCGCCGCCGGCCCCGCGCCGCCGCGCAGCGCGATGCCGAGCCACACGAGCCCCGCCGCCGCGACCAGCAGCCCGAGCCCGGAAATCACGCCGGCCGACAGCCAGCGCGTGAGCGTCGCCGCGACGAGCGGCACGACCAGCATCGGCGCGGAGATCGCGAGCATCAGCCAGCCGGCGTCGATCTCGCTGAAGCCGTCGATGCCGATGAAGCGCAGCGGCAGCACGACGAGCAGCACGATGTAGCAGCAACAGGTCGACACAGGCAGCACCTGCACGCCGACGAAGCGCGCGATGCGAAACAGCGACAGGTCGAGCATCGGCCGCGCGACGCGCGTCTCGATCGTCACGAATGCGCACGCGCCGAGCGCCGCGCCGGCCAGCAGCGCGATCACGAGCGGGCTCGACCAGCCACGCGCGGGCGCCTCGATCACGCCGAACGTGAACAGCGTCAGCGCGGCCGTGAACGCGGCCGTGCCGGGCCAGTCGAGCCCGGTCGCGTGCGGATCGCGCGACTCGTGCATGCGCGGCAGCCCGAACGCGAGCGACAGCACGCCGGCCACCGCGCTCGTCACGAAGATCGCGCGCCAGCCGTAATGCCCGATCAGCCCGCCGGCGATCACGGGCCCGAACGCGAGCCCGATGCCGAACGTCGTGCCGAGCAGGCTGAACGCACGCGTGCGCGCCGCGCCGTCGAATTCCTGCGCGAGCGCGGCCGTGCCGCCGGCCAGCGCCGCGGCCGCCGCGAGCCCTTGCGCGGCGCGCAGCAAATCAACGGCGAGCATCGACGGCGCGAACGCGAGCGCAATCGACATCAGCGTGAAGCCGCCGACACCGATCGCGAACAGGCGCTTGCGGCCGAACTGGTCGGCGAGCGCGCCCGACGCCATCAGGAAGCTGCCGAACGCGAGCATGAACGCGTTGGTGATCCAGTTCATCGCGACCGGGCTGCCGTGCAGGTCGCGGCCGATCGCCGGCGTCGCGACCGCGCCGCCCGAAAACGACAGCGGCAGCGCGACGGCGGCCATGCAGACGGCGGCCAGCACCCATGCGCGCCGGCGCGCCGCGTGGGCCACGTGGGCCGGGGCGGCTGAAACAGGGTGATCCATCATCGCTCCTCGAAAAAGCCGGCGCGGATGCGCCATCAGAGCGACAGACGATAAATCGGATTCAATCCGCGAAAAACTACGCGAAGCTCCGCATATAACGGACTAAAATTCTGCAATACACCTCCCCGCGTGCGTCACCGCACGTCCTTCGATTCGATGGAAAGATGGAAAACCTCACCGGCATCGTCGCGTTCGTCCGCACCGCCGAAGCGCTGAGCTTCGTCGCGGCCGGCCGCGCGCTCGGCATCTCGGCGTCGGCGGTCGGCAAGACGATCGCGAAACTGGAACAGTCGCTCGGCGTGCGGCTGTTCAACCGCACGACGCGACGCGTGACGCTCACCGACGAGGGGCGGCATTTCTACGAGCGCTGCCAGCGCATCCTCGAGGATTTCCGCGACGCGGAGGCGACCGTGACGGCGTCCGCGCAGCGCCCGCGCGGCAAGCTGCGCGTGAGCCTGCCGGTAATCGGCTACCGCTTCCTGCTGCCGGTGCTGCCCGAATTCCGGCAGCGCTATCCGGACGTCGAGCTCGATCTCGATTTCAACGACCGGATGGTCGACGTCGTCGAAGGCGGCTTCGACGCGGTGATCCGCAGCGGCCCGCTGTCCGATTCGAGCCTGATGTCGCGGCGGCTCGGCCCGTTCGCGTTCGTGCTGTGCGCGACGCCCGCGTATCTCGCGCAGGCCGGCACGCCGCGCACGCCGCGCGAGCTCGAAGCGCACGACTGCGTGCGCTACTGTTTCCCGACCACCGGCAAGCTGCAGGACTGGGCGCTCGCGGCCGACGACGGCAAGCCGCTCACGCTGCGCACCGCGATGACCTGCAACAACATGGAAGCGCTGCGCGGCGCCGTGCTCGCGGGGCTCGGCATCGGCTACATGCCCGACTTCCTCGCGCGCGACGCGCTCGAACACGGCGCGCTCGTCACCGTGCTCGACGACTACCGGATCGCGCCGGGGCAGTTCTCGATCGTGTGGCCGTCGAGCCGGCAGTTGTCGCCGAAGCTGCGCGTGTTCGTCGATTTCCTGTGCGAGCGGCTGTTCAGGTAGTCAGTTGGTAAGCAACTGGGACTACGGAATCAGAAAGCGAGAAGAATTAGCGTTGTGGACATGATCGATCTGTATGCCATACACGAGCAAAAAGCCCGGGAAGGTCTTCTGACAATTCATCCATCTCGATGGCTATACACCGGCCGCCAGCTAGGGCTAGGTGGTGTGTTCGAATTTCTCTCTCAGGGAAAACAAGAAATTCGAATTGGTGATCAGCTCATTCAACACTTCAGTCAACTTCGTAACGCGGGGTTGAATAGCAAAGTGCGCCATAAGCATGGTTACTACTTCGCTACACCAGAGATTGCCGAGCGATACCTCAAATATGTCCCGCGAGATCGCGGGCTCGAATGCGCCGTACGAGACGTCTTATCCGTGCGAAATCCGGCCGGGCAAGCCGAAGTCCATACCCTGGTCGGCTACGTCGATCTGCTACTTCCTACTGCGGTCATAGAGGTAAAAAGCTTCGTCAAGTGGAAGCATGCGCTCGGGCAAGTCCTTGCATACTCAAATTACTACCCGGATCGACGCAAAGTAATTCATCTCTACATTCCTGGCGCCCAACGCCCGCAGCTAGCCGAGCAGCTAAAAATTTGCACCGAATTTAACGTGGAGATCACGTATCAAAACCTTCTACCTAGTCGACTCGGCCCTATGTCGAAACTTGGTCAGGAATTTAGTCCCAGGGAGGCAACACGCGCATGAGCTCCAAACCCGCGGCGCGTCATTAGCGCGAATAGGTTCACTGGGTCGAAGCTTGTCCGTCTGATACCTGCTCCCGATCTCCTACGACTGATTCTCGCCTCCCTTCCGATCTCCTCCTGGCTCGGTCCAGTCCCACCGTCACGTCGCCCCGATCCGCTCCGCCTCCGCCGCCGGCAGCAGCGCGTCGCTGTCGTCCTTCAGCCCGACGCCCGTCAACTGGAGCCGGCGCGCATGCGTCATCAGGTAATGCAGCTTGTGCGCGGC
The DNA here is from genome assembly GCF_902832985.1 of Burkholderia sp. BCC0097. Taxonomy (NCBI): domain Bacteria; kingdom Pseudomonadati; phylum Pseudomonadota; class Betaproteobacteria; order Burkholderiales; family Burkholderiaceae; genus Burkholderia; species Burkholderia sp. BCC0097. The sequence goes on from NZ_CADFDM010000001.1 coordinate 27,099, forward strand.
GGCCGCGTGCGGCAGCCCTTCCGGCCGCACGTTCGAGATGCAGTTGCGCAGCGCGTCGTGACAGCCGACCTTCGGCGCCCACGTCAGGTATACGCCGAGGCTGTCCGGCGAACTGAGCCCCGGCCGTTCGCCGATCAGCATCGCGACCACCTTCGCGCGCAGCAGCTCGCCGATCTCGTCGCCGAGCGCGACGCGCGCCTGCGTCGCGACCACCACCGGGCCGATCCGCCAGCCGTCCGCGTCGAGCCGCGGCCGCACGGCCTGCAACAGCGGCAGCGCCTGCTTCGCGGCCGCGAACGCCGACAGCCCGTCGCCGACCACGAACACGACATCGGGCGCGTCGTCGAGCGCCGCCCCGTAGCCGGCCAGCAGCCCGCGGCTGTCGTCCGACAGCTTGCGGCCGAGATCGGGCCGGCGCAGGTAATGGTCGCGGTCGGGCGCGGCGCTCTGCACGCGCAGCGTCGGCAGCAGGCCGGCCGCCTCGATCTCGCGCCGCAGCGCATCCGCGTCGAGCGGCTGGTGCACCGCGTCGCGCGCCTGCGCATGCGACAGGTTGAAGGCCAGCAGCGGCGCGGTCGGCAGGCTGTTGCCCGCGCGGCCGAGCGCAATCCGCGCGTTCGTGAACGACTTGAGCTGCGCCCACGGGTTCTTTTCGACGGCGTCGCTCATGCGGACACCCCCATCCAGTCGTTCGCGCCCGCGAGCAGCGGCACGCGTGCCGTCGCCGCGCGCAGCGCGCCGTGCGCATCGGCGATTTCCATCGTCTCCAGCCATTCCTCGAACTCGGGCGCGCGGCGCAGGCCGAGCACCTCGCGCACGTAGAGCTGATCGTGGAACGACGTGCTCTGGTAGTTCAGCATCACGTCGTCCGCACCCGGAATTCCCATGATGAAGTTGATGCCGGCCGCCCCCAGCAGCGTCAGCAGCGTGTCCATGTCGTCCTGGTCGGCTTCCGCGTGGTTCGTGTAGCAGATGTCGCAGCCCATCGGCACGCCGAGCAGCTTCCCGCAGAAGTGATCCTCGAGCCCCGCGCGGATGATCTGCTTGCCGTCGTACAGGTATTCGGGCCCGATGAAGCCCACCACCGTATTCACGAGGAACGGCTCGAACTTGCGCGCGACCGCATACGCGCGCACTTCGCAGGTCTGCTGGTCGACGCCGAAATGCGCGTTCGCCGACAGCGCGCTGCCCTGCCCCGTCTCGAAATACATCAGGTTGTTGCCGACCGTGCCGCGCTTGAGCGCCAGCGCGGCCTCGCGCGCCTCGCCGAGCAGCGCGAGCGAGATCCCGAAGCTGGCATTGGCCTTCTCGGTGCCCGCGATCGACTGGAACACGAGGTCGACCGGCGCGCCCTTCTCGATCGCCGCGATCGTGTTGGTCACGTGCGTGAGCACGCACGACTGGGTCGGCACGCCATAGCGCTCGCGGAAGCCGTCGATCATCGCGAGCAGCTTCACGATCGCCGCGAGGCTGTCGGTCGCCGGGTTGATGCCGATCATCGCGTCGCCGCAGCCGTACATCAGCCCGTCGAGCATCGACGCGGCGATGCCCTTCACGTCGTCGGTCGGGTGGTTCGGCTGCAGCCGCACCGACATCCGGCCGGGCAGCCCGACCGTGTTGCGAAAGCGCGTGACCACGCGGCGCTTCCGCGCGGCCGCGATCAGGTCCTGGTTGCGCATCAGCTTCGACACGGCCGCGACCATCTCGGGCGTGAGGCCCGGCGCGATCCGTTCGAGCGCCGCGCCGTCGGCCGCGGGCGACAGCAGCCAGTTGCGGAAATCGCCGACGGTGAGGTGCGAGATTTCCGCGAACGCCTGCGCATCGTGATCGTCGATGATGAGGCGCGTGACCTCGTCGTCTTCGTACGGGATCACCGCTTCGTTCAGGAACGCCTTCAGCGGCACGCCCGCGAGCGCGATCTTCGCGGCGACGCGCTCCTCCTCGCTCGCCGCCGCGACGCCGGCGAGCTGGTCGCCGGAACGCAGCGGGCTCGCCTTCGCGAGCAGCGTCTTCAGGTCCGCGAAGCGGTACGTGCGCGGACCGATCGTCTCCGTATAGGACATCGTTCGAATCTCCTTCAAAAGCCGACGGCGCGCCCGTTCGACGGGGCGCGCCGGATGCCGTCAGGAACGGCCTTTCACGTTCACCGTCGTCACTCTGCTTACTCCTCCAGCAGCGCGTCGCCGGGCGCGCTCGCGCGCTGCGAACGGGTCGCGAGGAAGTACGCGTAGCCGACCGCGAGGAAGCCGACGAACACCAGCGCGACCAGCCCGTTGAAATACACCATCGTACCGAGGCAGACGAGCGCCGCCAGGATCGCGAATGCCGGGAAGATCGGGTACAGCGGCGCGCGGAACGGCCGCTCCAGGTTCGGCTGCGAGCGGCGCAGCTTGAACAGCGCCGCCATGCTCACGATATACATCACGATCGCACCGAACACCGACATCGTCACGATATTCGCGGTGAGCGTCTGGCCGCCGAACTGGATCAGCTCGTCGCTGTAGATCGCGGCAATCCCGACCACGCCGCCCGCGAGGATCGCGCGATGCGGGGTCTTGAAGCGCGGATGCACCTTCCCGAGCCACTCCGGCAGGTAGCCTTCGCGGGCCAGCGCGAAGATCTGGCGCGAATAGCCGAGGATGATCCCGTGGAACGACGCGACGAGCCCGAACAGCCCGAGCCACACGAGCATGTGCATCCAGCCGCTGTTCGCGCCGACGATGTACTTCATCGCCTGCGGCAGCGGATCGTTGATGTTCGCGAGCTTGGTCCAGTCGCCCGCGCCGCCGGCGAACACCATCACGCCGATCGCGAGCGCCACGAGGGTCAGGATGCCGGCCACGTACGCGATCGGAATCGAGCGCTTCGGGTTCTTCGCTTCCTCGGCGGCCATCGCGACGCCTTCGATCGCGAGGAAGAACCAGATCGCGAACGGAATCGCCGCGAACATCCCGTGGAACGCGCCCACGCTGAAGTGATCGGCGCCCGACCAGCCGCCCTTCGTGAAATTGCTCCACGAGAAGCCCGGCGACACGACGCCCATGAACACCAGCAGCTCGAAGATCGCGAGCAGCGTGACGACGAGCTCGAAGGTCGCCGCGATCTGCACGCCGACGATGTTCAGCGCCATGAACACGAGATACGCGCCCATCGCCGCGTGTTTCGGTTCGAGCCCCGGAAACTGCACGTGCAGGTACGCGCCGATCGCGAGCGCGATCGCGGGCGGCGCGAACACGAACTCGACCAGCGTCGCGGCGCCGGCCAGATAGCCGCCGGTCGGGCCGAATGCGCGGCGTGCATAGGCGAACGGGCCGCCCGCATGCGGGATCGACGTCGTCAGCTCGGTGAAACTGAAGATGAAGGTGGTGTACATCGCCGCGACGAACAGCGCGGTGATCACGAAACCCAGCGTGCCCGCGCTCGCCCAGCCGTAGCTCCAGCCGAAGTATTCGCCGGAAATCACGAGGCCGACCGCGATGCCCCACAGTTGCCAGGTCCCGAGCGTCTGCTGCAGCGCGGGCTGGCCGGAGGACTTGGCGCCGGCGGCGGGCCGGCCATTCGACTCTGCTTTCATCGGACTCTCCTCAAAGGCGCCGGCCTGCGGGCCCGCGCGACTGAGAATCGATGCTAGAGAGTCATTAAACGACGTGTTATCGAAATTCGGCAAAGATCGCGGCTGACATTTCGCTTGCGGAAACGCTTGCGGTACCGTTCGCGGCAACGCCCGCCGCGCCCGTTGCCACGCCGGTCCGGCCCGCGCGGTGCGGGCCGGATCGGCCGTGCCGACGGGCCTTACTGGCCGCCGCCGCGCTGGTTGAACCAGCGGTCGAGCAGCTTGCCTGCCGCTTCCCGGCCGCCGAGGCCGAACGACAGCGCAACGGCCACCGCGATCGCGCCGAGCACGAGGCCGAACGCGAGCTGGACGATTTCGTTCGCGATGCCCATCGCGCGCAACCCCATCGCGAACACGAGGCCGAGGATCGCGAACTGGGCGATCCGCGCGAACAGCACGCTGTGTTCGCGATCGGCCTGCTCGATCACGCGGCGCGCGAGGCCCGCGAGCCACACGCCGATCACGAGGATCACGCCGCCCATCAGCACGTGGCCGCCGAATTCGATGAACAGCGTGACGACGTCGCGCACCTGCGTGAAGCCGAGCCGGTTCGCGGCTTCGACCGACGCGAACAGCATCGCGAAGAACACGATCAGCCGCGCGACCAGCACCGACGGCTGCAGGATGCCCGAGAACACGCGCTCGACGCCGAGCACGGCCGGCAGCCCGTCGACGCCGGCGGCTTCCAGCAGCTTCTGCGCGAGCGACGCGACGAAGCGCGCGAAGTAGAACGTGACCAGCACGATCACGATCGCCGCGACGATGTCCGGCACCGCGCCGAGGAACTGGTTCAGCATGTTGGTCGCGGGAATCGAGATCGCGTCGATCTTCAGCGCGTCGAGCGCGGAGATCAGCGTCGGCACGAACACGAACACGTAGACGATGGTGCCGACCAGGCTCGACACGCGCACGGGCGTCGGGCTGTCGATCCCTTGCGTGAGGCGGTCGGCGCCGGCGGCGACCAGCAGGTTCGTCACGAGGCCGCGCAGCACGCGCGCGACGACCCAGCCGACGAAGCCGATTACCGCGGCCGCGAAAATGTTCGGCACGATCGCGAGCAGCTTGTCGACCATTCCCTGCACCGGCGAGAGCAGGCCCGACAGCGCGAACGACGCGAGGATCGCCGGCAGGAACATCAGGATCACGAGCCAGAACAGCACGTCGCCGAGATAGCCGCTCATCGGCTGCATGCCGGCGTTTTCGGACAGCTTGTCGTCGACCTTGCTCGCCTTCAGCGCGCGGTTCGCGAGGCTGCGCAGCAGCGACGCGATCAGCCACGCGATCAGCGTCAGCGCCGCGCCGCCGATCAGGTTCGGCAGGTAGTTGACGATGTGCGTGACGAGCAGCGAGAACGGATTGGACACCGCATACAGGTTGAGCACATTGAAGATGCCCACCGCGGTGACGAGCAGCACGAGCCAGAACAGGCCGCCGGCGATGATGCGTTCGACGCACGCGCCCTGGCCCGTGCTGTCGGTGATCCGCTGATCGACCTTCAGTGCGCTGAGCAGCCGGAGCGCACCGGCCCGCACGGCCACGGCGATCAGCCAGCCGATCACCAGGATGCCGATCGCGCCGGCGATCTTGGGCAGGTATCCGCCTAGCGTGGCCTGCAGCGACGTGATGAAGCTGGAAGCATCCATTTCTTCTTCTCCCGAAAACGTGGTGTGGCGATTGAACATCGACGAACGACCTGCGTAATTCGAAAAGCGTGCTGCTCCGTCCGGGCAACTTACCCGAGAAAAATGACGCGTTCACCCGATTTCACCGTCTTTAACTTTAGTCATAGATCCCGGAGGGGCAAGACCCCATTTCGCTGAACTCAAAAAGGGCCGTATCGGCGGGTGTCCGGCATTTCCGCAAGATTTGTCCATTCGGCCCGTGCTACCGTGGCGTCGGTTCCAGCCCGGACACGCCGATGACCCCAGCCGAAACGAAAACCGACCCGCCCGCGTGGGTGCGCTACGCGGCAAGCGTGGCACGGGTCCACGCGTACATCAGCGCGCATCTCGACGGCCCGCTCGACCTGAACCGGCTCGCCGAAGTCGCGTGCCTGTCGCCGTATCACTGGCAGCGCGTCTACCGCGCGCTGTACGGCGAGTCGATCGTGCTGACGGTGCGGCGCATGCGGATCGTGCGGGCGTCCGAGGATCTGGTCTGCACCACGCGGCCGCTCGACGAGATCGCGCGGCGCGCGGGCTACGGTTCGACGCACGCGTTCGCGCGGGCGTTTCGCGACGCGTACGGCGTGCTGCCCGCGCAGCACCGGCGCACCGGCATCCACCGGCCGATTTATCCATTACAGCGAGGAGAGGCAGACATGTTCAAGCACGAGGTCGAGATCCGGCGCCTGCCGGAACTGCGCGGCTATGCGGTGGCGCACACCGGCGCGTACATGAAGGTGGGGGACGCGTTCGCGCGGATCGGTGCGTGGGTCGGGCAACACGGGCTGATCGGCCCGGGCGCGAAGATGATCGGGATTTTCTACGACGATCCGGACACGACGCCCGAAGCGCGGTTGCGCGCGAAAGCGTGCTTCATGCCGGCCGACGGCGCGCCGGACGTCGCACCCGTGCCGCCGGTCGAGCGTGCGACGATCGCAGCCGGCGAATACGCGGTGCTGCTGCATACGGGGCCGTATGCGGACCTGAAGACGGCCTACCAGTGGCTGTACGGCGACTGGCTGCGTCACTCGGGCCGCGAAGCCGCCGACGCGCCGCCGTTCGAGCTATACCTCAATACGCCGATGGATACGGCGCCGGCCGACCTGCGCACCGAAATTCATCTGCCGCTGCGCTGAGCGACGGGTGTGCCGCGGAGCCGTGTATCTGGACGGACCGCGACGATATTGCTGGTGCGAGGATGCCCGGGACGACATCAGGCATGCCGGTGCGCCGGCCGTCGAATGGAGCGTGCCGGCCCGTGCGCATGTGCGGCCAGCGCCAACGCGCGGATAGCGTCAAGCCGCCTGCGTCCCGCAGCCGGGACAGAACCGCGCGTCGGCCGCCAGCGCCGCATGGCAACGACTGCACGCCTTGCCGCGTTGCGCCGCGCCGCACTGCGCGCAGAAGCGTGCATCCGCTGCGTTGAGCGCACCGCAGCCCGCGCACGCGAGCTGGCTCAGCGGCACGTTGCCGCGCTGGCCGCCTTGCCCGCCACCGGCGTCGGCCGGCGCCTGCCAGCCCCAGCCGTGGCGATCGCGCCCGCGCGCATCGTGGCCGCTCTGGCGCGACCCGCCGTGATGCCCGCCACCGTGGCCGCCATGGCCCCCGTTTCCGCTATTGCCGTGCCCGCCGCCGTGGCCGCCGCCATGGCCGCCGAGTATCCGTCTCAGAAAGCTCATCGTCCGCTCCTCAACGCTTGGCCGGTGCGCCGCCGAACGCCCCGGAGGACGACAGCAGCCGCAAGCCGTTGGCCACGACGATCAGGCTCGCGCCCGCGTCGGCGAAGACGGCCATCCACATCGTCCCGAGCCCCGCGACCGTGAGGCCGAGGAACACGACCTTCACGCCGAGCGCGAAGCCGATGTTCTGCACCAGCACGCGGTGCGTCGCGCGCGACAGCCGCACGAATGCGGGAATCTTGCGCAGGTCGTCGTCCATCAGCGCGACGTCGGCCGTCTCGATCGCCGTGTCGGTGCCCATCGCACCCATCGCGAAGCCGATGTCGGCGCGCGCGAGCGCCGGCGCATCGTTGATCCCGTCGCCGACCATCCCGACCGCGCCCGCGCCGCCCGCCGCCAGTTCCTCGACCGCCGCGAGCTTGTCTTCCGGCAACTGGTTGCCGCGCGCGTCGTCGATGCCCGCCTGCCTGGCGATCGCCTGCGCGGTATGCGGGTTGTCGCCCGTCAGCATCGCGGTGCGGATGCCGAGCGCATGCAGATCCGCGATCGCGTCGCGGCTCGTGTCCTTGATCGTGTCGGCCACCGCGAAGATGCCGAGCACGCGCGTGGCGTCGACCAGCACGACGACGCTCTTGCCCTGCCGCTCCAGCGCGTCGAGCTTCGCCTCGAGCGCCGTCGAGCAGCGCTCGAGTTCCTCGACGAGGCGGTGATTGCCGAGCCAGTAGCGCGTGCCGTCGATCGTGCCGCGCACGCCGCGCCCGACGATCGCTTCGAAGTCCTGCACGTTCGCGAATGCCGTCGTGCCGGCGTCGCGGGCCGCGGCGGCAATCGCCTGCGACACCGGGTGATCGGAGCGCGCCGCGAGGCTCGCGCCGAGGTGCCGCACGCGCGCCGCGTCGGCATCGTCCGCATGCACGTCGAAGTCGGTCTGCACCGGCTTGCCGTGCGTGATCGTGCCGGTCTTGTCGAGCGCGAGCCACGCAAGCTTGCGCCCTTCTTCCAGATAGACGCCGCCCTTCACGAGAATCCCGCGCCGCGCCGCGGCCGCGAGGCCCGACACGATCGTCACCGGCGTCGAGATCACCAGCGCGCACGGGCACGCGATCACGAGCAGCACGAGCGCGCGGTAGATCCAGTCGTGCCACGCGCCGCCCATCACGAGCGGCGGCGCCACCGCGACCAGCAGCGCGACCGCGAACACGATCGGCGTGTAGACGCGCGCGAACTGGTCGACGAAGCGCTGCGTCGGCGCCTTCGCGCCCTGCGCTTCCTCGACCGCGTGGATGATCCGCGCGAGCGTCGAATTGGCCGCGACGGCCGTCACGCGGTAGTCGAACGAACCCGATTCGTTGATCGTGCCCGCGTACACGGCGTCGCCGCTCGCCTTTTCGACGGGCAGGCTCTCGCCGGTGATCGGCGCCTGGTTGACCGTCGAGCGGCCCGCGACGACTTCGCCGTCCAGCCCGATGCGTTCGCCCGGCTTCACGCGCACGACCGCGCCGAGCGCGACCTGCGCGGCCTCGATCGTGCGCCACGCGCCGTCGGCCTGCTGCACGGTCGCGGTATCCGGCGCGAGCTGCATCAGCCCCTGGATCGCATTGCGCGCGCGATCGAGCGACTTCGCCTCGATCAGCTCGGCGATCGTGAACAGCACCATCACCATCGCGGCTTCCGGCCACTGGCCGATCGCCATCGCGCCCGTCACCGCGATGCTCATCAGCGCGTTGATGTTCAGGTTGCCGTTGCGGATCGCGATCCAGCCCTTCTTGTACGTGGTGAGCCCGCACGCGAGCACCGCGGCGAGCGCGAGCGCCGCCGACAGCCACACCGGCAGCCCGGCCCAGGTTGCGCCTTCCGACGCGATCGCGGCGACGCCGGCGAGCGCCAGCGGCCACCACGGTTTCGCGGGCGCGTCGGCGACGCGCGCTGCCGGGGCGCCCACCGTGGCGGCTTCCGGCGTCATCCCGAGCGTGCGGATCGCGCTTTCGATCGCCGGCTGCGCGCCGGCCACGTGCTCGACGGTCAGCATCCGCTGCATCAGGTTGAATTCGAGCGCCGACACTTCGCTCATCCCGCCGAGCTTCTTGCGGATCAGCGTTTCCTCGGTCGGACAGTCCATCTGCATGATGCGGAACGCGGAGCGCACGTGGCCCGACGCGGTTGCCTGCGCGACCGGCAGCGGCGCGAGCGTCAACGCGGCCGGCGCGCAGCAGTCGCCGGCCGTGTGGTCGTGGTCGTGGTCGTGGTCGTGACCGGCATGGTCATGCGCGGCGTGGTCGTGCGAACACGTCGCGCCGTGCACATGCTGGTCGTTGCCCGCATGGCCGTGATCGTGGGCATGACCCGTATCGCCGTGCGCGGCGTGATCGTGCCCATGGCCGTGATCGTGGTCATGGCCGTGCGCGTGCTCGCCGGCCGCCGACACCGCGTCGGCAATGGTCGCCGTCTGCGTGTCGCGCGCATCGGCGCAGCACGCATCGGCGCCGCCGGCATGACGGTGTCGCGGGTCGTGGGGACGCTTGGCGTCGGTCATGACAACCTCCTTTGTGGCTTGACGGTGTAGAGTTAACACCCTGAAGCCACTACAAGGTCAACCCTTACACGGGAGAAAGGCATGAAGATTGGCGAACTGGCCAAAGCGGCCCGCTGCACGCCCGAGACGATCCGTTTCTACGAGAAAGAGGGTCTGATGCCGGATGCGGAGCGCACCGATTCAAACTACCGCAACTACACCGACGTGCACGTCGAGCGGCTGCGCTTCATCCGCAACTGCCGCGCGCTCGACATGGCGCACGACGAAATCCGCGCGCTGCTGCGGCTCACCGACACGCCGGCCGACCGCTGCGATTCGATCAATTCGCTGCTCGACGATCACATCGGACACGTCGACGCGCGCCTCGCGGAACTCACGCATCTGCGCGACCAACTCACCGAATTGCGCCGCCAGTGCGTCGGCGAGCATTCGGTCGAGGATTGCGGAATCGTGCATGGCCTTGCGACGATGGAAACCGTCGCGCCGGCCGCGAAGCGCTCGCACCTCGGCTGAAACCCTTGCCAAACAAGATAGTCTGATCGAGAATAGTTATATTATTACTAGATATATTTTAACTATTCATGTCTACGAGCCACCCGTCTCCGCTCGCGCTGGCCGTCCTTGCGACGCTCACCGAAACGCCGATGCATCCGTACGGGATGCTGCAGCAACTGAAGGCCCGCGGCTACGACGAAGTCGTCAACGTGCGACAGCGCACGAGCCTCTACCAGACGATCGACAGGCTGCTGCGCGACGGGCTGATCGCCGTGCACGACACCGAACGCGACGGCGCGTTTCCGGAGCGCACGGTGTATGCGCTGACGGAAGCCGGGCACACGGCGGGGCAGGCGTGGCTGCATGCGCTGCTCGCGGAGCCCGCGCGTGAATTTCCGGCCTTCGGCGCCGGCCTCGCGTTCCTGCCGCTGCTCGATGCGGAAGATGCGCGTCACCAGCTCGAGCTGCGCATCGCACGGCTCGACGCCGAGCGCGAGCGGCTCGAAGCGCTGCGCGCCACCGCGCAGGCCGACCAGGTGCCCCGCCTGTTCCTGCTGCAGAACGAACACGCGCTCGTGCTGCTCAATGCGGAGCTCGACTGGGCGCGCAGCGTCGTCGAACACCTGAAGATCGGCGCGCTGCGCTGGGTGGACGGCTGACGCGCCGCGCCGGCCGATGCCCGGCGGCAGCGGCCGTCGGCCGCATCAAAGCACCTTGCCGGGATTCAGGATCCCGCGCGGGTCCAGCGCGGCCTTCAGGCGCCGCATCAGCTCGATTTCCGCGCCGCTGCGCGTATGCGCCAGATACGGACGCTTGAGCACGCCGATCCCGTGCTCGGCCGACACCGAGCCGCCCATGTCGCGCACCACCGCATACACGCAGTGATCGAGCGCATCGGCGTCCGCGTCGGTCATCTCGGCCAGCGACACGCCGATATGCACGTTGCCGTCGCCGACATGGCCGAAAAACAGGCACGTGAGCGCCGGCCAGCGCACCCGCAACGCCGCCTCGCAGCGTTCGGCGAACGCGCCGAGTTCGCCCGTCGGCAGACTCACGTCGAAATTGACGAGATGGGGCAGCGCATCGATCGCGAGGCCTTCGCGCAGTGTCCACAAATCGCGTGCCTGCCGCTCGGAGGTCGCGAGTACCGCATCGTCGACGAGCCCCGCTTCGAGCCCCACAGCCAGCCCCGTTTCGAGCGCCTGGTGCGCATCGCCGCCCGGCGCGCTCGTCGCGCATTCGATCAGCACCACGAAACCGCCGTCGCCGATGAACGGCGCCGTGACGCCCGGCGTATGCCGCGCGACGTAGTCGTAGAACGCCGGCCACATCGCCTCGAAGCTGACGACTTCCGGCAGCGTGCGCAGGCGATTCCACAGCGCCACCACCGCGTCGTAGTCGCGCACGCGGCAGAGCGCCGTGGCGGGCGCCGCGAGCAACGGATGCAGCCGCAGCACCGCGCGCGTGACGACGCCGAGCGTCCCCTCGCTGCCGATGAACAGCTGCTTCAGGTCGTAGCCCGCGTTGTTCTTCAGCATCCGGTTCATCGACGACACGACCGTGCCGTCCGCGAGCACGGCCTCGAGCCCAAGCACCTGCTCGCGCATCATCCCGTAGCGGATCGCGCGCGTGCCGCCCGCGTTGGTCGCGAGCATGCCGCCGATCTGGCACGAGCCACGCGCGCCGAGATCGACGCCGAACGTGAAGCCCGCCGCTTCGGCGGCTTCCTGCACGGTCTGCAGCGGCGTGCCCGCGCGCACGGTGATCGTGCCGGCCGCCGCGTCGAGCGCCTCGACGCCCGCGAAGCGCTCCATCGACAGCACCACCTCGCCGCCCAGCGCGACCGCGCCGCGCGCGAGCCCCGTCAGTCCGCCTTGCGGCACGACCGGCTGGCCGAGCCGCGCGCACAGCGCGAGCGTGCGCGACACGTCGTCGATGCTGCGCGGGCGCACCAGCGCGCGCGGCCGCACGCCGGCCGGCTCGTTGTACGCGGTGAAGTAACGCGGATCGATATCGGCCGCGCGCGTGACGAGCGCGTCGCCCAGTTCGGCGGCGAGCACGGCATCGACGGCATCGTCCGGGAGCGGCCTGCCGTCCGGTGCGCTGCCCGCGGCGGTCCGGTTCGAGGTCGGCATCGTGCGCGGCCCCGCTTACTTCGTCGAGATGTCGATATCGCCGAAATACTTCAGCCCGAGCGACTTCACCGTGCCGTCCGCCTTCAGCTTGTCGATCGCCGCGTCGAGCTTCGCCTTCAGCGCATCGTCGCCCTTGCGCAGGCCGAACGCGATGCCGCTGCCGAGGATCTTGTCGTCGTGCACCGGCTGGCCGACGAACGAGAAGCCCTTGCCGTCCGGGCGCGACAGGAAGCCGCGCTGGCCCGACGGCGCGAGGACGAGCGTCGCGTCGAGGCGGCCCGCGACCAGATCCGCATACGCCTGGTTCTGGTCCTGGTACGCGACGACCGCGACGCCGGCCGGCTCCCAGTGCGCCTTCGCGAAGGTTTCCTGGATCGATGCCTGCAGCACGCCCACGCGCTTGCCCTTCAGCGATTCGGGCGTCGGCAGCAACCCGCTGCCGGTGCGCGCGATCAGTTGGGTCGGCACGCGATAGATGATCGTCGTGAAATCGATTGCCTGGCGACGCTGCTCGGTCGCGTTCATCGCCGAGTTGATCGCGTCGAACTTGCGGCCCTTCAGCGCCGGAATCAGCCCGTCGAACGAGGTCTCGACCCATTTGCACGACAGCTTCGCCGTCTGGCAGACGGCATTGCCGACGTCGATGTCGAAGCCCTGCAGGTCGCCGTTCGGCGCCTTCGATTCGAACGGCGGGTATTGCGCTTCGAGGCCGAAGCGCAGCGTCGGCGCATCGGCGAGCGCCGCGCCGGAGCCGATGGCGCACGCGAGTGCAAATGCGAGTTTCAAGGTAGCCGTGTGTTTCATCGTGATCTCCTGGGTCTGGTCGATGCGACGTCTCCGCCGCCGGTTGTCTTACAGCGAACGCAGCCGCCGCGCGCCTTCGACCAGCGTCGCGTCGTCCTTCGAAAAACTGAGCCGGATCACGCCGGCGTCGGTGCCGTCGGTATAGAACGCCGACAGCGGAATCGTCGCGACACGCGCGTCGCGGATCAGGCGCAGCACGAAATCGCTGTCGCTTTCGTCCGAGAAGTGGCGAAAGCGCGCGAGCATGAAGAACGAGCCTTCGCTCGGCAGCAGCTCGAAACGCGAATCGGCCAGCTCGCGCGTGAGCAGGTCGCGCTTGGCCTGGTAGAACGCCGACAGGCCGAGATAGCTGTCCGGCCGCGCGAGGATCTCCGCGAACGCGATCTGCATCGGTGTATCGGCCGAGAACACCATGAATTGGTGCACCTTGCGGATCTCGTCCATCAGCTCGGCCGGCGCGAGGCAATGGCCGACGCGCCAGCCGGTCACGTGGAATGACTTGCCGAACGACGACACGATCACGCTGCGCTCGGCCAGCTCGCGGTGGCGCGCGACGCTCTGGTGCTGCGCGCCGTCGAACACGACGTGCTCGTAGACTTCGTCGGACAGCACCACGATCCCGGTGTCGCGCGTGAGCTGCGCGAGCCGCGCCAGGTCGTCGGCGGAGAACACCGTCGCGGTCGGGTTGTGCGGCGTGTTGACGATGATCATCCGCGTGCGCGGCGTGATGGCCGCAGCCACCTCGTCCCAGTTCACGCGGAAATGCTCGGGCGACAGCTTGATCGCGACCGGCGTCGCGCCCTGCAGCCGCACGATCGGCGCATAGCTGTCGAACGACGGCTCGAAATAGATCACCTCGTCGCCGGGATGCACGAGCGCGCTGATCGCCGCGTAGAGCCCTTCGCTCGCGCTCGCGATCACCGTGATCTCGGTTGCCGGGTCGTAGCGCGCGCCGTACAGCGCCTCGGTCTTCTCGGCGAGCCGCTCGCGCAGCGCGATCACGCCGGCCATCGGCGCGTACTGGTTGTGACCGTCGCGCATCGCGCGTGCGACGCCTTCGACGAGCGCCGGATCGGGCGCGAAATTCGGCGCGCCCTGCGACAGGTTCAGCGCGTCGTGTTGGGCAGCCAGTTGGCCGATCACCGTGAAGATCGTCGTCCCGACGTCGGGCAGTTTCGAACGGGGCGCGGTGGCGCTTCGCATGACTCCTCCTAATGTCCTTCGGGCGGGCCGCGCCGTGCGCGGCCTGCATCTGCCGCATGATTTAGCCCGAGCCAATATCGGCGGACAATCGAAAGTTCGTCATGGCGGCCATGCATTTTTCTCATGGCTCACCCGGAGGAGGGCCTGATGGCAAGGCCAGCCTGCGCGCCTGATATGCGAATCAGGCATTTCCCCGAAGAAGGCTACGCGCCCGCCGCCGCGAGGTACGCGAGCAGCACGGCCCGCAGTTCACGGCGCTGCGCGGCGAAATCGAGCGCCGGCCCGAGCGTCAGCAGCGCCTGCGACAGCCCGCCATAGCAGATCGTGTGGGCCATCCGCGCGAGCCCGTCGAGCCGAGCGGCCGGCGGCGGGTCGGCCGCGTGGGCCAGCGCGTCGTGCCACAGCGCGACATAGGCGTCGTAATGCCGGCGATAGGCGGCGAGCGGCGACACCTGCCGCTCCAGCGCGAGCAGCGCGCCCCACAGTGCCGCGTCGGCGGCGATCGTATCGACCTGGAGGTCGACCAGCGCGACGGCGAGTTCGGCCCGCGGCGCACCGCGCAACCGCTGCACCGTGTCGCGCAGCCGGTCGGCCAGCGCCTGCACGCGGCGGTGGATGCAGAGCGCCGCGAGGCTCTGTTTGTCGCCGAAATACTCGTAGAAGGTGCCGATGCTGACGCCCGCGACGGCCGCGATCTCGCGGATCGTCGCCTTCGCGTAGCCGCGTTCGAGCAAAAGCTGAACGAACGCCTGCTGCAGCGCGTCGGAACTCGCCTGCGCGCGCGACTGGCGCGGCCGGCGGCGCAATGCGGGCGCGGGTTGCGCCGCCGGCGAGCCGGGCGGCGCCGGAACCTGAACATGTCGCGGCGGCATATTTGCTACTCTGAATTCAGCAGGGAATACGTTTTACCGGAAGCCGGAACCCGCGCCGAAACGCCCTGCGCGCGGCATCACGCCGGCTGACCGCGAAGCATGAGACCGGAGACAACCCGGAGACAACCGCGATGACCGACTCGACTCACGCCGTCACGAACCAGTTCGACGAACTCGTCGACTATAACCTCTTCGCGACGGATCTCGCGCTGCGCGATGCGCTCGCCCGGGCCGGCGCCGACTGGGCCGTGCCGCAGCTCGACGCGTACGGCGCGCGGCTCGGCAGCGCCGACACCGCACGGCTCGCCGACGAAGCGAACCAGCACACGCCGGAACTGCACACGTTCGACCGGCGCGGCCGGCGCATCGACCGCGTCGACTTCCATCCCGCCTGGCACGCGCTGCTCGGCCAGTACCGCCACGAAGGCTTCGTGTCGCTCGCGTTCCGCGACCCGCGCCGCGGCCGCTGGGCCGCGACGGCCGCCGGCTTCTACCTGCATGGCCAGATCGAGGCCGGCACGCTGTGCCCGGCGACGATGACGCAGGCCGCGATCCCCGTGCTGCAGAAGGAGCCGGCACTGTGGGACCTGCTGCGCGACAAGCTCTACAGCGACGACTACGATCCGCGCGACGTGCCGGTCGCCGACAAGCGCGCGATCTGGTTCGGCATGGGCATGACCGAGAAACAGGGCGGCTCCGACGTGCGGGCGAACACGACGCTCGCCACGCCGGTCGGCGCGGGCGGGCGCGGCGGCGAATACCGGCTGCGCGGCCACAAGTGGTTCTTCTCCGCGCCGATGTGCGACGCGCACCTGGTCGTCGCGCGCACCGAGGCCGGCAGCCCGTCGTGCTTCTACGTGCCGCGCTGGCGGCCGGACGGCACGAAGAACGCGGTCGAGATCCAGCGACTGAAGAACAAGGTCGGCAACCGCAGCAACTCGAGCAGCGAGATCGAGCTGAACGACGCGTGGGGCATCATGCTCGGCGACGAAGGCCGCGGCATTCCCACCATCATCGAGATGGCCACCTACACGCGGCTGAACTGCGTGCTCGGCAGCGCGGCGATGCTGCGCCAGGGCGTCGTGCAGGCGATCGCGTACACGCGCCAGCGCCATGCGTTCGGCCGCGCGCTCGCCGAGCAGCCGCTGATGCGCACCGTGCTCGCCGATCTCGCGCTCGAAAGCGAGGCGGCGCTGTCGCTCGCGATGCGGCTCGCCGACGCGTTCGAGCGCGACGACTCGCCCCGCGAACGCGCATGGAAGCGGATCGTCACGCCCACCGCGAAATTCTGGGTCTGCAAGCGCGCGGTCGAGCTGACCGGCGAGGTGATGGAAGTGTTCGGCGGCAACGGTTACGTCGACGACGGCCCGATCGCGCGCCTGTTCCGCGAGGCGCCCGTCAACTCGATCTGGGAAGGCTCGGGCAACGTGATGTGTCTCGACGTGCTGCGTGCGGTGTCGCGCGAGCCCGACGCGGCAGCCGCGCTGTTCGACGAACTGGCCGACCTCGGCGCGGGCGAACCGCGCATTCGTGCCGCGCTCGACGGATTGCGCGCGATGCTCGCCGCCCCGGCCGACACGCTCGAAGCGTCGGGCCGCGTGTTCGCGCAGCGGCTCGCGGTCGTCGCGCAGGCGTGCCTGCTGCGCCGCGATGCGCCGGCGGCCGTCGCCGACGCGTTCGTCGCGACGCGGCTTGCCGCGCCCGACTGGGGCCGTATCGCGGGCGGCTTCGATCCACGCGCGATCGACGTCGCCGCGCTGCTGCAGCGCGCGTACCCGGCCTGACGCCGGCCCGTTCACCCGAATTCACGTTCGTTCGCCCGCCCGGAGCCTCGATGAATCTCGTCGCCGCCCTCGACCGCGCCGCCCGTGCGACGCCCGACAAGCCGTTCCTCGTCAGCGAATCCGCGACGATCACGTATGCGGCCGCGCGCGAGCGTTCGCACCGCGCGGCGGCCGTGCTGAGCGCGCTCGGCGTCGCGGCCGGCGATCGTGTCGCCGCGATGTGCTTCAACACGCCGGCTTTCGTCGACCTGATGTTCGGCGCATGGCGGCTCGGCGCGGCGTTCGTGCCGATCAACCACAAGCTGCAGGCGCCGGAAGTCGACTACGTGCTCGAACACAGCGGCAGCACCGTGCTGCTGTTCGACGTGGCGCTCGCGCCGGTGGTCGAGCGGATCGTGCACCCGGCACGGCGGCTCGTGACCGAGGGCGAACTCGACGGCGTGCCGAACTTCGACACGATGTGCGCGACGATGGACGGCCTCCCGGGCATCGAGCCGGCCGACGACGACGTCGCGCAGATCCTCTACACGTCCGGCACGACCGGCCGCCCGAAGGGTTGCGTGCACAGTCATCGCACGGTGACGCTCGCCGCGATGCAGGCGGCGCTCGCGATCGGCATCGGCCGCAACGAGCGCACGCTGATGGCGATGCCGATCTGGCATTCGTCGCCGCTGAACAACTGGTTCGGCGGCACGCTGGTCGCGGGCGGCACCGTCGTGCTGCTGCGCGAATACCATCCGCTGCGCTTCCTGCAGACCGTCGAGCGCGAGCGCGTGACGCTGTATTTCGGCGCGCCGGTGTCGTACACGCTGCCGCTCGACACGATCGACGGCTTCGCGGCATTCGACCTGTCGAGCGTGCGCGCGTGGTTGTACGGCGGCGGCCCGATCGGCGCCGCGCAGGCCGAGCGGCTCGCGCAAGCGTATCGCAGCCACGCGTTCTTTCAGGTCTACGGAATGACGGAAACGGGGCCGGCCGGCACGACGCTGCATCCGGACGAGCAGATCGCGAAGGCCGGCTCGATCGGCCGCCACGGCGGCCCGGGCGTCGACCTGCGGGTCGTGCGGATGGACGGCGTCGATGCGCGGCCGGGCGAGACCGGCGAGATCTGGCTGAAGGCCGACAGCATGATGCTCGGCTATCTCGACGACGCGGCCGCGACGCGCGCCGCGTTCGCGCCGGGCGGCTGGTATCGCACCGGTGACGTCGCGCGGATCGATCAGGATGGCTATCTGTTCATCGTCGACCGGCTGAAGGACATGATCGTCACCGGCGGCGAGAACGTCTATTCGAAGGAGGTGGAGGACGTGCTCGGCGCGCACCCGGACATCGCCGAGGCGGCCGTCGTCGGCGTTCCGCATCCGGACTGGGGCGAAACGGTCGTCGCACACGTCGTGACGCGGGCGAACGCGGCGCCCGATGCGGATGCGCTGCGCGCGTTCTGCGGCGAGCGGCTCGCCGCGTACAAGATTCCGCGCGAGTTCACGTTCGCGCAGGCGCTGCCGCGCACGCCGACGGGCAAGCTGCAGAAGTTCTTGCTGCGCATGCGTCGCGAATAGCTGTGACGCACGAGCGAGTCGCGCGACGCGGCGTTGAACATACTGTCGACCAAATCATTACTTGGAAAGCCGCCTCCAGCTCCATGTCGCGCCGCGTAGCTCCGCCGGCAAATACAAAACCCGCCGAAAGCGCTTCGCGCTCGCGGCGGGTCCGGCATGCTCGCCGGCACCGCACAATTCCGCGGCCCGGCAATCATCCTGCTACGCCATGCGGCTTACTTGCCACCGATGCTCTTCAGCGGCTTCCAGTCGCCCTTCTCGACCTTGTACATCGTGATGCCGCCGTTCTTCAGGTCGCCCTTCGCGTCATACGCGACGTGCGTCGACGTCACACCGGCCATGTCGGTCTTCGCGAGCACCGGCAGGTACTTCGCCGGATCGGTCGAATCGGCCTTCTTCATCGCGTTCAGCATCGCCATCGCGCCGTCGTACGCGTACGGCGAGTACGTCTGCACGTCTTCGCCGAAACGCTTCTTGTACTTGTCCGCGTAAGCCTTGCCGCCCGGCATTTCTTCCAGCGGCAGGCCGGCCAGCGACGCGATCGTGCCTTCGGCCGCGTTGCCCGCGATCTTCAGGAACGTCGGCGTCTTCACCATTTCGCCGCTCATCAGCGGGGCGGTGATGCCGAGCGTCTTCATCTGCTTGACCATCGGCGCTGCCTGCGAATCCGCGCCGCCGTAGTAGACGAGGTCCGGCTTCGCCGCCTTCAGCTTCGTCAGAATCGCCTTGAAGTCGACGGCCTTGTCGTTCGTGAATTCACGGTCGACGATCGTCGCGCCGCCAGCCTTCGCGGCCTTCTCGAACTGGTCGGCGAGACCCTGGCCGTAGGCCGTGCGGTCGTCGACGATCGCGATCTTCTTCATGCCGAGATCCTTCGACGCGAACGTGCCGGCCACCGAGCCCTGCTGCGTGTCGGACGTCATCATGCGGAAGGTCGTCTTGTAACCCTGCTGCGTGTATTCCGGCGCCGTCGCCAT
Organism: Burkholderia sp. BCC0097; assembly: GCF_902832985.1. Classification (NCBI taxonomy): domain Bacteria; kingdom Pseudomonadati; phylum Pseudomonadota; class Betaproteobacteria; order Burkholderiales; family Burkholderiaceae; genus Burkholderia; species Burkholderia sp. BCC0097. Next base: position 46,417 of record NZ_CADFDM010000001.1, read on the forward strand.
CGCGATTTCCGGAATGCCCGCGTTCGCGTAGATGCGCGAAGCCGGAATCGTCGTGCCCGAGTTGAAGTGGCCGAGCATGCCCTTGATGCCGTCGTCGACCAGCTTCTGGGCAACCGTCGTACCCGTGCGCGGGTCAGCCTGGTCGTCCTGCGTGTCGAGCACGAACTTCACTGCCTTGCCGCCGATCTTCGGGTTCGTCGCGTTGAAGTCTTCCAGCGCGAGCACGATCCCGTTCTGCATATCCTTGCCGTAGTGCGCCTGCGCGCCCGTCATCGGCCCTGCGTAACCAATCTTCACGTCATCCGCATGAGCCGTCCCCGCCAGCGACATGACCGCGACGAACGTCGCGCCTGCCACCTTTTTCATCGTGTGTTGCATAGCATCTCCTTGGTACCAGGGTAAATGAAGCGGCTTCGGGATCGCCTGGCCGCTTCCTTTGTTTGATCCGAACGGCAAGGATGATCAGCCGATCGTCATCAAATTCGCATTGCCGCCCGCCGCGGCCGTATTCACGCTCACCGAGCGTTCCGTCAGCAGCCGCTCGAGCGCGTAGTCCTCCGCATCGCCGTTCTCGAACGCGCCCGCCGACACGCCCTGCACCGACACGATCGGGCCCGGCCGCTGCGCGACGTCCTTCACGAGCGTCTGCAGTTCGTCGCTGTCGCCTTCGAACAGCACCGCATCGAACGGCGCGTCGGCCTGCTTGCGCACGGCCGCGTGCGCCTTCAGCGACGCCGGCAGCGCGGCGACCAGCGCCTCGCCCGCCGCGCCGGCGAACAACGCGCGGTTGCCGGTCGCCAGCACCGCCGCGAACTGCGCACGTGCGCCGCCCGGCGTCGCCGCGACACACAGCACCGTGCCGCGCGGGCCGAGTGTATACGTGTTTCGCTCGCCCGTCGGGCCGCTCAGCACGGCGGTCGCGCCGGCCGGCACCTGTGCGAGATAGCCGTCGCAACGCGCGGCCAGCGCCGGCTCGCGCTGCTCGATCAGCCAGTCGCGCAGCGTCGTGAGCGCCGCGGCCGGGTTGCCGCGCGCATCGCTTTCGGTCGCGCCGTCCGCCACCAGCGCCTGCGCGAGCGCGCGAGGCAGGCCCGACGGACGCGTCGCGAGCAGGCGCTGCAGGTACAGCGCGCCGCCGGCCTTCGGGCCCGTGCCCGACAGCCCTTCGCCGCCGAACGGCTGCACGCCGACCACCGCGCCGATCACGTTGCGGTTCACGTAGATGTTGCCCACGTGCGCATTCGAGATCACGTGCGCGATCGTCTCGTCGATCCGCGTATGGATGCCGAGCGTCAGCCCGTAGCCGGTCGCGCGGATCTGCTCGAGCAGCTTGTCGAGCTGGCTGCGGCGGTAGCGCACCACGTGCAGCACGGGGCCGAACACTTCACGCTTCAACTCGTCGATGCTGCCGATCTCGATCAGCGTCGGCGGCACGAACGTGCCGTGCGCGCATGCGTCGGGCATCGGCAGTTGCGTGACCGCGTGGCCCTTGTCCTTCATCGCCGCGACGTGCGTGTCGATCGTCTGCTTCGCTTCGGCGTCGATCACCGGGCCGACGTCGGTCGACAGCCGGTCCGGGTTGCCGAGCGCCAGCTCGTGCATCGCGCCCTTGAGCATCGTCAGCGTGCGGTCCGCGACGTCGTCCTGCAGACACAGAACGCGCAGCGCCGAACACCGTTGACCGGCCGAGTCGAACGACGACTGCATCACGTCCGCGACGACCTGCTCCGCGAGCGCCGACGAGTCGACGATCATTGCGTTCTGGCCGCCCGTTTCGGCGATCAGCGGAATCGGCTTGCCGTCCGGATCGAGGCGCGCGGCGAGCGTCTTGTTGATCAGGCGCGCGACTTCGGTCGAACCCGTGAACATCACCGCCCGCGTGCGCGGATCGGCGACCAGCGCCGCGCCGACGGTCTCGCCGGTGCCCGGCAGCAGTTGCACCGCGCCGGCCGGCACACCGGCCTCGCGCAAGAGGCGCACGGCTTGCGCGGCGATCAGCGGCGTCTGTTCGGCCGGCTTCGCAAGCACCGTGTTGCCGGCGGCGAGCGCCGCGGCCACCTGGCCCATGAAGATCGCGAGCGGGAAGTTCCACGGGCTGATACAGACCACGGGGCCCAGCGGGCGGTGCGTGTCGTTCGAGAATTCACCGCGGATCTGCGCCGCGTAATAGCGCAGGAAGTCGACCGCTTCGCGGATTTCGGCGATCGCGTTCGGCAGCGACTTGCCGGCTTCGCGCACGATCAGGCCCATCAGCGTGTGCATCTGCGCTTCGAGCAGGTCGGCGGCGCGCACCAGGCAATCGGCGCGCGCGTCGACCGGCGTCGCCTGCCAGATCGGCGCGGCGGCCACCGCGTGCGCGAGCGCCGCGCTCACGTGCTCGGACGTCGCTTCGCTGACCGTGCCGACCACGTCGCGCTGGTCGGCCGGGTTACGCACGTCGCGCGCCGGGGCGTCGGCGAGCGCGTCGTCGGCGAGCATCGGCGCCGCGCGCCACGGGTGGTGCGCGCTCGCGAGCAACGCGGACGACAGCGACGCGAGACGATGTTCGTTCGACAGGTCGAGCCCCATCGAGTTGGGACGCTCGTCGCCGTACAGGTGGCGCGGCAGCGGAATCTTCGCGTGGGGCGCGCCGAGCGGCACGACCTTCGACGCTTCGTCGACCGGATCGGCGACCAGCTCCTTCACCGGCACGGTCTTATCCGCAATGCGGTTCACGAACGACGTGTTCGCCCCGTTTTCCAGCAAACGGCGCACGAGGTACGCGAGCAGCGTCTCGTGCGTGCCGACCGGCGCGTACACGCGGCACGGACGGTTCAGCTTGTCGCGGCCCGTGACTTCCTCGTACAGCGGCTCGCCCATCCCGTGCAGGCACTGGAATTCGTACTGGCCCGGGTAGTAGTTCTGGCCGGCCAGGTGATAGATCGCGGCCAGCGTGTGCGCGTTGTGCGTCGCGAATTGCGGGTAGACGGCGTCCGGCGCTCCGAGCAGCTTCTTCGCGCACGCGAGGTACGACACGTCGGTGTAGATCTTGCGCGTGTAGACCGGATAGCCTTCGAGGCCGTCGACCTGCGCCCGCTTGATCTCGCTGTCCCAGTACGCGCCCTTCACGAGGCGGATCATCAGGCGGTGACGGCTGCGGCGCGCGAGATCGATCAGGTAGTCGATCACGAACGGGCAGCGTTTCTGGTAACCCTGCACGACGAAGCCGATGCCGTTCCAGCCCGCGAGCTCCGGATCGAAGCACAGCGCCTCGAGCAGGTCGAGCGACAGTTCGAGACGGTCGGCTTCTTCCGCGTCGATGTTCAGGCCGATGTCGTAGCGGCGCGCGAGCAGCGCCAGCGCACGCACGCGCGGCAGCAGCTCGCTCATCGTGCGGTCCTGCTGCGAACGCGAGTAGCGCGCATGCAGCGCCGACAGCTTGATCGAGATGCCCGGGCCTTCGTAGATGCCGCGGCCGCCGGCCGCCTTGCCGATCGCGTGGATCGCCTGTTCGTACGACGCGTAGTAGCGCTGCGCATCCTCTTCGGTCGTCGCCGCTTCGCCGAGCATGTCGTACGAGTAGCGGAAGCCGCGCGCTTCGTACTTGCGGCTGTTCGCGAGCGCCTCGGAAATCGTTTCGCCGGTGACGAACTGCTCGCCCATCAGGCGCATCGCCATGTCGACGCCCTTGCGGATCAGCGGCTCGCCGCCGCGGCCGATCAGGCGCGTGAGCGCCGACGACAGGCCCGCTTCGCTGTTGGTCGTCACGAGCTTGCCGGTGATCATCAGCCCCCAGGTCGCCGCGTTCACGAACAGCGACGGCGCGTGGCCGACGTGCGAGCGCCAGTCGCCCTTGCTGATCTTGTCGCGGATCAGCGCATCGCGCGTCGCGCGATCGGGAATACGCAGCAGCGCTTCGGCGAGGCACATCAGCGCGACGCCTTCCTGGCTCGACAGCGAGAACTCGTGGATCAGCCCCTCGACGCCGCCGCCCGAGCTCTTCTCGCGCAGCGCCTCGACCAGCTTCGTCGCGAGCGCCTGCACGTCCGCCTGGAGGTTCGCGGGCAGGCGCGCCTGGCCGAGCAGGAACGGCACGCATTCCGGCTCCGGACGGCGGTACGCGGCCGTGATCGCCGCGCGCAGCACCGATTGCGGCTGCACGTTCTGCGCGAACTCGAGGAACGGATGCGGCGAGTTGTCGTCGTCGCCGTCCGCGGCCTGACCGTCGGCGAGCTCCGTCACGCCGCTGTGGCCCGACAGCTCGGGCGGCAGCTGGCCGTGCTCGATCCGCTCGAGATACGCGAAGATCGCCTGCTTGATCAGCCAGTGGGGAGTGCGCTCGAGACGCGCCGCCGCGTCTTTCAGGCGCGAGCGGAGAAGGTCGTCGACTTTGACGCCGAGAGTCGTGCTTGCCATGGTGGGTTCGTGCGCCGGTGCGAGTCCGGCAATGTGGTGTAAGAGGATGCGCGAAATCCTACGGCACGCAATAAAAAGGTGCAACCAAATTGAGAGATAGGTTGCACCCATAAGTTAGTCAATATAATCAGCCACTTATGTGGTTGCAACCTAGGGGTTGCCCGTGGTTCGAGGATCGGTGTTTTCCCTGATCGGGACGATTCGGCACACGTGTGCAACCCTCCGCCTGCGCGGACACGGCCGGAAACGGGTTGCACTGGGGTGTGACGCGGCGCGGTGCCGGCGTCGGATAGGCGACGGAGGGGATTGGGCACCGGCGCCCAGGTGTTCGGGTCGGGCAATGCGACGGACGAGGGTTCGGGTACGCGGCGGCAACCCGAGTGCCGGATATCCCGCAACGCCGCGCGGGCGCCGTTCAGATATCCAGCGGATCGACCTCGACGCTCCACCGCAGCACGCCCTTCAGCGCGCGCAGTTCCGGCTGCCATGCGCGCAGCGCGTGCTGCAGCGCCGCCCGCGACGCGCTTTCGAGCAGCAGCTGCGCGCGGTGAACGTTCGCGACCTTCACGATCGTCATCGGCACCGCGTCGTACACGGTCACGCGATCGGCGCCCGGCAGCCCCGGCAACGCGGCCGCGGCCTGCAGCAAGAACGCGAGCGCCGCGTCGAGCGTGCGCCCTTCGGCGCGCAGCAGCGCCTGATAGACGAATGGCGGCAGGTGCGCGTCGCGACGCTCGGCGAGCGTCGAATTCGCGAAGCCCACGTAGTCCTGCCGCCCGAGCGCGTGGTACAGCGCGTGACGCGGGTAGCGCGTCTGCACCATCACCTCGCCCGGCAGCCCGGCGCGCCCCGCGCGGCCGCTCACCTGCATCAACTGCGCGAACAGCCGCTCGCTCGCGCGGAAGTCGTGCGAGAACAGCGCGGTATCGGCATTAAGCACACCGACGAGCGACACGCGCTGGAAGTCGTGCCCTTTCGCGATCATCTGCGTGCCGACCAGAATGTCGACTTCGCCCGCGTGCACGTCGGAAAAAAGCGCCTGCGCGCTGCCCTTGCGGCGCGTGCTGTCGGCATCGATCCGCAGAATCCGCGCGCCCGGCACCGCCTCGGCGAGCGCCTCCTCGATGCGCTGCGTGCCGCGCCCGAGCGGCGCGATGTCGACGTTCCCGCACTCGGGGCACGAGCGCGGAATGCGCGCTTCCCAGCCGCAGTGATGGCAGCGCAGCGCATGCTCGGGCTTGTGCAGCACGACGTACGCGCTGCAACGCGGGCAGCCGGCCACCCAGCCGCATGCGTCGCACGCGAGCTGTGGCGCGTAACCGCGCCGGTTCAGGAACACGAGACTCTGTTCGCCGCGTTCGAGCCGCGCCTTCAGCGCCGCGACGAGCGGCCCCGACAGCCCGCCCATCGACGCACGCCCGCGCCGCCGTTCCTCTTCGAGATCGATCAGCCGCACGGTCGGCAGCGTCGCGTCGGCCACCGCGCGACGCGACAGCGTGAGCCGCGTGTAGCGCCCCTGCTCGGCCTGCCACCAGCTTTCGAGCGACGGCGTGGCCGAGCCGAGCACGACCGGGATGCCGAGCTGCTTTGCGCGCCACACGGCCAGGTCGCGGGCCGAATAGCGCAGCCCTTCCTGCTGCTTGTACGCGGGCTCGTGCTCCTCGTCGACGACGATCAGCGCGAGCGTCGGCATCGACGCGAGCACCGCGAGCCGCGTGCCGAGCACGATCCGCGCGCGGCCCGTGTGCGCGGCAAGCCAGTTGCGCGCCCGTTCGCCTTCGGCGAGCCCGCTGTGCAGCGTGACGATCGCGTCGTCGGCGAGCGCGCCTGCGAAGCGCGCGCGAAACGCGGCCTCGAACTGCGGCGTCAGGTTGATTTCGGGCACGAGCACGAGCGCCTGCGCGTCCGGCCGCGCGTCGAGCAGCGACGCGAGCGCATGCAGATAGACTTCGGTCTTGCCGCTGCCCGTCACGCCATGCAGCAGGAACGGCGCGAAGCCTTGCGCCGCGCGAATCGCGTCGAGCGCCTCGGCCTGCTGGTCCGTCAACGCCGGCGGCACAGCTCGTCCACTGCTTGTCGACAGGTTATCCACAGGGTTGGCCACAGGCGCATCGGCCCAGCCGATCTCCTCGACGTCCACCCAGCCGCGCGCCGCCCAGTCGTCGAGCGTCGCGGCCGCCTTCGGATGGAGCGCGCGCGCATCCGGCAGCGTCAGCGAGCCGGTATCGGCCAGCGCCTGCGCGAGCCGGCGCAGCGCGGCGCCGCGCGCGGGCAACGCATCGGGCAGCGCCGCGCGGCCGGCTTCGGTCGGCCGGTAGCGCACTTCCGGCGCGAGCAGCCGCCCCCAGCGCCCGGCGTCGCGCAACGCCTGCGGCAGCGCCGGCAACGCGACCTCGCCGCGCCCGCGCTGATAATAGTCGGCGGCGAACGACACGAGCGCGAGCCAGTCCGCCGACAACGGCGGCAGGTCGGCACAGATCGCGTCGACCGCACGCAGCCGCGACGGCGGGACATCGGTGTGAGTGGTGACTTCGCAGACGAGCCCGACGGCCTGCCGCTTGCCGAACGGCACCTGCACGAGCGTGCCGGGCACGGGTGTCGGCTGCACGTCGCAGCGGTAGTCGAACAGGGTCGCGAGCGGGTGGTCGAGCGCCACGCGCAGGTAGGTACCGCTCATCCACACGCTCCGGCAGCGGCGGCACGCAAGGGACGGACGGCCAGCATCCGCGCCCGCATCGCGACGGCGAACTTAAAGTAAAACTTCAGATTCGGCGCTAAGTTTTGGATTCGCATTAGGAATCGCCGTATACCCTGCCCAGCCTGTGGATAACTTTGTTGAGAACTCGCCCCTCAACGGCCGCAACGCGCGCGGGGCCGCGCTTTCCGCTGTTTTTCGCCGCTTGCGGAGGTATCCCGCGAAGCCTTATTCCATAAGGCTGCTATTCAAATTACCGAACCATAGCGAGACAAATTGACCGATACGGGGCTCTACCGCGCTGCAACGTGGAAAATGTGTATAAGTCAAGTCTTGACAAGCACCGAATCGGCAACGGGAGCGGCGTTGCGTCCTGTTTAGTTTCAGAAACGAAACATCGTCATGCCGCAGCGCAGCATGACGACGCTTGCGTTCAGCGCGCCGCTCCGCTACGGATCGCGCGGCTGTGGGTATGCACTTCGTCGACGAGTTCGGCGACGTGATCGGGCGACGTGAATTGCGAGATGCCGTGCCCGAGGTTGAACACGTGGCCCGGATGGTTGCCGTAGCTGTCGAGCACCGCGCGCGCCTGTTCGCGCACCGCGGCCGGCGGTGCGAACAGGATCGTCGGGTCGAGGTTGCCCTGCAGCGCCACGCGCCCCGCGACGCGCTCGCGCGCGGCGCCGAGGTTGACCGTCCAGTCGAGCCCGACCGCGTCGACGCCGGTCGCCGCGATCTCCTCGAGCCACAGCCCGCCGCCCTTCGTGAACGTGATCACCGGCACGCGCTCGCCGTCATGCTCGCGCTTGAGCTGCGACACCACGCGGCGGATGTAGTCGAGCGAGAAGCGCTGGTACGCGCCGTCGGCCAGCGCGCCGCCCCAGGTATCGAAGATCATCACGGCCTGCGCGCCCGCTTCGATCTGCGCGTTCAGGTATGCGGCCACCGCCTGGGCGTTCACGTCGAGGATCCGGTGCATCAGGTCGGGGCGCGAATACGCCATCGACTTCACCGTGCGGAAATCGTCCGAGCCGCCGCCTTCGACCATGTAGCACGCGAGCGTCCACGGGCTGCCCGAGAAGCCGATCAGCGGCACGCGCTGACGGCCCTGGCCGTCGGTGAGCGCGCGGCGGATCTCGCGCACGGCGCCCGTCACGTAGCCGAGCGTCTCCTCGATGTCCGGCACCGCGAGCTTCGCGACGTCGGCCTCGGTGCGCACCGGATGCGCGAACTTCGGCCCTTCGCCGACCTGGAAGTCGAGGCCGAGCCCCATCGCGTCGGGAATCGTCAGGATGTCGGAGAACAGGATCGCGGCGTCGAGCGGAAAGCGCTCGAGCGGCTGCAGCGTCACCTCGGTCGCGTAGTCGGGATTCTTCGCGAGACCCAGGAAGCTGCCGGCGCGCGCGCGCGTCGCGTTGTATTCGGGCAGGTAGCGGCCGGCCTGACGCATCAGCCAGATCGGCGTGTAGTCGGTCGGCTCGCGCAGAAGCGCACGCAGGAAGGTGTCGTTGAGCAGGTTATGGGCCACGGTAGGAGCGACGATGCGAAGGCAAAGCGGCATTTTACCGGACAGCCGCGATCGGGCTGCGCATGCCGATGCGATGGCGGCCATATGACGCGCGCGATGGCTCCGTTATGATCGGACGCTCATATCGAACCGAACGAAGGAGGAGACCGATGAAGACATTCGCCACGCTTGCCATGCTCGCTGCCGCCGCCGCGTTTTGCTGCGCCGCCGCGCACGCGCAGGGCACGACCACGGCGGCGCCCCCGAGCGCCGCTGCCGCCGGCTCGCGGCTCGACGACGTGCTCGCGCGCGGCGCGCTGCGCGTGTGCACGACGGGCGACTACAAGCCGTATTCGTACTATCGCGCGGACGGCCGCTTCGAGGGCATCGACATCGACATGGCGGAATCGCTCGCGAAATCGCTCGGCGTGAAGACCGACTACGTGAAGACGAGCTGGTCGAACCTCACCAACGACTTCGTCGCGAAATGCGACATCGCGGTAGGCGGCGTATCGACGACGCTCGAGCGCCAGAAGCGCGTGTTCTTCACGCAGCCGTACGTCGTCGACGGCAAGACGCCGATCGTGCGCTGCGCGGATGCCGACAAGTACCAGACCGTCGCGCAGATCGACCGGCCCGAGACGCGCGTGATCGTGAATCCGGGCGGCACCAACGAGCGCTTCGCGAAGCAGTTCTTCACGCACGCGAACCTGACCGTCTTCCCGGACAACGTGACGATCTTCAAGCAGATCCTCGCGGGCAAGGCCGACGTGATGGTGACGGATGCGTCCGAGACGCTGCTGCAGCAAAAGCTGAATCCGGGCCTCTGCTCGGTACACCCGGACAAGCCGTTCCAGTTCGGCGAGAAGGCGTACATGGTGCCGCGCGGCGACGTCGCGTTCCAGCAGTACGTCGACCAGTGGCTGCATCTCGCGCTGTCCACCGGTGAATATCAGGCGATTTCGGACAAGTGGCTGAAGTAAGCGGCCCACGCCACGGCGGCCGATCACGGGCACCGACCCAGCGGCCGCCGGGCGTCGACATCTCGCCCGGGCGGCGGCCGGCATGCCGCCGTTACATCTTCCTTCGCGAAGCCGCGACCTTCCCGCAGCGCCAAACCCGCCGCATTGGCCGAACGGCCGACTTTCGCGCGCGCCGATCACGTTTCAAAATCTTTCCGACGAATGAATCGTCATGCGCGGTATCGATCGCGCCGTGCACTTTCTCGCGTGAAAATCGGCAATTCATCGCGCCCGATACGCATGAAAAACTCATCGTGCGCACACCTTGAAAACGCGGTGGAAAATATGGGTAAAAATGACCTTTTTCAGGACCCCGAAAACAGCAAAAAATCCCGGAAAGCCTTATCTGGCGGGCGTTACAACCTGAAACACTTTGTTACCGCGACGGGTCATTAATTCGCCCACAATGGGCCTCAACGGTTTCAACACGGATGCGGTCTCGTGTGCCAAGTGTGAGCGGACGCGAAGCGCTGCGAGCCAGTCGGTCACGTACCGAAGCCCTTCCGAGGGGCATCCCTGTTGGAGTCGTTTCCGGCCCCCCGCCGGACTCGGTTTCATCTTTGGTCTCCTCGCGCTAACCCCGTAGCGTGTGGTTTTTAGCGGGCTAATAAGCCCGCTTTTTTTCGTCCATCGAAAACGTAGCGACCCGCAGGCCGCCACGTTTTTCCAGCATTTTCGGCACCGCACCGTCCCGCTTCACGCCGTCTTCTGCACGTCGAGCTTCAGTTCCTCGATCATCCGCTCGCGCATCACGAACTTCTGCACCTTGCCCGTCACCGTCATCGGCAGCTCGTCGACGAAGCGGATATAGCGCGGAATCTTGTAGTGCGCGATCTGCCCGGTGCAGAACGCGCGCACGTCGTCCTCGGTCATCTGCTCGTCCGCGCGCAGCACGATCCACGCGCACAGCTCCTCGCCGTACTTCGCATCGGGCACGCCGAATACCTGCGCGCTCTGGATCTTCGGATGGCGGAACAGGAATTCCTCGATCTCGCGCGGATAGACGTTCTCGCCGCCGCGAATCACCATGTCCTTCAGGCGGCCGACGATGTTGCAGTAGCCGTCCGCGTCGAGCGTCGCGAGATCGCCCGTATGCATCCAGCCGTCGACCAGCACCTCGCGCGTCTTCGCGTCGTCGTCCCAGTAACCGAGCATCACCGAATAGCCCTTCGTGCACAGCTCGCCCGTCGCGCCGACCGGCACGATGTCGCCGCTCGGATCGACGATCTTCACTTCGAGATGCGGCTGGATGCGGCCGACCGTCGTCGTGCGCTTTTCCAGCGGATCGTCGGTCGAGCTCTGGAACGACACGGGGCTCGTCTCCGTCATCCCGTACGCGATCGTGATTTCGGAAAGATGCATTTGCGACACGACACGCTTCATCGTCTCGATCGGGCACGGCGAGCCGGCCATGATCCCGGTGCGCAGCGTCGACAGGTCGAATGTCGGGAATGCCGGATGATCGAGCTCGGCGATGAACATCGTCGGCACGCCATGCAGCGCGGTGCAGCGCTCCTCGGCCACCGCCGCGAGCGTCGCCACCGGGTCGAACGCTTCGCCGGGGAACACCATCGCGGCGCCCTTCGACACGCAGGCGAGCACCGCCAGCACCATCCCGAAGCAGTGATAGAGCGGCACCGGGATGCAGAGCGAATCCTGTTCGGTGAAACGCATCGCCATCGCGATCGAGCGCGCGTTGTTGACGACGTTGCGGTGCGTGAGCGTCGCGCCCTTCGGGCTGCCGGTCGTGCCGCTCGTGAACTGGATATTGATCGGATCGTTGGCCGTGAGCGCCGCGCCGATCGCATCGAGCAGCGCCGGATCGACGGCCTGGCGGCCGCGCGCCATCACGTCCGCGAAGCGGAACATGCCGGCAGGCGCCACCTCGCCCATCGACACGATCGTACGCAGTTTCGGCACGCGCGCCGCATGCAGGTCGCCCGGCGTCGCGGTCGCGAGCTCCGGCGCGAGGGTCTGCAGCATCTCGACGTACGCGGAGCTCTTGAAGCGCTCGGCCGCGATCACGGCCCTGCAGCCGACCTTGTTCAACGCGTATTCGAGTTCCGACAGCCGGTAGGCCGGGTTGATGTTGACGAGCACCGCGCCGATCCGCGCGGTCGCGAACTGCGTGAGCAGCCACTCGCTGCGGTTCGGCGACCAGATGCCGACACAGTCGCCCTTCACGATCCCGAGCGCGGCAAGGCCTGCGGCCAGCACATCGACCTCGTTCGCGAACTCGCGCCAGCTCCAGCGCACCTGCTGCTCGCGGAACACGACCGCCGGGCGGTCGGGGAAGCGGCCGGCCGTGTCGAGCAGGAACCGGCCGATCGTCGCGTCGGATAGCGGCACGTCGGTCGCGCCGCGCACGTACGACAGTCCGTTTTCGGGCGCGATCAGCGCCCCCTTGCCAAGGTCTGCTGCCATCGATGTCTCCGTCCGTTTTTGTCTGATCGGCCCGCGCGCGCCTGCTGCGCGCCTCCGCCGCAACGATCGCGACGGACGGCCTCACCGCGGATGATGCCGCGCTCCGCTGACGATACTCTGACATCGAATCGCGGCGGACGGGGGAAATAGCACGACCGGCCGATACGATCCGGCCCGCAAAAAGATGGACGAAATGCAGGCGAAACGCGGGCGAAAAAAAAGCAGCCCGAAGGCTGCTTTCTTTCGCGGGATACGCGGCGCGGCTCAGTGCCGGCTGCGGATCTTCGCCAGACGCTGGATCGCTTCGAGCTGCGCCATTGCGGTCGCGAGCTCGGATTGCGCTTTCGCGAGGTCGAGATCCGACTTCGCGTTCTGCAGCGTTTCCTCTGCACGCTTGCGCGCTTCCTCGGCTTTCGCCGCGTCGAGGTCCTTGCCGCGGATCGCGGTATCGGCGAGCACCGTCACGGCGCCCGGCTGCACTTCGAGAATGCCACCTGCGACGAACACGAATTCGTCGTTGCCGCCCTCGACCTCGATGCGCACCGCACCCGGACGAATCCGGGTAATGAGCGGCGTGTGACCCGGCAGAATGCCCAGCTCACCCGTTTCGCCCGGCAGCGCGACGAATTTCGCCTCGCCCGAGAAGATCTGCTCTTCCGCGCTGACGACGTCTACTTTGATGGTTGCCATATCGACTCCAATCTCATCCACGGGTTGAGCGTATTGCGGCCGGCGCAGGCGGCCGGAATAAGTCATTGCTGACTTATCGTTCCGGCCGGCGCTCGCCGGCTTGCGACTCACTCAGCCCTTACTGGATCTTCTTGGCCTTTTCGAAGGCTTCGTCGATCGTGCCGACCATGTAGAACGCCTGTTCCGGCAGGTGGTCGCACTCGCCGTCGACGATCATCTTGAAGCCACGGATCGTTTCCTTCAGCGGCACGTACTTGCCCGGCGAGCCCGTGAACACTTCAGCGACGTGGAACGGCTGCGACAGGAAACGCTGGATCTTACGCGCACGGGCGACCGACAGCTTGTCTTCCGGCGACAGTTCGTCCATGCCCAGAATCGCGATGATGTCGCGCAGTTCCTTGTAGCGCTGCAGCGTCTGCTGAACGCGACGGGTGATCGAGTAGTGCTCTTCACCGATCACGTTCGGGTCGATCTGGCGCGACGTCGAGTCGAGCGGGTCGACCGCCGGGTAGATACCCAGCGAAGCGATGTCACGCGACAGAACGACGGTTGCGTCCAGGTGGCCGAAGGTGGTTGCCGGCGACGGGTCGGTCAAGTCGTCCGCAGGGACGTACACGGCCTGAACCGACGTAATCGAGCCCTTCTTGGTCGACGTGATGCGCTCTTGCAGCTTGCCCATTTCTTCAGCCAGCGTCGGCTGATAGCCCACTGCCGACGGCATACGGCCGAGCAGTGCCGACACTTCGGTACCGGCCAGCGTGAAACGGTAGATGTTGTCGACGAAGAACAGCACGTCGAGGCCTTCGTCACGGAAGTGCTCGGCCATCGTCAGGCCGGTCAGCGCGACGCGCAGACGGTTGCCCGGCGGCTCGTTCATCTGGCCGTACACCAGCGCGACCTTGTCGAGAACGTTCGAGTCCTTCATTTCGTGGTAGAAGTCGTTCCCTTCACGGGTACGCTCGCCCACGCCCGCGAACACGGAGTAACCGCCGTGTTCCTTCGCGATGTTGTTGATGAGCTCCATCATGTTGACGGTCTTGCCCACGCCTGCGCCACCGAACAGGCCAACCTTGCCGCCCTTCGCGAACGGGCAGATCAGGTCGATGACCTTGATACCCGTTTCGAGCAGTTCGGTCGACGGCGACAGTTCGTCGAACGCCGGAGCCTTCTGGTGGATCGAACGCGTCACGTCGCTCTCGATCGGGCCGGCTTCGTCGATCGGACGGCCGAGCACGTCCATGATTCGGCCGAGGGTCGGCTTGCCGACCGGCACCGAGATCGGCTTTGCCGTGTTCTTCACGGTCAGGCCGCGGCGCAGGCCGTCGGATGCACCCAGACAAATGGTACGGACCACGCCGTCGCCCAGCTGTTGCTGGACTTCGAGCGTCAGTTCCGAGCCATCGAGAATGAGCGCGTCGTAGATCTTCGGCATGCTGTCGCGCGGGAATTCCACGTCGATAACGGCGCCGATGCACTGTACGATCTTGCCTTCTACCAAAGCAGCAGTACTCATCGCTTTTCCTTTAAATACCTGATTCTTTACTCGCGCAAAGGCGCAGTTGTCGTCCCGGGCGCGCGCTTAAACAGCGGCTGCGCCGCCGACGATCTCCGACAGTTCTTTCGTGATCGCGGCCTGACGGCTCTTGTTGTATACGAGCTGCAGTTCGCTGATCACCGTCTTCGCGTTGTCGGACGCGGCCTTCATCGCGACCATGCGCGCCGATTGCTCGGACGCCATGTTTTCCGCGACGGCCTGGTACACCAGCGCCTCGACGTAACGCACGAGCAGTTCGTCGACGACGGCCTGCGCGTCCGGCTCGTAGATGTAGTCCCACGACGTCGCCGGCGTACCGTCATCGGCTTCGAAGTGTTCCGACGACAGCGGCAGCAGCTGCTCGATCACGGCTTCCTGCTTCATCGTGTTGACGAAGCGCGTGTAAGCGATATAAACCGCCGACAGCTTGCCTTCCGAGTACAGATCGAGCTGCGTCTTCACGGCGCCGATCAGCTTGTCCAGGTGCGGGGTGTCGCCCAGGTGCACGACCTGCGACATCACCTTCGCGCCGAAGCGGTTCAGGAACCCGAGGCCCTTGCCGCCGATCGCGGTGGCTTCGACCTTCTGGCCCTTCTCTTCCAGCTCCTTGAACTTCTGCACCGTCGCACGCAGCACGTTGGTGTTCAGACCACCGCACAGACCCTTGTCCGTCGTGACGAGGATGATGCCGGCCGTCTGCGCGCCGTCGTTCGCCACCATGAACGGGTGACGGTACTCGGGGTTCGCACGGCTCATGTGCGCGGCGATGGCACGGACCTTGTCTGCATACGGACGAGCGGCGCGCATGCGTTCCTGCGCGCGACGCATCTTCGATGCAGCCACCATCTCCATCGCCTTCGTGATCTTGCGCGTGTTCTGCACGCTCTTGATCTTGCCGCGAATTTCCTTCATTCCAGCCATAGCTTGCTCCTTTGCGCCCCGTGTTAGCGCTTTAGCGCTTTACTCGGGGCTCATGCATCGCTCACCGAAGCGGCGCGGACGCATCATGCGCGCCCGCGCCGCCTCAGTGTGTCACTCGCGGATCAATAGGCACCGGACTTCTTGAAGGATTCGATCGCCGAGCGCAGCGCGGCTTCGTCGTCCTTCGAGAGATCCTTGGTGTCTTCGATGCGCTTGATGAGGTCAGCGTGGCTGGTCTTCAGGTTGTCGCGCAGGCCCTTCTCGAACGGCAGCACTTGCTTGACGTCGAGATCGTCGAGGTAGCCGTTGTTCGCGGCGTACAGCGACACGGCCAGTTCCCAGACCTGCAGCGGCTGGTACTGCGGCTGCTTCAGCAGTTCCGTCACGCGGCGGCCGCGCTCGAGCTGCTTGCGGGTCGCTTCGTCGAGGTCCGATGCGAACTGCGCGAATGCGGCCAGTTCACGGTACTGCGCGAGGTCGGTACGGATACCGCCCGACAGCTTCTTCACGACCTTCGTCTGCGCGGCGCCACCGACACGCGACACCGACACGCCGGCGTTGATTGCCGGGCGGATGCCTGCGTTGAACAGGTCGGTTTCCAGGAAGATCTGGCCGTCGGTAATCGAGATCACGTTCGTCGGAACGAACGCGGTCACGTCGCCAGCCTGCGTTTCGATGACCGGCAGTGCCGTCAGCGAGCCGCTCTTGCCCTTCACTTCGCCGTTCGTGAACTTCTCGACGTACTCTTCCGACACGCGAGCCGCACGCTCGAGCAGACGCGAGTGCAGATAGAACACGTCGCCCGGGTACGCTTCACGGCCCGGCGGGCGGCGCAGCAGCAGCGAGATCTGACGGTATGCCCAAGCCTGCTTGGTCAAGTCGTCATAGATGATCAGCGCATCTTGGCCGCGGTCGCGGAAGTATTCGCCCATCGTGCAGCCGGCGTACGGTGCCAGATACTGCATCGCAGCCGAATCCGACGCCGAAGCGGCGACGACGATCGTGTATTCCATCGCGCCCGTTTCTTCGAGCTTGCGAACCACGTTCATGATCGACGAAGCCTTCTGGCCGATCGCGACGTAGATACAGATCAGGTCCTTGCCCTTCTGGTTGATGATCGCGTCGAGCGCCACCGCGGTCTTGCCGCACTGACGGTCGCCGATGATCAGCTCACGCTGGCCACGGCCGATCGGCACCATCGCGTCGATCGACTTGATGCCCGTCTGCACCGGCTGCGACACCGACTTGCGCCAGATCACGCCCGGGGCGATCTTTTCGATCGCGTCGGTCAGCTTTGCGTTGACCGGGCCCTTGCCGTCGATCGGGTTGCCGAGCGCGTCGACCACGCGGCCGACGAGTTCCGGACCCACCGGGACTTCGAGAATGCGGCCCGTCGTCTTGACGATGTCGCCTTCCGAGATGTGTTCGTATTCGCCGAGAATCACCGCGCCGACCGAGTCGCGCTCGAGGTTCAGCGCGAGACCGAACGTGTTGCCCGGAAACTCGAGCATTTCGCCCTGCATCACGTCCGACAGGCCGTGGATACGCACGATACCGTCGGTCACGGAGATCACGGTGCCCTGGTTGCGAACGTCTGCGCTCGCTTCAAGGCCCTGGATCCGGCTCTTGATCAGCTCGCTGATCTCAGAGGGATTGAGTTGCATTATTCGCTCCTGATAGTCAATTCTGTTGCGTGCCGGCGTGGCGCTCAGGCGGTCAAGGCAGCCTGCATCGATGCGAGGCGCGCGCGAACCGAGGTGTCGAGCACTTCGTCGCCGACCGTCACGCGCACGCCGCCGATCAGCGACGAATCGACTTCGACCGTCGGTTTCAGCTTGCGCTTGAACTTGCGTTCGAGGCCCGAGACGAGACTGTCGAGATCCGCGCCGTTCAGCGGGAACGCGCTCACGATCTCGGCGTCGGCTGCGCCTTCACGTTCGTTCTTGAGCGCCTCGAACTGCTCGGCAATTTCCGGCAGCAGCGCGATGCGATGATTGTCGACCAGCATCTGCACGAAGTTCTTCGCTTCGGCGCCGGCCGCGACGGGCGACTTCACCGCAGCAAGCAGCAACTCGGCTACTTGCGTGCGCGTCACCTTCGGGCTCGACGCGACCGACAGTACTTCCGGCAGACGCGCAACCTGGGCCAGCTCTTGCACGAGCGTGGACCAGGCGGCGATGTCACCGCCCTCGGCCACGCGGAACAGCGCTTCTGCGTAAGGGCGGGCGATGGTTGCAAGTTCGGCCATGATCAGAGCTCGGCTTTCAGTTGATTCAGCAGTTGGGCGTGGGCCGTTTGATCGACTTCGCGCTTCAGGATCTGCTCGGCGCCCTTCACGGCCAGCGCGGCGACTTCGCCACGCAGCGCTTCGCGCGCCTTCACGATTTGCTGTTCTGCTTCCGCCTTCGCCTGGGCGACGATGCGGGCGGCTTCAGCCTGGGCGTTGGCCTTGATTTCCTCGGCGACCGCCTGGGCACGCTTTTCAGCGTCGGCGATGCGCTGCTGGCCGTCGTTGCGGGCCTGCGCGAGTTCCTGGTCCACGCGCTTGTGCGCTGCGTCGAGTTCCGCCTTGCCCTTCTCCGCGGCGGCGAGGCCGTCGGCGATCTTCTTCGAACGTTCGTCGAGGGCGTTGATCAACGGCGGCCACACGAATTTCATCGTGAACCACGCGAGGACCAGGAACACGACCATTTGCGCAAACAGAGTTGCGTTGAGATTCACGGTGTTTCCTTATCTGCTATTCCGGAAAAATGAAACGGTAAGGCGCTCATCGAGTTGCATTCGATCAGCGCCCCAAGTCTCCGTTCCGCCCTGCGCCGGCTCACGCCGGACGCATATTTCCGAGGAACCTTAGCCTGCGAGCTTCGACAGGAGCGGGTTCGCGAACGCGAACAGCATTGCGACACCAACGCCGATCAGGAATGCAGCGTCGATCAGACCAGCCAGCAGGAACATCTTCGTTTGCAGCGGGTTGATGAGTTCCGGCTGACGTGCGCAGGCTTCGATGTACTTGCCACCCATCAGCGCGATACCGATACAGGCGCCGATTGCACCCAGGCCGATGATGATGCCGATACCGATGGCGGTCAGACCCTGGATGTTGGCGATGTAAGCTTGCATGATCACTCCTTTGTGAAAAGACTTGGAACTGAGATTTAAAAAACTAAAACGAAGACTCTTTGTTGCACGCCACGCTTAGTGCGTGTCGTGCGCCTGGCCGAGATACACCAGCGTCAGCATCATGAAAATGAATGCCTGCAACAGAACAATCAGGATGTGGAAGATTGCCCAGACGCTACCCGCGATCACATGACCAACGAAGCCGAGGAACGTTGCGTCGCCACCGAAGCTCCACATGCTGCCGAGCAGGGCGATCAACAGGAACAACAGCTCACCCGCGTACATGTTGCCGAACAGCCGCATGCCGAGCGAAACGGTCTTTGCAACGTATTCGACGATGTTGAGCGCGAGGTTCGGGATCCACAGCAGCGGGTGGCCGCCGAACGGGGCCGACAGCAGCTCATGCGCAAAGCCGCCCGCGCCCTTGATCTTGATGCTGTAGTAGATCATCAGGACGAACACGCCGAGCGCGATGCCGAGCGTGCCGTTCAGGTCGGCCGTCGGGACGATGCGATGGTGGGAAATCACGTCCGACAGACCGAGCAGGCCGATCACGCGGCCCGGCAGGTCGACCGGGAGGAAGTCGAGGGAGTTCATCAGCGCGACCCACACGAACACCGTGAGGGCGAGCGGCGCGATGAAGGTACGATTGCCGTGGACGATGGCCTTCGACTGGTCTTCAACCATTTCGACGAGCATCTCGATCGCGCACTGGAAACGGCCCGGCACGCCCGACGTCGCCTTGCGGGCGGCCAGACGCAGCAGGACGATCGTCACGACGCCGCAAACGATCGACCAGAACAGCGTGTCGAGATTCCAGACGTGAATGTCGAAAATCGACGTCTGATGCGAGGTGGAGAAATTCTGCAAGTGGTGCGCAATGTACTCGGACGGATCCGGACCGCGCGTGCCTTCGCTAGCTGCCATATCGTTAATGCCACCCAAATTGTCGAAAATCGTTTTGCCCCGTTCCGCAACACGCTATTGCGGGAACGGGCCGGTGCGGTTCGTTGTCGAAACCGCACGCTGCTTGTTCCTTACCGCCAGGCCAGCGCGATCCAGTACGTCTTCAGCACGACGAGGTACGTGACGAGGAACGGCACCCAGTGCACGCCGGCCCAGCCGAACGCCACCGCGGTGAACATCCCGATCGTCAGAGCCAGTTTCAGGGCTTCGCCCATCACCCAGCTCATCACGGTGGCCGAGCCACCTGCCTTCAGTCGTGCCACGAATACCGCACTGGGCACCCAGCCGATCGCTCCGCCCAGAAACGCGGATTGCGCAGCGGCGCCCGGCGACTTCGAAAACAGCCACCACGCCAGCGTTGCAACCAGGGACAGGACCACTTGCGCGAACACCACCTTGTAGGGGGTCACGCGCGAGGGCTTGCTCACGTTCGGGCCAAACAGCCTTTCGGCCTCGGCCCGCGTCAGCGGAACGATGTTGTTATCTTGCTGCTCGACATCCCAGTCATCGTCGGATTCACGCCGCGCGCCAACCGCCGAAGCGGTGCGTTGCGTGCGCTGATCATCGTGCCTGTCGTCCGGCGCCTGACCCGCCATCGCAATCTTCCGCTGAAATCCTTCAAACCGACCCCAAGCTTTCCGAAAGCTTTCAGGGGTGCCTAGCTAACAAATCCGGGCGATTGTAAGCGATAGTTGCAAGTGATTCAAGGCTTTAGACACGACAAAAACCTGCATAAAACGACGCCTCATGATGTGAAAAAACGCCCGATTCGACGACGTACGATGACAGTTGTAAGGTCGGTTTTTCGCACCGGCATTTCTTGCGCGAAAAAGTCCGGTGACGGGGTAAATGGCGGGGAAACGATGCCTGATGCGGGCCAGGCGGAAGCGGCGCGATCGCCACGGGGAATGGGCTGCAAGCGAGCCATCTCGAATGACTCGGCGCAACGCGGCGGAACAAGCAACCCGCGGTGACCGAACCATCGCGCGCGACGCACGAAATTCGCCGGATGTTCGCGCATCGATTCGTCCAGTCAGTTGTCGCGCCACCACAGATGTTCGACTGTGAGTTGCAGCACTTATCAACAATCCTGATCACTGCGCACGCTGTGCGCCCTGCCCGCCACCCGAACGGCACACCTGTGCCGCACGCACGACCCCACTCAACCGTGCACGAGCAGCCACGCGCCGAGCGCCGCGCTCACCAGCGCGAACGGAATCGAAACGAGGTGGAACGGCAGCCACATGCGCGGCTCCTTCGCGAGACGCACGGCGATCAGGTTCGCAAGCGAGCCGATCGCGAAACCGAAGCCGCCGACCGATACGCCGAACGCTAGCGCGCGCCAGTCGTGCGTGAATTCCGACAGCAGGATCGCGGCCGGCACGTTGCTGATCACCTGTGACAGCACGGCGCCGGCGGCATAGACGCGCAGCGGCGAATCGAGTTGCGCATGCGCGATCGCGTCGTGCACGACGGGCAGCGCAGCCGCGCTGCGCAGCACGACGAACATCAGCACGAAGATCAGCAGCAGCAGCCAGTCGATCTTCAGGACTGCATCACGTTTGACGGCGAGCAGCACGATGGCGACACCGACGAGGCCCGGCAGCGGATGGTGCGCATCGGCGAGCAGCACGAACGCGGCGAACAGCACGGCAGCGATCAGCGCGTGCATGCGTTGCACGGGCAACGCGGCGGCATCGCCGGACAGGTCGAGCGGCTTCGCGCGAAACATCAACGCGGTCAGCACGAGCAGCAGCGCCATCAGCGCGAGGGCGAGCGGCCCGAGCGTGACCACGAAACGACCGAACGACACGCCGCTCAACTGCCACAGGAACAGATTCTGCGGATTGCCGAGCGGTGTCGCGACGGACCCCGCGTTGACGGCCAGCGCGACGACGATCACGAGCCGCCGGAACGGCAGCGGTGTCAGCGCGCGCAGCGACACCATCAACGGCACGACGACGAACAAGGCGACGTCGTTGGTGAGCCACATCGACAGCACGGCTGCGAAGCCGACGAGCAGCATCGCGAGCCCGCGTTCGGAATGCACGTGATGCACGATGCGATGCGCGAGCCACATCAGGCAGCCGGACAACTCGAGCGCCTTGGTCAGCATCAGCAGGCCCGCGAGCGTCGCGACCGTCTGCCAGTCGACGCGATCGGCCAGTACCGAAAATGGTTGCGGACGCACCCATTGCAGCACGATCAGGCCAAGCACGAGCACCGACAGCACCGGTTCCTGCGCAAGCCAGCCGAGCCACCGGCGCGGTGCCGGTGCCCCCGTTTCCTCCATACCTGCCCCGTTATTCTTCTGTTGCGACGTTGCCGCGCAGCCGCGCGAGAATGCCTTCGAGCGCATCGAGGTTGCCGAAGTCGATCAGCACCTGCCCTCGCCCGCGGCGGCCGAGCTTGATCTTCACCGTCGACGCGAGCAGGTCCGACAACTCCTCTTCGAGGCGACGCGTATCGCGGCCGCCATCGTCCTTCGCACGCGCCTTCACGGCCGGCGCTTCCTTCGTCGTGTGCGCGACGAGCTTCTCGGTCTCGCGCACCGACATACGCTTGTTGACGACCTGATGCGCGAGCGTGATCTGCGTGGCCGCGTCGACCGCGAGCAGCGCGCGTGCGTGACCCATGTCGAGATCGCCGGCCAGCAGCATCGTCTGCACCGGCGATGCGAGGTTCAGCAGGCGCAGCAGGTTCGACACCGCGCTGCGCGAACGGCCGACCGATTCGGCCGCCTGTTCGTGCGTGAAACCGAACTCGTCGAGCAGGCGCTGGATGCCGTGCGCCTCTTCGAGCGGATTCAGATCCTCGCGCTGGATGTTCTCGATCAGCGCCATCGCGGCGGCGGCCTGATCGGATACGTCCTTCACGAGCACCGGCACTTCATCGAGGCCGGCCAGGCGCGCCGCACGGAAACGCCGCTCGCCCGCGATGATCTCGTATTTGTCTGATGAAATGGGCCGTACCAGGATCGGCTGCATCACGCCCTGTGCGCGAATGCTGGCCGCGAGCTCCTGCAGGCTGCCCTCGTCCATCCGCGTGCGCGGCTGGTACTTGCCGGCTTGCAGCTTGCCGAGCGCGAGCGTGTTCGGTGCCCCTTCGATCTTCACCACTTCGGTGATATCGGCACTGCCGCCGAGCAGCGCTTCGAGGCCACGTCCCAAGCCCTTCTTCTTTGGTACCGCGTTCATGTCTTTCTTCCTCGCTTCGCTCATGTCCGGATCACGACACCTCGAACGCACGCACGCGCTCGATCATCTCGGCCCCGAACTGGATATACGCTTGCGCACCGCGCGAACTGCGGTCGAACACGACACCCGGCAGCCCGTAACTCGGCGCTTCGGCCAGGCGCACGTTGCGCGGAATCACCGCGTCGAAGACCTTGTCGCCGAAGTGCGCTTTCAGTTGGTCGGAGACTTGCTGCTGCAGCGTGATGCGCGGATCGAACATCACGCGCAGCAGGCCGATGATCTTCAGGTCGCGGTTCATGTTCGCGTGAACCTGCTTGATCGTATTGACGAGGTCCGACAGCCCTTCCAGTGCGAAGTACTCGCACTGCATCGGAATCACGACGCCATGCGCCGCGCACAGGCCGTTCAGCGTCAGCAGCGACAGCGTCGGCGGGCAATCGATCAGCACGAAATCGTAGTCGTCGGCCACACGCTCGAGCGCGGCCTTCAGGCGGCGCTCGCGGTTGTCGATGCTGATCAGCTCGATCTCCGCGCCGGACAGCTCGCGGTTCGCGGGAAGCACGTCGTAGGTGACGCCTTCCGGACGCACGCGCGCATCGGTCACCGACACGCCGTCGACCAGCACTTCGTACACGGTCGCTTCGCAGGCGGCCTTGTCGATCCCGCTGCCCATCGTCGCGTTGCCCTGCGGGTCGAGATCGATCAACAGGACTCGTTGCTCCTGCGCTGCAAGGCTTGCGGCGAGATTGACCGATGTCGTCGTCTTGCCGACGCCCCCCTTCTGGTTCGCAACGCAGAAGATCTTTGCCATCGTTGGTGTGTTCCCTTTACCTTCAAACAAACGGCGCGCTACCGCGCGCCTTCAATTCGCGTCGTCGACGGCCACTTCGAACAGATGCCGCTCCGCATCGAGCATCGGCACCGCCAGCCGAATCGTCTGCTTCACGCGGCTGCCTTCCGGCAACCGCGCAATCTCGTCGTCCGGGTGAACGCCCTTCATCGCCCAGATCGAACCGCCCGGCCCGACCAGATGTCGAGCAAGTTTAACGAAGTCGGATAGATCCGCGAAAGCGCGGGATACGATCATGTCGAATTTTTCCGGTACTTCGACACCCGGCTGCAGCGATTCGACCCGCCCGGTGACGACCGACAGGTTCGCGAGCTTCAGCTCCGCGCGCATCTGCGTCTGGAAGGCAGACTTCTTCTGCACGATATCGTTCAGCGTAACTTGCCAGCCGGGCTCGACGATCGCGAGCACGATGCCAGGCAGCCCGCCGCCCGAGCCGACGTCGAGCACGCGCGCCGACGCACGGCCGCGCAAATGCGGGACGATGGAAAGCGAATCGAGGATGTGCTGAATCAGCATCTGCTTCGGGTCGCGGATCGCGGTCAGGTTGTAGACCGCGTTCCACTTGCCGAGCAGCGCGACATAGTCGAGCAGCTGGTTGCGTTGTGTATCCGTCAGCGTAAGGTCGAGCGCCGCCGTGCCTTCGACGAGCATCCCTTCCAGTACGTCCCGATTCACCGCCGGCGCGCGACGCGCCGTCATTGTTGCGCCGGGACGGTGCCGTCCCCCTGCTCCGCGGCCTCTGCGGCCGTACCGTTACGGCGGCCCAGGCCGCGACGCTTCAGGTGCACCATCAGCAGCGAGATTGCCGCCGGCGTGACGCCCGAGATGCGCGACGCCTGTCCGATCGTTTCCGGCCGGAATTCGTTGAGCTTCTGGCTCACTTCGAACGACAGACCGCGGACTTCGCGGTAATCGATACCGTCCGGCAGGCGCGTGTTCTCGTTCGCGTCGTTGCGCTCGATCTCGGATGCCTGACGCTCGATATAGCCCTGATACTTGATGCCGATCTCGACCTGCTCCTTGATTTGCTCGAGCAGCACCGGATCTTCCGCCAGCGGCTCTGCGGGGCCGCACTCGCCGCCCCTCAGTCCGCACACGCCGTCGTAGCTCACGCCCGGCCGACGCAGCAGTTCGGCGAGGCTGTACTCGTGATCGATCGCCTTGCCGAGCAACGCCGTCGCCTCTTCCACCGGCAGCGTCTTCGGCGTGACCCAGGTCGACTTCAGGCGTTCGGTTTCACGTGAAACAGCGTCGCGCTTCCGGCTGAATGCGTCCCAACGCGCGTCGTCGACGAGCCCCAGCTCGCGGCCGATTTCGGTCAGGCGCATGTCGGCGTTGTCTTCGCGCAAGCTCAGGCGATACTCGGCCCGGCTCGTGAACATCCGATACGGCTCGGCCACGCCGCGCGTGACGAGATCGTCGACCAGCACGCCCAGATACGCCTGGTCGCGACGCGGGCACCACGCATCCTTTTCCTGCACGTAGCGGCCCGCATTGAGGCCGGCCAACAGCCCCTGCGCGGCCGCTTCTTCGTAGCCGGTCGTGCCGTTGATCTGGCCCGCAAAGAACAGCCCATTGATCGCCTTCGTCTCCAGCGACGCCTTCAGCGCACGCGGATCGAAGTAGTCGTACTCGATCGCGTAGCCAGGGCGCAGGATGTGCGCGTTCTCGAGGCCGCGCATCGAATGCACGAGCTCGAGTTGGACGTCGAACGGCAGGCTGGTCGAGATCCCGTTCGGGTAGAACTCGTGGGTCGTCAGCCCTTCCGGCTCGAGGAAGATCTGGTGCGATTCCTTCGAGGCGAACCGGTGGATCTTGTCCTCGATCGACGGGCAATAGCGCGGCCCGACGCCTTCGATCACGCCTGTATACATGGGCGAACGGTCCAGACCGCCGCGAATGATGTCGTGCGTGCGCTCGTTCGTATGCGTGACCCAGCACGGCAGTTGCTGCGGATGCTGCTCAGCGCGGCCCTGGAACGAGAACACGGGGATCGGATCGAGGTCACCCGGCTGCTCGTCGAGCTTCGAGAAGTCGATCGTGCGGCCGTCGATACGCGGCGGCGTACCGGTCTTCAGCCGGCCCTGCGGCAGCTTCAGCTCCTTCAGGCGCGACGACAGCGACACGGCCGCCGGATCGCCCGCGCGACCGCCCGTGTAGTTGTTCAGGCCGACGTGGATCTTGCCGTCGAGGAACGTACCGGCCGTCAGCACGACCGCGCGAGCGCGGAAGCGGATGCCGATCTGCGTGACGGCGCCCACCACGCGGTCGCCTTCGACCATCAGGTCGTCGACGGCCTGCTGGAACAGCCACAGGTTCGGCTGATTTTCGAGCCGGTGGCGGATCGCGGCCTTGTACAGGATGCGATCCGCCTGCGCACGCGTCGCACGCACGGCCGGGCCCTTCGACGAATTGAGGATCCGGAACTGAATACCGCTTTCGTCCGTCGCGGCGGCCATTGCGCCGCCCAGCGCGTCGACTTCCTTGACCAGATGGCCCTTGCCAATGCCGCCGATCGACGGATTGCAGCTCATCTGCCCAAGCGTTTCGATGTTGTGGGTCAGCAGCAGTGTCTTCGCGCCCATACGGGCGGACGCCAGCGCGGCTTCCGTGCCGGCATGGCCGCCACCGACGACGATGACGTCAAATTCTGTGGGAAAAAGCATGGTGGATTCCGTACGCGGAGCTGCGCACGAACCTATCTGAGAAATGTATGGGCCGAATTATAGCGGGTTCGCTTTTCACTCGAAGGCCATCCGAATGGTAGGGTCTGTGCATTTGGGCTTTTTTTTCGCTGTGGACAGGCGAATGGCCGTGCCGAGTCTACTTCGGCGGGGCCTACGAGCGGTTCGGCGCACATCGTCGTGCCTGTGCCGAAGCCGGGTGAATCGTCACGCCTACATGCGGGAAACCTTGAACTGGCCAATGTCTGTAGCCAGCGCAATGCCCCCCACCCGCCACCCTATGCCCTCCTCACCACAGCATTTCGGGCGGATACCGCGCGACTTGTCCCCTGCAAGGCGTACCCTCGATCGCTGAACCGGCCTACACGACACCGCACAGAGCTTCCAACTATTCCGACGCGACTTATCCCCCGGCTTCGAACCGTCGGTGCATCAACCCCCTCGACCCAAACCTCACGAACAAAAACGGCGTGTTTCACGTGAAACACGCCGCCCGTTTCCCGCCCATCGCGCCCACGATCAAGCCGTCTTCTTCGCCAACCCGAGATACGTCTCGATCACCCGCGGGTTTTGCGCAAGCTCGGCCGCCGGCCCTTCCAGCGCAAACTCGCCCGTCTCCAGCACATAGCCGTAGTCGGAGATCTGCAGCGCCGCCCGTGCGTTCTGCTCGATCAGCAGCGTCGCAACGCCGGTGCCGCGCAACGCGCTGATGATATGAAAGATCTCCTTCACGATCAGCGGCGCCAGCCCGAGGCTCGGCTCGTCGAGCATCAGCAGATCGGGTTTGCCCATCAGCGCACGGCCGACCGCCAGCATCTGCCGCTCGCCACCGGACAGCGTGCCGGCCGCCTGCCTGCGGCGCTCCTTCAGCCGCGGGAACAGCGCGAACACGTGATCGAGCTGATCGAGGAAGTTCGATTCCCCCGCCTGCTTGCGCCGATACGCGCCCAGCACGAGGTTGTCTTCGACCGTCATCGTGCTGAACAGCTCGCGCTTTTCCGGGACGAGGCACATCCCGCGCGCGACACGCTGCTCGACCGGCAACGCGCCGACGTCGTTGCCGCGATACACGACTGCGCCGGACGCATGGCCCGTGACCGGCAGCGCCCCCATGATTGCGTTCAGCAGCGTCGATTTACCGGCGCCATTCGGGCCGATCACGCTGACGATCTGCCCCGCCCCGACCTTGATGGCAGCCCCGTGCAGCGCCTCGACCTTCCCGTACCGGACCGCCAGCCCGCGCACTTCGAGAATCGGCATCGTCGTATCCGTCATCACTCCACCCCGCCCAGATACGCTTCCAGCACGGCCGGGTCCTGCTGCACATCCTGTGGCAGCCCTTCCGCGATCCGCGTGCCGAATTCCATCACCACCAGCCGGTCAGTGAGATTCATCACGAAATCCATGTCATGTTCCACGAGCAACACGCTCATGCCTTCGGCCTTTAGCCGCCGCAGCAGGTCGGCGAGTTGCTGCTTCTCCTGGTAACGCAGCCCCGCGGCCGGTTCGTCGAGCAGCAGCAGCGTCGGATCGCAGCACAGCGCCCGTGCGATTTCGAGAATCCGCTGCTGGCCGAGCGCGAGACTGCCCGCTTCGTCGTACATGTGCTTCTCGAGCCCGACGCGGCGGATCTGGCGCGCGGCTTCGGCCAGCAACTGCGCTTCCTCGTGCGCATTGAGCCGCGCGATGCTGCGCCACACGCCGGTATGGCCGCGCAGGTGGGCGCCGATCGCGACGTTCTCGAGCACCGTCATGGCCGGCAACAGCTTCACGTGCTGGAAAGTGCGACCGATGCCGCGGCGCACGATCTGACGCGACGTCAGCCCGTCGATGCGCTCGCCACGGAACGTGATCGCACCGCCAGTGGGCCTCAGCACGCCGGTCACGAGATTGAACGTGGTCGACTTGCCCGCACCGTTCGGGCCGATCAGCCCGATGATCTGCCCCGCTTTCACGTCGAAGCTGACGTCGTTGACGGCCACCAGCCCGCCGAACTGCTTGCGTGCGTTGTCGACGACGAGCAGCGGCTCGCCGGCCACGGGTTTCGCGCGCTGCGGCAGCGGGTCGGCCTGCTCCGGCACATGCGCGCGCGGCCCGCGCGGGAACAGCCTCGCGACGAACGGCCATACGCCCTGGCGCGCGTACTGCAGCAGCAGCACCATCAGCACGCCGAACACGATGATCTCGAAGTTGCCTTCCGAACCGAGCAGCTTCGGCAGCAGCGTCTGCAGGTAGTCCTGCAGCACGGTCAGGATCGCGGCGCCGAGCACCGCGCCCCACACGTGCGATACGCCGCCCACCACGGCCATGAACAGGAATTCGATCCCGTGGTTCAGGCCGAACGGCGTCGGGTTCACCGCACGCTGCAGGTGTGCGTACAGGAAGCCCGATACCGCCGCGAGCACGGCCGCGTAGACGAAGATCACGACGCGCATCCACGCGGTGTTCACGCCCATCGCCTCGGCCATCACGCCGCCGCCGCGCAGCGCGCGGATCGCGCGGCCCGGGCGGCTGTTCAGCAGGTTCTGTACCGACACGATCGCGGCCAGCACGACGGCCCAGATCAGGAAATACAAGCTGCGGCCGCTCTCAAGCACGATGCCGAACAAGTTCAGCGCCGGAATCCCGTTGATCCCGTCGTACTTGCCGAGCAGTTCGAGGTTGCCGAACAAGTAGAACAGCGCGAGGCCCCACGCGATCGTACCGAGCGGCAGGAAGTGCCCGGACAGCCGCATCGTCACGGCGCCAAGCACGAGCGCGACGAGCGCCGTCAGCACGACGCCGACGATCAGCGCGAGCCACGGCGACACGCCGTAGCGCGTCGTCAGGAACGCGGTCGCATACGCGCCGATGCCGACGAACGCGGCCTGCCCGAAGCTCGTCATCCCGCCGACGCCCGTCAGCAGCACGAGCCCGATCGCGACGATCGCATACAGGCCGATGTAGTTCAGCAGCGTGATCCAGTACTCCGGTACCTGGAGCGCGCCGGGCAGCACCGGCAGCGCGAACAGCACCACGAGAAACAGCCAGAAGGCCTTGTTGCGTACCATCGTCTTCATCGCGTCACTCCTCTTCCTCTTCCGCATGCGGCGTCACGAAGCTCCGCCACAGCAGCACCGGAATGATCAGCGTGAACACGATCACCTCCTTGTAGGCGCTCGCCCAGAACGACGAATACGATTCGAGCACGCCGACGAGCAGCGAGCCGGCGGCCGCCAGCGGATAGCTGACGAGCCCGCCGATGATCGCGCCGACGAAGCCCTTCAGACCGATCAGGAAACCCGAGTCGTAGTAGATCGTCGTCAGCGGGCCGACGAGGATCCCCGACAGCACGCCGAGCCCCGCCGCGAACGTGAACGCGAGCCGACCGGCTTCGGTCGTGCCGATGCCGACGAGCCGCGCGCCGAGCCGGTTCACCGAGGTCGCGCGCAGCGCCTTGCCGGCGATCGTGCGGCCGAAGTACACGTAGAGCGCGCCGATCAGCACCAGCGCCGTGACGACGACCAGGATGCTCTGCACCGACACCGTCATGCTGCCGATCGCGAGCGACGCGTCCGAGAACCCGTTGGTGCGCGAGCCTTCCGCGCCGAACATCACGAGGCCGAGGCCGACCATCGCGAAATGGACGGCCACCGACACGATCAACAGCAGCAGCGTCGTGCCTTCGGCGATCGGCTGGTACACGAGCCGGTAGACGAACGGCCCCATCGGCACGACGATCGCGAGCGTCAGTGCGATCTGCGCGAGCATCGGCATCGGCTGCGCGGCGAAGCTGCGCGTGATCGCGAACACCGCGAGCGGCAGCAGGATGTAGCGGCTGCCGAGCGTCGCTAGCGTGCGGCCGAGCTGATGGCGCCGTTCGCGATGCCGGATCAGGCCGCCGACTTCGAGCAGGAAGCACGCGATGCCCATCACGAACAGCAGCCAGCAGGTGGCGGGGAATTTCTGCGCCTGCAACGCGGCGAGCGTCAGCGCACCGTAGGCGACGAACTCGCCCTGGGGAATGAAGATCACCCGCGTGACGGAAAACACCAGCACGAGCGCCAGCGACAACAATGCATAAATGGCGCCGGTCGTGATGCCGTCTTGCGCGAGGATCGCCGCAATCGAGAGATCCATACGTTTCGTGTATCGAGAGAAGGCTGCGGAGAAACGAAAGGCGGAAACGGCCGGGGCGCGCGCGACGCGATCGGCACGTCGCGCGCCATGCGGCAGGCCCGGTGGTTCCAGGCGGCACGGCGGTGGCCATGAGGCGCGCCACCCTGCCGACGGCACACGCGGCGCCGTTCGCGCCGCGCATGCCGGTTTCACGTGATGCTTACTCGGCCTGCAGCTTCCACTTGCCGTCGACGATCTGCACCATCACGCGCGCACGCGTGTCGAAGCCGTTGTGATCGGTCGCCGTCATGTTGATCACGCCATGCGAGACCGGCAGATCCTTCACGCTTTCGAGCGATGCGCGCAGCGCTTCGCGGAACGCCTCGGTGCCCGGCTGGCCCTTCTTCAGCGCCTCCGGGATCGCCCGCTGCAGCAGCAGGCCCGCATCCCACGCATGGCCGCCGAACGTCGACAACGAACCCGCGCCGTAGGCCTTCTCGTACGCGGCCTTGTAGCCGAGCGCCGGCTTCTTCACCGGATTCGAGTCGGGCAGCTGGTCGGTCACGAGCACGGGGCCGGCAGGCAGGATCTCGCCTTCGCAATCCTTGCCGCACACGCGCAGGAAATCGTTGTTCGCGACGCCGTGTGTCTGGTACACCTTGCCCTTGTAGCCGCGCTCCTTCAACGTCTTGGCCGGCAGCGCCGCCGGCGTGCCGGAGCCGGCGATCAGCACCGCATCCGGGTTCGAGCCCAGCAGCTTCAGCACCTGCCCCATCACCGACGCGTCGGTCCGGTTGTAGCGCTCGTTCGACACGAGCTTCAGCCCGTTCTTCGCGGCCGCCGCGTCGAACGTCTTGTACCAGCTGTCGCCATACGCATCGGCAAAGCCGATGAAGCCGACCGTCTTCACGCCGTGCTTGGCCATGTAGCCGGCGATCGCGTCGGCCATCAGCTGGTCGTTCTGCGGCACCTTGAACATCCATGCGCGCTTCGCGTCCATCGGTGCGATGATCTGCGCGCTCGCCGCGAGCGAGATCGTCGGCGTCTTGCCCTGCGACACGGGATCGAGCATCGCGAGCGAGTTCGGCGTGACGGACGAGCCGATGATCGCGTCGACGTGGTCCTCGTCGATCAGCTTGCGCACGTTCTGCACTGCGCGGCTCGTGTCGGACGCGTCGTCCAGCACGATGTACTGCACGCTCTTGCCCGCGATTTCCTTCGGCAGCAGCGCGATCGTGTTCTTTTCCGGAATCCCGAGCGAGGCGGCCGGGCCGGTGGCCGACAGCGTCACGCCGATCTTCACCTGCGCCGACGCCGTGGCCGCCGCACACACGAGACCCGCGGCAAGCAGGGCCTCCATCCATCGATTCATCTTCATTTACGTTGTCTCCAAACGCTGCTCGAAAAAACCACGGTCGCTCGGGCGGCTCCCGGTCCCCGAACAAGTTAATATATTAATTATCCAGCTCATCCATGCCATGCTCGTTTTCCCGTGAACGCCGCCCCCTGCGCTGCATGCCGGCCGAAGCGGTCATTCGACCATCACGATGCGCAGCAGCAATGTCGTCAGGATGAAGCAGACAGAAAAATGCGGAATCGCGAGGAAAATCGGTGCGTGCGCAACGATGGCGGGAACGCCCGCCGTGCCGGCCCGAGGCAGCCGGGCACGCGTGCGATGAAACGTCGGAAAACCGGCGGCTCATGAGAATGCGGATACGGATGCGAACGCAACGACATTCAATGGCATCGGAGCACGCATACAGGCCGCAAAACGGCTCGCTAAGGCCGCGCCGACCATCGCCCCACCCCGCGACGAACGCACGGCGCCAGCCGCCCTTCCTGCCCCGAACCACCGTCCCGCGATGCTCATCCAACCGTACTCCCTCTTCTGCATTCTGCTTGTAGGAGAACTGCCGACCGTTTTCCCGACCGATCGGTCGGCGAAAGCTGAGTGTAACGGACGCGTTTCGCGCACGCCAACCGGGTAAGCCCGGACAGCAGGTGCGCAATGGCGCGCGTTCTGCAAACGAATCACGGGAACGAAAAAACGGAGGACGCGGCGAAGCGCGGAAAGATGCGGTGCGAACGCAAACGCGGAAGATGGCGGTCACGCGGGCCGATGCACCATCGAGGGAATCCGTGCACGCAAATGAAAAAGCGCTGTTGGATTCCGTCCAACAGCGCTTTGGGGTCCGGGCACTTTGTGCCTCGATTGTCTCCTCGTTCTCCACCTGCAAATTCGTTTCGCGGTGCATCAGAACTAAGGTGAATCTTAAAGAGGCTTAAGCACCACGACAACTTAGCATTTACCCCTATGGTGCATCGCCGCACGAAAATGGGGCACCAATCTGCCGCCCGGTGACGGCCCGAGCGCGCCGCAGCGCCCTTCCAGCGCATGCCGGATGGTGCTTCGCATCAACGCGCAGGCGCCGCGCCGAGGTTCACGACGAGGCCCTGAGCGGCTTGATCCGCGCGACCATCTCGCCGACGATGCCGCGCCGGAACGCCAGCACGCATGCGATGAAGATCAGCCCGGTGACGATCGTCGCCGATTCGCCGAGCGAATGGAACCACGCGACGCCCGTCGTCGACGCGAGCCATTCGCCGATGTCGCCGAGCCGGTCTTCCAGCGCCACGATCAGCGCGGCGCCGAGCAGCGGCCCGAACAGCGTGCCCATCCCGCCGACGAGCGTCATCAGCACGACGAGGCCCGACATCGTCCAGTACGCGTCCGACAACGTCTCGAAGCCGAGCACCAGCACCTTCAGCGAGCCGGCCAGCCCCGCGAGCGCGGCCGACAGGATGAATGCGAGCAGCTTGAAGCGGTCGGTGTCGTAGCCGAGCGAGATCGCGCGCGCTTCGTTCTCCTTGATGGCGACGAGCACCTGGCCAAACGGCGAATGGACGACCCGTACGATGAACGCGCACGCGGCCACGACCACCGCCAGCACGACGTAGTACAGCGCAACGTCGTTCGACAGGTCGAGCAGCCCGAACAGGCGGCCGCGCGGTACACCCTGCAGGCCGTCCTCGCCGTGCGTGAACGGCGCCTGCAGATAGATGAAGTAGACCATCTGCGCGAACGCGAGCGTGATCATCGCGAAGTAGATGCCCTGCCGGCGGATCGCGAACAGCCCGACGACGAGCCCGAGCAGCGTCGCGGCGACGGTGCCGGCCAGCACGCCGAGCTCCGGCGTGAAACCGAGCGTCTGCATCGAATAGCCGGTCGCATAGCCGGCCGTCGCGAGGAACATCGCATGGCCGAACGACAGCAGCCCCGTATAGCCGATCAGCAGGTTGAACGCCGCCGCGAACAGCGCGAACGCGAGCACCTTCATCACGAACACCGGATACGCGCCGATGAACGGCGCCGCGAGCAGCGCGGCGAGCAGCACGCCGTAGAGCACTTTTCTCTGCATCATTTTTCCTTGCCGAAGAGGCCCGCCGGGCGGAACAGCAGCACGATCGCCATGATCACGAACACGACGGTGGCCGATGCTTCGGGATAGAACACGCGCGTGAAGCCCTCGATCACGCCGAGCAGCAGGCCCGTGACGATCGAACCGAGGATCGAGCCCATCCCGCCGATCACGACCACCGCGAACACGGTGATGATCATCGGCTGGCCCATCAGCGGCGACACCTGGATCACCGGCGCGGCCAGCACGCCCGCGAACGCGGCGAGCGCGACGCCGAAGCCGTAGGTGAGCGTGATCATCATCGGCACGTTCACGCCGAACGCCTCGACGAGCTTCGGGTTCTCGGTGCCGGCACGCAGATACGCGCCGAGCCGTGTCTTCTCGATCACGAACCACGTCGCGAGGCACACCGCGAGCGACGCGACGACGACCCACGCACGATAGTTCGGCAGGAACATGAAGCCGAGGTTGGTCGCGCCGGACAACTGCGACGGCACGTCGTACGGCTGGCCCGACGACCCGTAGATCGACCGGAACACGCCTTCGACGACCAGCGTAAGGCCGAACGTGAGCAGCAGCCCGTACAGGTGATCGAGCTTGTACAGCCAGCGCAGCATCGAGCGCTCGATCGCGATCCCGAACGCGCCGACGAGCACGGGCGCGAGCACGAGCATCGCCCAGTACGGCAGCCCGAAATACGACAGGCCCATCCACGCGAGCATCGCACCCAGCATGAACAGCGCGCCGTGCGCGAAGTTGATCACGTTGAGCAGCCCGAAGATCACCGCGAGCCCGAGGCTCAGGATCGCGTAGAACGAGCCGTTGACGAGCCCGAGCAGCAACTGGCTCAGCATCGCCGGCAACGGAATGCCAAAGATGTCCATCGACTTAGCCGTCAGAATGAGTTTCGTTGCGCGCGCAACTTCCCTGCATCGCGCACGCGAGCGGCGCAGCGGGCACATCGCTGCAGCCGCCACCGTGCGGCGCGCCCGTGCGCGCCGCTACGCAATGCTTACTTCCACAGCGCGCAGCGCGTTTCCTGCTTGGTGCCGAACGCCTGTTCGCCCGGAATCGTCGCGAGCACCTTGTAGTAGTCCCACGGCTCCTTCGATTCGGACGGCTTCTTCACTTCCATCAGGTACATGTCGTGGATCATGCTGCCGTCCTGACGGATGTAGCCCTTCGCGTAGAAGTCGCTGATCTTGATCTTCTTCAGCTCGGCCATCACCTTGTCGGAGTCGGTCGTCCCGGCGGCCTGCACGGCCTTCAGGTAGGTCGTCACCGACGAGTAGTCGGCCGCCTGCAGGCTCGACGGCATCTTCTTCATCTTGCCGAAGTAGCGCTGCGCCCACTGGCGCGACGCCGCGTCGCGGTTCCAGTACCAGCTGTCGGTCAGCACGAGGCCCTGCGTCGTTTCGAGGCCGAGGCTGTGCACGTCGTCGATGAACATCAGCAGCGCGGCGAGCTTCATCGTCTTCGTGATGCCGAATTCCTTCGCGGCCTTGATCGAGTTGATCGTGTCGCCGCCCGCGTTCGCGAGGCCGAGGATCTGCGCCTTCGACGATTGCGCCTGCAACAGGAACGACGAGAAATCCGACGCGGACAGCGGGTGACGCACCGCGCCGAGCACCTGGCCGCCGTTCGCCTTCACGACATCCGACGTGTTCTTCTCGAGCGCCTTGCCGAATGCGTAGTCGGCCGTCAGGAAGAACCAGCTCTTGCCGCCCTGCTTCACCACCGCCGACCCGGTGCCCTTCGCGAGCGCCATCGTGTCGTATGCGTAGTGGACCGTGTACGGCGTGCACTGCTCGTTGGTCAGCGTGTCGGCGCCCGCGCCGATGTTGATGTAGACCTTCTTCTTCTCGGCCGCGACCTGGTTCATCGACAGCGCGGTGGCCGAGTTCGTGCCGCCGACCAGCAGGTCGAGGCCGCCGCGGTCCATCCATTCGCGCGCCTTCGACGCGGCGATGTCGGCCTTGTTCTGGTGGTCGGCATAGACGACCTCGATCGGCTTGCCGAGCACCTTGCCGCCGAAGTCCGCAACCGCCATGCGGATCGCCTCGAGACCGCCCTGCCCGTCGATATCCGCGTAAAGCCCCGACATGTCGGTGATGAAGCCGATCTTCACGGTATCCGCCGCGTGGGCGGCGCCGGCGGTGAGCGCGGCGGTCGCGAGCGCGAGACAGGCCTGTGCGAGGGTCTTCATTTTCATTGACGTCTCCTGTTGTTCTGATGCGTTGTGGTTGTTCGAGGGCCGCCACGGCTAGCGGCAAGGGAAACGGAGCGGCGTCACACCCCGAGCAGGTCGTGCAGCGTCGGCATCTTGCCTTCCAGTTCGGAGGCGCGGAAATGCTCGACGATGCTGCCGTGCTCCATCACGTAGAAGCGGTCGGCAAGCGGCGCGGCGAAGCGGAAATTCTGTTCGACCATCACGATCGTGTAGCCGCGCGCCTTCAGCGCGACGATCATCCGTGCGAGCGCCTGGACGATCACCGGCGCGAGGCCTTCGGAGATCTCGTCGAGCAGCAGCAGGTTCGCGCCGGTGCGCAAGATCCGGGCGACCGCGAGCATCTGCTGCTCGCCGCCCGACAGCCGCGTGCCCTGGCTCTGCCGGCGCGACGCGAGGTTCGGGAACATCGCGTAGATCTCGTCGAGCGACATCGCGTGCTCGCGCGGCCCGATCAGCGGCGGCAGCATCAGGTTCTCCTCGCACGACAGGCTCGAGAAGATCCCGCGCTCCTCCGGGCAGTAGCCGATGCCGAAATGCGCGATGCGATGCGTCGCGAGGCCGATCGTCTCGTGGCCGGCGACCTTGATCGACCCGCTGCGGCGGCCCGTGAGGCCCATGATCGCGCGCAGCGTCGTCGTGCGGCCCGCGCCGTTGCGGCCGAGCAGCGTGACGACCTCGCCGCGATGCACGGTCAGGTCGACACCGTGCAAGATGTGGGATTCCCCGTACCAGGCCTCCAGGCCCGTGATCTCCAGCGCAGGCGTACCGCTCTCGACGCCGCTCAATTCGCGTTCCTCCCGTTCGCTGTGCTTCATGCGTGCGCCCCCGCGAGCGCCGCGTCGGCGCTGCCCATGTAGGCCTCGATGACGAGCGGATTCTTCGACACTTCCGCATACGAGCCTTCGGCCAGCACCTCGCCGCGTTGCAGGACGGTGATCGTGTCGGAGATCCCCGCGATCACGTTCATGTTGTGTTCCACCATCAGGATCGTGCGGCCGCTCGCGACCTTCTTGATCAGCGCGGTCACGCGGTCGACGTCCTCGTGGCCCATCCCCTGCGTGGGCTCGTCGAGCAGCATCAGTTCGGGCTCCATTGCCAGCGTCGTCGCAATCTCGAGCGCGCGCTTGCGGCCGTAGGCCAGCTCGACGGTCGGCACGTGCGCGAAATCGGTGAGGCCGACCTGCGTGAGCAGATCCATCGCGCGATCGTCGAGCCGCTTCAGCGTGCGCTCGCTGCGCCAGAAATGGAATTCGGTGCCGAGCGCGCGCTGCAGGCCGATGCGCACGTTCTGCAGCGCGGTCAGGTGCGGGAACACGGCCGAGATCTGGAACGAGCGGATGATGCCGCGCCGCGCGACCTGCGCGGGCCGCTCGTCGGTGATGTCGATGCCGTTGAAGACGATCTGGCCGGCCGTCGGCGTCAGAAATTTGGTGAGGAGGTTGAAACAGGTGGTCTTGCCCGCGCCGTTCGGCCCGATCAATGCGTGAATCGCGCCGCGGCGCACACGCAGGTTGACGCCGTTCACGGCGGTGAAGCCCCTGAATTCCTTCGTCAGTCCGCGTGTTTCCAGAATCGTGTCGCCGAGAATCATGTTCCCTTCCGTACGAAGTCAGGCGAAGCACCGGGATGCCTGGCGCAAGCGGCCGCGAACAGGTCAGCGGATCAGCGGGCTGCCCCCGGGCGCCGTGGTACGCCTCGAGGGTGGTCTCCCGCGCCGACGCGTATGCACATTACAGAACATTGTCGCGCCGTTGGTGCAGTGCAATCATCGGGATTTGCACTTATAGGGCTGGCCGCCATATCGGCCGCGACTGCGCGCGGTTATTCACCGCGCTTTTTTGACACGCGCATCATCATGTGTTCACCTGCCGCCGGACCGGGCACGCACACGATGAAAAAAGCCGCACGACGGCGCGGCTTGCACGGATCTTGCCGTTCGAGCGGACGCACGTCAGCTTGTTTCGCATAGCGAATCAGCGGCCGTTCGCATGACGGCCCGCTGGCGCGTGGGTCAGCGGGTCGTCATGCAACCGTCACCGCGGCCTCGGTACGCACCGGCGTCGCTTCGCGCGCTGCACGGCGGTCGGCACGAATCATGTCGCTCGCACGCTCGGCGATCATCAGCGTCGGCGAATTGGTGTTGCCGGACGTGATGAACGGCATCACCGATGCATCGACGATGCGCAGGCCGGCGATGCCGCGCACGCGCAGCCGGCTGTCGACCACCGCGCGCGCGTCGTCGGCGCGCCCCATCCGGCAGGTGCCGACCGGGTGGAAGATCGTCGTGCCGACGACGCCGGCCGCGTCGATCAGTTCGGCCTCGGTCTGGTACCGCGTGCCCGGCAGGATCTCCTCGGGACGATAGCGCGCGAGCGCCGGCGCGGATGCGATCCGACGCGTGAGGCGCAGCGCGTTCGCGGCAACGTGGCGATCGTGGTCGGTCGACAGATAGTTCGGCGCGATCGCCGGTGCCGCGCCCGCATCGGGGCTGGCGATATGCACGCTGCCGCGCGAGCTCGGCCGCAAATGGCAGACCGACGCCGTAAAAGCGTTGAAACCGTGCAACGGCTCGCCGAAGCGTTCGAGCGACAGCGGCTGCACGTGGTACTGGAGATCGGGGCGCGTGAGTGCGGGATCGTCCGGATCGGATTTCGCGAACGCGCCCAGCTGCGACGGCGCCATCGACATCGGCCCGCGCTGCAGCAGCGCATATTCGGCGCCGATCATCAGCTTGCCCCACCAGCGCGCGGACAGCGTGTTCAGCGTGCGCACGCCGTCGACGCGAAACGCCATCCGCAATTGCAGGTGATCCTGCAGGTTTTCGCCGACGCCCGGCAGATCCTGCACGACGTCGATGCCGAGCGCCTGCAGCCGCCGGCCATCGCCGATGCCCGACAGTTCGAGCAGTTGCGGCGAATTCACCGCGCCCGACGTCAGCAGCACTTCCGCCCGCGCCCGCGCGACGTAATCGGTGCCGCCGCCGTGGTACTCGACGCCCACCGCGCGCCGCCCGTCGAAGATCACTCGTTGCGCATGCGCGCCGGTGATCACGGTCAGGTTCGGGCGTGCCATCGCGGGCCGCAGGAACGCCTTCGACGTATTCCAGCGCACGCCGCGCTTCTGGTTCACTTCGAAGTAGCCGACCCCGGCATTGTCGCCGCGGTTGAAATCGTCGGTGGCGGGGATGCCCGTCTGCTGCGCGGCCTGCGCGAACGATTCGAGGATCTCCCAGCGCAGCCGCTGCTTCTCGACGCGCCAGTAGCCGCCCGCGCCGTGCGCATCGCTCGCGCCCGCATGATGATCCTCGCTGCGCTTGAAGATCGGCAGCACGCTGTCCCACGACCAGCCGGCGTCGCCGGTTTCCCGCGCCCAGTTGTCGTAGTCCTCGCGCTGGCCGCGCATGTAGATCATCCCGTTGATCGACGAGCAGCCGCCGAGCACGCGGCCGCGCGGATACGACAGCGCGCGGCCGTTGAGCGCCGCTTCGGGCTGCGTCTTGTACAGCCAGTCGGTACGCGGGTTGCCGATGCAATACAGATAGCCGACCGGGATATGAATCCAGTGATAGTCGTCCTTGCCGCCCGCTTCGAGCAGCAGCACGCTGATGTCGGGATCCTCGGTCAGGCAGTTCGCGAGCACGCAGCCCGCGGTGCCCGCGCCGACGATCACGTAGTCGAATTCGCCCTCGAGCGTGCGTTGAGTGCTCACGGCATGTCTCCTGTCGACCCGAGTGAGTGCTTCGGCACTGACTCGGGTCCCATGCTTCGCGATCGACCCGAACGAGCGCTCCAGCGCTGACTCCGGCCCCCTGCGAAGCGCGTTGTTGTGTACCGCGCGGCGCGATACCACGCGTCATTTTCAGCATAGTGCGTCGCGAGCCGCGCCTGCAGCCCCGCGCGCCACGACGACCGGATGAAGCGTACTCCCGCGCCCGGCGGCCGATCCAATGAGTTATGCTGAACTGCGTTATAAGCCTCGCTCATATCACGACGATGGATCTCACCCTGCTCCGCGCGTTCGCGACGGTCGCGCGCGAAGGCAACCTGACGCGCGCCGCCGCGCAATTGCACGTCACGCAGCCGGCCGTCAGCCTGCAGATCAAGCATCTGCAGGAAATGCTCGGCGTCGCGCTGTTCACGCGCACGTCGCGCGGGCTCGCGCTCACGCGCGACGGACAGACGCTGCTGCCGCATGCGGAACGCGCGCTCGCCGCGGCCGCCGACGTGCAGCGCGCCGCTGCCGCGCTGCGGCACGAGGTGCGCGGCCGGCTGCGGATCGGCACGATCCTCGATCCGGGCTTCCTGCGGCTCGGCGGCTTCCTGCGCGCGCTGGTCGAGACCCATCCGCAGATCGAGACCGCGCTGCGGCACGGGATGTCGGGCTGGGTGATCGAACAGGTGCGCGCGCAGGCGCTCGACGTCGGCTACTACATCGGCAGGCCGGGCGAGGACGATCCGCTCGACGGCGCGTTGTTCCATACCGTGACGCTCACGCGTTTCGAATACCGCGTGCTCGCGCCGGCCGGCTGGAAGGAGCGCGTGCAGCGCGCGCACGACTGGCGCGCGCTCGCCGCGCTGCCATGGATCTGGACGCCGCCGGCGTCCGCGCACCACCGGCTGCTGTCGCGGCGTTTCGCGGCGGCCGGCGCGCAGCCGGTGAAGGTCGCCGAGGTCGACCAGGAGCAGTCGATGCTCGACCTCGTCAAATCGGGGATCGGCTTGACGCTCGCGCGCGATTCGACCGCGCTGGCCGAAGCGCACGCGCATGCGCTCACGATCGTCGAACCCGTGACGGTGCCGACCGAACTGACGTTCGTGACGCTCGCCGCGCGGCGCGACGAGCCGGCGATCGCGGCCGCGTTGCGGCTGATCGAAGCGCAGTGGGCGATATGAGCGTTGCTGATGTCGAGGTGACCGATTGCGCAGCGGGTTTCGGTGCCTCGCGCATGCCGCGGATTGCCACTGCGGGCCGAATCGCCGCTCAGCCCGCCCCGCGTCGCCTCGCCGCGGCCCGTCCGCTCGTCACGCCACCATCGCAGGCTTTTTGCTAGATTGTGCGTTCGCACACCGCGAGACCCCGATTGAAGGAGACCCGCATGGCCCGCAACATCGAGATCAAAGCCCGCGCCCGTGAATTCGACCGGCTGCGCGAACAGGCGGCCCAGCTCGCGACCGAAGCACCGTTGTTCTACCGCCAGCAGGATTTCTTCTATGACGTGCCACGCGGCCGGCTCAAGCTGCGTCGCTTCGAGGACGGCACGCCGGCCGAGCTGATCTTCTACCAGCGCGACGACCGCGACGGCCCGAAGGCGTCGTACTACACGCGCAGCCCGGTCACGAACCCCGACGCGATGCATTCGCTGCTCGCGACCGCGCTGACCACGCGCGGGATCGTGACGAAGGAGCGGCACGTGTACCTCGCGGGCCGCACGCGTATCCACCTCGACCGCGTCGACGGCCTCGGCGATTTCATCGAGCTCGAGGTCGTGCTCGGCCCCGACGACGACGAAGCGGGCGGCGAAGCGGAAGCGCACGAGGTGTTCGCGAAGCTCGGCGTGGCGCAGGACGACCTCGTCGCGGTCGCGTACGTCGATCTGCTGAACGCCGACGCCGAGCCTGAAACGGCCTGATCCGGCCCCACCGAAGGGCGGCGCCGCGCGTGCCGCCTTCAGCGCCGCTGCCGCCTCCCGGTCACGCAGCGCCGGGCGCCAGATGCGCGAGCGGCAGCGCGCCGTTGCGCTTGAAGGTGGTCAGCACGATGTTCGAGCGCACGCTGTCGACGCCCGGCACCCGCATCAGCTTCTTCATCACGAACTGCGACAGCGCGTTGAGATCCGGCGCGACGATCCGCAGCAGGTAGTCGGCATCGCCCACCACCGCATGGCATTCGAGCACTTCGGGCAGCACGTCGATCTGCTGCTGAAACTGCTCGATGATCGAATCGCCGTGATGCTTGAGCTTCAGGCTCGTGAACGCGGTCACGCCGAGCCCGAGCTTTTCGGGGCGCAGCATCACGCGGTAGCCTTCGATCACGCCGGCCGCCTCGAGCCGCTGCAGCCGCCGGCCGATCTGCGACGGCGACAGCGGTACCTCTTCGCCCAGCTGCTGATGCGTCGCGCGACCGAAGCGCTGCAGCACGTCCAGCAGCGCGAGATCGAAGTGATCGAGTTCCAGCATGAACAATCTCCGCATTGATTCGTGATTTGATGCGCGATTATCGCATCATCAGCAGAATCCACGCCAACTATGCGCCCAATCCGCGCGCAGCCCGCTCTACACTTGCATGGTTCCAACCCCCAGCGTGCAGAGCCTGATCATGTCCACCGTCGTCACCGCGAAACTGCAGGAGCAGTTCGATGCGGGCCTCGAAACCCGCGCCGATTTCACCATCGACCAGCCGCTGCAGCGCTACGGCCAGGTCGATCACGCGGTGTGGCAGCAGCTCTATGCGCGCCAGTCTGCACTGCTGCGCGGCCGCGCGTGCGACGCGTTCGTCGCCGGGCTCGGCAAGATCGAGCTGCCGGCCGATCGCGTGCCGTCGTTCGCCGACGTGAACCGCCAGTTGAAGCCCGCGACCGGTTGGGAAATCGTCGCGGTGCCCGGCCTCGTGCCCGACCGCGTGTTCTTCGAGCACCTTGCGAACCGGCGTTTCCCCGTCACCTGGTGGATGCGCCGTCCCGACCAGCTCGACTACCTGCAGGAACCCGACTGCTTCCACGACCTGTTCGGCCACGTGCCACTGCTGATCGACCCGGTGTTCGCCGACTACATGCAGGCGTATGGCCGCACCGCGCTCGCGGTCGCCGACGACGAAGCGGCCCTGGCGCGGCTCGCGCGCCTCTATTGGTATACGGTGGAATTCGGGCTGATCCGCGACCCGCGCGGGACCAACGGGCTGTCGATCTACGGCGCCGGGATCGTGTCGAGCAAGGGCGAAAGCCTGTACAGCCTCGAAAGCGCGGCGCCGAACCGGCTCGGGTTCGACCTCGAGCGCGTGATGCGCACGAAGTACCGGATCGACACGTTCCAGAAGACCTACTTCGTGATCGACGATTTCGCGCAGCTGTTCGCGCTCGCCGACGTCGACGGCCGCGCACTGGCCGACCGGCTCGCGGCGCTGCCCGAATTCGCGGCCGGCGCGGTGCTCGACACCGACCGCGTGCTGCATCGCGGCACGGGCGAAGGCTGGCCCGACGACGCGCACGCGTGACGCCCCGCCGCGGCACCGGCAGCCGACTACCGTCGGCCGGCCCGCCGTCACCCTTTGCGCAACTATGAAACAATGAACGATGCCGGCTTCGCCGCGCGGTACAGCCGCGCGCGGGCGCCGTTACCGAACGAGAGGTGCAAGATGATCCACAAGCTCACATCCGAAGAACGCAAGACCCGGCTCGAAGGCCTGCCGCACTGGACGGCCGTGGCTGGCCGCGATGCGATCCAGCGCCGCCTGCGCTTCGCCGATTTCAACGAAGCGTTCGGCTTCATGACGCGCGTCGCGATCAAGGCGCAGGAGATGAACCACCATCCGGAATGGTTCAACGTGTACAACCGTGTCGACATCACGCTGTCGACCCACGATGCCGACGGCCTGACCGAACGCGACATCGAACTCGCGCGGTTCATCGACGGCGCCGCCGCGCACGCGCAACCCGGCGCCTGAGTCTCGCCGCTACCGCCGCGCCTCTTTCCGTGCGCGGCGCGTCAACTTTTCATTTCGATGAACGTTTTCTAGGATGTACTCAGCGAAAGCCTTCAGCTTTCCAAGCCATCCTTAAGGCGCACGTAAGTCTCGTACGCTTTCCGCGCCTTGGGGTCCAATCCTTCCAGTTGCAGCGCGCTTTCGCGCTGTACAATCAGCAGCGCATACGGCTTGGAGAGCGCGCTGGCCTCTTCGCAGAGTTTGAGTTCGTCGCCGCTCGACGGCGAGCGGGCGCGCCAGAAATTGATCGCGGCTTCGAGGTCGTGGATCGAAATATCGGACATGATTGGATTTAATCGTTCGCTGGCCGCCATGCTTGATGTCAGGCGATGCGGCGCCCCTGTGGAAACGGCTTCGTGCTGTCCGCGTGCCTGAACCGCCAACCCATTGTACTTGAGCGAACTTCATGCGACTCCTTCTGATCGAAGACGACCGCCCCATCGCACGCGGTATCCAGAGCAGCCTCGAACAGGCTGGCTTCACCGTCGACATGGTGCATGACGGCATTTTTGCCGAACAGGCACTGGCACAGAACCGCCACGAACTCGTGATCCTCGACCTCGGCCTGCCGGGCATCGACGGGATGACGCTGCTCACGCGCTTCCGCCAGACCAACCGCCACACGCCCGTGATCGTGCTGACCGCGCGCGACGAGCTGAACGACCGGATCCAGGGCC
Source organism: Burkholderia sp. BCC0097 (assembly GCF_902832985.1). NCBI lineage: Bacteria > Pseudomonadati > Pseudomonadota > Betaproteobacteria > Burkholderiales > Burkholderiaceae > Burkholderia > Burkholderia sp. BCC0097. Next base: position 90,544 of record NZ_CADFDM010000001.1, read on the forward strand.
TGAACTCCGGCGCCGACGACTACATGCTCAAGCCGTTCGAGCCGGCCGAGCTCGAAGCGCGCATCCGCGCGGTGATGCGCCGCAGCGGCCCGCACAGCGACATGCCCCGTCCGGAAGTGTCGCTCGGCGGCGTCCGCCTGTCGGGCGTCGACCGCCGCATCTTCAACGACGACAAGCCGCTCGAACTGTCGCCGCGCGAGTTCGCGGTGCTCGAGATGCTGCTGCTGCGTCACGGCCGCGTCGTCAGCAAGGCCCAGTTGCAGGATCACCTCACGCACTTCGGCGGCGATCTCGGCGACACCGCGATCGAAGTCTACGTGCACCGCGTGCGCAAGAAACTCGAGCAGTGCCGGGTCGAAATCGTCACGGTGCGCGGTTTCGGCTACCTGCTGCAGGAAATCCGCCAGACGGCGAGCGTCTGAGCGGCGCCGCGCGCCGGCCGGCCGCGCGCCGCCGGCGCATGCGTGCTGCTTCCGCGTCGCCGCCCGGCGCACGACCGCGCCGCTCCCCGTGAGCGGCGCTTATCCATTTGCCCGTCGAAATGTCTCCTGATCCGGCTGTGACCACCAGCCTGCGCCGCTCGCTGCTCCGGCGCCTCGCCGCCCCGCTGTCGATGCTCGCGCTGATGAGCGGCCTGATCGCCTACTGGCTCGCGTGGCAATACACGCAGCACGTGATCGACCGCTCGCTCGCCGATCTCGCGACCGCCATCTCCAAACAGATCCAGATCGCCGGCCCCGACGCGCCGTTCACGGTGCCGCCGCTCGCGCAGGCGATGTTCTCCGATCCGGCCGAAGCGCTGATCTACCGGATCAGCGACGGCGAGCAGGAACTCGCCGGCGACCCGAAGCTGCCGCTGCAGGGCATCAACGTGCGCCGCATGCATCACGCGTACGTGTTCGAGGCCGAGTATGACAACCGCGCGGTGCGAGTCGCGCAGGTGCGCGTCGACGACGTCGAGGGCGGCAAGCCGATGGTCGTCGAAGTCGCGCAGCCGGTGCGGCACCGCTACCGGATCGCGGCCGAATTCCTCGTCGCGATCATGATGCCGTTGCTGCTGCTGCTGCTCGCGGGCTGGGGCATCGTGTGGCGCGTCGTGAACCAGCAGTTGGGCCCGCTCACGCATCTCGCCGATTCGCTGAACCGGCAGACCCACACGTCGCTGGAGCCGGTCGACGAAACCGACGTGCCGCTGGAGATCCGGCCGCTGACGAGCGCGATGAACGCGCTGCTCGGCCGCCTCAAGACCGCGCTCGACGCGCAGCGCAAGTTCATCGCCGATGCCGCTCACCAGTTGCGCACGCCGCTTACCGCGGTGAAGCTGCATGCCGAGCAGGCGGCCGTCGCACGCGACCCGCACCAGACCTTCGCCGCGGTGCGCGAGCTGCGCGCAGCGGCCGACCGGGCGGTGCGGCTGTCCAACCAGTTGCTGTCGCTCGCGCGCGCCGAGCCGGGCGAACAGGCCGCCCGCTTCGTCGATGTCGATCTCGCGGCGATGGCGTTCGAGACGGGCGCCGAATGGGTGCCGCGCGCGCTCGCGTCGCATGTCGACCTCGGTTTCCAGCGCAGCGACGACCCGGGCGACGACGAGAAGCTGATCGTGCGCGGCAACCCCGTGCTGCTGCGCGAGGTGATCGCGAACCTGCTCGACAATGCGCTGAAGTACGTGCCGCTCGCGCGGCCGGACGGCGCGCGGATCACGGTGAACGTCGCGCGCGCCTCGCTCGAGGACAGCCAGCCGGCCGCCGAGATCGTCGTCGAGGACAACGGCCCCGGCGTGCCCGCGAACCAGCAGGCCGACCTGTTCAAGCGCTTCTTCCGCGGCGACGCGCAAAGCGGCAATGGCGTCGAGACGGGCGCCGGGCTTGGGCTCGCGATCGTGCACGACATCATCGCGATGCATGGCGGCACCGTGTCGTACGAGGATGCGTCGGAAGGCGGCTCGCGCTTCGTGGTGAGGGTGCCGCTCGCCGCGCATACGGAGCGGCCGGCCAGCGAAACGCCGGCTGTGGCGCCGACGCACTGAGCAGCGCGATTTTCGGCGGGCAACCGTTGGCCCGTCGACCGGGCCGTCCGCCGGAACAGGAACGGAAAGACGGCAAGCGGATGACGCGCCGCGACGACGCGGCAACCGTCGGCTGAAACGACAGCGGCAGCGCGCGATGCGCTGCCGCCTGCCTCACTTCTTGTTCTTCTTGTCCTTCGAACCGGACGCCGGCTTGCCGTCCTTCTTGTCCTTCTTCTTTTTCTTCTTCCCGCCTTCGTCGGACGTCGCGAGCAAGGTGCCGCGGCACGACTCCGCCCCGCAGTGGCACGCGTATTCGCGCTTGAGCTTCTTCGTCAGCTTCGCGTCGATCACGAGGCCGTAGTCGTAGAACAGCTCCTCTTCCGGCCCGATGTCGCGCAGCGCGTGGATGTACACGCGGCCTTTGACTTCCTCGGCTTCGCAGTTCGGCGCGCACGAATGGTTGATCCAGCGCGCGCTGTTGCCGTCGATCTTGCCGTCGATCACGCCGCCTTCGTCCAGTGCGAAGTAGAACGTATGGTTCGGCTCGCTCGGGTCGTGCGGATGGCGGCGCAGCGCTTCCTTCCACGAGATTCGTTCGCCCTTGTATTCCACTACGCGCTCGCCGGCCTTGATCGGCGCCACGGCGAACACGCCCTTGCCGTGTACTCCCGAGCGGCGCACCGCGATCCTGCGTGAACTCATCGAACCAATCCTTGTGAAGACGACTTGAATGGAAGCGGCCGCGATCGCGGCCGGGCGCCGCGCAAAACGAAAACGCGGCACCGATCGGTGCCGCGTCGGGGCATGCGGCGAATCATCCGCATCCTACACGTTCAAGATTGCTTCGTTCAACATCGCGCGCAATATTGCGCGATGTGCTCAGCGCTGGCCGAATGCGATGTCGCCGAACAGCGCCTTGTGCTCGCGCGGTTGCGAGCGCCAGTACTGCGGCGGCGCCGTCACCTGCGCGCCGAGTTCGGCCGCCGCGTGCCACGGCCAGCGCGGGTCGTACAGCATCGCGCGCGCCATCGCGACGAGATCGGCGTCGCCGGCCTCGATCAGCCGGTTCGCGTGCGCGGGTTCGTTGATCAGGCCGACCGCGATCGTCGGCATGCCGACCGCCCGCTTCACGGCCTGCGCGAACGGCACCTGGTAGCCGGGCGACAGCGGAATCTTCTGCAGCGGCGACACGCCGCCGGACGACACGTCGATCCAGTCGCAGCCGCGGCGCTTCAGTTCGTGCGCGAACGCGATCGTATCGTCGAGCTCCCACCCGCCTTCGACCCAGTCGGTCGCGGACACGCGCACGCCGACCGGCCGGTCTTCCGGAAACGCGGCGCGCACGATCTCGAAGATCTCGAGCGGAAACCGCATCCGGTTTTCGCGCGAGCCGCCGTATTCGTCGGTGCGCCGGTTCGCGAGCGGCGACAGGAACTGATGCAGCAGGTAGCCGTGCGCCGCGTGCACTTCGATCGCATCGATGCCGAGCCGCGCGGCACGCCTGGCCGATGCGGCGAAGGCTTCGCGGATGCGGTTCAGGCCCGCCGCATCGAGCGCGAGCGGCGGCGTCTCACCGTCCTTGTGCGGCACGGCCGACGGCCCGTGCGGCAGCCAGCCGCCGTCGGCGACCGGCACGAGCTGGCCGCCCTCCCACGGCGCCGCGCTCGACGCCTTGCGGCCCGCGTGCGACAACTGCATCGCGACGCGGATCGGCGAATGCTTGCGGATCGCGGCCAGCACCGGCTTCAGCGCGGCTTCGGTCACGTCGTCCCACAGACCGAGGTCGCCATGCGTGATGCGCCCGTCGGGTTCCACCGCGGTCGCCTCGATGCACAGCAGCCCCGCGCCCGACAGTGCGAGATGGCCGAGGTGAATCATGTGCCAGTCGGTCGCTTCGCCGCGCTCGGCCGAGTACTGGCACATCGGGGAAATCACGATCCGGTTCGGAAGAGTCACGCCGCGCAGCGTGAACGGGGAAAACAGCGCAGTCATGGAAGCCGCTCGCCAGGAAAGGGAAAGAGCGGACGAGCGTAGCACGCAGGCTGGAAGCGTGCAGACGGCGCCATCGGCAGTAAGCGGATGGTCAGGTACGGCGCCGGCTGGGGTGCCGGCGAGGCGCGCAATGCACGGAATGCACGGAATGCGCGACGTACGGCGACGGCGAGGCGCCGGCCCGCAACGAACGCAGGCCGGGTCAAACCGTTGCAGTGGCCGCAGCCGCCCGCGACGTCAGAGCCCGACGCTGCCGAGCCACTCCGCGAACATGCGCCGGCCGGCCGTCTCGAGCACGGGGCCGTGCCGCGCGGTATCGGCCCGCAACTGGCGCGCGTCGACGCCGGGCGTCGCGGCGATTTCGCCGGCGTTCGCGATCAGCCACGGTTCGAAGCGATCGGTACGGATTTCGGGATGACATTGCAGCGCCAGCACGTGCTGCCCCCAGGCGAAGGCCTGGTGGCGACAGGCCGGCGTCGACGCGAGATGGATCGCCCCGCCCGGCAGGTCGAACGTATCGCCATGCCAGTGCAGCATCGACGTCGTCGCGCCGTCGAGATGACGCAGCGGCGACGCGCGACCGGCGTCGGTGAGCGTCAGCGGCGCCCAGCCGAGTTCGTGCTGCGCGGCCGGATAGACGCGCGCCCCGAGCGCCCGTGCTATGAACTGCGCGCCGAGGCAGATGCCGAGGATCGGCAGCCCCGCGTCGATGCGCTGGCGCACGAGCGCCAGGAGCGGCGCGATCGTCGGATACTGCGCGTCGTCGTACACGCTGAGCGGCCCGCCGAGCACGACGAGCAACGACGGCTCGAGGACGTCGAGCACCTCGACCCGCGACGATCCGACATCGACATAGCGCACCCGCCGACCGCGTTCGCCGAGCACCTGCTCGAAGCTCCCGAGATCCTCGAAATGCACGTGGCGGATCGCCACGACTTCAGCGTTCATCATCGGCCTCCCGGTCGATCGACGGACGTCAGCCTGCGAAAATCTTCCAGGTCTTCTTCTGCGTCGCCGCGTCGGCCTCTTCCTGCACCGAGCAGTCGAGACGCAGATCGCTGTCCGACATCGCGATGTCGAGCACCGCGCAGTGATGCACGGTCTTCTTCGACAGCTTGCCCGGCTGGAAATGCGCGCACGTGAGACACATGCGTTGCGGCGGCGTCGCGCCGGCCACCTGCAGCTCGCGCAGCGTCTTCAGCAGCGCGCGATACAGCGTGCCCTGCTCGTCCGCGCCGAGCTTGCCGACCGCTTTCGTCAGGAATTCAGGCCATTGCAGCGCCTTCTTCGCGGCCGTGCGGCCACGCGCCGACAGGCGTACGGCCAGTGCCCGGCCGTCGTCCAGCGCACGGCGCTTCTCGACGAGCCCCTTCGTCTCGAGCGTGCTGACCGCATCGCTCGTGGTGGCCGCGGTGAGCTGCGTCTCGCGCGCGATCTCGCCGAGCCGCATCGGGCCCTTGCGCTGCAGCAGCAGCACGAGAATCTCGCCCTGCGTCGGCGTGAGGCCCGCGCCTTCCGCCCAATCCCATGCCTCGCTCCGCATGGCCGTGCTCAACCGCAGCAAGCTGTGGGTCACACGTCCCGCAGCCTGGTTCCCGTAAACGCCTTCGCTCATAGTCTTTTCGCTTTGCCGCCGCCCGGATGGCCGAGCAGCCGTAGTGTGGAGATCGAATCTATCTCAAAACAGACGCACCCACTCGAGTGCGTCAGCACGGCCGTCGCGAGGCACACGCGGCGGTCGCGTTCGCGGCGACCGGAGAGACACACGTCGTTCCGCTGTCCGCAAAGCCGACATTCTAAGCGAGAGCGGAAAATCGCACAGCTAAGTTATCCCCTGCATTCTGTGGAAAATCGCTGGATAACCGCCAATTCTTGTTGTGCGTGCAATGTCGCGCGCCCGCGAAACGGGGCGCGCCAGCATTGTCCTGTTCGAATCGGCCATTGGCCGCACGGGAATGATCCACCGGTTATCCCGCCTGCAGAGCGTTGACTTTGCAGCGGAATATCGGGTTATCCACAGATTTTCAGGAGGCCTCGCATCGATTTCGGCGCGACACGGCGCCGATTACCGTTCAGCGAATCGCCATGCGGTCGATCCTGCTATCTGCAAAACATTTTTTCACTCACGCCAACGTAAGCACTGCTGCCGGACCGTCTCGTTCAGCGATTTTTCCTGTTTGAAAACGGTTCTCAACCACGACGCGTCGTTCACGCGCGCCTTCGCGAGCGCGCCGATCTCGTCGAGCGCCGCGCGCGAGCCGAGCGCGGCCGCATGCGGCGCGATCCGGTCGAGCGTGTCGAGGATGTCTTCCGCGATCGTGCGGCGCTCACCCGTCTGAGGATTCACGCAGGTGCCCTCGAGCCCGAAGCGGCACGCTTCGAAGCGGTTGAACGTGTAGACCAGGTAATCGTCCTCCGACAGCTTCAGCGGCCGGTCGGTCAGCAGGTAGCGTGCAAGCGTCTGGATGTAGCAGGCGATCGCCGCCGCGCGGTCGACCGACAGCGGCGTGTCCATCACGCGCACCTCGATCGTCCCGTAGCCGGGCTTCGGCCGGATGTCCCAGTAGAAGTCCTTCATCGAGTTCACGACGCCCGTGTTCACCATCTTCGTGAAGTATTCCTCGAAGCTGTCCCAGGTGAGCACGAACGGCGCACGGCCCGACAGCGGGAACGCGAACACCGAATTCAGGCGTGCCGAATGGAAGCCCGTGTCGACGTTCTGCACGAACGGCGACGACGCGGACAGCGCGATGAAGTGCGGAATGAAGCGCGACATCGAGTGCAGCAGGAACAGCGCGCTGTCGGGATCGGGACAGCCGATGTGCACATGCTGGCCGAACACGGTGAACTGCTTGGCGAGATAGCCGTACAGCTCGGAGATGTACTGGAAGCGCGGCGCATCGTAGATCTGCCGGTCGCTCCATTGCTGGAACGCATGCGTGCCGCCGCCGGCCAGCCCGACGTTGAGCTGGTCGGCGGCCTTCACGAGCACGTCGCGGATCGCATGCAGCTCGCTGACGGCCTGCTCGTGCGAATGGCAGATGCCGGTCGACAGTTCGATCATGCTTTCGGTGATTTCCGGCGTGATGTTGCCCGGAAAGGTCTCGCCCTGGATCAGGCGCATCAGGTCGGATGCCGCTTTGGTCAGGTCGTAGTTGTGCGTGTTGACGACCTGGATCTCCAGTTCGACGCCGAACGTGAACGGTTCGGAATTGACGAAGGTTTCGAGTGCCATGGCAGGTTCCGGAATCAGTTGCTGTCGCTGCGTTCGCCGACCGCCGACAGGCAGCGATAGACGACGAACGGGCTGACGAGCTGCAGGATCACGATCGAGCACATCACGATCGCGCGCAGGTGCGGGTCGAAATTCGGATAGAGCTGGTAGGTATCGTCGACGAGCAGGTACGACAGCGCGGACATCGGCGTGAGCGCGATGCCGAGCGCGACGCCCTGCTTCATCCCGAGGCCGCTCGGCTTCGCGAACGCGACGACGCCGGCCAGCTTCGCGACGAGCCGCGTGACGATCAGCACGATCGCGAGCAGCCCGCCGAGCGCGATGTCGCCCCACGTGAACGACGTGAGCGTCAGCACGAACAGCACCACCGTCAGCAGCCAGCCGGCCGTGCCGAAGTGCTCGGGCCACAGCTGCGGCCGCGCTTCGAGGTTCTTCACGATGATGCCGGCGAGCAGCAGCGTGAGCAGCGTCGACAGCTTCAACGCCTGCGCGACGGCGATCGCGAGCATCACGAGCCCGAACAGCGCGACGAACGAATGCTCGTCGCGCATCGTCGCGGTCATGTGACGGAACAGGTAATTGCACGAACGCGCGACCAGATAGGCGACGATGAACGAGCCGGCGAGCAGGTAGAGCGGCTGCAGGATCGTCGCGAAAACGTTGCCGTACGCTTCCTGGTGCAGCCAGCTCGTCACGAGCTTGGTCAGCACGATCGCATACACGCTGTTGAGCGCGGTGAGCGTGATGAGGCGCTGCGACACCTGCCCTTCCGCACGCAGTTCGGTCTTGAGCTGGATCACCATCGACGGCGACGTCGCGATCGCGATCGCCGACAGCACGAGGGCGACCATCCCCGATACGCCGAGCGCGAGCATCACGAACAGTACGAGCACGAAGGTGAGCGTGGCTTCCGCGAGGCTCGACGCGACGAGCCACGGATTGCGCCGGATCCAGCGCAAGTCGAGGCGGCTGCCGAGCTCGAACAGCAGCAGGCCGAGCGCGACGTCCATCAACAATCGCGAGGTTTCGTCGGTGCTCGTGTCGATCACGCCGAATCCGAACGAACCGGCGATCAGGCCGATCACGGCATAGCCTGTGATGCGCGGCAGGCGCCACGCGCGATAGCACAGCTCGCCGCACAGGCCGGCTGCGAACAGCGCGAGCCCGGCCCAGAACACGGCATCCGGCGCCAGCGGCCAGTTGGGCAGGAATGAGAACGCCGACTTCATCGTGGTGACTTCTCCTTTGGAAGCAACCGCCAGCGACGCGGGTCAAGCGACAGGAATGGATGCGCGCCGGCTGGGTATCGCCCCGAATGTGATTGTTGTGCTCGACGATGGCGGTACATGGGGTCCGCCTGTTCCGCCACAGGGCGGAACGTCGTTCAGGTTGCCGATCTGGATTGTCGGCCTGGTGTGTGAACGGACTGCGCAGTCTCGAAGATTCAGATTCGAAATCGTGCCGACCGTTCCATTGAAGCATGTCCGGCGCTTGGCCGAACGAACGCGAAGGAAACCGATTGTGCCACAGCTTTTTCGTTCCGGAACCGACTGAATCGACTCGCGGCGCTGTGCGGCGCCACAGGTCTTTGGTTTCAAAGGTTTACTTGTATATATACGTAGTAGAAGTTAACAAAGGACGCACAGTTCTGTGGATAACTCCGGTTTACGCTGGCAGATCAAGGTGTTGGCGAAACCATAACCGGTTGCACAGGCTGTTCGCTCACAGATGTTTGAGTTGAGCAACTTTCGGGCCCCTTCACAGCTGTGCGGAGTTACCCAGTTTACGTCCACTGTGATTGCACGCGGAGTGCGCTTGGATTTCGCGCGGTTATCCACAGCATTGCGTGGATAACCTTGCGCGGAAAAATCGGGAAACTGTGAGCGACACGCGCGGGTGGTCAGCCGGTCGAACCGACGCGGCGGGCGCGCAGTGCGCGAATCAGGAAGCGGGCGGGGTCGACCGCATCGGCAAGTTCGCGCTCGAGCGGCCAAGGCTCGCCTTCGAGTTGCGATGCGATCAGTTCGGCGCCGAGCGCGGCCCACACGAGGCCGCGCGAACCGAAGCCGAAGGCGCCGTAGAGGCCCGGCATGCGCGGCAGGTCGCGCGCCTGCGCACCGCCCAGCGCGCGGGCGTTCGCGGTGGCCTGCGCTTCGTCGGCGAGCGGGCCGATGAGCGGCAGGCGGTCGCCGACGACCCAGCGGAAAGCGACGCGGCCGCGCAGCGTGGCGGGATCCGGCAGCTCGCCGATCAGGCCCGGCAGCAGGTGGCGCACGCGATCGAGGTTTTCGGCGTGGCCGGCCGCGCGCATCGCGGGATCGGTGTCGTCGGGTTCGAACGTGGCCCCGATCAGCAGCGTGCCGTCGTCGAGCGGGACCGCGTAACCGTCGCCGATCGTCGGGCACGGCAGCGGCGCCGTCGTGCCCGGCGGTAGCAGCGTGAGCTGGCCGCGCACCGGTTGCAGCGCGACATGCTTCAGCCCGGCAAGACGCGCGGCGTCGCCCGCGTTCGCGAGCACGACGACCGGTGCATCGGCGAGCGTGGCGCCCGTATCGTCGAGCGCATGCCAGCTGTCGTCTCGCCGTTCGAGCCGTGTGACGCAGGTGGGCGCAAGCAGGCGCACGCGCTCGCCGGCCGCCGCATATTGCGCGGCGCACAGCCCGGCCGGCCAGACGGCGCCGCCGTGCGGAAACAGCAGGCCGCCGTGCGCGACCGGCAGATTCAGGTGTGCGCGCGCGGCATCGGCATCGAGCAGCGTCACGTAGTCGGACGGCGCGCCGAACGCGTCGAACGCGTCGCGCATCCGCGCGAAATCGTCGGCCGATTCGGCGAGATGGATCATCCCGTGCGTGCTGCGTGCGAATGCATGTCCGGCGCGTTCGAGCGCACCCCAGCGTGTGATCGCGTGCAGGAAGCCGCCGCGCGTGAGCCGGCTCGCGACGTTGTCGTCACGCGTCATCAGCGGATGGAAAACCCCGGCCGGATTGCCCGACGCGTCGCTCGCGATCCGCTCGTGCCGGTCGATCAGCGTGACGTCCCAGCCGCGCGCGGCCAGACGTTCGACGACCGCGCAACCGGCGAGGCCCGCGCCGATCACGATCGCGCGGCGCGATGCAACGGGGAGCGCACGCGGCGGCTCGTGTCGGCGCGCGCGCCAGCGCGGCGCATATTCGCCGACGAGGCGATCGTCGACTTCGCGGAACGTGAAACCTGTTTCGCCGAGCGCGTGTTTCACGTCGTCGGACCTTGCATGCGTCGCAAACGTCGCGTGTTCGCCGGCGAGTTTCGCGAGTGCGCGAATTCCGTCGCTTGATGCCGCGGCGCCGTCGAGAAAAAACGCATCGGCGCGCGCGACGAGCTTCTTCAACAGGTCGATCGCATCGCCGAACGCGAGCGTGAGCACCACGCGTCCTTCGTCGAATTCGAGCCGGTGCAGGCCCGGTACGAGCATCGGCCATGCATCGATCAACGCGTCGACGTCTGCCGATATGGTTGTGTCTGCAACCATATGCGAGACCGCGCGGCGCAAGTCGTCGCGCGAGAACGGATGCGGTTCGACCGCGACGACGTGCAGCCGCTCGCAGCGCGCGGGATCGTCGCGCCACGCGGCCCAGGCCGCGAGGAAGCCGGCGCCCGCGCCGAACACGGTCGCGACGATCGTGAACGTTCCGCGGCGCTGCCAGCGCGCGGGCAGCCCGTTGCCCGCGACGAACGTGCGATGCGCGTGCGCGAGCGTGCCGGATGCACCGCGATGAAGCTCGCCGAACTCGGGCGAGACGAGCGTGCCGTCGTCGCGAAGCGCGAGCGTGGCGGATACAAGTCGGTCGGGCATGCGAAACAAAAAACGTGGCAGCCAAGCCTGGCAAGGGATTGCGGGAGGCCGTCCAACCGGCCGTTGGAAAGGGGCAACGGCGCGACGATCGGGCGGACCACGCCGCGGACCCTGTCCGGTTGGCGCAGGTCAAAAAACGGGCAGTCGACGATTCATTCGGCGAAATACCGATGAAAATCTTTGAAACCCTTGTCGTTATTGGGTTTGCGCTGCGCTATCATAGCAACGCCGTACCGCGGGGTGGCCGCCGGCAAGCCGGAGGGCGCGTCGCGCGGGCCAGGATTCGGCGCTGTGTCGTCGGAGTCTGACTCTCGACGGCACGGTTCGCGCACGTATAATCGGCGCGTTCGCGCTGTTCGTGTCAACCTAACCTGATAAAGGAACCTTAATGATCAAACAGGAACTGATCGACGCCGTCGCCGCCCAAACGGGCGCCAGCAAGGCTCAAACCGGCGAAACGCTGGACACGCTGCTCGAAGTCATCAAGAAGGCCGTGTCGAAGGGTGATGCGGTTCAGCTGATCGGCTTCGGCAGCTTCGGTTCGGGCAAGCGCGCAGCACGTACGGGCCGCAACCCGAAGACGGGCGAAACCATCAAGATCCCGGCAGCCAAGACGGTCAAGTTCACGGCTGGCAAGGCGTTCAAGGACGCCGTCAACAAGCGTTAAACCCGCGCCTGTTCCATGAAAAACCCGCCTCTCGGCGGGTTTTTTGTTGGGCGCGCGCGGCATTTTCGCCACAGTCCGCGCCGCTCTTGCAAAAGTTAACGGTTAATTTTACAAGCCGTTACCGTGCCATCATGCATGCACGATCTGCGTGTCGCCGTGATCGTCGTCGTCGTGCGAATCGACGTCCCACGCCGGGAACGGATCGTCGAACGCCGCCCATCCCGTCGCACCGAGTGCGAACTCCGCATCGGTCAGCAGGCATGCATCGAGTTTCGCGCGCCACGCATCGGCGTCGAGCGCGATGCCGATCAGCACGAGTTCCTGCCGGCGATCGCCGACCGTGCGATCGTCGAGATCACCCAGCCATTCGGTGCGGATTTCAGCGAGCAGCTCGTCGTCGTCCGGCCATTCCGCGCGATCCTGCGCCGCCCACCACAAACCTGCCGGGCCATGCCGGCATACGCCGCCCGCCTGCGACAGCGACCCCGCGATGTCGTTGCGCGTCGCGAGCCAGAAGAAACCCTTGCTGCGCAGCACGCCCGGCCACTCCTGATGCAGCAGCGCCCAGAGCCGTGCCGGGTGAAACGGCCGGCGCGCGCGGTAAACAAAATTGCCGATGCCGAATTCGTCGGCTTCGCCGTGCACGTGCGCATGGTGGGCGTCATGGCAGTCCGGGTCGTCGCAATGCGTGTGGTCGTGATCGAGCGACGCGAGCCAGCCCGGTGCGTTCGCGGCTTCGTCGAAATCGAAGCGGCCGGTGTTCAGCACTTCGTCGAGCGGCACGTTGCCGAACGTCGAGACGACCTGGTGCGCGCGCGGATTGAGGCGCGCGAGGATGTGCTGCAGGCGGACGAGATCGTCCGCACCGACCAAGTCGGCCTTGTTGATCACCAGCACGTCGCAGAATTCGATCTGCTCGATCAGCAGCTCGACGAGCGTGCGATCGTCGTCTTCCGACGCGGCGATGCCGCGCGTCGCGAGCGCGTCGTCGGAGCCGTAGTCGCGCAGGAAGTTGTACGCGTCGACCACGGTGACGAGCGTGTCGAGCCGTGCGATGGCCGACAGCGACGCGCCGTCGTCGTCGACGAACGTGAAGGTTTCGGCGATCGGCATCGGCTCCGCGATACCGGTCGATTCGATCATGATCGCGTCGAAACGGCCTTCGGACGCGAGGTTGCGGATCTCGACGAGCAGATCGTCGCGCAGCGTGCAGCAGATGCAGCCGTTCGACATTTCGACGAGCCGTTCCTCGACGTGCGACAGCGCCTGCGCATCGCGCACGAGCGACGCGTCGATGTTGACCGCCGCGAGATCGTTGACGATCACCGCGACTTTCAGGCCCGCGCGGTTCGCGAGGACGTGGTTGAGCAGCGTGGTCTTGCCGGCGCCGAGGAAACCGGACAGCACGGTGACGGGCAACGGCTGTTTCATTGCCGGATTCATGATGATATGCACCAACGGAAAAGATGGAAAAGCGGCCGCGGCGCCCTGCCGGGGCGCGATCGGCCCGCGCACGGGCGAAACGGCGCGTCAGCCCGCATTGTGCATCAAACGCGCGCGGCCGGCCCGGCGTCAGCCGGCGACGCGGCGCGGAATCACTGAGCGGCTTGAGGCGCTTGAGCGGCCTGGGTGGCCTGAGTGGTCTGCGCGGGCGGCAGCAGCTTCCATTGCGTCAGGATGCCGGCGATCTGCCGCGCGTACTTGTCGCGCAGCGACGGCGTTTCCGAATGATAGGCGCCGACCGCCTGCCACGTGTTGCCGTAGCGGTTCATCTTCTGCTTGAGATGCCACGCGGCGATATACACGTTCTTGCACGGCTCCATCAGCGTGTCGCGGCCGATCCCGTAGCGCGACAGCGTCGGCAGGTGGATCGAATTGATCTGCATCAGGCCGTAGTCGACCGAGCCGTTCGTGTTCTTGTTGAGCGCACCGGGCCGGTTGCGCGACTCCTGCCACGCGATCGCGCGCAGGATCAGCGGATTGACCTGCTGGTATTTGGCCGCTTCGTCGAAACAGTCCGCGCGTGCGTTGCCGCTGGCGAACCACGCGCCGGCGGCGATCAACGCGATCGAAGCGAACCGTCTGTTCATCGTGCGGAAACCAAAGGGAATTGCGCGAAGCTCGGGAAAACCCGTGCCTGTTATTCGTGCGACGAGAAACGCGCCGCCCGTATCATACCGGCAGACCGTCGGATTGCGACAGGCAGGAAAACGGCAGCCCGGTTATACCGCATTTCCGTGTCGATTCATCGCGAAACGGGGGCGAGGGCCGGCATGCGAAGGGGTGCTGCAATCCTTACATATTGCATACGATTCTCCGGATACATGTCGTATGTGAGACAGTCTTCGGATCAATGTGATATTTCGGACATGAAAAACTGCTAATGTCGCCTCTTTCGGACTTGGATCCCAGCACTACCGCCGGAAGTGGCCTGAGCCGGCATCGACCCATTCATCCATGACAAGAAATCGCTTCGTTATGCGGCGTATCGCCACGACCCTGCTCGTGGCAGGCATCATCGTCTCGCAGGCCGCCTACGCTCAGGTCACGCTCAACTTCGTGAATGCGGATATCGACCAGGTCGCGAAAGCGATCGGCGCCGCGACCGGCAAGACCATCATCGTCGACCCCCGCGTGAAGGGGCAGCTCAACCTCGTGGCCGAACGGCCGGTACCGGAAGACCAGGCGCTGAAGACGCTGCAGTCGGCGCTGCGCATGCAGGGCTTCGCGCTCGTGCAGGATCACGGCGTGCTGAAGGTCGTGCCGGAAGCCGACGCGAAGCTGCAGGGCGTGCCGACCTACATCGGCAATGCGCCGCAGGCGCGCGGCGACCAGGTGATCACGCAGGTGTTCGAGCTGCACAACGAATCGGCGAACAACCTGCTGCCCGTGCTGCGGCCGCTGATCTCGCCGAACAACACGGTGACGGCCTACCCGGCGAACAACACGATCGTCGTGACCGACTACGCGGACAACGTGCGCCGCATCGCGCAGATCATCTCGGGCGTGGACAGCGCCGCGGGCGCGCAGGTGCAGGTCGTGCCGCTGCGCAACGCGAACGCGATCGACCTCGCCGCGCAACTGCAGAAAATGCTCGACCCGGGCGCGATCGGCAACAGCGACGCGACGCTGAAGGTATCGGTCACGGCCGACCCGCGCACCAACGCGCTGCTGCTGCGTGCGTCGAACGCGTCGCGCCTCGCGGCCGCCAAGCGCCTCGTGCAGCAGCTCGACGCACCGAGCGCGGTGCCCGGCAACATGCACGTCGTGCCGCTGCGCAACGCCGATGCGGTGAAGCTCGCGAAGACGCTGCGCGGGATGCTCGGCAAGGGCGGCAACGACAGCGGCTCGTCGGCGTCGTCCAACGATGCGAACAGCTTCAACCAGAACGGCGGCTCGTCGTCGAGCGGCAACTTCTCGACCGGCACGTCGGGCACCCCGCCGCTGCCGTCGGGCGGCCTCGGCGGTTCGTCGTCGTCGTCCGGGTACGGCGGCGGCTCGTCCGGCGGTGGCCTCGGCACCGGCGGCCTGCTCGGCGGCGACAAGGACAAGAGCGGCGACGACAACCAGCCGGGCGGGATGATCCAGGCCGACTCGGCCACCAACTCGCTGATCATCACCGCGTCCGATCCGGTGTACCGGAACCTGCGCTCGGTGATCGACCAGCTCGACGCGCGGCGTGCGCAGGTCTATATCGAAGCGCTGATCGTCGAGCTCAACTCGAATACGTCCGGCAACCTCGGCATCCAGTGGCAGGTGGCGAGCGGCCAGTTTCTCGGCGGTACGAACCTGAATCCCACGGGCGGTTTGGGCAACAGCATCATCAACCTGACGACGGGCGGCACGGCGGCCACCGCCGGGGTGGCCGCCAATCTCGCGAACCTGAGCCAAGGCCTCAACATCGGCTGGCTGCACAACATGTTCGGTGTGCAGGGGCTCGGCGCGCTGCTGCAGTATTTTGCGGGCGTGAGCGACGCGAACGTGCTGTCGACGCCGAACCTGATCACGCTCGACAACGAGGAAGCGAAGATCGTCGTCGGCCAGAACGTGCCGATCGCGACCGGTTCGTATTCGAACCTGACGAGCGGCACGACGAGCAACGCGTTCAACACCTACGACCGTCGCGACGTCGGCCTGACGCTGCACGTGAAGCCGCAGATCACCGACGGCGGGATCCTGAAGCTGCAGCTCTATACCGAGGATTCGGCGGTCGTCGCCGGCACGACGAACGCGCAGACCGGCCCGACCTTCACGAAGCGCTCGATCCAGTCGACGATCCTGGCCGACAACGGCGAGATCATCGTGCTCGGCGGCTTGATGCAGGACAACTACCAGGTGTCGAACAGCAAGGTGCCGCTGCTGGGCGACATCCCGTGGATCGGCCAGTTGTTCCGCTCCGAAACGAAGCAGCGCGCGAAAACCAACCTGATGGTGTTCCTGCGCCCGGTGATCATTTCCGATCGCAGCACCGCGCAAGCAGTCACCGCGAACCGCTACGACTACATCCAGGGCGTGACGGGCGCGTACAAGTCGGACAACAATGTGATGCGCGACAAGGACGATCCGGTCGTCCCGCCGATGCCGCTGGGTCCGAGCCAGGGCGGCACGCCGGCCGGCAACCTGTTCGATCTCGACAAGATGCGCCGCCAGCAGTTGCAGCGCCAGGTGGCGCCGGTGCCGGCCCAGCCGCTGCCGGAGGCGACGCCCGCGCAGCCGCAGAGCGTGCCGCAGCAGGCGGTGCCGCAACAGCCGCTGACCACCGCGCCGGGAGCTTCGCAGTGAGCGACGTGCTCGCGTCTTCCGCCCACGACGGCGCGCCGGGCGAACGCCAGCCGCCGTCGCCGCTCGCCGCGCGCCTGCTGCCGTACGGCTTCGCGAAGAGCGGCCAGGTGCTGATCGCGCATCAGCTCGACGACACGCTCGAGGTGTGGATCAGCGAACGCACGAGCGACGCCGCGCTCGCGGAAATCGCGCGCAACTTCGGTTCAATTTCCGTGCATCGCGTGCCGGCCGACGAGCTCGCGCAGGCGATCAACCAGGCCTACGCGCGCCAGGACGGCAGCGCCGCGCAGGTGGTCGGCGAGGTCGAAGGCGAAGTCGACCTGTCGCGGCTGATGCAGGACATCCCCGAAGTCGAGGATCTGCTCGAATCGGAAGACGACGCGCCGATCATCCGGATGATCAACGCGCTGCTCACGCAAGCGGCGCGCGAACAGGCGTCGGACATTCACATCGAGCCGTTCGAGAATGCGTCGGTCGTGCGCTTTCGCGTCGACGGCACGCTGCGCGACGTCGTGCGCCCGAAGAAGGCGCTGCACGGCGCGCTGATCTCGCGGATCAAGATCATGGCGCAGCTCGACATCGCGGAGAAGCGCCTGCCGCAGGACGGCCGCATCACGCTGCGCGTCGGCGGCCGGCCGGTCGACGTGCGGGTGTCGACGCTGCCGACCGGGCACGGCGAGCGCGCGGTGCTGCGTCTCCTGGAAAAGGATGCGCAGCGCCTGAACCTCGAAGCGCTCGGGATGGGCCGCGACACGCTCGTCCAGTTCGACAAGCTGATCGGCCGCCCGCACGGCATCGTGCTCGTCACCGGCCCGACTGGTTCGGGCAAGACGACCACGCTGTACGCGTCGATGTCGCGGCTCGAAACCGCGACGACCAACATCATGACCGTCGAGGACCCGATCGAATACGACCTGTCCGGTATCGGCCAGACGCAGGTGAACGAGCGGATCGGGATGACTTTTGCCCGCGCGCTGCGCTCGATCCTGCGCCAGGACCCGGACGTGATCATGATCGGCGAAATCCGCGACCTCGAAACCGCGCAGATCGCGGTGCAGGCGTCGCTGACGGGCCACCTCGTGCTCGCGACGCTGCACACGAACGACGCGGCGTCCGCCGTCACACGCCTGACCGACATGGGCGTCGAGCCGTACCTGCTCGCGTCGTCGCTGCTCGGCGTGCTCGCGCAGCGCCTCGTGCGCCAGCTCTGCCCGGTCTGCAAGGAAGAGCGGCATGAGGACGGCCGTACCGTGTGGCATCCGGTCGGCTGCGCGAAGTGCGGACATTCCGGTTATGCGGGCCGGCGCGGTGTGTACGAGCTGCTGGTGATCGACGATTCGATTCGCTCGCTGATTCACCGCAACGCGGCCGATGCTGAAATTCTCGCCGCCGGCCGCGCGGAAGGGATGCGCACGCTGCGCGACGACGCCGAGCGCTGGCTCGCGTCCGGCGCGACGTCGCTCGAGGAAGTGCTGCGCGTGACGGGAGGCGCATAGCGCGATGCCGGCATTCCGTTTCGAAGCAATCGATGCGGCGGGACGCGCGCAGAAAGGCGTGATCGATGCCGACAGTGCGCGCGCCGCGCGCGGCCAGCTGCGCACGCAGGGGCTCACGCCGCTCGTCGTCGAGCCGGCCGCGAGCGCGACGCGCGGCGCGCGTTCGCAGCGGCTCGCGTTCGGCCGCAAGCTGTCGCAGCGCGAACAGGCGATCCTCACGCGCCAGCTCGCGAGCCTGCTGATCGCCGGGCTGCCGCTCGACGAGGCGCTCGGCGTGCTGACCGAGCAGGCCGAGCGCGACTACATCCGCGAACTGATGGCCGCGATCCGCGCGGAAGTGCTCGGCGGCCATTCGCTCGCGAACGCGCTGGGCCAGCATCCGCGCGATTTTCCGGAAATCTATCGCGCGCTGGTCGCGGCCGGCGAGCACACCGGCAAGCTCGGCATCGTGCTGTCGCGCCTGGCCGACTACATCGAGCAGAGCAATGCGCTCAAGCAGAAGATCCTGCTGGCGTTCACGTATCCGGGCATCGTCACGCTGATCGCGTTCGGCATCGTCACGTTCCTGCTGAGCTACGTCGTGCCGCAGGTCGTCAACGTGTTCGCGAGCACCAAGCAGCAGCTGCCGATCCTCACGGTCGTGATGATGGCGCTGTCGGAATTCGTGCGGCACTGGTGGTGGGCGATCCTGATCGCGGTCGCGCTCATCGTGTGGTTCGTGAAGGCGACGCTGTCGCGCGCCGGGCCCCGGCTCGCGTTCGATCGCTGGGTGCTGACCGCGCCGCTCGCGGGCAAGCTCGTGCGCGGCTACAACACGGTGCGATTCGCGAGCACGCTTGGCATTCTCACCGCGGCCGGCGTGCCGATCCTGCGCGCGTTGCAGGCGGCCGGCGAGACGCTGTCGAACCGCGCGATGCGCGCGAACATCGACGACGCGATCGTGCGCGTGCGCGAAGGCTCCGCGCTGTCGCGCGCGCTGAACAATGTGAAGACGTTTCCGCCGGTGCTCGTGCACCTGATTCGTTCGGGCGAGGCGACGGGCGACGTGACGACGATGCTGGATCGCGCGGCCGAAGGCGAAGCGCGCGAGCTGGAGCGCCGCACGATGTTCCTGACGAGCCTGCTGGAGCCGCTGCTGATCCTCGCGATGGGCGGCATCGTGCTCGTGATCGTGCTGGCCGTGATGCTGCCGATCATCGAGCTGAACAACATGGTGCAGTGACGGAGCGGCCCGATTCCGCGTGCCGGGCCGCCGCCGTTCAGCGCATGTAGATCGCGGGGGACGGCGTGTTCGCCGGGAGCTGGATTTCGGCGCGGGCGCCGTTGCGGTCGACGATGATCGAGCGTGGACGGACTTCGGCGAGCTTCGCGCCGGACGTGACCTCCGCGCCGAGCGACACGGCGCGCGGCGGTTCGCCGCCGACGCTGACGATCGCGGCGCCGCCGTGGTCGAGCGCGAGAATGCCGAACAGGTGGATGTCCTGGACGGGATTCTTGTCGAGCTGGCCGCCGAAGAGCGCCGCGGCGTCCTCGGTACGGATCGGCAGCCGTGCGGCGGCGGCGGGCAGCGGCGCTTCGCGGGCCGACAGCGTGACGACCCAGTAGGTGGCCGTCGCGCACAAACCCGCGAAGAGGGCGAGGGAAAGGATCCGGATCGAGAGCGCGTTCATGCGCGCTATTGTACGGATGTATATGAAATTTGCGTTGGGTGAAAGCCCTCGGCGATGCGCGCCTTACAATGCGTGCTCCGCGCCCGCCGGTCCGGAAGGTTGCTGTCAGGCAATCGTCCGGTGCGCCGGGTGCGTCACTCAATCGACGACATTTTTTGGAAAGAGGTAGTCAGTCATGCAAACGTGGATCACTCGCCGCAACGCGGCCGTGCGTCGTCAGCGCGGTTTCACGCTGATCGAGATCATGGTGGTGGTCGCGATCCTCGGGATCCTCGCGGCGCTGATCGTGCCGAAGATCATGAGCCGCCCGGACGAGGCGCGCCGCATCGCCGCGAAGCAGGACATCGGCACGATCATGCAGGCGCTCAAGCTGTACCGTCTGGACAACGGCCGCTATCCGACCCAGGAGCAGGGCCTGAATTCGCTGATCCAGAAGCCGACCACCGATCCGATCCCGAACAACTGGAAGGACGGCGGCTATCTCGAGCGCCTGCCGAACGATCCGTGGGGCAACGGGTACAAGTACCTGAACCCGGGCGTGCACGGCGAGATCGACGTGTTCAGCTACGGCGCCGACGGCAAGGAAGGCGGCGACGGCAACGATACCGACATCGGCTCGTGGCAATAAGCCGGCGCTGATCGGCCCGACGTTTCATTCCCGTTCTTCATGCTCGCCATTCGCACGACCTCCCGCTGCGGCCGCGATTGCCGCGTGCGCCGCGGCGCGGTGCGGCGTCGCGCGCGCGGCTTCACGCTGCTCGAAATGCTGGTCGTGCTGGTGATCGCGGGGCTGCTCGTGTCGCTCGCGTCGCTGTCGCTGACGCGCAATCCGCGCACCGACCTGCGCGAGGAAGCGCAGCGTATCGCGCTGCTGTTCGAGACGGCCGGCGACGAAGCGCAGGTGCGCGCGCGGCCGATCGCATGGCAGCCGACCGCGCACGGTTTCCAGTTCGACGTGAGCTCGCCCGACGGCTGGCGCACGCTGCGCGACGACCTGCTGCGTCCGCGCGACTGGGACGGCGGCGTCACCGGCGCCGACATCGATTACCCGGGGTCGGACACGCGCGCGAGCCGCGTCGTGTTCGGCACCGAGAGCATCGACACGCCGGTGCGCGTGACGCTGCATTCGGCCGCCGGCAGCGCGACGATCGTCGGCACCGGCAACGGCCGCTACGAGGTGCAATGACGATGCGTCGTCGCCTGCCCTTCCCCGTTTCTTCCGCCCGCGGCTTCACGATGATCGAGGTGCTGGTCGCGCTCGCGATCATCGCGGTCGCGCTCGCCGCGTCGATCCGCGCGGTCGGCACGATGGCGACCAACGCGTCCGAGCTGCATCGCCGGCTGCTCGCCGGCTGGAGCGCCGACAATGCGCTCGCGCAGCTGCGGCTCACGCATGCGTGGCCGGAAGTCGGCGAACAGAGTTTCGACTGCTCGCAAGGCAACGTGCAGCTCGTCTGCACGCAGCGCGTGAGCACCACGCCGAATCCGGTGTTCCGGCGCGTGCGGATCTCGGTGAGCATGCCCGGCCGCGCCGGCGTGCTCGCGCAGATGGTGACGGTGGTCGCGAATGAAACCAGCCGTCCGCTCTGACGCGCCGATGCGACGCCCGTCCGCCCCCTCGTCCCGCGCTGCCCGCGGCTTCACGCTGATCGAGCTGATGATCGCGATCGCGATCCTCGCGGTGGTGGCGATCCTCGCGTGGCGGGGGCTCGACCAGATCATGCGCGGTCGCGACAAGGTCGCCGCCGCGATGGAAGACGAGCGCGTGTTCGCGCAGATGTTCGACCAGATGCGCATCGACGCGCGGCTCGCCGCGACCGACGACGAGGCCGGCCAGCCGGCGATCGGCGTCGCCGGCAATACGCTGCAGATCGTGCGCGAACTCGACGTGCCGGGCGTCGCGCCGCGGCTGCAGGTGGTCCGCTACCGGATCGCCGGCGGGCGCGTCGTGCGCTACGCATCGCCGCCGATCGACGACACGAACCGGCTGCGCACCCTGCTGAAGGACAGCAGCGTCGAAGGCTGGAGCTGGGTCGCGCTGATGGGCGGTGTCGGCGCGATCGACGCGAAGCTGTACGTGCCGCGCGTGGGCTGGACCACCAACCTGCAGACGGCCGACGACGCGCTCGCGCAGAACAACGACGCGCTGAAGGTGCCGCAGATCGGCAACGCGCCGCCGGCGCGTGCGGTGACCGGGCTGCAGGTCAGCATCGGCGCGACGTCGCTGCGCGTGCCGGTCACGCGCATCTTCCTCGTCGGGGAATGACGATGCGCGCGCGCCCTTTCCGTCGAATGCCTGCCCGCCGCCAGCGCGGCGCCGCGATCATCACCGCGCTGCTCGTGGTCGCGCTGTCGGCGATCCTCGTGTCGGGGATGCTGTGGCGCCAGCAGGTGCAGATCCGCCGCATCGAGAACCAGCGCGTGATCGCACAGGCGCAGTGGGTCGCGCGCGGCGCGCTCGACTGGACCCGGATGATCCTGCGCTCGGAAGGAGACACGGCGCCCGGCATCACCTATCTCGGCGGGATCTGGGGCGTGCCGATCGCGAAGACGAAGCTGTCGGATTTCCTCGGCCGGATCGGCGCGCCCAACGAAGCGGGCGGCGACGATACCTACCTCTCCGGCTCGATCGAGGACGCGCAGGCGAAGTTCAACCTGCGCAACCTCGTGTCGTCGCCGGCGCCCGGCGTGCTGCAGCTGAACGTCACGCAGATGCAGGCGTTCCAGCGCCTGCTGACGACGCTCGGCTACGACAGTGCATTCGCGAAGCGCATCGCGCTACAGGTGCGCGCGGGGCTGCTGCATTCGGCCACGCGGTTCCAGATGCCGAACCTGCCCGGCGGCGGCGGTACCGCGGCGAACGCCGCGACCGCGCCGGTGACGAGCGGCGACCTGCAGGGCAGCGGCTTCACCGACGATCCTGGCATGGCCGGCGGCGACCGCGGGCCCGCGCCGCTGATGATGACGCGCGTCGACAGCCTGCTCGACGTCGACGGCGTGACGCCGGAGATGGTCGCGCGGCTGCGCCCGTTCGTCACGGTGCTGCCGACCACGACGCCCGTGAACATGAACACCGCGCCGGCCGAAGTGATCGCCGCGCTGATACCGGGGATGAGCGTGTCGTCCGCGCAGGCGCTCGTGTCGCGCCGCGAGACGGTGTTTTTCCGCAACGTGGGCGACGTGCAGCTCGCGCTGCGCGGCGCCGGCGCGCCGCCGAACGTGACGATCGACTCGAGCCTCGTCGACGTCAATTCGAGCTATTTCATCGTGCATGGCCGGATTCAGCACGAACGCGCGGAGGTCGACCGCACCTCGCTCGTGTATCGTGATCCGACCACGCACTCGACGCGGGTCGTGCGCATCCGCGACCAGCTATAACGACGCCAATCGGGAGAGGAGCTCTTGTGAGCACGTTGATTGTTTCTTTGCCGCCGCGCGAGCCTGCCGTGCCGTTGCAGGAATGGCAGTGGCCCGAGCTGCCGTTCACGCTCGTCGACAAGGCCGGCCAGGTGCAGCGCGCGGGCCGCGCCGCGCTCGCGCTGCTGCCGCGCGCGAACGCGACGGTGCTGATCGTCGCCGCGCGCGACGTGCTGCTGCTGGCCGCGACCGTGCCGCCGCTGAAGGGGCCGAAGCTGCGCCAGGCGCTGCCCAACATCGTCGAGGATCAGCTGATCCAGGATCCGCTCGGCTGCCACATCGCGCTCGATCCGGCCGCGCTGCCCGACGGGCGCCGCGTACTGGCCGTCGTCGACCGCGCATGGTTCCGCACGATCTGCGACGCGTTCACCGCGGCCGGCCACCGGCACCTGAGCGCGGTGCCCGCGACCCGCTGCCTGCCGGCGCCGCGTGCATCGGCCGAAGCGGCCTCCGCCGTGCCGGCCGACGGCCAGGCTACCGACGCGGCCGCGCTCGTCGCCGGCGTCACCGAGCCGCCTGCCCGCCCGCCGACGGTCGCCGCGGTGCTCGGACTCGCGACGGCGGTCGAACCGGTGCTCGTCGAAGCCGGCGCGCTGCCGGCCGCGGCCGGGGCGCCGCGCCTCGAGCTGGCGGTCGCGCGCGGCGCGCTCGGCGAAGGCTTCGCGGCGCCCGCGTCGCGCGCGGCCGGCACGCTGGCCGCGCTCGCGGGCGGCGGCGACGTCGAACTGTACGAACTCGGCGAACCGGGCGCGGAGCCGCGGCTCGCGTCGGTCGGCCGCACCGACGCGCCGCTGCTGCCGGGCGCCGCGCCGCTGTCGTTCGACACGTTCGCGCGCCGGGCGCTGACCGAGCCATTCGATCTATGCCAGTTCGAATTCGAATCGCAGCCGTGGCGCTTCGACCGCGCGACGGTAAAGCGCCTGCGCGTGCCGATCGCGCTGGCCGCGGCGACGCTCGGCGTCGCGGTGATCGGGATGAACCTGCACTGGTGGAAGCTGTCGCGCGAGCGCGATGCGCTGTCCGCGCAGATCACCGAGACGCTGCTGTCTGCCTTCCCGAAGACGACCACCGTGCTTGATCCGCCCGCGCAGATGCAGCGCCAGCTCGACCAGCTTCGGCTCGCGGCCGGCGAGCTGTCGCCGAACGATTTCCTCGCGCTGTCGAGCGGCTTGTCGCGCTCGATGGGCGCGCTGCCGCTGAACGGCATCGCGTCGCTCGACTATCACGACCGGCGGCTCGACGTCGGCTTCAAGCCGGAAGTCAAGGTCGATCCCGATTTCACGCAGCGCCTCGCGCGTAACGGACTGTCCGGCGAAGTCGACAGCAACACGGGCAAATGGACGATCCGGAGCCGCTCATGAAAACCGAACAACTGAACCAGACGCTGGCCCAGTTCTGGGGCGAGCGCACGCCGCGCGAGAAGACGCTGCTCGGTTGGGGCGGCGCCGTGCTGGCGGTCGCGATCGCGTATTCGGTGCTGTGGTCGCCCGCGCAGGAAGGCCGCGCGCGGATTCAGCGCGAGCTGCCGGCGATGCGTCACGAACTCGCGCAGATGACCGCGCAGGCGAACGAAGCGAAGTCGCTGGCCGCCGCCGCGCAGGGTGTCGCGCCGACCGGCCTCGCGCTGAAGGATGCGCTGACCGCGTCGCTGTCCGATCACGGGCTGCAGGGCGCGCAGGTGCAGATCGTCGGCAACGGCGTGCAGATCCAGATGAAGAACGTGTCGTTCCCGGCATGGACCCAGTGGCTCGACGATGCGCGCCGGCAGTTCAAGGTGCAGGTCGGCGAAGCGCATGCGACGGCGCTGAAGGAAGACGGCCAGGTGGACCTGACGGCCGTGATGCAACCTTCCGTCCAGAAATAGATGACGGCAGTGGATGACGCAAACGAAGGCCGGCCGATGCGGCCGTGGGTGAGACGGCTCGTCACCGTGTTGCCGTGGGTGCTGGCAGGCGGCCTGGCGACGGCGGTGACGCTCGTCGCGCTCGCGCCGGCCGCGTGGATCGCGCCGCAGTTCGCGCGTGCGACCGGCGGCCACGTGAATCTCGCCGATCCGGACGGGTCGCTGTGGCACGGCTCCGGCACGTTGATGCTCGCGCCGGGCGCCGACCAGAGCGCGGCGACGCTGCTGCCGGGCCGGGTCGAATGGACCACGCGCTTCTGGCCGTTGCTGACCGGGCGTGTGCAGATGCGCATGCGGCAGACCGAAGCGATGCCCGATGCGGTCACGCTCGATGCGACGTGGCGCGGCGCGGTGCTGTCGGCGGGCACGATGGCCGTGCCTGCGTCGCTGCTCACCGGGCTCGGCACGCCGTTCAACACGCTCGACCTGCAGGGCGACGTGCGGCTCGGCTGGAGCGACTGGCGGCTCATCGGCAACAACGCGTTCGGCCAGCTGACGGTGACGATCGATTCGATGAGTTCGCGCGTGTCGCGCGTGAAGCCGCTCGGTTCGTACCGTGCGGTATTGCAGGCGAAGGGCGCGGGCGCCGATCTCGACCTGTCGACGACGCAGGGCCCGCTGTTCCTCGACGGGCACGGCAGCTTCGGCCCGGGCCAGGGATCGTTCCGCGGGACCGCGCATGCGGCGCCGGAGCAGCAGGCGAACCTCGCCGGGCTGCTGAACCTGCTCGGCCACCCGATCGGCAACAACCAGGTGTCGCTGATCTTCGGCGACGCGCAGCGCTGATTCTGAACGCGCGCGTCGCCGGCTTCCCTTCCTACTTCTGCGCGAGCGGCGAGGCGACCGACGGTGCGGTAGCCGCGGGCGCGGCCGCACCGGACGCCGGCAAAGGCGCCGGCGCCGCCATGTCGCCGTTCTCGCGCGCCATCTCCGATACGTTCCAGCCGCCGCCGAGCGCCTTCACGAGGCCGACCGACGACACCATCCGCTGCCCGGCGATCGTCGCGAGCTTCTGCTGCGCGGTGAACGCGGTGGTCTGCGCGGTCAGCACGTTCAGATATGCGACCGTGCCGGCCTTGTACTGATTCGTGACGATCGCGAGCGAGTGCTCGGCGCTGTCGACGGCCTGCCGCTGCACGTCGATTTCCTGCGCGAGAATGCGCTGCGACGCGAGATTGTCCTCGACGTCCTGGAACGCGGTGAGCACCGCGAGGCGATAGGCGGCGACGTCCTGGTCGTAGGTGGCGCGCGCGGCATCGGTCTGCGCGGCGCGCAGACCTGCGTCGAACAGCGTGGCCGCGAGTTGCGGGCCGACCGTCCAGAAGCGCGCCGGGAGCGTAAACAGCTGCGACCACACCGAGCTCTGGAAGCCGCCGGAGGCCGACAGCGTGAGCGTCGGGAAGAACGCGGCGATCGCGACGCCGATCTGCTCGTTCGCGGCCGCCGCGCGGCGCTCGGCCGCCGCGACGTCGGGCCGGCGCTCGAGGATCGCGGACGGCACGTCGACCGGCGTGACCGGCGGCTCGGCCGCGAGCGGATTCGGCGGCAGCGAGAAGGTCGACGCGGGCTCGCCGATCAGCGTCGCGATCGCATGCTCGTACTGCGCGCGAGCGACGCCGTTGTCGATCTGCGCGGCCTGCGCGCTCTGCAGCTGCGTTTGCGCCTGGATCACGTCGGCGCGCGCGGCGACGCCCTGCGCGTACTGGTTCTGCGTGAGCTGCAGCGAGCGTTCATACGACTTCACGGTGTCGTCGAGCAGCTTTTGCAGCGCATCGGACGTACGCAACTGGAAATAGGTCTGCGCGAGCAGCGCCTGCTGCGACAGCCGCGCGTTCGCGAGGTCGGCCGCGGCGGCCGCTTCGCCGGCGCGCTGCGCGCTGACGGTGCGGCTCACCTTGCCCCACAGGTCGGGTTCCCAACTGGCGTCGAGGCCGACGCTGTAGCTGTTGTTGATCGACCCGGTCGACCCGCTGCCGAAACTCGACGACGAACCCGACGACAGCGACGTGCGCGGCGTCCGTGCGCGCGAGCCCGAGGCGGTCAGCCCGACGGTCGGGAAATACGCGGCGCGTGCCTCGGTGACGAGCGCGCGCGCCTGCCGGTAGGCGGCCGCCGATTGCGCGATGGTCTGGTTCGACGCGTTGAGCTTGCCGATCAGCGCATCGAGCTGCGGATCGTTGTAGACCGTCCACCACGCGCCGCGGTCGGCGCGATCGGCGGGCTGCGCGACTTTCCAGCCGGCCGGCGCTTCCTTGAACGCGGCGGGGATCGACGTGTCGGGGCGGTGATAGTCGGGCCCGACGGCGCAGCCGGCGAGCAGCACGGCCGTCGCAATGGCGACGGCGGCGCTCAGCGGGCGAACGGCGCGCGGGAGGGAGGCGTACGGCATGGTGGTTTTCCTGTCTGGGCGTGACGGCCGGCGAGCGGCGCCGCGCGATGCGGGCGTCATGCCGCTGGCGGACAAATGGTAACTGACGGCGGGAAAGCTGCGCAGCCCTAAGGGTACGGTGCGCGGCAGCCGGAATGTGTTACCGGCGCGGCCGGCCGGTTTACCGGCCATTACGGCCAGCTTGCGGGAAAGCGGGCGTACGAATGGACGTACAGCACCGGCCGCGCGTGACGCGGCCGGCGATCAGGCGGGATCGTGCGGAGAGCGGCGGGAGTGCTGCGGCGTCAGTGGCAGCGCACGGGCACCGGGACGGGTTCGGCGGCGGCAGCCCGCCATGTCGACGGCTCCGTCGCGGCCGGCTGGCTCGTGCGGCGGGCGGCATTTTTCGCGTTGCGCTGCCGGCGATGATCGAACCAGGCGAACCCGAGTGCCGCGAGCGAGCCGCCAGGCACGACCAGCATCGTCACGTACAGCGCGATCTTCCAGCCGCGGTGCGGCCCGGAGAACACATGATGAGCGGTATCGGTCAGGTTGCGGCGCAGCGCGCCGGCGGCATTTTTCAGGAACAGCATCGCGAACATCCTCGGGTGCCCGGCAGCGCGGGCCAATCGGTCAGAACATAGTCTCCGGCAGTGCAACATGCACGTCGTAACTGGTTGACTTAAATAATATTGACTAAGCAATCATTTTTCAAGATACTGGGCGCGTTTTAATCCGAAACGCACTATTGCTGCGCGCGCAATCGTATGACCGGCGGCCTTTACGATCCCGAGAACATCGCGCTGGAAACGAGCCTCGGCTATTACCTGTCGAAGGCGAAGCAGGCGCTCGTCGAGCGGATGGATCGCGCGCTCGAGCCGTTCGACCTCACCGCGCAGCAGATCGGCGTGATCCTGCTGCTGTCGCGCGGCTACGCGCGCACGCCGTTCGAACTCTCGCGCAAGATGTCGTACGACAGCGGCTCGATGACGCGCATGCTCGACCGGCTCGAACGCAAGGGGCTGATCGCACGGGCGCGCAGCGAGCAGGACCGCCGGATGATCGAGCTGACGCTGACCGAGCGCGGCATCGAAGCCGCCCGCGCGCTGCCGTCGCTGGTCGCGACCGTGCTCAACGCGCAGCTCGAAGGCTTCTCGGCCGACGAACTCGCGACGCTCACCGGCCTGCTGCAACGCTTCATCGCCAACGGGCCCGGTTCGACCGGCTGCCCGAAGTCCGACGAACCCGACTGCTGAGGCGCACGGGGCTCCCATGTCTAGGTTAAACACTCGCTTATTTCTCTGTCTGGGCAGAAGATGACAAGGCACCCGCTCCGCTTTTTCCCTTTTTCATTCCACCCGGCCGGGCCGCACTGCGTCGCGCGCCCGTGCGTTGTGCCGGCGCGTCGCGCGCGCCGCGTCTAGGAGATTCCGATGTCCGCCACCACGGCATCCGCCCCCTCCCCCGCTGCCGAACCGGCGCCGCTGACCGGCGGCGCGCTCGCGCTGCTGACCGTCGGGCTCGCGCTCGGCACCTTCATGGAAGTGCTCGACACGTCGATCGCGAACGTCGCGGTGCCGACCATCTCGGGTAGCCTCGGCGTCGCGACGAGCGAAGGCACGTGGGTGATTTCGTCGTACTCGGTCGCGTCCGCGATCGCGGTGCCACTCACCGGCTGGCTCGCGCGCCGGGTCGGCGAGGTGCGCCTCTTCACGCTGTCGGTGCTCGCGTTCACGATCGCGTCGGCGCTGTGCGGCTTCGCGACCAACTTCGAGACGCTGATCGCGTTCCGGCTGCTGCAGGGCCTCGTGTCCGGGCCGATGGTGCCGCTGTCGCAGACGATCCTGATGCGCAGCTACCCACCCGCGAAACGCGGGCTCGCGCTCGGGCTATGGGCGATGACGGTGATCGTCGCGCCGATCTTCGGCCCGTTGCTGGGCGGCTGGATCAGCGACAACTACACGTGGCCGTGGATCTTCTACATCAACTTGCCGATCGGCGTGTTCTCGGCGACCTGCGCGTATTTCCTGCTGCGCGGCCGCGAGACGAAGACGTCGAAGCAGCGGATCGACGCGATCGGCCTCGCGCTGCTCGTGATCGGCGTGTCGTGCCTGCAGATGATGCTCGACCTCGGCAAGGACCGCGACTGGTTCAACTCGACCTTCATCGTCGCGCTCGCGCTGATCGCGGTCGTGTCGCTCGCGTTCATGCTCGTATGGGAGGCGACCGAGAAGGAGCCGGTGGTCGACCTGTCGCTCTTCAAGGACCGCAACTTCGCGCTCGGCGCGCTGATCATCTCGTTCGGCTTCATGGCGTTCTTCGGCTCGGTGGTGATCTTCCCGCTATGGCTGCAGACGGTGATGGGCTACACGGCCGGCAAGGCCGGCCTCGCGACCGCGCCGGTCGGGCTGCTCGCGCTGGTGCTGTCGCCGCTGATCGGCCGCAACATGCACCGGCTCGACCTGCGGATGGTCGCGAGTTTCGCGTTCATCGTGTTCGCGGGCGTGTCGCTGTGGAACGCGACGTTTACGCTCGACGTGCCGTTCAACCACGTGATCCTGCCGCGGCTCGTGCAGGGCATCGGCGTCGCGTGCTTCTTCGTGCCGATGACGACGATCACGCTGTCGAGCATCTCCGACGAGCGGCTCGCGAGCGCGTCGGGGCTGTCGAACTTCCTGCGCACGCTGTCCGGCGCGATCGGCACCGCGGCCAGCTCGACGTTCTGGGAGAACGACGCGATCTACCATCATGCGCGGCTGTCGGAATCGGTGAGCATCTACGCGCAGAACACGACCGACTACCAGGGTGCGCTCGCGCAACTCGGCATCGTCGGCCAGACGGCCAATGCGCAACTCAACCAGCTCGTCACGCAGCAGGGCTTCATGATGGCGACCAACGACTTCTTCCATCTATCGGCGGGCGTGTTCGTCGCACTCGCGGCGCTCGTGTGGATCACGAAGCCGAAGAAGGGCGCGGGGCCCGCGATGGGGCATTGAGGGCACGACGGGCGGCCATCACGGCCGCCCTTTTCGTTTCGCCGTTCGCCTCATCGCCCGGCGGCCCCCGCCCTCACTGCCTCGCCCGCAATCCCCCGAACGCCAGATCGTCGCTCGGCGCGAGCGGCAGCGTCGCCCGCGCGACGTCGAGCCATGCGCGCGCCGCATGCGACAGGTAGCCCTTCTTCAGCCAGCCGAGCGCGATCGCCCACGTGATTTCCGGCTCGACGATCGGCCGGCACGTGAACTGGCCCGCATCGAGCCGCCGGCAATACGGCTCGGGCAGCAGCGCGATGCCGACGCCCGCATGCACGAGCGCGGCCATGAAATCCCAGTGGCCGCTGCGGCTCACGATCGACGGCGTGAAGCCGGCCTGCCGGCACGCATCGAGCACCGCGTCGTGCAGCGCGAGGCTTTCCGCGTAGAACACGAATGATTCACGCGCGAGATCCGCCAGCGGCACGGCCGTCTGGTCCTCCCAGCGCGACTCGCGCGGTGCGACGAGCCACAGCGGCGCGCGCACCATCGGCAGCCGCTCGAACGTGCCCGGATCGACCGGCTCGAGCAGCCCGCCGAGCTCCAGCTCGCCCGACATCAGCGCGGCCTCGATCATCCGTGCGCCCTGCTCGAACAGCTTCAGCTCGATGTTCGGGTAGCGCTGCTTGTATGCGGCGATGATCGGCGTGAACAGCGAACCGCCGAGCGGCGGGATGCCGATCGTCAGCTCGCCGCGCCCGAGCGTGCCGAGATCGTTCAGCTCCGACTGCAGTTGCGCCTGCGCGGCGAGCACGTCCTGGCCGCGCTGGAACACGATCCGCCCGGCGTCGGTCAGCACCATCTGCCGGCCGTCGCGCAGCAGCAGCGGCGAACCGATCTCGTCCTCCAACGCCTTCACCATCTTGCTGATGGTCGGCTGCGTGACGAACAGCCTGTCGGCCGCCGCGGTGAAGCTCTGCTGGCGAACCACCTCGACGAAGTACCGCAACGCGCGCAATTCCATCGATCACTCCCCAGATTGGTGCGGCTGAATGCAAGCGAATTCCGAATTGGAATGACAAGGATAGAGACAAGTCATTTTATTTATGGTTAGGGGAAACCCTATACTTGCTCCATTGACAGAAACATCTGTATGGAGCCCGACATGAACAAGCCGACCGCCACTGCCGCCGCCCGCCCCGCCGCTTCGGGCAGCCTCGCGCACACGGGCCGGATCGTGCTGCAGGCCACCGCGCTCGGCGTGCTGTGGATGGCGGTCGACTGGGCCGTGCGCACGGTCGGGCTGCCGATTCCGTCCGGCGTGATCGGCCTCGCGGTGCTCCTCGTGCTTTTGTTCTCGGGCCGCGTCGCCCCGGCATGGGTGAAGGACGGCGCGAACTGGCTCTTGTCCGACATGCTGCTGTTCTTCGTGCCGGCCGCCGTCGCGGCCGTGCAGTACGGCGGGCTGTTCCGCGAGGACGGCTGGCGCATCGCGCTGGTGATGCTCGCCGGCACCGCGTTCGTGATGGTTGCGGTGGCCGTCGCGGTCGATCTCGCCGCGAAGCTCGAACGCCGGCTCGCCGCGCAGCGCGTGTTCGCCGAGCGCCGCCGCGCGCGCCTGAGCGCCGTCGCTCACTGAGCGGGAGCCTGCCATGCTCGCCGCGCTATCGAACCTGCCCGCCGACCGGGTGAATACCGCGATCTCCGTCGGCTGCTTCGTGCTGACGATCGTGCTGTATTTCGCGTCGAAGCGGCTCTACGCGTACAAGAAGACGCTGCTGTTCTCGCCGCTGGTGTTCGTGCCGGGCGTGCTGGTGCTGCTCGTGCTGCTGACCGGCATCCCGTATTCGGTCTATTTCCGCGATACGCGCTGGCTGATGTGGCTGCTCGGCCCGGCGACGATCGCGTTCGCGGTGCCGATCTACGACTATCGTGACCTGATCCGCCGCCACTGGCTGTCGTTGTCGGTCGGCGTCGCGGTCGGGATCGCCGCGGGCGTGTGCGGGTCGCTGCTGCTCGCGAAGCTGCTGCACCTGTCGCCCGAGCTGCAGCGCTCGCTGATGACGCGCTCGGTGTCGACGCCGTTCGCGCTCGCCGTGTCGGACAAGATCCACGCGCCGAAGGATCTCACCGCCCTGTTCGTGATCGCGACCGGCATCTGCGGGATGCTGCTCGGCGAACTGGTGCTGGCGCTCGTGCCGATGCGCACGCGGCTCGCGCGCGGCGCGCTGTTCGGCGCGGCCGCCCATGGCGTGGGCACCGCGAAGGCGCGAGAGATCGGCAACGAGGAAGGCGTCGTATCGAGCCTGACGATGATGATCGCGGGCGTCGCGATGGTGCTGATCGCGCCGTTGCTCACGCTGCTGCCGATCTGACGGAAGTGCGGGCGGGCGCCGCTGGCCGCCCTGCCGCGCTTTCCGCCTGATGGCCCGGTTCCCGCCGGCCGCCCCCCGCCTGAGCTTTCCCCCTCTGCGTTCCTGCGCGGCATCGAGCCGGCACCCGGCCGGCCATCGGCTGAGATAGCCGCAATTCCCCCCTCTTTTCCGCCCATCGGCCTCGGCCCGGATGCCGAACAATGCATGCTACGAGACATCACGCACGCATTCACATGGCCACGACTGCAACCCCGACCGCCGACAAGCCGGCTTCGTCCGGCAAGTTCAAGCGCATCGCGCTCATCGCCGTCATCGCGCTGGGCGCGGCTGCCGCCGCCGCCGGCGGCATGTACGTGTTCCTGAACAAGGCGGGCGTCGGCCATCCGAGCGCGCCCGCCGAGCCGGCGCCGCTTGCCGCGCCGGTGTTCTTCCCGCTCGACCCGCTGACCGTGAACCTGCAGTCCGACGATGGCGCGCAGCACTACCTGCGCGTCGGCCTGTCGCTGAAGCTCACCGATCCGAAGGCGCAGGAGCAACTGACCGCGCGGATGCCGGAAATCCGCAGCCGGATCCTGCTCGCGCTGTCGAACAAGCATCCCGAGGAGCTCGCGACGCCGGAGGGCAAGCGTTCGCTCGCGACGGAGCTGCGGGAGCTGATCGAACAGCCGACGCAGCCGGGCAACCAGCGCGCGAAGGTCGACGACGTCCTGTTCACCGAGTTCGTCGTCCAGTAACGCGGCCGAGAAAGGAGCGCGTATGGGTCACCAGGAGTTCATGTCCCAGGAGGAGGTCGATGCCCTCCTCAAGGGCGTCACGGGCGAAACCGATGCAGTCGACGAGCAGCGCGACACATCGGGCGTCCGCCCCTACAACATCGCGACGCAGGAGCGGATCGTCCGCGGCCGGATGCCCGGCCTCGAGATCATCAACGACCGCTTCGCGCGCCTGTTGCGGATCGGCATCTTCAACTTCATGCGGCGCACGGCGGAAATTTCCGTCAGCCAGGTGAAGGTGCAGAAGTACAGCGAATTCACCCGCAACCTGCCGATCCCGACCAACCTGAACCTGGTGCACGTGAAGCCGCTGCGCGGCACGTCGCTGTTCGTGTTCGACCCGAACCTCGTGTTCTTCGTCGTCGACAACCTGTTCGGCGGCGACGGGCGCTTTCACACGCGCGTCGAGGGCCGCGACTTCACGGCCACCGAGCAGCGGATCATCGGCAAGCTGCTGAACCTCGTGTTCGAGCACTACACGACCGCATGGAAGAGCGTGCGGCCGCTGCAATTCGAATTCGTGCGCTCGGAGATGCACACGCAGTTCGCGAACGTCGCGACGCCGAACGAGATCGTGATCGTCACGCAGTTCTCGATCGAGTTCGGGCCGACCGGCGGCACGCTGCACATCTGCATGCCGTACTCGATGATCGAGCCGATCCGCGACGTGCTCAGCTCGCCGATCCAGGGCGAGGCGCTCGAAGTCGACCGCCGCTGGGTGCGCGTGCTGTCGCAGCAGGTGCAGGCCGCGGAAGTCGAGCTGACCGCGAATCTCGCCGAGATCTCGTCGACGTTCGAGAAGATCCTGAACCTGCGCGCGGGCGACGTGCTGCCGCTGGAGATCGAGGACACGATCACCGCGAAGGTCGACGGCGTGCCGGTGATGGAGTGCGGCTACGGAATTTTCAATGGTCAATATGCGTTGCGCGTGCAGAAGATGATCGGCGCGAGCGATTCGATGAAGGAAGGTGGATATGAGTGAGCTGAACCAGACGCCCGACGACGACATCCAGGCGATGGCCGATGCGGCCCTCGCGGCGTCGGCCGCCGACGCGAAGGCGCCGGCCGCGGCCGAGGAAGATCCGGGCATGGACGACTGGGCGGCCGCGCTCGCCGAGCAGAACGAGCAGCCGGTGCAGGCGGGCGCGACAGGCGCCGGCGTGTTCCAGCCGCTGTCGAAGGCCGCGGCCAGCTCGACGCACAACGACATCGAGATGATCCTCGACATCCCGGTCAAGATGACCGTGGAGCTCGGCCGCACGAAGATCGCGATCCGCAACCTGCTGCAACTCGCGCAAGGGTCGGTCGTCGAGCTCGACGGCATGGCCGGCGAGCCGATGGACGTGCTCGTGAACGGCTGCCTGATCGCGCAGGGTGAAGTCGTGGTCGTCAACGACAAGTTCGGTATTCGCCTCACCGACATCATCACGCCGGCCGAACGCATCCGGAAACTGAACCGATGAACGTCGTGATGCCCGGCCGGCGCGCGTGCCGCGCGATTGCGGCGGCGGCGCTGGCCGTCGCCGCGTCGCTCGCGTGCGCGCCGGCCGGCGCCGCCGACATGAACGCGGTGAACCACCCCGGTTCGATCGCGTCGAGCGTGATGGTCGGTTCGGCCGCACCGTCGCTCGGCATCGGCGCGGTGCTGCAGACGCTCGTCGGGCTCGCGGTCGTGATCGGCCTCGTGTTCGCGTGCGCGTGGCTCGCCCGCCGCTTCGGGTTTCAGCCCGCGCGGCGCGGCGGCCCGCTGAAGGTCGTGTCGAGCGTCGGGCTCGGCGCGAAGGAAAGCGCGACGATCGTCGAGATCGGCCACACCTGGCTCGTGCTCGGCGTCGCGCCGGGCAACGTGCGATTGCTGCATACGCTGCCGGCCGGTTCGGCGGCGGCCACCGCGACGGCGACCGCGGGCTCGGCCTCGGCCGACGCGTCCGTCGCCGGCACTTCGTCCGACGCGGGCCTGCCCGGCACGTTCGGCTCGCGGTTTCGCGACGCGCTCGCGGGTGAAGCCGCGAAACGCCTCGGTCGCGGCAAGGACCGCTGACATGGCGCCGCGCCCTCTTCCAGTATCCGCATTCCGATGAAACACGCATTCCTGCGTCACGCGGCGCGCGTCGCGCCCGTGCTGATCCTCGCTCTCGCCCCCGCGCTCGCGTATGCGCAGGCGAACGGCCTGCCCGCGTTCAACGCGAGCCCGGGCCCGCACGGCGGCACCACCTATTCGCTGAGCGTGCAGACGATGCTGCTGCTCACGATGCTGTCGTTCCTGCCGGCGATGCTGCTGATGATGACGAGCTTCACGCGCATCATCATCGTGCTGTCGCTGCTGCGCCAGGCGCTCGGCACCGCGACGACGCCGCCGAACCAGGTGCTCGTCGGCCTCGCGATGTTCCTCACCTTCTTCGTGATGTCGCCGGTGCTCGACCGCGCGTACAACGACGGCTACAAGCCGTTCTCCGACGGCTCGATGCCGATGGAGCAGGCCGTGCAGCGCGGCGTCGCGCCGTTCAAGACCTTCATGCTGAAGCAGACCCGCGAGACCGATCTCGCGCTGTTCGCGAAGATCTCGAAGGCCGCGCCGATGCAGGGCCCCGAGGACGTGCCGCTGTCGCTGCTGGTGCCCGCGTTCGTCACGAGCGAGCTGAAGACCGGTTTCCAGATCGGCTTCACGGTCTTCATCCCGTTCCTGATCATCGACATGGTCGTCGCGAGCGTGCTGATGTCGATGGGGATGATGATGGTGTCGCCGTCCACCGTGTCGCTGCCGTTCAAGCTGATGCTGTTCGTGCTGGTCGACGGCTGGCAGCTGCTGATCGGCTCGCTCGCGCAGAGCTTCAGTTAAGCGGAGGAACACGCGCGATGACGCCCGAACAAGTAATGACGCTGGCGCACCAGGCGATGATGGTCGGCCTGCTGCTCGCGGCCCCGCTGCTGCTGGTCGCGCTCGCGGTCGGCCTCGTCGTGAGCCTGTTCCAGGCCGCGACGCAGATCAACGAAGCGACGCTGTCGTTCATCCCGAAGCTGCTCGCGGTCGCCGCGACGCTCGTGATCGCCGGCCCGTGGATGCTGACGACGATGCTCGACTACCTGCGGCAGACGCTGCTGCACGTCGCGACGCTCGGCGTCGGCTGAGCCGCGCGGCCGGCTCCGGTTCCACGATGTTCTCGGTCACCTATGCGCAGCTCAACGGCTGGCTGACGGCGTTCCTGTGGCCGTTCGTGCGGATGCTCGCGCTCGTCGCGACGGCGCCCGTCGTCGGCCACGCGGCGGTGCCGGTGCGCGCGAAGATCGGCCTGGCCGCGTTCATGGCGCTGGTCGTCGCGCCGACGCTCGGCGCGATGCCGGACGTCACCGTGTTCTCCGCGCAGGGCATCTGGATCCTCGTCACGCAATTCCTGATCGGCGTCGCGATGGGCTTCACGATGCAGATCGTGTTCGCGGCCGTGGAAGCGGCCGGCGACTTCATCGGGCTCTCGATGGGCCTGGGCTTCGCCACCTTCTTCGATCCGCACACGAGCGGCGCGACGCCGGCGATGGGCCGCTTCCTGAACGCGGTCGCGATGCTCGCGTTCCTCGCGGTGGACGGCCACCTGCAGGTGTTCGCGGCGCTCGCCGCATCGTTTCAGTCGCTGCCGGTGTCGGGCGAGCTGCTGCACGCGCCCGGCTGGCGCACGCTGGCCGCGTTCGGCGCGACCGTGATCGAGATGGGGCTGCTGCTCGCGCTGCCGGTGGTCGCGGCGCTCTTGATCGCGAACCTCGCGCTCGGCATCCTGAACCGCGCGGCGCCGCAGATCGGCGTGTTCCAGGTCGGTTTTCCGGTGACGATGCTCGTCGGGCTGTTGCTCGTGCAACTGATGATCCCGAACCTCGTGCCGTTCGTGTCGCACCTGTTCGACATGGGGCTCGATGCGATGGGGCGGGTGTTGATCGGCTGGCGCTAGACGCGCGGCCGGCCGCTGTCGACCCGCTTCGGCGCCTGTCGCCCCGTTCCGGCCCTCCGTTGCTGGAAAACCCCTAAACGAACCGCCACCCCGCGAAAGGTTGCAGAAGGTTTCGCCTCCCTATACTCGTGATGACGATGCGGCAAGCATCGCGCCATACGAATACAACGAAGGAGACGACCCCGATGCGACCCATCCTGCGCACCCTCGCCGTGGCAGCCAGCCTGAGCTGCGCGCTCGCCGCTCACCCCGCTTTCGCCGACGACGGCGGCAAGATCACGATCATGGTCGGCGGAATCGCGAAGCTGATCTACCTGCCCGCGCGGCTCACGCAGGAGCTCGGCAACTTCAAGGCCGAAGGGCTCGACGTCGAGCTGCTGTCGCAGCCGGCCGGCGTCGACGCCGAGAACGAGCTGCTCGCGGGCGCCGTGCAGGGTGTCGTGGGCTTTTACGACCACACGGTCGACCTGCAGAGCAAGGGCAAGGACGTGAAGGCGATCGCCGTGCTCTGCCAGGTGCCGGGCGAAGTCGAGATGGTGTCGACCAAGGCCGCGCCGACCTTCAAGTCGATGGCCGACGCGAAGGGCAAGACGCTCGGCGTGACGGGCCTCGGCTCGTCGACGAGCTTCCTCACCCAATACCTCGCACTGCAGCACGGCGTGCCGTCGACGCAGTACACGATGCTGCCGGTCGGCGCCGACGCGAGCTTCATCGCCGCGATCAAGCAGGGCCGTATCGACGCGGGGATGACGACCGAGCCGACCGTATCTGCACTCGAGAAGATGGGCGACGCGAAGGTGCTGGTCGACCTGCGCACGCTGGAAGGCACGCGCGCCGCGCTCGGCGGCACCTACCCGGCCGCGAGCCTGTACGTGCAGTCGGCGTGGGCCGATGCGCACAAGGCGGAGGCGACCAAGCTCGCGCACGCGTTCGCCAGGACGATGCAGTTCATCCACACGCACAGCGCCGAGGAAATCGCCGCGAAGATGCCGGCCGACTACCAGAAGGACAAGGCGCTGTACGTGGCCGCGCTGAAGGCGTCGCTGCCGATGTATACCGCCGACGCGAAGATGCCGGCCGACGGCCCGGCGCTCGTGCTGAAGGTGCTGTCGGCGTTCAACCCGTCGGTGAAGGGCAAGCACATCGACCTGGCGCGCACCTACACCAACGATTTCGTGAACGCGAAGTAATCGAGCTCGGCAGTCGCGCCGGCGGCGGCGATCCGCCGCCGTGCGTTCCCCGTTCCGGCCCGGCGCCGCCCCGTCGCGACGCCCTCCTCACCCGCAGGATCAATGCGATGAACCAGGCAGTTTCCCCGAGCACGCCGGCGATCGAGTTTCGCAATGTGTCGTGCCGCTTCATTTCGCCGGAAGGCAAGGCCACCGTCGCGCTGCGCGACTTCAGCATGAGCGTCGCGCGCGGCGAGTTCATCGCGATCGTCGGCCCGACCGGCTGCGGCAAGTCGACCACGCTGAACCTGATCACCGGGCTGCTCAAGCCCGCATCGGGCGAAGTCCGCGTGATGGGCCGCCCGGTCGACGGGATCGACCCGCGCATCGGCTTCGTGTTCCAGGCGGACGCCGTGTTCCCGTGGCGCAACGTGATCGACAACGTCGCGGCCGGCCCGCTGTTTCGCGGCCGCTCGAAGGACGTCGCGTACGCGCAGGCCGAGGAATGGATCCGCAAGGTCGGGCTCGACAAGTTCACGAAGCACTACCCGCACCAGCTCTCCGGCGGGATGAGAAAGCGCGTCGCGCTCGCGCAGACCTTCATCAACCAGCCGGAAATCCTGCTGATGGACGAGCCGTTTTCCGCGCTCGACATGCAGACCCGCACGCTGATGCAGGACGAGCTGCTGCAGCTGTGGTCCGCGAACAAGGGCTCGGTCGTGTTCGTCACGCACGATCTCGAAGAGGCGATCGCGCTCGCCGACCGCGTGTTCGTGCTGACCGCCCGCCCCGCGACGCTCAAGCGCGTCGTCGAGATCGACCTGCCGCGCCCGCGCGTCATGTCGGAAGTGCGCTACGACGCGCGCTTCATCGAAATTTCCAGGGAGATCTGGCACGACCTGCGCGAAGAAGTGCAGATCGGCTGACGCATCGCCGCACGGCAGGCTACGGCAAGCCATCGCAAGAAACAGCAAGGACAGGAGCATGACCGACATGACGCTTCCCCCCACCGCCCTTCCGGCGACGACGCTCGAGGACGAGTCGCGCGCCGCTCAAACCCGGCTGCGCCGCCGCCGGCAACTGATCATCGGCCTGCGGATCGCCGTCCTCGTGATCGTGCTGGGCGGCTGGGAGCTCGCCGCGCGGCTGAAGTGGATCGATCCGTTCTTCTTCTCGATGCCGTCGCTGATCTTCGAGCAGATCCAGGACTGGTTCGTGAACGGCACGTCGCAAGGCCCGCTGCTCACGCAGGTATGGGTCACGCTCGAGGAAACCACGATCGGCTTCCTGATCGGCTCGGTCGCCGGCGTGATCTGCGGGATCGTGCTCGGCCGCAACAAGCTGATGGCCGACGTGTTCGGCCTGTACATCCAGATCGCGAACTCGATCCCGCGCGTCGTGCTCGGCTCGGTGTTCGTGATCGCGCTCGGCCTCGGGATGGCGTCGAAGATCGCGCTGGCCGTCGTGATGGTGTTCTTCGTCGTGTTCGGCAACGCGTTCCAGGGCGTGCGCGAAGCCGACCGCTACCTGATCGCGAACGCGCAGATCCTCGGCGCGTCGCGCCGGCAGATCACCACGTCGGTCGTGATCCCGTCCGCGCTCTCGTGGATTCTCGCGAGCCTGCACGTGAGCTTCGGCTTCGCGCTGGTCGGCGCGGTGGTCGGCGAATTCCTGGGTTCCAAGCAGGGGATCGGGCTGTTAATCTCCACCGCCCAGGGCGCGTTCAATGCGAGCGGCGTGTTCGCGGCGATGATCGTGCTGGCCGTGGTCGCGCTGGCCGCCGACTACCTGCTGACGCGGATCGAGAAGCGGCTGCTGAAGTGGCGTCCCGCGGCGTTCTGAACGCCGTCGATCGGCGACTGACATGACACCCCCGACCGCGCCGGCGCCCCCGGCGCGGTTCGGCATTTCGGAGAAGGAGCGCAACAGGATGGCGCACAGCCTGCGCGGGCGGCTCTTGTGGTGGCTGCTGCTGCCGCTCGCGGTGTTCGTGCTGATCGCCGGCGCGATGTCGTACGACACCGCGCGGACCACGGCCGCGCTCGTGCAGGACAGCGCGCTCGTCGCGTCCGCGCGCACGATCGGCGAGGACGTCGAATGGCGCAACGGTCGGCCCGCGGCCGACGTGCCGCCCGCCGCGCTGGAAATCTTCGAATCGCCGTCCGGCGACTCGGTGTTCTACAAGGTGATCGACGGCCACGACCGCCTGCTCACCGGCAATCCGGCGCTCGACCTGCCCGCGCGGCACGGCATCGAGCCGACGCTGTATGACACGTCGCTCGACGGCGTGCGGCTGCGCGCGGTGGCCTACGACCGCCAGCTGTACGACGAGGGGCAGGTCGAGACGGTCACGGTGGTCGTCGCGAAAACGACGCGTTCGTACGGCGCGATGGTCGCGACGATCTGGCGGCCGCAGCTTGTGCGCCTGTCGCTGATGCTGGTGCTCGCGGTGGTGCTCGTCTATCTCGGCCTCACCTTCGAGCTGCGTCCGCTGATGAAGCTCAAGGACGACGTGGCCGACCGCGGGCCGATGGAGCTGGAGCCGATCCGCCCCGAGCGGCTGCAGCACGAGCTGCGGCCGATCGTCGACGCGATCAACCAGTGCATCGCGCGCCTGAACACGCATACGGCCACGCAGCGCCGCTTCATCGCGGATGCCGCGCACCAGTTGCGCACGCCGATCGCGGTGCTCGATACGCAGATCCAGTACGCGCAGCAGCGCGGCAACGACGATCGTGAACTCGCGGCCGTGCTCGACAGCATGCAGCGCAGCAGCCGCAAGATGGCGGATGTGACCGACAAACTGCTGCTGCTCGCGCATGCGGAAGCGACGCCGTCGACCTTGCTCACCCACCGCGTCGATCTCGCAGCCGTGGTGTCGAGCGTGCTGGAAGAGACGATCGTGCTCGCGCAGCGGCGCGACATCGACCTCGGCGCCGACCTCGGCGAGCGGCTCGACGTCGCGGGCAGCGACAGCCTGCTCACCGCGCTGGTGATGAACCTCGTCGACAACGCGGTGCGCTACACGCAGCCAGGCGGCTGCGTGACGGTCTGCGCGCGGCGCGACGGCGACGCGATCGTGCTCGACGTGGTCGACGACGGCCCCGGCATCCCGGCCGAAGCGCGACCGCACGTCTTCAAGCGGTTCTACCGCGTGTCGGCCGATACCGAGGGCTCGGGCCTCGGGCTCGCGATCGTCCGCGAGATCGCGCAGGCGCACGGCGGCAGCGCGTCGCTCGCGCCGGGGCCCGGCAATCGCGGTGTCGTCGTGACCGTGCGGCTGCCCGCTTTCGATTGAAGAGAACGCCGTCATGAAACTTTTGCTGGTCGAAGACAATGCCGAACTCGCGCACTGGATCGTGAACCTGCTGCGCGGCGAGGATTTCGCGGTCGATAGCGTCGGCGACGGCGAACGGGCCGACACGGTGCTCAAGACCGAACGCTACGACGCGGTACTGCTCGACATGCGGCTGCCCGGTATCAG
The DNA here is from genome assembly GCF_902832985.1 of Burkholderia sp. BCC0097. Classification (NCBI taxonomy): domain Bacteria; kingdom Pseudomonadati; phylum Pseudomonadota; class Betaproteobacteria; order Burkholderiales; family Burkholderiaceae; genus Burkholderia; species Burkholderia sp. BCC0097. The sequence continues at coordinate 132,625 of NZ_CADFDM010000001.1, forward strand.
CGGCAAGGAAGTACTCGCGCGGCTGCGGCGCCGCAACGACAACGTGCCGGTGCTGATGCTGACCGCGCACGGCTCGGTCGACGACAAGGTCGACTGCTTCGGCGCGGGCGCCGACGACTACGTCGTGAAGCCGTTCGAGTCGCGCGAGCTGGTGGCGCGCATCCGCGCGCTGATCCGCCGGCAGGCCGGCGTCGGCACGACGCAGCTCGTGTGCGGCGATCTCGTCTATGCGTTCGGCACGCGCGAATTCCGCTGCGGCGACGCGGTGCTCGCGCTGCGGCGCCGCGAGCACGCGATCCTCGAAACGCTGATGCTGCAGCAGAACAAGACGGTATCGAAGGCGCGGCTGATGGACAGCGTGTTCGCGCTCGACGACGAACCGAGCGCCGACGCGATCGACATCTACATTCACCGGCTGCGCAAGCATCTCGCCGGCAGCACGGCCGAGATCATCACGCTGCGCGGGCTCGGCTACATCCTGCGGACGAAGAGCGCGAACGACTGACGCCGCGCGCTCGCACGCCTGCCCATATCAATTCGTAGCACGAATCTTCACCGAGGCCTGCCCGGCATCCGGCAGGCCCGTTTCCGTACGCCTGCCCGATCCGCGATGATTGCGCGTTCGGTGTTTTCACCGATCGGATTCTTTCCTCCGGGAAAGCGGCATGAAGGATTGCCCCTTCTACGATGCTATGCGTCGGCCCTCTCGCTGTGGCCGGCAAGCGTCGGCATACGTTGCGTACTGCCAACCATCAGATTCCAATGCGGCAGCTCGGAGGAGACGATCTTGAAACGAAAAACCCTTGCCCTTTCCATCGCGGCGGCGAGCCTGTGCGCCGGCCACGCGCATGCGCAGTCGAGCGTGCAGCTCTACGGCCTGATGGACCTGAGCTTTCCGACCTACCGAACCCACGCCGACGCGAACGGCAAGCACGTGATCGGGATGGGCAACGAAGGCGAACCGTGGTTCAGCGGCAGCCGCTGGGGCCTGCGCGGCGCCGAAGACATCGGCGGCGGCACGAAGATCATCTTCCGCCTCGAAAGCGAATTCGTCGTCGCGAACGGCCAGATGGAGGACGAAGGCCAGATCTTCGACCGCGACGCATGGGTCGGCGTCGAGGACGAGCGCTTCGGCAAGCTGACGGCCGGCTTCCAGAACACGATCGCGCGCGACGCGTCGGCGATCTACGGCGACGCGTACGGCTCCGCGAAGCTGACGACCGAGGAAGGCGGCTGGACCAACTCGAACAACTTCAAGCAGATGATCTTCTATGCGGCCGGCCCGACCGGCACGCGCTACAACAACGGCGTCGCGTGGAAGAAGCTGTTCAGCAACGGCATCTTCGCGAGCGCCGGCTACCAGTTCAGCAACTCGACCTCGTTCGCGACCGGCTCCGCGTACCAGGCCGCGCTCGGCTACAACGGCGGGCCGTTCGCCGTGTCGGGCTTCTACAACCACGTGAACCACAACGGCTTCCGGAACCAGACGTTCTCGGTCGGCGGCGACTACACGTTCGACATCGTGCGCCTGAATGCCGGCTATTTCCGCTACAACGGCGATCAGGGCCCGCTCGGCCAGCGTCACGACGATTCGTGGACGGTGTCGATGAAGATCGCGCCGAAGGGCGCGCTCGACTACGAGCTCGGCTATCAGCAGATGCGCATCAAGAACGCCGCGAACAACGCGGACGGCTTCACGCCGAACGCGAACCTCGGCGCGTTCAGCCTGACCAACGGCGTCGCCAACGGCTTCAAGGAGACGATCTACGGGTCGGTGTTCTACCACCTGAGCAAGCGCACCGAGGTGTACCTGGCCGGCGATTACATGAAACTGCACGGCGGCTACACGGTATCGTCGACGTTCGGCGCGAAGAACCAGCTCGAACTGACGTCGGGCATCCGCACGCGTTTCTGACCCGAGGCGGTCATTGGGCGGGGCTCGTCGGGCCCTCCCGCACCTTCCTTCCGGGATGCTCCATGCGGGCACGCCGGCGCACAGCGCCGACCGTGCCCTTTTTTTCGCCCCTTGTTCGTCCTTTTCGCGGCGCCGCCGCATGCCCGCCGGCCGCCCCGTGCGACAACCGGCCCGCACCCGCTCGCGGCCCGTCCGGCGGGCGATCGCGGCCGATGCGCGCCTGCTCGGCCCACATCGGCGCTTGACCTGCGCCGACCGACTCGCTAGCGTTTCGGGTTTGCCCGGGCGGCCATTGCCGCCGGTGCCGTGAGTGCGCCCGACGTCCTGGCGCGCGCGGCCGGGCTCCGATGGAAAAGACGATGCAGAAACTCGATGCGGCCAGCCCGCAGGCGATGTCGACGGATTTCACCGCCGACAACGTCGCGCGCCTGAAGGCGCTGTTCCCCGAACTCGTGACCGAAGGCCCGGACGGCGCGTCGGTCGACGTCGACGTGCTGAAGGCGCTGGTCGGCGAGCGCACGGTCGGCGACGCCGACGAGCGCTACGGCTTCCACTGGCACGGCAAGCGCGCCGCGCGCCAGGCCGCGCTCACGCCGTCGACGGGCACGCTGCGGCCCTGCCCCGACGACAGCGTCGCGTGGGACGATACGCGCCATCTCGTGATCGAGGGCGACAACCTCGACGTGATGAAGCTGCTGCACAAGAGCTACGCCGGCAAGGTGAAGCTCGTCTACATCGACCCGCCGTACAACACCGGCAGCGATTTCGTCTATCCGGACGACTTCAGCGACAGCATCCGCCACTACCTGGCGATGACGGGCCAGACCGAAGCCGGCGTGAAGCGCAGCACCAACACCGAGGCGAACGGCCGGTTCCACACCGACTGGCTGAACATGATGTACCCGCGCCTGAAGCTCGCGCACGCGCTGCTGTCCGACGAAGGGCTGATCGCGGTGCACATCGACGAGCACGAAGTGCATGCGCTGGTGCTGATGCTGCGCGAGATCTTCGGCGAGGAAAACGAGCTCGGCGTGGCCGTGTGGGACAAGCGCAACCCGAAGGGCGACGCGCGCGGCGTCGCGTACCAGCACGAATCGCTGGTGCTGTTCGCGCGCAACGCCGAGACGCTGCTCGAACGGGCGCCGCTCAAGCGCCCGAAGCGCAACGCGCAGCGCATGCTCGACGCCGCGCACGACGCGGTGTACCGCAGCGGCAACCCGAAGGACGCGCAGAAGGCGTACCGTGCGTGGATGAAGGCGCAGACCAACCTGTCCGGCGGCGAGGTGATGTACGACCGGCTGTCGCCGGAAGGCCGCGTGTACCGCCTCGTGTCGATGGCGTGGCCGAACAAGAAGAAGGCGCCGGACGAATATTTCACGCCGCTGATCCACCCGGTCACCGGCAAGCCGTGCGCGATGCCGGCGCGCGGCTGGCGCAACCCGCCCGCGACGATGCAGGCGCTGCTCGAGCGCGGCCAGATCGAATTCGGCCCGGATGAAACCACGCAGCCGCAGCGGATCTACTACCTCGACGAGAACATGTACGAGAACGTGCCGTCGGTGCTGCCGTTCGCGGGCTCCGACGACGCGCTGCTGAAAACGCTCGGCATCCCGTTCGACCTGCCGAAGCCGGTCGACTTCGCGGCGGCCGTGATCGGCTGGTGCACGCGCGGCGACGACATCGTGCTCGACTGCTTCGCCGGCTCCGGTTCGACCGGCCACGCGGTGATGCAGGTGAACGCGACCGACGGCGGCGCGCGCCGCTACATCCTCGTGCAACTGCCCGAGGCGCTCGACCGCCGCGACAAGACGCAAACGGCGGCCGCCGATTTCTGCGCGAAGCTGAAAAAGCCGCTGACCCTCGCCGAAATCACGAAGGAACGCCTGCGCCGTGCCGCGCAACAGGTCGCGCGCGACTATCCGGAAAGCTATGGCGACCTCGGTTTTCGCGTGTACCGGCTCGACACGACCAACGTGATCGAGTGGGACCCGCGCCGCGACGATTTCGACCATGCCCTCTTCGCCTCCGTCGAGCACGTGAAGACCGGCCGCACCGAGGACGACCTGCTCGCCGAGCTGACGCTCAAGCTCGGCCTCGACCTGTGCACGCCGGTCGAGCATCACCAAGTGGCCGGCAAGGCCGTCCACCTGATCGGCCGCGCGATCGTCGCGTGCTTCGATGCACGCATTTCACGCGACGACGCGGGCCCGCTCGCGGACGGCATCGTCGACCTGCTCGATGCGACCGGCGCGTCGCACGACGTCACCTGCCTGTTCCGCGACAGCGGCTTCGTCGACGACGTCGCGAAGCTCAATCTCGCCGCGCTGCTCGAACAGCACGGCGTGAAGCGCGTGCGGAGCCTGTGATGCGGCTGCATTTCGAAGCGGATCTCGACTACCAGCGCGAGGCGATCGACGCCGTCTGCGACCTGTTTCGCGGCCAGGAATCGTATCGCGGCGACTTCAGCGTGCTCGCGAACGCCGCGCCCGGCACGACGGCCGCCGCGCAAGGCTCGCTCGGCTTCGCGGTATCAGAGCAAGGCGTCGGCAACCGGCTGTCGCTGACCGACGACGCGCTCGCGCGCAATCTCGCCGACGTGCAGCTGCGCGGCGGCCTGCCGCCGTCCGGCCTGCCCGGCTCGCGCGATTTCACCGTCGAGATGGAGACCGGCACCGGCAAGACCTACGTGTACCTGCGCACGATCTTCGAGCTGAACCGCCGTTACGGCTTCACGAAATTCGTGATCGTCGTGCCGTCGATCGCGATCAAGGAAGGCGTGCACAAGACGCTGTCGATCACCGAGGATCACTTCCGCGCGCTGTACGCGGGCGTGCCGTACGACTATTTCCTGTACGACTCCGCGAAGCTCGGCCAGGTGCGCCACTTCGCGGCGAGCGCGGCGATCCAGATCATGGTGATGACGGTCGCCGCGATCAACAAGAAAGAGATCAACAACCTCTACAAGGACAGCGAGAAGACCGGCGGCGAGAAGCCGATCGACCTGATCCGCGCGACGCGGCCGATCGTGATCGTAGACGAGCCGCAGAGCGTCGACGGCGGCCTCGAAGGGCGCGGGCGCGAAGCGCTCGCCGCGATGGCGCCGCTCTGCACGCTGCGCTATTCGGCCACGCACATCGACCGCCACCACATGGTGTACCGGCTCGATGCGGTCGACGCGTACGAGCGCAAGCTCGTCAAGCAGATCGAGATCGCGTCGGCGATCGTCGAGGATGCACACAACAAGCCGTACGTGCGGCTCGTCGGCGTGTCGAACCGGCGCGGCGCGATCAGCGCGCGCGTCGAACTCGACGTCGCGACGGCGGCCGGCGTGAAGCGCCAGATCGTGTCGGCCACCGACGGCGACGATCTCGAACGCCTGACCAAGCGCGCGCTGTACGCGGGACTGCGGATCGGCGAAGTGCATGCGGTCAAGGGCGCCGAATACGTCGAGCTGCGCCATCCGGAAGGCGAGGCGTTCCTGTCGCTCGGCGAGGCGTTCGGCGACATCGACACGCTCGCCGTACAGCGCGAGATGATCCGCCGCACGATCCGCGAGCATCTCGACAAGGAGCTGCGCCTCGCCGAGCGCGGCGTGAAGGTGTTGTCGTTGTTCTTCGTCGACTCGGTCGAACGCTATCGCCGCTACGACGAGAACGGCATGCCGGTGAAGGGCGACTACGCGCTGATCTTCGAAGAGGAATATGCGCGCGCGGCGCGCGTGCCGGCCTACCGTGCGCTGTTCGACGGCGTCGACGTCGCGCTGGAAGTCGAGCGTGCGCACAACGGCTACTTCTCGATCGACCGCAAGGGCGGCTGGACCGACACGAGCGAAAGCAGCGCGGCGGCCCGCGAAAACGCGGAGCGCGCATACGGCCTGATCATGCGCGAGAAGGAAGCGCTGCTGTCGTTCGACACGCCGCTGAAGTTCATCTTCTCGCACTCGGCGCTGAAGGAAGGCTGGGACAACCCGAACGTGTTCCAGATCTGCACGCTGCGCGACATTCAGACCGAGCGCGAGCGCCGCCAGACGCTCGGCCGAGGGCTGCGCCTCGCGGTCGATCAGGATGGCGAACGCGTGCGCGACCCGGGCGTCAACACGCTCACCGTGATCGCGACCGAGCGCTACGAGTCGTTCGCGGAAAACCTGCAGAAGGAAATCGAGGCCGATACGGGCATCCGTTTCGGGATCGTCGAGGAACACCAGTTCGCGGCGCTGCCGGTGCAGGAAGACGGCGGCCCCGCGCACGCGCTCGGCATCGAGCTGTCGCGCGTGCTGTGGAACCATCTGCACGAGCAGGGCTACGTCGACGCGCAGGGCAAGGTGCTCGACCGGCTGAAGGATGCGCTGCGCCAGAGCGCGCTCGTGCTGCCGGACGCGTTCGAGCGACTGCGCGCGCCGATCGTCGCGACGCTGCGCAAGCTGTCGGGCCGCTTCGCGGTGCGCAATGCCGACGAGCGCCGCGCGATCGCGTTGCGGCGCGACGCGTCGGGCAAGGCCGTCGTGTTCGGCGAGGATTTCCGCGCGCTGTGGGATCGCATCCGCCATCGCACCGTGTACCGCGTCGAGTTCGACAACGCGAAGCTGGTGCGCGACTGCACGGCCGCGTTGCGTGACGCGCCGGACATCGCACGGGCGCGGCTGCAGTGGCGCAAGGCCGAGATCGACATCGGCAAGGCCGGCATCGAGGCGATCGAGGTGGCCGGCGCCGGCACCGTGCTGCTCGACGAAGGCGAATTGCCGCTGCCCGACCTGCTCACCGAGCTGCAGGACCGCACGCAGCTCACGCGCCGTTCGCTCGCGACGATCCTCGCAGACAGCGGCCGGCTCGACGATTTCCGCGTGAATCCGCAGCAGTTCATCGCGGTCGCGGCCGATGCGATCAATCGCTGCAAGCGGCTCGCGCTCGTCGCGGGCATCGCGTACCGCAAGCTCGGCGAGCGCCACGTGCATGCGCTCGAATCGTTCGAGAGCGAGGCGCTGACCGGCTATCTGCGCAACCTGCGGCCCGATGCACGCAAGTCGATCCACGAAGCGGTCGTGTGCGAGACGGACGCAGAGCGCGCGTTCGCCGATGCGCTCGAAGCGCACGACGGCGTCAAGCTGTACGCGAAGCTGCCGGCGTGGTTCCGCGTGCAGACGCCGCTCGGCAGCTATCACCCGGACTGGGCCGTGCTCGCGGAACAGGACGGCGGCGAGCGGCTGTACTTCGTCGTCGATACGCCGAATGCCGACGGCCACGTGCCGAGCGAGCACGAGCGCGCGAAGCTCGCATGCGGCGAAGCGCATTTCCGTGCGCTGGTCGAGGGCGACGGCGCGGCGCGCTTCGTGCGGGTCACGCAGGCCGATGCGTTGTTCGAACCTGCGGCGCCGACGGCAGGCGCGGGGCGGTGAGACGAAGGGCGGCGACGAGCCGCCCTTTTTTATCGGCGTGGCCCGGGCCTTTATCGATCGTGCCGAGTGCCCGCGCGGCGCCTGTTACTCACGCCGGTTTTCGTCCCCTCATCCGCGTGCAAGCAATCCGTGCTCTCGCGGGCGGCTGACGCAGTTACCGCTGGTTGCAAATCGGGTCGGCGCGATGTTTTCGTCCGCACACCCATGTTGCGTTTTCACCATGCAAAAAGGGCGCCGAAGCGCCCTTCTCCTACCTTCACACGCCGCACTTACAGCGTGTGGCCGAATGCATTCCGATGCGAATGATGCGTGGACGTCGACGCATGGGCGGTATGGCCATGCGCGTGCGAGTGACCGCGGCCCGGCTGCGTGCCGGCGCGGTCGGCGATCGTGTCGGAACGGTCGGCCGCGCGCGCGAGGCCCTTGTCGCGGTCGCCCGCGTGCATGCCGTTCGAGTTGCTCAGGGCCTGGCCGCTCATGTGGCCGCCGGACATGCCGCCCGCGTTGCCGCCCGAGCCGCCTGCCCCATGACCGCCGCCGTTGCCCCCGCCATTGCCGCCGGCCGCCGCATGGGCGGACACCGAGCCGAGCGCGAGCAGCGCGGCCGTCAGGACGGACAGATATCGTTGCTGTTGCATCTTGTGCTCCCTGGAGCGCGTTTGTGTGACTGCATTTTATGAACGCGCGAAACTCGCGCCGCACGACGTTGTAAATGATCGTAACGACGCGTTCGGCACGCATTCGTCGGATCAATTCGGGTGTACATGCACGCGGGAGCCGCGGGAACGAAGTACCGGAGCGACGCCACAGCATCGCCCCGGTGACGAGGTTGCTTACTGCGCCGCCTGCATGCCCTGCGCGGCGGCCTTGTGCTGCGCGGCCTGCTCTTGCGCGTGCTTCTTCGCCATGTGATGGCCGACGATACAGCCGCCGACCGCGCCAACCACCGCGTGGTGCCCCGCGTAGTGGCCGGCCACACCGCCGACCACCGCGCCCTTCATGCAGCCCGCCGCGTGCGCGCTGCCGATCGTTGCGAGCGCAACGACTGTGGCGGCTGCGTACCGTCCGATGTGCCGGATGGGATTCATGTGATCACTCTCCTCAGGTCGTCGTGATCAGTGCGCTCGTGAGCCGGTCGCGCTCAGTCCCAACGGCCGCGCCAGCCGCCGCCGTCACGCCAGGCGCGCTCGCGCCACTCGTGCTCGCGCCATTCACGGCGGCGCCACTCGTGTTCACGCCACTGACGCGCACGCCAGTCGTCGTCGCGATAGCCGACCGGCGCGTACATCACCGGCGGAGGCGGCGCGACGTAGACGGGCGCCGGCGCCGTGTAGACGCCCGGCACGCCGATACCGACCGACAGGTCGACGTGGGCCGACGCGACGCCCGAGGCTGCCAGCGCCGCTACACCGAGAACTGCACCGAGAATAAGTTTCTTGCTCATTTCGCGACTCCCTGCACGTGTCGTGCGTCATGTGACTACGGTTCGGAGTCTAGGCACCGGACGCTGACACAGGTGAAACGGGTATGCGAGACAGGTAACGGACGTTTACGGATGCCCGCAAAGCCTGATGGAGCAAGGCACAGGCGGTATTCCACACACCGTTGCGGCGAAGCATCGGGTCGGTAAAAAGGGGGTTTTCGGCACGAAACCGGCGATCGGATCGCACCCGCCGGTGTGCATGGCGAGCGAACCGCCCTCGCCTTCGCGGCGCGAGCGGTTCGCGGCAACGCGCGTTACGCGCGGATATCGTCGACGCTGCGCAGCCAGTGGACGCTGAACAGGTTGTCCGCGTCGGTCCACACGGTATCGGGTTCGAACCCGGCGCGGCGCGCCATCGCATGAAAGCCGTCGATCGTGAACTTGTGCGAATTCTCCGTGTGGATGCGTTCGCCGGCTTCGAAGCGGAACACGTGACCGCGCACATGCACGGTCTGCGCGACGTCGCTGACCAGATGCATCTCGATGCGCTGCCGCCCGCGATCGTAGAACGCGCAATGCGAGAACGCGTCGACGTCGAAATCCGCGCCGAGCTCTGCGTTCGCGCGCGCGAGCAGGTTCAGGTTGAACTGCGCGGTCACGCCCTGCGCGTCGTTGTACGCGTGATGCAGCGTGCGTTCGTCCTTCACGAGATCCGCGCCGACCAGCAGGCCGCCGCCGCGCAGCAGCCGCGCCGCGTCGCGCAGGAACGTGTCGGCCTCTTCCGGCGAGAAGTTGCCGATCGTCGAGCCGGGAAAGAAGCCGATGCGCCGTCGCGGCGTCTCGGTCAACGGCGCCAGTTGCTCGGCCTTCGTGTAGTCGGCCGCGAGCGGCGCGACGTCGAGCCACGGATAGGCCGACCGCAGCCGCGCGGCCGCGCCGTGCAGATAGTCGGCGGAGATGTCGACCGGCACGTAGCGCGCCGGTGCGTTCGCGTAATTGTCCGCGAATGCGTCGAGCAGCACGCGGATCTTCTCGAGCGAGCCCGCGCCGAATTCGACGATGTCCGCGTGCGGGCCGACCCGCCGCACGATCTCGGCCGCGCGATCGCGCAGGATGCCGAGTTCGGTGCGCGTCGGGTAGTACTCGGGTAGTTCGCAGATGCGGTCGAACAGCGCGGAGCCGGCCGCATCGTAGAAGTATTTCGGCGGGATGCTGCGCGGCGTGCGCGACAGTCCGTCGATCAGGTCGCGCTCGAACGCGCTCGGCCGCGAATCGCGGGCGGGTTGCAGGCCACCGCTCGTGGCCGTCAGGTCAGACGTCTCGCGCAAGTCGCACCCCCGTGAATTGCCAGCGTGCCGCCGGCGGAAAGAAATTGCGGTACGTCGGCCGTTCGTGCCCGGGCGGCGTCGCGATGCTGCTGCCGCGCAGGACCTGCTGGCCGACCATGAACTTGCCGTTGTATTCGGCCGCGACCCCGGCGAGCGGCCGAAAGCCCGGATACGGCTCGTACGACGAACGCGTCCACTGCCACACGTGCCCGAGCATCTGGCGGATGCCGTCGGCCGCGAACGCGGTTTCCCATTCGAATTCGGTCGGCAGCCGCGCGCCGGCCCATTCCGCATACGCGGCCGCCTCGTAGAAGCTCACGTGGCACACCGGCGCGTCGGGCGCGAGCGGCTCGACGCCGTGCAGGCCGAACGTGCGCCGCACGCGCGTGGCGGCCGCATCGTCGTCGTCCGGCATCCAGTACGCAGGCCCTTGCCACCCTTCCCGCTGCACCGTGGCCCAGCCGTCGGACAGCCAGAATTCCGGGCGCGTATAGCCGCCGTCGGCAATGAACGCTGCGAATTCCGCGTTCGTCACCAGGCGGTTCGCGATCTCGTACGGCCGCACGAGCGCGGTGTGACGCGGCCGTTCGTTGTCGAACGAAAACGCATCGCCATCGTGGCCGATCTCGACGAGCCCGCCCGGCTGGTGCAGCCAGCGCAACGGGCCGGCGTCGCCCGCGGCGAGCGCGCATCCGGCTTCGTCGCCCGTGCGCGGCCGGAATGCCGGCCGCAGCGGGTTGCACGAGAACGCATGCAGCATGTCGGTGACGATCAGCTCCTGGTGCTGCTGCTCGTGATGCAGGCCGAGCACGAGCTCGGGCGCGATCGCGTCGAGCAGCGCCGCATCGGCGCCGGCCAGCGCGCGCAGCATCGCGTCATCGACGTATTGCCGGTACGCATGCACCTCGTCGAGCGATGGCCGCGTGAGCAGCCCGCGCTGCGGCCGCGGATGGCGCGGACCGAGCGCTTCGTAATAGGAATTGAAGAGGAACTGGAATGCGTCGTCGAACGGCGCGTAGCCGGGCACGCGGCGCATCAGCACGACGGTTTCGAAGAACCAGGTCGTATGCGCGAGATGCCATTTGGTCGGGCTCGCGTCGGGCATCGACTGCACGGCCTGGTCTTCGGCGGACAGCGTCGCGGTCAACGCGACGCTATGGGCGCGCACGTCCTGGTAACGGCGCTGAAGCTGGGATGCTAGGAGGCTCATCGGTTTACCGTTCACGTCGCGATTCGCTGCGTTGCGTTGCCGGAAAAGGGAAAGCCTTGCGCTCGAATGCGCGCGGCTGACGTGCGATTTGCTGCTGCGTCGTCGGGCAGCCGGCGCGCGCGCCGGGCCGCGGATGCGGCGTCAGTTCATCTGCCCGTGCAGAACAGTATGGTCCAGAAATGTGAACGTCGCGAATCGGATTTCCAGTGAAACGAAGGCGAAAGAAAAATGAAAGCATGCATGGTGTGGGCGTCGCGCGTGTAACGAACCGTCGACGCCCGTTGTGGCGCGGTTTGGCCCCGGACGCAATGCGCGTGCCCGCGGCTGCGTGCTACTGACGTCCGGTGACAGCCGCCCGGCGTGCGTGAAAGGTCGATGGCGCGCATTCGTCGAAGGAGTGGCCTTATGCAGCCGATTCGTCAGTCGATATCGCGTCCTTCTCTGTGCCCGCTCGACGGCCCTGCCCTTCGCCTGCCGTCGCTTTCTTTTCCGGCCGCTAAAAATTTTTCGCGTCGATGTCACATGCGCGGGGGGCTCGCTCGTCATATCAGCGGAACCCACACGAAAGGAGAAGGAACCATGACTGCGAAACTCAATCCGTTTGCCGCCGCCCCCGCGCTGATGAAGAGCTGGATGACCGTGTCGGTCGCCGCGGCCGGGAGCCTCGAGCCGACGCTGATCGAGCTGGTCAAGATCCGTGCATCGCAGATCAACGCGTGCGCGAACTGCCTTAACATGCACACCGTCGAGGCGCGCGAGCAAGGCGAGACCGAGCAGCGCATCTACCTGCTGTCCGCGTGGCGCGAAGCGCCCTGCTACACCGACCGCGAACGCGCGGCGCTCGGCTGGACCGAGGCGCTCACGCGGCTGTCGGAGGGCCACGCGGCGCACGCAGCGGCCTACGCGGCGCTGAACGACCATTTCAGCGAGGAGGAACAGGTGAAACTCACGGTGATGATCAACGTGATCAACGGCTGGAACCGGCTCGCCGTCGGCTTCGGGCTGTGGGTCGACCCGGCCGACGCGAAGGCCGCCGCCGCGAAGATGGTGGCCTGATGCCGAACCTCGACCCGGCCGGCTCCAGCGCCAGCGCCGACGATCGGGCCGACGCGGCGGCGAGCTTCGATCCGCTGCGTCGCACGCTGATCCGCGTCGCGTACCGGATGCTCGGTTCCGTCGCGGATGCCGAGGACATGGTGCAGGAGGCGTTCATCCGCTGGATGGACGTCGACCGTACCGAGGTGCGCGTGCCCGAGGCGTTCCTGCGCCGCATGGTGATGCGCATGTGCCTCGACCAGTTGAAGTCCGCGCGGCGCCAGCGCGAGACCTATATCGGCCCGTGGCTGCCCGAGCCGGTCGTCGAGGAAGACGAACAGGACGACGTCGCGCTGCCGCTGCTGCTCGCGCTCGAACGGCTCTCGCCGCTCGAACGCGCGGCGTTCCTGCTGCACGACGTGTTCGGCCTCGAATTCGACGAAGTGGCCACGACGATCCAGCGCGACCCGGCCGCCTGCCGGCAACTCGCCGCGCGGGCCCGCACGCACGTGCGCGAGGCGCGACCGCGTTTTCATGTCGAGAAGCAGCGCGGGATCGAACTGGCCGAAGCGTTCTTCGCGGCGTCACGCAGCGGCGACATGCGTGCGCTCGGCGCGATGCTTGCGGAAGACGTGAGCCTGCATTCCGACGGCGGCGGCAAACGTACGGCTGCGGCCAAGCCGGTGTTCGGCTTCGAGCTCGTGATGCGCGTGCATACGCACCTGGCCGAGCTGTTCGCGACGCATGCGTCGAAGCTCGTGCGGGCCGGGTTCATCAACGGGCTGCCGGGCTTCGTCACGCTGGAAGCCGACGGCGAGCTGCAGACGACTGCGCTCGAAATCGACGACGGCAAGATCGTCGCGATCTATGTCGTGCGCAATCCTGACAAATTGAAGCATCTGCATTGAGGGCGGCGCGAGCATGCGCCGTGTGCGACGTGCGGTATGAATGCATGCCGCCGGTGTCACCCTCTTCTTTCTGCCCTGCATTGCCGAGCGCCGGCTACCGCGATCAGTACGGCATGCCTCCGGCGTTGCCCATCATGAACAGCAGGACGCCGAGCAGCGGCGTCGCGACGGCGAAACCGGCCGCCGCCAGCCAGTTCGTGCCGCCTTGCGCCTCGAGCAGCGCGAGAAACGATTCGCGGGACGTCGCGTTCGGGCGCAGTTTCTCGATCTGACGCTCGACGTGCCGCTTGTAGAGGCCGTTCCCGTACCAGCCGAGCGACACCGCGATCGCGATCGTGGTCGGGTCGAGCACGCTCGATTCGAAGTATCCCGGGAAGTACAGCAATTCGACCAGCGTGATGCCGAGCGTGACGGCGAGCACGGCGGCCGCCTGCCAGTACATGCATCGATACGCCAACCAGACCGGGCCGAGAAAGCACGCGGCCCAGTTCCACGACTGCCGGCTCTTGCGCGAGTCGGCGATCGCCCATTTTCGTTCGAACCAGGCGGCGTTCTTGCCGACGTAAGCGGCGATTTCGTCGTTGCTCGCGGGCGATGCGGCGGTCGTGACCTCGGACATATCGTGGGCTCTCAGTCGCGCGGATCGCGCGTCGTTGTTCTGATGCGATGGAAGTCGGGTGACGGGCGAAGCGGCCACGTCGATGCGCAGACGATTCTACGCGCCGTGCAGCGGCAGTTGTGTGGCGGATCGGATGGTCGATGACGATGCGATGCCGGGCCGTGTATCGCGCAACGCATCGAGGCTTCATGCGTTGCTTTGCGTTGTTTCGGACCGGAAAAGAAAAACGCCACGCGAAGTTGCCGCGTGGCGTTTGTATGTTTGGCGAGCCGCGTTGCCTGTAGGCAAGTCGTGCTGCCGGACCCCTTCATTTTGTTCGTTGGTAGGCTCGATTGGATTCGAACCAACGACCCCCACCATGTCAAGGTGGTGCTCTAACCAACTGAGCTACGAGCCTAAGAAGCCGCGAATTATAGAGAGGGTTTTGGGGGAGCACAAGCCCCTTCATGAAAATTCTTTGAAACGTGCCGCGCGGGGCTCCCGATCGATGTTGCGTGGCGATGCCCGCAGTGTTGGCTTCATTTGTTCGCATCACAGCAAAACGCGTCGATGTGCTGTGGTGTTATCCACATTGCCCTTTGGATAACCGTCCGGGAAGTCTCTGGATTCACAGTGGAGCGATTGAGGATATGTCGGCGCGGCTGCGAATCGACGAAAAGTTGTTCTGTGCTCCCGGACGCTGTTCACGCCGCGCACCCAGGGTTATGCATTTCGGTTCGCGTTGAAGATTCAGTGCGTTACGGAGGTTATCCACTGTGGGGCACAGCGCTTGTTAACTATCACTACGTATATATACGAACCCTGTTAACACCTTTGGATAAGCACAGTCCGTCGACTGTGATCCGCTCAGGATATGCACTGCGTGCAGCGGCTGGATGAACGAAGCGGAACGCTGTGAAGCGCTCGAGCAATGCGTGAGCCGTCATGTCTGTAGAATCGCCGGCGTCCGGGATGCAAAGGCTCGGCGAACGGGCTCACGGCAAGCGATCGATGCTTCATTGGCCCATCTCCAGGCGCTCGACATCGATACCGTCCGTACGCCGGATGCAGCACCATCCGGGCGACATCGCGTTCGAGCAACGCGTGTCGATACCGGAAGCCGAGTTCTTGTGTTGTCGCTACAAGGGCGAGCGATTCAACGTGAGGTTCGATCTCGACTTTGGGGTGTTCGTCGAGCGTGTCGGGGTACTGTCTCGCCAAGAGATCGAAGCGATCATCAGATGGCTCACGACAACGTGAATCGACCGATCTGAGGAGCACAGGCACTCGATCGATTCATTGACTGCGTTGCAGCGCTGGTACGAATCGCACTTTGGCTGCCTCAACGCCGCAGACGAACCCAGGCCCGTGAT
This sequence comes from Burkholderia sp. BCC0097, assembly GCF_902832985.1. NCBI lineage: Bacteria > Pseudomonadati > Pseudomonadota > Betaproteobacteria > Burkholderiales > Burkholderiaceae > Burkholderia > Burkholderia sp. BCC0097. The sequence goes on from NZ_CADFDM010000001.1 coordinate 147,807, forward strand.
ATCTGGAGAACACCATGAGCAAGTTGAATTTCGGCACGGTCGATCCGAAGCCCGAGGACGCCGTCATCGGCGTGACGTTCGCAGCGAGGATGCCCCCAGGTGTGCGCGGGCTCGGCAACGCGAGTCCGCTCGGGACGTCGATGAAGTCTGTCGTCTCTCCGGAAACCAGCGAGATTCTCAGGGTTTATCTGACCGAGTGACTTCGGAGGCGAAGAGAGTAGTCGGCCTTCGTATGTGGACAACCACGGCACAAAACGATGCGAAACGCTGTGCAGGCAAAAGGTGAGCGTGTGCCCGGATCACAAGCTGGGCACGACTGGACGGAGAGAAGCAAGCCCCGGGAACGGGGTGCATGCGGAACGTGCATCGGGTTTCGTGCGCTGGTCGACAGCCCGTATGTGGACAACCCGCACACCCAACCAGTCGAATCGCTGTGCCGCGAACAGGTGAGCGCCATGCATTCGACGATGTGAATCAGCCTGAACGCCTTGTGGATATCGAGCAGCCAAGGCACTCGAAATCCTGTGCACCCCAACAGGTGAGGGTAAGCGAATTCGGTGACGATGTCCGCGCTACTTCACGATTGTGGAAATCGCGCGGTTCAGACACCGACTCGGCAGGCATCGCGAGAGAAGGCGGCATATACCAGGACAAAGTCGCCCAGCGAGGATGATCGTTCGCTATGCTGCCGGTGACAACGCACCGATTCCCTCCAATACGCATGAGCGCAACTGCACGGACCATTCTCAAAGCCATTCTGAGCATTCCCATTGCCCTTGGGCTCGCCTATCCCCTTGTCTATCCGTCCGAAGACGGTGGCGTTCTCGGCGAAATAGCGGTGCTTGGGACAATCGGAAGCGTTGTCGTCATCGCGGTTTTCCTGGCTCTGGTCTATGCCTACGCGAGCGATCTCAGGACTACCCTGAAATCGGTCGACCGAGGATCGCGTGTGGCCGAACCCAACAGCGTCTGGCTGATGTTCCTCTTGCCCTACAACTTCATCGAGGATTTCTGCATTATTTCCAACGTGGCGAAGTCCCTGGAAGCTGAGTCTCGTATCAATCCGGCGCTGTCGGGTTTGCGCTCGTTCGGCCGGATCAGCGGCATCGGGTGGTGTCTTGCCCAGGTTTTTTCGTTGATACCCAATACCATTGGCGCCATCGCCGGCGGCGTTGCGGTTTTCCTCTGGGTTTGGCACTGGGTGTTCGTGCGGCGAGTGAACAAGATGCTTGCCGGTAGCCAGGTCTCCGTGGCGACTCTACCTGGACGGACAGGATCGTAGCCCACGTTGGAAGCCAGATCGCTTGCCCGTGATCGATGTGGATATCCTGTTTCGCGGCGACTCGAAACTCTGTGATTCCAAAGGTGAGGGCACCGGCGGGGTTCCGGATGTGAATAACAGCCCGGGAAAGTCAGTCGAAACGCTGTGCAAGCGAATGGTGAGCGTGCGTCCGTTCAAGCCCGCCGGGCCGCCGCATATAAGGCGCTGGCGGCCACCATCAACCGCCAGCCTGGCGCGCATCCTACCGCTTCAAGTCTGCTGATCGAGCGCCTGCACGACTGCCTTCTCGCCAAGACTCCCGGCCGGCCCGACCACCGCATAGTTGAGCCCGTTCACCGATCCATACCGCGCCAGTAGCGCGCCATCCACGCGTTGCCCGTTCGGCAACAGCCGATGTTTCGATTCCGCCGGCCGGAGATAGAAGCTCAACGTCCGTCCCGCGTCATCCTCATAGAGCACCATCGCGGCAGTAGCGCCGCTGTCCGTCGTGAACAGCCGCCCACCGATCGGCCTGAACCCCGCCGCGCTCAAATCCGGCAGCTTCGCCGATGCGCCTACGCCTTTGGTGAGCCATCCCTGCAAATCGCCCGCACCGTTCGGCCGGTAATCGACCTTGGCCGTCCGATCGACCACCATCATCTGATAAGCCTTGACCGCATCGCTCATCGGCGCGATGGGCGGCGGCGCGTTCCACCCGCGCGCCTGCCATCCGCCGAACGTCCCGAGCCCCACGCAGAACACGAGCGAGGCCGCCATCGCGAACCGCATCCGCGCGCGCTCGGCCCGCCGGCCGCGAATCGCGGCCGGATCCAGCGCAGGGTTATCGGCCGGCATCCGCACGCTCTCCAGCGCGGCCCGCAACCGCTGCGCGTCCCGCTGCCATTGCTTCACCTGTTCCGCGCGCGCCGGATGCAGCGCGAGATAGCGCTCGACCGCGGCGCGCGCATCGTCGTCGAGCTGGCCGTCGACATAGGCCTGAAGGTCATGTTCGTTCGGAGGCGTGTTCATTTTTTCATCAACCGCAAGGAAGGAGCGGGAAGTTCGCCGTCGCTAAGCTGGCGCAGCGCCTGACGCGCGCGGGAGAGCCGCGACATCACGGTGCCGATCGGCACCTCGAGCAGGTCGGCGACTTCCTGATAGGTGAAGCCCTCGACCGCGACGAGCAGCAGCAGGCTGCGCTGCTCGTCCGAGAGCCGGCCGAACGCTTCGAGCGTCGCGCGCGCCGCGAATTCGCGTTCGGCGGACGGCCAGTGCGCTTCGTCGTCGTCGCGGATGCGGCCGAGCAGCCACGCGTAGCGCTTCGCGCTGCGTTTGCCATCGAGAAATTGCCGGTACAGGATCGTGAACAGCCAGCTGCGCAGCGATGCGTCGTCGCGACGGCTCGTCCAGCGCGACAGCGCGCGCTCGAGCGTCGACTGGACGAGATCGTCGGCCGCGTGGACGTCGCGCGCCAGCCAGAGTGCGAAGCGTCGCAGCCTGGGGATGAGTTCGCGCAATGCTTCGTCGTCGAGGGCGGTGGAGGGCATGGCCGGGCCGGTTGCCGAAAGGGTCGTAGATGCCGCGTAGGACGCCGGCCGGCATCGGTTATTCCCTCCAGCATACGAAAAAATTCTTCGTGGAATAAAGCGGCGTGGGCGGCGTCCTACGCGCGTTCGACAATGATCTGACGATCGGGAGTGCATTCATGAAGCAATCTTCTTCTTCGCCGCAGCGCGCGCCCGGGCGCGGGTGGTGGCGCTGGGCCGTGATCGGCGGCGCGGTGGCCGGCGTGGCTGCGGCGTTCGGGTATGCCGGCGGATGGCTCGCGCCGGCGCGTCTGACCCCGCACCGGCTCGTCGACGCGCTGCAGACCAACAGCGGCATCCATCCCGGCTACCGGCGCAATCACGCGAAGGGCGTGTGCGTGACCGGCTACTTCGAAGGCAACGGCGCCGCGAGCGCGTATTCGGTCGCGCCGTTCTTCAAGGCGGTGCGCACGCCGGTGGTCGGACGCTTCGCGTTGCCGGGCGGGAACCCGTACGCGCCCGACAGCAGCGTGCCGATCCGCAGCCTCGCACTGAAGCTCACCGCGCCGGACGGCCAGCAATGGCGGACCGGGATGAATGCGATGCCGGTGTTTCCAGTAGCGACGCCGCAGGCGTTCTACGAGCAGACGCTCGCGACCCGCCCCGATCCGAAGACTGGCAAGCCGGACCCGGCAAAGGTGAAGGCGTTTTTCGGCGCGCATCCGGAAGCGGGCGCGTTCCTGCAATGGGTGAAGGGTGCGAAGCCGAGCGCGAGTTACGTCACCGAAAGCTATTACGGGCTGAACGCGTTCTACTTCGTCGACGCGGCCGGCAAGCGCCAGGCGGTGCGGTGGCGCGTCGTGCCGGAGCAGACGGCGGGCGCCGGCGACGTCGCGACGGCCGCGGACCCGAACGTGCTGCAACAGGACGTGACGCAGCGCATCGCGGCCGGCCCGCAGAAGTGGAAGCTGCTGGTCACGCTGGCGGAGCCCGGCGACCCGGTGGACGACGCGACGAAGATCTGGCCCGCGCAGCGCACGACGATCGATGCGGGCACGCTCGTGCTCGACCGCGTGGAGGCGCAGGACAGCGGCCCATGCCGCGACGTGAACTACGACCCGACGGTGCTGCCGCAGGGGATTCAGGTATCGGGCGATCCGTTGCTGGCGGCGCGCTCGGCTGCGTATGCGGATTCGTATCTGCGGCGCACGAGTGAAGAGGCCGGCGTGGCAGGCGTGGCGCGAGTGAGTGGGGAGGGACGGTGATGAAGGCTTCGACGACGTTTAGTTTGCCGGCGCGGGTGCTGCACTGGGTGATGGCCGCGATGATCCTCGCGATGCTGTTCATCGGGGTGGGGATGGTGGCATCGGTTTCCGGGCGGCACGAGATCCTGGTGGCGATTCACAAGCCGCTGGGTGTGGCCGTGCTGGTGCTGGTGTGTGTGCGGATCGTGGTGCGGATTCTGTCGAAGCCACCGGCGCTGCCCGAGGACCTGCCGTGGTGGCAGAAGGCGGCCGCGCACGGGTCGCATCTGGTGCTGTATGCGCTGATGGTGGCGATGCCGCTGATCGGCTGGGCGATGCTGTCGGCGGGCGGATATCCGGTGACGCTGGGCGGCGGCGTGCAGCTCCCGGCGCTGGTGTCGGCTGATCCGGTGACGTTCGCGTGGCTCCGGGTTGCGCATCGCGTGCTGGCGTATCTGTTCTTTCTGACGTTCCTCGCGCACTTTGCCGCGGCGCTGTATCACGGGCTGATTCGGCGGGACGGCGTGGTGAGGGCGATGGTGGGGCGGTAATCGACGGAAGGTTGCGTGCGATACGGCGGGGCTGCTCAAGGGCGACCGAGGCTACGCCTGCCGTGTCGTCTATATATGAGCACTGGGAAGTGCTCGGCGGTCTCCGCCATACCATGTCAAAAATATTTCACAAAAGGGGTTGCGGAGACCGGGGCGGATGCATAGAATCACGCCTCTTTCGCGCTAACGGAAACACGGCGCGGGGGAAGAAGAGGGAAGCGGTGCTGTTGAAGTCGGTTTTATCGATTCCAGTGCACGTGAAATTAAACCGCAGTCGTCGCAACGAAGTAGTTAAAAAAGTTGTTGACGAGTCTCAAAAAACGGTTGATAATCTCGCTTCTCTGCTGCTGAAAACGCAGCGCTGCTGAGGGGTTCAAGATTCCTCGCAGAAACGCTCTTTAAAAATTAACAGCCGATAAGTGTGGGCGCTTGATGGCAGCGAGCTGATCCTCGGATCAGATAGCGAAAGTATCAAGAGTCTCACACTAAAGTAAGTCAGGTTTATGAAGTGATTCATATTCCTGTCAGCTTTGAGTGAGCGACCGGTTCTTAACTGAACCGAAAACAGTAACAGGTTTAAACTGAAGAGTTTGATCCTGGCTCAGATTGAACGCTGGCGGCATGCCTTACACATGCAAGTCGAACGGCAGCACGGGTGCTTGCACCTGGTGGCGAGTGGCGAACGGGTGAGTAATACATCGGAACATGTCCTGTAGTGGGGGATAGCCCGGCGAAAGCCGGATTAATACCGCATACGATCTACGGATGAAAGCGGGGGACCTTCGGGCCTCGCGCTATAGGGTTGGCCGATGGCTGATTAGCTAGTTGGTGGGGTAAAGGCCTACCAAGGCGACGATCAGTAGCTGGTCTGAGAGGACGACCAGCCACACTGGGACTGAGACACGGCCCAGACTCCTACGGGAGGCAGCAGTGGGGAATTTTGGACAATGGGCGAAAGCCTGATCCAGCAATGCCGCGTGTGTGAAGAAGGCCTTCGGGTTGTAAAGCACTTTTGTCCGGAAAGAAATCCTTGACTCTAATACAGTCGGGGGATGACGGTACCGGAAGAATAAGCACCGGCTAACTACGTGCCAGCAGCCGCGGTAATACGTAGGGTGCGAGCGTTAATCGGAATTACTGGGCGTAAAGCGTGCGCAGGCGGTTTGCTAAGACCGATGTGAAATCCCCGGGCTCAACCTGGGAACTGCATTGGTGACTGGCAGGCTAGAGTATGGCAGAGGGGGGTAGAATTCCACGTGTAGCAGTGAAATGCGTAGAGATGTGGAGGAATACCGATGGCGAAGGCAGCCCCCTGGGCCAATACTGACGCTCATGCACGAAAGCGTGGGGAGCAAACAGGATTAGATACCCTGGTAGTCCACGCCCTAAACGATGTCAACTAGTTGTTGGGGATTCATTTCCTTAGTAACGTAGCTAACGCGTGAAGTTGACCGCCTGGGGAGTACGGTCGCAAGATTAAAACTCAAAGGAATTGACGGGGACCCGCACAAGCGGTGGATGATGTGGATTAATTCGATGCAACGCGAAAAACCTTACCTACCCTTGACATGGTCGGAATCCTGCTGAGAGGCGGGAGTGCTCGAAAGAGAACCGGCGCACAGGTGCTGCATGGCTGTCGTCAGCTCGTGTCGTGAGATGTTGGGTTAAGTCCCGCAACGAGCGCAACCCTTGTCCTTAGTTGCTACGCAAGAGCACTCTAAGGAGACTGCCGGTGACAAACCGGAGGAAGGTGGGGATGACGTCAAGTCCTCATGGCCCTTATGGGTAGGGCTTCACACGTCATACAATGGTCGGAACAGAGGGTTGCCAACCCGCGAGGGGGAGCTAATCCCAGAAAACCGATCGTAGTCCGGATTGCACTCTGCAACTCGAGTGCATGAAGCTGGAATCGCTAGTAATCGCGGATCAGCATGCCGCGGTGAATACGTTCCCGGGTCTTGTACACACCGCCCGTCACACCATGGGAGTGGGTTTTACCAGAAGTGGCTAGTCTAACCGCAAGGAGGACGGTCACCACGGTAGGATTCATGACTGGGGTGAAGTCGTAACAAGGTAGCCGTATCGGAAGGTGCGGCTGGATCACCTCCTTTCCAGAGCTATCTCGCGAAGTTGAGCGCTCACGCTTATCGGCTGTAAATTAAAGACAGACTCAGGGGTCTGTAGCTCAGTCGGTTAGAGCACCGTCTTGATAAGGCGGGGGTCGTTGGTTCGAATCCAACCAGACCCACCATTGTCTGACGTGTCGGTGATCGTTAGCGCTTTAGCGCTTACGAGCAGCCCATGCCGAAAGGCTGTAGGTACCTGAGGTCATCTGTACTCAATGGGGGCATAGCTCAGCTGGGAGAGCACCTGCTTTGCAAGCAGGGGGTCGTCGGTTCGATCCCGTCTGCCTCCACCAATCCTCAATGACAAGTGTTCGACTTCGTCGAACCTTTGTCATTGGCGATTGAGCCAGTCAGAGCGGTACGAAGTACGTATCGGCTGTCGTTCTTTAACAATCTGGAAGAAGTAAGTAATTTGGATAGCGGAAGCGTCTTGAGATGGACGTGAAAGCTATCCGGGTTGTGATTGTATCGATGTATCTCAAGATGATTCGAACTCTATGTTTGACTCAATTGGAATACGGCACAACGCGAGAACTCAACCTGTAGCGACTGTCGATGAGACAGACTCGTTATAGGGTCAAGCGAACAAGTGCATGTGGTGGATGCCTTGGCGATCACAGGCGATGAAGGACGCGGTAGCCTGCGAAAAGCTACGGGGAGCTGGCAAACGAGCTTTGATCCGTAGATGTCCGAATGGGGAAACCCACTCCTTTTGGAGTATCCATGGCTGAATACATAGGCCATGCGAAGCGAACGCGGTGAACTGAAACATCTAAGTAACCGCAGGAAAAGAAATCAACCGAGATTCCCAAAGTAGTGGCGAGCGAAATGGGATGAGCCTTGCACTCTTTATTTGTATTGTTAGCCGAACGCTCTGGAAAGTGCGGCCATAGCAGGTGATAGCCCTGTAGGCGAAAACAGTATGAAAGAACTAGGTGTGCGACAAGTAGGGCGGGACACGTGAAATCCTGTCTGAAGATGGGGGGACCATCCTCCAAGGCTAAATACTCGTGATCGACCGATAGTGAACCAGTACCGTGAGGGAAAGGCGAAAAGAACCCCGGGAGGGGAGTGAAATAGATCCTGAAACCGCATGCATACAAACAGTCGGAGCCTCGTAAGGGGTGACGGCGTACCTTTTGTATAATGGGTCAGCGACTTACGTTCAGTAGCAAGCTTAACCGTATAGGGCAGGCGTAGCGAAAGCGAGTCCGAATAGGGCGTTCAGTTGCTGGGCGTAGACCCGAAACCAGGTGATCTATCCATGGCCAGGATGAAGGTGCGGTAACACGTACTGGAGGTCCGAACCCACTAACGTTGAAAAGTTAGGGGATGAGCTGTGGATAGGGGTGAAAGGCTAAACAAACCTGGAAATAGCTGGTTCTCTCCGAAAACTATTTAGGTAGTGCCTCGTGTCTCACCTTCGGGGGTAGAGCACTGTCATGGTTGGGGGGTCTATTGCAGATTACCCCGCCATAGCAAACTCCGAATACCGAAGAGTGCAATCACGGGAGACAGACATCGGGTGCTAACGTCCGGTGTCAAGAGGGAAACAACCCAGACCGCCAGCTAAGGTCCCCAAATATAGCTAAGTGGGAAACGAAGTGGGAAGGCTAAAACAGTCAGGAGGTTGGCTTAGAAGCAGCCACCCTTTAAAGAAAGCGTAATAGCTCACTGATCGAGTCGTCCTGCGCGGAAGATGTAACGGGGCTAAGCTATATACCGAAGCTGCGGATGCGTGCTTAGCACGCATGGTAGGAGAGCGTTCCGTAAGCCTGCGAAGGTGCCTTGTAAAGGGTGCTGGAGGTATCGGAAGTGCGAATGCTGACATGAGTAGCGATAAAGGGGGTGAAAGGCCCCCTCGCCGTAAGCCCAAGGTTTCCTACGCAACGTTCATCGGCGTAGGGTGAGTCGGCCCCTAAGGCGAGGCAGAAATGCGTAGCTGATGGGAAGCAGGTCAATATTCCTGCACCATTGTTAGATGCGATGGGGGGACGGATCGCGGAAGGTTGTCCGGGTGTTGGAAGTCCCGGTCGCTGCATTGGAGAAGGCGCTTAGGCAAATCCGGGCGCGTAATTCAAGGGTGTGGCGCGAGCTTCTTAGGAAGCGAAGCAATTGGAAGTGGTTCCAAGAAAAGCCTCTAAGCTTCAGTCTAACGATGACCGTACCGCAAACCGACACAGGTGGGCGAGATGAGTATTCTAAGGCGCTTGAGAGAACTCGGGAGAAGGAACTCGGCAAATTGGTACCGTAACTTCGGGATAAGGTACGCCCTTGTAGCTTGACTGGCCTGCGCCAGGAGGGTGAAGGGGTTGCAATAAACTGGTGGCTGCGACTGTTTAATAAAAACACAGCACTCTGCAAACACGAAAGTGGACGTATAGGGTGTGACGCCTGCCCGGTGCCGGAAGATTAAATGATGGGGTGCAAGCTCTTGATTGAAGTCCCGGTAAACGGCGGCCGTAACTATAACGGTCCTAAGGTAGCGAAATTCCTTGTCGGGTAAGTTCCGACCTGCACGAATGGCGTAACGATGGCCACACTGTCTCCTCCCGAGACTCAGCGAAGTTGAAGTGTTTGTGATGATGCAATCTACCCGCGGCTAGACGGAAAGACCCCATGAACCTTTACTGTAGCTTTGCATTGGACTTTGAACCGATCTGTGTAGGATAGGTGGGAGGCTATGAAACCGGAACGCTAGTTTCGGTGGAGCCGTCCTTGAAATACCACCCTGGTTTGTTTGAGGTTCTAACCTTGGCCCGTGATCCGGGTCGGGGACAGTGCATGGTAGGCAGTTTGACTGGGGCGGTCTCCTCCCAAAGCGTAACGGAGGAGTACGAAGGTACGCTAGGTACGGTCGGAAATCGTGCTGATAGTGCAATGGCATAAGCGTGCTTAACTGCGAGACCGACAAGTCGAGCAGGTGCGAAAGCAGGTCATAGTGATCCGGTGGTTCTGTATGGAAGGGCCATCGCTCAACGGATAAAAGGTACTCTGGGGATAACAGGCTGATACCGCCCAAGAGTTCATATCGACGGCGGTGTTTGGCACCTCGATGTCGGCTCATCTCATCCTGGGGCTGTAGCCGGTCCCAAGGGTATGGCTGTTCGCCATTTAAAGAGGTACGTGAGCTGGGTTTAAAACGTCGTGAGACAGTTTGGTCCCTATCTGCCGTGGGCGTTGGATATTTGAAGGGGGCTGCTCCTAGTACGAGAGGACCGGAGTGGACGAACCTCTGGTGTACCGGTTGTCACGCCAGTGGCATCGCCGGGTAGCTATGTTCGGAAGAGATAACCGCTGAAAGCATCTAAGCGGGAAACTCGCCTTAAGATGAGATATCCCTGGGGACTAGATCCCCTTGAAGGGTCGTTCGAGACCAGGACGTTGATAGGTCAGGTGTGTAAGCGCAGTAATGCGTTCAGCTAACTGATACTAATTGCCCGTAAGGCTTGATCCTATAACAAGTCTGTCTT
>NZ_CADFDM010000001.1:158051-1196079 GCF_902832985.1 Burkholderia sp. BCC0097
GTTGGATTCTCGTGTGTGATACACACAACTCAAAATTACTGCTTCTTCCCAGATTGGTTCTGTTGGCCACGCCAGCAGAACAACCCCCTTTGCCTGATGACCATAGCGAGTCGGTCCCACCCCTTCCCATCCCGAACAGGACCGTGAAACGACTCTACGCCGATGATAGTGCGGATTCCCGTGTGAAAGTAGGTAATCGTCAGGCTCCCCTCAAGCCAGAAACCCCCGCCCGAAAGGCGGGGGTTTTTGCATTGGCGCGCCATAAAAAGCGATCGGCGAAGAGTTAACGAAGGCTACGGATACGGCTTCCCGTTGACCCACAATCACAACGCCGAGCCCGTCAATTTCGCGCTCCGCCGTTCGCGAGGACTCCGCAGTCGTGTCGTCCGGAAACCTCGGCACGTCCTCCGCCAACCGAACCCCACCCGTCTTCAAGAATCGATTCCGACCGACGGCGCAACGTCCGCCAGCGATTTTGCGATGGCAGATGATGGACGATGTTGACCGGCGATGATCGATACACGTCACTTTCTGGGCGAAAACTCCCGCTTCCTCCCGCTTCATCTGGCCGTTCGTCGATGCGCAGTGTCATGCGCTCCTCTCCGCGAACACCGCGCGAAAGCATCATAAAAATCTATGCGCATAAAGTTCATTCGCGTGACTTGTTCGACAGAGCGGCGGGCAAGCCCTTCGAGGTAATATCACCGCTTGTCCTGATTCCCCGGTACTTGCTTGCATCCGCTGGCGATCGGTGTCCTTTGTACTCCGCCTTCTGCATTCTTCATGACTGACAGCCCCGCCCAAGGTGGTCGGACGACCGACTTCTTGCCATACCTCGTCGCCGCGACGTTCTTCATGGAGTACCTTGATACGACCGTGATCGCGACGGCGCTACCGCAAATGGCCCACTCGTTCGGCGTGGGGCCTAACGCGCTGAGTCTCGGGATGACGGCCTACATGTTGGCGCTGGCGGTGTTCATTCCTATCAGCGGCTGGATCGCGGATCGCTATGGCTCGCGTACGGTGTTCGCGAGTGCGATCGTTGTCTTTACCGGCGCGTCGGTGCTGTGCGGGCTGTCCGAAGGCGTGATGTCGTTCACCGCTGCCCGGCTGCTGCAGGGTGTCGGCGGGGCGATGATGGTGCCGGTCGGGCGAATGATCGTCGTGCGAAGTACCGAGAAGGCGAAGCTGATGCGTGCGATCGCGACGATCACGTGGCCGGGCATCGTCGCGCCCGTCGTCGGGCCGCCGATCGGCGGCTTCATCACGACCTACGCGTCGTGGCGATGGATCTTCCTGTTGAACGTCCCGTTCGGCCTTGCCGCACTCGTTTGTACCTGGCTGATCGTCCGGAATACGCGGGCCGACGAGCAACGGCCGCTCGACTGGGTTGGCTTCGTGCTGGCCGGTGGCGCATTGACCTGCTTGCTGATCGGCACCGAAGCGGCTGGCCAGCAGGATGTCGACTTCACGCGCGCGGGGGGCCTGGTGGGCGCAAGCGTGCTGTTCGGTATCGCTGCGTGGCTGTATGCGCGACGCTGCGCGCATCCGCTGCTCGATTTCACGACGCTGAAGGTGCCGACGTTCTCGGTGACGGTCATCACCGGCTCGATCACGCGGATGGCGATCAACGCTGTCCCGTACCTGCTGCCGCTGCTGTTCCAGATCGGCTTCGGGCTGTCGCCGTTCCAGTCAGGTCTGCTGCTGCTCGCGAGCGCGCTCGGCAATCTCGGGATGAAGGCGGGCACGTCGTGGATCCTCGACCGTTACGGCTTTCGGCGTGTCGCGCTCGTCGACGTGACGATCGTCGGCATCTTCACCATCGCATGCGGCTGGCTGACCGCGTCGACGCCGCTGGCGATCACGCTGCTCGTCGTATTCGTCTACGGGCTCACGCGGTCGATGCAGTTCACGACGCTCGCGACGCTGGCTTATGCGGATATCCCGTCTCACCAGACGAGCGCGGCCAGCACGCTGTGGAGCGCCGCGCAGCAGATGACGATCGGGATGGGGATCGCGTTCGGTGCATTGTCGCTGCGGCTCGCGGCATTGGTGCGCGGCGATGCGGCTGGCATGCACTACGTGCTCGACGATTTCCGCTGGGCGTTCGTCGCGGCGGGCGTGCTCGCGCTGCTGACGTTGCCGGGCTATGCACGGCTGGCTTCCGATGCTGGCGACCGGCTGCGGGCCAACGTGGCGCGAGGATAGGCCAGACTGCTCATCGTATTGGCGGGGTGACGGGCGAGAGCGCATGTTTTGCGGCGCTCACCGAAAGCGCTGGTTCGTTGCGGCTGCGATTGCTTGACGGTCAGCGCAATCGGCCTCCAGTCACCGCGGGCGAACGGCCTCCTGGCTGACCATACTTGGTCCGAGCGCTCACGGAACGATGACGTGCGGTGCTGGGACGAGCAGGAATGCGATGCGCGACAAGCGGCACGGCGGCAGCGCAGCGGTCCCACCTCCCGCTACTGCGCGTCGTGGAAGATGATGCCAACCGTATGGCGGTGGCCGCTTCGAATCCGGCTGACGCCGTGGCGCAGGTTGACGCGATAGACGCCTCGGGTTCCCTGCACCGGCCGGCCGTGTACTGCGAAGATCACCGCGTCGCCTTGCGTCAGCGGCACCACTTCCGCACGCGACTGCATGCGTGGCCGCTGTTCCGTCAACACGAATTCGCCACCAGTGAAATCACGGCCCGGCGCCGACAGCAGGATCGCGATCTGCAGCGGAAACACGTGCTCGCCATAGAGGTCCTGATGGAGGCAGTTGTAGTCGTCGGTGCCGTATTGCAGGATCAGCGGCGTCGGTCGCGTCTGTCCCGCCGCGTGGCAGCGAGCGAGGAACGTCGCATGGTCTTTGGGATAACGAACGTCGATCCCGAGCGCCTGGTTCCAGCGATTCGCGATCGGCGCGAGATGCGGGTAGATCGTCGCGCGGAGCTCGGCTATGACCGCAGGCAGCGGATACGCGAAATACTTGTACTCGCCGCGGCCAAAGCCGTGCCGCGCCATCACGACACGTGAACGATAGAGCGCGTCGCGCGGATAGAGCGACGTGAGTGCATCGCACTCGCTGGCCGACATCAGGCCCGGTACGCGCGCGCATCCGTAGCGGTCGAGCTCGGCATCGACGCTCGGCCAGTCGAGGGTGTCGACGCGCTGCGCGATGTCCAGCGATTCGACGGCGGGGTGCAGATCGGCAATGTTCACGGGCGTACCTCGGGCATCGGCAGTGTGGCGCCGTGCGGTCGCGCACGGTCGAGTTCACGATGAAAGTTGATGAACCCAGTCTAGCGGCGTCCATGCGCGGGCACGCTCCAGATCTTGCGCTTTAATTCGGACGAAACGGGGAGGCGGGGACCGCAGCATCGGGACACTGAAGGTGGCGACGTGCCAGAGCGGGGAGGCGGAGAGGCGGAGAGGCGGAGAGGCGGAGAGGCGGAGAGGCGGAGAGGCGGAGAGGCAGGGAAGCAGAAAAGCGAAGCCCCAGACCCAACCTGCCGCGGCGGGCAGCCGGCTATCGCCCGCTACCCGCCGCGCCCATGATCAGGCCAGCGACCGGAACAGCCAGTAAAGCGCTCCCGCCAGCGCGATCGACGCCGGCAGCGTCAGCACCCATGCGAGGACGAGGCTGCGCACCGTGCTCCATTGCAGCCCCGAGCCGTTCGCCGCCATCGTGCCCGCGACGCCCGACGACAGCACGTGAGTCGTCGACACGGGCAGCCCGTACATGTCGGCGGCGCCGATCGTCAGCATCGCGACGAGTTCGGCCGATGCACCCTGTCCGTACGTCAGGTGCTGCTTGCCGATTTTTTCGCCGACGGTCACGACGATCCGCTTCCAGCCGACCATCGTGCCGAGGCCCAGCGCGATCGCGACGGCCACCTTCACCCACGTCGGAATGAACTTGGTCGCGTGGTCGAGCTGCTTGCGATAGTTGTCGATCGCGAGCTTGTCGTCGGCGGCGAACGCGGGCTGGCCCGCCTTCTCGAGCAGACGAATGGCTTCGGACACCAGATACATCGTGTTGCGCACGTTGTCGACGTCGCGCTGCGGCACGGCCGCCATCGAGCCCGACGCGCCGACGGCGGTCGCGAGCGACGTGGACAACTGCGCGACGGCCGGCAGCACGGCAGGCGTCAGTTCACGATGCTGCACGTAGTGTTCGACATCGGCGCGCGGGTTCGCGGACGGCGCGACGCCATTCGTGTACTTTCCGAACGTCGCGGCCGCCTGGTTCGCGACCGCCACGAAAGTCTGCGATTCGGCGGGCGTGACGGCCTTGTTCAGCGCATAGGCGGTCGGCACCGTGCCGATCAGGATCAGCATGATGAGGCCCATCCCTTTCTGCCCGTCGTTCGACCCGTGCGCGAACGACACGCCGGTGCAGGTGAGGATCAGCAGGCAGCGAATCCAGAACGGCGGCGGCTGGTCCTTCGGCGGCTCCTTGTACAACTCCGGAATCCGCACGACGGCCTTCAGCACGAGCAGCAGCAGCGACGCACACAGGAACCCGACGATCGGCGAGAGCAGCAGCGACTTGCCGACGCCGAGGGCCTGGCCCCAGTCGACTCCGCTCGTGCCGGACGGCCCGTGCATCAGCTGGTTCATCAGCCCGACGCCGATGATCGACCCGATCAGCGTATGCGAGCTCGACGACGGCAACCCGAAATACCAGGTCGCGAGGTTCCAGACGATCGCGGCGATCAGCAGCGCGAACACCATCGCGAAACCCGAGCCGCTGCCGACCTGCAGGATCAGCTCGACCGGCAGCAACTGCAGGATGCCGAACGCGACGGCGCCGCTCGAGACCATCACGCCGAGGAAGTTCCACATGCCCGACCAGATCACCGCGACGTTCGGCGTCAGCGAGTGCGTGTAGATCACGGTCGCGACCGCATTCGCGGTGTCGTGGAAGCCGTTGACGAATTCGAAGCCGAGCGCGATCAGCAGTGCGGCGCCGAGCAGCAGGTACGGGAACAGCGTCCCTTCGCGGACCGGCGCCAGATCGGCGACCAGGTGCGTGGCGATATAGACGGCGCCGAGCACGAGCACCAGCAGGAACGCGGCATAGCCGACCTGCCTGGTGCGTGCGACGGAGCCCGGATTGTTCGGGGCGGACGAAGCGGGTTGATTCATGACGGCATCTCGTGAGGGAACCGCGTCCGATGCTAGCCGGGGCTAGCAGTCAGTTTGATGACAGTCGGGATGACGAACGGTGCGTCTTACGGGATGTAAGGCGAGCGGCTGCATGCGAAGTGGGGGGCGCGCATCGTCGGCTCACATGGTGAACACGCCAAGCGGTTTACGCGCTGGTGCCGAGCACGATGTCCGTCGCGGCCAACGTCCAGCCGGCCGGCGCCGCGACGAACGTCGTGCACGACAGCGGCGCGACGTGGAGACGCGCGGCCACTCCAGGAGCCATCCGCAGCACGTGCGCGATGGCCGCGCGGACGATCGGCGCATGCGTGATCGCAATGACGTCGCGATCGGGCCGCAGCACGTTCAACCAGGTACCGATTCGATGCGCGGCGGCTTCGAACGATTCGCCGCGATGCGGCGACGCGGACGGCGTGCCGATCCACGCGGCAAGTTCGTCGGGCAGGTCGCGTGCGAGATCATGCAGCCGCTTGCCGCGCCAGTGGCCGTAATCGATGTCGCGCAGCGCGTCGTCGATATCGGCGCGCAGCCCGAGCGCATCGGCGGTCTGCCTGGCGCAGCGTGCCGGGCTGCACCGCACGAGCGAGCCGGCAGCAGCCGCCCACCGGCCGCGCAGCGCAGCGGCTTCGGCGAGCCCGTGCGCGTCGAGCGGATCGTCGTCGGGAAACGTGCCGGTGCGCATGGCGCGGGTCGATGCGTGGGCGATCAGGCGCAGTGAGGCAGGTAGGGTCATGTCGGTTGTCGGATGATCCGGAACGGGGCGCGCTCGCCCATGTGTCATCGCTTCAATACGCGAACGTTCGCGCGTACAATTCGCCCGATACGAAGCGCGGAAGCCGGTGCAATTCCGGCGCGGTCGCGCCACTGTAACCGGGGAATCGATGATCCCGGAAGCCAGACCTGCCTTCGTACCCATCCATCATTTGTCGGGGCGCGATTCCCCTGAGGTGCATCCATGAGCGAAGCAGTGCTGAAGCCGGCGGTCGTGCCGGCACCCATCCCCGTCCGTGAGCTGTTGCCGTGGGCCGTGTTCGTCGGCCTGATGCTGCTGCTCGCGCTGTATTTCGTCGGTGCGGAACAGGGCGCGACGTCGCTCGTGCCGGGCATGCTCGTACACGAATTCGTCCACGACGGCCGCCATCTGCTCGGCTTTCCCTGCCACTGACGCGGAGCCTACGATGGTCGGAAAGCTGCTCATGCGCGGGATGCTCGCAGGCATCGCCGCGGGCCTCCTCACGTTCGGTTTCGCCAGGATCGTCGGCGAACCGCAAGTCGATCAGGCGATCGCCTTCGAAGAAAAAACCACCACCGCCCAAGGCGAGGCGCCGGAGCCCGAGCTGGTCAGCCGCCACACGCAGGCTGGCCTCGGGCTCTTGACGGGCGTCGTGACCTACGGCGCGGCATTCGGCGGGCTGTTCTCGCTGGTCTTCGCGTATGCGTATGGACGCGGCAGCCGCCTGCCGGCACGGCCGCTGGCCGCGTGGCTCGCGCTGGCGGCGTTCGTCGCGCTCGTGATCGTGCCGAACCTCAAGTACCCGGCCAATCCGCCGTCGGTCGGCGACCCCGACACGATCGGTTATCGCACCGGCCTGTTCTTCCTGATGATCGCGATCTCGGTCGCGACGATGGTGTTCTCGGTCAGCGTGCGCCGCCATCTGCTGGCGAAGCTCGGCCAGTGGAACGCGTCGATCGTCGCCGGGCTCGTGTTCGTCGCGATCGTCGCGGCCGTGCAGATCGGGCTGCCGTCGGTCAGCGAGTTGCCGGCCGATTTCCCGGCGGCGTTGCTGTGGAAGTTCCGCGTGGCGGCCATCGGCATGCAGGTGATCATGTGGACGACGATCGGCCTGCTGTTCGGCGCGTGGGTCGAGCGCGGCGAACGCGCCGGCATGCGCGCCGCCTGACGCGCGGGCAGGGCAGCGGGCGCGCCTAGCGCAGCATGCGCGGCGCGCTCCACGTCGATTCGCGCGCGAGTGCGACGAATGCGGCCAGATAGTCGATCGCTGCGTCCGCTTCACGGATGCCGAGGAAGATCTGCTTCGCGATGCCCTGCTTGCCGAGCTTGACCGGCACGACCGGCATCCGGTCCGCGTACTCGTCGGCGAGCCACCGCGGCAGCGCGGCCACGCCGCGTCCGCTCGCGACCATCTGCAACATGATGTCGGTCGTCTCGATCGACTTGTGCCGCCTCGGCACGATGCCGGCCGGCGTCAGGAACTGGTTGTAGATGTCGAGCCGGTCGGTTTCGACCGGGTACGTGATCAGGATCTCGTCGGTCAGTTGCTCGGGCGTCACGTGGTCGACGTTCGCGAACCGGTGCGACTCCGCGACCACCAGCACCTGTTCGTAGTCGAACACGGGATCGAAGCGCAGCCCCGGCTTGTTCAGCGGATCGGGTGTGACGAGCACGTCGATGTCGTAACCGAACAGCGCGCCGATGCCGCCGAACTGGAAGCGCTGCTTCACGTCCACGTCGACGTCGGGCCAGCGCGACAGGTACGGCGACACGACCTTCAGCAGCCACTGGTAGCACGGATGGCACTCCATCCCGATGCGCAGCGTGCCGCGCTCGCCCTTCGCGTACTGCTTCATCCGCTCCTCGGCGAGCTCGAACTGCGGCAGCAGCCGGTTCGCCAGCTTCAGCAGATATTGCCCGCCCTGCGTGAGCCGCAGGCCGCGGCCTTCCCGGTCCCAGATCGGCGTGCCGAGCTGCTGCTCGATCTTCCGGACGGTGTGACTGAGCGCCGATTGCGTGAGGTGCAGCGCATTGGCCGCCGCGGTCAGCGAGCCCTGGCGCTCGACTTCACGAATGACGACGAGATGGAATCGTTCCAGCATGGATCGCGCGCATCCCACGGATGCATGAATAATGTTAATGGATGAATGAAATAATGCCATTTTATTTCATGGTTTGAAATCCCTATGATGGCTGCCGGATCTACTATTTCTTCTGGACGGCAGCTTCATGGTCACGACACACAACCTCGGTTTTCCGCGCATCGGCGCGAAGCGCGAACTCAAGTTCGGTCTCGAACGCTACTGGAAGGGCGAATCGTCGCGCGACGAACTGAAGGCGCTCGGCGCCGAATTGCGCAGGCGCCACTGGCACGACCAGCGCGATCTCGATCTCGCGCCGATCGGCGACTTCGCGTTCTACGACCAGGTGCTCGACATGAGCTTCACGCTCGGCAATCTGCCGAAGCGCGTGCAGGACTTCCACGGCGATGCGCTCGACAATTATTTCCGCGTCGCGCGCGGCCGGTCCGCGCAGTCGGCGGAGGAGCACGCCGCATGCTGCGGCGGCGTCGCGGCCGGCGAAATGACGAAGTGGTTCGACACGAACTATCACTACATCGTGCCGGAGTTTCATGCGGACACGAACTTCTCGCTTGATCCGTCGCGTCTGCTGCAGCAACTGGCCGAAGCGAACGCGCAGGGCGTGCACGCGAAGCCGGTGATTCTCGGCCCCGTCACGTACCTGTGGCTCGGCAAGGCGAAGGACGATTCCGATCGCCTCGCGCTGCTGCCGAAGTTGCTGCCGGTGTACGGTGCGCTGCTCGACACGCTGACCGCGCAGGGCGTCGAATGGGTGCAGATCGACGAGCCGATCCTCGTCACCGAACTCGATGCCGAATGGCGCCAGGCATTGCGCACCGCGTATGCGGCGCTGGAAACGCGGCGCATCAAGCTGCTGCTCGCCACGTACTTCGGCCAGCTTCAGGACAACCTGACGCTCGCGGTGTCGCTGCCGGTCGACGGCCTGCATATCGACGCGATCAATGCGCGCGATGAAGTCGACGCGCTGGTACGCGAACTGCCGGCCGAGCGCGTGCTGTCGGTGGGCGCGATCAACGGCCGCAACATCTGGAAGACGGACCTGAACGCGGCGCTCGACTGGCTCGAACCGCTCGCGACGCAACTGGGCGACCGGCTGTGGCTCGCGCCGTCGTGCTCGCTGCTGCACGTGCCGGTCGACCTCGCGAGCGAGGAGAAGCTCGACGCGGACATCCGTTCGTGGCTCGCATTCGCGCTGCAGAAGCTCGACGAACTGAAGGTGCTCGCGATCGCACTGAACGAAGGCCGCGACAAGGTGGCCGACGCGCTTGCCGCAAATGCCGCCGCGATCGATTCGCGCCGCCGCTCGCCGCGCGTGAACAACCCGATGGTGAAGGCCGCGATCGCGCGCATCGACGCGCGGCTCGGCAATCGCACGAGCCCCTATACGCAGCGTGCGTCGAAGCAGTCGGCGCGCCTGAACCTGCCGGCGTTCCCGACGACGACGATCGGCTCGTTCCCGCAGACCGCCGAAATCCGCCAGGCGCGCAGCCGGTTCAAGGCGGGCGCGCTGGATGAAGCCGGTTACCGCAAGGCGATGCAGGCCGAGATCGAACGCAGCGTGCGCGAACAGGAATCGCTCGAACTCGACGTGCTCGTGCACGGCGAAGCCGAGCGCAACGACATGGTCGAATACTTCGGCGAACAGCTCGACGGCTACGCATTCAGCCAGTTCGGCTGGGTGCAGTCGTACGGTTCGCGCTGCGTGAAGCCGCCGATTCTGTTCGGCGACATCAGCCGCCCTAAGGCGATGACGGTCGAGTGGATCGCCTATGCGCAGTCGCTGACGGACAAGCCGATGAAGGGCATGCTCACCGGCCCGGTGACGATCCTGAACTGGTCGTTCGTGCGCGACGACCAGCCGCGCTCGGTATCGTGCTACCAGCTCGCGCTGGCGATCCGTGACGAAGTGCTCGATCTCGAGAAGGCCGGCGTGCGCGTGATCCAGATCGACGAGGCCGCATTGCGTGAAGGATTGCCGCTGCGCCGCGCGCAATGGAGCGAATACCTGAAGTGGGCGGTGGAGTCGTTCCGCATCACCGCGAACGGCGTGCAGGACGACACGCAGATCCACACGCACATGTGCTATTCGGAGTTCAACGACATCATCGCGTCGATCGCCGACATGGATGCCGATGTGATCACGATCGAGACGTCGCGTTCGGACATGGAGCTGCTCGATGCGTTCGATACCTTCAAGTATCCGAACGAAATCGGGCCGGGCGTGTATGACATTCACTCGCCGAACATCCCGACGCAGGATCACATCGTCGGGCTGATGAAGAAGGCGGCCGAGCGGATTCCGGCGGAGCGTCTGTGGGTGAACCCGGATTGCGGGCTGAAGACGCGTCAGTGGGCGGAAGTGATTCCGGCGCTGACGAACATGGTCGCCGCCGCGAAGACGCTGCGCAATCAGGTGCGATAACGCGATAACGCTGCGCGCGGGCCGTTGCGATCGACGATCGGGCGGCATACAAGCGGCCCGCATGTGCGGGCCGCTTGTCGTCATGAATGTTCAGGGAGAGGCGGGGGCGTTGCGGCGTGCAGCCGGATGCCCGGTGCAAACGGGCAGGCGATGTCGCTTGCCCGTTGCATGAGGTGGGTTACGCGGTGCGCGTGCCGCGCGGCAGCGCGCCGTCCGTCTTGCCGGGCGCGCCCGCATCGTCGATGCTGACGCGGCGCGAGATCAGCCACACGCACAGCGACGACAGCACGGCGGCGCTCGTGTACTGGAGCGCGAGCGGCCACCATTGCGGCGCGGTGTTCTGCGCGATGACGGTTGCGACGAGCGGCGTGAGACCACCGGCGAGCGCGCCGCACACCTGGTATGCGATCGAGATCGCCGTATAGCGAATCCGCGCGACGAAGATGCCGCTGACGAAGCCCGCGACGACCGAGTAGTAGCCCGATTCCGCGAGCGTCGCGAGGCCGACGCCGACCGTGATCGATACCGGCGTGCCCAGGTGCACGAGCGGCAGCATCACGAACGGGACGATCATCGCCCAGGCGCCGGTGATCAGCAGCACGCGCGTGGTGCCGAAGCGCTGCGCGAGGAACGCGGCGGCGAGCTGCACGACGAACTGCAGCACCGCGACGATCGTCATGCAATGCAGCACCATCGACCGGTCGAGCGACAGGAACTGCGTCGCATAACTGATCATGAAGATGTTGCTGAAATACACGCCGGCGATCCCGTACACGTTCGCGCCGATCGCGAGCAGCAGCAGCGGCCAGACCTTGAGCGCTTCGCGCAGCGGTTTCTGCGCGATGTTGCCGCTCTTCCTGACTTCCTCGAATTCGGGCGATTCCGACACGCTCGCGCGGATCACGAAGCCGACGATCAGCAGCACGGAACTCGCGAGGAACGGCACGCGCCAGCCCCAGCTCATCATGTCGTCCTTCGACAGCGTGCTGATCGCGCCGAACGCGAGCATCGACAGGATCAGGCCGCTCGCGCTGCCGAGCTGCGCGAACGACGCGAAGAACGTGCGCTTGCCTTCGGGCGCGTGCTCGCCGGCCAGCAGCACCGCGCCGCCCCATTCGCCGCCCACTGCGATGCCTTGCAGCACGCGCATCAGCACGAGCAGGATCGGTGCGACCACGCCGGCTTGCGCATGGGTGGGCAGCAGGCCGATCGCGACCGTCGACACGGCCATCAGCATCAGCGTCGCGAGCAGCGACCGCTTGCGGCCGAAGCGGTCGCCGAGATAGCCGAACATCACGCCGCCGAGCGGCCGCGCGAAGAAGCCGACCGCGAACGAGCCGAACGACGCGAGCAGGCTGATGAAGCGGTTTTCGCCGGGAAAGAACAGCGGCCCGAATACGATGGCGGCGGCGGTCGCATAACTATAGAAGTCGTACCACTCGATCGTGGTGCCGACGAACGACGCGAGCGCCGCCCGCTTCGGTTGCTTGACGGAAGTCCCCATCTCGATGTGTGCTCCTCTGGAATCCTCTGATTTTGGAATAGTGGCGGCGCCGGTGTCAGTCGCGGTACGCGACGCCCGGCAGCACGCACAGCAGTTCGTACGCGAGGTTCGCGCCGAGCAGCGCCGTGGTGCCGAACGGGTCGTACGGCGGCGCGACTTCGACGAGATCGCAGCCGACGATGTTCAGCCCCTTCGCGCCGCGGATGATCTCGAGCGCCTGCGGCACCGTGAGGCCGGCGATTTCCGGCGTGCCGGTGCCCGGCGCGTAGGCCGGATCGATGCCGTCGATGTCGAACGTGATGTAGACAGGCGTGTCGCCGATGCGCGCGCGCACTTCTTCCATCAGCGGCGCGAGCGACTTGTTCCAGCATTCCTCGGCCTGGACCACGCGGAAGCCTTGCTCGCGGCACCAGTCGAAATCCTCGGCCGCGTAGCCGGTGCCGCGCAGGCCGATCTGCGTGACCTTGTCGCCGTGCAGCAGGCCTTCCTCGACCGCGCGGCGGAACGGCGTGCCGTGCGCGATCTTTTCGCCCATCATCGTGTCGTTCACGTCGGCATGTGCATCGACGTGGATCAATGCAACCTTGCCGTGCTTGCGGTGGATCGCGCGCAGGATCGGCAGCGCGATCGTGTGGTCGCCGCCGAGCGTGATCGGCTTGCAGTCGTGCTCGAGGATCGCGTCGTACGCGGCCTCGATGCGGGCGATCGAATCGTGCAGGTTGTACGGATTGACAGCGACGTCGCCGATGTCGGCGATCTGCAGTGAATCGAACGGCGCTGCGCGCGTGGCCATGTTGTACGGACGCAGCAGCACGGATTCGGTGCGGATCTGGCGCGGGCCGAAGCGCGCGCCGGTGCGGTTGGAGGTGCCGAGATCGAACGGCACGCCGACGAAACAGGCGTCGAGGCCTTCGGCGCTCGACACGTGCGGCAGGCGCATCATCGTCGCGATGCCGCCGGAGCGCGGCATTTCATTGCCGCCGAGCGGCTGGAAATGGGTGTGGTCGTTCATGGGGTCGTCTCTTCCGATGTGGGGTTGCCGTATCATGCGACGCGGCCTGGCGCACAGTTTTACGCGCTCCGCCGGGAAAGAAGAATGCGAAGATATCGACGTAAACATCGATCTTCATCGATGTATGGAAGGGGATGAACGTGCTGGGGAATCTGTCGACCCTCGATCTGCGGTTGATCCGCGTATTTCTCGCGGTCACGGACGCGGGCGGTGTGTCGGCCGCGCAGGCGATGCTGAACGTCGGCCAGTCGACGATCAGCGCGCAACTGTCGTCGCTCGAGACGCGGCTCGGCTACCGGCTCTGCGAGCGCGGCCGCAGCGGCTTCCGGCTCACGCCGAAGGGCGAGCGGTTCCATGCGATGAGCCGCAAGCTGCTCGCGGCGCTCGACGAATTCGGGATGGCCGCCCGGCACATGGATCGCCAGCTGGTCGGCACGCTGAACATCGGCCTGATCGGCCATACGCCGGTCAGCCAGAACGCGCGGATCGCCGAGGCGATCGCCGCGTTTCGCACCCGCGACGAGGCCGTGCGCTTCTCGATTTCGGTGCGCGCGCCCGGCGATCTCGAGGAAAAGCTGCTGAGCAACGAGATCCAGATCGCGGTCGGCTATTTTTGGCATCGCGTGCCGACGCTGCACTACACGCCACTGTTCATCGAGCGGCAGATCGCGTATTGCGGCCGCGGCCATCCGCTGTTCGACGGCGCCGGCACGCTGACGCCGGCCGACGTCGCCGGCTTCGAGTGGGCCTGGCGCTCGTATCCGCTGCCGGAGGCGCAGATGTCGACGACGCCCGATCGCGTGACCGCGACCGCCGACAACATGGAGGCCGTCGCGCTGCTGATCCTGTCCGGCCACCATCTCGGCTACCTGCCGCAGCACTTCGCGGCGCCGTATGTCGCGCAGGGGCTGCTCGCGCCGCTCAATCCGGATCGACTGCACTACGAGGTCACGTTCCACATGGTCGTGGCGCGCGACGGGCGCGGCGATCCGGTCGTCGAAGCGTTTCTCGAGGATCTCGAACGCGCGCATCAGTCGCCCGACGTGGTGTGACGCCGGCGCGGCCGGCAATGTGAGCGAGCGTTGCGCCCGGGCCGCTTGCCGGCCCGGCGCGCGTCACGGCACCGGCAACCCGGCGTCGTGCTTCACCTCTCGCAGCGACAGCGCCGATTCGATCGACGTCACGCCCGGCAGCATCCGCAGCGAATCGCGCAGGAACGTGCCGTAGTCGTCGAGATCGCGCGCGACCACCTGCAGCAGGTAGTCGGCCGTGCCCGCGACGTTGTGGCACGCGAGAATCCGCTCGATGCCGAGTACTTCGCGCTCGAACCGGTCGGCGACCTTGCGGTCGTGCGTCGCGAACCGCACGAGCACGAACGCGACCACGCCGAAGCCGAGCGCCTGGCGTGACAGTTGCGCGCGATAGCGCTCGATGTAGCCGTCGTTTTCGAGGCGTTTCAGGCGCCGCGCGCAAGGCGTCTCGGACAGCCCGACGGATTCGGCGAGCCGTGCAATCGGCAGGCGGCCGTCGCGCTGCACCGCGGCGAGGATCGCGCGGTCGGTTTTGTCGAGGTCGATCATGTTGGCGGAATCCTTGTCGTGATTTCATGATTGTGGCGGATTCCCCTATGAATCGCCAATTCTGTGCCAAAGATGGCCAGTAATCCCTCCACCTTCAGCGGCAACATATCGTCAACGAAGGATGGGGGCAGACCATGATTTCCACGCATTTGCTGTTGATTTATCTCGCCGCGCTGGCGGCCATTTACGCGGTACCGGGGCCCGACATGGCGCTCGTGCTGCAGACCAGCATCGGCCGCGGCGTGCGGCCGGGGATGGCGGCGGCGGCCGGCCTGTCGCTCGCGCGCACCGCGCACGTGACGCTGTCGGCGTGCGGCGTCGCGGCGCTGATCCGCAGCGCGCCGTGGCTCTACGAGGTGATCCGCTATGGCGGCGCACTCTATCTCGCGTATGTCGCGATCCAGGTGTTCCGCTCGCCGGTGTTCGCGCTCGGGGACGGCGACGCGCCAGCGGGAGCGTTGCGGCAGTCATTCGTGAAGGGGCTGCTGACCAATCTGCTGAACCCGAAGGCGCTGCTGTTCTGTTCGGTGCTGCTGCCGCAGTTCGTGCGGCCCGAGGTCGGGCCGGTCGTCTGGCAGATGTTCGAGCTCGGCGCGCTACTGGTGGCGGCCGGCGTGTGCTTCGACCTCGCGTGCGTGTTCGGTGCGTCGCGCATTGCGGCGTGGATGCGCGCGCATCCGCTCGCGCAGACGGTGCAGCGCTGGACCTTTTCCGCGGCGTTGATCGGTTTCGCACTGCGGCTGTCGATGGACTGAGGGTTGCGCCGACATGGCCGCCGCGCGGATCGATCGGCCGCGCAGGCAGGCCCATGCTCGAATCGATACGGGCCGCGCGCGATGCCGGCCGGAGCGCGTGTGCCTTGCCGCGGAAGGGTGTGCGCGCAAATCGTCTGACTGTTCTAAACTTCCTGTTACTTCGCGCGTCGCGAACGCAGTGGCAAACGCGCCGTCGCGAATCGACTGACCGAACGGAACCGTCTTCCGCGGGCTATGTCCGATTTCCTGGCTGTTCCGTGCAACGCGGTACCAAGGAGGGTCTGAACATGGCAAGGCATCTTCAAGCCGACCGTGAACCCCGCATCGTCGCCGAGTCCAAGTGTCTCGGCCAGTGCGATCCGGCAGAACGCATCCACGTCACGATCATGTTGCGGCGGCAGGAAGAAGGGCAACTCGACGCATTGGTTCACCAACTCGCCACCGGCGACGCCCGTGCAAAACCGGTGTCGCGCGACGCATTCGCGCAGCGTTTCTCCGCCAATCCCGACGACATTCGCAAGACCGAGGACTTCGCGCACCGTCATCAGCTGACGGTCGATCGCGTCGATCCGGTCGAGAGCGTCGTCGTGCTGTCCGGCACGATCGCGCAGTTCGAAGCCGCGTTCAGCGTGAAGCTCGAGCGTTTCGAGCACAGGTCGATCGGCCAGTATCGCGGCCGCTCGGGCCCGATCGTGTTGCCCGACGATATCGGCGATGCGGTCACGGCCGTGCTCGGCCTCGACAGCCGCCCGCAGGCGCGGCCGCACTTTCGCTTCCGTCCGCCGTTCAAGCCCGCGCGCGGCGCGGCGGCCGTCACGTTCACGCCGATCCAGCTTGCGTCGCTGTACGACTTTCCGGCCGGCGACGGCGCGGGGCAATGCATCGCGATCATCGAGCTCGGTGGCGGCTATCGCGCGGCCGACATCCAGCAGTATTTCCGCGGGCTCGGCATCACGACGCCGCCCAAGCTCGTCGACGTGAACGTCGGCACCGGCCGCAATGCGCCGACCGGCGAGCCGAACGGCCCGGACGGCGAAGTCGCGCTCGACATCGAAATCGCCGGCGCGATCGCACCGGCCGCGAAGATCGCGGTGTACTTCGCGCCGAACAGCGACGCGGGCTTCATCCAGGCCGTCAACGCGGCCGTGGCCGACAAGACGAACCAGCCGTCCGTGATCTCGATCAGCTGGGGCGGCCCGGAAGCGATCTGGCAGGCGCAGTCGGCTCAGGCGTTCAACCGCGTGCTGCAGGCGGCCGCCGCGCAGGGCATCACCGTCTGCGCGGCGTCGGGCGACAGCGGCTCGGGCGACGGGCTGCAGGATGGCGCCGATCACGTCGACTTTCCCGCGTCGAGCCCGTACGTACTCGGCTGCGGCGGCACGCAGCTCGACGCGCTGCCCGGGCAGGGCATCCGCAGCGAGGTCACGTGGAACGACGAGGCATCCGGCGGCGGTGCGGGCGGCGGCGGCGTCAGTGCGCTGTTCGACCTGCCGGCGTGGCAGCAGGGGCTGAAGGTCGCGCTCTCCGATGGCACCACCACGCCGCTCGCGAAGCGCGGCGTGCCGGACGTGGCCGGCGACGCGTCGCCGCAGACGGGCTACGAAGTGTCGGTGGCCGGCACGCCCGCCGTGATGGGCGGCACGAGCGCGGTCGCACCGCTGTGGGCCGCGCTGATCGCGCGAATCAATGCGGCGAACGGCGGGTCGGCCGGCTGGGTCAATCCGGTGCTGTACAAGCATCCGGGCGCGCTGCGCGACATCACGAAAGGCTCGAACGGCACCTATGCGGCCGCGTCCGGCTGGGACGCCTGCACGGGCCTCGGCAGCCCGAACGGCGCGCAGCTCGCCACGATCCTCGCGCGCAAGCCGTCGAGCTGACGCACGGGCACACGCCTTTCCGTTCGACGCGGGTGGTCTGCCCGCGTCTTTTTTCACCTCCAGGAGCAGCACGATGGACATCGATTCCGCATCTTCCGGCGGCGTGTATCCGCTGCATCACGGCGACCACAATTCGCATGGCGTGCCGCCGACCATCAACCCGGTCGCGCTGAGCCACGGCCGCGACCAGCCGTTCTTCGATCCGGTCGCGTACGGCAACGGCCCGGACGACTCGGTGACCGACACGACCGAGGCGGCCGCGATCACGCACCACACGATCCTGATCGACGGGAAGCGGATCGCGTACACGGCGACGGTCGGCCACCTCGTGACCGTCGATCCGAGCAGTTCGCAGCCGGCCGCGAAAATCTTCTATGTCGCGTTCACGGCCGACGGCGCGAAGGAGGAAACGCGGCCCGTGACGTTCTTCTACAACGGCGGCCCCGGTTCGTCGTCGGTGTTCGTGCTGCTCGGCTCGTTCGCGCCGAAGCGCATCAAGACGTCGATGCCGGGTTTCACGCCGCCCGCGCCGTACCAGATCGAAGACAACCCGGACAGCATGATCGACCACAGCGACCTGGTGTTCATCAACCCGGTCGGCACCGGCTATTCGGCGGCCGTCGCGCCGAACAAGAACCGCGACTTCTGGGGCGTCGACCAGGATGCAAACTCGCTGAAGCAGTTCATCAAGCGCTACCTGACGAAGAACAATCGCTGGAATTCGCCGAAATACCTGTTCGGCGAATCGTACGGCACCGCGCGCAGCTGCGTGCTCGCGTACAAGCTGCACGAGGACGGCGTCGACCTGAACGGCGTCACGCTGCAATCGTCGATCCTCGATTACCGGCAGGCCGGCAACCCGGTCGGCACGCTGCCGACCGCCGCGGCCGACGCGTGGTATCACAAGAAGCTCGGCATCAAGCCGGCGCCGACCGATCTCGGCGCGTTCGTCGAGGAGGTTGCGCAGTTCGCGCGCACCGACTACCTGAGCGCGCTGCGTGCGGTGCCGCATGCGAACCCGGCCACCGTGCAGAAACTGTCGGAATACACGGGCATCGACACGGCGACGCTACAGACGTGGGGGCTTGACATCGCCGGCTACGACACGCGCGGCAATTCGCTGTTCCTGACGACGCTGCTGCATGCGCAGGGGCTCGCGCTCGGTTCGTACGACGGCCGCGTGACCGGGATCTCGTCGGGCATCGCCGGCAAGATCGACCCGAATTCGGGCGGCAACGATCCGACGATGACGGCCGTGACGGGCGTCTATACGGCGATGTGGAACAGCTACCTGAACGAGCAGTTGAAGTTCACGTCGAACTCCGCGTTCACGGACCTGAACGACCAGGCGTTCCAGAACTGGGATTTCAGCCACATCGACCCGACCGGCGCGCAGCAGGGCATCGATGCGCAGGGGAACGTGATCCTCTACACGGCCGGCGACCTCGCCGCGGTGATGGCGCTGAACGTCGACCTGAAGGTGCTGTCGGCGAACGGCTTCTACGATTTCGTCACGCCGTTCTACCAGACCGTGATCGATCTGCAGCAGATGCCGCTGGAGGACCGGAAGGTGCGGCAGAACCTGTCCGCGCGGTTCTATCCGTCGGGGCACATGGTGTATCTCGACGGGGGCTCGCGCACCGCGCTCAAGCGCGATCTCGCGGCAATGTACGACGCGACGGTCAGCGATACGGGCGCGCGGCTGCGCATTCGTGCGCTGCAGGCAAAGAAGACGGGCGGGAACGCGTAGCGTTGCCCCGCGCCGATGTGCCGCGCGCGGCCGGGACGGTGCGCGCGGCGGTAGGTCGGCCGCGGGGCGCCCGGCTTGTGCGGTTGGCTTACGCGGTCGGCTTATGCGGTCGGCCAGTCGAACATCGTGTACGGCAGCGCGCGCTTGTGGCGCGAGCCGTCGTAGAAGCGCAGCACCGTTTCGTACACACGATCGGCGACCGGCTTGCCTTCGAGGAAATCGTCGATCTCGTCGTAGGTCACGCCGTACGCGTGCTCGTCGGGGCGCAGCGGACGCAGTTCCTCCAGGTCGGCCGTCGGCACCTTCATCACGATCAGCTCCTCGCCGCCGAGCGCGCGTGCGACCGCGCGCACGCGGCGCTTGCTCAGGCCCGCGAGCGGCAGGATGTCCGCGCCGCCGTCGCCGAACTTCGTGAAGAAACCCATCAGCGATTCGGCCGCGTGATCGGTGCCGATCACGATGCCGCGCCGTGCGCCGGCCACCGCGTACTGCGCGATCATGCGCTCGCGCGCCTTGATGTTGCCGTGCACGAAATCCTGCTGCGCGGGCGTTTCGAATGCGTGGCCCGACGCGACCAGCGAACGGAGCATCGCATCGGCGGCCGGCTTCACGTCGACCGTCAATACCTCGTCCGCGCGCACGAATGCGAGCGCGCGCTGCGCATCCTCTTCGTCGTTCTGCACGCCGTTCGGCAAGCGCATCGCGATGAAGCGCGCATCGTAGCCGTCGGCGCGCAGGCGCTCGACCGCCAGTTGCGCGAGCCGGCCGGCCGTCGACGAATCGACGCCGCCGCTGATGCCGAGCACGTAGGTCCGCAGGCCGGTCGAACGAAGGTACTGCGCGAGGAAATCGACGCGGCGCTCGATTTCGGCTTCGACGTCGAAGTGCGGGGCGACGTTCAGTTCGGCAATGATCGCGCGTTGGCGGCTGGCGTAATCGGCGGAGGTCATGAGGGAAGATCCGGAACGAATTGCAAGGCGCTCATCATAAGCGCAATCGCGGCGTGCCGCCGCGCCGGGCCTGCGTTTCCGGCGGTGTCGCGTTGCATCGACGAGACGCGGCGCATCGCCGTGGTGCACGGTGCGCCGGGCGGGTGCAGGATGCCGCGCGAAGGGCGGCCGTGCGCGCGGCTTCGGCGAGGCGGGATGGAGGCTCGATGACGGCGTGGCAGCTCGATCCCGCATGCGTCGTCGCCCGTCAGCGCCGTGCGAGCACGACGCCCACCAGCGCGAGCGCGAAGCCCGCGAGCTGGATCGGCGCGAGCGTTTCGCCGAACAGACCGTAACCCTGCAGTGCGGCCAGCGGCGGCGCGAGGAACAGCAGCGACGTCGCGCGCGCCGCGTTGCCGCGCCGCAGCATCCACATCAGCATCGTGACCGCGCCGCCCGACAGGAACACGACGCCCCACACCAGCGACACCCACAGCGCCGGCGCGCCGATCCAGCGGGTCTCATGGAGCAGTACGACGAACACGGCCGCGACGATCGCCGCGCCGAAGTTCTGCACGGCGACCGCCGTGCGCAGATCGCTCTGCGCGAGCTTGCCTTTCTGGTACAGCGAACCGGCGGTGATCGATCCGACCGCGAGGACCGACACGGTGACGACGAGCCATGCAGGCGCGGCGCCCGGCGGCGGCGCGACGCCGCCCGTGACTTTCGGCGCGAGCACGAGCGCGACGCCGGCCAGCCCGAGCGCCATTCCGAGCCAGCCGCGCGCGGGCAGGCGTTCGTCGAACAGCGGGACCGCGAGCACGGCGGTGGCGAGCGGCTGCAGCGCGCCGAGCAGCGCCATCACGCCCGCATTCAACCCTTGCGCGACGGCCCAGTAGCTCGCGCCGAGATAGACGCCTTGCAACAGCGCGCCGGCGATCAGGTGGCGCGGCCATTCGCGGCGGGCCGGCCACGGTGCGCGCGCGACGAGCGCCACCACGGCGAACAGCGCGGCCGTGCCGGCGAAGCGCGCGAGCAGGAACAGGTTCGGATCGGCGTAGGGCTTGATCGCCCGTGCGACGATGAAGCCGGTGGACCAGAGCGCCACGAAGGCGGCGGCGACGATCGAGGTAAGCATGCGTGACGGGCCGCGAGGCGGCCGGACAGAACCGGGAAGTCGGCCAGTATCGGGCGAAGCGGCGCCGGCGTCTTGTCGAATCCTGCACTCATGCCGCGCGGCGCGTGACCGGGCCGGCGGTCATCGCGCGCCGGGTGCTCGGTGCGGCGGCGATCAGCGCTCGCCGCCGGCCCGGCGCAAGGCGGGCGCGCAGCCGCGACGATCAGTCGATCGAGAACGTGTCGAGCGGCTGGTTGGCGCGCGCGTCGGTCGCGAAGCGCGCGGCGAGCTGTTCGTAGAGCCGGCGTGCTTCGTCGAGCGTCAGGTCGATCCAGTACGGATCACCCGCCGCGTCGTTGAGGCGTTCCGGCGGAAACTGGATTTCGATCACACTGCCTTTGCGATACATGGCGCGAGCCCCTTTGATGGTCGGTATTGGTCGGTCGTTCGGCGAAGCGCAAAGTGTAGCAACCGGCGCCGCGCGAATTCACGCGCGCCGGACAATACTGAATTTCGCTTTCGGGAAACGCGCCCGGATGCTGCGTGGCCGCTTACCCGGCGCAGTCAAATGGTCGTCAAACGTCCGTAATACAATGGCCGGCTTACCCATTACCAGTCGCCTCGGGCGCACACGCGATGCTGGCGGAACAACGTCATCAATACATCCTGTCGGAGCTCGGACGCTCGGGCGCGCTGTCGGTCGCGGAACTCGTGCGTTCGCTCGACGTGTCGCGCGAAACCGTGCGGCGCGACCTGAATGCGCTGGCCGCGCGCGGCCTGCTCGTGATGACGCACGGCGGCGCGCTGGCCGCGGATCGCCGCGAGCCGAGCCTGTCCGAGCGCGAAGCCGCGAACGCCGACGCGAAGCGCACGATCGGGCGGCGCGCGGCCGAATTCGTGCCCGACGATGCATCGGTGCTGATCGATTCGGGCAGCACGCCGCATGCGGTCGCGCTGGCGCTCGCCGACCGGCACCGGCTGTCGATCTACACGAACGACTGGCGGACCGCATTCGTGCTCGCGCGGCGCAACGGCAACCGTGTGACGCTGCTCGGCGGCGAGCTGTCCGACGACGAGGACGCCACCTTCGGGCTCGACACTATCCACCAGCTCGCGCAATACCACGTCGATTTCGCGTTCGTCGGCGCCGGCGGCATCACGCCCGACGGCGAGTGCACCGACTACTCGCGGCTCGCGGCCGAAGTGCGCAGCCGGATGATCGCGGCGGCGGGCACGGCGATCATCGTCGCCGACCATTCGAAATTCGGCCGCGTGACGCCGGTGCGGATCAACGGCGCGGCGGCCGCCCGCTATCTGGTGACCGAGCGCGCACCCGACAAGGCCGTGCGCCGCGCGCTGACGGCGCGCGGAATCGAACTGCTCGTGTGCGACTGACGCGCATCCGACATACAAGGTTCATCGAAGCGTCATCGCGCGGGAAGAACCGTCGTCAAGACTGACTCATTCACCTCGACCGGCCGCCGGGCCAGGGAGCAACGAATGACCGTCAGCGTGCGCAGCTATCTTTCCCCCACTCTGGTCCTGCTGGCTTTCGACTGGCCCGATGCGGCGTCGCGGTCCGATTTCCTCGGCTTCGCGATCCGGCGCACGCCGGGCTTCTGGTCGGCCGACGGCAAGACGCGTGCGCCGGACAGCTGGCTGCCCAACCGCCTGACGTTCGACGGCCCGGCCGCCGACACGCAGGGCGATGCGCCGACCGACCAGGCGCCGATCCAGAAATTCATGTGGTGGGATGCACGCATCGATCCGCAGGATCGCGGTGCGTCGTTCCGCTACGACGTCTATCCGGTCGTCGGCACGCCGGCGAACCTGCAGGTGCTCGACGCGCAAGCCGGGGTGTGCGACGTCGTGCTGCCCGCGCACATCGAGGACGGCATCGGCACGTGGTTCAACCGCGCGGTGGTCAGCTCGCAGGCGTTCGCGAAGCAGGTTGCTGTGCTCGGTCTCGCGCCGAACGAGGCGCCGAGCGCCGCGCAGGCGCTGAAGCTGCGCACGTGGCTCGCGAACGACATGGAGCAGGTGTTCGCCGAGATGCTCGATCCCGCGTCGCGCGCGGTGTCGGCCGTCTATCACCTGACCGACACGCTGTGGGCGCTGCCCGCGTTCGTCGGGTTCGGCCGCCGGCACGGTGAAGCGTCGCTCGCGATCGTCTACGACGCGCACACGACGGCGCGCAAGGGCAGGCCGCCGCTGCCGTCGCCGAACCAGCCGGCCGTCGATGCGTTGCAGGGCCTGGCGACGCTCGCGCCGCGCGACCGGACGCACATCATGCACGACAAGTTCATCGTGACCGATGCGCCGTCGAACCCGGCGCCCGCGCGCGTGCTGACCGGCTCCGCGAACTTCACGACCGAGGGGCTGACCGAGCAGGCCAACGTGCTGCATGCGTTCGACTCGCCCGCGCTCGCCGCGCTGTACAACGCGCGCGCCCACGCGCTGGCTGGGAATCCGTCGATCGCGGAGACCGCGCGGCTGTCGTCGGGCTGGTCGGCGCCGATGACGATCGGCAGCGCGCAGGTGCGCGTCGCCTACTCGCCTGAGCCGGCGGGGCAGCGTACCGAGATCGATACGATCGTCGCCGCGATCGCGGCCGCGAAGCATTCGGTGTCGTTCTGCCTGTTCATGCCGACCGACGCCGCGCTGCGCGATGCGTGTTTCGCGGCCGGCGACCGCGGGCTGATGATGTTCGGCCTGGTGAACAAGATCAACGTGGGCAGTGCAACGAAGGCCGATACCGCGCAGCAGGCCGGCCAGACGCTCGATGCGGCGACGCTCGCGAACCTGGAGCTGTACCACCGCAGCCGCGACAACCACGACGTGATCGACGCGTCGTATTTCTCGCCGGCCACCGTGCCGCAAGGCTTCGAGCCGGAGTTGCGGCTGTTCCCGGGCGAACCGGCGCCGGCCTTTCCGCCCGTCGTAATCCATCACAAGTTCATCGTGATCGACGCGGAAGGCGCGAATCCGGTCGTCTATACGGGCTCGGCGAACATGAGCCGCAATTCCGAGCAGTACAACGACGAGAACCTGCTCGAGATCCGCGACAAGCGGATCGCGGCGATCTATCTCGCGGAATTCCTGCGTCTGTATGAGCACTACCGCGCACGCGCGCTGGCGATCAACGCGAAACGGCAGCACGGCACGGATACGGATGCGGGCGCGCATGCGCGGCTCGCGCTTGCGCGCGATTCGAGTTGGGCGAAGAAGTATTACGTGGCGGGCAGCCCGGAACAGAAGGCGCGGATCGCGCTGGCGTCGGTCGCGCCGACGGACTGATGCGCTGAAGGGCTGAAGTTGGAGGGGGCGCGGATATCGCGTGCCCCGGTCGGCGACTGCCGCCGCTTACGCGGCGACGTAGCGGAGCACCGCGTCGGCGATCGTGTCGCGATGCCGCGCGCGCAGGCGCGGCGCCGACGGGTCGCGGCCGAATGCGGCGCCGAACGTGTAGCGGTTCGACACGCGGTGGAAGCAGAACGAGCTGATCAGCAGATGCAGGTCGAACGCGTCGATGTCTTTGCGGAACGCACCGCTCGCCGCGCCGCGCTCGAGCAGTTCCTCGAGCGTCTTGATGATGCTGACGTTGCGGTTCTTGAACGACTTCAGCTGTTCGACATACTTCGCGCCGTGGATGTTCTCGATCGACACGAGGCGGACGAAATCGCGATGCTTGTCGTGATAGTCGAACGTGAACTCGACGAGGCGGCGCATGCCTTCGCGCGGCTCCATGTCGCCGACGTGCAACTCCTGCTCGAGTGCGCGGATGTCGCCGTACACCTTCTCCAGCACGGCCTCGTACAGGCCTTCCTTGCTTTCGAAGTAGTAGTAGAGCATCCGCTTCGTCGTGTTCGTGCGCTCGGCGATCGCGTCGACGCGCGCACCGGCGAGACCCATCGCGGAGAATTCCTGCGTGGCGACATCGAGGATGTTGCGCTTGGTTTGCTCGGGATCGTATTTACGCCGCGCATCGGACGCAAGCGCGCGGGGGTCGGACGTGGCGGCCTTGCTTCCTGCTTTCATGTGACTTTGTTGTGGTTCGCGGCGGCTTGGAAAAGGCATTCTAGCATGTGGAAAATGCCCGCCCGGCCGACCTTCCGCTCTAATCGGCAAGGCCGTCGGCACGGTCGTTTCGGCCGCCGCGGGCGCTCAGCGGCGGCAGGACGCGAGCGCGTCGCGAGCCTGGTACGCCGTATACGTGAGCTGCGCGGCGGCGAGGCCGGCCAGCCCGAACGTGCGCGTGAGCCCGAACGCCGCGAAGCCGTCCGGCACCGGCCGGCCTTCGGCCAGTGCGGCGGCGAGCGCCTCGCCGGCTACCGTGGTCGGCGCCATCCCGTGGCCGCCGAACGCGATCGCGTGCCATACGCCGTCCGCGTCGCGGCCGATCTGCGGCATCTTGTGCCGCGCGTAGCTCATCAGGCCGCCCCACGCGTAGTCGACCTTCACGCCTTCCAGTTGCGGATACACGCGCAGCAGGTCGCGCCGCAGCAGGCGCGCGATCGCGTCGGGGCCGCGGTCGAGCACGGAGATCCGGCCGCCCCACAGGATCCGCGTGTCCTTCAGCGGACGGTAGTAGTCGAACGCGAAACGCGTGTCGTAGATTGCGTACGGCGCGTCGATCGCGTCGGGCAGGCGCGTGCCGAGCGGTTCGGTCGCGATCACGTAGGTCGCGATCGGCAGCACCGCGCGCTCGATGCGCGGCGATACGCCGCGCGCGTAGCCGCCGCCGGCGAACACGACGTCCTTCGCGCGCACCGCGCCCTGCGCCGTGCGCACGACGTAGCCGGCGCCGTCGCGCGCGATGCCGAGCGCGGCCGAGCGTTCGTACACGCGTGCGCCGCCGCGCGACGCGGCCGCCGCGACGCCGAGCACGTACTTCAGCGGATGGAAATGGAACGCGTTCGGCTCGAACAGGCCGCCGTAATAGCGCTGTGTTTTCAGCCGCTCGCGCAGCGCGCCGGTCGGCACGGGCTCCCAGTCGACGCCGAGTTCGTTCTTCATCAGCGTGCGCACGCTGTCGAGCCGCGATGGATCGTCGAACCAGTTCGCGAGCATCACGCCCTGGTCGACGATGTCGCAGTCGATCCCGTAGCGGGCGATGCGCGCGCGGATCAGGTCGACCGCGTCGACGGTGAGCCGGTACAGCCGGCGCCCTTCGTCGCGGCCGAGCGTGCGCAGCAGGTCGGCGTTGTCGAGGCTGTAGCCGCCGAACACGAAGCCGCCGTTGCGGCCCGACGCGCCGAAGCCGACCCGCTCGCTGTCGAGCACGACGACGTCCGTCACGCCGCGCTCGACGAGGCCGAGCGCCGTGCACAGGCCGGCGAGGCCGCCGCCGACGATGCAGACCTGGGTATCGATCGTGCCGGTCAGTTGCGGGTGGGGCTGGCGGGTAACGGTGGCTTCGTAGAAGTTCTGCATGCGTGTTGGTGACTCGTGACGGCGGAAAAACGGACGGCGCGCGTCGATCTTGCCTGAACGCGCGCGCCGCGTCGAATGGGGTTTCAGCGCGGCGGCCGCCGTGGTGGGGCGGCTGCCGCGTTACCGGGCGTCAGGCGCCCGGCGTCGGGTTGACCGGACGGGCGACATAGGCCGGATAGCCGGCGTTGGCCTTGTCGGTTGCTTCGTGCGTCGCGTTGCGTTCGATCCACGGCGCGATTTCCATGTCCTCGTAGCGCACCAGCCGGCATTTGCGCACGAGCGCGTAGCCGAGCCAGATCGCGAGGAAGAACGGCAGGCCGATGTAGGTTGCGGCGACGCCCGCCCAGTCGATCTTGTCGGCGAGGAACGCCTGGTAGTCCTGGCCGAGCGCGACGACCGCGCACAGCGCGAACGCGAACAGCGGGCCGAACGGGAACCACTTCGACCGGTACGGCAACTGGTCGAGCCGGTAGCCCTGCTTCAGGAAACCCTTGCGAAAGC
The DNA here is from genome assembly GCF_902832985.1 of Burkholderia sp. BCC0097. Lineage (NCBI taxonomy): Bacteria > Pseudomonadati > Pseudomonadota > Betaproteobacteria > Burkholderiales > Burkholderiaceae > Burkholderia > Burkholderia sp. BCC0097. Next base: position 184,926 of record NZ_CADFDM010000001.1, read on the forward strand.
GGTAGTGGCTGACCGCGATGCCGAGCCATGTGATGAAGCCGGCCATGCCCGACGTGTTCAGCAGCCACAGGTAGACCGTCTTGTCGCCGTACAGCGACGTGAGGAAACACAGCGCGCCGATGGCGGTCGTTGCATACAGCGCATTGCGCGGCACGCCGCCCGGCGACAGCTTCGCGAACAGCTTCGGCGCGCGGCCTTCGACCGCGAGGTTGTAGAGCATCCGCGTCGACGCGTACATGCCCGAGTTGCCGGCCGACAGCACGGCCGTCAGGATCACCGCGTTCATCACGCCGGCGGCAAAGGCGAGGCCCGCGTGGCGGAACACCAGCGTGAACGGGCTCACGCCGATATCGGTCACGTCGCTTTTCAGCAGGCTCGGATCGGTGTACGGAACCAGCACGCCGATCACGAAGATCGCGAACACGTAGAACAGCAGGATGCGCCAGAAGATCTGGCTCACCGCGCGCGGAATCGTCGTGCGCGGGTTTTCCGATTCGCCGGCCGCGACGCCGATCATCTCGGTACCCTGGAACGAGAAGCCCGCGATCATCGCGACGCCGAGCATGGTTGCCCAGCCGCCGACGAACGGCGCGTCGCCGATCGTGAAGTTGCCCCAGCCGGCGCTCGGGCCGCCCTGCATGATCCCGAAGATCATCAGCAGGCCGACGCCGACGAACGCGAGCACGGTGAGTACCTTGATCAGCGCGAACCAGTATTCGGCTTCGCCGAAGCCGCGCACCGACAGTGCGTTGAGCGCGAAGATCAGCGTGAGGAACAGCGCGCTCCACCAGACGCCCGGCACGTGCGGGAACCAGTAGTGCATCACGAGCTGCGCGGCGACGAGCTCCACCGCCAGCGTCACGGCCCAGCTGTACCAGTAGTTCCAGCCGAGCGCGAAGCCGAAGCCTTCGTCGACGAACTTCGCGCCGTAGGTCGCGAACGAGCCCGACACCGGCATGAACGCGGCCATTTCGCCGAGGCTCGTCATCAGGAAATAGACCATCAGGCCGATCAGCATGTACGCGACCATCGCGCCACCGGGGCCGGCTTGCGAGATCGATGCGCCGGACGCGACGAACAAGCCCGTGCCGATCGAGCCGCCGATCGCGATCATCCGCAGATGGCGGGCCTGCAACGCGCGGTGGAGGGAGGGCTTCGCGGGCGGCGAGGCGGACGGGCGGGACGAATCGGGGCGGGCATCTGAATGCATGGCGGGCGCTGGGCGCTGTCTCCGGGATTGTTTTTCGGTGACGAAGCGCGACGCGTTGCCGCCCGCGGGCCGGGCAGCGGTGATGCGGTGCGAAACCGGTCCGCTGAGCCGGGCCGTGGTACGTGTCGCCTTCGTCGGTCGTCCGGCTGCCGTGGTGGCGGCCGGCGGCGCGCCGGGTGCGTTGCACCTCGACGTCGCACCGATTGTGTGTGCGCCGGGGCACGGCCGGCAAACGATATTTCCGAACAGGGTGATGCGGGATGGTCATCAACTTGTGTCGGGCCGTGATACGTCCGAGTACTCGCCTGCGGGCTTTGGAAACGTCCGATATTGCCGTGGGCACGGGCGCGGCTGGCCTGCTCACTTCTTGCGTTTTGGGAATGAAGTCGTGAGTTAATATCAATAGCGGCCCGACTTGTGGCCATCGACAATGTGTTTCATGGATCGTGCCTCGCGAGGCTGGGGTGCGCCGTTTGGCCGAGCTTGCCGGCGGCGGCGCAGCGCAATGCGCCGGATGGCGCACCGGGCCCGCCGCGCGGCGCGTCCGCTTGCACGACGCGCTCGAACGCGCTCCAATCGAATCACGCGGGCGGCGCTGCCGCCGCACCGATCAATCTGTCCCTGAAGAGGAAGTGATGCAATTCAACGACATTCTCGCCGCGCTCGACATCGATCTCGCCCAGTGGAAAGGCAACGCGCTGACCGCGCGTTCGCCGCTCGACGGCGCGACGCTCGCGACGCTGGCCGTCGACACGCCCGCCGACGCCGAGCGCAAGATCGACGCCGCGCACGATGCATTCCTCAAGTGGCGTACGGTGCCGGCGCCGGTGCGCGGCGAACTCGTGCGCGTGTTCGGCAACGTGCTGCGCGAGCACAAGGCCGAGCTCGGCCGCCTCGTCACGCTCGAAGCCGGCAAGATCACGTCGGAAGGCCTCGGCGAAGTGCAGGAAATGATCGATATCTGCGACTTCGCGGTCGGCCTGTCGCGTCAGCTTTACGGCCTCACGATCGCGTCCGAGCGCCCGGGCCACCGGATGATGGAAACGTGGCATCCGATCGGCGTGTGCGGCGTGATTTCGGCGTTCAACTTCCCGGTCGCGGTGTGGGCGTGGAATGCGGCGCTCGCGTTCGTGTGCGGCGATTCGGTCGTGTGGAAGCCGTCCGAGAAGACGCCGCTCACCGCGATCGCGTGCCACGTGCTGCTCCAGAAGGCGCTCCGCGAGTTCGAGAAGACGCATCCGGGCGTCGCGCCGGCGGAACTGAGCCAGTTGGTGCTCGGCATGCGCGACGTCGGCGAGGTGCTGACCGCGTCGAAGAAGGTGCCGGTCGTCAGCGCGACGGGCAGCGTGCGGATGGGCCAGGAAGTCGCGAAGGTGCTGAGCCAGCGCCTGGCACGCGGCATCCTCGAACTCGGCGGCAACAACGGGATGATCGTCGCGCCGAGCGCGGATCTCGACCTCGTCGTGCGCGCGGTCACGTTCGCGGCGGTCGGCACGGCCGGCCAGCGCTGCACGACGCTGCGCCGCCTGATCGTGCATCGCAGCCTCGTCGAGCAACTGCTGCCGCGCATCGAGAAGGCCTATGCGTCGGTGAAGGTCGGCAATCCGCTCGAGGAAGGCACGCTGGTCGGCCCGCTGGTCGATCGTGCGTCGTTCGACGCGATGCAGAAGGCGCTGGCCGATGCGCGCGAGCAGGGCGGTGAAGTGAAGGGCGGCGAGCGCATCGACGTCGGTCACGCGGATGCGTACTACGTGCGTCCGGCCATCGTGCGGATGCCGAAGCAATCGGCGGTGGTCGAGCGCGAGACGTTCGCGCCGATCCTGTACGTGATGGTTTATGACAACTTCGAGGACGCGATCGACGTGCACAACGCGGTGCCGCAAGGCCTGTCGTCGGCGATCTTCACGAACGACATGCGCGAGGCCGAGCAGTTCATGTCGGCGGCCGGCAGCGATTGCGGGATCGTCAACGTGAACATCGGCACGAGCGGCGCGGAAATCGGCGGCGCGTTCGGCGGCGAGAAGGAAACGGGCGGCGGGCGTGAATCGGGTTCGGATGCGTGGAAGGCGTATATGCGCCGTGCGACGAATACGATCAACTACAGCCGGCACCTTCCGCTGGCGCAGGGGGTGAAGTTCGACGTGTAAGGGCAGGCGCCCGGCCAGGGCGCGTCGACGGTCGAATGGCAAGGGCCGGTTGCCGCGAAAGCGGTAACCGGCCCTTGTCGTTTACTGCGGTGCGCGCGGCGCGCCGAGCGATCGCGAGCGTACTCGCTCGATGGCTCGCCTACGATTCGTGCGGCGTGGAACCCTCGTTCGCCGGCATGTTCTGCACGACCAGCATCTGCGGGCTCGACAGCGTGATCCCCGCCGCGCGCAACTGCTTGAGGATCTCGAACAGCAGATCGCTCTTCGTCGAACTCGCGATCCGCGGGCTCGACACGTAACCCGTCACGCTCAGCGTGATCCCGTCCGGCGCGAGCTGGCTGAACGTCACCGACGGCGCCGGTTTCTCGAGAATCGCCGGGTGTTCGCGATACGCATCGAGCAGCAGGTCGCGCACCTGCTCGGGATCGGTGTTCAGCGGGAACGTCAGCACCAGCGTCGCAACGCCCTGCGTGCTGTTGCCCATCGTCACGTTGCGCACGTTCTGCGAGATCAGTTGCGAATTCGGCACGATCACGGTCGAGCGGTCGCTCAGCTGGATCTCGGTCGCGCGCACGTTGATGCGGCGGATGTCGCCTTCGACGCCCGCGATGCTGACCATGTCGCCCACCTTCACCGGGCGCTCGGTCAGCAGGATCAGCCCCGACACGAAGTTCTTGACGATTTCCTGCAGGCCGAAGCCGATACCGACCGACAACGCGCTGACGATCCACGCGAGGTTGTTCCACCGGACGCCGAGCAGCCCGAGCGTCATCAGCACGAGCAGCACGTAGCCGACGTTGGTGAACAGCGTGATCAGCGACACGCGCATGCCCGTATCCATGCCGAGCGCGGGCATGAATTCGCCGTCGAGCCAGCGGCGCAGCGAGCGCAGCAGGTAGAAGCCGATCGCGAAGCCGATCACGGCGTTGAAGATCCGGTCGGGCATGATGTTCAGGCTCTGCAGCCGCTGGCTGCCGATCATCGCGACCGCGCTGTCGAGCAGGTCGCCCGGCGTCGTGCCGAAACCGCCGGTCACCAGCGCGATCGCCGCGATCAGCATCAGCAAGCTCGTGCCGAAACCGGACAGGACCGTGCGTGCCTGATCGAGGTGGCGGTCTTCGAGCGCGAACAGGTGCTTGATCTGCTGGCCCGTCGACAGGCTCGACGAGAACAGGCTTTCGCTCGCGTCGCGCGTCAACTGGATCAGGATGTAGGTCGCGCACAGCACGATTTCGAACCACACGAGCTCGTACGTGATGAAGCGCGCGACCGTGATGTAACCGATCAGGAGTGCGATCAACGACGCGACGATCGCAAGCGTGACGCCGGCATGGATCAGCCCGGCCAGCGTCGAGCGCTGCTCCGGTGCCTCGCCTGCCGCCGCGAGGGCGCTGCGCGCACGGTTCGCGCGCAGCAGCGACGCGCCGACCGTCAGCGCGACGACGAGCGACACGATGCCGCGACCGAACAGCGTGACCGACAGGCTGGTGTCGACGATCCGGTTGATCGATTCGAGCGTGCCGGATACCAGCAGCAGCCCGGCCAGGATGCTGGGGAACGGCTTCATCGCGAGCGCGACGGGATCGGCGAGCGCGGGCAGGCGCCACGACGGATGCTTCGTGCAGAGCAGTGCGCGGCCGAGCCCGGCGATCAGCGCGCAGGTCGCGGCGAGCTTTGCGAACTGGTCCCACAGGTCGGTCAGCGACGGCGTGAGCTCGTAGTGGCGCGCGACGGCGAGGTAGAGGATCTGGATCGCGATGGCCGTCGCGAGGAAGGTCGACAGGGCGGTCGTCAGCGCCAGGGCGCTGCGGCGCAAGCGGGAGGGCGGCAGGCGGTTCAGCGCGATCCACGCGAGCCCGCGCTCGATGAGCCGGCGGCCGCCGAGCCAGGCGGCGAACGCGGCGACCAGCAGCAGCGCGGTGATCGCCCGTTGCCCAGGCACCCACGACGAATGCAGCATGTCGATCAGCTCGCCGTTGAAATCGTCGAGCCGCTGGCGATCGTCCGGTGACAGGTGGAACAGCGGCAGCCAGAACTGCGCGCTGAAGATGCTGCCCGAACGGAACGCGAGCTGGTTCTTCAGCAGGCTGCGGTGCAGCTTCGCGAACTGCTCGGTCAGGTTCGCGAGGCTTGTCTTCTGGTCGGCGGCCTGCTTCAGCGCGGCGTCGATCTGCGTCTTGCGCGCGTCGAGCGCGGCGCGCTGCTTCGCGACGGCCGGCGCTTCCGGCGCGGCGCCCTCGGCCGGCGCCGGCCCGAGCACGTCGAGCTGCGCCTGAACCTGCGCACGTTGCGGTGTGAGATCACTCTGCAGTTTCGCGACATCGGTGCTCAGTTCCTGCGCCGAGTCGTCGAGCGCGTCCAGCTCCTTGCTGTTGGACGCGGTCGAGGTCTGCTGCTTGATGCGGTCCAGCTCGGCCTGCATCTGCTTGAGTTGCGCGATGGCGTCGGGCAGGGAAATGGCCGGCGCGGCGGCGCCGACGCCGCTCGCGACGGGCGCGGAGGCTGCCGCCGGAAACGCCGACGCGGTCGCGATCGCCGCGAACTGCAGCAGCGCGATCAGCGCGATCCGGCGGGCGTACGTGGAAAGTCGTTGTATGGACATGGAATGCTTACGTTTTGCCGACAATGCCGGTTGCCGAAAGGCAGCCGGAAGCCGGTAGTTGGCCCGGTAGCATGTTACCGGGGCGCGGAACGCGTGGTTGTACCGATTGCGTGTCCTCCTTCGCCGCGATTCGGGCGGCGCGCGCCTGCGCGAAACAGCGGGGGAGGCTTGTCCTTGCCGGTCTGCGCGGGGCCCGAGCGGAGGCCAACGGCCGGGGAACGCCGCGCCGACGCGCTTCCCGTATTCGACATACGGTTACGCAATTTACACAATGTCCGGGGGAAAACGGGGCGTCGAACGGCTTCGGCAGCCGGCGCGGCCGTCATGCCGGCTTGCCGATGCGCCGAACGGGCGTGCCGGTACAATGCAGCGATTCGCACGGCGGCGGTTCGGCTGTCCGCCGGAGAACGACGCACAACGCGACACAACACGACACGATCAGGAGACGCGCCCAAGATGGCCTCAACGGACAGCCTTCCGCAGGCACAAGCCCCATCCCCCTCCATCGACCCCGGCTCCATCTCGGCCCGTCTCGACCGCCTGCCGCCGACGCGCAGCGTCTGGAAGCTCGTCGTGCTGCTGAGCCTCGGCTTCTTCTTCGAACTCTACGACCTGCTGTACAGCGGCTACGTCGCGCCGGGCCTCGTGAAAAGCGGCATCCTGTCCGCGACGACGCACGGCCTGTTCGGCACCACGGGCGTCGCGAGCTTCATCGCCGCGTTGTTCTCCGGCCTTTTCATCGGCACGATCGCGTGCGCCTTCCTCGCCGACCGCTTCGGCCGCCGCGCGATCTTCACGTGGTCGCTGCTGTGGTACACGGCCGCGAACGTCGTGATGGCGTTCCAGGACACCGCCACGGGGCTGAACTTCTGGCGCTTCGTCGTCGGTCTCGGCCTCGGCGTCGAGATGGTGACGATCGGCACCTACATCTCCGAACTCGTACCGAAGCAGATCCGCGGCCGCGCGTTCGCGTGCGAGCAGGCGGTGGGGTTCGTCGCGGTGCCGGTGGTCGCGTTCCTCGCATACCTGCTGGTGCCGCACGCGCCGCTCGGCCTCGACGGCTGGCGCTGGGTCGTGCTGATCGGCGCGCATGGCGCGCTGTTCGTGTGGTGGATTCGCCGCGAACTGCCGGAAAGCCCGCGCTGGCTCGCGCAGCAGGGCCGGGTCGACGAAGCCGACCGCATCATGCGCGCGCTCGAGGCGAAGGTCGAAGCCGAATACGGGCGGCCGTTGCCGCCGCCCGCGCCGGCCGAACCCGTGCCGCCGCGCGGCAGCTTCCGCGACATGTGGGTGCCGCCGTATCGCAGCCGCACGATCATGATGACGATCTTCAACGTGTTCCAGACGGTCGGCTTCTACGGCTTCGCGAACTGGGTGCCGACGCTGCTGATCAAGCAGGGCATCACGATCACGTCGAGCCTGATGTATTCGAGCGTGATCGCGCTCGCGGCGCCGATCGGCCCGCTGATCGGCCTCGTGATCGCCGACCGCTTCGAGCGCAAGTCGGTGATCGTCGCGATGGCGGCGGCGATCGTCGTCTGCGGGCTGCTGTTCAGCCAGACGACGGTGGGCGCGTTCCTGATCGTGCTCGGCATCGGCCTCACGCTCGCGAGCAACATCATGTCGTACAGCTTCCACGCCTACCAGGCCGAGTTGTTCCCGACGTCGATTCGCGCGCGGGCCGTCGGTTTCGTCTATTCGTGGAGCCGCTTCTCGGCGATCTTCTCGTCGTTCGTGATCGCGGCCGTGCTGCGGGGCTTCGGCACGTTCGGCGTGTTCGCGTTCATCGCGGGCGCGATGGTGGTCGTGATGGCTGCAATCGGATGGATGGGGCCGCGTACGAAGGGCATCGCGCTCGAAACCATCTCGAAGTAGTCGGCGCGGTGTGCACGCGTGTCGCATGGTTCGTGCGGCATGCGCGCGTGCGATGCGGGCGAAGTCCCGGTTTCCGATCGCCCAGATCGCCGGATCAAAAAAATGCTTCGTCATGCAAATCATAAACAGGGCGACACGCTCGATCCGGATGAAACCTGCGTGCCTTCGGACAACGTGTGCCGAAACTGCCCAACGCGTCAGCCTGCCACGCAGCGAACACGCAAGCGGAAACGAGTTGAAACAAAGCGTGACGAAGCGCAATTCCCCGTAAAAGCGTGCTTCGGGCCGCGGCCGATTCGCGTATCGACGAGTAAAATAGGGGGCCTGACGACTCATTAGCCGCCATCGGAGTGCCCGCGTTGCATCAGCGAACGGCTCCGCCGCGAAGAGGCGTCGGCGCCTGGCGCACGCGATGCGCCGGACGTGTCGATGGCTCGCGCGGAAGATGCGCCGCTCGCGGCAGCACCATGCGGCGGCCGGATCGGCCGATGGCTTCGAACATATGATTCTTTCCCACCTGGCGCGGCGCTCTGCGCGGCCGCGTTGCCGCAACCGCGCAGTCGCCGCATACGTGTGGCTCGCTGCCGCGGTGTCGATTTCCGCTGTCGCCGAACGGCCTGCCTTTGCCGCGTCCGACACGCCGTCGTCTGCTGTGCAATCCTCGTCTGTCGCGTCGCCTGCTTCGGCGGCCTCTCGCACGCATCCGGCTTCGTCCGCGCATGCGGTGTCGGGTGCATCGGCCGCAGCGCCGACATCCGGGGCGTCACACGCGAATCACGCGGAATCCGCGAGCGCGGCCTCCGGTGCGTCGGCCGCTTCCTCGGCTTCCGCGGCATCGGCGGCATCGGCGGCATCGGCGGCATCGGCGGCATCGGCGGCATCGGCGGCATCGGCCGCCGCACCTGCATCGGCCGCATCCGGCACGCCCGCGAGCGAAGCCGAGCCGCCTCCGCCCACGCCGCCGCGTCGGCATCCGCCGCTGTCGGCCGAGGAGGCGCAAAACGCGACGGCGCGCGCACTCGACATGCGCAAGCGCTTCACGCAGGAAGTCACGCGGCGCCTGAACGTGCCCGCGAGCGAGCAGCGCGCGTACGGCGACCGCCTCCAGAAAGCGCTCGCCGATGCGGATCTCGGCGATCTCGCCGGCGAGTACGTCGCGCTGGTCGACCGCGCGCCGAACGTGCAGGCATTGTTCATCTACTTTCGCGCGACACCGGCCAATGCGTGGCTGATGATCGGCGCATCGCCGGTCGGCACCGGGCTGCCGGGCCAGTACGACCATTTCCTGACGCCGCTCGGTGTGTTCCATCACTCGCCCGACACGATGGATTTCCGCGCGGAAGGCACGACGAACGAGAACGGCATTCGCGGCTACGGCCACCGCGACATGCGTATCTACGATTTCGGCTGGGTGGACGGCGAGCGCGGCTGGGGCAAGGGCGGCGTGTCGCCGATGCGTTTCCAGATGCATGCGACCGACCCCGACCGGCTCGAAGCGCTGCTCGGTATTCGACACTCGAAGGGCTGCGTGCGGATTCCCGCGTCGCTGAACACGTTCCTCGACCGGCACGGGCTGCTCGACGACGACTACCAGGCACGCGTCGAAGCCGGCAAGTCGCTATGGGTGCTGCGTCGCGATCGCGACATCACGCCGATCGCGGGCCGCTATCTGGTCGTGATCGACAGTGCCCGCAAGACCCGCCCGGTCTGGTCGCCGCTGCCGGGACGCGGCGCGTGGTCGAAGCTGCCGAAGGGCGGCGACACGGCGGACTGAGCGCCCGTTCGCCGGGCGCGGGCGGGGTAGAGATGAGAATAAGTCCGTTTTATTGAGATATAAGGAAAGCAAACTTTTATTATCCGATCCGGGTTCGTATAGTCGAGTCCAGTTTCGCGGAACCCTGCCGCGCCTGGACCACCACCGACCACACGACCCGCATGAAAACTCTCTACAAGCTCGCCCCGCTCGCGATGCTCGGCGCCTTCGCGACCCATGCCGGGGCGCAAAGCAGCATCACGCTGTACGGTCTCATCTCGGCCGGTGTCGGATTCGCGACGAACCAGGGCGGCAAGAACGCGTGGCAGGCGCTGTCCGGCACGAACCAGAACCCGCGCTGGGGGTTGAAGGGCAAGGAGGATCTCGGGCAGGGGCTGTCCGCGGTGTTCCAGCTCGAGAACGGCTTCAACGTGATGACGGGCACGGCCGCGCAGAACGGTCGCGAGTTCGGGCGCATGGCGTACGTCGGCCTGGCCGACCGCACCTACGGCGCGCTGACGCTCGGCCGCCAGTACGACGCGATCCACGACTACATCGGGCCCGTGATCATCGCGAGCAACGGCGTGAACATCGGCGACAACGACAACGGCTACAACGACATCCGCGTGCAGAACTCGGTGAAGTACGTGAGCCCCGTCTACTACGGGCTGAAGTTCACCGCGCTGTACGGCTTTAGCAATGCGACCGGTTTCGCGAACAACAGTGCGTACAGCTTCGGGCTCGGCTATGAGCGGGGCCCGCTGCGCTGGAGCGTGGTCTATGCGCAGTACAACCATCCGTATAGCGCAACGAACCAGGACGGCGCGATCGCGAACGACTATGCGTCGCCGCTGCTGATCTTCAGCAAGAGCGCGATGTCGCCGGCCGCGTATGCGAGCCGACAGCGGATCGCGGGCACGGGCGGCTTCTATACGATCGGCCGCGCGCAGTTCGCGGCGATGTTCACGGACGTACGCTACGATTACCTCGACAATTCGCACCTGCACTTGCAGAACCTCGGCGTGAACGTCGTCTACGCGATGACGCCGCAGCTCTTTCTCGGCGCGGCGTATGCGTTCACGAACGGCAAGTACGACGTGATCGACAAGCGTCCGAAATGGCATCAAGTGAACCTGCAGGCCGACTACTTCCTGTCCAAACGCACCGACGTCGCGCTGACGGTGATCGCGCAGCAGGCGGCCGGCGATGCGGATCATGCGCAGATCTTCGCGTATGCGCGTTCGACCGGCACACGCCAGATGATGGCGACGCTCGGCGTGCGGCACGTGTTCTGAGCCCTCGACCATGACCCATCCGATCGCATCCCGCCGCACTTTCCTGAAACTGTCCGCCGCGCTGGCCGGCACCGCGCTGCTGCCCGAGACGGGCGCATTCGCGGCTGGCGGCGACGCCGCGCGCCGCACGGTGATCATCGATACCGATCCGGGGCAGGACGACGCCATCGCGATCCTGTTCGCGCTGGGCGCGCAGGACCGGCTCGACGTGCGCGCGCTGACGGCCGTGGCCGGCAACGTGCCGCTCGATCTCACCGAACGCAATGCGCGGATCATCCGCGACTGGGCCGGCCGCACGAACGCGCTGCCAGTATATGCGGGCTGCCCGCGCCCGCTCGTGCGCGACCTCGTGACGGCCGCGAACGTGCACGGCAAGACGGGGCTGGAAGGCGTCGAACTGCACGCGCCGCGCGCGCCGCTCGCCACCGGCCACGCAGTGTCGTACCTCGTCGATACGCTGAGCCGCGCGGCGCCGAACAGCGTGACGCTGTGCGCGCTCGGCCCGCTGACCAACCTCGCGACCGCGCTGGTCGAAGCGCCGCAGATTCGCGCCGCGCTGCGCGAGATCGTGCTGATGGGCGGCGCGTTCTTCGAGCGCGGCAACATCACGCCGGCCGCCGAGTTCAACATCTACGTCGATCCTCAGGCGGCCGAAGTGGTGTTCGGCAGCGGCGTGCCGATCGTCGTGCTGCCGCGCGACGTCGCGGTGAAGGCGCCGATCACGCCGGCGCGTGTCGCGCCGTTTCGCGCGCTCGGCAACCGCTGCGGCGCGATCGTCGCGGACATCATGGAGGCAGAGCTCGCCTACAACAAGAAGCGGCGCGGCGTTGAAGACGCGCCGATGTACGACCCGACGGCCGTCGGCTATCTCGTCGATCCGACGCTGTTCGGCGGCCGCAAGGTGAACGTGATGGTCGAGACGACCGGGCAGTGGACGCTTGGCGAGACCGTCGTCGACTGGAACGGGCGCAGCGGCCGTGCGGCGAATGCGACATGGATCAACGAGGTCGACGCGGACCGCTTCTACACAGCGCTCGTCGAACGGATTGCGAAGCTGCCCTGAACATGGGCAGCCACCCGGCGGACCGCGAACGTAATCAGATCTGCTTCGCAATCCATTCACGGCACGCGCGCACGTGCGGGCCGCGATCGTCGGCGGCGAGCGAGATCAGCGAGATCGCGCGCGTGACGCGCGGTTTGTCGACGCGCAGCGCGACGAGTTCGGGATCGTGCAGATGCATCGTGTAGAGGCTTGGCAGCACGGCGGTCGCGAGGCCGTTGCGTGCGAGCGCGTACAGCGGCTCGGTGTATTCCATCCGGTACGTGACGTTCAGGCGCAGCTTTTCGGCGCCGCCGGTGCGATGCAGCGATTCGCTGACGCTGCCGCGCACGAACACCGCGAGTTCGCGATCGACCAGCTTCGCCCACGTGACGCTCTTCGCGCGGGCGAGCGGATCGTCGTGCCGCACGACGATCACGATCTCGTCCTCGAACAGCTGCTGATAGCGCAGCGTGCCGTCGTCGCCGTCCGGTTCGCGCACGCCGATGCCGAGATCCGCGACGCCGTCGCGCACCGCTTCGACGAGCGCGCTGTTCGGCAGATCGGTGAGCGTGAAGCGCAGCGTCGGATGGGTGCCGCGCAGTGCGTTGAGCGCGGGCAGCAGGCGGCCCGCGACCGACGGGATGAAGGCCATGCGCACGGTCTGGATGCGTTCGCCGATGAGCCGCGTCATGTCGTCGAAGGTGCCGCGCGCCTGGTTGAGCAGGCGTTCGGCGAGCGGCAGCACGGCTTCGCCGGCGGTGGTGAGCGTGAGCCGGTGCGCGCTGCGGGCGAACAGGCGGCCGCCGAGCAGGAATTCGATCTGGCGGATCGACGCGGTGAGCGCGGGCTGCGTGAGCGACAGCGCCTGCGCGGCCTGCGTGAAGCTGCGCGCATGCGCAAGGACGACGAAGTGCTGGACCTGCCGCAGCGTGAGCGCGGGGAGCAGCGACGAGCGGTCGGACATCGGGTAATAGCGGTCGGGATGCGGTACGCGGCAGTATAAGACCGCGCCGCACGAATCGACACAGGACAATATTCGGAATCACGGGAGAACCACCATGTCAGCGACTGACACGATGCCGGCGCGCACGCCGGCCAACTGGCTCGAACGACGCTTCGCGCTCGCCGCGCGCGGTACGAGCGTGCGCACCGAGACGATCGCGGGCGTCACGTCGTTTCTCGCGGCCGCGTACCTGCTCGTCGTGATTCCGTCGCTGCTCGCGACGGGCGGCATGGAGCGCGGCGCGGCGACGACCGCGACGATCGTCGTGTTCGTGCTGTTCACCACGCTGATGGGGCTTTACGCGAACCTGCCGTTCCTCGTCGGCCCCGGTATCGGCGGCTCGGTGATCATCGGCGTGACGCTCGCGACGACCGAGCACGTCGGCTGGCAGACGGGCCTCGGCATCGCTTGCGTGTCGGGCGTGCTGTTCTTCCTGCTCACGATACTCGGCGCGCGCGGCGTCGTGGTGCGGCTGATTCCGGTGCAGATCAAGCTCGGGCTCGGCGCGTCGATCGGGCTGTTCGTCACGATGCTCGGGCTGCGCAATGCAGGGATGGTCGTTGCGAACGCGAAGACCAACGCGTTCGCGCTCGGCGACTTCTCGCACCCGGGCGCGCTGGTCGCGCTGATTGGCCTCGCGGTGGCGATCGTGCTGCAGGCCCGCAAGGTGCCCGGCGCGATCCTGATCGCGATCCTCGTCGCGGCCGCGGCCGGCGTGCCGCTCGGCGTCACGCATCTGCCCGCGTCGTTCATGTCGCTGCCGCACAGCATCGCGCCGATCGCGTTCAAGCTCGATATCGGCGGCGCGTTGAGCCTCGCCGCCGCGCCGTACCTGTTCGCGTTCTTCGCGGCGGAATTCTTCTCGACGCTCGGCACCGCGCTCGCGGTCGGCGCGAAGGCGAACCTGCTCGACGAACAGGGCAACCTGCCGGACATCAACCGGCCGTTCCTCGTCGATTCGCTCGCCGCGACGCTCGGGCCGGTGTTCGGCATTCCCGCGCTGACCGCGCTGATCGAATCGGCGGCAGGCGTCGAGGCGGGCGGCCGCAGCGGGCTGTCGTCGCTGGCCGCGGCCGTGCTGTTCGCCGCGATGCTGCTGTTCGTGCCGGTCGCGCTCGGGATCCCGAAGGAGGCCACCGCGCCGGCGCTGATCCTGATCGGACTGTCGATGTTCGCGACGATCCGCCATACGCATTTCGACGACTTCACCGATGCGCTGCCCGTGATGTCGATGGTGCTGCTCACGCTGATGTCGAACAGCTTCGGCACCGGCATCGCGGGCGGGCTGCTGTGCTACGTGCTCGTCAAGCTGCTGGCCGGCCGCTGGCGCGACGTGTCGTGGGGGCTCGTCGTGCTCGCGCTGCCGCTCGGCTATTACTTCTGGACCGTCGTGAAACCGCACTGAGAGACGGCTTGCGCGACGCATCGCACTACCGAAAAAAGAGACTGACATGAAGGGAACACCAGGCAACGTCCCGGCCGCGCGCACGGGCATCGAGATCACGCCCGCGCATCGGGCCTTCTTCCGCGCGCTGCCGAAGGCCGAGCTGCATTGCCACCTGCTCGGCGCGGTGCGGCACGACACGTTCGTCGCGCTGGCCGAACGCAGCGGCGCGCCGATCGAGCGCGCGGAGATCGACGCGTTCTACGCGCGCGGGGAGAAGCCGGTCGGCGTGCTGCACGTGCTGCGCGCGCTCGATAAATATCTGCTGACGCAACCCGACGATCTGCGGCGCATCGCATACGAGTATCTGGAAGACGCGGCTGCGCACAACGTCCGGCACGCGGAATTCTTCTGGAATCCGACGGGAACGGTGCGCGTGTCGGGCATCGCGTATCCGGACGCGCAGGCCGCGATCGTGACGGCGATCCGCGACGCCGCACGCGATTTCGGCATCGGCGCGCACCTGATTCCGAGCATCGACCGCGAGCAGGACCCCGACGAAGCGGTTGCGATCGTCGAATGGATGAAGGCGAATCGCGTGGACGAAGTCGCGGGGCTCGGCATCGACTATCGCGAGAACGACCGGCCGCCGGAACTGTTCTGGAAGGCGTACCGCAACGCGCGCGCGGCCGGCTTCCGCACGACCGCGCATGCGGGCGAGTTCGGGATGCCGTGGCGCAACGTCGAGACGGCCGTCGATCTGTTGCAGGTCGACCGCGTCGATCACGGCTATACGATCGTCGACAACCCCGATCTGTGCGCGCGCTACGCGGAGCGCGGCATCGTGTTTACCGTCGTGCCGACGAATTCGTACTACCTGCGCACGCTGCCGCCGGAGCAATGGGCCGAACTGCATCCGATGCGCAAGATGCCGGGGCTCGGGTTGAAGATCCATCCGAACACCGACGATCCGACGCTGCACAAGGTCGATCCGAGCGAAGCGTGGGAGCTGATGTTCAGCCATTTCGGCTTCACCGTGGCCGAGTTGAAGCAGTTCATGCTGAACGGGATCGACGGCGCGTGGGTCGACGACATGACGAAAGCCGCGTGGCGTGCGGCGTGGGCGTCGGAGTTCGATGCGCTCGCAGCAACGCTCGCGGCGGGCTGAACGCGTTTCCTGGCCAGGCCCTGCGCCGGCACGATCAACGGAAGAAGCGCAGCCAGTCGAAAAGGCCTGAATGCTGCGGCGCGCGCCGCTTCGGCGCCGGCGCGCTGCGTGGCCGGAAATCGGGCGAGAACTGCACATGCGGATCGATCGCCTGCGCGCGCAGCGCCGCATCGTAGAACGATCCGACGATCGGCAGCGCACTGTGCGCGCCCGCACCCCAGTAGTCGCTGCGCAGCGTCACGCTGCCATCGTCGAAGCCGACCCACGCGCCGGCCACCAGTTGCGGATGCATCAGGATGAACCAGCCGTCGGTGTTGTCCTGCGTCGTGCCGGTCTTGCCCGCGACGTCAGTGCGAATCCCGTAGCGCGAGCGGATGTCCGCGCCGGTCCCGTAATCGACCACGCTGCGCATCGCGTCGACGAGCGTCAGTGCGGCGGGCGCCGGCAGCGCGCGTTCCGGCGGCGCGCTGCCGAACGCGGCGAGCACCTTGCCGTCGCGATCCTCGATGCGCGTGATCATCTGCGGCGCGACGTACACGCCACGATTCGCGATCGTGCCGTACGCGGACACCATCTCTTTCAGCGTGACCGGGCTCGTGCCGAGCGCGAGCGACGGCACCGCGTCGAGCGGGCTGTCGCGCACCCCCATCGCGCGTGCAAGCTGCGCGACCTTCGCGGCGCCTTCCCGCTGCATGACCTGCGCGGTGATGCGGTTGCGCGACAGCGCCAGCCCGTCGCGCAGCGTCATCGGCGCGCCGGTCGGCGGCTCCGCATCGGTCGGCCGCCACACGGCGCGGCCGTCGATCGGGATCGCGACGGGGCCGTCGACGAATGTATCGCCCGGCCGCATGCCGTCCGCGAACGCGGCGCCATAGACGAACGGCTTGAACGTCGAACCCGGCTGGCGGCGCGCCTGTACCACGTGATCGAACGGCTCGCTGCCGAAATCGGGGCTGCCGACCCACGCGCGGATCGCGCCGTTGCGCGGATCGATCGCGACGAAGCCGGCCTGCACCTGTGTCTTGCGCTCGCACAGCGCCCGCATGAATTCGCGGTTCGCGCCGAGCTGCTTCAGCGCAACCACGTCGGCGAGCCCGGTGTCGCGGGCCTGCCGATACTCCGGTGTCTGACGCATGAAGCCGCGGAACAGGTCGTTGCGTAGCCCGCAGCCGGACGGCCCGCGCCATGCGCCGTCGGCGATCGCCTGCAGCCGTTCGGTCTGCCGCGTCAGCGCCTGCGTGGCCATGTCCTGCAGCCGCGCATCGAGCGTCGTGCGCACGACGAGGCCGTCCGAGTACAGATCGTAGTTGTTGCGGTCGGCCCACGCGATCAGCCACTTGCGCAGTTGCACCGCGAAATGCGGCGCGAGGCCCGGCTGCGCGGTCTGCGGTTCGAAGTCGACGCGCAACGGCTGGCGCTGCAGTTTCGCGAACTGCCGCGGCGACAGCATGCCCATCTGTGCCATCCGGCCGAGCACGACGTTGCGCCGCTGGACCGCGCGTTCCGGATTCAGCACCGGGTTGTAGTAGCTGTTGCCCTTCAGCATCCCGACGAGCGTCGCGCTTTCCGTGAGGTCGAGCTGGTCCGCCGACTTGCCGAAGTAGGTGCGCGCGGCCATCTCGACGCCGTACGCGTTGTACAGGAACGGCACGGTGTTCAGGTAGGTTTCGAGAATCTCGTCCTTGCTGTACACCGCTTCGATCTTGAACGCGGTGATCAGCTCCTTCACCTTGCGCGTGAGCGTCGGCGCGCGGCCGACTTCGTCGGGATACAGGTTGCGCGCGAGCTGTTGCGTGATCGTCGAGCCGCCCTGCCGGTCGCCCGAGAACGTATGCAGGCCGGCCGCAAGCGTGCGGCGCCAGTCGATGCCGTGATGCGCGTAGAAGCGGTGGTCCTCGGTCGCGATCAGCGCGTCGACCATGTGCGGCGAGATCTGCTTGAGCGGCACCCATTCGCGGTTCACCGGCCGGAATTCGGCGATCAACTGGCCGTCGGCCGACAGCACGCGCGCGGGGCGGTCGATGCGCGCTTTGCGGATGTCGCCGATGCTCGGCGTGAACGGAACGAACGCGAGCAGGACCAGCAGGCCCAGCACCGGGATCGCGGCGAGCGTCAGCGCCATGCCGCGCCGGGTCGGATGGCGCAGGCGATGGAGCATGCCCGCGCCCAGCGCGCGGACGCGCGTGCGGCCCGCGGCGGCGAGCGGCGCGACATGGGCGCGGCAACGGAGCCACGCGTCTCGGAGAAACGGCACGAAGCGATTCAAGGCGTCAGGAGCGCGGAGGGAAGACGCGCGATCCTAGCAAACGGAACCCGTGCGCCGGCGGCCGAAACGGCCGTTTGCTTGCAGGATTTACAGACGATTACGTTTGTTGCCCGCCGCCAACCTTTTACCGTGCGCGGGGCCGCGATTCCGCTGACGAAACCACGTCCGCGAGCCGCTGCGCGGCCGCTTCCATCTGCGCGCGGCCGAACCCGCCGAAGCCGAGCACGAGCCCGGGGCGCGCGGTGCCGGGTGCGAACATCGGCGACACCGCACGCACGGCGACACCGGCCCGGGCGGCGCGCGCGACCACGTCGAGATCGTCGATGCCTTCCGCGAGCCACAGCACGACGTGCATCCCCTGGTCGCCCGGCTGCACCCATGCGCGCTCGCGCGGCAGCCGCGCGCCGAGCGTGTCGATCAGCGCCGCGCGTTGTTCCGCATAGACGCCGCGCACGCGACGGATGTGGCGATCGAGATGACCTTCGGCGATGAACGCGGCGAGCACGTGCTGGTCGGCGGTCGGCGCGTGGCGGTCCATCAGCACGCGCGCGCCGCAGAAGGCGGGCACGAGATCGTCGGGCGCGATCACGTAGCCGAGCCGCAGCGACGGAAACAGGATCTTGCTGAAGGTGCCGAGATAGATCACGCGATCAGGCGCGAGGCCCTGCAGCGACGGGAATGGGTAGCCTTCGTAGCGTAGCTCGCTGTCGTAGTCGTCCTCGACGATCCATGCACGCTGTGTGCGCGCCCATGCCAGCAGCGCATTGCGCCGCGCCATGCTCAGCGGCATGCCGAGCGGGTACTGGTGCGACGGCGTGACGAATGCGGCGCGCGCATCGGGCGCGAGCCGGATGCCGGCGTCGACGTCGAGGCCGTCGGCATCGACCGGCACGCGCACCATCGCATCGCGCCGCCCGGTGCTTTCGAGCAGCGCGGTGATGCCGCGATAGGCCGGATTCTCGACCCATGCGCGGTCGTTTGCGCCGAGCAGCACCTGGGTCGCGAGATGCAGCCCCTGCTGCGTGCCGCTCGTGATCACGACCTGGCCGGCATCGCAGCGCACCGAGCGCGACCGGCGCACGTAGTCGGCGATCGCTTCACGCAGCGGCAGCGCGCCTTGCGGATCGGCATAGCCGGACGGCGCGCCGGCGCCGCGGGCGCGCAGGCGGTTGCCGAGCCGGCGCCAGATGTCGTCGGGCGCGGTGAGGCCGAGCGGCACCGAGATCGCGAACGGCATCGCCGGCAGCGGGCTGAATTCGCGGGCAAGCCGCGCGAAGGCGGCGGCCGGCTCGGGCAGGGCATCGCGCGCCGGGTCCGGGCGCGGCGTTGGCGATTCCGGCGTGTTGGCGGGCGATGGTTCCGCGAGCGCATTCGCGACTCGCGTACCCGCGCCGCCGCGCGATTCGAGAAAGCCTTCGGCGATGAGCTGCGCATACGCGTCGACGACGGTGCCGCGCGCCACCTGCAGCGATGCGGCCAGCAGCCGTGTGGAAGGCAGCGTATCGCCGGGCCGGACGTCGCCGCGGCGCACCGCGTCGCGCAGCGCCTGCGCGAGCTGGCGGCTCAGGTCGCCGGCCGCGCGGTCGAGCACGCCGAGCGACGGGATTTCGAGGATCCGGGCCGTTCTTGCCATGATTCTGGTCTGCTGAAATTGTTTCAAACCGGCTCTACAGAATAAACCAGTTTAAGGCCACAATCGACGCATGACGGGCCTGCGCCCACGCCTATTTCCTACCCCGCACGACCGTGGAGCCGACATGTACGTCCCCGCCGATTTCAACGAACCCAACCCCGACGCGCTGCGCGAGCTGATCGTCCAGCATCCGTTCGGCAGCCTGATCACGCACGGCAAGCGCGGGCTCGACGCGAACCACATTCCGTTCGAACTGATGCCCGGCGACGGCGGGCTCGGCGAACTGCACGCGCACGTCGCGCGGGCGAACCCGGTCTGGCAGGACGTCGCGGACGGCGACGAGGTGCTCGTGATCTTCCGCGCCGGCGACGCATACATCTCGCCGAACTGGTATCCGAGCAAGCACGTCGCGCATCGGCAGGTGCCGACGTGGAACTACCGGGTCGTGCATGCGCACGGCCGCATCACGGTGCGCGACGACGAGAAGTTCGTGCGCGGCGTGGTCGCACGGCTCACGCGTACACACGAGGCGTCGCAGCCGGTGCCGTGGAAAATGGGCGACGCGCCGCCCGACTACATCGACACGATGCTGCAAGCGATCGTCGGGCTGCAGATCGAGATCACGCGGCTCGTCGGCAAGCGCAAGCTCGGGCAGAACAAGGCCGAGGCCGATATTCGCGGCGCGGGGGAAGCGCTGGTCGCGGACGGGAAGCTCGCGATCGGGGAGGCGATGCTGGCGGAGGCCGACGCGAAGCGCGAATGAGCGCGTGACGCGAGCGGGCGCGGGCGAGTATCGCGCCCGCTCGCCACCCAGGTCACTGCGTGCGCGTTGCACCCTTCATCTCTTCCCCCGCCTGCGCCAGCGCCCCCCGAATCGCCGCCTCCGTCTTGTCGTACCCGCCTTCGCCATACCGCGTATAGACGATCTTGCCGTTCGCATCGATCAGGTACAGCGCGGGCCAGTACTGGTTGCCGTATGCGCGCCACGTGTCGTAGCGGTTGTCCTGCGCGACCGGATACCGGATGTCGAAGCGCCTGATCGCATCGGCGACGTTCTTTGCATCGCGTTCGAACGGATATTCCGGCGTATGCACGCCGACCACGACGAGCCCCTGGTCGCGATACTTCCGGTACCAGTCGTTCACGTACGGAATCGTATGAATGCAGTTGATGCACGAGTACGTCCAGAAATCGACGAGCACGACCTTGCCGCGCAACTGGTCGAGCGTCAGCGGCGCGCTGTTGTGCCAGCGGTCGATGCCGGTGAAAGCGGGCGCCGTCATGCCGGCCGGCGATGCCTGCACGCCCGCGTCGTCGCGGGTGCCGGCGAAGGCGGCGAGCCCGGCCGTGGCGGCGAGGGCGATGACGAGGGCGGCGGTCTTGAAGCGAGGCAGCATGGCGTTCTCCTGATCTTTGGGGGCCGCGACGCAAGGGCGGCGGCCCGACGGGTTTCGACAGGCCCCATTAGGCGGCGCCGACGTATCTGCGATGTGTCCGGCCCGCCGCGCGTGTGCAACGTTGTGTGTCGCCACGCTGGCGCGATACATTGCGATACAAACGCGTGCCCGCCGTGCGGTATAACAGCGGACATCGCCCCGCCCGAACCCCGACACCGATACCGGCAACGACTCATGGACAAGATCGACCACGTGCTGATCGTCGACGACGATCGCGCGATCCGCGAACTGATCGCGGACTACCTGGAGAAGAACGGCATGCGCGTGTCGCTGGCCGCGAACGGCCGCGAGATGCGCAATGTGCTGGATGACGGCGCGCCCGACCTGATCGTCCTCGACCTGATGCTGCCCGGTGAGGATGGCCTGACGCTGTGCCGCGACCTGCGCGCCGGCAAGTTCCGCACGGTACCGGTGCTGATGCTGACCGCACGCGGCGAGGAAACCGACCGCATCATCGGCCTCGAGATGGGCGCCGACGACTACCTGGCCAAGCCGTTCGCGGTGCGCGAGTTGCTCGCGCGAATCCGCTCGGTGCTGCGCCGCGCGCGCATGCTGCCGCCCGGCATGCAGGTGACGGAGACGGCCGCGCTGCTCGCGTTCGGCGAATGGCAGCTCGACACGACCGGGCGCCATCTGCTGGACACCGAAGGCACGCTGGTCGCGCTGAGCGGCGCCGAATACCGGCTGCTGCGCGTGTTCCTCGACAACCCGCAGCGCGTGCTGACGCGCGACCAGTTGCTGAATCTCACGCAGGGGCGCCAGTCCGACCCGTTCGACCGCTCGATCGACCTGCTGGTGAGCCGGCTGCGCCAGCGGCTGCGCGACGGCGCGCGCGAGCCGCGCTACATCAAGACGCTGCGCAACGAGGGCTACGTGTTCTCGTCGGCCGTCACCGCCGTCGACGGTACGTCATGAGCGCGCGCACGCCGTGGCACTGGCCGCGTTCGCTGTTCGCGCGGCTCGCGCTGATCCTGTGCGTGGGCCTCGCGCTCGCGCAGACGCTGTCGTTCTGGCTCACCGTGACCGAGCGCGACCAGGCGACCACGAACATGATGATGGGCTACATCGAGCGCGAGGTCGCGAGCTCGGTCGCGTTGCTCGACCATCTGCCGCCTGCCGAGCGCACCGCATGGCTGCCGCGTCTCGCGCGGCGCAGCTATACGTTCATCCTGGGGCCGGGCCAAACCGGCACGCCGCCGGAAGCGCGGCTGTCGGCGCGCGTCGAGCGCTCGATCTCGGACGGCATCGGCGGCGACTACCCGCTGACCGCGAATTCGATCCCCGGCGACCGCGAGCATCTGCAGGTGCATCTGCGGCTGACCGACGGGTCGCCGCTGACGATCGACATTCATCCGATGTCGACGGTGCCGATGTCGGGCTGGCTGCCGGCCGTGCTCGTGGTGCAGCTCGCGGTGCTGGCCGCGTGCTGCTGGCTCGCGGTGCGGGTGGCGACGCGGCCGCTCAAGCAGCTCGCGCAGGCCGCCGACGCGCTCGGCCCCGACCTGAAGGGCGAGCGGCTGAACGAAGGCGGGCCGTCGGAAGTCGCGCGCGCCGCGCGGGCGTTCAACGCGATGCAGGACCGTATCGCGCAGTACATGGCCGAACGCATGCAGATCCTCGCGTCGATCTCGCACGACCTGCAGACGCCGATCACGCGGATGCGGCTGCGCGTCGACGTGATGGACGACGACACGCAGGGCGCGAAGCTGCGCCAGGACCTGCTCGAGATGGAGCATCTGGTGAAGGAGGGCGTCGCGTACGCGCGGACGCTGCACGGCACCGAGGAAGCCGCGCGCCGCATCGATCTCGATGCGCTGCTCGACAGCATCGTGTACGACTACACGGATGCGGGGCAGGACGTCGCGCTGCACAGCCGCGCGCCGCTCGCGCTCGTCACGCGGCCGAAGGCGCTGCGCCGCATCGTCGGCAACCTCGTCGACAACGCGCTGAAGTTCGCGGGCGCGGCCGAGATCGACGTGCAGGCGGCGCCGGACGGCGGCGCGGTGATCGCGGTGCTCGACCGCGGGCCCGGCATCCCGGACGATCAGCTCGATGCGGTGTTCGAGCCGTTCCGGCGCGTGGAGACGTCGCGCAATCGCGAGACGGGCGGCACGGGGCTCGGGCTTGCGATCGCGAAGCAGCTCGCGCTCGCGATGGGCGGCACGCTCACGCTGAACAACCGGCCCGACGGCGGCGGCCTCGAAGCGAGGCTGACGCTGAGGAACGCGGGATGATGCGACGCGGCGCGCGAGCGTCGCGGCTTCAGGTGCGTGCCGAACCGTGCGATGCGTGCGGCGTCATACGCGTTGCAGATGCGCGTCGACGAGCGGCGCGAGCGCTTGCGAATGCACGGCCGCGAGATCGTGCCGGCCGCCCGGCACGACGTGCAACCGCGCATCGGGCAGCCGTTCGAGCAGGCGCCGGCCGGCCGCGACCGGGCTGATCGGATCGTCGTCGCCCCACAGCAGCAGCGTTGGCTGCGCGATACGGCCGATGTCCTGCGACAGGTCCGCGCGAAACGTCATGAACCAGTCCGGCAACCGCGGGTTCGCTTCGGCGAAGCCGGCGCGCCAGTCCTGCGCGCCGAGCCCGGCCATGTCGAGGCCGCCGGACGTGACCGTCAGCACGAGATGCGTGACGAGATCCGGCTTGTCGAGCGCCGCGCGCATCGCGATCACGCCGCCCATCGATTGCGCGATCACGGCCGTCGGCCGGTCGATGCTGGCGAGCACATGGCGCACGAGACCGTCGAAATCGTCGACGGCGGGATGGCGCGGCGTGTCGCCGAAGCCCGGATACGCGACGATCCGCCGCTCGGCCGGATGCGTGAGCATGCCGGCCAGCGGTTGCCAGAACGCGGTGCTGCCCGATGCGCCGGGCAGGAAGAGCAATTGCGATGGAGCGGGCATGATGTTTCGTGTTCCTGTGATCGAAGCGAAGTGGGGTGACCGGGCGCTGCGTGCGCGTCAGCAGCGGCCGGTGCGCAGCGCAACGGTCCAGTCGTCGCGCCCACGCGAGGCCGCTGTGGCGGCGGCCATGCGCCAATCGTATTCGACCGCATGGAATTCGACGTTCCAGCCGGCGGCGGTGCGCGACACCATCGCGTAGCGGGCATGCGGCGAGCCCGTCTCGATCCGGTGCGGATGCGGCAGGTCGTCCGTGTACGCCTGCAGCCCGACGCTGCCCGGATTGACGATCAGCCGGCCGTCGTCGAGCTTCGCGGTACGCGGCACGTGCGTGTGGCCGCACAGGATCAGCGAGGCCCTCGTATCGCCCGCGCGCTGCGCGACTTCACCGGGCGTGGCCGCGCGGCAGCCATCGGGCGTGACCGTTTCGAGGAAATAGACGAGGTCGCTGTCCGGCGTGCCGTGCACCATCAGCACGTCGCTGTCGAGCGTCAGGCGTTCGGGCAGCGCGGCGATCCAGGCGCGATGGTCGGCGCTTAGCGTGTCGTGTGCCCAGCGATCGGACAGCCGCATCGCGTCGCGCTCGAGCGTCAGCAGTTGCCGTTCGTGATTGCCCTTGATGGTCGGCAGGTCGAGCGCGATCAGGCGGTCGGCCGTTTCGGCCGGATGGAGCGCGCCGGACACGATGTCGCCGAGATTGACGATCACGTCGGCGCCGCGGCGGCGGACGTCGTCGAGCACCGCGTCGAGCGCGGCGAGGTTGCCGTGGATGTCGGAGAGCGCGGCGATTTTCATGGCGGCAAGTCGATGAGGGGAGTGGCGATTGTCGCCAATTCGGCGCGGGTCGTGCAATCGAGTCGTGCAATCGCTTCACGGCATCGGTACGCGATGCCGCGGCGCACTCGTCAGTCGGTCGCGAGGCGTGCGTACATCGCGAAATCACCCGGCGTGCCGCGCACCATCCTGTAGGCGCGCAGCAGCCCTTCGTAGCGGTAGCCGCACTTCTGCAGCACGCGCGCGGAGCCCGCGTTGCTGGTCAACACGACCGCCTGCATGCGCATGAAGCCGCCGTGTGTGTACGCCCACGCGGTGACGGCTTCGCACACCGCGCTCGCGATGCCGCGCCCCCAGTGCGACGGCGCGAGATCGTACGCGATCTCCGCCGAGCGGTTCACGGTGGACACCGTATGCAGCCCGACCGTCCCGGCGAGCACACCCGATGCGGTGTCGACGATCGCGAGACGCCGGATCGAATCCGGATCGGCCGATTCGATGTTGTCGAACAGCGGCAGCAGATCGTCGGGCGAGCGCAGGTTCCAACTGGTGTGACGGAAGACGTCGGGATTCGACAGGTACGCGTACCACGCGTCGAGATCCGCGCGCTCGAGTTGCCTGAGCGACAGGCCGGGGAAACCGGCGCGGGGCGGTGCGGCGATTTTCATCGAGCCCGGCTCCTACGCGGCATGGCGCCGGTACAGCGCCAGCGAACCGGCGAGCGCGAGCAGCATCGCGCCGCACGTGCGTTCGAGCCACAGCGCGCCCGAACGCTTCAGCAGCCGCACCGCGCGTGCGCCGAGCAGCGCGTAACCGAACATCACCGCGCCGTCGAGCAGCGCGAACGTGACCGCGAGCGCGACGTACTGCGGCGCGAGCGGTGCCAGCGGATCGAGGAACTGCGGCAGGAACGCGGAGAAGAACAGATAGCCCTTCGGGTTCGTCACCGCGGTCAGGAAGCTTTTCGCGAAGATCGACGCGTTGCGTCCGGAGGCCGTGCCGCGCTGTGCGGCCGCGATGTCGAGCGCTCCCTTCGACATCAGCAGCCGGATGCCGACGTAGGCGAGGTACGCGGCGCCGAGCCACTTCACGACCGGGAACCAGAACGCCGACGCCATCAGCAGCGCGCCGAGGCCGAGCGCGACCGCGACGATCAGCACGAAGTCGGACAGCATCGCGCCCGCGAAACCGTAGGCCGCGCGGCGCACGCCGTAGCGCGAGCCGTTGGTCAGCGCGAGCAGCACGGTCGGACCGGGTGTCGCGATGCCGACGAACGCGACGGCGGCGAAGATCAGCAGGGTCGTTTCATGCATGAAGAAGCTCCCGGTCGAAAGCGCGCAGCCGATTATCGTCCGCGTCGCCTCGCGCTGTACAGGCGCGGCAGCCGCGACCGTAGCGGCGCTCCGACTATCTCAATTTTGGCAAGAAACTGTTGTCATTATTCCGCTTTGGAACGGAACCGGTTCCAACTACCATACCGGCCGCAGCGGGCATGCCCGCCACGTCGTCGCGCGTGGACGTCGCCGGTCTTGCACCGCCGGCGGATGTCGGCGCCCGCGCGCGCTACTCGCAAACAGCCAGCCAGAACAACGGGTTCACCGCCCGGAGACATAAAACCATGAACAAGCAACTGATCGCAGCGCCGCTGCTGCTCTCGCTCGCGGGTGTCGCCGCCGCGCAAAGCTCCGTCACGCTGTACGGCATCGTCGACGCGGGCGTGACCTATCGCAGCAACGAACGGGTCGGCTCGGCGGGCGCGTACACCGGGCATTCGAGCGTCGGGCTCACGACCGGCAACCTGTCCGGCAGCCGCTGGGGCATCAAGGGTTCCGAGGATCTCGGCGGCGGGATGCGCGCGCTGTTCGTCCTCGAGAATGGCTTCGACATCACCAACGGCACGTCCGGCCAGGGCGGCCGCCAGTTCGGCCGGCAGGCGTTCGTCGGCGTCGGCAGCGACCGCTACGGCACGGTCACGCTCGGCCGCCAGTACACGTCGCTAGACGATTTCGTGAGCCCGGTCGGCCCGTCGTCGTTCATCGGCGGCTTCGGCGCGCACCCGGGCGACATCGACGATCTCGACCAGACCGCGCGCGTTGACAGCTCGATCAAATATACGAGCGCGAACTACTCGGGCTTCACGTTCGGCGCGCTGTACGGCTTCGGCGGCCAGCCGGGGAGCATGAAGCAGCGCAACACGTGGAGCGTCGGCGCCGCATACGCCGCCGGCCCGCTGCGCGTGGGCGTAGGCTACGAGCGCTCGGACAACAGCAAGAAGGGCGCGACCGACCCGACGGCGGGCAAGTGGCAGAGCACCGACGACGGGCTGTTCAATTCGTCGATCAACGAAGGCTATGCGAGCGCGCAGTCGCAGCAGGTGATCGCCACCGGCGCGACGTACGACTTCGGCCCGGCCGTCGTCGGCGTGAATTACAGCAACGTGCAGTACCGCGGCGGCGCGCAGTCGCTGTTCAGCGGCCATGCGACGTTCAACGTCGCGGGCGTGTTCACGCGCTGGAACGTGCAGCCGCAGACGCAGCTGTTCGCCGGCTACAGCTACACGCGCGGCAGCGACGTCGACGGTATCGACAACCGCGCGCAGTACCACAACGTCACGCTCGGCGCGGTGTACGACCTGTCGAAGCGCACCAGCGTGTACCTGCTGGGCGCGTACCAGCATGCGTCCGGCACGACGCTCGACGCGCTCGGCCGGCCGGTGGCCGCGACTGCGTCGGTGTCGGACAAGGCGAACGGCCATTCGTCCGATTCGCGATCGCAGGCGATCGTGAGCCTCGGGCTGCGCCAGAAGTTCTGACGCAGCGGTCGTTGCGCGTGCAACGGGGCTCGCAGCCGATGCGGGCCTCGTTGTCGACATGCTCGTCCGCAGCCGACGAGGCACCTGTTCCACCGGCAACGCGTGATCGACGTCGTCGATGCGCTGCCAGATACGTCGACGGCCGGGCCGGCCCGACGCGTGATCCGGCGAGCTGAACGATTGCCGCCGCGTGCCGGTACGGCCGGTGCGCGGTTTTCCCCTCCGTATTCCCCCTTTCCCTCCCGCTCTGCCTTCCGTGCGCGAAATCGCAAAAAACCGATCGCGCCGGACAATATTTTTTCTCTTTCATTTTGATTTCGATTTGTAATAATCAAAGTGACTTCCGGGGAATGAAAATGCAATGCGGTCATATCAGAAAAAATGACGTATTCGCATTGAATGACCCGGAACAAAATGCCGGGAAATGCGCTGAAACCGCGTGGCTGGCAGGCTGTCGTGGCGCGGTTTCGGAGATTTTGCGATCGTTGACGAAAAAGCGCCGGACGGCAAAGGGAGTGGAGTGAATAATTCGAGGGAACGGCGAATACGCATTTGCCGAAATCACCAATATTTCATGCGCCGCGATTTACAGTGTCGACCATTGTTCGTCTGGGAGCATTATTCATGTCAATGAAACAAATCCGCGCGGCGTTGCTGATCATGTGCATGGCGATGCTGGCGCCGGCTAGCCACGCGCAGGCGCAGTACTCGACCGACTGGCTCGCGAACACGTACGGCACACTGGCCTCGCACGTCGGCAACGGCGCGCGTTCGATGTGGGTCGCACCGGAAGGCGTGATCTACACGGCGTCGCGCTGGGACGAGAACGCGGGCGGCGTCGCGATCTACCAGAACGGCCAGCCGCTCGGTACGATCGGCATCCACGACGAATTCCATGGCGGCGCGATCACCGGCAATTCCACGTCGCTGTTCGTCGCGCTCGGCTACAACCGCACGTTCGGCAGCGGCTCGGTGGGCCGCTACAACCGGAGCACGAACCAGCGCGACCTGCGCATTCCGGTCAGCACGTGGACGGGCATCCAGTATGCGGACGTGATCACGGGCCTCGCGACGGGCGGCAACCTGCTGTACGTGAGCGACTTCTACGGCAACCGCGTGCGCGTCTATACGACCGATGGCGTGTGGCAGCGCGACATCGGCGTCACGGGCCCCGGCGCGCTGGCGCTCGATGCGGCCGGCAATCTGTGGGTCGCACGCAAGAGCGCGGGCGTCGTCGCGCAATTCAGCCCGACCGGTACGGCGATGAACACGCTCCAGATGGCGGCCGGCGCGCGGCCGGCGTCGCTGTACTTCGATGCGTCGATGGGCCGGTTGATGGTCGGGGACGAAGGGCCCGACATGAACATCAAGCTATACGGCGGGCTGCCCGGGCTGCCGGTGCAGGTCGGCACGTTCGGCGTGCAGGGCGGCTATCTCGACACGACGACGGGCATCAAGGGGCAGGTCGGCGACAAGCGTTTCACGCGCGTCGCGGCGCTCGGCAAGGATGCGGCCGGCAACCTGTACGTGCTGAACAACGCCTGGGGCGGCGGCTGGGATCTCGGCCGCAACGGCAGCACCGATCTGCATGCGTACAGCCCGGTCGGCACGCTGCAATGGAAGCTGCAGGCGCTGAACTTCGAGGCAATCGCCGCGCCCGATCCGGTGACGGACGGGACGTTGTTCTACAGCGGCAACAACGTGTATACGGGCACCGCGGGCGGCACGTTCGTCGCGAACACGGTCGACCCGTTCACCTATCCGAAGGACCCGCGCCTCGACATGAACGACTATCAGCGCGGCCAGCACTTCGGGCAGCTCGTGAGCGTCGGCGGCAACCGGATCCTCGTCGCGTCGGGCCAGAACCCGGGCAATTTCAACTTCTACTACTTCAACACCGCGAGCGGCTACATCGCGATTCCGGCCGGTTCGCTGCCCGGCAAGCCGTTCAACACGACGCTGCAGGTGACGGCCGGCTTCGACATCGACGGCAACGGCGACGTGTGGGCAGGACTGGACGGCTCCAACGTGATCACGCGCTACCCGATGACGGGCTTCGACGCGACCGGCAAGCCGTCGTGGGGCAAGCCGGTGACGACGGCCGTGCCGAGCAGCGTGGCGCCCGTCACGCGCATCATCTACCAGGCCGACAGCGACACGATGATCCTGGCGCAGGGCCTCGCGGGCAACTGGGACTGGACCGCGATGAACGGGCACATCGAGGTTTATCACGGCTGGAAGAACGGCAACACGAGCGCGCCGAACCCGGTGATCAATCTGACGAGCGCGAACCCGAAATCGATCGCGGCGGCCGGCCACTACCTGTTCGTCGGCTATGTGCACACGGTGCCGAACATCGACATATACGACCTGAACACCGGCGCGCTCGTCACGACGCTGACGAATTCGAACCCGTCGGCGATGGACGTCGGCAACGACGTCGACTCGATGTACGGCGTGCGCGCGTACCTGCGTTCGACCGGCGAGTACGTGATCACGAAGGACAACTACAACGGGTCGAGCATCGTCGTGTATCGCTGGCGTCCGTGAGCGCGCTGGGGCGTCAGAACGATACCGTCGTCGTCAGCGTGACGAGCCGCGGCTCGCCGACCGCGACGATCAGGTTGCTGTTGCTCGACGGATAGTAGGTCTTGTCGAGCAGGTTCTTCACGTTGAGCTGGAAGCGGGTCGGAAACTTGCCGATCGTCGTTTCGTACGCCGCGAACGCGTCGACGCTCACGTAGCCGGGCAGCGTGAAGCTGTTCGCCGTGTCGCCGGAGCGGGCGCCGACGAGACGCGCGCCGCCGCCGAAGCGCCAGCGCCCGGGCAGGTTCGCGATGGCCGTGTCGTACACCGCGAACAGGCTGCCCGTGTGGCGCGCGACGTTGACGAGCGGCGTGTTGCCGTCACGATCGTTCGCGTTCGTATACGCATAGCTGCCGATCACGCTCAGGTGGCGCGTGATCTGCCCGGCCACGTCGAGCTCGATCCCGCGCGAGCGCGCGGTGCCGATCGTCGACGTGAGGTCGCCGACCGTGACCGCGACGTTGCGCTTGTCGATCTGGTACACGGCGAGCGTGCCCGTGATCGCGGGCTTCAGGCTGAGCTTCAGCCCGGCCTCGAGCACGCGGCCGTATTCCGGCGCGAGCGGCGCCGCGACGTTCGATGCGACGTTCGGCTTGAACGAGCGGCTCACGTTCGCATAGGCGGTGAGCGCCGGCGCGAGCGCATACGCGAGCCCGAACTGCGGCAGCCAGACGCTGCCGCGCGAGCGGTCGGCGAACCCGAACGGCCGGCCCATTCCCGATTCCTGCTGCCAGTTTTCCCAGCGCAGCCCGCCTACCGCGGTGAGGCGGTCGGTGATCTTCACCGAGTCCTGCACGATCGTCGAATACGCATGCACGACCGAGCGCGAATCGCTCTGCTTCGCGTTGGGCATGCCGCCCGACGCGAGCAGGCCGTACACGGGATCGTAGAGATTGAAGCCCGTCGTCGCCTTGCCGCGGATCGTGTCGCCGCGGAAGCTGCGCTGCCGCTCGTATTCGCCGCCGACGTAGATCGCGTGCTGCATTCCCGCGAGCGTCACGTTGCCGAGCAGGCCGAGCGTCGCGATCTGGTCGGAATCGTTGCGACCCAGGTTCGCATCGGACGAGCGCGTGAGCGCGCCGGTTTTGCTGTTGAACGCGGTGGCGCGGGTGATGTATTGGTCGTAGCGGTCGCGGCCCCAACCGTAAGTCGCGCGCACGCGCCAGGCATCGGAGAAGCGGTGCTCGATGCGCGTGCGCAGCGTTTCCTGGACGCCACTGCTTTGCGACCACGCTTCCTCGTAGCGGCGATAGCGCAGTGCATCGTCGAGCTGGCCGTTCACGAGCACGGTGCCGCGGTCGAACGGCATCGTGTAGTCGACGTACTGATAGCTGACGTCGATCGACGTGTTCGCGTCGTGCCACGACAGCGCGGGCGCGATCAGCGCGTTGCGTTCGCGGCCGAAGCTGCGCCAGTAGCGGCTCGTGTCGTATTCGCCGGTCAGCCGGAAGGCGAGCGTGCCGCCCGCGACCTGGCCGGGCTTGCCGAGCGGCCCCGTGAGATCGAACTGTGCGTTGCTGCCGCCGTGGTTCGTGCGTGACGCGGAGATCGAGCCGCCGAACGTATCTTCCAGCTTGCGCGTGACGAGGTTGATCACGCCGCCGGGGTCCTGCATCCCGTACAGCAGCGAAGCGGGGCCCTTCAGCACTTCGACGCGGTCGATCGTCGCGAGATAGCTGTGCAGCACCGGCGTGCGCACGCCGTCGACCAGCACCGAGCCGTCGTTGTTCGATCCGAAGCCGCGCTTGATGAACGCGTCGCGCGTGCCGCCGAGCGTGTTGGTCTGCGTGACGCCGCTGATGTTGCCGAGCACGTCGTCGAGCGAGCGCGTCTGCTGGTCCTGCATCACGCTGCTGCTGACCACCGCGACCGATTGCGGGATCTCTTTCAGCGCACGGGCGTCGCCGCCCGCGATGCTCGTCGTGCGCGGCTGATAGCCGATCGTCGGATCGACGGCGGCCGATGCGTTGATGCTGATGGCCGGGAGTTCGTGTTCGGCGGCCGGTGCAGCGGCGGGGGCGGGCGCAACGGGTTCGGCGCCGGCTGCATGCGCGCCGCCGGCGACGCACAGGGTAAGCAGGGCAGACAGGCGCGTGCGCCACGGATGGAGGGTCCGGGCGCGGCAGGGCGTTCGACGGGATGGCATGAATCGATGCAGGACGAGGAGTGCTAAGGATCGTGTTGCTGGCCGCGGCATTGCATGGCGGCCAGGGTGCGCATGATATATGTAATGAGAATCATTTGCAATTGTAATGGCGTGGCCGGCGATCCACTGCGCCCGGTTGCCGGGCCGCCGGCCGTCTGCTACCGTAGCGGCCAAAATCAGACGCAGTGAAATTCAACGAGAGAACCGGGGGCCGCACCATGTCATCTTCCTGTCCCGTCGCGTTCGGCGCGACGCCACGCACCGCGCACGAGCGTCCGGGCGATGAAGTGATCGCAGCCGTGTACCGCCATTCGAACGATTAAAGCGACGCAAGCGAATTCGACCGGCGTCATGCCGGGCTTCGATCATTTCAACCACCACGCTGGACGGGAGACCACCTATGAAGAAAATTTCCGCGCCGTTCGCGGCGGCCGCGCTGGCGGCCTGCGCGCTGCTGGCGGGCGTTTGCCAGACCGCCTGTGCGGCGTCGAACGCCGAACCCGCGATCGACGCGCACTACGGCGCCGTGATCGAGGCCTATACGCAGGACATGGCCGCCGCGAAGGCGAAGTACGACGGCAAGCGCCTCACGTTCGTCGGCGCCGTGATCCGGATGGGCAGCGATCCGGGCGGCACCTATTTCGGCGCGCTGACGGCCGACGGTGAGCAGTTCGATACGCATTTCGACGTGGCCGACCAGGACGCGTTGAAGCCGAAATTCCCCGGCGGCGAGATCAAGCCGTTCGTCACATCGGCGGCGTTCCGGTTCAGTTGCATGAACGAAGGCTATATCGATGCGCCGGTGCTGCCCGGGTTGAAGCTCGCGCATTGCCGGCTCGCCGATTGATTCGATCGATGCGCGGTATCTGGCGCTCAGAACTTCTGCTGGATACCGGCCATCGCGCCGAGCTGATTCATCCCGGTGCCGACCGTCCCGCCGGCCGCGACCGCGTTCGCGGCGAGCTTGCTGTTGAACATGTAGCCCACCGACGTGTAGACGGTCGTCCGCTTCGACAGGAAGTAGTTCGCGCGGCCGACGAGCAGCGTGCCGTTCGCGCCCTCGCTGTTCTCGCGGCGTTGCAGATAGCGCACGCCCTGCACGTCGAGCGCGAGGTAGGGCGTCGCGTAGTACGTGCCGCCCGCGAACATGATGTCGGCCTGCAGGTGTGCGGCCGCCGCGAGGTTGCGGCGGATCCACCCGGCGCCGAGCTTCGCGGGGCCGAGCTTCACGTAGCCGGCCACGATGTCGCGCGTGTCGGTGTACGCCGGATTGTTCAGCGGCGCGAGCGCACCGCCGCCGCCGCGCATCACGTCGTGCGATGCGGCGAGCCCGAAATTGCTCGCGTCGTACGCGAGCATCGCCGTGTATTGGCGGCACGCGACGATGTCGCCGGCGACTTGGCCGGCACAGCCCGTCGCCGACGGTCCTGCCGGCCCGGCTGCGTCGCGGCCGAAACTGTAGGTGGCGCCGAGCGTCACGCCGTGGAACGTCCCCTTGTAGCCGATCGCGTTGTCGCTGCGCGCATTCGGCAGGTAGGAATCGAAATCCGCCATCGAATGGATCGACGGGCCGATCACGTCGGCGTTGGTCAGCACGATCATCGACATGTTCATCTGGCGGCCGAGCGTCAGCGCACCGAACGGGCCGTTCACGCCGACGTTCGCCTGTCGCCCGAACAGGCGGCCGCCGTAATTCAGCGCACCGGTGCCGGGCTGGAAGCCGTTTTCAAGCACGAAGAACGCCTGGTAGCCGCCGCCGAGATCTTCGTTGCCTCGCAGGCCCCAGCGTGACGGCACTTCGCCGGTGAGCGTCGGCATCCCGGTGAATGACCCGCCGTGCGCGGCGTTGTTGTAGTAGGACACACCGGTATCGATGATCCCGTACAGCGTGACGCTGCTTTGCGCGTACGCCGGGGCGGCCAGCGCCACCCCCATCGCCGTCGCCAGCGCGACGCCCAGTTTCGTTTTCATGGCTGTCTCCAAACAGTATGCAGACCTACTTATCGATTTTTTATGACCCGGACGTGGCCAGGATGACGACGGGTATGAAGTGAAACGGCGCGCGGTGCGCGCGTTACGACAGCGCCGGGCCGCGTTGCCCCAGCGGCGCGGCGGCACGCGTGCCGACCACGGCGACGGCGATCGCCGCACCGGCCATCGGCAGAAGGAACGCGAAATAGAGATGCGGCACGGACCAGCCGTCGTCCAGCAGCGCACCGACCGTCATTGGCGACAGGATCGCGCCGAGGCGGCCGATGCCGACCGCGAGGCCGATGCCGGTCGTGCGGATCTCGGCCGGATACGGCGTCGGCGACAACGCATACATGCCGGCCACGCACGCATTGATCACGGCGCCGAGGAATACGGCGACCGTCATCCCGATGCCGAGCGAGCCGGTGTTCGCGCCGAACACGACCATCAGTACGCCACCGAGCAGCAGCGTCGCGGTGAGCAGGTTGCGCAGGCCGAACCGCGTCGACAGCAGGCTGAAGAGCGACGCGCCCGCGATGCCGCCGAGATTGAGCAGCACGCCGCCGGTCACACCCTGCGACGCCGACAACCCGGCCTGGACCAGCAGTTTCGGCGTCCAGCTCACGGCGAAATAAAAGCTGCCCATCACGAGAAAGAATGCGATCCACAGCGCGATCGTGCGGCGCGCGAGCGGTGCGCGCAGCACGGCGGTCCAGTTCGACGCGGGGCTTGCGGTATCGACGGAAGCCGTCGCGGCCGGCAGCGCGTCGATCGGCGCGCGCTTCATTCTCGCGAGGATGTGGTTGATTTTCTGCAGCGCGTTGTCCGGGCGCCGCACGAGCAGGAAGTCGAGCGATTCCGGCAGCAGCGCGAGCACCATCGGGATCGCCAGCAAGGTCAGGATGCCGCCGAACGCGAACACGCTGCGCCATCCCCACATCGACAGCAGATACCCGGCAATGACGCCTCCGACGGTGGCGCCGATCGCGTAGCCGGCCGACTGCATGCCGATTGCGGCGCTGCGCCATTTGTTCGACGCGTATTCACCGCTGATCACGGTGAGGCTGGCGAGCATGCCGCCGATGCCGAGCCCCGTGTAAGCACGCGCGACCGCGAGCTGCAACGTGCCGTGCGTGGCCGCGCACGCGAGCATCCCGGTCGAGATCACGGTCAGGCAGAGCAGGATGATGCGGCGGCGGCCGACGCGGTCGGCCAGCGGCGCGATCAGCACCGAGCCGAACCCCATGCCGGCGAGCCCGGCGCTCAGCAGCAGGCCGATTTCCTTGCCGCTCAGTTTCCATTCGGCGGCCAGATGCGGCGCGGCGAACGCGATGGCCAGCACGTCGAAGCCGTCGAGCATGTTCAGCACGACACAGGCGGTGACGGCCATCGTCTGGAACGCGCTCATCGGGGATTCGTCGATCGTATTGCGGATATTTGCGCTCACGTCAAAGATCCTTCATAAGAATAGTATGACTAATTGATTGGGGTGAAATCGAAGCCGGGTGAAGCGGATCAGACAAAACCGAATGCGATTGCGGGGGATGGCTAGACCCCAGGACGAGCCCGCCGCGAATGGCCGGCGTCGTTCGTACGCCGGCGTGCGAGGGTCAGGCGGGCTCCGGTTGCAACAGCAACCGCTCGATTACGCGCCGCGCGCGATTGGGGCCGGCATCGACGTGAATGTCGATCTGGCGGCCGTCCGGAAAGCGCAACTGATTCCGGTATTGCGCTTCGATCACGGTCTTGTCCTCGTCGAAGGTCGCCGCGGATTGCTCGATGACCGTTTGCGCGACGCGTTCGACGTCGTGTTGCGGATTGGTCGCGACGGTCCAGAAGTAGTGCGTCGTCGTGTCCGTCTCGGGCGTGATGCCGTGGAAGCCGCGCATGTGGAAGCCGCCGCGCGCCGGGTCGAGCAGGTCGCCGGTACCGGCGTCCATCGCGCCGGTCCAGATGCGGATATGCGACACGTGGAACTCGATTTCCTGCCAGCGATCGACACGGCCCGCGAACGGCCAGGCGGCGGTGTAGGTCGGCGGCGGCTCGGAATCCGGCATCCGGCGGACCAGCGTCACCGTGTCGCCGTCGCTGCTGACGTGCGTGTCCGCGCCCATGTGCAGCGGTGCGTTGCCGCCGATCGTTTTCAGATGCACGTAGCCGAGGTGGCTCAGGTCCATCAGGTTGTCGTGGATCAGCTGATACGGCGCGTCGTAATGGTAGTGGCCGCCGCCGAACCGGTATTGCGGATCCGAGTGGAACGGGTAGTGCGGCGGCGCGCAGGCCGGTTCGGCGTGCGCGTCCGCGCCGATCCAGATCCAGACGATCGCGTCCTGTTCCCGCACCGGATACGACGCCACGCAGGCTTTCGCCGGAATCCTGTCCTGCCCCGGAATCTCCACGCATGCGCCGCCACGGTCGAACAGCAGGCCGTGATAGCCGCAGCGCAGCCCGCGCGCTTCGAGCGAGCCGCACGACAGCGGCAGCGACTTGTGGCAGCAGCGATCCTCCAGCGCGCCGACTTCCCCGGACGGCAGCCGGAACAGCACGACCGGCCGGCCGAGCAGCGTGCGGGCAAGCGGTTGGTCCGTCAGTTCGGATGACAGCGCGGCGACCCACCATCGGTCGACCGGGAACTTAGGTATCTTGATTGATGGCGGGGCAGGATGGGTCATTGATCGTCTCCAGTATCGTGGTTGGCCGCCGCGTGTCGGGCGGTCCGTCTACCGCCTGCCGATCTACAGATCGAGTACCAGCAGGTCGGTTCGCGACCGCGAGCAGCACGGCATGAACTGGTCGCCGGCCGCCTTTTCGTCGTCGGTCAGATATGAATCGCGATGATCGGGCTCGCCTTCGAGCACCCGGGTCAAGCAAGTGCCGCACACGCCTTGCTCGCACGACGTCAGCACGTCGACGCCGTTCGCCGCCAGCGCCGCGATCACCGTGCATTCGGCCGGCACGTCGATCACCTTGCCGCTGCTTGCGAGCCGGACCTGGAACGCGCGGTCCGCGCCGGACGTCGCCACCGCGCCACCGAAGAACTCGTAGTGCAGCCGCGCTTCGGCCCAGTTGCGTGCGCGTGCGGCGTTCAGCACCGCGTCCATGAAGCCGCGCGGGCCGCATACGTACAGATGCGTGCCGTCGGGCGCGCCGGCCAGCACGGCCGCCAGATCGAAGCGTTGCGCGGGATCGCCGTCGTCGACGTGGAAGCCGACGCGATCGCGAAACCCGGCCGAATGGATCCGCTCGACGAAGGCCATGCGATCGGTCGAGCGCGCGCAGTAATGCATGTCGAACGGCATGCCGGCCGAAAACAGCCGTTCCGCCATGCTGAGAATCGGCGTGACGCCGATCCCGCCGGCGAGCAACAGATGGTGCGGCGCATCGGACGCGAGCGGGAATTGATTGCGCGGCAGGCCGATCCGCACGGCATCGCCTTGCCGGACTTCGTCGTGAATCGCGCGCGATCCGCCGCGGCCGTCCGCTTCGCGCAGCACCGCGATCTGGTAGCGATCGTGTTGCTCCGGGTGGCTGCACAGCGAGTACTGGCGCACGAGCCCGCCCGGCAGATGTACGTCGATATGGGCGCCGGCGTCGAAGCGCGGCAACGGCGAGCCGTCGTCGCTGACGAATTCGAAGCCGCAGATGTCGTGCGCTTCCTGCCACTTGCGCGCGACGCGCACCGTCAAGGTTGCCGCGCTCATGACGCCTCCTTGACCTGCGCGACCGGAATCACGGGCCGCCGCGGGCTGGCCGCGTGTTCGGCGGCGAGCAGCCGGTCGATCACCTTGCGCGACAGCACGCCGCCGGCGTCGATGTTGAGTTTCAGCAACTGGCGGTCCGGCCATTGCTCGAGATTGCGCTGCTGGCGCTCGAGCATCTCGAGATCCTCCGCGAAGATCTTGCCCTGGCCTTCGCGGATTTCGGCGGTCAGCGCGTCGTCGTCGGGCCGGAAGTTGCGCGCCATTCCCCAGAAGTACCAGATCGACGTGTCGGTCTCGGGTGTGATGAAGTCGACCACGATCGACGACGCCTTCTTGTTCGCCGGCGCATCGTAGCCGCCGTGGCCCGCATGCGCGACGCCCACCTCGATCATCACGTGGCTCGGCGGCGTGAAGCGGCAGATCTGCCAGCGGTCGACCGGCACGTCGTCGGCGAGCCCGTTGCCGCGCAGCGCCATTCGCCAGAACGGCGGCGGCATCACGTTCTCCATGAAGCGGCTCGTGACGATTTCATCGCCGTGGCTCGCGGTCTTCGGCGCCGCTTCGTCGATTTCCTTCTGGCCGATGCTCGACGCATGCACGTAGGTCTCGTGCGTGAGGTCCATCAGGTTGTCGATCATCAGCCGGTAGTCGCAGCGGATGTGATACAGGCCGCCGCCGTGCGCCCAGGCCGGGTCCTCGGCCCACGTCAGCGCGGGCAGCTTGGCGGGATCGGCTTCGGACGCGTCGCCCGGCCAGACCCACACGAAGCCGTACCGCTCGACCGCCGGGAAGCTGCGAATCGGCGGGAAACCGCCGACGCGCTGGCCCGGCATGCCGGCCGTCTTGCCGTTGCAGCCCATTTCGAGCCCGTGATAGCCGCACACGAGCACGCCGTCGCGCACGAAGCCGAGCGACAGCGGCGCGCCGCGGTGCGGGCAGAAATCCTCGAGCGCGGCGACCTGGCCGTCCGCCGCACGGTAAAACACCATCGATTCGTTGCAGATCTTGCGGCCCAGCGGCTTGCCGTCGATCTCGTCAGGCGTGCACGCCACGTACCACGCGTTCTTGAGGAACATGTTCTTTGTCTCCATCGGGGCGGTGCCGCCGGGGATGCGGCCCGATCTTCATTCCGTGTACTGAATGAGATTCAGTGTACTCATTGAGATTGGCGGAAACAAGGCGAGCGGTATACTGGTTTTCCCGGGAAATGGCGCGAGGCAGCGCCATGCCGATAGCGTGCGCAACCGGCGCGCGCCGCCTATGTCATCGACTCATTCATGGAAAAAACGACTCCCGCCGACCTGCCGGCTTTCCCGCTCGATCTGTACGACGAACCCGGGCACCTGATCCGGCGCGCGCACCAGATCGCGGTCGCGATGTTCTACGAGAAGCTGGGCCGGGACGTGACGCCCGTGCAGTACGCGGTGCTGCGGATGCTCTACGAGAATCCGGGGCTCGACCAGGTGACGCTCGCGCAGCGGGTGGCGCTCGACACGTCGACCACCGCCGATCTCGCGGTCCGGCTCGAAGCGAAAGGTTTGATCGTCCGCGAGGTGCTGCCGCGGCGTCAGCGGCGCCTGCTGCTGACGCCGGCGGGCGTGGAGTTGCTCACGCACCTGATTCCGTCGGTGAAGGAGTTGCGTGCGGGATTGTTCGACGGGATGGGCGAGGACGATTCGCAGGAACTGATGCGGCTGTTGCGCAAGTTCGTGCATTTGAACAACGAGCAGAGCCGCGCGCCGCTGCGCGTGAGCGAGGATTCGTAGCCGCGCCGAACTCCGCTCGACGGCGGAGCGGCGGGCGTGCCGCCCGCCAACGTCACCCGCGTGACGCTTGCCCTTCCAGCCGCCGCACGGCTTCGGCGACTTCATTCCTGAAGCGCACCAGCGCCGCCTGCTCCGGCGCCGGCGGCTGCACGGCCGCCCACAGCATGTCGATCAACTGCGTGGCCGTCGTTTCCGTATCGAGCTTGCGGTGCCCGAGGATCGCGTCCCACAGCACGTGCTCCATCGGCCCGAACACCATCGAGCGCAACAGGCTCAGCGGCAGGTCCGCGCGAACCTGCCCGGCCGTCTGGCCGCGCGCGAGCACGTCCATCAGCGGCGCCGTGTAGCGGCGCTGCAGCGCGGTGAGCTCGTCGCTCAGCGCATGCTGCTTCGCGCGGCCTTCCGACAGCACCAGTGCGCACAATCCCGTGCCGTTCACGAGCATCAGCCGCAGGTGGGTGCGCACGATGAACGCGAACTGCTGCTGCACCGACGCCTCCCGCGGCATCCCGTGCTCGAACGCGGCGATGATTTCGTCGTACCAGTCGGCGATCACACGCGCGCACAGCTCGCGCTTGCCGCGGAAATAGCTGAACACCGTCGCCTCCGACACCCCCACGCGCTGGGCGATCTCGGCGGCAGTCGCATGCTCGTAACCTTTTTCGGCGAACACTTCACGGCCGGCGCGCAGGATGTCCTGCACACGCTGCTGGGATTTGCGCCCGGCGGGTGCGCGCGGCGTGTCGGCGCGGTCGGCTTTGGCGGTGGCGGTCATGGTGTCGGCGGGAGCGGCTGTCATGCTCGCATCATATCTGAGTATCACTCAGAAAACTATTGACGGCGAACCCGGCGAGGCGCGAAACTGTGCAAAATTTCCGCTGTATTGGTCAATGAATCGACGTATTCATTCGATTTGAGCGAAACTCAGAAATCGGTGAGTGCGACACACTTTCTGGAGACG
Organism: Burkholderia sp. BCC0097; assembly: GCF_902832985.1. NCBI lineage: Bacteria > Pseudomonadati > Pseudomonadota > Betaproteobacteria > Burkholderiales > Burkholderiaceae > Burkholderia > Burkholderia sp. BCC0097. The sequence continues at coordinate 225,384 of NZ_CADFDM010000001.1, forward strand.
GAGGAGACATGATCAACCTGCCCGGCGTGCAATTCATGCTCGGTGAAGACATCGAGATGCTGCGCGACGCCGTCGCGACGTTTGCGGCGAAGGAAATCACGCCGCGCGCGGCGGAGGTCGACCGTACCGACCAGTTTCCGATGGATCTGTGGAAGAAGTTCGGCGATCTCGGCGTGCTCGGCATGACCGTCTCCGAGGAATACGGCGGCGCGAACATGGGCTACACCGCGCACATGGTCGCGATGGAAGAGATTTCGCGCGCGTCTGCGTCGATCGGCCTGTCGTACGGCGCGCACTCGAACCTGTGCGTGAACCAGATCCACCGCAACGGTACCGAAGCGCAAAAGCGGAAGTACCTGCCGAAGCTCGTGTCGGGCGAACACATCGGCGCGCTCGCGATGAGCGAGCCGAACGCCGGCTCCGACGTCGTCAGCATGAAGCTGCGCGCGGACAAGCGCGGCGACCGCTACGTGCTCAACGGCACGAAGATGTGGATCACCAACGGGCCCGATTGCGACACGCTGGTCGTCTACGCGAAGACGGATATCGAAGCCGGCCCGCGCGGCATCACCGCATTCATCGTCGAGAAGGGGATGAAGGGCTTCTCGGTCGCGCAGAAGCTCGACAAGCTCGGCATGCGCGGCTCGCACACGGGCGAGCTGGTGTTCCAGGACGTCGAGGTGCCGGAAGAGAACATCCTCGGCCAGCTGAACGGCGGCGTGAAGGTGCTGATGAGCGGCCTCGACTACGAGCGCGCGGTGCTGTCGGGCGGCCCGACGGGCATCATGGCCGCATGTCTCGACGCGGTCGTGCCGTACATTCACGACCGCAAGCAGTTCGGCCAGGCGATCGGCGAGTTCCAGCTGATCCAGGGCAAGGTCGCCGACATGTACACCACGTTCCAGGCGTGCCGCGCGTACCTGTATGCGGTCGGCCGCCATCTCGACTCGGCGGGCAGCGACCACATTCGCCAGGTGCGCAAGGACTGCGCGGGCGTGATCCTCTACACGGCCGAGAAGGCGACGTGGATGGCCGGCGAGGCGATCCAGATCCTCGGCGGCAACGGCTACATCAACGAATACCCGGTCGGCCGCCTGTGGCGCGATGCGAAGCTCTACGAGATCGGCGCCGGCACGAGCGAAATCCGCCGGATGCTGATCGGCCGCGAGCTGTTCGCGGAAACGATGTAACGCCCCACGTCACGCGAACGGAGCCCCGTCGATGCCGATCATCGAATCGAAACTGAACCCGCGTTCGGAAGACTTCCGCGCGAATGCCGCGGCGCTCGAGGCGGTCGTCGCCGACCTGCGCGCGAAGATCGAACAGCTCGCGCAGGGCGGCGGCCAGGCCGCACGCGACAAGCACCTGTCGCGCGGCAAGCTGCTGCCGCGCGATCGCATCTCGCAACTGCTCGATCCGGGCGCGCCGTTCCTCGAGTTCTCGCAGCTCGCGGCGAACGGCATGTACAACGACGACGCGCCGGGCGCGGGCGTCATCACCGGGATCGGCCGCATCGCCGGCCGCGAATGCGTGATCGTGTGCAACGACGCGACGGTCAAGGGCGGCACCTACTACCCGGTCACCGTCAAGAAGCACGTGCGCGCGCAGGAAATCGCCGCGGAAAACCGGCTGCCGTGCGTGTACCTCGTCGATTCGGGCGGCGCGAACCTGCCGAACCAGGACGACGTGTTTCCCGATCGCGACCACTTCGGCCGCATCTTCTTCAACCAGGCGACGATGTCGGCGGCGGGGATCGCACAGATCGCCGTCGTGATGGGCTCGTGCACGGCCGGCGGCGCATACGTGCCGGCGATGAGCGACGAATCGATCATCGTGAAGGACCAGGGCACGATTTTCCTCGGCGGGCCGCCGCTCGTGAAGGCAGCAACCGGCGAGGAAGTGAGCGCGGAGGATCTCGGCGGCGGCGACGTGCATACGCGCCTGTCGGGCGTGGCCGACCATCTCGCGCAGAACGACGCGCATGCGCTGTCGATCGCGCGCAACATCGTCAGTCACCTCGCGCCGAAGATCGCGCCGCCGGTCGCGCTGCGCGAGCCGAAGCCGCCGCGCTACGACGCGAAAAGCCTGTACGGCGTGATTCCGGTCGATACGCGCAAGCCGTTCGACGTGCGCGAGGTGATCGCGCGCATCGTCGACGATTCGGAGTTCGACGAATTCAAGGCGCGCTTCGGCACGACGCTCGTCACGGGCTTCGCGCACATCTGGGGCCATCCGGTCGGGATCGTCGCGAACAACGGCATCCTGTTCTCCGAATCGGCCGTGAAGGGCGCGCACTTCATCGAACTGTGCTGCCAGCGCAAGATCCCGCTCGTGTTCCTGCAGAACATCACGGGCTTCATGGTCGGGCGCAAGTACGAGAACGAAGGCATCGCGCGGCATGGCGCGAAGATGGTGACGGCCGTGTCGAATGCGAAGGTGCCGAAGTTCACGGTGATCATCGGCGGCTCGTTCGGCGCCGGCAACTACGGGATGTGCGGCCGCGCGTTCGGCCCGCGTTTCCTGTGGATGTGGCCGAATGCACGGATCTCGGTGATGGGCGGCGAGCAGGCCGCATCGGTGCTCGCGACCGTGCGCCGCGACGGCATCGAGGCGAAGGGCGGTTCGTGGTCGGCCGAGGAAGAGGACGCGTTCAAGCAGCCGATTCGCGACCAGTACGAGCGCCAGGGCCATCCGTATTACGCGAGCGCGCGGCTGTGGGACGACGGCGTGATCGATCCCGCGCAGACGCGCGACGTGCTCGGCCTCGGCCTGGCGGCGTCGATGAACGCGCCGATCGACGACACGCGCTTCGGCGTGTTCCGCATGTAACGCCCGGGAGGACTGACCGATGCGATACGAAACGATCAAGGTAAGCGAGGCCGGCCGCGTGGCGACCGTCACGCTCGCGCGTCCCGACGTGCGCAACGCGTTCAACGAGACGACGATCGCCGAGCTGACCACCGCGTTCGAATGGCTCGATGCGCACGAAGGCGTGCGCGCGATCGTGCTGGCCGCGGAGGGCGCCGCATTCTGCGCCGGCGCCGACCTGAACTGGATGAAGAAGATGGCCGGTTACTCGGACGACGAGAACCGCGCCGATGCGCGCAAGCTTGCGCGGATGCTCGAAGCGATTCATCGCTGCGGCAAGCCGGTGATCGCGCGCGTGCATGGCGACGCGTATGCGGGCGGCGTGGGCCTCGTCGCGGCGGCCGACATCGCGATTGCCGCCGACGGCGTGAAGTTCTGCCTGTCGGAAGCGCGGCTCGGGCTGATTCCGGCGACGATCGCGCCGTATGTCGTGCGTGCGATGGGCGAGCGCGCGGCGCGCCGCTACTTCACGACGGCCGAGGTGTTCGACAGCACGCGTGCCGCGTCGCTCGGCTTCATTCACGATGCGGTGCCGGCCGACGCGCTCGACGAAACGGTCGCGAAGCTGGCCGCGACGCTGGTCGCGAACGGCCCCGACGCGGTGAAGGCGTGCAAGCGGCTCGTCGCCGACGTGGCCGGCCGCGCGCTCGACGCGACGCTGATCGAGCAGACCGCCGAGTGGATCGCGAAGACCCGCGCCGGCGCGGAAGCGCGCGAAGGGATCGCGTCCTTCCTCGAAAAGCGCACGCCGTCGTGGCGTGAATGATCGCGTGACCTCAACCTTCCGGACGACATCGAAGCCATGTTCGACAAGATTCTGATCGCCAACCGCGGCGAAATCGCGTGCCGCGTCGCCGCGACGTGCAAACGTCTCGGGATCGCGAGCGTTGCCGTCTATTCCGACGCGGATGCGAACGCGAAACACGTGGCCGCGTGCGACGAGGCCGTGTACATCGGCGGCTCGGCCGCGGCAGACAGTTACCTGCGCATCGAGCGCATCATCGAAGCCGCGCGCGCGACCGGCGCGCAGGCGATTCACCCGGGTTACGGCTTTCTGTCGGAGAACGAAGATTTCGCGCAAGCGTGCGAAGCGGCCGGCATCGTGTTCATCGGGCCGCCGGTCGACGCCATCGCGGCGATGGGATCGAAGGCTGCCGCGAAGGCGCTGATGCACGCGGCCGCCGTGCCGCTCGTGCCCGGCTATCACGGCGACGACCAGGACGCGGCCAACCTGCATCGCGAGGCCGATCAGATCGGCTATCCGGTGTTGCTGAAAGCCAGCGCGGGCGGCGGCGGCAAGGGGATGCGCGTGGTCGAGCGCTCCGAGGACTTTCCCGCGGCGCTCGCATCGTGCCAGCGCGAAGCGGCAAGCAGCTTCGGCAACGATCGTGTGCTGATCGAGAAATACCTGACGCGCCCGCGTCACGTCGAGGTACAGGTGTTCGGCGACACGCTCGGCAATACCGTGTACCTGTTCGATCGCGATTGCTCGGTGCAGCGCCGTCACCAGAAGGTGCTTGAGGAAGCGCCGGCGCCGGGTCTGCACGACGACGTGCGTCAGGCGATGGGCGAAGCGGCCGTCGCGGCCGCGCGCGCGGTCGGCTATGTCGGCGCGGGCACGGTCGAATTCATCATGACGGGCGAAGCGTTCTACTTCATGGAGATGAACACGCGCCTGCAGGTCGAGCACCCGGTGACCGAGATGGTCACGGGGCTGGATCTCGTCGAATGGCAACTGCGCGTCGCGTCCGGCGAGCCGCTGCCGCTGAAGCAGGAGGAGCTGCGCGTGCAAGGCCATGCGCTCGAGGCGCGCCTGTACGCCGAGAATCCGGCACGCGGCTTCTTGCCGTCGACGGGCACGCTGAAGCACCTTCGGTTGCCGGCCGGTGTCGAGTTCGACATCGGTGCGGCGGTGCGTATCGACAGCGGCGTGCGCGAAGGCGATGCGATCACGCCGTTCTACGATCCGATGATCGCGAAGCTGATCGTCCACGGCGCGGATCGCGCGGAAGCGCTGGGCCTGATGCTGCGTGCGCTGCGCGCGTGCGAAGTGGTCGGCTTGCATACCAACGCCGCGTTCCTGCAGCGGATCGTCGCGTGCGAGCCGTTCGCGATCGCCGATCTCGATACGGGCCTGATCGAGCGCAACCACGATGCGCTGTTCGCGCCGCAACAGCCGCCGCGTGCGACGCTCGCACTCGCATGTGCCGCGCTGCTCGCACGCGAACGCGGCGCCGCCGCGCAGGAAGGCGTGTCACCGTGGAGTTCGCTGCCGGACTGGCGGCTGAACGGCGGCTATCGCCGCACGCTCGAATGGCATGCGATCGATCGCGACACCGACGTGACGGTCACGTACGAAGACGACGGCGCGGGCACGCGCATCGCGATCGGCGACGCGGTCGCGCAACCGTTCGCGTGGACGCACGGCGCCACGCCGCTCGATTTCGATGTGACGCTCGGCGGCGTGCGCAGCAGCGGCCGCGTGTATGCGGACGGCGACACGTTCCATGTGTTCACGCAGGGTGCGGCCGAGACGTTCGAGTGGCGCAACCTGCTCGCGCATGCGGGCGACGCGGAGCAGGGCGGCGGCCGCCTGACCGCGCCGATGCCCGGCAAGGTGATCGCGGTGCTGGTCGAGCCGGGCCAGAAGGTCGAAGCCGGCACGCCGCTGATCGTGATGGAAGCGATGAAGATGGAGCACACGATCGGCGCGCCGAGCGCGGGCGTCGTCGCGGAAGTGCTGTACGGCGTCGGCGACCAGGTCGCGGACGGCGCGCAGTTGCTGATGATGGCGGAAGGCTGAGTTGCATACGCGTGAGGGCCGTTACCGGCTCTCACGCACGGGCTATCGTGTCCCGTAATATCTGAACGTCCCCGATACGATCCGGCTGCGAACGCCGATGTGCCTGCATCAGGACGCCATCGCATTCTTGTGTTGTGATCGTCGCTCTCGTCGCGCATAGACAAAAACAAACAATCTGCGTGTCGCATCTTCACGATTTTTGAATAATGCCGGGATTCTCGCCGGCGACCGGCCGCTCGACATGCGCTGTCGGGTTGCCTTGCACCGGTTTGCCCGTTGCAACAGTTGTTCAAAGATCGAAACCGGCCCCGTCCGGACTGCTTCGCCAAAACGACCTGACTGCTTTCTCTTGTGGAGAAAGGCCGCGTGCGATCGCGACTGCTTTCCGGGGTGTCCGGGAAATGAGGCTTGATTGAAGAAACCGCTGCGCGTTCCTGCTCATGCGCGACATGGCTGCGTTAGCGTAATCGCCGGGATGTGCGGCCCGGTGTCCTGCGCAATGTAGCCGAGAGAAAGACCGAGATGGCGAACAAATATAAGTACGGAATTCACATCGACCTTACCCCACCAGAACTTTTCTGCCTGATCGTTATCGACGTGGCCTGTGAAGAATTGGGTATCGATGACGCTGTCGGGATTGCAATGATTTTGTTAGGTCAAAGGTTCGTGCCGACCAGAGGGAAATTCGGCGGAGCAGTCAAGGGAACCTCGATCGCATCCAGGGTATCGAGAAAGATATTGCCCTATGAGCTCAAGTACAAAATTCGCCAACGGTAACGTCATTCAGGAGCCTCCTGCTGCTCAAGATCAAATTTACCCGGGAGCTCGGCACCTTTGTCGGGCGGGCCGTACCGGTGGTCGGTTGGGTCATTACCGCTATCGATATATCGGTCATCATGTATCGCTCGACAGTCACGTACAATGGCTTGGTCAAGCAGGAGGATCGCTTTTAATGGACGGTCGTCTGATAGAGATGGTGCGGGATGAGGCCGATTCGCCACTATGGGGCGCGCTCGAGATTACCGAGGACACGGATCTCTGCATCGATCTTGAAATTTCCGACAGGGCCATGTTGAGATTGATGCGGAGATTTTCGGAAACGTTTGGTGTCGATATTTCTGATTTCGACATTGATTATTATTACCCTTCCCGGAAACTGGGAATGGGCCGATTCTTGATGACGGTATTCAGGTCGCCATTTAGTGCCGACGCCAGGGACAAAATACTGGAGCGTCCGCTCACCATCAAAATGATGGAGACGGCGATTGAAACCGGGCGGTGGACGATGTAACGGCTCGAAAAACGGCCAGTCGACGGCGCACCTGCCATTTCCGCACCCACGCGGGCATTCGCATGCACGTCGGCCCCTGTCACGCGACACTGTCGTGTCACACGTCGAACATAGCATCTCGGCGTCGATATGACCGGCGCGGGGTTCGCGTCCGCGTCACGTCATCATCCTCACGGAGAACCGTTATGCGAACGTCGGCCCTACGGCCTCTCGCGGTCGCCGGTCTGATCGCGCTGACCGCCGTCCTCGGCGCCTGCAACGACGACCTGAGCGCACCCGCCGCGCCCGTCGCGCAGCAGAAGGCCGCGTGCGGCGGCGCCGTGGTCGCCACCGCGCAGATGCGCTGCCCGCCGGGTTTCACCGCGCCTGCATCGTCGCCCGCTTCCTGATACCGGCCGTTTCCACCAGAAATCCCATCAAGAGCAACCAGCATGGCCACTCATTCGCGACGCGATTTTCTGAAGTTCTCGGCCGGCCTCGCCGGCGCGACCGCCGCCACCGCACTGCTGCCGGAATCGATCCGCAAGGCGCTGGCGATCGAGCCGAACACCGTGACGGGCACGATCCAGGACGTGCAGCACATCGTCGTGTTCATGCAGGAGAACCGCTCGTTTGACCACTACCTCGGTCACCTGAGCGGCGTGCGCGGCTACAACGACCGCTTTCCGGTCACGCTGCCGAACGGCAAGCCGGTGTGGTTCCAGCCGCGCCAGGAGGACAAGTCGAGCGTGATCGCACCGTTCCGCTACGACACGACCAATCCGGGCGTCAACGCGCAATGTATCGGCGGTCTGCCGCATACCTGGGCGACCACCCATGGCGCGATCGACAACGGCCGCGCGGATCAGTGGGCCGTGCAGAAGTCGAACATGACGATGGGCTATCACGTTCGCGACGACATCCCGTTCCACTACGCGCTCGCGGATGCATTCACGGTGTGCGACAACTACTTCTGCTCGATCCCGGGCAACACGCACCCGAACCGCATGTACCTGATGACGGGCATGGTCGATCCGCTCGGCACGGGCGGCGGTCCACTGCTCGACAACACCGACTACATCGACAACCAGTTCGACAAGATCCAGTTGCCGCCTTTCAGCTGGACGACCTACCCGGAACGGCTCGAACAAGCCGGCATCTCGTGGCAGGTCTATCAGCAGGGCACCGGGTTCGACAACTTCACCGGCAACTACGGCACGAACATGCTGGCGTGCTTCAACAATTTCGTGAATGCGCCGGCCGGGTCGTCGCTGCAGACGCGCGGGATGAGCACGCGTCCGATCACGCAGTTGAAGGCCGACGTGCAGGCGAATACGCTGCCGCAGGTGTCGTGGCTGCTGCCGCCGGCCGCGTATTCGGAGCATCCGAAGTTCACGCCGCTGTACGGCGCGTACTACCTGTCGACGATCCTCGATGCGCTGACGTCCAACCCGGACGTGTGGAGCAAGACCGTCCTGCTGATCATGTACGACGAGAACGACGGCTTCTTCGACCATGTCGTGCCGCCGTCGGCGCCGACGCTGCCGGGCTCGGGCATGAGCACCGTCGACGTGTCGCTCGAGCGGCACAACGTCGTGACCGCGACGCAAGCCGGCACCTATACGGCCGACAACCTGCCGTACGGCCTCGGCCCGCGCGTGCCGATGTTCGTCGTGTCGCCGTGGTCGAAGGGCGGCTTCGTGTGCTCGCAGGTGTTCGATCACACGTCGGTGCTGCAATTCATCGAGAAGCGCTTCGGCGTGATGGAGACCAACATCTCGCCGTGGCGCCGCGCGATCTGCGGCGACCTGACGTCGGCGCTCGACTTCTCGAAATCGGATGCGACGCTGCCGACCCTGCCGAACACGCAGGCGTATGTCGCGCAGGCGGACCTGCAATGCTCGCGCGCGTCGTCGCAGACCGCGCCGGCCAGCACCGCGCAGCAGGTCGTGACCGCGCAGGAACCCGGCACGCGGCCGGCGCGCGCGCTGCCGTACGAATTGCACGTCACCGGCCAGCTGCAGGCGCAAGGCTACGCGCTGACGTTCGCGAATACCGGCACGCAGGGCGCGCACTTCTGGGTCTATACGGGCGACCCGACCGCGATGCCGCGCCGCTATACGGTCGAAGCCGGCAAGCAACTGACCGACACGTGGGCGCTCGATGCGAACGGCAACTACCTGGTGAGCGTGTGGGGGCCGAACGGCTATTTCCGGCGCTTCGCGGGTTCGGCGGCGGCGGATGCCGCGGCCAAGCCTGAAATCACGCCGTGCTACGACACCGCGAACGGCGACGTGTACGTGACGATCGCCAATGCGGGCACCGGCCCGCTCACGGTCACGGCAACCGATGTCGCATACGGCGGCGCGGCGCGCACGCTGACGGTCCCGGCCGGGCAGCGCATCGAAGCGCACTGGGACCTGTCGTGCAGCAGCCACTGGTACGACCTGCAATTCGCGGTGGCGGGCAATGCCGGCTGGACGCGCCGCATCGCGGGGCACGTCGAGACCGGCAAGCCGAGCATCACCGATCCGGCGGCCGTGGCGCCGACGATCGCGGCGATCTGACGACCGTAACGGATGCGACGACGCGCCGGCCGGTGGAATCCGGCCGGCGCGTCGTGTTTGTGCGTCGAGGGTATGGCGGCGCTTGTGTCAGGGCAGCAGCCCGTCGTCGTGCGCCATCATCAGCGCACGCATCGCGGACCACATGCCGTAGTAATGCACGATGTAGCTGTCCGCGCGGCGAAACAGCCAGGGGGTGTTGAGGCTGACGAGATCGGCCACGCCTTCGCCTTGCAACTGCCCGTCGCGCTCCATCGCGCGAATGAAATGCAGCTGGTCGCCGTCGCTCGCATAGACGCTCGAACGGTCGTGCAGCGCGGCGATCGTCGTCATCAGGTCGCGCAGCATCGCGTCGTTGCGTTCGGTGCGGCGAAACGCCATCACGCCGGAATTGAACGCCCATTGGCCGATATCCTGCGCGAGCAGCCAGTCGCGTCCTTCGAGCAGCGGCGCCAGCGGTTGCCGCTGGTTCGCGATCAGCACGTCGGCGTCGAGCCACACGACCCATTCGTGGTGCTGCAGGTAGGCGTGCAGCAGCCACGGCTTGAACCAGTTGCCCGTCGCGTTCAGCCCGATCTCGGCGGGAATGTCGCGATGCACGTACAGCGTGTAGCCGTGCGTGTCGCAGTAGCGCCGGAAATTCCGTTCGGCGACGCGTGCATAGCTGCCGATGTTCGGCGTGTACAGCATCATCAATGCGATCGGTCGGCCCGGGTTGTACGTGCTGCGCTCGGCGGTTTCGTCCTGCGCGGCGGCCGCGTGATCGAACGCGAACAGCGGCCGGCCGGCGGCGCGGCAGCGGTTGATGTACGCGACGAGCGTGTCGCGAAAGCGCGGCGTCGCGCCTTTGCGTTCGGGGTCGTGCGGCGTGTCGTCGAGGCTGATCGCGAACGTCGGTTCGCGGCTCCACATCGGATCGAGGTCGGGGCCGGACGGCATGACCGCATACAGCCCGTCGATCGGCGTCATGTAGCGATGCGTATCGAGCTCCGCGAACAGCGCGGCTTCCGACGTCAGCCTCGGCTCGCTGCCGAGCTTGCAGCGCTGCACGAGCCGCATCACGATCGCACGCACGTCCGGCGTGTTGCGCCAGATCTGCACGTCGACTTGCGGCAGCGGCGACGCGAACGCGTCGACCAACAGCATGTCGCGCCCGGTCATCAGGCGGTCGAGCGCGACGGGTTCGATGATTGCGGCATCTTCGCTGAGCAGCAGCACGAGTTCGCCAGGGGGGGCGCCGCGCAGCACGTGCAGCAGCGATTCGTAGCGATGCAGCGGGCGCAGCGGCAGTGCCTGCGGCATGCCGGATGCATCGACGATCTCGTGACGATAGCCGTGCACCTGCGCGTACCAGCGGTGGTTATCGAGGCTCGCGGGCGCGTGCTGGCTGAAATGACTGAGGACGATCATCGCGCGCTCCGAGCGCGGGGAAGCGCGCACACGATCCGCGCGGTGCGCTTCAGCTCGGCATGCCGTCCGGATACGCTGACCGGCGAGCGCCGCCCCGGTTCGTCGTGGAGGGTCTGGAAGCCTTGCGCGGCATCATGTTCCATGCTTTGTGTGCCTTGGTCTTGATCGTGGTGCGGCGAGGTCGTGTGCTGCGCGCCGAACGCACCGAGAAAGCCGGCCGCCGGGCGGCACGAGTATCGCATAACGATCGGCCGGATTGGCCTGGCCGGGGCGGCCGCTGACCATCCCTGACAGTGTGCGGCCGGCGCTCCGCTAGAATGCCGGATCGCCGCCGCTTGACGCGGGCCGCGCGTCAAGCGCTACACTGCGCCATGCCATCCCCGTTCAACCTTCCATCCTGCCGACGATGACGTCTCCTGTTCTGACCGGCCTGCGCATCGGTATCACGATCGGATTGCGTGCCCCCGACGAAAGCCTGTGGATCAACGGCATCAAGCAGAACGCGCTGTTCCTCGCGAAGCTGCTGATGGCGTCGCCGCACGGCTATCGCGTGACGCTGGTCAACACGACCGACGTGCCGCTGACCGATGCCCTGCCGTGGGATCGCAGCGTGTACGACACGCGTGCGTTCGCCGACATGAAGGATGCGCTCGACGTGGTGATCGAGCTCGGCGGGCAGGTCAACGCCGAGCAGACGGCCTACCTGAAAGCGCGCGGTGCGAAGCTCGTCAGCTATTGCTGCGGCGTCGAGTACATCGCGGCGATGGAGTCGATACTGTTCGGTCGTCGGCTGTGGGATTCGCTGTTCATCAATCGCGGCTACGACGAAGTGTGGGCGATTCCGCAGATCGCGCCGTCGTCGCTGCCGTTCCTGCAGTCGCTGCGCCGCTGCCCGGGGCGCGTCGTGCCGTTCGTGTGGGACCCGATGTTCCTCACCGAACGCGCGCGGTCGCTGCCCGAGCACGGCGAATACCGGCCGCGCAGCGAGCCCGGCAAGCGGCTCACGGTGATGGAGCCGAACCACGACGTCGTGAAGTTCTGCGTGTATCCGATGCTGATCATCGACGAGGCATATCGCCGCGATCCCGATGCGATCTGCTTCACGCACGTGGCGAACGCCGATCGCCTCGCGCACGACAGCCCCGAGTTCGTGATGCTGATGAACTACCTGGACATCGTGCGCGCGGGCAAGGCGAGCTTCGTCGGGCGCTTCGATACGCCGCTGTTCCTGGCCGACCTGACCGATATCGTCGTGTCGCACCAATGGTCGAACCCGCTGAACTATTTCTATTTCGACGTGTGCTGGCAGGGTTATCCGCTCGTGCACAACGCGAGCCTCGCGCCCGATCTCGGCTACTACTATCCGGACAACGACGTGCAGCAGGGCGCCGATGCGCTGCTGCGCGCGCTGCATACGCACGACGACGACTGGCAGGCGTATGCGCGGCGCCAGCGCGAAATTCTCGGCCGTTACACGTCGGCGAATCCTGCGCTCGTCGCCGAGTACGACGCGCTGCTCGCGAACCTGATCGGCGCGACGGCGGCCTGAGGCACGTTTTCCGCGGCGCACGTCCGTTGCGCTGCCGGCCACCGTCGGGTTTGTCCCGCCCTAATGTCTGACGAAATAGTGCCGTTAAAAAAGAAACCGCCGAACCCGAGGGGTTCGACGGTTTTGGAAGGCACGAAATTGACGGCTCCGAGGGAAGTCCGTCAAAAACAAGTTTATAGGTTAACAAGTCGGAAAGATTGTTAAATATGGTTCAATTTATAATCTTCATATAATTGAAGTTGGTATTATTGTTTGAACGGGACTTGATTCAGTTTCGGAATTTAATGATATCGTTTGAAACGAGAAAATTGAATGCTGCGATGATCGAATCACGCGCGGCGGCAGGTTTTCCGCAGGTGATCGCATGTGTGGAAGCTGGTGTTTCCACCCGGCATATCGAGTACGTACGACACTTCGCGGCATGGTATTTATCTGATCAATTGGCGGTGTCCCGATTCGCGCGACCAGCCAATCCGGGAAGGGATGATTCGGATAAAACTGTTTAGATGAAAAAGATAAACGATTCGGATTTATGGTTTTCGTGATTTGCGTTGTGTAACCTGTCGCACTGTCGGCACCGCGCACGCATGGTGTATTTCAAGTAACCGAATATCGTAAAAATATCGAATTTGACGGCGCGCCGAAGCGAACAGTACGCCCCCGGAAAAAATCGACATGACAGGATTGGCCGGGTAGGCGGCGGAGCGCGTCGAGGTAGGCTCGTTCCGCATATGTGTTGAGGTCGAGCCGTGATCGGCGGCTCGCCATTTGCCGGAGCGCCGGATGAATGCGGTCGAAGCTCGCCAGGAGGCGAACCGGAAAGCGAATCGTGACGAAATCGATCTGGTGTTCGGCGTACCCGCCGATCATCCCGACCTTGCGTCGGTACGCAGTTTCGTCGAAAGCCGGCTCGGATTCGCGCACGAGCCCGTGTGCCGATCCGACCTGTCGGGCGGCGTGCTGTACCAGGAGCGCCTCGCGCGGCTGCGGTGGGGCGAGCGCGATGCGTTGCCGCCGCTCGCCTTCCTGCCGCGCCTCGAGGCGCTCGGGCTGATGCGCTGGTTCGACCGGCTGGTGGTCGGCCGCACGATCGACGCGCTGCGCGCCGAGCCGGGCGCCGTGTACGGTTGCAACGTCACGGCAGCGAGCGCCGTGCTCGACGACGCGTGGCTGGCCATCTTCAGGCGGCTCGAGCGCGAGCCGTCGGTGGCGGCGCGGCTGGTGATCGAGATCACGGAGACGGGGCCGCTGAACCCCGTCGCGGGCCGGTCGTTCGTGAACCGCTTCCGGCAAGCCGGGTGCCGGATCGCGATCGACGATTTCGGCGTCGGTTTCAGCGCGTTGAACAATCTGGTGGTCGGCAACCCCGACATCGTGAAGCTCGACCGGTCGGTCCTGTCGTTGATCAAGCGCAACGCGATCGGGCGTTACCAGTTTCGCCGGCTGATCGCGTTTGCGCATGAAGGGGCGCGGCACGTCGTCGTCGAAGGCGTGGAAAGCGAGACCGACCGGCAGATCATCGTGGATGCCGGCGTCGCGTGGGCACAGGGCATCCGCTTTTCATGGCGGTCGCCGGCGGCGGCGTGAGTGCGGAAGCGGGCAGGGCGGCGCGCCGGGTGCGTGTCGCGGGTGGGACGAATCGCAAAGGGGACGTGGGCATGGCGGGGACGAAAGCCGGAGGCGGAACGGGCACGCAGGCGACCGATGTGCGCGACCTGGTCGCGCTCGCCGAACTGGCCGACATGCTGTGGCAACTGGGCGCCGAGTCGACCGAGGCGCCGATCGATGTCGCGCCCTATCTCGACGGCCTGACGACCGTCGCGTGCCGCATTCAGCGGATGAGCCCGCTCGACGCGGGCGGCCGCGAGCTGGCGGCCCGGCACTATTACGCGGGCGTCATCGCCGGTGCGTGCGGCGACGAGTCGGCGATCGCGCGCGGCGTATCCGACAGCCTCGTCAGGCAATCGGGCGGCGCAGGCCGGCCGGCGGCCCGTTGCTTCGTGCTGCTGGCGCGCATGGGGCGGCGGCATGGCCGCGCGTTCGCCGCGCAAAGCGGCGATCGGGTACTGGTGTAACGCAACCGGCGCGGATGCTGGCCCGGTACCGCGGCCCGCTCGCGCGGCCGTCGAATCTCAATCCTTCCCGAAACCGCCGAGCACCAGCGCCATCGCGCGGTCGATCGCATCGTCCCATCGACCGACGTGCGCGGCGCGCACGATCCGGATGCCGGGGTAGAGCGCGGTGCGCGAGCCGGTTTCCCAGCGCGCGTCCGCTTTCGGGCTGAGCAGCAGCACGGCCGGCACGCCGAGTGCGCCGGCGAGATGGATGTGGGCGGTGCAGGTGGTCACGACGGCGTCCATCGCGAGCATCAGCGCGGCCAGATCGCTGAAATCGCCGATTGCCTGATGCGGGAAGGTGACCGGCAGGTCCGATTGCTCGGATTGCGCGGACAGGTCGCGATTGAGACAGTACGCGGCGTAGCCATGCATCCGCGCAAGCGGCGCGAAATCGCGCAGGCTGGCTGCGCGATGGAAGCGTGCATCGCTTTCGTCGCGTCCGCGCCAGTTCAGCCCGATGCGACGCGTGCCGGGCGCATGGCCGTCGTGCGATACGCGCTCGCGCCACGCGGCCGCATGCGCGGGCGGGCACGTCAGGTACGGGGCCGGCATGCCTTCCGGCGTCGGCGCGTAACCGAACTGCGCGGCGAGCACCAGGAATGAACACCAGTAGTCGTGGGCGAGCTGCGACGTGTCGACCCATGCGCCGTGCGCGCCGACGAATTCGATGCGCGGGAACGTCTCGCGCAGCAGGCCCGTCAGCGCGTCGGGTACGACCACGGTCACGCCGGCGCAGCCGAGCGCGTCGAGCGCATGCAGGTAGCGGGCGTACTGGAGCTGGTCGCCGACGCCGCCATAGCTGAGCACGAGCAGCCGCTTGCCGTGCAGCGGCTGACCCTGGTAGAGCCGTTCCGTCGGCAGCCCGAATTGCGCGGCCGTCAGCACGTTTTCGCTGTCGATGGTCGCGCGTGCGGCCTCGTCTCGCCGGCCGGCGCGCAGCAGCAGCGCCGAGCGCGCCAGCTGGATGCGCCCGCGCGCCGCGTCGGGCAGCGCGGCCGGATCGCCGAAATGGTCGAGTGTCGCGAGCCCGGCCTCCGGTGCGCCGGCGAAGCCGTAGCACGACGCGAGCTGCAGCGCGATCGCATCGTCGTCGAGCCCGCGGCCGCGTGCGCGTTGCCAGCGGTCGATCGCGTGTCCCCACTCGCCGCGCGATTCGTGGTCGAGCGCGCGGTTCCAGTTCGTTTCGGGGGCGTCGGCGTCGGTGGGCGCGGCCGTCGCGGAATCCGTGCCGCGTTCGGCCGCCGAGCCGGCGGCGAGCGGTTCGCCGGTGATGAACAGGCGCTGCCGGTCCCAGCGCGGGTTCGGCACGCACAGCATGTTCAGCCCGTCGATCCGGTAGAACGTGTAGTCGAGACCGGCGAACGTGTCGATGATGGGCGCCTCGCCGACTTTCCAGTATTCGATCCAGCACCACGGCAGGTTCGTTTCGATCAGCCGCCGCGCGCCGCGCAGCGCGTCGATTTCCATTCCTTCGATGTCGAGCTTCAGGAAGTCCAGCCGGGGCAGGCCGAGCGAATCGAGCCTGACGACCGGCGTGGGCGTGCCGCCGGAGGCTTGCGCGCCGACGGGCGACACCGAACCGAATTCGGCGTCCTGCCCGTAGTCGACATCGGGCACCTTCATCGTGCCGTTGGCGGCGGCCAGCCCCATGTTCAGCAGATGGAGGTTGTCGAGCTGGTTGAGCGCGACGGTGCCGCCGAGTGCGTGAAACAGCGTGCGTTGCGGCTCGAACGCGTAGACGCGGCCGCCGCGCTCGCGCAGCCGGTGCGCGATCGGCACGCACACCAGCCCCGCGTTCGCGCCGCCGTCCACCGCGATCGCGCCGTCGGGCAACTGATCGATCACCTGCAGGATCGTGTCGAGTTCGCCCTGGATATGCGGCCGGCCGGTCTTGATCAGCGCCTCGGCCTGCAATGCGCAATGCCGGTTGATGACGAACGGGCCGTGGATCGAATCGATCACGACGAAATTGCGGACGGTCTGATTCATGGGCTGGGGCGCGTGCGAAGGCAATCAGCCGAGCGGGCGGTCGGCGAACAGGTGCTGGATCTGCGCGGAATACGCGCGGACGTTGTGCTCGGCGAGCGTGTCGACCTGGTGCAGGCAGCGGCGGGCGGCGGCCGCGTAGTCGTCGAGCCGTGCGTCGTGCGTCCGCGCGGCGGTCGCGATCGCGCGCGCCGCATCGAAGATCTCGAAGTCCGGATAGTAGTAGCCGACGTCGCGCAGGAACGGCGAGTTGTGCACGAGCGGGTAGTTGCCGTACAGCGCGTCGTACAGCAGGTAGTTCAGGCCGTTTTCCCAGTGGTGCGACACGACGATGTCGGTGTGATGCGCGGCCCATGCGACGAACGGCGCGCGCACGTCGGCGGTGGCCTTGCCGTCGCGCACCATCTCGAGCCCGAGCGCGAGATGCTTGAAGGCGACGTTTTCCTTCTTGTCGAACGTGTTGGTCATGTAGACGTGCTCGACGAGCTCCGGATGCTCGACGTAGCACGCGTTCGCGGCGAGCATTGGCACGATCGCGCTCTTCACGACGTTCAGATTCGGCTCGAAGAACGCAATGCGCTTGGCCGGGCCGTGGTTGCGATAGCCGAAGCGGGCCTTCAGTTCAGGATCGGCGTCGAGGCTGCGCTCGATGAAATACGGCGACCAGATATGCGGCAACTCGATCACCGGGGCACGGTACACGGCCTGGAAATACGCGGCGCACGTGTGCATGTGCTGCGGATTGGTCCAGATCTCGTCGAACTGCACGCGGTGCGGGTTCGGCCGCCAGTCGTTCTTCTCGAAGTTGATCGTCTCGACCGCGATCACGTAGTCGTTGCCGAAGCGATACGACACGCACTTGCCGCCGCGCTGGCGCACGACGTCCGTGTGCGATGGATCGATGAACGCGTTCATCTCGATCAGCAGGTCGGTCTGGTGAACGACGGCCGACAGCGGCCGCAGCGCGTCGCCGAACGCGTCCATCATCAGCGCCTGCGGATACTCGGTGATGCCGTTGTCGTGCGCGAGCCAGACCTCGCCGATCAAAGGCGACTGCTTCAGCAGCATGTACAGGTACACGCAGTGCTGGTTCGCGCCGTTGTACCAGATCGACTGCGTCGCGTCGCGCTGCACGTTCATCGTTATCGCGACATTGAGTTTCATCGGATCGGCTCCGTGGGGCGGGCAGTGCGCGGCTTACTGCGCGGCGCTTTGCGTCTGACGCGGCACGTAGCCCGTCAGATGCCAGCGGCCGTCGGTTTCGAGGCGAAAGCTCAGCTTCTCGAACATCGTGGCGCCGCTCGTGAGCGTCGTCGCGTAGTCGACGTTCGCGTAGAGCCCGTCGGGCATCCCGGTCGTCCGCTCGTAGCGGATGCGCGTGACCTGCGCCCAGCCACGATGGCTGACCGCGCCGACCGACTGGCGTGCCTGCTGCATCTGCGCGGCGAACTGGTCCTGCTTGAAGCGCGCCTTGACGAACGGCGCGGCGTCGGTCCATACCGCGCCGTACTGGCCGGCGTCGAGCTGCTTGAACACCGCATCGGAGTCGCGCAGCAGCGTGTCGGCCGATTCGCCGGCGGCTTGCGCGTGCGCGCCGATCGCGATCGATGCGGCGGCGCAGCCGATCAGCCATTTTGCGCGGGTGAGGGGCGGGCGTGCGTTCATTGTCAAGGTCCGGAAAGGGCGGCGCGTCACGCGTCGCGATAGAGGTTGGCGATCGCGTCCGTATAGGCGGCGACGTTCTCGGGGTTGTAGATGCTGACCGAGCTGAGCACGTGCTTCGACTGCTCGCGGTAGGCGTCGAGATTCGCGTCGTGCTCGGCGAACGCCTGCAGCAGCGCGCGGCCGCCCGCCTGGCAGTCGAAATCCGGATAGAAATACCCGGCCTTGCCGAGGAACGGCGAGTTGTGGATCAGCGGATAGTCGCCGTACAGCAGCTCGTAGTACAGGTAGTTCTGCGCGTTCTCCCATGTGTGCGACACCACCGCATCGCCGTACGCGGCCATGAACTCGTACACCGCATAGCGGCTTTCGAACGTCGTGATGCCGTGATTCACGATGTCGAGGCTCTTCGCGAAGTGCACGAACGTCGGATGCTCCTTCAGGTGGATCGTGTTGCACACGCGCACGAACTCGAGGAACTCGGGCTTCGCGCGATACGCTTCCTCGGTCACGAGCATCGGAATGACGCTCGTCTTCACCATGCAGATGTTCGGCTCGAACATCGTCACGCGCCAGCGCGGCTTGCCCGGCTGATAGCCGAACGACAAACCGGCGCCGAGCGTCGCGCGCGCCTTGTCGAACAGCATCGGATGCCAGATGTGCGGGACGATCGTGACCGGTGCGCGCAGGCCCGTCTGGTAGTAGTGCAGGCACGAGCGCTCGAACTCGGGAATCGTCCACACCGCGTCGTACGGCGCGCCGGAGAACAGGAAACCCGACGGCTTGTCGAACATCGCGCGCTCGATGTCGATCACGTAGTCGTTGCCGACCCGCATCGTGACCACCTTGCCGCCGCGCTCGCGAAACGCGCGCAGGTAGTCCGCGCCGAACTGCGCGCTCATTTCGATCAGCACGTCGCAGCGCTCGAGCGCTTCATCCATCGACAGCAGCGGCACGTTCCACTCGCCGAGCATCATCTGCGGATCGGCGACCTGTTCGCCGCCGTTCACCATCACGGCATCCGCGACGAGCGGCGACTGACGCAGCAGCAGGATCAGCAGCAGGCAGTTCTGGAAGATGCCGTTTTCCCACAGCGACTGGCCGGCGCCGCGCACGAACAGCGACACGCCGACGACGAGACGCTTGCCCTCGCCGGGCGCTTGACGGGCATTGGAGTCCGACATGCGTATGCTCCGGTTCAGGCGACCAGACGCGAGACGAACGCGTCGAGGTTCGCGGGGTTGTCGATCGAGACCGACTGCAGCAGCCGGCCCGCCTTCGCGCGGTAATCGTCGAGGCGTTCGTCGTGATGCAGCCACGCTTCGAGCAGCGCGCGGCCGCCGGCGGCCGAGTCGAAGTCCGGGTAGTAATAGCCGGCGTCGCCGATCAGCGTCGAGTTGTGGATCAGCGGATAGCCGCCGTACAGCACGTCGTAATACAGATAGTTCTGCCCGTTTTCCCAGTGGTGCGACACGACCGCATCCGCGTGACGCGCCATGAAGCCCGGCAGGTCGAGTCGCGGCTCGAACGTCGCCTTGTGCTGGCGCACGAGATCGAGGCTGTTCGCGAAGTGCACGAAGGTCGGATGTTCCTTCATGTGCATCGAGTTGACGACGAACATGTGTTGCACCGCATCAGGCCGCGCGCGGTAGAACGCGTCGCACGCGAGCATCGGGTAGTGGCAGGACTTCGCGACCGAGATGTTCGGCTCGAGCATCGCGAGCTTCCACGGCCGCTGGCCGGGCCGATAGCCGAACGTCGCGCCTTCGTCGGCGAGCGTGGCCACGCGGCGCTCGAGGAAGTACGGCGACCAGATGTGCGGCATCAGGTGGACGGGCGCGCGCAGGATCGTCCGCAGCATCGGCGCGGCGGTCTTGTCGTATTGCGGCAGCAGCCACACTTCGTCGAACGGTGCGCCGTTGAACACGTGCCCCGACGGTTTCCCGAAGATCGGCGTTTCGCACAGGCCCGCATACACGTGCCCGCAGAAGAACGCGGCGATCTTCTTGCCGAGCGCCTTCATGTGCCTGAGCCATTCGACCGGCAACTGCGCGCCCATTTCGATCACGACGTCGAGTTCGTGCGTGACGTCGGCGGGTTTCACGAGGGGGATGTCGAGGCCGTCGAGCTCGAGGCCGGCCGGCAGTGCAGTGGCGTCGCCGCCGTTCAGGAAATAGACGGGACCGACGCGATCCGAGCGCTTGAGCATCATCGCGAGGAACGCGATGTTCTGGTGAATGCCGTTTTCCCAGATCGCCTGGCCGTCGCGCGCAAACAGCGAGATGCCGACGGCCGGCCGTTGCTTGCGAGTGCCGCCCGCGGCGGCTTCATTGATGTCCGTCACCGGTTGGTTTCCTCTGCGGCGTCGTGCGTCCGGGCATCGCGTCGAGCGTCTGGCCGGCAGCGGCGCGCCGTGGATCGTCATGGTTGGAGTCGCGCCGGTGGCACCGCGGCGCGCGAATCGGGCGACGGGATTCGCGAAGGCGGCAGCCGGATTCCGGCGTGTCGCCGGGCACGCCTGGGACGGCGCGCGTCGGGCGGGCTGCCCCGGCGACTGTCTGCGGCGATTGTGGCATGGAAACCGCCGGTTTTGACAGGACGTGACGAACTTTGACATAGCCGCCGGCCAACGGCAGCTGGCGCAGGCGTTGCGGCGCCCGGTCGTCCGGTGGCGTGCCGGCGTGGCGCGGCTGGCCTGCCGGATCGCGCGGCCGCATGGGCGGCCGCGGACGGCTCAGTGCTGCAGCCGGATTTCGACGCGGCGGTTGCTGGCGCGGCCTTCCGGCGTCGCGTTGGACGCGACCGGATCGGCCTTGCTGCGGCCCGACACGGTGATCGAGTCGGTCTTCAGCCCGTGCGCCTTCAGATAGGCGGCGACCGATTCGGCGCGGCGCTTCGACAGCGCGAGGTTGTAGTCGTCGCTGCCCACCGAGTCGGTGAAGCCGGTGACCGTCACTTGCGAGTACGTGCGGTCGGCGCGTTCGCTCAGCAGCCGGTCCAGCGATTCGCGCGCGGTCGGCGCGAGCGTCGCGTGGTCGGTGGCGAACAGCGCGTCGCCGGACAGGTTCACGCGTTCGATCACGGCGGCGGGTGCGGGTGTGGCGGCCGAGGTCGCCTCTGCCGGCGCGGCGCCGCACTGGAAGATGAGCGTGGCCGGATCGGATTTGTCGCGCAGCGCGCGGGCCGAGTCGACGGCGCGAACCGGCTCGTCGCCGCAGATCTTGCGGGCGGCCTTCATGCAGGTCTGCGGGCCGGACAGTAGGCCGTGGCAGTCCACCTGGAAGGTGCGCACGCCGTCGCGCGGCTGCAGTTCGGAGGCGCTGAAGGTCGGGCCGGAGGCGGTCGAGCACGCGGCGAGGGCCGTTGCGGAAAGCGCGAGCGCAAGAGCGAGTTTGTTCACGGTGACATCCTTAAAGCTTGGGTTGACCGAGGCCCGCCGCGCGGTGCGCAGCGGGCTCGTCCTGCCGTCGGAGCCGCGGGCTGCCCGGCTGGCGAGCCGGACGGCCGGGCGGCGCGACGCGTTACTTCCACTGATACAGCATGCCGGCACCGATCACCTTCTGACCGCCGCTGAAACCGCCGTTGATCGACGCCTTCAGGTTTTCCGTGATGCGCGCCTGCATGTTGACCGCCATCGCCTTCTGGCCGAGGAAGGTCGACGTGCCCACGCCCATCCCGAAGTTGGCGTCGCGATCGAGCTGCGGGATCGACGCCATCGCGCCGACGGCCGCGATACCCTGCTTCGCCATCTGGTCGGTCTGCTGCAGTTGCGAACCCAGCGAGTTGATCTGCGCCTGCTGGCCCGACAGTGCCGTCGACAGTGTCGTCTGCACCTGCGTCAGCTGGTTCACGTTCACCGCGTCGGTGCCTTGCGTACCCGGCGCGACGTTCGTGATCTGGCGCTGCTGCGTGTCGCTGCCGACCGACACCACGTTCGAGCGGCCGCCGTCCGTCGAATTCGCGCCAATCGCCACCGAGTTCGAGCCGGCGGTGACGGTCGGGACGTCGGTGCCCTTGCCGTTCATGTCGGCCGCGATGCCGTTGTTGTTCACCGCACGCGTCGTGTTGTTGTTGATCGTCGTCGACAGCTGGCTCACTTGATCGCCGAGGTTCGTCACGCCGGTCGACAGCGAGGCCACCGTGCTGTTGGTCGTGCTCAGGCCGGTCGACAGCGAGCCGATGCCGGTCGAGGTCGACGTGGACAGCGACGTGAGGTTGCTGTTCGTCGAACTGAGGCCCGTCGACAGCGAGTTGATCGCGGTCGAGGTCGACGTCGACAGCGAGGCCACGTTGCTGTTGGTCGTGCTCAGGCCGGTCGACAGCGAGTTGATGCCGGTCGACAGCGATGCGACGTTCGACGCGGTGGACGTCGACAGCGTGTTGAGCGCGTTGTTCGTCGCGTTCAGCTGGCTGCCGTTGATCGCGTCCGTGCTCGTGGCCGAGATTCGGCCCGCGGCGACGTTCGTGATCTGGCGTTCCTGGCCCGGTGCGCCGACGCTCACCACGCCGACGGGCGAGCCGCCCGCGAAGGGGTACGTGACGCCGCCGATGGTGGCGCTCGATGTGCCGACCGCCGCGGCCGTGACCGAGTTCGCGCCGAGCGCGATCGAGTTCGCGACGTTCGCTTGCGCGTTCGTGCCAAAGGCGAGCGCGTCGGCGGCCGTGGCCTTGGCGGCCGAGCCGTAGGCCTGGGCGCCGGTGGCGCTGGCCGTGGCCTGGCTGCCCAGCGCGATCGTGTTGTCCGCGGTGGCCTGGTTCGAGCTGCCGAGGGCAAGCGCGCTGGCGCCGGTTGCCGTGTTCTGGTTGCCGAGGGACACCGCGCCGTCGCCGGTCGCCGTGTTGTTCGCACCCATCGCCACGGCGCCGGTGCCCGTCGCCACGTTCGGATCGCCGATCGCGACCGCGCCATCGCCGGACGCCGTGTTGCCGGAGCCGATCGATACCGCCTTGCCGCCCGTTGCCGATGCGTTCTGGCCGATCGCGACCGCGCCTGCCGTCTGTGCGTTCGAGCCGTCGCCGACTGCCACGCTGCTCGCGCCCGCCGCGCTGGCGTTCACGCCGGCGGCGAGGGCGTTGGTGCCCGTAGCGCCGTCGTTCGCGTAGTTGGCTTGCTGCACGCCGTTGTCGTTGACGCTGTAGTAGTGCGTCTTCGCGGCGTTGATCGCGGTCGAGGTGGACGTCGAGAGCGACGACACCGAGCTGTTCGTGCTGCTCAGGCCGGTGGACAACGAGCCGATGCCGGTCGAGGTCGAGGTGGACAGCGACAGGATCGTGCTGTCCGTGCTGCTCAAGCCGGTGGACAGCGAGCTGATGCCGGTCGAGGTCGAAGTCGACAGGGACGTGATCGAGCTGGTGGCCGACGACAGGCCCGTCGAGGTGGAGGTCGACAGGGAGCTGATCGAGCTGTTCGCGGACGACAAGCCGGTCGACGTCGAGGTCGACAGCGACGATACCGAGCTGTTCGTGGTGCTCAGGCCGGTGGACAGCGAGTTGATGCCGGTCGAGGTCGAGGTGGACAGCGAGGTGATCGAGCTGTTGGCCGACGAGAGACCCGTCGAAGTCGAGGTCGACAGAGACGTGATCGAACTGTTGGCCGAGGACAGGCCGGTCGAAGTCGAGGTTGACAGCGATGACACCGAGCTGTTCGTAGTGCTCAGGCCGGTGGACAGCGAGTTGATGCCGGTCGAAGTTGACGTGGACAGCGACGTGATCGAGCTGTTCGCGGACGACAGACCGGTCGAGGTCGAGGTCGACAGCGAATCGATCGAGCTGTTTGCCGAAGACAGACCGGTCGAAGTCGAGGTCGACAGGGACGTGATCGAGCTGTTAGCGGACGACAGGCCGGTCGAGGTCGAAGTCGAGAGCGAGGTGATCGAGCTGTTCGCGGACGACAAGCCCGTCGAGGTCGAGGTCGACAGCGAAGTGATCGAGCTGTTAGCCGAAGACAAGCCCGTCGAGGTCGACGTCGACAGCGAGGTGATCGAGCTATTGGCCGACGACAGGCCCGTCGAGGTCGAAGTCGACAGCGAGGTGATCGAGCTGTTCGCGGACGACAGACCGGTCGAGGTCGAGGTCGACAGCGAATCGATCGAGCTGTTTGCCGAAGACAGACCGGTCGAAGTCGAGGTCGACAGGGACGTGATCGAGCTGTTAGCGGACGACAGGCCGGTCGAGGTCGAAGTCGAGAGCGAGGTGATCGAGCTGTTAGCCGAAGACAGGCCGGTCGAGGTCGAAGTCGAGAGCGAGGTGATCGAGCTGTTAGCCGAAGACAGGCCGGTCGAGGTCGAAGTCGAGAGCGAGGTGATCGAGCTGTTCGCGGACGACAGACCGGTCGAGGTCGAGGTGGACAGCGAATCGATCGAGCTGTTCGCGGACGACAGACCCGTCGAAGTCGAGGTCGAGAGCGAGGTGATCGAGCTATTAGCCGACGACAGACCCGTCGAAGTCGAGGTCGAGAGCGAGGTGATCGAGCTGTTCGCGGACGACAAGCCCGTCGAGGTCGAGGTCGACAGCGAAGTGATCGAGCTGTTAGCCGAAGACAAGCCCGTCGAGGTCGACGTCGAGAGCGAGGTGATCGAGCTATTGGCCGACGACAGGCCCGTCGAGGTCGAAGTCGAGAGCGAGGTGATCGAGCTGTTCGCGGACGACAGACCGGTCGAGGTCGAGGTCGACAGCGAATCGATCGAGCTGTTTGCCGAAGACAGACCGGTCGAAGTCGAGGTCGACAGGGACGTGATCGAGCTGTTAGCGGACGACAGGCCGGTCGAGGTCGAAGTCGAGAGCGAGGTGATCGAGCTGTTAGCCGAAGACAGGCCGGTCGAGGTCGAAGTCGAGAGCGAGGTGATCGAGCTGTTTGCCGAAGACAGACCGGTCGAAGTCGAGGTCGACAGGGACGTGATCGAGCTGTTAGCGGACGACAGGCCGGTCGAGGTCGAAGTCGAGAGCGAGGTGATCGAGCTGTTAGCCGAAGACAGGCCGGTCGAGGTCGAAGTCGAGAGCGAGGTGATCGAGCTGTTCGCGGACGACAGACCGGTCGAGGTCGAGGTGGACAGCGAATCGATCGAGCTGTTCGCGGACGACAGACCCGTCGAAGTCGAGGTCGAGAGCGAGGTGATCGAGCTATTAGCCGACGACAGACCCGTCGAAGTCGAGGTCGAGAGCGAGGTGATCGAGCTATTAGCCGACGACAGGCCCGTCGACGTGGAAGTCGACAGCGAAGTGATCGAGCTATTGGCCGACGACAAGCCGGTCGAAGTCGAAGTCGAGAGCGACGTGATCGAACTGTTAGCCGAAGACAAGCCCGTCGAAGTCGAAGTCGACAGCGAGGTGATCGAGCTATTAGCGGACGACAGACCCGTCGAAGTCGACGTGGACAGCGAATCGATCGAACTATTCGCGGACGACAGACCCGTCGAAGTCGAGGTCGAAAGCGACGTGATCGAACTGTTAGCCGAAGACAAGCCCGTCGAGGTCGACGTCGACAGCGAGGTGATCGAGCTGTTAGCCGAAGACAGGCCCGTCGAAGTCGAAGTCGAGAGCGAGGTAATCGAGCTATTAGCCGACGACAGACCCGTCGAAGTCGAGGTCGAAAGCGACGTGATCGAGCTATTGGCCGACGACAGACCGGTCGAGGTCGACGTCGACAGCGAGGTGATCGAGCTGTTAGCCGAAGACAGGCCCGTCGAAGTCGAAGTCGAGAGCGAGGTAATCGAGCTATTAGCCGACGACAAGCCCGTCGACGTGGAAGTCGACAGCGAAGTGATCGAGCTATTGGCCGACGACAAGCCGGTCGAAGTCGAAGTCGAGAGCGAGGTGATCGAGCTATTAGCGGACGACAAACCCGTCGAAGTCGACGTGGACAAAGACGTGATCGAGCTGTTCGCCGACGACAAGCCCGTCGAGGTCGAGGTCGACAAAGACGTGATCGAGCTGTTCGCGGACGACAGACCGGTCGAGGTCGAGGTCGAAAGCGACGTGATCGAGCTGTTAGCCGACGACAAGCCGGTCGACGTCGAGGTCGACAGTGACGTGATCGAGCTGTTAGCCGACGACAGGCCAGTCGACGTCGAAGTCGAGAGCGACGTGATGGAGCTGTTAGCCGAGGACAGACCCGTCGAGGTCGAGGTCGAAAGCGACGTGATCGAGCTGTTAGCCGACGACAAGCCGGTCGACGTCGAGGTCGACAGTGACGTGATCGAGCTGTTAGCCGACGACAGGCCAGTCGACGTCGAAGTCGAGAGCGACGTGATGGAGCTGTTAGCCGAGGACAGACCCGTCGAGGTCGAGGTCGAGAGCGACGTGATCGAGCTGTTAGCCGACGACAGACCGGTCGACGTCGAAGTCGAGAGGGACGTGATCGAGCTGTTAGCCGACGAAAGACCCGTCGAAGTCGAAGTCGACAGCGACGAAATGGCGCTGGTCGCAGTACCGACTTGCTGGGCGACCGAATACAGCTGGCTGCCGTTGATCGCATCGGTACTGGTGGAGGTCACTTGACCGGCGGCGACGTTGGTGACTTGCCGTTCCTTGCCGGCATCGCCCACGCTGACGACGCCGACCGGATTGGCACCAGCGAATCCGCTGAACGTCACGCCGTCGACGGTTGCGCTGCTCGTGGGCGTTGCCGGGATGGTCTTCGAGCCGGCGCCGAGCGCGACGGAATTGTCCGTGCTGGCGGTAGCGCCGAGGCCGACGGCGACGGAGTTGATCGTGCTGGCGACAGCGCCGGAGCCAATGGCGATGGCGTCGGTGCCCGTTGCGGTGCTGTCGGCGCCGGTCGAGTTCGCGTGGAAGTACTTGATGCCCTGGCTGTTGATGTTGTTGATCGCCGAGCCCACGCTGTTGGCGGTCGACGTCGTGCCGTTCGCGTTGTAAGTCGTATATGCCGGCGCGGAAACCGTCCCCGTCGTCGGGTCGTACGTGGAGCCGCCGCCGAGTGCTGATGCCGTGCTCGTGCCGAGGTTGTCCGTCTTAGTCGTGACCGAGCTCAGGCCGGTGGACAGCGAGCCGATGGAGCTCGTAGCCGACGACAAACCGGTCGACGTGGAAGTCGACAGCGAAGTGATCGAGCTGTTAGCCGACGACAGCCCCGTCGAAGCCGACGTGGAAAGCGAGGTAACCGAACTGTTGGTCGAGCTGAGGCCGGTGGACAACGAACCGATGGAGCTCGTAGCCGACGACAAACCGGTCGACGTGGAAGTCGACAGCGAAGTGATCGAGCTGTTAGCCGAAGACAGCCCCGTCGAAGCCGACGTGGAAAGCGAGGTAACCGAACTGTTGGTCGAGCTCAGTCCGGTGGACAGCGAACCGATGGAACTCGTGGCCGACGAAAGGCCGGTCGACGTGGAAGTCGACAGCGAAGTGATCGAGCTGTTAGCCGACGACAACCCCGTCGAAGCCGACGTGGAAAGCGAGGTAACCGAACTGTTGGTCGAGCTGAGGCCGGTGGACAACGAACCGATGGAACTCGTAGCGGACGAAAGACCAGTCGACGTGGAAGTCGACAGCGAGGTGATCGAGCTGTTAGCCGACGACAGCCCCGTCGAAGCCGACGTGGAAAGCGAGGTAACCGAACTGTTGGTCGAGCTGAGTCCAGTGGACAGCGACCCGATGGAACTCGTGGCCGACGAAAGACCGGTCGACGTGGAAGTCGACAGCGAAGTGATCGAGCTGTTAGCCGACGACAGCCCCGTCGAAGCCGACGTGGAAAGCGAGGTAACCGAACTGTTGGTCGAGCTGAGGCCGGTGGACAACGAACCGATGGAGCTCGTAGCCGACGACAAACCGGTCGACGTGGAAGTCGACAGCGAAGTGATCGAGCTGTTAGCCGAAGACAGCCCCGTCGAAGCCGACGTGGAAAGCGAGGTAACCGAACTGTTGGTCGAGCTCAGTCCGGTGGACAGCGAACCGATGGAACTCGTGGCCGACGAAAGGCCGGTCGACGTGGAAGTCGACAGCGAGGTGATCGAGCTGTTAGCCGACGACAACCCCGTCGAAGCCGACGTCGACAGGCTCGTGATGCTCGACGTCGTCGTGCTCGCAACCGAATAGAGCTGGCTGCCGTTGATCGCGTCGGTGCTGGTTGCGGTGACGAGGCCCGCCCCGACGTTCTGGATACGGCGTTCCGAGCCCGACTGCCCGACGCTGACGACACCGCCCGCCGAATTGGAGCCGGCGAAGTTGCCGAACGTCTGACCACCGATCGTGGCGCTGCTGACGGTGGTGGTGCCGCCGGACGTCGCCGTTGCCGCACTGGTCGTCAGCGCGTTGTAGCCGAGGGCGACCGAGTTTGCGACGCTTGCGGTCGAATTCGAACCGAGTGCCGTGCCATAGCTTCCAGACGCCACGGCCGCCGCACCGACGGCGACCGCCCCAGCGTTGCCGCTGGCCGTCGAGCCGTTACCGAGCGCGAGTGCGTCCGTACCGCTTGCGATCGAGGTGGCGCCGAAGCTGCCGGAGTTACCGAGCGAGATTGCGCCAGTGCCCGTTGCCGTCGAGGAATTGCCGATGGCGACCGCGCCATTGGTACCCGTCGCCGTCGCCGAGCTGCCGATGGCGACGGAGCTGTTGGTCGCCGTGCTGCTGTTGCCGAGCGCCACGGCACCCGTACCGCTCGCCGAGTTGTTGTTGCCGAGCGCGATGGCGCCGGAGCCGTTCGACGTGTCGTTCGCGCCGATTGCCAGCGCGCCCGTGCCGGTTGCGCTGTTCGGATCGCCGATCGCAACGGCGCCGTCGCCGCTTGCGTTCTGGCCTCGGCCGATCGCGACCGCGCCGCCGGCTGAGGTCGCGCTGTTCGCTGTCGTGCCCGACGAGCCGATTGCCACGTTTCGGCCCGTTGCGCCGGAGACGACGCCATCGCCTTGCGCGATGCCATACGCACCATTGACCGTCGCACCACGGCCAACTGCAATACCCGACGTGGCGGCCGACGCGACGGATGACTGCCCGCCGATCGCGATACCGTCCGACGCGGCCGATTGCGCGCCCTTCGTTGCGTTGCTGCCGATTGCGATCGCGCCGGCGCCCGAAGCGATGGTCGAGTTCGCCTGCGACAGCGGCGTTGTTCCGTTGCCGCCTGCGCCGCCGATCGCGACGGAGTTCGCTGCGTTCGCCGTCGAGCCAAAGCCGAGTGCGGTCGCGCCGGCGCCGCTGGCGGTGGTTTCGAGGCCGGCCGCGACGCCCCAGAGGCCGGCCGAGCTGAGGAAGCCCATCGCGGTGCCGCCCTTGCCGGTAGCTTGCGAATATGTGCCGTAGACCGTTGCTGCGAGATTGCCGTTGCCGGATGCGTTACAGCCGGTCACGGTCGACCACGTGCCCGAACCGTCGGTGGGATACGCGTTGGTGTCGCCCATTGTCGTGCGGCCGGCGGCCGTGTTGCCGCTGCTGGACGTACAGCTTGATACCGTGAACTGCCCGAATCCGTTCACTGTTCCAGGAATGTAAGTCGACGCGCTGGCAAGCGACGGCAGACTGATCGCCAAGGCCGCGACTGTTGCCACCACGACGGCCGACTTGTTCGGCTTGCCCCGTGCCGAATCGTGTTCCGATGCCGCTACCCAGGCGCCAAGGGCTTCGTTCCAGATCGAGCGGTATGTGCGGTTCATGTCCTGCTACCTCCAAATGTGCACGCCACACACCGGTCTCTTTTGTTAGAGGATTACTCCGTGCGCTCGCGCGAATCTCAAAATTGATGGGCGGAGTTTATTGGAGGTGGATTTTGGAGATTGACAAACAGTGATAAATGAAGGGATTGGAAAGTTAAAGAATGGTTAATGCATCGTGTTTTGACGCATTGGGGAAGAATGAATTTGAAAGCTGTAAGAATGTGTCGTGTCGGGTTTGATTTTTTCTTAGGTCGTCTTAATTTTTATATAAAAAACAACAACTTATATGTGTTTTGTGCGTTGGGTAACACATCGGAATGCCCCAAAAGTAAGACAAATGAAATAGCAAACGTTTGCGAGCAGACCAATTCTTTCATGTCTGTAATGTTTAATGGCGTATTGGTTGATAATGCATTTTCCACATTATTAACTTGTTAATTGATTTGCTTTTGTTGAATTTGGTTTTCTATTTATGGATTATCAATTAATTAAATTTATCTGTCGGGATGAGCGTTGGATTGTGCTGATTTGCGCATCTTGTCCGGCGCGGGCGCCCGTGTGACGGGCGTTTCGGGTCGCCCAGCTCCGCGAAGTTGTAAAAAAGTGCTACAGGGCGAAAAATGAAACGGTCTGCGTCAATTTATCGGATTCGTCCTATTGACGATTGCGCGGACATCGGTGTCGGGGCGGAATCGGCACGCATGCGGGAAGCTGAGCGGACGCGCTCGCGGCGGGTGTTTCGCGGGTGCCGACAGGTCGTCAAAGACCGCGGGTCGGCGTCGAGCTGGAGGCGCTCGAAATGTCAGATCCGGGGGTGCGGCAATTTGTCAGTCATGCCGACGACGGCGCGACGTGCCGAATAAAAATAGGGATGGATTGAATGTATCGGGCCCGCCACATTCGGTCCACGGGCGTGGACCGAACTGGGCGCTTGCCGCCTGACCCGCGGCAAGCGCCCGACTTCACTTCTTCAGAAACCGCAGCGCGAACCGCGCCATCCGCGGCACGAACATCGGGCGCAGCAGGCGCTTGTCGTAACCGGCCATCCGCCGGTCGTTCTCCACGAGACACAGCTCGATCAACTCGCGCGGGTTGAGCGCATCGCCAATGTCGGCGGTGCCGGTTGCTGGGAAATTCGCGTCACGGGCCGCGCCGTCGGCATCGATGCCGCGCGCGATGCTCATGCGGTCGCGGATCAGTTGCACCCACACGGCCGCCACCCGTGCGAAGAACCACGGCCGACGCCACCACGGCATCGTGCGCCAGTACCACGCGTACCAGTTCACGAAGAACAGGATGTGGCGGCCTTCTTCCTGGATCACGGGCTCGAAGGTCTCGACCAGCTCAGGCGGGAAATAGCCGGAGCGCTGCGCGGAGCGGAACAGGCCGAACGCGAAAAAGCTGTCGATGCATTCGCTGAAGCCCGTCATCATCCACGACCATTCCGGATCGGTCGGCGCCGGGTAGGCCGGCTCGGGCGCGAGCCGGATGCCGTACGCCTCGACCAGCTTCGACAGCACGACCTTGTGGCGGGCTTCCTCGCCGCCGTCCATTTCGAGCGCGCGGCGCAGCAGCGGATCGTCGACGGTCGCGGCGTAGGTGGCCACGCGGATCGACGCGCGGCCTTCGGTTTGCACGGCGATGTCCCAGATCGGCAGTGACGTGAGCCGTCTGAGTTCGGCCGGCTGGAGCGCCGGCCAGTCGATCACGGCCGGCTTGTACGGGTTGTGTGTGTCGAGCAGCATCCGACAGAACATCTGCTTGTGCGCGTCGGAACCGATCCGGACGGGACCTTGCCTCTCGAAGGTCCAGTTGCGCATCGCGTGATCTGCGGCTGCATGCTCTTCCTGCAGCGTGTCGGTCATGGCTATTGTTATGCGATTACGGATCGAAAGATTCTTGCACAGCTTCCGTCATCGCGTATTTTCGAGCGGCCATGTGCACGCCGGCCCGGCGCGCGTCACGCGTTCGTGTCGACCCAGAGGCGGCCCCAGCGTGATGCGTAGGCGAGGGCGTGCTCTTCCTCGAAGAAGAAATCGATTGCGTCGAACGACACGGAGCGCGGCGACGGCCCGCCGCTCGCACGTTCGATCGTCAGGTTGGCGGCGAACAGCCCGTTCGGCAACCGGGCGGCAGCGGGAGCGACTTCATAGCCCTTGTAGCGGATCGTACGGTTCATGGCGTGCGCGGAAAAAGTTCGGACTTTCAGCGTACGAAAACCCGCCGGCTGCGTGAACCAATCTTTCGGCCAATGCAAATCACGCGGCGGGCTGAATCGTTATCGGGGCGGTACGCGGAAACGGTATGTTCGAGAGGCGAGACGACGCGCCCGGCATATCGCCACGCGCTGGAAGACGCGCCGCGCGCCTCGTCGAATCCTGTCGATCGGAGGCGCGCGGCGGAATGCAGGGGTTACTGGTTGGCGACCTTCAGTACGGGCGCAAGCGCATCGACCGACGCCGCGTGCGAGGCCGCTCGATGCGACGCGAACGCGAGCGCGAATTCGGCGGCTTGCGTGCCGACCGTCTCGAGTTGCGCGACGACCTTCGGGTCCGAGCAGCTGTCGGCGCTTTCGAAGCGCGTTTCCAGCGTGTTGACGGTGGCGCCGAACGGCGTCGGCCAGCCGCGCAGCGCATGGACGATCGAGCGCAGCGACGTCAGCACGGTGCCGGCCGCCTGCCAGCCGTACGCGGTGACGATCAGGCCGACCGCGCGGCCGTCGAGATAAGGGCGTTCGTCCGCGCGCAGTTCCTCGAGCGTGTCTAGGGCGTTCTTCACGAGACCGGACACGCCGCCGTGATAGCCGGGCGTCGCGATGATGATCGCGTCGGCCTGGCGCACGGCGTCGATCAGCTCGCGCTGCGCGTCGGTCAGCGTTTTATGTTCGGGTGCATAGTGCGGCAGCGTATGCAGGAACGGGCCGTCGAACAGGCGCGTGCGTGCGCCGGCGGCTTGCGCGCCGCGCAGTGCGAACGACAGCGCGCGTTCGGTGGACGACGCGGCTCGGGTGGTCCCGCCGATGCCGACGACGAACGGGCGGCGGTGTTGATCGAATGCAGTCAAGGGGCGCTCCTGGGATTGGCTTGCCCGGCTAAGCACAGGCTTAAAACCAGATGGTAACGACCCCGTCGCCACTCTGAAAACGACTTTTCGTTCTATCGATATGCCGCGTGGCGGGGGCAATCGTGTGCGCGGCCCCGCAGATCGATAGCAGAAATGCTTGGTTGAGACGGTGCGCCACGGTCGATAAGATGGGCTCGTCTCCTCCATGATGTCTCTACTGACATGGGTTGGCCCCGCCGCGCGGATGCAGGCGGGGCTTTTTTTCGTCCTCGGCCGGAAAACGGGGCACGATACGCGGCGACGCCGCCCGTTACTCGAACACCGGCCGGAAGAAGCTGCGCTCGTAGCTGATGATGCAGCGGGTTTCCTCCGCGTAGCGGAACGCGGCCTGGCAGGCCGGATCGTCCTTCGAACGTTCGCGGTAGCGTTCGTATTCGGCGAGGCTCGGGAACGAGAACATTGCGAGCGCGATGTTGCTCGCGCCTTCGGACGGCAGGAAGTAGCCGTGATGCGTGCCGCCGAACTGCTCGACGAGCGGAATCCACATCTTGCCGTAGGTTTCGAATTCGACGAGTTTGTACGGATCGACGACGTAGCGAAGGAAGCAGGTGATCATGGGCGCTCGCGGGGCGGTGACGGAGCAGCGAGTCTGGAGCGCGGGGCGGCACGTGTCAACGGCGTGCGCGCGGGTGTGGACATCACCGTGCGACTTCATTGCATGACGCGTTGCTTGCGCGAACAACGATCGGTGCTTCGATGCGTTCGCCACGACGTGCACGCAGCATCGGAACGATGCCGTATTCGCGACCTCCGCCCGCCGTCTTGGCCCGGAATTTTTACGACATTTTTTCTTGCGACGGCAACCGGCGCGCTCCTAGACTTCGTGCATCTTCACCACGGAGCATGGCCATGTCGATACCCTGGAACGCGATCGCCGACCCCACCCCTGCCGCGCTGCCTTCCAGGTGCGTCGATCGGGTGATCGTCCGGCGTTTCGATCCGGCAATCGACAGCTATGCACAACTGACGCCGATGCTGCACCGCGCGTTCGCGCGGCTCGGTGCGATGGGGCTCAACTGCACGTGCGTCGACCAGGACGAAGACGTCACGCGCCGCCGCGCGGAAGCGGGCGAGTGCTATGTCGCCGTGTGCGGCGGGCTTGTCGTCGGTACGGCCACGCTGTATGCGACCGATCCGTCGTCGGCCTGCTCGCTGTACCGGCGCGAAGGCGTCGCGAGCGTGCGCCAGGTGGCGGTGGACCCGGCTTGCCAGAGCCGCGGGATCGGCGCGTTGCTGCTGTCGTTCGCCGAGCAGTGGGCCGCGTTGCGCGGCTATGCGCTGCTCGCGCTGGATACGCCGCATCCTGCTGCGCACCTGCTGGCGTTCTACGGCGCGCAGGGCTTCGAGGTGGTCGACGTGATGCGCTTCGCCGGCAAGCGCTACGACAGCGCGATCCTGTGCAAGCGGCCCGTTGCACATGCTGTGCGCCGTGTGTCTCCGGCATCGCGGCTGGCCGCGCGCGTGGCGGCCGTGCGGCGTGTCATGGTGGCGTGGGCGCCGCGCGTCCTCGCGGTGGCGCGGCGCGAGTCAGGCGTGCGTCGCACCGGACGTTTCGCGGCGCGCCGCGCGGCCGGTGCGGCCAGTTGCCGGTCGTCGCCGTGGCGGCCGCGTCAGCACGGCCGCTTCGTGGCGCGATAGCGGCGAGTGGGCGCCGGCTCGTGCCGCTGGCGCGTCGGGTGGCCTTTACGCCACGACGGGCCGCGGACCACTCGATGAATCGGTGCGATCACGCGTTGTGATGGCTGAAGAAACGAACCTGCTCGATGAACGTGAACGCCGCGTCAAGCGGCATGCAACCGCACGCCGACGTCACTCGTCGCGGCTGCGCGTCTCGCCGCCGCCTTTCGCGAGACGCCATGCAATCGTGCCGAGCACACCGACCGCCACCACCAGCGCGCCCCACAGCACGTAGCGGCGCGCGGCATCCGCATCGGCGGCTG
Organism: Burkholderia sp. BCC0097; assembly: GCF_902832985.1. NCBI lineage: Bacteria > Pseudomonadati > Pseudomonadota > Betaproteobacteria > Burkholderiales > Burkholderiaceae > Burkholderia > Burkholderia sp. BCC0097. The sequence goes on from NZ_CADFDM010000001.1 coordinate 260,279, forward strand.
CCGCCGGCGCGACCGCCGATGCCGGCAGCGCCGCGCCGACGCGGGCGGGCCGCACTTCGGGCGCCATGCCGACCAGCAGTGCGTCGCGGCTCACGGCGGACGACATGAGCGACGCGTCGCCCACACCGAGCGTAAACGGCGGCGTGCCGCGCGCGACGAAGGTCAGCGCGGCCGGATGCCAGCCGATCGCGACGGCCGGCTGGCCGCTGCCGAGCCCGCCGTTGCGCATGTCGACGACGATGCGCCACGCGCGATCCGTGTTCGCGATGAACTCGAGCGGCGGATTGCGCTGCTCGCCGCCCTTGCCCTGCAGCCGGAACAGCACGGCGCCCGCGACGTCGCGCCACGGCGCCTGCGCATCGGCGCGGCTTTGCAGCGTCGCGCGCGCGACGGTATTCGGCTGCGGCACGGCGATGCGCACGCGGTCGACCGGATACGCGCCGTCGGTGTCGAACAGATACTCGCCCGGCGCGGCGCCGGCGCGTATCCGCACGGCGTCGCGCCACTGGCGCGGCACGGACGCCGTATCGGTGCCGCGCGCGTCGCGCGGATGCGTCTCGACGTCGATCGACGCAATCGCGGGCGCGCCGTCGAGCCAGTCGAGTCGCAGGTAGCGCGGCGCCGCGCCGTCGAGCGCGATGCGTTCCTGCACCAGCATGTCGTTGCCGCGGCCGACCTTCAGCAACTGCGTGCTGCCGAGCGGCCGCCAACTGCGCAGGTCGTCGCTGGCTTCGACGGACACGCGCCCCTCGTAGCTGTCGTCGTTCACGTGCACGAGCAGCGCATCGATGCTGCCGTCGGTATGCGACAGGTCGACGAGGTCCGCGCCGCGCCCAGGCCGCGAAGGCGTCGCGACGGCCGCGCGCAGCGCGCCGTCCGGGCCGACCGTCACGCCGAGCGGCGCGTTGCCGTGCTCGGCGCGCGCGGGCGGTAGCGGAAACCAGTGCACCGGCGTGCGGGATGGCGGCACGGCGGCCGTGGCCGCGGCGGGCGCGTCGAGCGAGTACGGCACCGGCTCGCCCGCGCCGTTGAAGATACGCACGTCGCCGAGATCGTCGCGCCGGCTCGCCGCATACACGGGCTGCGGCACGGTGAGCTGGTAATACGCGGCGCTGCCGTCGAGGTCGAGCGCGAAGCGCTGCGTGACGCGGCCGGCGTTCGGCGCGCCATCGGCCACCGCGAGCGACGCGAGCAGGCTCAGCCCGAGCAGGGCGGCGAGTCGTTTCATGGCTGGCCGTCCTGTTGCGCGGCGGCCTTCGGTGGCAGCGGCGAGAAATAGCCGATCAACAGCAGCAGCACGCCGATGCCGATGAACGACACGATCCGCTCGATGCCGGTGACGTGCGACAGGTCGAACAGGAATAGCTTGACGACCGTGAGCGCGAGCAGCGCGGCGCCGACGAACCATAGCGGTCGCAGCCCGCGGCGCGTGGCCCAGATCGTGATCGCGAGCGCGCAGACCGTCCAGTACACGGATACCGACGCCTGCACGAGCGTCGATTCGGCCATCGCGCCGAATTCGTACGGCACGCCGGCCCAGTGATGCAGCGTGCGCAGCAGGATCGCGTTCAGCCACAGGAACCCGGTCGCGCCAGCCGCACCCAGCAGCTCGACGCGATAGTTGCCGAACGACCAGCCGAGCCTGCGCGCGCGCACGAACCACGACGCGGCAAGCGCATAGACGACCGCGAGCACGAGATCGAGCGGGTTGAACAGCGGCACGCGCGCCCAGCTTCCGCCGTCCTGCGTGAAGTTCGCGTAGAAAGTCCACACCCACATCACGACGATCAGCGGCAGCGACGCGAACGCGCAGAGGCGGGCGATGCCGTCGCGGCGCGTGAGCCACATCCCGGCGAACGCGAACAGGCTCCAGCCGACCATGAACACCTGCTGGATACCGAACGACGACAGCACGGTGTCGATGTCGTAGCCCAGATGGAAGCGCTGATGCAGCGTGCGCAGCAGCAGCGCGTTGAACCACAGGAACACGGTCGCGATCGCCAGATAGTCGACGACGCGCGGATGCCACGCGATGCCGAGCGTCTTCAGGCGACGCAGCCACGCGGCGAACGCGACGAACGCGAGACCCTGCGCGACGTCGAGCGGATTGAGCAGCGGCAGCCAGAAGAGCGGAGAGGCGTCGCCGTCGCTCACCGTGCTGGCGAGGCTCCACAGCCACAGCAGCGCGGCGAGCGGCGCGGCTCCCCACACCTGATACGCGCGCGGGAACGCGGCGACCGGCCAGCGCAGGCGCGAGCCGGGGCCCGATACGAGCAGGAGCAGCGCGCCGAAGCCGTACGCCCATGCGCTCCAGCTCCAGGCGCCTTCCGGGACGAACGCGCGCAGGCGCCAGAAACCTTCGAGCGACAGCAGCCCGCACAGGGTCCAGAACGCCAGCGTATGCAGCGGCGCGAGGATGCCTGCTGCAACGGAATGCGCTGTGCCGTTCGCGGCAGCGGCGCCGGTCGTGCCGCGCGACTGGCGCCACAGCAGTGCAAACCCGGCGCCGACGGCCACCGGCCATGCGAACGCGCCCATGCCCGACAGCGGCGCTTCGTGCGCATCGAACGCGCGCAGCGCGAGCAGCGCCAGCACCGGCGTGAGCGCGAGCGCGGGCCATTCGGCGAGCGGCCACGCGAGCCGGCGGCGCGCGACGTGCGCGAGCCACGCGGTGCCGGCCGCGAACAGCGCGGTCGTATCGACGACGAAGCGGTCGGCATGCAGGTCGACGTGACGGCTCGCATGGACGAGGATCTCGTGCAGCCCGCCGCTGACCCACCACAGCAGCCCCCACGCGGCGGCCGCGACGCCGATCTCGGGCATCCACGCGTGCCATGCGCGCGCTTCGCCGCGCCCGTGCAGCCACCAGCCGGTGAACAGGCCGGCGAGCGCGATCAGCAGCATCGCGATAGTCGGGCCGTTGAGCACCGGCAGCGCAGCCGGGTCGGTCGGCCCGAGCAGGCTCGTGAAGAACGCGCCGGCCGCGGCGACCTGCATCAGCAGCCCGAAGCCGAACGCGAGCAGGCGCTTCTGGCGCACCCCGAGCCACACGACGGCCGCGCCTTCGATGGCCCACGCGGCGCTGGTCGTCGGCCCCGAGAACGCCAGCGGCACCGCGAGGGTCGCGAAGATGACCGCGAGCGCGAGCATCGATTCGAACAGCAGCCCGAGGCGATCGCGGCGCCGCGCGAGCCATGCGGCGATCGCGACGTAGAACGCCGACAGCGCGACCGCGCTCCACGCGAGCCCGAACGGCATGCCTTTCACGAGCGACGCCTGCAGCGCGGTCGCGACGATCGGCGTGCCGAACACGAGCGTGCCGTCGACATAGTGCCGCAGCGCGAGTTCGCGTTTCACCGCATACAGCAGCGCGATGCCGACATACATCAGGAAGAACAGGATGAGGAACGGCTCGGTGCTCGCGAACAGCGCGGGGCGATAGGCCGTCACGCCCCACGCGGAGCCGATCGTGAACGTGAACACGAAGCCGAGCAGGTTCAGCGGGCGCCACGCCTTGAACCACGCGATCGCGAAGATCCCCGCGTTCAGCAGTGCGTAGTAGCTGAACAACGCGACGTGGTTGCCCTGGCCGGTGGACAGCAGGATCGGCGCGAGGAAGCCGCCCGCGCTGCCCATGAACGCGAGCGGCAGCGCGTTCTGCCGCACCGCGAGGAACGCGCTCAGCGCGCAGACCGCGACCATCAGCGGGAACGCGGCGCCGACGGGCAGCAGCGCATACAGCTTGGTCGCGGCGAAGATCGTCAGGTACAGGATGCCGACGCCGCCGCCTTGCAGCACGAGGCCGTAGGCGGCGCGGCGCGCCCGCACGCGCCAGCCGATCGCGAGCAGCGCGGCCGCGGCGAGCGCCGTGCCCGCGAGGCGGAATTCGATCGGCAGCATGTCGTTGTCGGCCGCGTACTTGAGCAGGAATGCGACGCCGAAGAACAGCACGATGATCCCGACACGCACGACCGTATTGCCGCCGAGCAGCCAGTCGCGCGCGGCGCCGAACGCGCGTTCGGCGAGGCCGGGTTCGCGCGGCGTGGGTGGTGCGGGCGGGACAGGGCGGGTCGGGGTGGCGGGTGGGCTGGCGGTGGTATTGGCCTGAGCGGACGCAGCGGCGGTGCGGGCTGTGTTTGCCGGTGCGGGGGCCGCGGCAGGTGCCGGCGTCGAACTGGATGCTGGTGTGTCGGCCCGTGCGGCGACAGGTTGTGGCGTGGGCGTGGCCGGAACGTGGGCTGGCAGCGGCGCTGCGGAGGCGCCGGCCGAAGCCGTTTGCGCGAGGTCGCCGGAGGTCGCCGCGCCAGCCTTCGCGCCCGCTAGTTGGGCGCGCAGCGTGTCGAGTTCGCGCGTGAGCGTGTCGACGGTTGCCTCGAGGCGTGCGACGCGATCGGCGAGCGGTAATGGGGTCGGCGGCGGCGTCGCGGAGAGCGCGAACGCGTCGGCCGCGGCTCGCGGGTTTTGCTGCTTGCGTTGGCGCAGCGCGTGCCCGATGCAGAATCCGACGGCGGCCCCGAGCAGCGAGCCGCTCCCGGCCGAGAAATCCCCGATCAACGCGGCGATGCCGCCCACGATGAAACCGATTACGGCGAATGCCCAGTTCAACGCCTTGCTCCCTCTCACTGTCGTTATCGTCCTTCGATCGCGGATCGCACCGGATCGAGGTGGTTTCAGCACGGCCGGCAGGCGAACCGGCATGTGCGCGTCGTGCGGCAGGGCCTGCGTGCGAAAGGCTCGCGGCGACGTCGCGCTCGGCGTGTTTGCGGCGAATGTATCACAGCGTGCGTGCGCCGATTTCCGGGTTTGACGCGGTATCGCGGCGCGCGCCGTCCGGTGTCACGATCCGGTTTTTTGCACGGTCATGCTTTTTACTGGCGAATGCGGCGCGCGCTTTCGTCTGAATAGATCGGCGCCGGAACGGACGTGAACTTGTCGTAAAGCGACGCGCGCCGGAGGCGGGCTGGCGCAAAACCTCATGTGCCGTTTGGCGCGTTGCTGCGCACAAGGCCGCCGGGTGACGCCCGTCGTTGCTGGCCGTGCGCGTTTTGCGCCGCCGCAATCGGCTGCGCGGCCCGCCCGGCGGGGCTGCCGGCCGTGTCGTATTTGCGCAAGCGTTTGTCGTAATTCGTCGGCAGGTCGGGGTTTTTTCTGGCAACTATGTAGGCACGCTATGACAAGCGCGAGTCCCCGCTACACGAGGAGAAGGTTTCGATGGATGCCCCCAAGGTTGTGGTCGAAGGTCTGTGCAAGGTGTTTGGAAGTAATCCGCAGCAGGCGCTCGACATGCTCGCCGCCGGCGCGACGAAGGACGATGTGCTCAAGCGCACCGGCCAGGTCGTCGGCGTGCACAACGTCTCCTTCGATGTGCAGGAAGGCGAAATTTTCGTGCTGATGGGCCTGTCCGGCTCCGGCAAGTCCACGCTGATCCGCCTCGTGAACCGGCTGGTCGATCCGAGCGCCGGCAAGGTGCTGATCGACGGGCTCGACGTCGCGTCGGCGCGCCGCTCCGCGCTGACCGCGCTGCGCCGCAAGGACATGAGCATGGTGTTCCAGTCGTTCGCGCTGATGCCGCATCGCACCGTCGTGTCGAATGCCGCGTTCGGGCTCGAAGTCGGCGGCATGGGCAAGAAGGAGCGCGAGCGCCGTGCGATGGAAGTGCTCGAGCAGGTCGGCCTCGCGCCGTTCTCGCACAAGCTGCCGTCCGAGCTGTCGGGCGGCATGCAGCAGCGCGTCGGCCTTGCTCGCGCGCTGGCCGTGAACCCGTCGCTGATGATCATGGACGAGGCGTTTTCCGCACTCGATCCGCTCAAGCGCCGCGAAATGCAGGACGTGCTGCTGCAACTGCAGAAGGAGCAGCGCCGCACGATCATGTTCGTGTCGCACGATCTCGAGGAAGCACTGCGCATCGGCAACCGCATCGCGATCATGGAAGGTGGCCGCCTCGTGCAGGTCGGCACGCCGCAGGACATCATCGCGAACCCGGCCGACGATTACGTGCGCGCGTTCTTCGACGGCATCGACACCAGCCGCTACCTCACCGCCGGCGACCTGATGCAGACGGGCGCCGTGCCGCTCGTGTCGAAGTGCGATGCCGAGAACGTCGCGGCGTCGCTGAACGGCAGCGCCGAATACGCGTTCGTGCTCGATGCCGCACGCAAGATTCGCGGCTTCGTCACGCGCGAGGCGCTCGGCCAGGACACGCCGTCCGTGCGGCCGATCGAAAGCATCCGGCGCGATGCGTCGCTCGAGCATGTCGTCGCGCGCGTGGTCGCGAGCCCGAATGCACTGCCCGTCGTCGACGACGACGGCTGCTACTGCGGCTCGGTCGATCGCGCGCTCATCCTGAAGGCCATCACGCGTTCGCGAGGCTCCCATGTCTGAAATGATTCCGCTCGGTACCTGGGTCGACCAGTCCGTTCACTACCTGCTCGACCACGACGCGAAGACGTTCGACGCGATCGGTCAAGCGATCGAGGGGCTCGCGGCATTCGTCGAGCATGGCCTGCAGGCGATCCCGATGTGGCTGATGATGGCGATCTTCATCGGCGTCGGGCTGTGGCGGGTGGGCTGGCGCTTCGCGCTGTTCACCACGCTGTCGCTGCTGCTGATCTTCGCGACGGGCTTCTGGGATCAGACGGTCATCACGCTCGGTCTCACGCTGTCGTCGACCATCATCAGCCTCGTGCTCGGCATTCCGCTCGGCATCTGGGCCGCGAAGAGCAAGTGGGTCGCCGCGATCGTGCGCCCGATCCTCGACCTGATGCAGACGATGCCCGCGTTCGTCTACCTGATTCCGGCCGCGATGCTGTTCGGTCTCGGCCGCGTGCCGGGGATCCTGTCGACGGTGATCTTCGCGATGCCGCCCGCGGTGCGTCTCACGAGCCTCGGCATCCGTCACGTGAACCGCGAGATCGTCGAAGCCGGCCAGGCGTTCGGCTGCACGCCGTGGCAGCTGCTGTACAAGGTGCAGTTCCCGAACGCGCTGCCGTCGATCATGCAGGGCGTGAACCAGACGATCATGATGGCGCTGTCGATGGTGATCATCGCGTCGATGGTCGGCGCGGGCGGCCTCGGCAACGACGTGCTCGCGAGTATCCAGCGCCTCGACATCGGCCTCGGTTTCGAAAGCGGTCTGTCGGTCGTGCTGCTCGCGATCATTCTGGATCGCATCACGGAGAGCTTCGGCCGCGCGCCGGGCACCGTGAAGGCGCCGCTGTTCTCCGGCCTCAAGCAGCTCTTTCGCGTGAAGACTGCGCCCGCACGGGCCTGATCTTCGGCGGCCGGGAACGCCCTGGTCGATCACCCTGAATGAATAGATAACGGCTCCCGCGGTTTCCGCCGCGGGGCTGGCCTCCCGCAACCTCCTCGCCAGGAGACCGATGTGACGTCCGCCGTCGCTGTCGCGCCCGCCGCCTGCGTTTCACCGGTTTCGTCCCTCGCCCATTTCGGCTTCCTGACGCTGCCGAACTTCTCGATGATCGCGTTCTCGAGCGCGGTCGAAGTGCTTCGGATGGCGAATTACGTCGGGCGGGCGGATCACTACAAGTGGTCGATCTACTCGCTCGACGGCGCGCCCGCGCATGCCAGCAACGGCATCGCGGTGCGGCCCACGCAGGCGCTCGACTACGACAACCTGCCCGACGTGATGATCGTGTGCGGCGGCATCCGCATCCGCGACGTGGTCGACGAGGGCGCGCGCGATACGCTCGCGGCGCTCGCCGAACGCGGTCTGCCGCTCGGCGGCATCTGCACGGGTGCCTATGCGCTGATGTCGAGCGGGCTGCTCGACGGCTATCGCTGCACCGTGCACTGGGAGAACCTGTCCGCGCTGCATTCCGAATTTCCGCGAGTGGGCTTCGCCGACGAGCTGTTCGTCGTCGATCGCGACCGGCTGACCTGCACGGGCGGCACCGCGCCGCTCGACCTGATGCTGAACCTCGTCGGCATGCGGTTTGGCCAGCAACTGGCCGCGCAGGTATCCGAGCAGTTCATCCTGGAGCGCATTCGCAGCTCGACCGATACGCAGCCGATTCCGGTCGATGCGCGGGTCGGCTTCTCGCGCGCGGAGCTGATCGAGGTCGTGCGGCTGATGGAGGCGAACATCGAGGAGCCGCTGTCGCTCGAGGAACTCGCGCGGCTCGTGCGGTTGTCGCAGCGCCATCTGCAGCGCATGTTCAAGGTGTACCTGAACGTATCGCCGACCCATTATTACCTGACGCTGCGCCTGAAACGCGCACGCGACCTGCTGCGCACGACCGACGCATCGATCGCACGCGTGACGACGGTCTGCGGCTTTCATTCGCCGTGTCATTTCAGCAAGGCATACCGCGCGCAGTTCGGCCATGCGCCGAGCTACGAGCGCCGGCTGCCGGGGCGCTGAGCCTCGGCAATCCGTCGGTACGCGACGTCGCCGGGATCGCGGCGCGCGGCTTCAATAAACGATCCCGCATTCAAGCAAACGACATCACTTTGAGGAGAAGCAAGATGAAGCGCCTATTGATCGCAGCGGTGTGCGGGATCGGGGTGACCGCGCCGATGTCGGCCGTTTATGCGGCCGATCCGCCCGTATGCAAGAACGTGCGCTTCGCCGATGTCGGCTGGTCCGACATCGCGGCGACCACGGGCCTCGCATCGACGATGCTGCAGGGGCTCGGCTACAACCCGACGAAGACGATCGCCTCGGTGCCGATCACGTTCGCGGGGATCAAGAGCAAGCAGATCGACGTGTTCCTCGGCTACTGGTCGCCGACGATGGACCCGATCATCCAGCCGTTCACGAAGGCCGGCACGATCAAGGTGCTCGCGACGCCCAACCTGACCGGCGCGAAATACACGCTCGCGGTGCCCGACTACGTTTACCAGGGCGGCCTGAAGTCGTTCGCGGACATCCAGAAGTACGCGGACAAGCTGAACGGCAAGATCTACGGGATCGAGCCGGGCAACGACGGCAATGCGCTGATCAAGAAGATGATCGACGGCAACCAGTTCGGCCTCGGCAAGTTCAAGCTGGTCGAGTCGAGCGAGGCCGGGATGCTGGTCGAGGTAAATCGCGCGGCCCGCGACAAGCAGTGGATCGTGTTCCTCGGCTGGGAACCGCATCCGATGAACGTGCAGATGAAGATCGACTACCTGACTGGCGGCGACGACGTGTTCGGCCCGAACTACGGCGAAGCGAAGGTGCTGACGGCAACCCCGCCCGACTACGCGCAACGCTGCCCGAACGTCGCGAAGTTCGTGTCGAACCTGCAGTTCACGACGTCGATCGAGAACCACGTGATGGTGCCGATCATGAACAAGCAGGACCCGAACAAGGCCGCCGCCGACTGGCTGAAGGCGAACCCGCAAGCGCTCGACAAGTGGCTGGCCGGCGTGACGACGCTCGACGGCAAGCCGGGCCTGCCGGCGGTGAAGGCGTATCTCGGCGTGCATTGAGCGTGACCTGTCGGGCTTGGCGGCTGCGGCCCGAAGCCCGACGTGAATGTTGAGCCGGCGTAAGCGGGGTGACCTGCTTGCGCCGGCTTTTTGCTGCGTGCTTCGCGCTTCACCCGACGGTCGCCGGACGATGCGCTAGACTGCTCGATCCCCGATCGAGGAGACGACGATGACCCGCAACCCGCTTGATGCATTCGGACGGCGACACGCAGCCGGCACGCGGCCGAACAACCCGTCGGCTTCGATCGGCGCACGCAACAACCGGACGATGCTTCACATCGGCCATTCACTCGCATGAAGCGCATCGAGCAAGTCGTGCTCGCCGCCGATCTCGCGGGCACGGCGGTGTTCGCGATCGAGGGCGCCAATGCGGCGATCGGCGCCGGCCTCGACCTGTTCGGGGTGATGGTGCTGTCGCTCGTCGTCGCGCTCGGCGGGGGCGTGATTCGCGACCTGCTGATCGGCGCGCGGCCGCCGAGCGCCGTGAGCGACTGGCGTTATCCGGCGCTCGCGTTCGCCGCCGGGCTGTTCGCATTCGTGTTTCATGTGCGGGTCGCGTCGTTCTCGCCGTCGCTGCTGACGACGCTCGATGCGGCCGGCCTCGCGCTGTTCGCGGTAGCGGGCGCGGTGAAGGCGCTCGAATTCCGCGTCCATCCGTTCATTGCAACGCTGATGGGCGCCGTGACCGGCTGTGGGGGCGGCGTGGTGCGCGATGTGCTGCTCGCGCGGATACCGGTCGTGCTGGTCACCGACATCTATGCGAGCGCGGCGCTGCTCGGCGCGGTCGTCGTCGTGCTGTGCCGGCGACTCGGTTGCCCGCCCGTCGTCGCGGCCGTGCTCGGCGGCATCGCATGCTTTGCGCTGCGGATGGCGGCGGTCCGCTTCGGCTGGCAGTTGCCGAAAATCGCCGCTGGGGCGTAGGCGCCCGGCTTACGACTGCTTCGTCGCCGCAGGCACGTCGAACACGCGGTCGAACGCCCACTGGAACACGAACGCGTAGCAGAAGAAGAACGCGAACAGCCCGATATCGACGACGAACGCATCGAACCACGAGATGTCGAGCCACCCCGACACGACCGGCACGAGGATGAAGATCAGTCCGCCCTCGAATCCGATTGCGTGCAGGAGCCGCCGCCCGAGCGTACGCTTCGGCTGTCGGCGCGACGCTTCCCAGCGCTCGAACAGCGCGTTGAAGATCAGGTTCCACAGCATCGCGATCGCCGACATCGTCGCCGACAGCGCGCCTGAATAGACGAGATCCTGCTTGAAGATCGCCGCGATCACGGGCGAGATGCAGGAAATGGCGATCGCTTCGTAGAGCACCGCCTGCGTGATCCTGCGCGGTAGGCCTTGCACGGGTTCCTCCGGTTCGAGGGCAACCGTCGCGGCGGCATGCCGCGACGTCCCGCAAGGCTAGCCGCGTTGCGCACCCGCTTCAATTCACCTAATCTCACCCCGATTGAATCGAATTCAACCCGGCCGCATCCGGTCCGCGAGGCCCCGTGTTCTCGAAAATTCCCCTGACTGCATTGCGTGTATTCGAATCGTCGGCGCGGCTCGGCACCTTCAAGGCCGCGGCCGATGAACTCTCCGTGACGCCGGCCGCCGTGTCGCACCAGATCAAGTCGCTCGAAAGCCGCGTCGGCGTGCTGCTGTTCGAGCGCGGCGCGGGCGGCGTGCGGCTGACGGAAGAAGGCGAGCAGCTGTTTCGCGCGAGTCACGATGCGTTGCTGGTGTTGAGCCGCGGGCTCGATGCGGTGCGTCCGGACGCGGCCGGCGAGCGCTCGCTCGTGCTGACCACGACGCCGGCGTTTGCGGCGATGTGGCTGATTCCGCGTCTCGGCGCGTTTCGTCGTGTCGATCCGCACTTGCACATCAAGGTCGAAACGGGCAACGCGCTCGTCGATCTCGAACGCGATGCCCGAATCGATCTCGCGATTCGGGCGACGTCGCGAAAGTTTTCCGCGCTGCACGAGATCGCGTTGATCGACGAGTATTTCGGTGCGTATGCGGCCGCCGGGTTCGACGCGCATCGCACCGACGAACCGCTCGACCTGATCGAGACCGTGTGGGATACGCCGCTGCCGGTGTCGATCGACTGGGCGTCGTGGTGTCGTGCGGCGGGCCGGCAAGCGTGGCTCGAACGCGCGGTGTTTCGCCATTACGACGACGAGCATTACGCGTTGCAGGCCGTGCTGCACGGACAGGGTATCGCGCTGCTCAGCTCGGTGCTGGCCGCCGAGCATGTCGAGCGCGGTGCGTTGATGCCGATCGAGCCCGCGGTGCGGCTCGACGGCGCGCGCTTCGTCGCGCTGTGCCGGCCGGGGCGGGAGCGCGAGCCGCAGGTCAGGCGGTTTCTCGACTGGCTCGAAGCGGAAATTGCACGGACCCGTGCGGCGGTCGAGCGGATAGTGCCGGCTGCGTGAAGCGTCGCTCGGTTACGTCGGCGCGCGAATTCCGTTCCGCACGCCTGGATGGTTGCGTTTCGTTCGGTGTCCGCACGTGATTATCCGAAGCGCACGCAATACACCGGCGGCAAATGCGCCGATACCTGTTGCCAGTGCTCGCCGCCATCGGCGGACGTCCATAGCCCGCCGGTCGTCGACGCCATCGCGAGGCGCGTGCCTGAATCGTCCACCGCGAGCCCATGCCGGTATACGAGGTCGTACGCGGGTGCGGCCGGCAACCCGTTCGACAGGCTTTCGAAACTGCGGCCGCCATCGCGCGTGCGCGTGACGACGAACCGGCCGTTCACCGGAATCCGGCACGCGTCCTTCACGGCCGGCACGAACCATGCGGTATCCGGTTCGTGCGGATGCACGGCCACCGCGAAACCGAAGCTCGACGGCTCGGCTTCGATCCGCCGCCAGTGTTCGCCGCTGTCCGTCGAGCGGAAGATCGCGCAATGATGCTGCGTCCACAGCACGTCGGGGTTGGCCGCGCACTGCACGACGCGGTGCGGGTCCTGCATGTTGGGCTCGCCGCGCCGCTCGGGCGGCATGTAGTCGGCCTCCATGCCTTCCGCGGTCACGCGCCATGTCACGCCGCCGTCCGCGGTCTGCCAGACGCCGCCGCACGAGATGCCGACGATGACGTGCCGGCTGTCGCGCGGATCGACCATCACCGAATGGATGCCCGGCGCGTCGTACCCGCCGCCGCCCCATTCGGCGCGTTCGGGGCGATCCCACAGCGCGCGGTTGAGGACCCACGAATCGCCGTGGTCGGCGGAGCGGAACAGGCCGCCGGGAATCGTGCCGGCCCACAGCACGCCAGGTTCGTCCGCGCCGCCGGCTTCGAGCGACCAGATTTGCTGAAGCGTCCACGGCGGTTGCGGCGATCCGGCAGGTGCGTCGCCGGGGTCGCCGCCGCCTGCATGCGTGTCGGCGCGGGCGGGCGACGCGTCGGCGGGCTGCGGCGGATAAACCGGGACTGCACATTCCTCCCAGTCGGTGGCGCCGGCGCGCAGGCGATGCAGCTTCACGCCGAAATGGCCGAGATTGAGCGCCGCATACAGCGTGCCGTCGCGCGGGTCGGCGAGCGCCATGCTGACGGGCTCGCCGATGAAATGCGGTTCGCCGGGCGTCCAGCCGCCATGACCGTCGGATTGCAGGACGAACAGGCCCTTGCGGGTGGCGACGAGCAGTCGATCGTTCATGCGCAATGTCTCCTGATGGTCCGCCTTGGTGCGACGGCGCTTGGTATGGGGCTGTGCTCGTGCATCGGTCCCTTTATCCGCCGGTCAGCGCCTGCACGACATACACGCGGCTCGTGTCGCCAAGCGCATCGGACAGGCGCTGCCGGTCGCGGATCGGCTGGCCGTCGATGAACACCGACAGGTGCTTTCGCAGCGCGCCCTGGTCGTCGACGATGTAGCCGCGCAGCCGCGGCTGCTCGTTGAAAATGGTGTCGAATGCCTCGCCGACCGTATGCGCGTCGACGTCGCGCTCGGGCGTTTCGACGTGCCGCTGGATCGACGCGGCGAAGAAGAGGTGCGCCATGGCGGTAGCTGGCAGGAGCCGCACAAAGGGACGGCTTGTAGTTTAGGCGATCCGGCGGGTGTCGAAAGGCGGAACGGAGCGGCCGCATCCGATGGTACTTGCATGGCCGATGGCGGCTAAACCGGAATCGACCGCCCTCTGATCCGGATGCCGAGCCGCACGGCCCCGATCACCGCATTCGACAGCCACATGAGCCCGCGCGGCATCCCGCGCCGGCGGATATCGAGCAGCAGCACGATCCGCACGGCATCGCTGTCGTTCCACACCTCGTGCGTGAACGTGTCGTCCCACAGCAGGAAGCGGCCTTCGTCGAGCCGGTATTCGTGTCCGTCGACTTTCAGCACGGCGGCCGGTGTGCCGTCCGCGCGCTTCGGCATCGACAGTACGAGATAACCGCGCAGGATGCCGCGAAACGGCCCGCGATGCGGCGGGATGTGCTTGCCGGGCGCGAGGAACGACAGCGACGCGGACAGCACGTCCGGCGACGTCGCGACGAGCGAGGCGACGGTCGGGCAGCGCGACAGGTTGCGCGGAAACGGCTGGCCGTACGCCTGCATGATGAACATGCGCCAGTCGCGTGCATCGTTGGCCGAGATGTCGTACTGCTCGCGCATGATTTCGTGAAAGCGCGGGATGCGCGGCATGTCGCGTGCGACGTCGAGCGCCTCCGCGCGGATCGCGGGCCACGCGCGCACGAAACGCTCGGCATCCGGGAATGTCGACGCGTCGAGCACCGCACCGCTGTCGATATGGCGGTCGTACAGCGTGCGCAGCAGGGCGGCTGCATGGTCGTAAGCGGCGGACATGTCGATCGATGGGCGGCCCGGATGAAGTGGTGGTCAGTCTGCCCGAAGCACGGCGGGCATTGCGTTACGTCAGGTTACGCCGGCTGACGAATGAATGACAGTTCGATGAACGTTCGGCAGGCGCGCATGGAAAGGCGGGAATAAACCCGGCCCCTCCGTCGTCATACGGGTGTAGCACGTCGTCTCATTGACTGATGAAGGAGTGGAGCATGAACACGCACTGGCTGGTAGCCGCCACGGTGGCGGCGATTTCTCTCGCAGGTGTCGCGACGCAAGCGTCGGCACAGGCGCTCACGCGCGAACAGGTCCGGCAGGAACTGATCGATGCACAAAACAACGGGCTGCGCTTCGTGACCGATACGTCGTATCCGGACGTGAGCCCGCTGTTCCAGCAGCAGGCCGAGCGGATGCCGCAACGACAGGCCAGCATGGCGGTCGGCAGCGATCCGGCCGTGTCGTCCGACGCGGGCAAGCCGGCGGCAATGTCGCCGCGTCCAGGCGCCGCCGCATGCGTCGGCCCCGCGAGCTTCTGCACGATCTATTTCGGAAGCTGATTCACCGCCTGCATCCGCAGGTCACGCCTATCCCGTGGTTGATCGATACGTCACATTGAAGGAGTTCATGATGAAAACATATATCGCACTACTGACGATGATCGGGGCGATCGTCGGTCAGTCGGCATTCGCGCAATCGGCCGCGCCGCTGACGCGTGCGCAGGTTCGCGACGAACTGATGCGTCTCGAAGCGGCCGGGTACGACCCGGCAAAGGGCGACGACGGCGAGTATCCGGCCGATATCCAGGCCGCGGAAGCGAAGCTCGCCGAGCAGGACCGGGCGCGGATGGCGGCGTCGGTCGCGCATGCGCCGGCTTCCGGCATGCCGGCGCCAACCAGCAACTAGGTGCCGACATGATCGTGTGTGAAGTCTGGCCGTCGTGTTCGCGAGATGGCAAACCGCATGTCCTTCGCGCCACGCGAGGTGGCCGAAGGGCGCCGGCCGCGATACCGCTCATTGCACGCCGATTCGCGCGGCGTCGCGATCAGTTCGTCGACCGGTCGCGATGAGCCTGCGCGGTGTTCACCAAGGCATCATGCGCTGCACGACCTGATCGCGCAGCACGAAGCGGTGCAGCAGCGCGGCCGCCACGTGCAGGCAGATGCCGGCGAACAGGACCCACGCGAGGATGCCGTGCACGTCGCCCATCGCGTGACCGAATCCGGAGCCGGCCGCCGACAGCGCCGGCAACGGAATGACGCCGACCAGCGTCACGGCCCACGCGCGCGACGATGCGTTGATCCAGCCGAGCAGCGGCACGACGATCAGCAGCGCGTAGAGCGCGCCATGCGTGACGCTCGACAGCGCGCGCATCGCGGGCGACAGGTCGCTGGCGGGCGGCCGGTGCGTCGCACGCCACAGCACGCGGCACGCCATCGCCGCGAGCAACGCCGTGCCGACGATCAGGTGCGCGGCGATCAGGCCGACCGGTTGCGTGTCGCGATGCACGTCGGGCATCGTCCAGCCGATCGCGTATTGCGCGACGACCAGCGCCACGATCAACCAGTGAAGAAAACGCGCAACGGCGTCATAACGGGCGGGTGTGGACATGGAGGCTCCTGACGGGAGGCGGGTGAAAGGGGACGGGTTTGGGGGCGGATTCTACGGTCGAATCCTTAACGAAACGTTAAGCGCATGGCGTCGAGCCACCAGAATCCGCCGACGGCAGCGTGACGGCCACGCCGAGCCCCTCGCCGCCGATACCGGACGCGAACCGCACGGTGCCGCCGAAATACTGCGCAATGCGGGTGACGATCGACAACCCGAGCCCGCTGCCGGGCGACTGCGCGCCGCTGCCGCGATAGAAGCGATCGCCGAGCCGTTCGTGCTCGCCAGGTGCGACGCCAGGCCCGTCGTCGCGTACGACGATGCGTTGCAGCGCGCCGTCGTCGTGCACGCCGAGCTCGACGCGCCCGCGGCGGCGGCCGTACTTGACGGCGTTGTCGACGAGATTGTCGAGCAGGATGCCGATCAGGATCGGATCTGCATGGATCGCGCGTGTCGAGAGTTCGCCGGCGACGATGGCGATGTCCTTGTCGGCGGCCTTCGCCAGATGGCGGTCGATGGCCGCATCGACGAGTTCACGCACGACGACCGCGCGCGTCGGAATGCGTTCGTACTCGTCGAGCCGCGCGAGCAGCAGCAACTGTTCGGCAAGCCGCGCGCTGCGGTCGACGCCTTGTACGACGCGCTGCATCGCCAGTTGCTTGGCCGTCGGATCGTCGGTCGCGATCGCGACCTGGGCCTGCACCTTGATCGCGGCGAGCGGCGTCTTGAGTTCGTGCGCGGCGTCCGACGTGAACGCGCGCTCGCGCACGATCGATTGCCGCAGCCTCGCCAGCAGGCGGTCGATCGCGTCGACCAGCGTGCGCACTTCGTCCGGGACGGTCGCGATGCCGAGCGGTTCGAGCGATCGCGCATCGCGCGTGCCGATCAGCGTGGAGAGTGTCTTCAACGGCGCGAGACTGCGTCCGATCGTGACCCAGAGCAGCAGCGCGAGCACCGGCAGCGCGACGATCAGCGGCAGGACGATGCCGTGTGCGATACCGGTCGCCAGATCGCTGCGCGTATTGAGGGTCTCCATCACGCGCACGCGGCGCCCCGACGTGTTGTCACGCAGCGCGTACGTGCGCCACTGCGTGCCGCCGATCACGATCGTCAGCGGCGCGCCGCGCGGGTCACGCGCATCGGGCACCCCTGCCGCGGCGGCGGGAAGGCTCGATGCGACGACGTTGCCTTGCGCGTCGCGCACGTCGAACAGCACGTCGCGCGGCAAGCGGTCGCCGTCGTTGTTCGACCCGTATCCCGACGCGCCGAACCCGAGTTCGACGCGGGCATCGGGCGGCACGCGGGCAAGGCGGTCGAGATCGGCCGGTGCGAGATCGACCAACAGCGACGCGGTTTCGGCGAGGCGGGCATCCTCCCATTCGCCGATCTCGCGCGTCGCGTAGCGGATGCCGCCGAACACGGCGACGAGCCAGACGACGGTCACGCAGCCGATCGCCATCAGCGACGCGCGGCGTCGTATCGATCGCGCGATCATGGGAGGTCGACGACGTAGCCGATGCCACGGACGGTGCGGATCAGTTCCGCGCCGAGCTTCTTGCGCAGGTTCGAAACATGAACCTCGATCGCGTTGCTTTCGATGCCTTCCTGCCATCCGTACAGGCTGTCCTCGAGACGCGCGCGCGACTGCGGCATGCCCAGGTGGCTGACGAGCTGAACGAGGATTGCCCATTCGCGCGAGGTGAGCGCGATGCGCGACGCATCGCGCGTCACCGTATGCGCGGTCAGGTCGATCGTGATGTCTCGCCATACGATTTCGTCGCCGGTGCGACCTTGCGAGCGCCGCACGAGCGCGCGGCAACGGGCGAGCACTTCGGACAGTTCGAACGGTTTCGCGAGATAGTCGTCGGCGCCGTCGTCGAGGCCGCGGACCCGGTCGGCGACGGTGCCGCGTGCGGTCAGCACCAGCACGGGGACCGTATCGCCCGCGTCGCGCAGCGCGCGCAGCAGTTCCGTGCCCGATTTGCCGGGGAGGCCGAGATCGAGCACGACGAGCGCGAAGCGCGTCGTCGCGAGCGCGGCGGCGGCCGCGTGACCGTCGCGCAACCAGTCGACGTGATAGCCGGCCTGGCCCAGGCTGATCTCGAGGCCGCTGCCGATCAGGTCGTCGTCTTCAACAAGGAGGAGTCGCATGGTTGATTCGTTTGCACAGGCGTCTGCGATTGTACGAGCGTGACTGTGCGCACCGTGAAACGGATTGTAATTGCGCTGCCTCAAATGTCGGTCGATTCTGAAGAACGCTTAAGGTTCGACGCCGGCAATCCCGCTACCATCGGCCACAACATTTCTCGGGTAGTTTTCCGCTTCCCCTGATCCCGAACCGGGGCAGGCACGTCCGGCACGAGCCGGATGCACCTGCTCGTCACTCCGCGACCCTTTCGATCGGCATACGGTCGATGCATGTCGCCCGTACGGGAGGTTCATTCCTGATGGCACCGTCGACGATCGAGCAATGGCGCGCCCACCTGCTGGTCGCCGCACTGGCCGGCATGTTCATCCAGTGTGTCGTATTGGTTTCGCTGCTTGCATGGCGCGTACCCGAAGCATTTTTCACGACGACGACGTTTCGCGCGTGGATCGTCGTCGCGCTCGTCACCGCGATCCTGTCGATCCGTAAGCTCGCCGGCGAGGCGTTCAAGGCCGCGGCGGCATGCGGTTGCGTGCGCATGACCGGAATCGATCGACGCACGATAGTTGTGTCATCTGATTGCGCGTACCGTTGGCTGGTCGTCCTTCATATCCGGCTCAACGGGAACCGATACGGCGGCGTGCACGGGTGAGCCCGCGCGCGCGGCCGTTTCCGGCTGTTGCGGCCGTACGGGCACCACTGGGGAGAAGCATGGTTCTGCTGCATGTGCTGCGCGCGCCGGTCGAGGCAATGTCGATCGTCTGCGGACTGGGGGCGTTGCTGGGCATGGTGTACACGCTCACGGCGAGCGTGCTGGTCGGCCGGTTCTTTGCGCGGGCGGCGACGGAGCCGCGCGCGTTTCCGGGCGTCACCGTCGCGAAGCCGCTGCACGGCGACGAATGGGATCTCGTACAGCATCTCGAAAGCTTCTTCACGCAGAATTATCCGGGGCCGGTCCAGCACCTGTTCGGCGTGCACGATGCGGATGACGCGGCACTCGCGGCCGTCGAGACGTTGCGCGCGCGGTACCCGCACGCGAACATCAAGGTGGTCGCCGATGCGCGGCTGTACGGACCGAATCGCAAGATCGCCAATCTCGTGAACATGCTCGAGCACGCGGAGTATTCGGTGCTTTGTCTCGCCGACAGCGACGTGCTGGTGGAGCCCGATTATCTGCGCGCCGTCGTGGGCGCGCTCCAGCAGCCGGATGTCGGCATCGTGACGAGCGTGTATCGCGGCGTCGCATCGCCGGGCTTCTGGCCCGCGGTTGCCGCTGCGATGACGAACTATCATTTCCTGCCGGGCGTGATCACCGGGCTCTTCATCGGGCGCGCGCGGCCATGCTTTGGCCAGACGATTGCAATCACGCGCGCGACGCTCGAACGCATCGGCGGGCTTGCGCGTTTCGCGCACCACCTGGCGGAAGACCACGCGCTCGGCGAAGCGGTGCGGCAGGCGGGCGCGCAGGTCGTCATTCCGCCGTTCGTCGTCGGGCATGCGTGCGTCGAGGAGACGTTTGCCCGGTTGTATACACACGAATTGCGCTGGAGCTGCACGATCCGCGCGGCGGATCGGCTCGGTCACCTCGGATCGGTACTGATGCACCCGGTGCCGCTTGCGCTGCTGGCGGCGCTGTTCTCCGGCGGCACGGCTCTCGCGTGCGCGCTGGCGGTCGCGGCGCTGGCGTCGCGCGCGTGGTTGTTGCTCAGCACGAGCCGGGCGACCGGTGCGGGCCTGCGCGGTGCGCTTTGGCTGCCATTCGTCGATCTGCTGCAATTCGCGATCTTCGTTTCGAGCTTCTTCTCGTCGCATGTCGTGTGGCGCGGCACGCGCTTTCGCGTCGACCGGGACGGTCTGCTGTCGGCGGCGGGGGAATCATGACGACGGAGCCGAACGCCGACGTCGCGCGTGCGGACCGGGGCGCCGGGCGCGGCGACGCACGGCTGCGGCATGCAGGGCGCGCGATCGCGCTCGTCGGGCTGGCGCTCGCTGTGTGGCTGGTCTGGCGCGAGCATCCGCAGGACATCCTGCATCGCCTGCGGAGCGCCGGCGCGGGGCTGCTGGTCGCCGCGCTTGCGCACATCCTGCCGATGCTCGCGAATGCGTGGGACTGGCGGATGCTGATCCGCGGCCCGCGCCGGCCGTCGTTCGCGACGATGCTGAAGCTCGTGTGGATCCGCGAATCGATCAACGGGTTGCTGCCGGTGGCGCGCATCGGCGGCGAGATCGTGTCGTTCGGCTTGCTGCGGCAGGCGGGCGTGCGGCCCGCGACCGCCGTGGCCAGCCTCGTCGCCGACATGCAGCTGACGCTGATCAGCCAGTTGATCTTCGCGCTGGTCGCGATCGGCTACGTGCTCGAACGCGTGTCGTCCGACGCCGCGCGGGTGGCCGCGCACCTCGCGATCGGCATGGCCGCGCTGGTGCCGGTGCTGCTGCTGTTCGCGCTGGTGCAGCACGCGCGGCCGTTCGAACGTGCGATGCGTGTGCTCAACCGCGTCACGAGCGGCAAGGTGGTCGCGCTGGTCGGCGAATCGGCGCGCACCGATCAGTCGATCCGGATGATCTGGAGAAGGACGGGCGTCGTCGTGCGCTATCTGGGGATCTGGCAGACGCTGCAGTTCGCGGGCTACGCGCTGGAAATCTGGCTGGCGCTGCACTTTCTCGGCGCGGATCCGACCTTCGCGCAGGCGCTCGCGATCGAGGCGCTGATCCAGCTCGTGAGCAGCATCGCGTTCCTGATGCCGGGCGGCCTGGGCGTGCAGGAGGGCGGGTTCGTGCTGATCGGCGGGCTGCTCGGGTTCGACCCGCCGACCTGCCTTGCTCTGGCCGGCGCGCGCCGCGTGCGTGACCTGCTGTTCTATCTGCCGGGCCTGCTCGCGTGGCAGCATGCGGTCGGCACGACGCGTTCGCCGGCGGGTGCAGCGCGCGCATCGATGCCCGTCGGGGAATCCGCCGGGCGCCGCTGATGCGGCTCGACGCTGCCGGCGTGCGGGGCGGGCAGCAGGCGCACCCATGGGGCCGCTTGCCGGCCGGGCGGCGCGGCCGTCAACGCCGTTCGTCGGCGATATGACTGCGGATCACGTCCGCGAACGAAGTATCGCCCTTCAGCCCGAGCGCTTCCGCGCGCGACGTATCCCAGCGGCCGGGCCAACTGCCGACGATCTTCTCGACGCGTTCGTCGGGCGCATGACGGATCAGCTTCACGACCTCGTCGCCCGCGACTTCGCGCAGCGCCGCGATCATCTCGTCGACCGACACCGATAGCCCCGGCAGGTTGATCACGCGCTTGTTGCCGAGCCGCGCGCTGTCGATCTCGCACCCGGCGACGAGCGCGTCGATCGCGCCGCGCGGCGACAGCAGCCACAGCCGCGTCGAGCCGGGCACCGGGCACACGCTTTCCTCGCCGTTCAGCGGCTCGCGGATGATGCCGCTCGCGAACGACGACGCGGCCGCGTTCGGGCGGCCAGGCCGCACGCTGATGGTCGGCAGCCGCAGCACACGGCCGTCGACGAAGCCGCGCCGCGCGTAGTCGCACAGCAGCAGCTCGGCGATCGCCTTCTCGGCGCCGTACGACGATTGCGGGTTGAGCGCGGTGTCGTCCTGCACGACGTCGGGCAGCGCGCCGCCATATACCGCGACGGAACTCGTGAACACGACGCGCGGCTGGTGGCCGCGCGCGCGGCACACTTCCAGCAGCGTACGCGACGCGTCGAGGTTGATCCGCATGCCGAGGTCGAAATCGGCTTCAGCCTGCCCGCTGACGATCGCCGCGAGGTGGAAGATCGCGCCCGTGCGCGTGTCGATCGCGCTGTCGAGCACCGCGCGATCGGCGATGTCGCCGACGATCGACGTCACGCGCGCATCGCCGAAATCGCAGCCCTTGACGACGTCGAGCAGCACCAGCTCGTCGATCTTCTCGATATGGCCGTCGGGGCCGGTCAGTTCGCCGCGCTCGAGCAGCTTGCGCGCGAGACGCTGGCCGAGAAAGCCGGCGCCGCCGGTGATCAGTACTTTCATGTTCTTTACCCTATGTGGAATACGGGAATTACAGATATGTCTTGATCCAGCCGAGGCCTTCCGACGTGCCGGCTTTCGGCCGGTATTCGCAGCCGATCCAGCCGTCGTAGCCGAGCGCGTCGATCACCGAGAACAGGTACGGGTAGTTGAGTTCGCCGATGTCCGGCTCGTGGCGCTCCGGCACACCCGCGATCTGGATATGGCCGATGCCCGCGAAATCGCGCTTGAGCTTCATTGCGAGATCGCCTTCGACGATCTGGCAGTGGTAGCAGTCGAACTGCACCTTCAGGTTCGGCGCGCCGACTTCCGCGCGGATCGCCTGCGCGTCGTCCTGGCGGCTCAGGAAGTAGCCGGGCATGTCGCGCTGGTTGATCGGCTCGATCAGGATCGTGATGCCGTGCGCGGCGGCCGCCTGCGCCGCATGACGCAGGTTCGCCAGATACGTATCGCGATGGCGCACACGATCGGCGCCCGGCGGCACCATGCCGGCCATCACGTGCAGCTTCTTGTTGCCGATCACACGCGCATAGTCGAGCGCCTGGTCGATGCCGCGGCGGAACTCGTCCTCGCGGCCCGGCAGCGATGCGATGCCGCGCTCGCCCGCGGCCCAGTCGCCCGGCGGCGCGTTGAACAGCGCCTGTTCGAGGCCGTGCGCGTCGAGGCGCGCGCGGATGTCCTCGGCGGCGAAGTCGTACGGGAACAGGTACTCGACGGCCTTGAAGCCGTCATGGGCGGCAGCGGCGAAGCGTTCGAGAAACGCGTGCTCGGTGTACATCATCGAGAGGTTGGCGGCGAAGCGTGGCATGGCAGCGGGTCCAGTGTATGAATGGGGCGGGGCGCCGGGCGCCCCGCGTCGAATGATGAATCGGCCAGCGGCGGATCAGCGGTTCACGAGTTTGGCGGGCGTGAGCCACACGGCGATCGCGCCGATCACGAGCATCGCGGCGAGCACGTACATGCCGGACGCGGTGCTGTGCGTGGCGTCCTTCAGGTAGCCGATCACGTACGGGCTCGCGAAACCGGCGAGGTTGCCGACCGAGTTGATGATCGCGATCCCGGCCGCGGCCGCGGAGCCCGCGAGGAACGCGGTCGGCAGCGACCAGAACAGCGGCGCGCAGGTCAGCACGCCGCCTGCCGCCAGCGACAGGAACACGATCGACACCGCCGTATTGTGCGAGTACGACGCGGCGACCGCAAACCCGATCGCGCCCATCAGCGCCGGCACGATCAGGTGCCAGCGGCGTTCGCGGCGCTTGTCCGCGCTGTGGCCGAACAGGTTCATCACGATGATCGCGACGACGAACGGAATCGCCGACAGCAGGCCGATCTGCAGCGTATCGGTGATGCCGGTCGATTTCACGAGCGTCGGCATCCAGAACGTGAGCCCGTACTGGCCGGTGACGAACGCGAAGTAGATCAGCGACATCCACCACATGCGCGGGTCCGAGAACACGGCCTTCAGCGAATGGCCGTGCTGTTGCTGTTCCTGCGGCTGCGCGGCGATTTCGTCCTCGAGCAGCTGCTTCTCGCGCTCGTCGAGCCACTTCGCGCCGCGGATGCTGTTGTCGAGATACAGGATCGTCGCGATGCCGATGAGCACGGCCGGCACGGCTTCGATCATGAACATCCATTGCCAGCCGTGAAAGCCCGAGCCGCCGTGGAAGCGCTCCATGATCCAGCCCGACAGCGGGTTGCCGAAGATGCCCGACACCGGAATCGCGGACATGAACACCGCGATGATCTTCGCGCGGCGATGCGACGGGAACCAGTACGTGAGGTACAGGATCACGCCCGGATAGAAGCCGGCTTCCGCGAGCCCGAGCAGAAAGCGCAGCACGTAGAACTGCGTCGGCGTCTGCACGAACGCGAACAGCGCGGACAGCAGGCCCCACGTGATCATGATCCGCGCGATCCAGATGCGCGCGCCGAGGCGGTGCATCAGCAGGTTGCTTGGCAGTTCGAACAGAAAGTAGCCAAGGAAGAAGATGCCGGCGCCGAGTCCGAACACGGTTTCGCTGAACGCGAGATCCTGCGACATCTGCAGCTTGGCGAAGCCGACGTTCACGCGGTCGAGATATGCGACCACGTAGCAGAGCATCAGGAACGGCACGATGCGCCAGAACACTTTCTTGTAGGTGCGGTCGAGTTCGCCCGATTGGGCGGCCGCGGCGGGCGAGCGGCTTGCGGCCGCGTCGAGAGCAGTCATCGTCGTCTCCAGGACTATGGTGTGCCGGCGGCGCGTACGCCGCCGGATCGTGTGTGTGCTGACGGAAAGGCCCGCGCACACGGCGGGCATGGAAATCGGTATGGACTACTGCGCGATCAAGGCGCGGCGCGTTACCAGCGCGCGCCGAAGGTCTGGCGCAGTTCGTCGAGCGCCGCGTCGGTCAGCGGTTCGGGCTTCGGCTGCGTCATCAGCCACAGCCGCGCCGTTTCCTCGAGCTCCTCGAGCGCGTACGACGCGTGCGATACCGACGGCCCCCACATCACGGGGCCGAGGCGATCGAGCAGCACGCCGCGCACCCGGTCGGCCAGCGCCGCGACTTCGGCCGCGACGGCCGGGTCGCCGGGGCGGCGGTAACGGATCAGCGGGATGTGGCCGACCTTCATCACGTAGTACGGCGTGATCGGCGGCAGCGCGTCGGTGTCGCGCCACACGCCGGCGAGCGTCAATGCGACGAGATGCGTCGAATGCGTGTGGACGACGCCGTGCGCCTGCGCGTTGCGCGCGTAGATGCCGCGATGCAGCGCGAGCGTCTTCGACGGCTTGCCGCCCGAGACGGGCTGGCCGTCGGTGCCGACCTTCGCGATGTCGTTCGGGTCGAGCCGGCCGAGGCAGGCGTCGGTCGGCGTGATCAGCCAGCCGTCATGCAGGCGCGCGCTGATGTTGCCGGCGCTGCCGACCGCATGGCCGCGCGCATACAGGCTCGCGCCGACCACGCAGATCTCTTCGCGCAGTTTCGCTTCGTCGCTCATCGTGCGGCTCCGTCCAGCGCGCGCAGCGCCTTGTCGAAAAAGTCCGTGGTGCCGAAGTTGCCGGATTTCAGCGCGAGGCCGAGCGGCTGCGCGTCGATGGTGGCCGTGGCGGGCACCCCCGGATCGATCTGCGCGCCGATCTGCAGCGACTTCACGTCGAGCGCCTGCACGACCGCGCCGGACGTCTCGCCGCCGGCGACGACGAACTTGCGCACGCCGAGTTCGCGCAGCCCGCGGGCGATCGCCGCGAGCGTGCTTTCGACGAGATGGCCGGCCGCGTCGACGCCGAGCGCCTGCTGCACGGCCTTCACTTCGTCGGGCGTGGCCGTTGCATAGATCAGCACGGGCTGCGGCAGGTGCGAGCGCGCGAAGGCGAGCGCCTGCTCGACGACGGGTTCGCCGCGCGAGGCCGCGAGCGGATCGATGCGAAAGCTCGGCCGCGTCGCGCGCCACGCGGCGACCTGCGCGTTGGTGGCTTTCGACGCGCTGCCGGCGAGCACGGCCGACAGGCCGTCGATGCGCGGCAGCGACGCCGCGTTGTCGCGCTCGGGCAACTGCTCCGCGCGACGGAAATTCGCGGGCAGGCCGAGCGCGATGCCCGAGCCGCCGGTGACGAGCGGCAGGCCCGCGCACGCTTCGCCGAGCACGTACAGATCGCGGTCCGACAGCGCGTCGGCGATCGCGAAACGGGCGCCTTCCGCGCGCAGCTGGTCGATCCGCGTGCGTACGGCGGCCGCGCCGAGCGCGATCGTGTCGTAGCGGATCAGGCCGACCGGCGACTTCGTCTGCCGTTGCAGCACGCGCACGAGGTTCGCGTCCTTCATCGGCGTGAGCGGATGGTTCTCCATCCCCGATTCGTTCAGCAGCACGTCGCCAACGAACAGGTGGCCGCGATAGATCGTGCGGCCGTTCTCCGGGAACGCGGGGCACGCGATCGTGAAGCCGCCGCCGGCCGCATCGAGCAGCGCGTCGGCCACCGGGCCGATGTTGCCCGCGTCGGTCGAATCGAACGTCGAGCAGTACTTGAAGAAGAACTGGCGGCACCCTTGCGCGCGCAACCATTCATACGCGGCGAGCGATTGCGCGACGGCGTCGGCGGCGGGGATCGTGCGCGACTTCAGCGCGACGACGATCGCGTCGGCGTCGACGATCGTATCGGCAGCGGCGCCGTCGGCGGGCACGCCGATCGTCTGCACGGTGCGCATGCCGCTCTTGACGAGCATGTTCGCGAGATCGGTCGCGCCGGTGAAATCGTCGGCGATGCAGCCGAGCAGGGGACGGGAAGCGGAAGCGGTCATGGCGAGAACGTCGTTCGAATCAGCGGGCGGGCGGCAGCGTGATGCCGGGGAAAGTCTTGATCACGGCGGAGTCGTCCTCGCCGCCGTGGCCGGCGCTCGACGCGCTCATGAACATCTGGTGCGCGGTGGCGGACAGCGGCAGCGGGAATTTGCTGCGGCGCGCGGTATCGAGCACGAGGCCGAGATCCTTCACGAAGATGTCGACGGCCGACAGCGGCGTGTAGTCGCCGTTCAGGATGTGCGGCACGCGGTTCTCGAACATCCACGAATTGCCCGCGCTGTGCGTGATCACGTCGTACAGCGCGTCGGCATCGACGCCTTCGCGCAGGCCCAGCGCCATCGCTTCGGCGGCGGCCGCGATGTGCACGCCGGCCAGCAACTGGTTGATGATCTTCACCTTCGAGCCGATGCCGTGCGCGTCGCCGAGGCGGTACACCTTGCCGGCGATCGCGGCGAGCACGTCCTCGCAACCGGCATACGCGGCGGCCGGGCCGGACGTCATCATCGTCATCTCGCCGGAGGCCGCGCGCGCGGCGCCGCCCGACACCGGCGCGTCGAGCATCTGCAGGCCGGCCGCTTCGATGCGTGCGCCGAGCGCGACCGCGAATTCGGGCGCGACGGTCGCGCTCGCGATCACGACGCCGCCCGGCTTCATCGCCGCGACCGCACCGTGTTCGCCGAACAGCACCGTTTCCGTCTGCGCGGCATTGACGACGAGCGTGACGACGACGTCGCACCGCGCGCCGAGTTCGGCCGGCGTCGCGCAGGCGATGCCGCCTTCGGCGGCGAACGCCTGCAATACGGTGTCGCGCACGTCGCATGCGTGGACACGCAGGCCGGCGCGCAGCAGCGAGCGGGCGACGCCGAGGCCCATCGCGCCGAGGCCGATGACTCCAACATTTCGTGACATGGTCAACCTTGTTCGATTCGGTAGAGGTTCCGGACAACGGCGGCGGGCGCCGCCGGCTTCAGCAGATGCCGGCTTCCGCGAGACGGCGGGCCGCGTTGTACATGTGCGTGCGTGCCGCGTTGCGGGCGGCCATCGGGTCGCGTGCGCGGATCGCATCGGCAATCGCCGCGTGCTCCTCGCGCACCTGCCGCGAGAAGTCCTCGCGCGTCGCTTCGTTGCTGCGCGTGACCTTCACGCCGGCTTCGAGGTACTGGTTCAGGAACTGCAGCGTCTTCAGGAAATACGGGTTGCCGGTGACGGCCGCGATCGTGCGGTGGAACGCGACGTCTTCCGCGACGCCGTCGCGCCCTTCGGCCACCGCTTCATCGATCTTGCGCAGCGCGTCGTCGATGTCGGCCATGTCGTCGGCGGTGTGGTGCAGCGCGGCCTCGGCCGCGACTTCCGCCTCGATCGCGCGGCGCACGGCGAGCAGGTGCGGGAGCGAACTCGCCTCGACGGCTTCCGCGTAGTCGATCCGCAGCGGCCGGATCGCGCCGTGCTGGTTCACGAACACGCCGCTGCCCTGGCGCGGCTCGACCACGCCTTCGTTCTTCAGCCGCGAGATCGCCTCGCGGATCACGGTGCGGCTCACGCCGAATTCCTGCGCGAGCACGGCTTCGGTCGGCAGCTTGCCGGTGGCCGAGAAGCTGCCCACTTCGATCTGCTTGAGCAGTTGCTGCGCGACATGGTCGCTCATCGCGCGGGCGGGGATTTTCTCGAACATGGGTGCTCAGGTTTGTAAGGTGATGTGGTCATCATACAAATTTGAGCGGACATCAGCATCCGGGATAACCCTCGTTGAAGAAGATCAACGTCGGTTAAATTGACTGAAACCGGTTCCAAAAGAATCGAAGCCGACGCAAACGTGTGTTCTGCAATCGATCAGGGAAGGCACGGGCCGCCGGGACCTTCAGTCGGCGATGTCCTCGACGGGGTCGGCCGACGCATCGGGCATCGCGGCTACTTCGGCCACGTCGCCGCCGCGCTCGCGATACGTCGCCGGCGGCACGCCGAACTGCTTGCGGAATTCGCGCCCGAGGTGCGACGCATCGGCGAATCCGCAGCTCGACGCGATATCGGCGACCGTGCGGTCCGAGCTCGTCAGCAGCCACGCGGCCGTGCGCAGCCGCACCTGTTTCGCGAAGGCCTGCGGGCTCTTGCCGGTCTCGGCCTTGAACAGCCGCTCGAGCTGCCGTGTCGACAGGTCGAGCTTGCACGCCAGCTCCTCGAGCGGCAGCGCACGCCCGACGTGCTGTTCCATCAGAAGAATCGCGCGCTTGACCTTCGGATGCGTCGCCGGCTCGAGGCCCGGCGGATGCGGCTGCGGCGCGTTGCCTTTCTGCATCTCGCCGACCAGCAGGATGCGCAGCGCCTTCTGCACGGTCGCATGATCGAAATGGCGCAGCAGGATCGCGGCGGCGACGTCGATCGACGCGCGGCCGCCCGAGCACGTGATCCGGCGCCGGTCGATCACGAACAGTCGGTCGGCGATCAGCAGATCGGGATCGGCGGACGGAAAGCGCTCGATGAAGTCCCAGTAATGGAACCAGCTCACGCAGGTGCGGTAGCCATCGAGCACGCCGGCGCGCATCAGCGTGAACACGCCGGTGCAGATGCCGACGACCGTCGCGCCGCCCGTCGCCGCGCGGCGGATGAAGTCGAGCGTTTCAGGGCCGGCCTGCGGCCCCGAATGCAGCAGCCCGCCGACCACCACCACATAGTCGAACGGCTCGGCCGCGTCGAACGTCTCCCACGGCGTGATCTGGATCCCGCAACTCGCGCGCACCGGCGCGAGCGTCTCGCCGATCACGCTCCAGGCGCAGCGCACCGGCTTGCTGTAGTCGCCGTCGTCGGCCGACAGCCGCAGCATGTCGACGAAGCCGGAGAAGGCCGTCAGCGTGAAATTCGGCAGCAGCACGATGCCGAAGCGGATGCGCCGCGGCGCGGGTTCTGCGAGGGGGGAAGCGGGTACGTCGGGGGTCATCGCGGCCAATCTCTTCACGCCGGGCAGGCGGTCTCACTCGTTTCACTCGGTTTGCGGGTTGCGGCGGCCGGAGGCGGCGCGGATGCAGCCAGCGTCGCCGATCGGCCGTGGCCGGACTTGTGGTTTTCCGTCGCGAACCATCGCCAAAACGCACTTTCGGGCCGGCCGGCGCGGCGCTTGGCGGCGCTATCCCACGCCGATGCCGTTTTTGTTCTATCGGCCGATTTTACGCTTTGATGTACTGGGGCCCAACGACATTTCACGCATGCAATCCAAAGGAAGCCAGATGAACGTCAGCGCGTTCGACCTGTTCAAGATCGGCATCGGCCCGTCCAGTTCGCATACGGTCGGCCCGATGATCGCCGCGTGCCGCTTCGCGTCGCACGTGGAGGACGCGAACCTGCTCGGCTTCGTGCGCCGCGTGCGGGTCGAGCTGTACGGCTCGCTCGGCGCGACCGGCAAGGGCCACGGCACCGACAAGGCGGTGCTGCTCGGTCTCGAGGGCCACCTGCCCGACACGATCGATCCGGACCTGATCGAGCCGCGGCTCGCCGCGATTCGCGCGGAGAAGTCGCTGTCGCTGCTCGGCAAGCAGACGGTGCGCTTCGACGAAAAGGAACACATCGGCTTCTATCGCAAGCTGATGAGCGGCACGAGCATCGTGCATCCGAACGGGATGCGCTTCCAGGCATTCGACGAGCACGGCCAGTTGCTGGTCGAGAAAGAGTATTACTCGGTGGGCGGCGGCTTCGTCGTGAACCGCGACGGCGATCGCGTGAACGGCGTGCGCGCGGCGGTCGAGGTGCCTTATCCGTTCCGCACCGGCGACGACCTGATGCGCCAGTGCCGCGAACACGGGCTGTCGATCGCCGAGCTGATGCTGCGCAACGAATCCGCGCTGCGCCCCGCCGACGAAGTGCGCGCCGGCCTGCTCGCGATCTGGCGCACGATGGCCGCCTGCGTCGAGCGCGGCTGCAAGGTCGAGGGCGACCTGCCGGGGCCGATGCGCGTGAAGCGCCGCGCGGCCGAGCTGAACGGCCGCCTGCGTTCGCGTTCCGAAGAGTCGCTGCGCGACCCGCTGTCGATGCTCGACTGGGTCAACCTGTATGCGATGGCCGTGAACGAGGAAAACGCGGCCGGCGGCCGCGTGGTCACTGCGCCCACCAACGGCGCGGCCGGCGTGATTCCCGCGGTGCTGCACTACTACGTGAAGTTCGTGCCGGGCTCGAACGAAGCCGGCATCGTCGAATTCCTGCTGACGGCCGCGGCGATCGGGATCATCTACAAGGAAACCGCGTCGATCTCCGGCGCGGAAGTCGGCTGCCAGGGCGAAGTGGGCGTCGCGTGCTCGATGGCTGCCGCCGCGCTCGCCGCCGTGATGGGCGGCACGCCGGACCAGGTCGAGAACGCGGCCGAGATCGGCATGGAGCACAACCTCGGGATGACCTGCGATCCCGTAGGCGGGCTCGTGCAGATTCCGTGCATCGAGCGCAACGCGATGGGCGCGATCAAGGCGCTGAACGCGTCGCGCATGGCGCTCAAGGGCAACGGCCAGCACTACGTATCGCTCGATTCCGTGATCAAGACGATGCGCGAAACCGGCGCCGACATGAAGACGAAATACAAGGAAACGTCGCGCGGCGGCCTCGCCGTGAACGTCATCGAATGCTAACGAAGGATCCAAACATGAGCCGCTACTCGATATTCAGCCTGTTCCGCAACGGCCTCTCGTATCACGAGAACTGGGAAAAGCAGTGGAAGAGCCCGGAGCCGAAGAAGGAATACGACGTCGTGATCGTCGGCGGCGGTGGTCACGGCCTCGCGACCGCGTACTACCTCGCGAAGGAGCACGGGATCACGAACGTCGCGATCCTCGAGAAGGGCTGGATCGGCGGCGGCAACACCGCGCGCAACACGACGATCGTGCGCTCGAACTATCTGTGGGACGAATCGGCCGCGCTGTACGAGAAGGCGATGAAGCTGTGGGAAGGGCTGTCGCAGGATCTCAACTACAACGTGATGTTCAGCCAGCGCGGCGTGATGAACCTCGCGCACACGCTGCAGGACGTGCGCGACACCGAGCGCCGCGTGAACGCGAACCGGCTGAACGGCGTCGACGCGGAATTCCTGACGCCCGCGCAGATCAAGGAAATCGAGCCGACGATCAACCTGAACAGCCGCTATCCGGTGCTCGGCGCGTCGATCCAGCGCCGTGCGGGCGTCGCGCGTCACGACGCGGTGGCCTGGGGCTTCGCGCGCGGCGCGGACCGCGCCGGCGTCGACATCATCCAGAACTGCCAGGTGACGGGCATTCGCCGCGAAGGCGGCGCGGTGGTCGGCGTCGATACGGTGAAGGGCTTCATCAAGGCGAAGAAGGTCGCGGTGGTCGCGGCCGGCAACACGACGACGCTCGCCGACATGGCCGGCGTGCGTCTGCCGATCGAAAGCCACCCGCTGCAGGCGCTGGTGTCCGAGCCGATCAAGCCGGTCGTCAACTCGGTGATCATGTCGAACGCGGTGCACGCGTACATCAGCCAGTCCGACAAGGGCGACCTCGTGATCGGCGCCGGTATCGACCAGTACACGGGCTTCGGCCAGCGCGGCAGCTTCCACATCATCGAAAGCACGCTGCAGGCGATCGTCGAGATGTTCCCGGTGTTCTCGCGCGTGCGGATGAACCGCCAGTGGGGCGGCATCGTCGACGTGTCGCCGGACGCGTGCCCGATCATCACCAAGACCGATGTGAAGGGCCTCTATTTCAACTGCGGCTGGGGCACTGGCGGCTTCAAGGCGACGCCCGGCTCGGGCTGGGTGTTCGCGCACACGATCGCCCGCGACGAACCGCATCCGCTGAACGCGCCGTTCGCACTCGACCGCTTCTACACGGGCCACCTGATCGACGAGCACGGCGCTGCCGCCGTCGCGCACTAACCGCACTGAGGAGAAAGAAACATGTTGCTGATCGAATGTCCGTGGTGCGGGCCGCGCGCCGAATCCGAGTTCACGTGCGGCGGTGAAGCCGACATCGTGCGCCCGGTGGCGAACGAGACGATGACCGACCGCGAATGGGGCGAATACGTGTTCATGCGCGAGAACAAGCGCGGGCTGCACAAGGAGCAATGGCTGCATACGCAGGGTTGCCGCCGCTGGTTCAAGGTTACGCGCGACACGGTGACCTACGATATCAAGGGCTACGAAAAGTTCGGTAGCGCCGCTGCCGGCAACGCACACGAAGAGGGCACGAGCAAATGAGCCAGAAAGACCGCCTCGGCACCGGTGGCCGCATCAATCGCGCGATTCCGTTGACGTTCACGTTCAACGGCCGCACGTATCAGGGCTTCCAGGGCGATACGCTCGCGTCCGCGCTGCTCGCGAACGGCGTGCACTTCGTCGCGCGCAGCTTCAAGTACCACCGTCCGCGCGGGATCGTGACGGCCGACGTCGCGGAACCGAACGCCGTCGTGCAGCTCGAAACCGGCCCGTACACGGTGCCGAACGCACGCGCGACCGAGATCGAGCTGTACCAGGGGCTCGTCGCGACGAGCGTGAATGCCGAGCCGACGCTCGAGAACGACAAGTACGCGATCAACCAGAAGTTCTCGCGCTTCATGCCGGCAGGGTTCTACTACAAGACCTTCATGTGGCCGCGCAACATGTGGCCGAAGTACGAAGAGAAGATCCGTGAAGCGGCCGGCCTCGGCAAGGCGCCCGAAGTGCTCGACGCCGATCGCTACGACAAGTGCTACGCGCACTGCGACGTGCTCGTGGTCGGCGGTGGCCCGTCGGGCCTCGCCGCCGCGCATGCGGCCGCCACGGCCGGCGCGCGCGTGATCCTCGTCGACGACCAGCGCGAACTCGGCGGCAGCCTGCTGTCGTGTCGCGCGGAGATCGACGCGAAGCCCGCGTTGCAATGGGTCGAGAAGATCGAAGCTGAACTGCGCAAGCTGCCCGACGTGACGATCCTGTCGCGCAGCACCGCGTTCGGCTACCAGGACCACAACCTCGTGACGGTCACGCAGCGCCTGACCGATCACCTGCCGGTGTCGATGCGCAAGGGCACGCGCGAGTTGCTGTGGAAGGTCCGCGCGAAGCGCGTGATCCTCGCGACCGGGGCGCACGAACGGCCGATCGTGTTCGGCAACAACGACCTGCCGGGCGTGATGCTGGCGGGCGCGGTGTCCACCTACGTGCATCGCTTCGGCGTGCTGCCGGGCCGCAACGTGGTCGTGTTCACGAACAACGACCGCGCGTACCAGACCGCGCTCGACCTGAAGGCGTGCGGCGCGAAAGTGACGGTCGTCGATTCCCGCGCATCGTCGAACGGCGCATTGCCGGCGGCGGCCAAGCGGCAAGGCGTGACGGTGATGAGCGGTGCGGTCGTCACGGCCGCTTCGGGCAAGTGGCGCGTATCGTCGGTCGACGTCGCGTCCTACTCGAACGGCCAGACCGGCGGCAAGCTGCAGACGCTGCCGTGCGACCTCGTCGCGATGTCGGGCGGCTTCAGCCCGGTGCTGCACCTGTTCGCACAGTCGGGCGGCAAGGCGTGCTGGAACGACGAGAAGGCGTGTTTCCTGCCGGGCAAGCCGGTGCAGGCGGAAGCGAGCATCGGTGCGGCGGCCGGCGAATTTGGTCTGGCCCGTGCGCTGCGCCTCGCGGTCGATGCGGGCGTGGAAGCGGCGAAGGCCGCGGGCTTCACGGCCGCGCAGCGCCCTGTCGCACCGCAAGTAGCCGAAGCCGTCGAGGGCGCGCTGCAACCGTTGTGGCTCGTCGGCAGCCGCGAGGCGGCCGCGCGCGGACCGAAGCAGTTCGTCGATTTCCAGAACGACGTCGCGGCGGCCGACATCCTGCTCGCCGCGCGCGAAGGCTTCGAGTCGGTCGAGCACGTGAAGCGCTACACGGCGATGGGCTTCGGCACCGATCAAGGCAAGCTCGGCAACATCAACGGGATGGCGATCCTCGCGGGCGCGCTCGGCAAGACGATTCCGGAAACGGGCACGACGACGTTCCGCCCGAACTACACGCCCGTGTCGTTCGGCACGTTCGCGGGCCGCGAGACCGGCGATTTCCTCGACCCGATCCGCAAGACGGCCGTGCACGAATGGCACGTCGAGCACGGCGCGATGTTCGAGGACGTCGGCAACTGGAAGCGGCCGTGGTACTTCCCGAAGAACGGCGAGGATCTGCATGCGGCCGTGAAGCGCGAATGCCTCGCGGTGCGCAACAGCGTCGGCATTCTCGACGCGTCGACGCTCGGCAAGATCGACATCCAGGGCCCGGACGCGGTGAAGCTGCTGAACTGGATGTACACGAACCCGTGGAACAAGCTCGAAATCGGCAAGTGCCGCTACGGGCTGATGCTCGACGAAAACGGGATGGTGTTCGACGACGGCGTGACCGTGCGCCTCGCCGACCAGCATTTCATGATGACAACGACCACCGGCGGCGCGGCGCGCGTGCTCACGTGGCTCGAACGCTGGCTGCAGACCGAATGGCCTGACATGAAGGTGCGGCTGGCATCCGTCACCGATCACTGGGCGACGTTCGCGGTGGTCGGCCCGAAGAGCCGCAAGGTCGTGCAGAAGGTGTGCCAGGACATCGACTTCGGCAATGAAGCGTTCCCGTTCATGAGCTACCGCAACGGCACCGTCGCCGGCGCGAAGGCGCGCGTGATGCGGATCAGCTTCTCGGGCGAGCTGGCCTACGAAGTGAACGTGCCGGCGAACGCGGGCCGCGCGGTGTGGGAAGCGCTGATGGCGGCCGGCGCCGAGTTCGACATCACGCCGTACGGCACGGAAACGATGCACGTGCTGCGCGCGGAGAAGGGCTACATCATCGTCGGCCAGGACACCGACGGCTCGATTACTCCGTTCGATCTCGGGATGGGCGGCGTCGTCGCGAAGTCGAAGGACTTCCTCGGCAAGCGTTCGCTGTCGCGTTCGGATACCGCGAAGGAAGGCCGCAAGCAGTTCGTCGGCCTGCTGACCGAAGACGAACAGTTCGTGCTGCCGGAAGGCGCGCAGATCATCGCGAAGGACACGCAGGTGTCGGCGGTCGATCCGACGCCGATGATCGGCCACGTGACGTCGAGCTACTACAGCCCGATCCTGAAGCGCTCGATCGCGCTGGCGGTGGTGAAGGGCGGCCTGAACAAGATGGGCGAGAGCGTCGTGATTCCGCTGGCCAACGGCCGCCGCATCACCGCGAAGATCTCGAGCCCGGTTTTCTACGATACCGAAGGGGTGCGTCAGCATGTGGAATGAAACGAGAAACCAGACGCAGGTGGCGGGTGCGGGCGGCGTGACGCTTGAATCGCCGTTCGTCGGCGCGGCCGACGTGCTGAAGGCGCACCAGGCGCGCGCGTCGAAGAAGTTCACGCTGCGCGAGCGGCCGTTCCTCGATCTCGTCAACGTGCGCGGCGAGTTGAGCGATCCGGCATTCGTCGCCGCGTTCGAGCGCGTGGTCGGCTGCTTGCCGCCCGCGGCGCCGAACACGGTGGCGCGCGGCGCCGAATACGACGTGCTGTGGCTCGGCCCCGACGAATGGCTCGTGCGATCGAACGGGCCAGTTCAGGCCGGCGTGCTCGAAGCGAAGCTGGCCGAGGTCGTGCAGGGCTTGTATGCGGCGGCTGTCGACGTCGGCAGCGGCTACACGGTGGTCGAGATCAGCGGCGAACGCGTGCGGGACGTGATCGCGCGCGGCTGCCCGCTCGATCTGCATCCGCGCGTGTTCAAGCCGGGCCAGTGCGCGCAGTCGCACTACTTCAAGTCGCCGATCACGCTGATCCCGACCGGCGACGACACGTTCGAGATCGTCCTGCGTCGCAGCTTCGCCGACTATTTCGTGCGCATCATGCTCGACGCCGCGGCGCCGCTCGTCTCATGAAGCCGTTCGACGAACCGTTCGTGGCGATCGACGCGCCGCGCCTGCGCGGGCGCGGCTGGAGCGTGTTCGTCGACGAACTGAAGGTGCCCGCGCGGATTGGCATTCATGCGCACGAGCATGAAGCGCCGCAGCCGGTCGTGATCGACGCGCGGCTCGGGTATCGCTGCGAGCCGAGCGAGCAGGGCGAGTGGATCGACTACGACGGCTATTGCGCACGCGTGGCGTCGTTTCTGGCGCACAAGCCGCATACGCGGTTGCTGGAGACGCTCGTTGCCGATCTCGCGGTGCTGTCGTTCCGCGAATGGCCGGCGCTGGAATCGCTGACGCTGTCGATGTACAAGCCGAAGATCCGGCCGGGGACGAAGCGCGTCGGCGTGTCGCTCGACTGGACGCGGGGGGATTACCTGCGGTGGACGGGGGCGGCGGGGCAGCTTTGATCAGAGGGGGCCGGATCAAGGCACGAGGGAGGTGATCCGGCGATTCCATGGGGCGGCGGCGCGAATGCGCCGCCGCACTCGTTTATAGTTCCTGAAATATGAGAATAATGAGTCGTCGACGGACTTTTGTGTTTTTGTTCCTGAAATATCGGAACAATTGGCGATCTGGCCGGCGAATCACTATAATTCCGATATTCTCGTAACTATGCTGTCGATCGCCCTTCGATGGCGCTTTGTTCCTGAAATCCCGGAATTATGGCCCGCACCTTACCGCAACCCGTCGCGATACCTGACCCGCTCGCACTGGATCTCGCCGCCTTGGGGGCGCTCGTGCGCAACCGGCGCGCGCAGAACCAGATGCGGATCGACGATGCAGCCGACATGCTCGGCGTCTCCAAGGACGTACTGTCACGCCTCGAAAACGGGCGTGCGGTGAGTCTCGACAAGTTGTTCAAGGTGCTGGACGGCTTTGGCCTGAATTTGCTCGTCGTGCCGAAACGCGACGTTCAGGTGGCGCGCAAGGCAGTGCGCGATCACGCGACGATACGTGCCGTTTCGCCTGGCACGTCCCGTTCGTCCGAGGGCGCGTGATGATCCATCGCCTGCGGATTTCGGCTGACGGCTTGCCGGTCGGACAACTGACCTATGATGCCCGCCGCGACGACTACGGTTTTTCCTACGATCCGGCGTGGCTCGCGCGGGCAGACGCGTTTGCGTTGTCGCCGTGCATTCCGCTCGATGGCGGCAAGCCGCCAGCGGGCGCGATCCAGCGCTTCGTGGGCAATCTGCTTCCCGAGGGCCGCGCACTCGACGTGGCCGCATCGATGTATCAGATATCGAAGGACAACGTATTCGGTCTGATCCGGATGCTTGGCAAGGAGCCCGTTGGTGCGTTGAGCTTCATTCCGGACGACGACGAGGCCGGGCGGGCATCCGAACCTCTCGAACCCGTGCGCCGACCGATCTCCGCTGAGGAACTGGCCGACCGTATTCGCAAGCGCGATGCGATCCCGTTTCCCGTCTGGGACGATCGGGTGCGCCTATCGATCGCCGGCCATCAGGACAAGCTGCAAGTGCTCGTCGAAGGCGAGCAGTTGGCCCTTGTGGACGGGGCACTGAGCAGCTCGCATATTCTGAAGCCCGAGTCGCGCAGCCCGAACGCGCCATTCATGGTCGCCAACGAGCATTTCTGCATGACGTTGGCAGCCCGCATGGGTTTGCCGGTCGCGCATGTCGAGATTCGACGCATCCCCGAGCCCATTCTGCTGATCGAGCGATTCGACCGGCTCGTGACGGTCGACCCGGACGACCCGCAGCGCGCGAGCGCTGTGCGACGGCTTCATGTCATCGATGGATGCCAAGCCCTCGACTTGCCGGCGACGCTCAAATACGAACGCAATCTCGGCAACAACGCGGACGTGCGCAATATTCGCGAAGGCGTGAGCTTCGAGAAGCTGTTTTCGCTGACATCGTCTTTGGAGACACCGGCCGTCGCGCGCACAGTCATGCTGCGCTGGGCGTTGCTGCAACTGCTGATCGGCAACAGCGACGCGCATGGCAAGAACATTTCGTTTTTTGTCAGCAGCACCGGGCTCGAGCCGGCGCCGTTTTACGATCTGGTATGCG
Organism: Burkholderia sp. BCC0097; assembly: GCF_902832985.1. NCBI lineage: Bacteria > Pseudomonadati > Pseudomonadota > Betaproteobacteria > Burkholderiales > Burkholderiaceae > Burkholderia > Burkholderia sp. BCC0097. Next base: position 298,432 of record NZ_CADFDM010000001.1, read on the forward strand.
TGAACGTGTACGGCGACGCTTATGTGCAGGACATGGCGATGGCGTACGGAGATGTATTCCGGACCGAGGAACTGACCGCTTTCGCGCTCGCGGACTTCGCGCATCGCGTGCAGATCCGGCCGGCGCTCGTTGCGCGTGAAATGACGCGGATGGCGACGCTGGCTGCGGAACTGGCTCCCGGGTTGGCGGAGTCGGGCGTCTATATGGGCGACGAGCGTGCGTGGGTGCATCGTATCGCCGAGTACGTGCGAGTGCAGGCGGAACGCATCACGCGTATTGCGCCCATGGTGCCCAAGGTCGACGTTACGCTGCTCTGAGCGTGTGCTTCACCGACCATCGGCACGCCACGTCTGCGCCCGCGTTGCGTGCAGGAATGACGGGTGATACGGGATGGGCGGCATTCAGTTCGGCTGCGTCAACTGGGCTTCCCACTTCTTCAGGATGCGCACGCGTGCCTGACTGAAATCCACCCAACAGTTCAGCCAGGCGTCACTCGGAATCGTCTGCTGCGGATTGGTGGTCTTCACGTAGTCACACGTATCGCCGGCAAACGCGGCCCAACTTGTCTGCGATTTCGCGAGCTGGGCGGCAGCGTCGGGGTTGCGTTGGCGCAGCTTGCGAGCGAGCGACCGGTATGCGTTGTCGACTTGCTGCTGCTGCTGATCGAGCACGCAGCGTCGCACGGCTTCCATCGTCGGCCCTGCCTGTTCGCAGTCGACGACAGCGAAAGCCGATACAGGGCCGGCCGACAGCGCGGCCATGGCGAGCAGCCGGGCCGCACAGCGTCGGGCCGGAGCCGCGCGAACGCGGGTGCCCATTGCTTACTTCGCGTTGCGGTTCGCGGTGGGCGCCGGTGACGGATCGCTGACCGGCACCATGTGCGCCTTCGCGTTGTTCGCGTCGTTCGCGGTATTCGCGCTTTTCGCATCGTCCTCGGGTTCGAGCACGAACCTGAACGAATCGACCCGCTGCATCACTTTCGCCGCATACGCACTCGATCCGCCGCTGTAGCTCTTCAGCCCGGCCTGCACGTTGCCGCCGGCCGCCTTCACGTAGCCCGACAGAATGCGCGAGCCGACCTCGACGTTCGCATTCGGCTCCGTCAGATCCTTCACGTTGCGCAGCATGCCGCGGTGCGCGGACGGCACGACCTGCATCAACCCGGTCGCGCCATGTTGGCCGCGCGCCTTTTCCTGGAAGCGCGATTCGATCGAAATAATCGCGTAAACGAGTGCCGGCGGCAGCGAATATTTCGTCGCAGTGACGCTCACGATATCGGCGAGCTTCGCGGCGCGCTCCTTCGCGACGCCGAATTTCTTCGTCAGGTAGGACGTGATGCGGCGGTTTGCTTCGTTGGGCTGATCGTTGGCGAGCGGTGCGGATGCGTCGCCTGACGCGGATGCGGCTGCTTCGGGCGCAGAGGCAGGCAATGCAGGCGCCTGCTGCGCCGCGGCGTGCTGCGCAATGCCGAGCGAAAGCACGATCAGCCAGAAGAACCGTCGTCGCATGGTCGAGTGCGGGGAAATGGGAGGCGCATAGTATATCGACCAATCGCCGTGGGTGGTCGAGCACGGGCTTGAATGAAAGCGATGTGTAGGCTTGTCACATTCGCGATGGTCGACGCGCCGATCGTTGCGCGGACACGCATCGGAGTCCGGATGAACGCTAGTTGATGATCTCGCCGATACCGGTTTCGATGCGGATTCTGAGTTGCTGGATGAAATCCGGATCGTAGGGTTCCCAGCTATCGAGTTCGCCAACGATCTTCAGCGGCGATGTGCTTCGATACGACCGCGTCGGATTGCCGGGGAATTTCTTGTCCGTGACGTTCGGGTCGTTTTCGAATTCGCCGGTGGGCTCGACGATGTAGACCCGTGGCCGGCCATCGCCTTTGGCCATTTCCGCAGCCAGGCCGGCGCCTTTGGGCAGGGCCGTGAAATAAATGTGATTCATCACGACGTCATGCCGATAATTCGATCGGAAGCCTGCCGTCAGCAAGTCGCCGATCCGCAAATCCGCTTTCGTGCCATGAAAAAACGGGCCGGTGTCGAGCACAGCCATGGTTGCTCCTTCGAAAAATTCCGTAACGGCTTCTACGCGCGCCGCGCGCTCGCCGCCCGCGCGATCGCGCCGATCGCATCGCTGACGAGCACCGCGAGCAAGCCGACGATCACGCCGCCTTGCAGCACGAACGCGGTGTTCGATGTCTGCAGGCCCGCGATGATCACGTCGCCGAGCCCGCGCGCGGCGACCGTCGAGCCGATCGTCGCGGTGCCGAGATTGATCACGACGGCGAGGCGGATACCGTTGACGATCACCGGGAACGCGAGCGGCAGCTCGACGGACACCAGTTGCTGCCAGCCGCTCATGCCCATTCCGCGCGCGGCGTCGACGACGTCGTGCGGCACGTCCTCGAGCCCCGCGATCGTGCTTTCGAAAACCGGCAGGAGCCCGTACAGCACGAGCGCGATCAGCACCGGCTTCAAGCCGAAGCCGACGGCCGGCACGGCCAGCGCGAGCACGGCGACCGGCGGGAAGGTCTGGCCGATATCGACGACGCTGCGCGCGACCGGCAGGAAATCCGCGCCGAACGGCCGCGTAACCGCGATGCCGGCCGCGACCGCGACGATCGTGCCGATCAGGCTCGACAGCGCGACCGTGCCGAGATGCGCGAGCGTGAGATCGAGCAGGCTCGCGCGATCGTAGATCACCGGCGCGCCGTTGTCCGCGAACGGCGCGAACAGACCCTGCAGCCAGGCGGGGCGCAACAGCAGCACGAGCAGCAGCGCGAGCGCGGCCGCACGGGCGACGTACGCGGGAAGTGACGACTGCTTGAACTGCACGCTGCCGCGGGTCGTCATGCGGGCTTCCTCGCATGTGCGCGGATCGCGTCGAGCGTGATGCGGCGGGGGCCGTGTGCGTTGGGGGTGCCGTTGGCCGTATCGTCCACGGGCAGCGCATCGACACCGCGCCACAACAATTCGGATACCGCATCGCGCAGCGTGCGCGTCGCGGCGATCGGTTCGCCATCGACATGGCCGGCTTCGGCCACGGTGTCGATCGGCGTCAGCGCGAGCAGGCGCAGCGGCCGGTCGACGCCCGCGACGAGCTGTTCGACCACACCCGGTGCCGGCCCGCCGAGAATCTCGGCCGGCGACGCGACCTGCAGCAGCCGTCCGCCGTCCATCACCGCGATCGTGTCGCCGAGCTTCAGCGCTTCCTCGATATCGTGCGTGACGATCACGACCGTGATGCCGAGGCGGCGCTGCAGCGCGAACAGGTCGTCCTGCGCCTTGTTGCGGATGATCGGATCGAGCGCGCCGAACGGTTCGTCCATCAGCAGGATCGCGGGCTCGGCCGCGAGTGCGCGTGCCACGCCGACACGCTGCTGCTGGCCACCCGACAGTTCGTGCGGCAGCTTGCCCGCGAACTCGGCCGGCGCGAGATGGAACAGGTCGAGCAGTTCGTTCACGCGCGCGTCGATGCGCTCGGCCGGCCAGCCGAGCAGGCGTGGCACGGTCGCGATGTTGCGCGCGACGCTCCAGTGCGGAAACAGTCCGTGCCCCTGGATCGCATAGCCGATGCCGCGCCGCAACTGCTCGGGTGCGACGGTCGCCGTATCGACGCCGTCGATGCGGATCGTGCCGCTGGTCGGTGCGATCAGCCGGTTGATCATGCGCAGGAGCGTCGACTTGCCGCTGCCCGATGCGCCGACGAGCGCGGTGATCGTGCCGCGCTGCACCGTCAGCGATACGTCGTCGACGGCGAGCGCGTCGCCGAAGCGTTTGCCGACTCCTTCGATCTCGATCATCCTGCACGCCCTTTCGCGAGCGACGTCGCGGCTTCGAACACGACGGCGGCCGCCAGTGCGAGCGCGATCGTCGGGATCGCGCCGAGCAGCACGAGATCGGCGGCCGATTGCCCGATCCCCTGGAAGATGAAGGTGCCGAATCCGCCGCCGCCGATCAGCGCGGCCACCGCGGTCAGGCCGATGTTCTGCACGAGCACGATGCGCACGCCGCTCAGGATCACCGGCAGCGCGAGCACGAGATCGACGCGCAGCAGCCGCTGCATGCGCGTCATGCCCATTGCGCGGGCCGCTTCGGTCACGTGCGGCGGCACCTGTTCGAGCCCGACCACGACGCTCGATGCGATCGGCAGCAGCGAATACAGGAACAGCGCGAGCACGGCCGGCGCAACGCCGATCCCGCGAATGCCGAGCGCGGCCGCGAGCGGCACGTGCGCGGCGAGCAGGCCGAGCGGCGCCATCATCAGCCCGTACATCGCGATGCTGGGGATCGTCTGCACGATATTGAGCACGGGCATCGCGACGGTGCGCACCGTCGCGATGCGCGCGCAGGCGATGCCGAGCGGCACGCCCGCGACGAGCGCGGCGGCGACCGAGCCGCCCGCGAGCGACACGTGACGGATCGCCTCGCGCCAGAAATCGTCGCTGCGCACCGCGTATTCGCGCATCACGGAGAGGCCGTCCCACCAGCCGCTCGCGAGCGGCACGGAAACTGCTGCTATTGCGACGGCGAGCGCGGCGAAGCGCCGCCACGGGCCGAACGCGAGGCGCGCGAGCGCGTCGGCGATGAGCACGGCCCATGCGAACAGCAGCAGCCAGACGCCGGCATCGGGCGACACGCGGGCCAGCATGTCGTCGGGCGCGACGACATGCGTCGCAGCCGCGCCGACCGCATACGCGAGCGTCGCGAGCCCCGCGCAGCCGGCCGCGAGCCGCCACGCGGGGCGACTCGCCGTCATCGCCCATAGCGCGCCGACGGTCCATAGCGCGGTGAGCGCGGCGCCCTGCATCGGCGGCAGCGCGGCGAATACCGACAGCCCGGTGCCGGCCGCGATCCGGTTCGGCCGCAGCACCGCGAACGACAGGCCGAACACGGCGACGATCGTCAGGATGCCGATCAGGATGCCGACCTTGTCGAGCGTGACGCGCCGCGCGGACGCGGCCGCGCGCTCCGTCATTTCACGAAACCCTTCGCTTTCAGGTAGCTTTTCGCGACGCCGGCCGCCGGCTCGCCGTTGAGCTGGATGCGGGCGTTCAGCGATTGCAGCGTCTTCAGGTCGAGGCTCGCGAACACGGGCTTGAGCAAGTCGGCGATCTGCGGATGCGCTTTCAGCGCGGCTTCGCGAATCACCGGCGCCGGCGCGTAGACGGGCTGCACGTGCTTGTCGTCGTCGAGCACCGCGAGGCCGCTCGATGCGATGCCGCCGTCGGTGCCGTAGACCATCGCGGCGTTCACGCCGTCGGTCTGGTTCGCGGCGGCCTTGATCGTCGCGGCCGTGTCGCCGCCGGACAGCACGACGAGCTGCTCGGGCTTCAGCTTGAAGCCGTACGCTTTCTCGAACGACGGCAGCGCGGACGCGCTGTTCACGAATTCGGCCGAGGCCGCGAGCTTTACCTTGCCGCCGCCGGCCACCCACTTGCCGAAATCGGAGAAGGTCTTCAGGTGCTGCGACTGCGCGACGGGCGCGAGCAGCGCGACGCCCCACGTGTTGTTCGCGGGCGCCGGGGCGAGCCACACGAGATGGTTCGCCGCGTAGTCGAGTTGCTTCGCGGTGTCGTAGCCCTGGCTCGCGTTCTTCCACACCGGGTCGTCGGCCTTGTTGAAGAAGAATGCAGCGTTGCCCGTGTATTCCGGGTAGACGTCGATCTCGCCGCTCGTGAGCGCCTTGCGCACGATCGGCGTCGTGCCGAGCGCGATCTTTTCGGTGACGGGAATGCCGTGGGCCTTCAGCACCTGTGAAATGAGGTTGCCGAGCAGGTTGCCTTCGGTGTCGATCTTCGATGACACCACGACGGGCGTGTCGGCGTGCGCGCCGGGCGCGACGATCGCGGCGGCGAACGCGAGGCCCAGGATCCGGGCGGGCAGGGCGAGCTTCATCGGGGCCAATCTCCAGGACGGGGGCGTACGCCGAAAGTTACTTGACTGAGCGGGCTTTGGCAAACCGCGTGCGGCGGCGTGTCCACAGTTGGCGTGGGGATAACCCGCATCCGTCATGCGGGCTTGTTACACTGAAATTCGTTCCCTGCCTGCGGACATTTGCTGACATGAAGCCCGAGCTGCTGGTCCTCATCGCACTGCGCGGCGACGCGCATCGCGAGATCGCCGCGTCGTTCGACGTGCGTTATGCCCCGACGCCCGATGCGCGCGAACGCGCGATCGCCGAACACGGCGGCACGATTCGCGCGGTGCTGACCAACGGCAGCACCGGGCTGACCGCCGCCGAGATCGACCGGCTGCCGCAGCTCACGTTCGTCAGCGCGCTCGGCGCGGGCTACGAGCACATCGACGTCGCGCACGCGAAGGCACGCGGCATCACCGTGGTCACGGGCGCCGGCACCAACGACGATTGCGTCGCCGATCATGCGTTCGCGCTGCTGCTCGCGGCGGTACGCAACGTCGTGCAGCTCGATGCGAAGACCCGCGCGGGCGTGTGGCGCGACGGGCTGGCGATGCCGCCGAACGTGTCGGGCAAGAAGCTCGGCATCGTCGGGCTCGGCAAGATCGGCGAGAAGTGCGCGCGCCGCGCGGCCGGCTTCGACATCGAGATCGGTTATCACAACCGCTCGCAGAAGCCGGTGCCGTACCGCTATTTCGACCGGGTCGACGCGCTCGCGCAGTGGGCCGATTTCCTGATCGTCGCGACGCCGGGCGGCGCGGGCACGCGGCATCTGATCGATCGCACCGTGCTCGACGCACTGGGCCCGGGCGGCTTTCTCGTCAACGTGTCGCGCGGCAGTGTTGTCGATACCGCTGCTTTGGCAGACGCGCTGCGCGAAGGGCGCATCGCGGGCGCGGGGCTCGACGTGTACGAAGGCGAGCCGGAGCCGCCGCGTGCGCTGACCGATCTCGACAGCATCGTGCTGACGCCGCACATGGGCGGCTGGTCGCCCGAGGCGCTCGATCGTTCGGTGCGGCAGTTTCTCGACAACGCGGCGCGGTATTTCGCGGGGCAGCCGGTGTTGACGCCGGTGTGAGTGCCGGACGGCAGGCGTCGAATCAGTCCGCCTGCTTGCAGAATGCCCGGTAGACATCCGGCAGGTTCGCCGGTTTGTCGGCATCGAGATCGATCCAGCCGAACCGGACGTGCTCGTCGCTCAGCACGATTTCCCGACGATCGGCCTGACTCTTCCTTCATCCAGCGATCCCCCGCCCGCATCGACGGGCATGCAGGCGGGGGCGGCGCCGCCGTTATGCCGGCAGCCGGCGCAGGATCACGCGCCCGCCGACGGCGACACCAGCGGCACCGTCACCGACGTGCCGGCCGGATCGAGCGTCAGGCCCGTGCCCGGCGTCGGCCGCAGCGTCGCTTCGTAGTCGCTGGAGAGGACGACGAGCCCCAGCCGGTGGCCGGCTTCCAGCTTGTAGTCGCGCGGCATGAAGGTCAGCTTCAGGTCGTACGGCATGCCGGGCAGCACCGGTTGCGACACCCACTCGGACAGCCGGTTGCGCGGGTCGGTCCACGCACGCGTGACGATCGTCGCCGTGCCGTCCGGCGCGCGGTCGACCAGCAAGGCCGTCACGTTCGCGACGCCCGTGAAGGTCAGCCTGACGCGTGCGGTCGCGGCGCCGGACAGGCGTGCCGCGGCCGTCAGCGGGGCCGTCTCGAAGCGGCTGCGGTTTTCGCCGGTCGCCGTGTTTGCCAGCGTGAGCGCGGGAATGCGCGCATCGTCGGTGAAGCGCGCGAGCGGGCCGCCGCTCGGCAGCCGCAGCAGCGTGCCGGTGCTCGCGCCGTCGCCGCCCGCGAAGTACGTGACCGGCGTCGCATGACGCGCGGCCCAGTCGGCTTCCTTGAGCAGCGTGCCGTCCGCCTGCGCGACCACCGCGCGCGGATCCTGCTCGACGCCGTTGTCGAAGCCGATCAGGTAGCGCGTGAACCAGCGGTTCACCTCCGCGGTCCACGCGTCGGCCATTCCCGGCACGCGGGTCGGATCGGTGTGCTTCAGGCGATGCAGCCACAGCTGGGTCGGCACGCCCTGGCGTCGCATCGCCAGATACCACGACGTCGACTGGTCGACGCGCACGTTGTCGTCGGTGAGGCCCTGCGCGACGAGCGCCGGCGCGACCGCGAACGCGGTCGGAATGTCGCGCGCGGCCCAGAACGGCGAATAGTCGCCGGTCTTGCGGTCTTCCTGTTGCAGCGCTTCGTCGATCAGGTGCGTGCAGCGCTCCGGATGCGCGTTGGTCAGCAGCGCCTTGATGTACACGTCGACATCCTCGCCCTGATAGCCTTCCGGCGCACGCACGAGGCCGCCCGAGCGGTAGTAGCCGTACATGTTCGACAGCCCGGCGATCGGCACGATCGCGTCGAGCCCGCGCGTGCGCAGGCTCGCGACCATCTTCGGCAGCGTGCCGTCGTACGACACCCCGTACATGCCGACGTGGCCGGTCGACCAGTTCGCGACGACCGTCTTGCCGTTCGCGTCCTTCGCGGTCGCGTCGCGGCCGAGCCAGCGGATCACCGACGCCATCGCCACCGATTCGTCGCGCGTCAGGATCGTCGGGCAGCCGTCCGAGCCGGCGGTGCCGAGCGAATCCGCGTAGACGATCGTGAAGCCGCGCGGCACGAAGTAGCTTTCGATCCACGAGCGGCCGGCGGCGGCGGCCTCGACCTGCTGCAGCATCCGCGATTGCGGCGCGGCGGCCAGGATGCGGGTGGACGCCGATGCCGCGGTACCGGCGGTCGCGGCCGGATGCGGCGTGCCGTCGAGTTCGACGTCGACGTCGTGGTCGGGGCTGTCGGCGAGCCCCGCGTAATACGGGCTCGCGAGCACGATGACGGGGGTGCGCGCGCCGTTCGCCGTTTCGGACGGCCGCACGATGCGTACGTGAATGCGGTCGCGCGTGCCGTCGCCGTCGGAATCGACCGGCGTGTCGACCCACGCGTTTTCCTCGATCGTGCCGCCCGACAGCGATGGCTGCACCTGGCCGTTGCTGATCACCGGCTTGTAGCGTCCGCCGCTCGCCGGGTTCGCGTACGGCACGCCGGACGGCGAAAAGCGCGACGCGAGCGATTGCGCACTGGCTGTGTCGGCCGCGGCGGCGGCCCCCTCCTGTTGGCCCTGCGCGAGGGCTGACACGCCCGCCACGCTGCCGCCGTCGTCGCCGCCGCACGCGGCGAGCGTCGCGGCCGCCACGAGCGCGGGCAGCCATGCGCGCCGCACTCCGGTTCGATGAATGTTCATTGAATCGACCTCGTCTCTTGTGTTTGTCTGGAACCGGCCGGCTCGCGATACGCCCCCTGCGGCCTGGCCGGGTGCTGCGCCGGATGAAGCGGAACTGCACCATCAAAAACGGCGGGCGAGATGGATGAGCGTCTCGCCCGGTGCCGGCGCGCGTCAGGCGGCGCGCATCCGGCCGGCGTCGAGGCGAGCGCGTCGCCCCGAACGGAAATCGTCAATGCGGCGGTTCACTGCGAATGCAGGACTGCGAATCAAATGCGGGCATGCCCGGGCTTCCTTCAGGTTTCGGATGAAACGGAACGGCGCGATGCGATGAGGCGGGAGTGTTGCGAACGGCGGTGCTGCAACGGCAGGAAAGCGCGACGCGAGTCGGCACGCTGGCCGGATTGCTTTCCGGAAGCTTGCGCAAAAGTTATCTCAGTGAAATGTCCGTGTCAAACTTTTTTAGCCTGAGTCAAACAAAGTTTTGGTATGTATGCGGCATGCGCGCTCAACTTCCCGGCAATCCGTCCGTAAACAATGAAAAGCACGTTTAAAACGAGAGAGAGGGCAATGACGATTACGGTCACGGCAGCGGGCGGCCTTACGCTCGCGCAAATGGCGCAGGCGGCGCTCGACGGGCGCCAGACGACGGACGCGAAGCCGTCCGGCGCACCGCAAGACGAATCGATCAGCATCCGGGCAATCGATCCGCAAGCGCAGCAGGCGGCGATGACGAAACAGTTGTCGATGGTGGGCGATCTGTCGATGAAGCTGCGCGGCGTGACCGACGCGCTCGCGACGAGCCTGCAGGACATCGTCGCGAAGCGCCCGGATCTGGCCGATGCGCAGTTCGACTTCGCGACCGACGCCGGCAGGATCAAGGTCGTGTCGAAGACGATGACGGACAGCGATCGCGCATGGGTCGAATCGACGCTGAATTCGAATGCCGGCCTCGTGCTCGCGACGCGCGATTTTCACGAGCAGGCCGTCGATATCGCCGCGCAGGGTGCGGTCGTGCGCGGCGACACGTTCACGGACAGCGATCGCGCGGCGGCGAGCCAGGCCGCCGATGCGCGCTTTCACTTCATGAGCCTGCTCAACCGGTCGGTCGAGGAGAACCCGCCGCCCGTGGCGCCCGGCGGGCACTTCACCACGCAGGACGGCACGACGCTGACGATCGAGCCGTCGGCCGGCACGGCGCGCGGCACGCTGACGCTGCTGAACACCGCGCGGCAGTTGTCGTCGGGCGCGGCGATCTTCGTCGACGCGTCCGGCAACAAGTCCTACGGCATGCGCACGGAACTCGTCAACGTCGGCTTCGACGTGCTCGCCGGCTACACGCCGGACGGCGGCAACAGCGTCGGCTTCCACGAGATCGCGTAACGCCGCGCCAATCGAGCAGATCGCGCCGCTCGCACCTATTCGTCGCGCAGCGCCTCGGCCGGCCGCACCCGCGCGGCGCGCCAGCTCGGGTACAGCGTCGCGACGCACGACATCAGGAACGCGGCCGACGCGATCTCGATCACGTCGAGCGCCGACAGCTTCGACGGCAACGCGCTGAGGAAATACACGGACGGCGTCAGGAAGCGGATGCCGAGCAACTGCTCGACCGCCGGCAGCACCACCGGGATGCTCACCGCGATCGCGCAGCCGAGCGCGACGCCCGCCAGCGTGCCGGTGAGCCCGATCGTCATCCCCTGGATCGCGAAGATCTTCATGATCGAGCGGGGCGGCGCGCCGAGCGTGCGCAGGATCGCGATGTCGCCCTGCTTTTGCGTGACCGTCATCACGAGCGACGACACGAGGTTGAACGCGGCGACCGCGACGATCAGCATCAGGATCAGCGACAGCATGCGTTTCTGCAGCCGCTCGGCTTCGAACCACGTGCGGTTCTGCCGCGTCCAGTCGCGGATGTAGAGGTTGCCCGACAGCGTGCGCGACAGCGCGAGCGCGATTTCCGGCGCGCGCTGCAGATCGTCGATGCGCAGCCGGATGCCGGTCGGCGCGTTCACGTTGGACAGTTGCTGCGCGTCGCGGATATGGATGTACGCGAGCGCGCTGTCGTACTGGTAGTGGCCCGACTCGAACGTGCCGACCACGTTGAACTGGCGGAACCGCGGCAGCGCGTCGCCCAGGCGCGCGGTGTTGCCGGGCGCGAAGAACGTGATGCGGTCGCCGATCTTCACGTGAAGCGCGTCCGCAAGTGCGGCGCCGAGCACAATCCCCATCTCGCCCGGCACGAGCGCGTCGAGGCGCCCGGTCTTCAGCTTGCGCGCGATCTCGGACACGCGCGGCTCGAGCACCGGATCGATGCCGCGCAGCGCGACGCCCGTCACGTTGCCCGCGTTCGTCAGCAGCGCCTGCGCGTCGACATAGGGCGCGACGGCGCGTACCGCCGCATTCTGTAGCGATTCGTGCGCGGTCAGTCGCCAGTCGGGCATCGCGCCGGACGGCGAGAAGATTTCCACGTGCGCGAGCACCGACAGCATCCGGTCGCGCACCTCGGTGCGAAAGCCGTTCATCACCGACAGCACGACGATCAGCGCGGCCACGCCGAGCGCGATGCCGGCCATCGCGGCGCCGGCGGTGAACGACACGAAGCCGTCGCCGGCCGAGCGCCGGCCGCCGCGCGCGTAGCGCAGCCCGATCTGCCATTCGAACGGGAGTTTCAAGCGGTTTCCTTTCATTTCGATTCGATCGTGCCGAGCCGCGCATTCTAGCGAACGCCGCGCGAGCGTGTGCAGAGGTCGATCGGCGGCCTGCACGCCGGCCGAAATTCGCCCGACCGGCCGGTCGTCGGCCGGCGTTGCGCGTCGGCACACCGCTGTTTCCATCGTTTCGGGTCTGATCGATAATGACGCCCAGCATCCGGTCGAACATACCAAGTATTCACGGCGCAACCGGGCCGCGCCGTCACAGACCCATAACGATTCGGGGAAGGTTGCCGCTGGGGCAGCATGTCCTTGACAAGGAAATAACAAAATGGATTTGCTGCGCTTCCTGCTGCTCCTGCCGATTCGCGTGGCGGGCTTCGTCTGGTGGCTGCTCGGCTGTGCGTTGCGGCCGCTGGTCGGCGACGTGTCGTGGACGGCGCCCGCGTGGATGGGCGTCACCGTCGCGGCCGTGCGCCGCCGCCCGTGGCATGCCGGCGGCCTCGTGCTGCTCGCGGCCGCGCTCGGTTACGGCGGCTACTGGTTCAAGCATCGCCCGAAGCCGCCCGAGCCCGAAACCGTCGGCTTCACCGTGAAGGCGCCGGCGATCACGACCTACGAGGTCGACGATACCGACAAGCCGAAGATCACCGTGCATCCGCTCGAAGTGGCGTTCTCTCGATCGGCCGCGCCGATCGAGCAGGTCGGCAAGCCGGCCGGTGACGGCATCGAGATGACGCCTGCGTTGAAGGGCGCGTGGGAGTGGGCCGACGACAAGACGCTGCGCTTCACGCCGGCGGCCGACTGGCCGGTCGGCGCGCACGTCGAGGTGCGCTTCGCCGTGCATCGCGTGTTCGCGCCGCAGGTGACGATGCACGACGACCGTTTCGCGTTCGACGTGCCGGCGTTCGCCGCGACGTTCGGCGACAACCAGTTCTACCAGAACCCCGACAATCCGGCGGAGAAGCAGGCGCTGCTGCAGTTGCGCTTCAACTACCCGGTCGATCCGGCCGAGTTCGAGAAGCGCATCGGCCTCGTGCTGGTCGGCCGCGACGGCAAGACCGTGTCGCCGCTGCGCTACACGGTCAACTACGACAAGATGAAGACGAGCGCGTGGGTCCACTCGCAGCCGCTCGAGATTCCGCGCGATCCGCTCGCGGTGCGGCTCGACGTCGACAAGGGCGTGAAGAGCGCGCGCGGCGGCAACGGCACGCCGGATGTGCTGCACGCATCGGTCGGCGTGCCGGGGCTGTACAGCCTGACGATCGGCAATATCGCGCCGACGCTCGTCGACAACGAGCGATACGAGCCCGAGCAGGTGCTCGTCGCCGAAGCGTCCGACGGCGTGCGCAGCGCCGAGCTGGCCGCGCGCGCGAAGGCGTGGGTGTTGCCCAAGCGCAAGCCGGGCGTCGATCAGTCGGACGACGAGCCGCCGTACGAATGGAGCCTGACCGACATCAGCGACGCGGTGTTGAAGCAGTCGAAGCCGCTGCCGCTCGAAGCGGTGCCGACCGAGAACGACTACGCTACGCTGCAAAGCTTCAAGTATCACGCGACGCCGGGCGATCGCATCGTCGTGCGAATCGAGGGCAACCTGAAATCGGCGGGCGGCTACCTGCTCGCCGAGGCGGCGACGACCGCGTTCACGGTACCCGATTATCCGAAGCTTCTACGCTTCATGGCCGATGGCTCGCTGCTGTCGATGAGCGGCAGCAAGCGGCTCTCGGTCGTGTCGCGCAACCTGCCGGGCATGAAGGTCGAGATCGGCCGTGTGCTGCCCGACCAGATCCAGCATCTCGTGAGCTTCAACAACGGCACGTACGCGCGGCCCGAGCTGTCGTATTCGTTCAGCGAGGATCACATCGTCGAGCGCTTCGTGCAGACCCGCGCATTCCCGGCCGGCGATCCCGGCCGTGCACATTACGAAGGCATCGACCTCGGCCAGTACCTGAAGGACGGCAAGCGCGGCGTGTTCCTGCTGCATCTGTCGAAGTACGATCCGGCGGCCGAGAAGAAGAAAACCGACGACGCGAAGGGCAGCGATTCTGCATCGGATGACGGCAGCCAGGATCAGTCCGACAACGCCGATTCCGGCGACAGCAGCGGCAACGGCGACGACGGCGACAACGCGCTCGGCGACACCCGCCTGATCGTCGTGACCGATCTCGGGATGCTGGTCAAGAAGGCGCTGGACGGCAGCCAGGACGTGTTCGTCCAGTCGATCCGGTCGGGCAAGCCGGTTGCGGGCGCAACCGTATCGGTGCTCGCGGTGAACGGCCAGGCGCTGTTTACGCAGACCACCAGCGCCGACGGCGTCGTGCATTTCCCCGCGTTCAAGGGGCTCGACCGCGAGAAGCGGCCGCAACTGTACGTCGTGAAGAAGGACACCGACCTGTCGTTCCTGCCGGTGGCCGGCCGCGACCGTCAGCTCGACTTCTCGCGCTTCGACGTCGACGGTGAACGCAATGCGACGGGCCAGGGGCAACTGTCCGCGTACCTGTTCTCGGATCGCGGGCTGTACCGGCCCGGCGATCCGTTCCACATCGGCCTGATCGTGCGCGCGGCCAGCTGGGCGCGCAGCCCGGCCGGCGTGCCGCTGCAGGCGGAGATCGTCGACCCGCGCGGCATCACTGTCGAGCGCAAGCCGGTGACCGTCGATGCGACGGGCTTCACCGAGCTCGGCTATACGACCGCCGAAACGGCGCCGACCGGCACGTGGACCGTCAACCTGTATATCGTCAAGGACGGCCAGCCGGGCGCCGAGCCGATCGGCAGCACGACGGTGCAGGTGAAGGAGTTTCTGCCCGACCGGATGAAGGTCGACGCGAAGCTGTCGCAGCAGGTCGTCGAAGGGTGGGTGAAGCCGAAGGGGCTGAAGGGCCTCGTCGATGCGCAGAACCTGTTCGGCACGCCGGCCGAGAAGCGCCGCGTGGCGGCCACGCTGACGCTGCGCCCCGTGTGGCCGTCGTTCCGCAGCTGGCAGGGTTATCACTTCTTCGACGCACGCCGCGCGAAAGAGGGCTATACGACCGCGCTGCAGGACGGCACGACCGACGACAAGGGCCACGCCGAATTCGATCTCGATCTCGACAAGTACGCGGACGCGACCTACCAGCTCTACTTCCAGGCGAAGGCGTACCAAGCGGAAGGCGGGCGCAACGTCGCCGCGAACGCGCAGACGCTCGTGTCGAACAACGACTGGCTCGTCGGCTACAAGTCGGTCGACGATCTCGGCTACGTGAAGCGCGCCAGCCCGCGCACGGTGCGGCTCGTCGCGATCGACCCCGGCGCGAAGGCGATCGACGTGAAGGACCTGCGCGCGCAACTCGTCGAGCAGCGTTACGTGTCGGTGCTGACCAAGCAGGATTCCGGCGCGTACAAATACGATTCGCGGCTGAAGGAAGTGCCGGTCGACGAGAAGCCGCTGTCGATTCCGGCAGCCGGGCTCGACTACGCACTGCGCACCGACAAGCCGGGCAGCTATGCGCTCGTGATCCGCCGCGCGGATGGCGCGGCGGTGAACCGGATCGAGTATTCGGTCACGGGCGCCGCGAACGTCACGCGTTCGCTCGACCGCAACGCGGAGCTGCAGGTGAGCCTCGCGAAGCACGACTTCAAGCCGGGCGAGCAGGTGGAAATCGCGATCCGCGCGCCTTATGCGGGCAGCGGCCTGATCACGATCGAGCGCGACAAGGTGTATGCGCATGCGTGGTTCCATGCGGACACGACGAGTTCCATCCAGCACATCACGGTGCCGGCCGGCTTCGAAGGCAACGGCTACATCAACGTCCAG
This sequence comes from Burkholderia sp. BCC0097, assembly GCF_902832985.1. Taxonomy (NCBI): domain Bacteria; kingdom Pseudomonadati; phylum Pseudomonadota; class Betaproteobacteria; order Burkholderiales; family Burkholderiaceae; genus Burkholderia; species Burkholderia sp. BCC0097. The sequence goes on from NZ_CADFDM010000001.1 coordinate 314,066, forward strand.
TACATCCGCGATCCGTCGTCGGACGAGATCTTCATGAGCCCGCTGAGCTACGGCGTCGTGCCGTTCTCGGTGAACCTCGATGCGCGCCGCAACGCGGTGAGCGTCGATGCGCCGGCGCTCGTGAAGCCCGGCGACACCGTCAACTTCACCGTGCATTCGGCGAAGCCCGCGAAGGTCGTCGTGTTCGCGGTCGACGAGGGCATCCTGCAGGTCGCCCGCTACAAGCTCGGCAATCCGCTGAAGTTCTTCTTCCGCAAGCGGATGCTCGAAGTCGGCACGTCGCAGATCCTCGACCTGATCCTGCCGGACTTCGAGAAGCTGATGGCGATGGCCGCGCCCGGCGGCGACGCCGACGACGCGATCGGCCGCCAGCTGAACCCGTTCAAGCGCAAGCGCGACAAGCCGGTCGTCTACTGGTCGGGGATCGTCGACGTGAACGGCGACACGCGCCTGAGCTACACGGTGCCCGACTACTTCAACGGGAAGCTGCGTGTAATGGCCGTGTCGGTGTCGCCGGATCTTGTCGGCACGTTCGAAGGCGCGACGACGGTGCGCGGCGATTTCGTGCTGTCGCCGAACGTGCCGACGACGCTCGCGCCGGGCGACGAGGCCGACGTCAGCGTCGGTGTCGCGAACAACCTGACGGGCGTCGGCAACCAGCCGGTGCCGGTCGCGGTCACGCTGAAGACGGGCCCGCAACTGCAAGTGATCGGTCCGGCGACGCAGAACGTCGCGCTCGCGCCGCAGCACGAAGGCGTCGCGCTGTTCCGCGTGAAGGCCACCGATACGCTCGGCTCGGGCGCGCTCTCGTTCGGCGCGCGCTACGGCGCGAAGGGCGCGCAGCAGCGGGTCGACGTGTCGGTGCGGCCGGCCGCCGCGTTCCGCACGCAGCTCGACATCGCGCGGCTCGACCCGGGCAAGAAGGCGAGCGTGCCGAACCTGCGGTCGATGTACGACGCGTATGCGTCGCGCGACGCGAGCATCTCGACCGCACCGCTGGTGCTGTCCGAGGGGCTGTCGTCGTATCTCGTCAACTTCGAGCACGCCTGCAGCGAGCAGATGGTGAGCGCGGCCGTGCCGCGCATGTTCGCGGCGAAATGGCTGTCGGTGCGCGCGCTGACGAGCGCGATGCACGCGCCCGAAGCCGGCAGCGGCGCCGATGCGGCGAACGCGAGCGCGATCGCGCAGTTCCTCGGCGTGCTGCGCAGCCGGCAGAACGCGCAGGGCGGCTTCGGCCTGTGGAGCGCGACGCCCGATGCCGATCCGTTCGTGTCCGCGTATGCGATGCACGTGCTGCTCGACGCGCGCGACCGTGGCGTCGCGGTGCCGAAGGACATGCTCGACGCGGGCAACGCGTACTTGCAGCGGCTCGCCGCGAACGATTCGCTCGGCTCGCTCGACCTGTTGCGTCAGCGCGCATACGCGGTGTATCTGCTCACGCGCCAGGGCAACGTGACGACCAACAGCCTCGCGGCCGTGCAGAAGCGGCTGCAGGCGGCCTATCCGAACGACTGGAACAACGATCTCGCGGCCGCGTGGCTCGCCGCGTCGTATCAGTTGCTCAAGCAGGACAAGGAGGCCGCCGCGCTGATTGCCGGGCCGCAGACGTTGCTCGAACGCAAGCGCGCGTCCGACGGCGACTATTCGGCCGGCTACTACATCGACCCGCTGACGCGCGACGCGAGCGTGCTGTACCTGCTCGCGAAGCACTTCCCGGAGCGCGTGCGCAAGCTGTCGCCGCGCGCGGTGGACAACCTCGCCGCGCCGCTCGTCGACAACCGCTACAACACGCTGTCGTCGGCGATGACGATTCTCGCGCTCGACGCGTACGCGGCATCGAACGCGGGCCAGCTCGACCAGCTCGCGATCAACGAGGTGCGGGCGGGCGCCGCGCCGAAGGACGTGTCGTCGATCCAGGCGAACCTGGTGCGCTCGGGTACGTGGGCGGCCGGCGCATCGCGGGTCGACTTCGTGAACGGCAGCACGTTGCCGGCGTGGTGGGTCGCGAGCCAGTCGGGCTACGACCGCGGCACGTCGACGAAGGCGATCAGGAACGGGCTGGAGATCGTGCGCGACTACACCGACACGGACGGCAAGCCGCTCGCGAGGATCGCGCTCGGCCAGGAGATCGACGTGCACCTGAAGATCCGCGCGACCGGTTCGGCGAACGTCGGCAACGTCGCGATCGTCGACCTGCTGCCGGGCGGCTTCGATCCGGTGATCGCGCCGCCGCCCGCGACCGACGCGCAGGACGGCGGCGACGGCAGTGCGTCGGCGCCGGCGGCCGATGCGCCGTGGCATTCGCCGATCGGCGTGAAGGGCTCGACGTGGCAGCCGCAGTTCGCGGATATCCGAGAGGATCGCGTGGTGATCTACGGTACCGCGACGACCGACGTGCGCGAGTTCGTCTACCGGATCAAGGCGAGCAACGCGGGCCGCTTCGTTGCGCCGCCGGCCTACGGCGAATCGATGTACGACCGCCGCGTGCAGGCGCAGGCGCCGGGCGGCACGGCGCTGACGGTAGAGCGCGTGCGATGACGAGGCGTTTTTATTCGTGTTGCACGTCGCGCACGTCGCCAGGAGCGACCGCGCGTGCGTGACGCATCCCTGCTCCGGCGCGCGCTGCACGGCGCTGGCCGCTGGCTGCATCGCTGGCAGAACTGGCTCGCGGGCGCGTCGCTCGTGTTCGGCGCGCTGGCCGCGTGCCGGCTGTGGCCGCATCCGCCGCTGCGCGACTGGAAACCGTCGTCGGTCGCGGTGACCGACGCGCGGGGCCGGCTGCTGCGCCTGACGCTCGCGAAGGACGACCGCTACCGGCTGTGGGTGCCGCTCGACCGGATGTCGCCGCAGCTCGTCGAAGCCGTGATGCTGCACGAGGACCGCTGGTTCCGGTGGCATCCGGGTTTCAATCCGTACGGGCTCTTGCGCGGCGCGTGGATCACCTACGTGCGCGGCGGCAATCCGCAGGGCGGCTCGACGTTGACGATGCAGCTCGCGCGCTCGCTGTGGAAGCTGAACACGCGCACACCGGCCGGCAAGCTCGAGCAGGTCGCGCGCGCGGTGCAGCTCGAACTGTTCTACTCGAAGCGGCAGATTCTCGAAGCGTATCTGAACGACGCGCCGTACGGCCGCAACGTCGAAGGCGCGGGCACCGCGAGCGTCGTCTATTTCGACCGGATGCCGGACGCGCTGACGCTGCCCGAGGCGCTCGCGCTCGCGGTGATTCCGCAGGACCCGGCGCGGCGCGTGCGCGGCGGGCAGGACGCGATCAACCGCGCGCTGGCCGCGTCGCGCAACCGGCTGTATGCGCGCTGGCTGACGAAGCACCCGGGCGATGCGTCGCTCGCGCCGTTGTTCGCGCTGCCGCTGGCGATGCGGCCGCTGTCCGCGCTGCCCTTCGATGCGCCGCACGCGGTCGGCCAGGCGCTCGCCGCGCGCAGCGCGTGGCGCACGACGTCGGGCGCCACGGCGGCCGATGGCAATCGCGATGACGGCAGTGAGGGCGGCGCGCGGCTCGCGACGACGCTCGATCTCGATCTGCAACGCACGCTCGAACGGCAGATTTCACGCTATGTCGCGCGCAACGATACGCGGGGCGTGCGCAACGCGGCGGCCATCCTCGTCGATACGCGCGACATGGGCGTGAAGGCGCTGGTCGGCTCCGCGAACTTCTTCGACCGGACGATCGACGGGCAGGTGAACGGCACGCTCGCGCGGCGCTCGCCGGGCTCGACGCTCAAGCCGTTCATCTATGCGCTCGGCTTCGACCAGGGCGTGCTGCATCCGCAGACCGTGCTGCGCGACGTGCCGACGTCGTTCGGCCCTTACGCGCCGGAGAATTTCGACGGTCATTTCCTCGGGCCGATCACCGCGACCGACGCGCTGAACCGAAGCCGCAACGTGCCGGCCGTGTGGGTCGCGTCGCAGCTCAAGTCGCCGGACCTGTACCGGTTCCTGCAGGACGCCGGCGTGCGCCGGCTCGCGAGCGCGCAGCACTACGGGCTTGCGCTCGTGCTCGGCGGCGGCGAGGTGACGATGCAGGATCTCGCGGCGCTCTATGCGATGCTCGCAAATCGCGGCGAGTTCCGGCCGCTGCGGCTGCGCGCGGACGAGCCGGCGCTGCCGGGCCGGCGCCTGCTGAGCGCCGAAGCGAGCTACATGACGATGGACATGCTGCGCCAGCACCTGCGCCCCGACGAGACGAGCGGCGCGCAGCCGTCGAGCGTGCCCGTTTACTGGAAGACCGGCACGTCGTGGTCGTTCCGCGATGCGTGGACGGCCGGCGTGTTCGGCCCGTACGTGCTGGTCGTATGGGTCGGCAATTTCGACAATTCGACCAATACCGCGTTCGTCGGGGTCGATGCGGCCGCGCCGCTGTTCTTCCAGGTCGTCGACGCGATGAGTGCGGAACGCGTGCTCGTCGAGCCGCCGCGCGCGGTGCCGCCGAACCTGAAACGCGTGCGGGTTTGTCTCGCGAGCGGCGATCTGCCGAACGAATGGTGCCCGCAGCAGGGCTGGACGTGGTTCATTCCGGGCACGTCGCCGATTCGCGTGAGCACCGTGCACCGGCCCGTCGTGATCGACGACGCGACCGGGAAAGCCGCGTGCCCGCCGTACGACGGCAAGCGCACGCATACGGAGGTCTTCGAGTTCTGGCCGTCGGACTTGCAGCAGGTGTTCGCGCAGGCCGGCATTCCGCGCCGACGGCCGCCTCAGAATGCGGATTGTCGCGATGCCGGGCAGGTCGAAGGCGATCCGCCGCGCATCACGTCGCCGCTGCGCGGCAGTACGTATGCGATGCGCGTGAAAAGCACCGACGAAACGCGCATCGCGTTCAACGCGACCGCCGATGCGAGCGCGCATGCGCTGTACTGGTTCGTCAACGACGCGTATGTCGGCCGCAGTACGCCGGGCGATGCGCTGTTCTGGCAGCCGCGCACGGCCGGCAGTTACACGGTGCGGGTGGTCGACGATCACGGCCGCAGCGATCAGCGGCCGTTGGGCGTCGGGCTGGAGCAGTAACGCGCGCGGCCCGCCCGCGCCGGTTCAGACGGTATAGCCGATCCGAAGCACACCCCATGGCCGTCCGCCGACGACGATCGGCGCGGACACGTCCTTCATCAGCACGAACTGGCCGTTGCCCATGTCGCGGCGATAGGTCTGCAGCAGGAACGGCTTGTCATGCGCCACGGACATGCGCGCCGTCCGGTCCGTGTAGATCCGCCGATTCCGGCAATTCGCCGCATTCCACGCGGCGTCCGCACGCTGAGGCAGCGAGAACTTGCGGTTGTGGGTCGGCAGGTAGCATTGCCGGTCGAAGCTTGCGCAATAGACGACGCGTGCGTCGACGTCGAGCACCGGCTCCTGGATGGCGGGCAGCACACGATCGGTAAACGCCGTGAAGCGCGTCATGAACTGCTGCGGGTCGGTGCCGGGAATCGGTTCGTAGTGCGTGTCGAAGAGTGCGTCGAGCGTGATGTCACCGCGACCGACCGCTTCCTCGAAGCATTTGCTGATCGCCGCGGCCGTGCTTCTAGCGGTGTCGATCAGGCGCGTGTCGGGCGATTCGATGCCGGTCGCGGCGGTGAGCTCGATCAGCGTCTCGGAGACGGAGAGCAGATTGCCGAGCCGGTCCTTGGCCTGCGAGAAATTGTCGGCCGAGTTCTCGACGCCGGACGCCATCTCGCCCACCTGCTCGTCGAGACGGTGGCACTGCGCCTCGATCTCGTCCGTCAGCGATGCGATCTGTTCGGCCTCGCCGGCCAGCTCGGTGATCGCGTGGCCGGTCGCGTGCACGACCTCGCCGATCGTGCGCGTGCCCTCGCGCACGCGGTGCGCGCGGGCGGCGTTGTCGGTGCCTTCCGCGAGCAGGTGCTCGGTCTGCTCGGCGAGCCGCGCGAGCGTCGTCTCGATCTGGGCCGTCGCCTGCCCGGTCTTCGCGGACAGGTTCTTGACCTCGGCCGCGACGACCGCGAAGCTGCGGCCCGACTCGCCGGCGCGCGCGGCCTCGATCGCGGCGTTCAGCGCGAGCAGGTGCGTCTGCCGCGCGATGACGGAGATTTCCTCGGAGACCGCCCGCACGTGGTCGAGCGCGTCGCGCAGCGCGCCCATCTGGTCGCTGATCGTGGTGACGCCCTCGACGAGCCCGTGAATGTCGGCGAGCGACGCCTCGATCGTCTGCTGCGACTGCCGGACCGCATTCGACGCATTGGCGCTGACGTCGCGCACCTGCTGCGCGGCCTCGGCGATCCGGTGGTTGCCGCTCAGCGTGAGGGCGGCCGATTCGCGCAGCGTGTGGCACACCTCCGCCTGCCGGGCGACGCGGGCCGCGACTTCCTCGACGTGTCCCGACACGTCGCAGATCTCGATGCCGAGCCTGCCGGCCTGCTCGGCGATGTCGCCGACGAGCGCGCGCGACGAACGGCGGTGGCGGCCGATTCCGAAGAAGTTCACGTTGGTGGGTCTCCTTGAGGGCATGCGCGCCGGGTTCCCGGCGGATGTTGGGCGTGCGTTACTGACTTGACGGCCGCACGGCCGCGGACTTGAGGTCGGGTAAACATCGAGATCGGCATGCCGAATGGCCGGAGCGGCGCCGGGAAAGGGCGCGTTTGCGTCACGTTTGCGCGATGTTTTCGGGGCGGCTGCGCGGCGGTGTGGAGCCGGACGGGCGGCCTGTCGCGACCGCCCGTCCGCAGGCGCTGCGTCAGAACACGTGGTGGATGCCGGCATTGACGCCGACCGTCGTGCCCGGCAGCCCGTACAATGCGCCGCCCGTGATGCCGAGGCCGGTATTCATCGCGCCGTGGTTGTTGACCACGCCGACCTGCGCATACAGGCCGGTTCGCTTCGACAGGCTGTAGTCGGCGCCGATCGCGGCCAGCAGCGAATGATTGTGCGAATCGTTGCGGTCGGTCGTGTACCACGCGCCGGTGTTCAGGTCGAGGGCCGGCGTGACGCGATAGTCGAGGCCGGCGCTATACACGTTGTTGCTGAACGAGCCGGCGACCTTGTAGCTGGTGAACGACGCCTTGCCGGTCACCGGCCCGAACGTGTAGGCGGCGCCGATCGTGCGGCCGACGAACGCGACCGTGCTCGCAACCGGCGTCGGCGACGTGCCGCCGTTGCCGTCGTAGAGCGCCGCGTTGAGCATGAAGCCGCCGTTCGCATAGGTGAGGCTGCCCGAGTATTGGCGTCCCGCCTGGAAGTCGCCGGCCTTTCCGCCGAAGCCGAACATCGCGCTGGCCGTCAGCCCGGCGATCGTCGGGCTCGTGTACGAAATCGCGTTCGGATTGAAGAGGCCCGTGACGAGCACGTTGTCGACGTACGGCACCAGCGCGGCACCGAAATGCGAGACGTTGCGCGGGTCCGATCCGAGGATCGCCAGCACGAACGGCGAGAACTGCAGGCCGACTTTGGTTTCGCCGAAGCCGCCGTCGATACCGACCCACGCCTGGCGGCCGAAGAAGTTGCCGTTCGAATGGCCGAACGCGCCGTCCGTGATGTTGAAGCCGCTTTCCAGCTTGAATCTTGCGTGCAGCCCGCCGCCGAGATCCTCGGTGCCCGTGATGCCGAAGTTGGTCGGCGTCATGCCCGTGTCCGTCAGCGCGAACTGGCGGCCGCCATTGCCACCGGTGGCCGAATCGAGAGAGCGGTTCGTATAGAGCAATGCGGCGTCGAGATCGCCGTACAGCGTGACGCTGCTCTGCGCGAAGCTGCTCGTGCTGGCGGCCGCGCCGAGCAACGCCGCGCAAATCGTCCATGTCCTGTTCTTCATCGTCTGTCTCCGTTTTGTGAGTGTTGTAATACGCATGACTAATTAAAAATGCAGTGGCGGAAGCGTTGCGAGCCGCCTGCATGCCGTGCCGTCGGGAAACGCACGGCGATGCTTGTCGACGGCGCTGCAACGCGGCTGCGAGCCCGGTGTGAGAGGCGGGCAGGCGGCCGTGCTGCGGCGCCGCGGTGAAGCAAGCCACCCGCCGTGGCGGGCGGCGTTACATCGAGCGGTTCAACTGTTCGAGGATGGCCGGATTCTCGAGCGTGGACGTATCCTGCGTGATCGCCTCGCCCTTCGCGAGCGAGCGCAGCAGGCGCCGCATGATCTTGCCCGAGCGGGTCTTCGGCAGGTTGTCGCCGAAGCGGATGTCCTTCGGCTTCGCGATCGGTCCGATCTGCTTGCCCACCCAGTCGCGCAGCGTCTTCGCGAGCGCCGCCGCTTCGTCGCCTTCCGGACGCGCGCGCTTCAGCACCACGAAGGCGACCACCGCTTCGCCGGTCGTGTCGTCCGGACGGCCGACCACCGCCGCCTCGGCCACCAGCTCATGCGACACCAGCGCCGACTCGATCTCCATCGTGCCCAGCCGGTGGCCCGACACGTTCAGCACGTCGTCGATCCGGCCCATGATCGTGAAGTAGCCGGTCTCCTTGTCGCGCACGGTGCCGTCGCCGGCCAGATACAGCGTGCCGCCGAGTTCTTCCGGGTAATAGCTCTTCTTGAAACGCTCCGGGTCACCCCAGATCGTGCGGATCATCGCGGGCCACGGGCGCTTGACGACCAGAATGCCGCCTTGCCCGTTCGGCACGTCCTGCCCCGTCTCGTCGACCACCGCAGCCGTGATGCCCGGCAACGGCAGCGTGCACGAGCCCGGCACGGTCGGCGTCGCGCCCGGCAGCGGCGTGATCATGTGGCCGCCGGTTTCGGTCTGCCACCACGTGTCGACGATCGGGCAGCGCTCGTGGCCGACGTGCTTGTGGTACCACATCCACGCTTCCGGGTTGATCGGCTCGCCGACCGTGCCGATGATGCGCAGGCTCGACAGGTCATAGCTCTTCGGATGGACCTTGTCGTCGGCTTCGGCGGCCTTGATCAGCGAACGGATCGCGGTCGGTGCGGTGTAGAACACGGTGACCTTGTGATCGCCGATCATCTTCCAGAAACGGCCGGCGTCCGGATACGTCGGCACGCCTTCGAACACGACCTGCGTGCCGCCGCACGCGAGGGGGCCGTAGGTGATGTACGTGTGGCCCGTGACCCAGCCGATGTCGGCCGTGCACCAGAACACGTCGTCGGGTTTCCAGTCGAAGGTCCACTTCATCGTCTGCGCGGCCCACAGCAGGTAGCCGCCCGTGCTGTGCTGCACGCCCTTCGGCTTGCCGGTCGAGCCCGACGTGTACAGGATGAACAGCGGATGCTCGGCGCCGACCCAGGTCGGCTCGCAGGTGTCGGACTCGCCGTCCGTGAGCTCGTGCATCCACAGGTCGCGATCCGCATGCCAGTCGATCTTGCCGCCGGTGCGGCGATAGACGATCACGCTTTTGACCGCTTCGCAGCCGCCCAGCGCGATCGCTTCGTCGGCGATGCTCTTGAGCGGCAGCGTCTTGCCGCCGCGCGCCTGCTCGTCGGCGGTGATCAGCGCGACCGCGCCGACGTCGACGAGCCGCTCGTTCAGCGATTTCGCGGAGAAGCCGCCGAACACGACCGAGTGCGTCGCGCCAATGCGCGCGCAAGCCTGCATCGCGACGATGCCTTCGATCGACATCGGAATATAGATGACGACGCGATCGCCCTTGCCGATGCCGCGTTTCTTCAGCGCATTGGCGAAGCGCGACACGCGCGCGAGGAGGTCCGCATAGGTGACGCGGGTGACGGTGCCGTCGTCGGCCTCGAAGATCACCGCGACGCGCTCGCCGTTGCCGGCTTCGACGTGGCGGTCGAGGCAGTTGTACGACGCGTTCAGTTCGCCGTCGTCGAACCACTTGTAGAACGGCGCGTTGCTCTCGTCGAGCACCTTGGTGAACGGCTTGTGCCACGTGAGGCCTTCGCGCGCGAGACGCGCCCAGAAGCCTTCGTAATCTTGCTCGGCCTCGGCGACGAGCGCGCGGTAGGCCGGCATGCCGGAAATGGTCGCCGTCTTCTCGAGCGCCGCGGGCGGCGCGAACTGACGGGTTTCGTGAAGAACCGATTCGATCTTGGACAAGCGTGTCTCCATGCGTTCATGTGATTCCTGACGGCGCTCGGGAAAACGCAACATGCGTGCCAGTTGCGCGACCGGTGCGTGCCGGCGGTGAAAGCCGCGACAGTCGGGTGCGTGGCGCCCGCTCCGGCCGGACCGGCGGCATCGCGGACGGTGGCGCGATGCGGCGCGGCGTTCAGAAATGCAGCAGGTCGTGTTGCAGTCCTGAGCAGTTGGGGCGAGCCGGCAGATGATCGTCCGGCACGGCCGCGTCAGGCGAGCAGCGAGCGCAGCGCCGGTGCGTGCCTGAATTGCCGGATGCGTTCGAGCGCCGATACCTCGAGCTGACGAACGCGCTCGGCCGACAGGTTCAGTTGCCGGCCGATCTCGCGCAGCGAATATTCGTTGTCGACGTCGATGCCGTATCTCAGGCGAAGAATCCATGCCTCGCGTACCGGGAGGCTGTCGATCAGCTGGGCAACCGCCGTGCGCAACTGACCGGCGCTCGCGGCTTCTTCCGGCGTCGGCGCATCGGGGTCGATCGTGACGTCGCACAGTGTGAGGTCGTGATCGGGCGAAACGGGCAGGTCGGCGGAGATCGGCTCGCGCACGATGCTCATCAGCTCGCGCACCTTGTCGACCGGCAGCCGCATCTGCGTGGAGAGCGCCCGCGCGTCGGCGACGTCGCCGGTGCGTTGCCGGTGGAGTCGCGCGAGCCGCGACAGTTTGTTCAGCGTATCGACCGTATGCGCGGGAACGCGTATCGTGCGGCCCAGATCGGCCAGCGCATGCGTGATCGCCTGCCGGATCCACCACGTCGCATACGTCGAGAATTTGAAGCCGCGCCGGTGATCGTAGCGATCGACGGCCTTCATCAGGCCGATATTGCCTTCCTGGATCAGATCGGAGAACGGCAGGCCTCGATCGGCATAGCGTTTGGCGACCGACACGACGAGCCGCAGATTGCTCTGGAACAGCTTCGTTCTTGCGGGTTGCATTGCCCGCTCGATACGCGAGAGCCGCGCATCGAGCGCGATCGCGATGTCGAGCGGCAATGCGGACTCGCCGGCGAGACGGGCGAGCGCGCTGCGCGCGTCGATCAGCGCCGGCGCGTGGCGAGCGAGCGCGGCGGCGCAGTCGGGATGCGCGGCGCGGCAGGCGTGTAGCCATGCGCGTACGTCGTCGCACGGCGTGAAGAGGTCGTGGCGCGCGGATTCGGCACGTATGCCCGCGGTGGCCAGCGTATCGACGAGTCGTTGTTCGAACGTGCGCGCCCGAGTCGCACGCTCGCCGTTCGCTTGTCCGATCCGTTCGATCGCGCGCGAGGTGAAGCGGATGCGGCGGGTCGACGCGGTAGCCTCGCGCAGCAGTGTCCGGTAAGCGGCCGACGCGAAACCGTCGGCATGCAATGCACGCTGCATCGCGGGTGCCAGCGCACCGACACGTTCGAGCGCATCGACGACCGTATCGCGCCACGCCGGGCTGTCGAGGGAAAGGTCGGCGTCGTCGTTGGGCGCCGGTGATTCGGTGGCCGGATCGTCGGGCAACATCGTCGGCGTACTTGCAGGCGATTCGGCATCGCCGGCGATCCCCGTCACGTAAGCCGACGCCGCCACCTTGCCGGCACGGATGTCCTCCGCGATCGCCGCGACGGCGGCGAGTGCCGCCGGATCGCGGCTCAACGCGTCGATGCACGCCGCGCGGCCGCTTTCCAGACGCAGCGCGAGCGCGATCTCTTCGTCGCGTTCGAGCAGCGGCGTCGCGCTCATTTCTCGCAGATAGAGCCGGATCGGATCGTTGGTCCGGCCCGCGAGCAGGTCGTCGGCCGCGAGCGGCGTCGATGCGTCGGCGAGCGGCGACGCGACTTCCGTCACTTGCGCGAAATGACGGTCGAGCGTCCATGCGGTATCCGCGCCGGCATGCTCGCGCACGTCGATGCCGAGCTCGCGCAGCATCGACGCGGCGGCGTCCGCCTGCGTGCCGTCGGCCGCGTCGTCGGGCAACGCATCGGCGATTTCACCGTGCGTCACGTAGCCGCGATCGATGCCCAGCGCGATCAGCGCATGCAGATGGGCGGCGCGGTCGGCGTGGGCGCCGCGACACGGCGACGGCGCGCCGTCGCGTTCGCGAGCGGGCCCGGCGTCAAGCGAGCTTGGCATAGACGTTGCACCAGCCTTCCGCGGCAACCGTCTTGCCCGCGAACATCGGGCACGTCCCGGAGGATTCGCCCGCGGCGGCCTTGTAGAAGCGGCAGTTCGAGCACGTCTGGCCGGCCTGGTACTTCGGGAACTTGCCGGCGTCGACGGTCGTCGCCTTGGCGCGGTAGCCGAGCGTCTTCGCCGCCGCGTCGTTTTCGTCGACGGGCGGTGCGGCGGCGAATGCGCGCGTGCCGGCCGCGAGCGCGGCGCACAGGCCGGCGGCCTGCACGAAGAAGGTTCTGCGATGACGGGAGATCATGATGCGGTCCTGAATGAAATGAACGGAAAAAGCCCGGCCCGCGCGCCGGGCAAGCTGCCCGGCGCGACGGTGGATCGAAACGAAGGAGGGTGGAGCGGTTACTTGCGCGGCCCGGCGATCAGCGGCGCCTTCGACGCGTTGGCGATCTCGGCGGTCAGCTTGCTCTTCGACGCGTCGTAGCCGTTCGAATAAAGCAGGAACGCCATCAGATCCTCGTATTCCTGTGCGGTCATCTTGCCGGGGCGATCGGCCGGCATGTTGCTCGACATGTACAGGAAGATGCCGCCGACCGTGATGTGCGACTTGCCTTCGGGCGCGAACGATTCCCCGCTCAGCGCGGGCGCGGTATTGCCCTCGAGCTGGTCGCCGTGGCATTTCGCGCACGCATCGCCGTAGAGCTTCTTGCCATGCTGCACCTGAGCCTGGTCGAACGACGGCACGCCGCTGCCTTCGCTCGTCGACACCTTGATGAAGCCGGGCCGTTGCGCGGACGCGAACGCGCCGTCGAGAAACTGGCCGGGCACGCGCGTGGCGGCGGCTTGCGCGATGCCGTCGGGAAGCGTCCAGCCGCGCGTGAGCGACGCGAGGCGGCCGTTGCCGCTCAGTTGCGACAGCGTGGCGTCGATGCGCTGTTGCAGCGCGTCCTTGCCCGGCCCGAACGCGAACGACAGTTGCCAGTCGGAGTACGGCGACGACGTCGCCGCCACCTGGAACCGTTGTTTCGGATGCGCACGCTCGTACGCGACGACGCTCGGATACCAGACGATCGCGCGCTGCGCACGGCCCGCGGCGAGCGCGTCGATCGTTTTCTCGCTCGTGTTCTCGAGGTCGAAGCGGGCGTTCGTCTGCTGCGCGGCGATCAGTTGCGACGGGCTGCCGTAGGTGGCCGCGATCGTTTCCTTCGCGCCGGGCGGCGCGGGCGCATCCCGCAGCGACACGCTGACGTAGCCGGAGCGCAGATAGCCCTGCGAGAACGTCATCTTCGATCCCGACGCGTCGGCGATCGCCGAACGTGGGAAGCCGGCGATCACGTCGCAGTCGCGTTCGAGCGATTTCGTCAGCTCGCTGGCGGAGATGCCGTCGTCGTCGCCGTTGTCGTCGACGCCGCGTTTGCTGAAGGTCGCGGCGATGCCCGCGGTGCGGAACACTTCGCGCGCGACGGAGCGATCGAGCGCCGTGGTGGGGCTGCCGGGCAGCGTGCAGACGCGCACGCCGGCCGACGCGGCTGCCGGTGTCAGCGCCACGCCCACGGCGAGCAGACTGGCGACGGTAACGGAAGTGAGGCGAGTATTCATGGTCGTGTGTCCGGTTGAAGCGGGTGGGGCGTCGCGCCCGCATCGGGCGCATGCGGGCGCGACTCGGGCGTGGCGCCGGGTCAGTTGAGCGCGAACACGTAGAGCGTGCCGCCCCGCGGAACGTCCTTCGCGATGTCGGCCATCGGGCCGCCCCAGATCGGGTTCGCGCCGCCGTAGCCGGCGAGCACCGCGACATACTCCTTGCCGTCGACCTCGTACACCGACGGCTGCGAGATGATGCCGCTCGCCAGTTGCGGGCTTTCCCACAGCACCTTGCCGGTCGCCGTGTCGAACGCGTACAGGTGGCCGTCGAGCGAGCCGCTGAACGCGAGGCCGCTTGCGGTGGTCGCGACGCCGCCGTTCCACGGCTTCTTCGACCAGTGGCTCCACAGCTTCTTGCCGGTGTTCACGTCGATGGCCGTCAGTTCGCCGTAGCCTTCGCTGCCCGGTTCGGGCTTGATCTCGAAGCCTTCGCCGAGATACGGCAGGCCTTCCATGTAGCTGACCGACTTGCCGGTCAGGCTCATGCACGCATGCAGCGCCGGCACGACCGCGATGTTGCGTTCCTGGTCGTACGAGATCGACCACCAGTTCTTGCCGCCGAGGAAGCTCGGGCACGTTTCGATCGTCGTGCCGGCCTTCGGGAACTTCGACGCGTCCTGGATCGGCTTGCCGTCCTCCGTGTAGCCGGTGACCGACAACGCCTTCACGAACGGCGTCGCGTAGATCAGCTTGCCGGTCGTGCGGTCGATCGCGTGGAAGAAGCCGTTGCGGTCGGCGTGGATGATCGCGTCGTAGTCCTTGCCCTTGTACTTGATGTCCGCGAGGACGGCCGCGTTCACGCCGTCGTAGTCCCACGTGTCGTTGTTCGTGTACTGGTAGTGCCACTTCAGGTTGCCGCTCTTCGCATCGAGCGCGAGCAGCGAGTCGGAATACAGGTTGTCGCCGGGGCGCAGCGCCGCGAGCCACGGGCCGGGGTTGCCGACGCCCCAGTACAGCGTGCGCGATGCGGCGTCGTAGGTGCCGGTGAGCCATGCGGCGCCGCCGCCATGGCTCTGCATGCCGTCGGGCCAGGTTTCCGCGCCCTTTTCGCCGGCGGCGGGGATCGTGTAGCGTTTCCAGACCTGCGAGCCGTCCTCCGGATTCAGCGCGGCGATGTAGCCGCGAATGCCGTATTCGCCGCCGGACGTGCCGACGACGATCGCGCCGTCGATCGCGAGCGGCGCGAGCGAGAACGCGTAGCCGAGGCCCGGCTCGAACATCTGCTTCTTCCACACGAGCGTGCCGGTCTGCGCGTCGAGCGCCGCGATTTCGCCGTTCAGCATCGCGATGTAGACGTTCTTGCCGTACAGCGCGACGCCGCGGTTGACGACGTCGCAGCACGCGGTCTTGAACGAGGCCGCGCCGAGCTTCGGCTCGTATTTCCACAGCTGCTTGCCGGTCTTCGCATCGAACGCGTAGACGTTGTCCTTCGGCGTCGTCACGAACAGATAGTTGCCGTTGACGATCGGCGTGGCCTCGAAGCCCTGCTTCAGGTCGGCGGGGAACTTGTACGCCCACACCTGCTTGAGATCCTTCGCGTTCGACGTGTCGATCTGCTTGAGCGGCGAATGCGAGCGGCCGTCATAGGTGCGGTAGTAGGTCAGCCAGCCCGGGTCGCCGTGTGCATCGGTCAGGCGCTGGTAGGTCACGGCCGGGTAATCCGCGGCCGCTTCGACGAGGCCGGGGTTCAGCGCGACGGCGGCCGCCACCGCGATGCCGATCGTCGCCAGCCGGCTCGCTGAAGCCGAGAGTTTCTTCATGGTTGTCTCCTGGGTCATTGTGGTCGCACCGCCGCGAATGATTCGTCGCGCCGGCACGGTTGGGTTTCCGGGCCGAGTGCACTGCCCGTTACGCAAGTCGCATGCCATCGAGGCCGGAAGCCGGTGTGGCGCGGCACACCGACGCATCGCAGGTGATGCGTCGAGCGACGATGCGCGTCATGACGTCGAGGTAGGTGTTGCATTCAGGTACACCGTCGCCGGCGAAGTGTTGCCAAACATGACAGGTGGCGCAGTTCGCAGAACAGCGGCGAGTCGGTCGCACGCGTGCCGTTCCGAAGCGATGTGCGGCGCGCCGCGCGCTGCTCGTACTTGCGGCGCTGGCACGGTTCTCGCACGCCGGCTTCGCGACAACCCGTCGCCGCGCGGTGCACTGCACGGCCCGGCGAAATACAAGTACGGAGACAACGGAATGATCAGGAGACCAAAGGCCGCCGGGTGGTACGGCGCGATGCGGCATGGCCGGCGTGCGCGATGCGTTGGCATGACCGTTGGTACGTTGGCGCTGTTCGGCCTGCCGCCCGGCAGCGTGCGCGCGCAGCAGCAGGCGGACGGCGGTGCGATCGCGCCGGCCGAGCCGTCGGCCATCGTGCTACCCGCGGTGGTCGTCGTCGGCACGACGCCGCTGCCCGGGATCGGCACGCCGCTGTCGAAGGTGCCGGCGAACGTGCAGAGCGTGCGGGCGGCGGAGCTCGACGCGCAGCACCGCGCGACGCTCACCGATTTCTTCGCCGCGAACCTGCCGAGCGTGACGATCTCGGACGCGCAGGGCAACCCGTATCAGGCGGACGTCAACTATCGCGGCTTCACCGCGTCGCCGCTGCTCGGCACGCCGCAGGGGTTGTCGGTGTTCGTCGACGGCGTGCGCGTGAACGAGCCGTTCGGCGACGTCGTGAACTGGGACATCCTGCCCACGCAGGCGATCGACCGCGTGCAGCTGATTCCGGGCTCCAACCCGGTGTACGGGCTCAACACGCTCGGCGGCGCGCTCGCGATCACGACGAAGAACGGCAGGTCGAACCCCGGCGGCGAAGCGGAGGTGTCGGGCGGCTCATGGGGCCGCAAGACCGCCAGCGTCGAGCAGGGCGGCACGATCGGCCCGAACCTCGACTACTACGCGACCGCGAACGTCGCGAACGACGGCGGCTGGGCCGACCATAACGCGAGCCGCGTGCGGCAGGCGTTCGGCAAGCTGCGCTACACCGATGCCGACACGACGCTGTCGATTGCCGCGGGCGGCGCGGACAACACGCTGTCCGGCACCCAGACGATCCCGCGCTCGTTCCTCGACAACCGGAAGCAGGCGTATACGTATCCGGACCGGAACCGCAACAGCGCCGGCTACCTGACGCTGTCGGGCGAGCGATTTTTCGGCGAACACGTCGAGCTGAGCGGCAACGCGTACTACCGGCACCTGCGCAACGCGAACACGAGCAGCAACAACAATACGGATTACGGATCGGTGGACGAGGACGGCACGGTCGACACGGCGCAGGGCAGCAATGCGCAATCGACGATCGTCACCGACAGCTACGGCGGCAGCGTGCAGCTCACGCTGCTCGGCAAGCTCGGCGGGATGGCGAACCGGCTGGTCGCGGGCGTCTCGGTCGATGTCGCGAATTCGAGCTATGTCGCGTCGTCGCAGGACGCATCGTTTACCGATGCGCGCGCGGCGATCGGCATCGGCGATTTCGTTCCGCAGACGAGCGCGAAGACGCGCAACGCGAACGTCGGTGTGTACCTGAGCGATGCGCTGTCGCTGACGCCGCACTGGACGCTGACGTTGTCGGGCCGCTACGACTGGTCGAAAGCGCGGATCGGCGACGAGAGCGGCGTGCAGCCGCTGCTCGACGGCAGCCATGTGTTCTCGCGCTTCAACCCGGCCGTCGGGCTCAACTGGAACCCGGTCCCGGGCTTCACCGCCTATGCGACGTACAACGAAGGCATGCGTTCGCCGACCGCGATCGAGCTCGCGTGCGCGGACCCGGCCGCGCCGTGTTCGCTGCCGAACGACTTCATCGCCGACCCGGCGCTCAAGCCCGTGATCTCGAAGACGTTCGAGGCCGGCATGCGCGGCCGCATCGGCGCGGCGACCACCTGGAGCGCCGCGGCCTACCGCACGACGCTGACCGACGACATCCAGTTCATCAGCAGCCCGGCCAGCGCGCAAGGCTACTTCCGCAACGTCGGCGATACGCGGCGGCAGGGTATCGAGCTCGCGGGTCGCACGCGGGTCGGCCCGCTCGGTGTCGGGCTGTCGTACAGCTATGTCGACGCGACCTACCGATCGTCGTGGACCGAACACAGCCCGGCGAATTCGGCGGCCGACGCGAACGGCAACGTGACGGTCAAGCCGGGCGACCGCATCCCCGGCATTCCCGCGCATACGGTGAAACTGCGGCTCGACTACGCGGCGACGCCCGCGTGGGACATCGGCGCGAACGTGACCTGGCGCGGCGGCGTGTATGCACGCGGCGACGAGAACAACGGGGACGTGAACGGCCGGATCGCGGGCTACGTGCTGGTCGATCTCGACATGCGTTACCAGCTCACGAAGCGGTTCGAGGTGTTCGCGAGCGTGACGAACCTGCTCGACAAGCGCTACGCGAGCTTCGGTGCACTCGGCCAGAATTTCTTCAACGGGCCGAACCATACGTTCGACGGCGCTCATCCGGTGAACGAGCAGTTCGTCGGGCCGGGTGCGCCGCGCGGCGCGTGGGTCGGCGTGCGCTATGCGTGGGATTGAGCGGCGCGCGGTCGCGTGTGTCGCGCGTGTGTCGTCGCGTCATGACACGAACGAGTGCGGGGCCGTCCACGTGAGCGGCGCCAGCGCGAACATCGCATTGACGGCGCGTGCGACGCTGCGCGCCAATGCCGGGTCGCTTGCCAGATGCCCGGCCTGCACGCGTTCGATTTCCGCTTCGGGGGCGGCCCGCGCGAGGCGTTCGACGTTGCCGACCGGGCAAACGGGATCGTGCACCCCGTGTGCGGCGAACAGCGGCACGTTTGCCTGTGCGGCCCGTCGCGCGAGCGCGAGCACGCGGCGCTCGCCGAGCCAGCAGTCGTGTTGCAGGTAGTGCGCCTGGACCCGGTATTTGTCGATCAGACGGCCGACGGTCTGGTTCGAACGGACCGCACGCACGGGCGAGCGGCGCGTGCGTGCCGATGCGAGGATCGCGCTTTCGTATGCGTGCCACGCGAGCGCCACCGCGCGCTGGCGGGCCGCGCTTGCGCCGTGACGCAACCGCTGCGCGCAGTGCGACAGCAGGCGATCCGGCCGGCCGCCGCCGGCTGCTGCATGCAAGCGCCGCCATTCGCGCGGCGCACGCGTGCGGGACGTCATGAAGAGCCTGCGGACTTCGCGTGGCGACGTCAGGAACAGCCCGCGCAGCACGACGCCCGTCACCCGCGCCGGATGCGTGCCCGCATACGCGAGCGCGAGCGCGGCGCCCCACGAGCCGCCGACGACGCCCCAGCGTGCGATGCCGAGCTGCTCGCGCACCGCCTCCAGATCCGCGATCAGCCGCGCGGTGTCGTTGTGGCGCGTGCCGCCGCGCGGCCCCGATGCACCCGCGCCGCGCTGATCGACGAGCACGACGCGCACGCGGGTGAGGTCGAACAGCCGCAGGATGCCGGTCTGGCTGCCGCTGCCGGGCCCGCCGTGCAGCACGACGACCGGATGGCCCTGCGCGGCGCCGGCCACGGCGAATGCGATCGATTGCGCGTCGCGGTGCAGGCGCCGGCGGACGGGTGTGGCCGGTGACGCCGGCGTATCGGGCAAGGCCCGCGGCGCGGGCGATGGCGTGGATCGAGTCGGGTGACGCGTCATGTCTGTCGATAGGGTTCGGAAGGGGGAACTTTCGGCGGCCGGACGGTGGCCGGGCCTGCCCTGCGACCAAGCGAGAAGCGCGCCAGCCGCGAAGATCCGGATTCGCACGGGTAGTCACGCGTCGGGAAATCACGGTATCACGAAGGCAGGCCGTCGCCTGACGCGACACGCCGCCGCTGCGCCCGGCCGATTCATTACATCGCCCTTTCAGTTTCGTTGCGTGGCGCCAGCGTGGCCCGATGCTTGCTTGCAATGACGGCAAAGAGTCCGGCAGTTGACCGGAAGGATCCCCCGGAGGAGACAATGCGCGATGACGTAGAGCAGGCGGCCGGGTCACGGGCCGCGCATCCCGCCGGCTGGCCCGCGCCGTCGATCCAGAAGGCCCATGAGCGTTCGGAGACGTTCGGCCTGCAGGTATCGGCACGGCCCGACTACGACGTGCTGTCGAATGCGGCGCTGGTGCTCAAGCGCGAGCAGAGCCGGGTGCTGTGCGTACACGCGATGCCGGTGATGGAGACGCTGCACGAGCAGATCGTCAACACGCAGAGCATGATCGTGCTGACCGATGCGGAAGGGCTGATCCTGCATTCGATCGGCGACGACGATTTCCTGCGCCGCGCGGAGAAGGTCGCGCTGCGCCCGGGCGCGAACTGGGCGGAGAACCGGCAAGGCACCAACGCAATCGGCACGGCGCTGGCCGAGCTGTGCCCGATGGTCGTCCATGGCGACCAGCACTTCCTGGCCGCGAACCGCTTCCTGACCTGTTCGAGCGTGCCGATCCTCGATCCGTACGGCGACGCGATCGGCGTGCTCGACGTGACGGGCGACCACCGCAGCTATCACCAGCACACGATGGCGCTCGCGAAGATGTCGGTGCAGATGATCGAGAATCACCTGTTTACAACGACCTTTCAGGAAACGCTGCAGGTGTCGTTCCATGGCCGCCCCGAGTTCCTCGGCACGCTGATGGAGGGGATCGTCGCGTTCACCGCCGACGGGCGCTTCCTGTCGGCCAATCGCAGCGCGCAATTCCAGCTCGGCATGCCGCTCGCCGCGCTGCGCGCGCACACGCTGTCGTCGCTGTTCGACGTCACCAGCGCACAGCTGATCGACCGCATGCGCGCGAGCACCGACCGGCACCTGATGCTGAATCTCGGCAACGGCGCGGTGGTCTGCGCGCGCGTGCACTTTCGCCGCGCGACGCTCGCCGAAGGCAGCCGGCCGACGGACGTCCACGACGCGGGGGCGCAGGGCGCGCGTGCGAGCGCGGTGCCCGCGCCGGCGGCGGGCACGTCGGCCGGCCTGTCGCGGCTCAACTATCTCGACACCGGCGATGCGCAGGTCGCCAGCGTGATCGCGAAGGTGCGCAAGGTGATCGGCAAGGACATCCCGATCCTGATCACCGGCGAGACCGGCACCGGCAAGGAACTGCTCGCGCAGGCGATCCACAACGACTCGCCGCGCCGCGACGCACCGTTCGTCGCGGTCAACTGCGCGTCGATTCCGGAGACGCTGATCGAGTCCGAGCTGTTCGGCTACGAGGAGGGCGCGTTCACCGGCGCGCGCCGCAAGGGGGCGATCGGCAAGCTGCTGCAGGCGAACGGCGGCACGCTGTTCCTCGACGAGATCGGCGACATGCCGTATCCGCTGCAGGTGCGGCTGCTGCGCGTGCTGCAGGAGCGCCTCGTCAACCCGCTCGGGTCGACGAAGACGATCGCCGTCGACATCGCGATCATCTGCGCGACGCACCGCGATTTGCGCGACATGATCGCGCAGAACCGTTTCCGCGAGGATCTCTATTACCGGCTGAACGGCCTCGTGGTGCGCCTGCCGCCGTTGCGCGACCGCACGGATCTCGCGGTCGTCGTGCAGAAGATGCTGCAGCGGGAAGCGTTCGCGGGCCCGGGCCGGCCGCCGCTTTCGGTCGCGCCGGACGTGATGGCGTTGTTCGTGCGGTGCACGTGGCCGGGCAACTTCCGCCAGCTCGGCAACCTGCTGCGCACGGCGGCCGCGATGGTCGACGACGACGGTGAAATCCGGCGCGAGCACCTGCCCGACGACTTCTTCGACGACCTGCGGCGTGGCGATGCACACGTCGGGCAGCCCGTGCAGGCGGCGGCCGATTCGCCTGCCGCGGCCAGCGCCGGGCCGTGCGTCGCGGACGCGTTGCCGCCCGCCGACGCGCGCCTGCAGGACGTCGCCGCGTCCGCGATCGCCGCCGCGCTCGCGCGTCATGGCGGCAACGTGTCCGCCGCGGCGCGCGCGCTCGGCGTCTCGCGCAACACGATCTATCGGAAGATGCCGGCCGCCGACGCGGGACGCCATCCGTCGTCCGACGAAGACTGACGCGCGCAGCCGTCGCGCGGTGCGCGACCTGTCACAGCCGGTGTGTCAAGTTGCAACACCGGTGTTCAACGATTCAACACTTGTGACCACTCGCGGACATCGTGCCGCCGGGGTGGCGGACCGCATTCGCGCGGATCGTGTCGGCTAATCGTAAGGATTCCGCCTCGATGCCCGGATGACGGCCGTCTACCGCCGCCGCGCCGCCGCAATACGCGTTCGGCACGCTCCTTGCTGAAGAGGAACCGACCGCTCGATTGCCGCGGTCGTTCGATTCATCCAGCAACGCATCGACTCATCAACTCGACAGGAGACACACCATGCAGTGGACGACACCGTCTTACACCGACCTGCGCTTCGGCTTCGAAATCACGATGTACATCGCCAACCGCTGATCGCCGTGCGTGCCGCCCGTTTCGCCGTGGTCGGCGCGGGCGGCCTCGGGAGCTGACGCCCATGAAGATCAAGATACTCGGCTCGGGAGCCGGCGGCGGGCTGCCGCAATGGAACTGCAATTGCGCGAACTGCCGTCGTGCGCGCAGCGGAAGCGGCCACGTGCTGCCGCGCACGCAGTCGTCGATCGCGGTCAGCGACGACGGCGTCGACTGGGTTCTCGTCAATGCGTCGCCCGACATTCTTTCCCAGTTGCGCGCGGAGCCGGACCTGCAACCGGCGCGCGCGATTCGCGACAGCGGCATCGCCGCCGTCGTGCTGTGCGACGCGCAGATCGATCACGTGACGGGCCTGCTGATGCTGCGCGAGCGCTCGACGCCGCTGCCGCTCTACGCGAGTGCGCCGGTGCTCGACGACCTGTCGACCGGCTTGCCGCTCGTGCCGCTGCTCGGTCATTACTGCGGCGTCGCCGCGCACACGATCGTGCCCGGCGAGCCGTTCGCGGTGCCGGCGGCGCGCGGCATCCGGTTCACCGCGATCGCCGTCGACAGCAAGCCGCCGCCTTATTCGCCGCGACGCGCGTCGGCCGCGCCCGGCGACAACATCGCGCTGTCGATCGAAGACGTCGCGAGCGGGCGGCGCGCGTTCTATGCGCCGGGGCTCGCGTCGGTCACCGACGACGTGCGCGCGGCCATGGACGGCGCCGATCTCGTGCTGGTGGACGGCACGTTCTGGACCGGCACCGAGATGATCGATCTCGGCCTGTCGGGCAAGCACGCGGCCGACATGGGGCATCTCGCGCAGTGCGCGGAACCCGGGCGGCCCGGCATGATCGACTGGCTCGACACGCTGCCCGCGCGAACGCGCAAGGTGCTCACGCACATCAACAACACGAACCCGATTCTCGATCCGCATTCCGTCGAGCATGCGCACCTGCGCGCGCACGGCATCGACGTCGCGCACGACGGCATGCAATTCCAGGTCTGACGATGAACGCACCGATCCCCGCTACGGCGTTGCACGCGACGCCCTGGACCGCGACCGAATTCGAGGCGCGCCTGCGTGCACTCGAATCGCGCTATCACATCCACCATCCGTTCAACCGGCAGCTCAACAGCGGCGCCTGTTCGCCCACGCAGATCCGCGGCTGGGTCGCGAACCGCTTCTACTACCAGATCTGCATCCCGCTCAAGGATGCGGCGATCCTGTCGAACTGCCCTGACCGCGAGACGCGGCGCCGCTGGATTCAGCGGCTGATCGACCACGACGGGCAGGGCGACAACGCAGGCGGCATCGAGGCGTGGGTGCGGCTCGGCGAAGCATGCGGCCTCACGCGCGACGAGCTGTGGTCGCTCGAACACGTGCAGCCCGGCGTGCGTTTCGCGGTAGATGCGTATGTGAACTTCGCGCGGCGCGCACCGTGGCAGGAAGCCGTGTGCTCGTCGCTGACCGAGATGTTCGCGCCGCAGATCCATCTCGACCGGCTCGCGGGCTGGCCGTCGCATTACCCGTGGATCGAACCGGCCGGGCTGCATTACTTCCGCAGCCGCGTGCCGCTCGCGCAGCGCGACGTCGAGCATGGGCTCGCGGTGACGCTCGCGCATTTCACGACACCGGAGGCGCAGCAGCGCGCGCTCGGCATTCTGCAATTCAAGCTCGACATCCTGTGGTCGATGCTCGACGCCGTCGAAAAGGCCTACCCGTTATGAACGCGATCGAAGCCGCCAGCGGCGTGCCGCTGCGCCCCTGCCTCAGGGGCATGTACCGCCTGCAATGGGAGGCGGCCCAGGATGCGTACGTGCTGCTCTATCCGGAGGGCATGGTCAAGCTGAACCCGAGCGCCGGCGAGATTCTCGCGCGCTGCGACGGCACGCGCGAACTGGACGACATCATCGGCGAACTCGAGCGCCTGTTCATGCAATCGGATCTCGCGACCGACGTGTATCGTTTTCTCGATCATGCGCGCCTGCGCGGCTGGCTGGACTGACATGACGCCCGACACTCCCCGTCCGTCCGCGCCGCTGTGGCTGCTCGCGGAACTCACGTACCGCTGCCCGCTGCACTGCGCGTTCTGCTACAACCCGGTCGACTTCGCGACGCACGGCGCGGAACTCGACACCGACGCGTGGCGCACGGTCATCAGCGACGCGCGCGCGCTCGGCGCCGCGCAAATCGGCTTCTCGGGCGGCGAGCCGCTGCAGCGCGGCGACCTCGAGACGCTCGTCGCGCATGCGCGCGGGCTCGGCTTCTATACGAACCTGATCACGTCGGGCATCGGGCTGAACGTCGCGCGCATCGAGCGGCTCAAGGCCGCCGGGCTCGATCACATCCAGTTGTCGCTGCAGGATTCGACGCGCGAGCTGAACGATTTCCTGACCAGCACGCGCACGTTCGAACTGAAGCGCGACGTGGCGCGGCTGATCAAGGCGCACGGCTACCCGATGGTGCTCAACTGCGTGCTGCATCGCTACAACCTGCCGCACGTGGGGCAGATCATCGAGATGGCGCTCGATCTCGGCGCCGATTACCTGGAGCTCGCGAACACGCAGTACTACGGCTGGGCGATGCTCAATCGCGGCCAACTGATGCCGACCGTCGAGCAGGTGCGCGAGGCGGAGGACACGGTCAACCGCTATCGCAAGCTGATCGGCGAGCGTTGCAAGATCCTGTTCGTCGTGCCCGACTATTTCGAGCGCCGCCCGAAGGCGTGCATGAACGGCTGGGGCTCGGTGTTCCTCGGCGTCGCACCGGACGGCACCGCGCTGCCGTGTCATGCCGCTCGCTCGCTGCCGGGGCTCGCGCTGCCGAACGTGCGTGACCAGTCGTTACGGGAAATCTGGTACGACAGCGACGCGTTCAACGCGTTTCGCGGCGACGACTGGATGCGCGAGCCGTGTCGCACGTGCGACGAGCGGCATGCGGATCACGGCGGTTGCCGGTGTCAGGCCTATCTGCTGGCCGGCGATCCGCGGGAGGCCGACCCGGTGTGCGCGAAGTCCGCCCATCACGGTCAGGTCGAACAGGCCGTGCAGTTCGCGCGACGTCGTGCGCCGAGCGACGAACAGCCGCTGGTTTTTCGCAGCAAGGAGAATTCGCTCGCGCAATGCGGCGCGGCGTGCGATTGCTGACGGGGCGCCACCCGGGCGACGGCAGGGGAAACACGGCACCGTGCTCGTCGAACCGGAAACCGATGCGGCCGGGCGGTCGCCGCGCGTGTCGTGACCGGCAGCGGCTATCCGCGCCTCGATGCCGCGGCGCGCGATGCGGTGCTGGCAAGCAGCTGCGCCGCGCCTGTAGAAAACGGCGCGCCGTCGCCGATCCTGGTGCGCGTGCCGATCACGTTCAATCTCGATGAATGACCGGGTACGTTGCCGCGATTACCCGTCATCCGCCTTCGCCTGCAAATCCTTCAGCCCCTGAATCACGACCAGCAGCGCGCGCCCGTGCTCGTCCGAGCCGTCCCACGCGTCGACGATCGCGTCGCGCAGCAGGTCGTTGTATCGGCGGCGCGACGGCTCGGTGTCGACCCCATAGAAACTGCATAGCTTGTTGAATGGCGCGCTGCGGCGCAGCCGGTGCCCGTTCGACAGCCGAAGGCGCGATACGGTGGGCTGACTGACCCCGGAAAGTCGCGCGATTTCGCTGGACGAGCGTGTATCTGCCATCAGGCGGCGCAACAGGTCTTGAACGGGAAAATCTTGGTCCGGGGCTTCCATACGATGCATTATACCTATACAGTTACGGCTGTTGAATGGGCTTGCTGTCAGCAGCGAGGCTGTATCCCGAGAAAGTTGATGACACTGAAACACCTCCCACCCACGTTCTGCTGGACCAAGATCGGTACCGAGTCCGGCGAGGAACTGCCGACCGTCGTGCTCCGCAAGGAATGGGAGCGCCGGCTCGGGGGCGGGCGTTTTCTGTGGGGCATCAACCAGCCGCTCGGCAGCAGCGCGCAGGTCGCCGCGCATCGCACGGGTTCGTTGCTCGCACTGTTCTCGCCGGTCGCGTCGCGTCCGCGTGCGGGCGCGCGCAAGGACGCGCTGCTGTGGAATGCGTGGATCGACGCCAGCGGGCAGGTGCGGCCGTTGCCGCCGCATACGTTCATTGCCAGCCGCTCGACGTTACCGTCGGGCCGGCGTCGCGAGCAGCACTACGCGCTCGTGTGTGCGTCGTCCACCGCGCTGACGGTCGGCACGCAGTTGCGCGTGTTTCCCGACCACCTGCGCAGCGTGAGCACCGGCAAGCCGCTGGGCGCCGCGCAAGGGGCGGCCGTGGTCGACTGCATCGGGCGGGCGAAGGAGCAGACGGGCAAGAGCTACCCGCTCGCGCTGTCGGTCGAGCTCGAGGCGCCGTATTTCGTGCGGCTTGCGCAGCCGTGCGTGCTGAAGGCGCGCGATCTCGCGGAAGTGAACAAGGCCACGCGCGCGGGCGATTTCGATCGCTTCGTCGAGCTGGTCGCGCGCCTGCGCGGCCGTTCGCCGACGGATGCCGTGCGTGGCGTCACGCGCGATCTGTTCGACGTGCCGCCGCTGGAAACGGCCGCCGCGTATGTGGCGCCCACGCATGTCGCGCGCCTGCGCAACCGGCCCGCGGCCGAGCATCCGCGCGATCTCACGGGCGATCTGTTCGACCTGTCGCCGGGCGAGGCGGCCGCGTTCGCGGGGTTGGCGCATCCGCGCGTCGGGCGCGCGTGACGAGACGCGCGAAGCCGTTCGCGCAAGAATTTGTTGCAATCTCGCCGTAGCGGAGCGGCGAGCGCGGAGCGACAATCGGCACGAAGCGCGCGGTGCGGCGGCCGATGCGTCGACACGCGGCGGCTCGTGGTTCACGCCGCCGACATGCGTACCACGCACACTGAGCGTCGGCGTGCTTCACACTGCAATCCCGAGGGAGGAGTGTCGATGTCGACCCACATCTGTTCGCCGGAAGCACAGGCCGCACAACGCTTCGTCGAAGCGACGCGCAACGTCGACCAGGCGTTTCGCGCGGTGCGCGGCGAAAGCGACGACGACGGCTCGTCGGCCGAATACGCACGCGCGATGTCGCGTCTCGATCGCGCGCTCGACGAGCTGGCGCGTGCACAGGAATTCTTCGATCGCGTCGTCGGCGCGGACACCACGCACGGCAACTGACGGCTTCGTCGTTTCTCTTTTCGCGCGTCGGGCGACGCGCGTTCATCTTCTTGCCGGGCGCTGCCCGGCATGCCGGTTCATCATCCCGTTTCGATTTTCAGGCCCGGCAGCCTTCGACCGGATAGCCGCCGCCGTAAAGGCTAAGGGCTAGGGCTAGCCGTGCGTCAGCTCGCGCGCGTCATGCCGGGCGCGGACGGCGCGGCACGAGACGCGTAACCGCGATGCTGGAACGACGTCGCGAAGAACCGCATCTGGTAGCGGATCGCATTCGCCCAGTAATCCCACGTATGGCCGCCCGGGCGCTCCGCATAGTCGTGCGGCACGCCGAGCGCGACGAGCCGTTCGTGCAGCGTGCGGTTCGAGTCGACGAATGCATCGTCGCGGCCGCAATCGATCGTCAGGTCGAGATGCGCGCGCACGAACGCCCGCGCGCTTTCGGCGATCACGTTGCGGTTCCAGAACGACGGATGGCGATCGGGATCGCCGAACACGTGGGCGATCCCCGGCTCGTCCGTGCAGCAGCGCGGATCGACCGCGCCGCTGATGCTGCCGACCGCGCCGAACGTCTCGGGCCGGTCGAGCGCGATGCGCAGTGCGCCGAAGCCGCCCATGCTGAGCCCCGTGATCGCGCGCGCATGCTGGGTGGCGATCGTGCGGAAATGCAGGTCGACATAGGACACGACTTCATCGCCGACGAAGGTCTCGTAGCGGCTGCCCGAATCGAACGGGCTGTCGATGTACCAGCTTTCGTGTCCGCCGTCGGGCATCACGAGGATCACGTGATAACGGTCGGCGAGCGCGGCGATGTGCGTGTTCGACGTCCAGTCGGTATGGTCGCCGCCCGAGCCGTGCAGCAGATAGACGACGGGGTAGCGTTCGCCGTGGTTGTCGCGCGCGTAATCGTCGGGCAGCACGATGGTGGCCTTGAGCGTTTCGCTCATCGCGGCGCTCGGAATCGCGACGACCCGCGCGTGAAATGCGAAGGCAGGGCTCATGACGGCGAGCAGCAGAAGCAGCCAGAAAGTACGTGCCAGGCGCATCGATCCTTGCATGTGTCGATCCAGTCCGGCCGGATGCCGGGAAAACCCTGTTCCGACGACTCTAGCAACCGCGCCTTTCAACCATATTTCGGCGAATCCTACGGGTTGTCAGGCAAACGGTTTGCATACGATGCGTTCAAGGGTGGCGCGCAATGCGTCGGGCCGCTCGGCCGCGATCAGGTGCCCGCAGCCGGCGATCGTGTCGAAGCCGGCGCAGCGTGCGAGCGCGAAGGCCGGCACGTGCCAGCCCGCGCGCGAGCGTTCGCCGGCGATCAGCCAGACGGGATGACGGTCGAACACCTGTGCGAGCGCCGGCAGGTAGCCCGCATCGCCGGTCGTCTCGAC
This sequence comes from Burkholderia sp. BCC0097, assembly GCF_902832985.1. NCBI lineage: Bacteria > Pseudomonadati > Pseudomonadota > Betaproteobacteria > Burkholderiales > Burkholderiaceae > Burkholderia > Burkholderia sp. BCC0097. The sequence goes on from NZ_CADFDM010000001.1 coordinate 342,670, forward strand.
CACCGAGCGGCCCATCGCGCGCAGCGTCGATGCCGGCTGATGCGCGAGCCAGCGGCGTGCGTCGTCGAGCTGGCCCGGCGACGGTGCGTCGATCGCGCCGCGCAGCCAGTCGAGCGGGGCCGCGCGCAGGCCGTCGAGCATCGCATCGGCTTCGCCGGGCGTCATGCGGCCGACCGATGCGGACCAGAACGCATCGTCGAGCGTGAAATTGCCTTCGACGTTGACGATGCGCCGCACGCGTTCCGGGTGCGCGTGCGCGAACAGCATCGCGATCGCGCCGCCGACCGAATGGCCGACGACATCGACCGGCTGCATGCCGAAGCGCATCTCGACGGTTTGCCGCACGTGCTCGACCTGCGCGGCAAGCGAGATTGCGTCGGGCGGCGCGGCGCGATGCGCGCCGTAGCCGAGCAGGTCGGGGCGCAGATGCGGGCCGTTCCATCCGTGCACGTCGAACGTGCCGATGAAGCCGTGAATGAAGACGACGGGCGTGTGCTGGATCATGCGGCGTGTGCTGAAGGAAGCGGCGGCAATTCGAGTTCGGCGAGCAGTTCGTCGAGTTCGAGCCCGTGCGTGCGGTCGTGGTCGAGCAACTCGCGCACGAGTTCGTCGAGCGACATGCGGCGGATGCCGTCGCGCAGCCCGCAGCGTGCGAGTTGCGCCGGCTCCAGCGCGGCCGCGGTGGCGCACAGCGCGGCGCGCCCGCTGCCGAACGCCGCGACGGCGAGATCGAGCGGCTGCGCGAGGTAGTCGCGTTGTGCGGCGAGCGCGGTGCCGTCGACGGACTCGATCACGGGCAACTCGGCCGTGCGCACCGCGTCGATGCGCGCGGCGAATACCGCATCGAGATCGCGCAGGTGGCACGCATGTTCGACCAGCGAGAAGCCGGTGCCGGCCGGGCGGCGCGTGGCCAGCGCGGCCGGCACATGCGCCGCATAGGCGGCGAGCCGGGCCGGCATGCGCGCCAGCGCGGCGACGACGTCGGCGAACGGCAGCCGGTGCGGGCACGCGCTGAACACCGCGCCATAGCTGAACAGCGCACCGCCGAGCCGCCCGCGCGCCTGCACGACCTCGTGGCCGTGGCGGCGCATCACGTCGGCGACCATCGCGCCGCAAAACTGGCGGGCCGTCGTGTCGGCTTCGACCTCGGGGAAAGTGCACGCGATCTCGTCCTGGATCGCGCCGATCGCGGCGACGCCGACGCGCGACAGCGCCGCGAACTCGAGATAGCGCTCGGGCTGCTCGATCAGCGCTTCGAGCTGGGCGCCGAGCGGGGTCGAGCGGAAACGGTCGAAACGGGAATGCATGACGAGCCCCGGTCATTAACGTGTCAAAACGATACGTTACTGACCGGGGCTCGTCAACCGGCTCCTCCGGGGCGCGAGCGCCGCCCCCTGCCGCTCAGGGTTGCTGCCGGGCGTCGACTTCCGCCCGCATCCGCGCCTCCTGCTCCCGCAGCTCCGGCGTGAATGCGTCGCCGAAATCTTCCATCTCGAACAGCGGGCGGATCTCGATGTCGGAGTCGCCGGGCATCGGGTTCGGGCAGCGCTTCACCCATTCGACGGCTTCCTCCATCGATTTGACCTGCCACAGCCAGTAGCCGGCGACGAGTTCCTTCGTTTCGGCGAACGGGCCGTCGATGACCGAGCGGTTCTTGCCGGAAAAGTGCACGCGCTTGCCGTGGCTGCTCGGGCGCAACCCGTCGGCGGCGAGCAGGATGCCGGCTTTCACGAGTTCTTCATTGAAGCGGCCCATTTCAGCCATGAGTTCGGTGTCGGGCATTTGGCCGGATTCGGAATCGGCGGTGGCTTTGACGATGACCATGACGCGCATTGTCGTTTCTCCTTGAACGGGAACAGGGCGTTTGCCGGCGGTGCGACGGCGAAACGATCGGTTACGACAACACGACGCGCGACGGCGGCGCGAATCGACATCGCGGGCAAAAAAATTCAGCGGCGATCGAAATCGCGAAAGGCGCCATATCGGCGATGCGTCATGCCGTGTCGGCCTGCGCATCGAGCACGCTGCGAATCCGGGCCGCGAGTTCGTCGCGCCGGTACGGCTTGCCGAGCAGCATCACGCCGGGGTCGAGCCGCCCCGCATGGAAGATTTCGTCGCGCGTATAGCCGGACGTGAACAGCACCGGCAACGGCGGCGTGCGCAGCGCGGCGCGGCGTCCGAGTTCGCCGCCCTTCACGCGGCCCGGCATGATCACGTCGGTAAACAGCAGATCGATCGGCGTTTCGCTGTCGAGCACGCGCAGCGCGGCTTCGCCGTCGGACGCCGTGATGACCTTGTAGCCGAGCTGCGCGAGCATGTCGACCACCGTCAGCCGGACGTCCGCATCGTCCTCGACGACGAGGATCGTTTCGCGTCCGCGCACCGCGTCGTGCTGCGGCGTGCGGGCAGGCTCGTCGGCTGCCTCGTGGCAGCGCGGAAACGTGAGGCGCACGGTGGTGCCCTGGCCGGGCGTGCTGTCGATCGACACGTGGCCGCCGCTCTGCTTGACGAAGCCGAACACCATGCTGAGCCCGAGCCCCGTGCCTTCGCCGTCCGGCTTGGTCGTGAAGAACGGTTCGAAGACCCGTTCGAGCACATCGGCCGTCATGCCGATGCCCGTGTCGGCGATCTCGAACGTCACGTATTCGCCGGGCGGCATCGGTGTGCCGCGCGTGCCGGCCGCGTGGCCGGGCTGCGTGCTGTTGTACGCGGTGATCGTCAGCGTGCCGCCGCCGCGCATCGCATCGCGCGCATTGATCGCGAGATTCAGCAGTGCATTCTCGAGCTGGTGCCGGTCGGCGAGCACGTTGCCGACGTCGGGCGCCAGCGCGGGGACGATCCGCACCGTCTCGCCGAGCGCGCGGTGCAGCATTTCGTTCATGCCTTCGATCAGCCGGCACGGGTTCAGCGTGGTCGGCGCAAGCGGCTGGCGTCGCGCGAACGCGAGCAGGTGCGACGCCAGTTGCGCGCCGCGCCGCACGGCATTGTTCGCGTTCTCGATCCGCGGCTGCGCGCTCGCATGGGCGCCGAGTTCGACGGAGAGGATCTGCAGGTTGCCGCTGATCACTTGCAGCACGTTGTTGAAGTCGTGCGCGATGCCGCCGGTCAGGTTGCCGATCGCCTCCATCTTCTGGGCGTGGCGCAACTGCTCCTCGATCGCCGCGCGCTCGGCGATCGCGTCGGTCACGCGCTGTTCGAGCGTTTCGGTCAGCTCGCGCAGCTCGGCATTGGATGCCTGCAGCGCCGCTTCCGCGCGATCGCGATGGCGCGTGGCGAGCACGCGCTCGGTGGTCTCGACCACGACGGCGAGCACGCCGCCCGGTGCACCTTCGTCGTCGGGCAGCGGGCTGTAGTGCAGATCCATCCAGACATCTTCGGGGCGGCCGCTGCGCAGCAGCACGAGGGCCTTGTCGCGATAGGACAGCGTGCCGCCGGCGAGGCACGTGTTCATCACGTTGCGGTTGAAATCGGCGACTTCAGGCCAGCCGAGTTCGACCGGCTGACCGAGCAGATACGGGTGACGGCCGCCGGCGAATCCGGCATATGCGTCGTTGTAGATCATGTAGCCAGGGCGGCCCCACAGCATCACCAGCGGCAGCGGCGAGGCGAGCACGGTGCGGACTGCAGCGACGAGGCTGGCGGACCAGCCGTCGAGCGGGCCGAGCCCGGTGGCCGACCAGTCGAATGCGGTAATGCGTCGGGCCATGTCGCCCTGCCAGCCGGGGCAAGCGTGATGCTGCGCGAACAACTCGACATGCATGGAAGCGCTCCGATGAGGACATGCGGCCGCGGGCGGGCCGGCAGGTCGCGTAAGCGGGCTCCATTTTAAGGCAGATCGATTCACGCGGCCGCTGTCACGGAGCGCCTCGGCAAAACTGGTATGCTGATCCGCATCACGTGTACGCGGAGGGCGCCATGGCTGCTAAGGAAGTCTCGAAGAAGAAATACCTGAAAATCCTGAACAAACGCCTGCGCGCGGAGCCGGCGGCCCCGGCCGGCGCGTCGTTCGTATTTTTTCCACTGGGGGCGAAGGCCAAGCATGCGACGGGCGTCGTGTCCGGCGATGTGCGCAGCAAGCGCGAACTGGCCGTGATGGCCGCGGTCCAGCGCAAGGCGGCCGAAGAGTTCGTCGTCGCCGACGCTTGACGGGCCCCAGCCGCACCGCTGCAAGATGACCGCCTCCGCGGCTGACGCGGGGCGGTTTCGTGATGGGCGACCGCGCCGGATGCGAAGCCGGGCGATTCATGCGGCAGGCCGGGCACGGCGCTGAACGCCTGCCCGGCTCGAGACGGCTCGAAACCGACCCCGACGATCAGGACGCCTTGTCGGTTGCCGCCGCCGGATACCGGCCGCTGCCGCCGACTTCGTCGCCTGCCGCCAGTTGCTCCAATGCGAGCCCCTTCGTCTCGATCCCGAGCGTCCACACGGCGATCGCCGCCGCGATGAACGACAGCGCGCCGAGCGTGAACACGCCGCCCTGGCCGAACACCGGCAATACGACGCCGACCACGTAAGGCCCGATCAGCGAGCCGATCCGACCGATCGCCGACGCGAAGCCCGAACCGGTCGCGCGTGCGCCGGTGCCGTACAGCTCGGGCGTGTACGTGTACAGCGCCGCCCACATCCCGAACAGGAAGAACTGCATCGCGAGGCCCGTGACGATCAGCAGCGTCGTGCTGCCGCCGTACAGTGCGCTCTGGCCGTACGCATACGCCATCGCGCCGCCGCCGATCAGCGACGCGATGCAGGTCGGCTTGCGGCCCCAGCGTTCGACGAGCCACGCGGCGCACAGGAAGCCCGGCACGCCGCCGAGCGAGATCAGCACCGTGTAGAACACCGATTTCGTGACTTCGAAGCCGGCCTGCTGCAGCAGTGCGCCGAGCCACGACGTGAGGCCGTAGAAGCCGAGCAGCGCGAAGAACCACAGCAGCCACACCATCACCGTGCGGCGGCGGTACACGCCGCTCCAGATCTCGCGCAGCGCGCCGCGGCCGCGCGTGGCGGCCGGTTCGGCGAGCCGCGACGGCGGCGGCAGCGTCGTGACGCCGGCCGAGCGCATCACCTTCGCCTCGATCGTGTGCATCACCGTGTCGGCTTCCGCGTGCCGGCCCGCATGTTCGAGCCAGCGCGGCGATTCCGGCACGATGCGGCGCACGACGAGCACGAACACGGCCGGAATCGCGAGCAGCGCGAACACGGTGCGCCAGCCGAACTGCGGCAGCACGAAATACGCGACGATGCCGGCCGTGATGAAGCCGAGCGGCCAGAAGCCGTCCATCAGCGCGATCAGGCGGCCGCGCTTCTCGGCAGGCACGAATTCGGACAGCAGCGTCTGCGCGACCGGAAACTCCATCCCCATCCCGATGCCGAGCAGCACGCGGTAGACGATCAGCGCGTCGACGCTCTGCGCGGTCGAGCACAGGTACGACGCCGCGCCCCACAGCACCATGCTCCACTGGAACACGGGCCGGCGGCCGAAGCGGTCGGCGAGCAGGCCGGCCACGGCCGCGCCCAGCACCATCCCGAAGAAGCTCGCGCTCGCGACGAGGCCGGCGGCCGCGGTCGACAGCCCGAACTCCTTGCGGATCGAGCCGAGCACGAACGTCATCGTGCCAAGATCGACCGAGTCGAAGAAGAACGCGATCGCGATGATGAAGAAGATGCGCTTGTGATAGCCGGAGAACGGCAGGCGTTCGAGCCGGGCGGCGGCGGAGGCGGGAGCGGTGGCGGCGGGCATGGCGTCCTCTGAAATGAAAAAGGGGCCGCGCAGCGCATGCTCCAGGGCCCCGATGCTTCGTATTCAGTAGACGCGACCACAAACTGCCGCATCAGAGGAAAAGCGCCGCCTGCTTGCCCAAATGCGTCATCGGCGGGCGGCGCGCGTGACGCCCGCCGGCGTCAATTCTTCAGCTTGTAGCCGGTGCGGAACATCCACGCGACGATCGCCAGCAGGATCACGAGGAACAGCGCGGTCGCGGCGAGGCTGATCCACACGTGCACGTCGGCGATCCCGTAGAACGACCAGCGAAAGCCGCTGATCAGGTAGACGATCGGGTTGAACAGCGTGACGACGCGCCACGCGGGCGGCAGCATGTCGACCGAGTAGAAGCTGCCGCCGAGGAACGTGAGCGGCGTGATGATCAGCAGCGGCACGAGCTGCAGCTTCTCGAAGCTGTCGGCCCAGATGCCGATCACGAAGCCGAACAGGCTGAACGTGACGGCCGTCAGCACGAGGAACAGCACCATCCAGAACGGATGCAGGATGTGCAGCGGCACGAACAGGCCGGCCGTGGCGAGGATGATCACGCCGAGCAGGATCGACTTCGACGCGGCCGCGCCGACGTAGGCGATCACGATCTCCCAGTACGACACGGGCGCGGACAGGATCTCGTAGATCGTGCCGGTGAAGCGCGGGAAGTAGATGCCGAACGACGCGTTCGAGATGCTCTGCGACAGCAGCGACAGCATTACGAGGCCCGGCACGATGAACGACCCGTAGCCGATGCCGTTCACGTCGCTGATGCGCGAGCCGATCGCGGAGCCGAACACGACGAAATACAGCGACGTCGAGATCACCGGCGCGATGATGCTCTGCATCAGCGTGCGGCGCGTGCGGGCCATTTCTGCGCGGTAGATCGCGCGGATTCCTTGCCAGTTCATGCGCCGGCTCCTTGCACGCCGTTGCGGCGGTTGTCGATCAGGCTGACGAAAATGTCCTCGAGCGAGCTCTGCGTCGTGTGCAGGTCGCGAAAGCCGATGCCGGCCGAGCCGAGCGCGTTGATCAGCTTCGCGATGCTCGCGTCGTCGCGTTGCGAGTCGTACGTATAGACGAGCGCGGCGCCGTCTTCCGTGCGTTCGAGCCCGAACGGCGCGAGCGCGGGCGGCATCTCGGCGAGCGGGTGCTCGAGCTGCACGGTGAGCTGCTTCTTGCCGAGCTTGCGCATCAGTTCGCGCTTTTCCTCGACGAGCACGAGCTCGCCGCCGAGGATGATGCCGATCCGGTCGGCCATCTCCTCGGCTTCCTCGATGTAGTGCGTGGTGAGCAGGATGGTCACACCGCTTTCGCGCAGCGAATCGACGAGCTTCCACATGTCGCGGCGCAGCTCGACGTCGACGCCGGCCGTCGGCTCGTCGAGGAACAGGATGCGCGGCTCGTGCGACAGCGCCTTCGCGATCATCACGCGGCGCTTCATGCCGCCCGACAGCGTCATCAGCTTGTTGTCGCGCTTGTCCCACAGCGACAGCGCCTTCAGCGTCTTCTCGATGTACGCGGGATCGGGCGCCTTGCCGAACAGGCCGCGGCTGAACGACACGGTCGCCCAGACGGTTTCGAACGCATCGGTGGTCAGCTCCTGCGGCACGAGGCCGATCATTTCGCGGGCGGCGCGGTATTGATCGCGGATGTCGTGACCGCCGACCGTCACGCGGCCTTCGGTCGGCGTGACGATGCCGCAGATCGAGCCGATCAGCGTCGTCTTGCCGGCGCCGTTCGGCCCGAGCAGCGCGAAGATCTCGCCGGGGCGGATGTCGAGGGTCACGTGCTTCAGCGCCTGGAAACCGGACGCGTAAGTCTTGGAGAGGTCGGAGACGGAAAGGATCGGTTGCATGCTCACGGATGGCACGGCCGCCCGGCGCGACGGCGGGCGCCGCGCATGCCCGGCGCCGCCGCCGCTGCGAAGCGGCCGGGACCGGGCACGGCATGGCGAACGGGCGTCATGTCGAACGGCAGGGTGGTGCGGGATCGCGGGACCGCCATATTAGCAATCGGCAGATCGAAATGCATTCCGATGGAAAGGCCGGGCAGTGCCGGTGCCGGATTGGCGTGAATTGCCGTGATATCACTCAATGATTCGATGCTTTATTTGAGCGATGCGAACAATCCGGCGGATTTTCCGGGAATCGGGCCACGCTCGCGTTGCCGCCCGACCGGCTGGCCGACTGTGCTGCCCGCATGCCCTCGCGCCGTACCGGGACGGCGCGCTCGGCGCTCGCGATAATGCGTTCCTTTCACGGCGATATGGAGCGGGGCGCATGTCTTTGATCGATTTCAAGTCCGTGGCGGACGCGCAGGCGGCCGCATGGAAATCCACGATCGTCGGCGAAGTCGGCCCGGCACGGATCAAGGTGCTGCGCATGGATGCGCAGCCGTACGAAGCCGAAGTGCACGACTACAACGAGGGGCTGCTGGTGCTCGACGGCATGCTGATGCTCGAGGTCGACGCGGAAACGGTCGTGGTCGGCGCCGGCCAGATGTATCTCGCGCATGCCGGCACGCGCCACGCGGTGCTGCCCGGCAGCCACGGCACGCTCGCGATCATCGACGTGTGAGGTTGCGCCGCAACATGCGCGCGGGCCGCTGAAGCCCGGCTGGCGTGGCTCGGCGCGGATTGGCGGCCGCGGTTCAAACGCATGTTCCACGGCCCCGGTATTTGTCTGAGCAAATAAAATGAAGGCTGTTTGAAAATCTGTTAAATACCGTATAGGCGCTAGGATTGCGGGGGTTCCGTCGTTTGGAACTCTGCATCCATTTACTTGCGCGAATGGTCCGATCATAGTCTCGACAAACGACGCATCACGATAACGAATCAAGCGTACGTATGGAGACCAAATCATGAGACGCCTATCCGAGGGCCCAGCGGGATTGTCGTTTTCCGATTTTTCGCTGAATGCAGGCGCGACGCAGGTCGCGTGCCTGCCTCGTCACTTCGCCGTGTAGCGGCGACCCAATTCCGTTTCGATCGTTCCGACGGCGCCGTGCCGCATGACGGCGCCGCGGGAGCGCGTTCGTCTGCCGCCGCGGCGTGTGCCGCATGGGCCTGACCGGCCTCGCGGCAGTCCTGCGTGCATCGTCATGCGCCGCGCCTTCGTGCGGCGGCGCGATACCAACCGGCGGGCCATGCAGCCCGGCCGGGCGAGACTTGTCGTACCTGAAAAGGAGGGGTTGATGATTTGCATTCCTGAATGGCGGAAGGCGATCCTGTCGTGCGCGGTGCTGGTACTGCCGTTCGTCGCCGGCTGTGGCGGCGGCGACGATCCTGGGCCGATCACCGTACCGCAGTGCTCGGGCAGCGCCTGCGGGCCGAGCGGTGCCGAAACGACGACGCCCGTCGTGACGAAGCTGTGTCCGGACGCGCTCGACTACACGACGACGTACACGGGCGGCGCCGGTAGCGGCGAGTACGTGAAGGTGAAGTTCGACACGACGAAGCTCACCTACCAGATGCAGTTCATCGAATCGTCGGTGCCGACCTCGGCGGGGCAAGTCAACGACACGCGCGCAGGCCTGACGATCAGCGGCGCGTTCCATCATCCGACCACGCTTCCGACCGCCGAGCAGAACCGTTGCGCGTTCGTGCTCGACAGCGGCGCGACGAGCGACGGCGCGTATTCGGTAACGATCAACCGCGCTGATCCGCCGATGCTGTTCGTCGGCAACGGCGTGGTGGGCGGCGGGATTCCGGGGGCGACGATCGCGTTCGCCGGTATCCCGCTGCTTCCGGGCATCACGCTCGGCGTCGTCCCGTCGCGCACCTTCGATTTCTATCCGTTCATCGGCTTCACCGACACGGAAACCGACTTCACGAAAGTGGCGGGCAACTACAACGAGGTCGGCATCCATCTGTCGCCCATCGGCGGTGATGGTCAGAGCCCGACCGGGGCGGTTGGCTGGGAATCCGACGTCGTCAACTGGAATCAGACGTTGAACGCGGACGGCTCGTGTTCGATCACGCAGGGCAGCGACTACTCGTGTCAGACGACCGGGACGCCGTGGGCGCAGCGCAAGAACGCGGACGGATCGGCGGACAATGTATTCGTGAGCAATCCGGCCGGGGGGCAGGGGTATCCGATCGCGGGGCAGAGCTCGACGCTGATCATTGCACCGAGCCAGGCGAAAGGCATCATGATCGTCGGCAGGCTGAACGGCGTACTCGTGCCGATCGTGATTCGGGTCGGCTACACGCACGTCGATACGGTCAATCTGCTCGCCTCGGTCGCCGATGCCGAAGTCGGCATCTCGATGCTGTCGTCGACGAAGGCGATTGCCGCGAACTCCCTGAAGGGCGGGTACATCGGCGCGACCAGTGCCTCCGCATGCGGCATCGTGACATCCAGCGGCCAGGGGAACAAGTTGGCGTCGGCGGGGCCGAGCTTCAACCCGAACGTGCCGCACCCCGACCTGCCCGGCATTTTCGCCAACAACGCCTTCTATTCGGTCGCCGGCAGTTGCAACGACGGCACCGCCGTGTCGACGCTGGCGGCGAACTATACGTCCACGCTGTTCCAGGGTAGTACCGCGGCATTCATCGATCCGCAGACGTCGTCGGTCACCTCCCAGTTCGCGCTGGACTATACGCAGGCCACGCCCGGCAAGATCAGGGTGACGGCCGCGCAGGACTTCAACGCGAAGGGCGCGAACGGCAACGTGGCGATCTTCGGCAAGGGCGACACGGGCTGGCTCGTGACGGCCGGCAACGTCTACGCGATGGTCGTCAACGACAACAAGGTCAACCCGTTCTTCACGATCGGCGCGTTCGTCCAGTAACCCCGTATTGAACACGTCACACCGGCGGCGCACATGTCGCCGCCGGCGAATCGAATTTCAAGAGGATTCCTATGAATTTGAAACAATGGATGGCCGCGGCGTCGCTCGCGCCCGTGCTGGCCGCATGCGGCGGCGACGGCGACCCGCCGCCCGCGCCGGTGGTCCGGCTGTGCCCGCAGACGATCGACTACAACACGGTGTTCGTCGGCGGTTCCGGGTCGGGCGAGCTCGTGAAGGTGCAGCTCGACACGACGAAGATGACGTACCGGATGACCTACCTCGCGTCGCCGGTGCCCGCCACCACGGGTACCGTGCAGCCGACGCGGGACACCGCGCCCGCGAACGTGGTCGACGGCACGCTGGCCGACGAAACGGGGCTGCCGACGGTGAAGCTGAACCAGTGCACGTTCCGGATGCAGAACGCGAGCCTCGACCCGAGCCGTCCCGCGCGGCTGTTCCTCGGCGAAGGCGTGCTGGGCGGCGCGATCCCCGGCGCGACGATCCAGTTCGACGGCGTGATCGGCGTCGGCAAGATCACGAAGACGACGTTCCCGTACTACCCGTTCATCAGCTTCTCGTCGCTGGAAACCGACCTGACGAAGATCGCCGGCACGTACAACCAGCTCGGCTATCACCAGGTGCCGTCGCAGAACTTCCAGCCGGTGGCGCTCGACCAGACGGTGACGATCAACGCGGATGGCAGCTATACGGAAACCGACAACTTCGGCAAGAAGAACGGCGGGCAGCCGCTTGCGTCGAACGCGACCGTGAACCAGCCGTTCACGCTGCGTCCCGATGCGCCGGCGTTCCAGTCGCTCAACTACCAGCCGCAGATTCCGCCGACGCTCGCCGCGCTCGATCCGGCGAAGGCCGGCAAGGGGATCCTGATCGTCGGCAAGCTGCGCAACCAGCTCGTGCCGATCTTCATCCGCACCGGCGCTGCGAACGCGGACCTCACGCAAGGCCCGCCGAGCGCGGACGACGAATCGGGGATCTCGTTCCTGAGCCCGCGGACGGCGATCGCGCAGGGTTCGCAGGACGGCGAGTACACGGGCGTCGACAGCGCATTCAACTACCGCGCGACCGCGCTCGTCGGCGCGCAGGCCACGCTGCTCGATCCGTTCAACGCGTCGCAGGCCGCGCTCACGCGCGCGCTGAACCTCGACTACACGCAGAAGGTGCCGGGCGTCGTGACGACCGTGCATACGGATGCGGCATCGGGCGCGGCGACCGGCAAGTTCGTGTTCACCGGCGGCGTGTTCGGGTTCCTCGACATGGCCGATACGAGCAACCCGTACTTCACGGTCGGCGCGTTCGTTCAGTGACCGCGCGTGGATGGAGACACGGCGGCGCCGCGCGAATGCGCGGCGCCCCGACAGAATGAGGGGGAGACTTCATGAAGAAGCTGATTGTCGCGGGTGTCGTCGCTGGCGTATCGACGCTCGCATCGGCCCAGCAAGCGGGCGACAACGTCGCGACGCTGGGCTGGCTGCACATCATGCCGCAGGATTCGACCAACGGGCTGACGACGAATCTCGCGGGCATGCCGATCAACGGGCCGCTGCGCCTGCCCGGTTCGTTCACGTCGCCGGGTACGAGCCTCACGGTCAACAACGCCGATACGGTCGGCCTCACGCTCACGCACTTCTTCACCGATCACATCGCGGTGACGTCAGTGCTCGGCGTGCCGCCGGAATTCACGCTGACCGGACACGGCGTGATCAGGCCGCCTGGTCCGGCCGGCGCGCTCGGCAACGTCGACATGGACAAGTCGGCGAACCAGCCGGCGGTGAAGAACGCGCGGCAGTGGAGCCCGACGATCATCCTGCAGTACTACTTCAATTCGTCGACGGCGAAGTTCCGCCCGTTCGTGGGGATCGGCGTGGCCTACAGCTGGTTCAGCAACATCGAACTGAACGGCAACTTCGCGAAGGACATCAACGAGAACCTCGGCAGCGTGCTCGCGGCCGGCGCCGGCAAGCCGGGCGCGACGTCGGTCGAGGGCAAGGCGTCGTCGTCGTTCACGCCGGTCTACAACGTCGGCGCGAGCTATGCGATCGACAAGCACTGGGGGCTGACGGCGACGCTGACGTACATGCCGCTGAAGACCTACTCGTCGCTCGTGATCAAGGCGGCCGACGGCTCGACGCTCGCGACCACGCGCACGAAGCTGAAGGCCGACCCGCTGATCACGTTCGTCGGGATTTCCTACAAGTTCTGAGCCGACCGGCGCGCATGACGCGCGCCGGCGGTTTCCTGCGACCGGCTGGCCGGACCGTTCCGGCCGGACGGTCGCGTTCCTGGCGGCGTGCCGCCATTTGTGAAGAGAGGGGGCAGTTCAAATGAGCATTCGCAAAATCGTATCGCTTGTTGCTGCAGTGGCTTTCACCGCGGTTTCGGCCGCGCCTGCTTTCGCCGTCACCGTGTCGCGTGCCGATGGCCAGCCGATGAATCCGAACGGCGAGCCGTTCTCGGCGTCGGGGCTCACGAATCTCAGCAAGGGATCGATCAACGCCAGCTGTACCGCGACCTTCAACGGCACGATCACGTCGACCGGCATCGTCAACATCACGTCGACGACGTTCGCGGGCGGCGCGACGTGCGGCCTCATCAGCGGCAGCGCGAGCAGCACGTCGCCGTGGACGGGGCAGGCCGACAGCACGACGCAGCTGTCGATCAACAACGTGAAGGTGAACGTCACGCTGCTCGGCACGTGCGGGCCGAGCAAGGTCGTGACCGCGTGGAGCGACGCGAACTCGTCGCTGGCGTTCAACAATTCCGTACTGACGCCGGACTGCACGGTGACTGGTACGGTCCTGACGTCGCCGAAGTTCCACGTGCAGTAAGCGTTGCGCGATCGAAGCCGGGACCCGCCGCGCGCGAGGGCCGTGCGGCATGCGCGGCGGGTTCCGGGGCCTTGATGGGTTCGTGCCGTCGCGCGTATCGGCGCGACGGCCGGATGCGTCGGGCAGCGTGGTCGTTTGTGCCGCCATCCATCGATTGCCGAAGCGCCGCGTGCAGTCGGCGCCGCGAAGCGGGGCGCGCGTCGCGCGTGTGAGTCGTGCGGCGCATACGCGAGTTTCCGCTTCTCCGATTCATGCGAGCCGTCATGCTTACCAGCGTGACGGCCGGTTGACCGCCCGTGTCGCGATCCGACACGGGGGGAGTTGCAGGGCCGGCGTCGCGTGTATGGCGCCTCCCGATCCGATTGAACAAAACCAAGCCAATTGGCCAGAACCATCCCGGACGACCCATGCTGACCGATCCAGCAAAGTATGGCGATGCCCGCGGCGCGACGCCCGACCGGCTGCGCACGGCCGCGTGGTTGCAGTACCTGATCGACCATCTCGACACGGCGGTTTGCGCGATGGCCTCGACCGACGTCGGCGACACGCCCGTCGTCGCTTCGTATGCGATCCGTGCGGGAACTGGCGCGCATCTGTCTCGCGAAGCGACGGCCGTACTCCACCGGCTGGTCCCGTGGATCGCGACGGACGGTGGCGGTTGTGCATGCGATCCGGCCGATCCGCTCGGCGCATGCGCGCATGTGCCTTCCGCGCAGCAGCTCGCGGAAGCCGAACACTGCTGCCCCGGCTCGCGTGCCGTATTCGACACCGCGCACGGCGTGATCGATGCGTGCGCATTCGATGATCCCGACGTCGGCTGGGCCGCGCTCGAACGGATCGCCGGCGGCGTCGAATGCCACAGCGAAGACGCGATCGAACGCGTCGCGAATGAACATGACGGGCAACGCGAGACGCCGCCTGCGAAGAACCTGAGAGAAAGGCTGGCCGCTGTCGCGGCAACGAGCACGGAAACCCCGATTCGTCCCGGCGCGGTCATCGATGCGATCGTGTTGCGCGTATGCGGCCCGCGCGATGACGCGACGCGTGTCGACGAGATGGCTGCGCTCGCGATGTTCTCCGCCGAACTTGCCGCGGGCAACGGCGTTTCCGTTCAGGCGTATGGCGGTCGGCACAACTTCGTCGCGCAAGCGATCAGAACGCATCGCGCCGATCTCGCGTCGGTGAACGGGCTGTTCGCGGCGCTATCCGTATGCAGGCTCGATCGACTGACAGGCGCCGGCAGCTTCTGGGCCCACTACCTGCTGGCGGGCATCGCGATCGCCGCGCCGGATGCGGTACGGGCAATCGGCCGCCGGTTTCATGGCGACACCTGGCAGACGTGGCTCGACCACGTGCTCGCATGGCCGGCGGTCAGCCGCTTCGGGGCGAAGGAGGATGTCGCATTCGACCGCCTGCGCGACGCGATGAGCCTGACGTCGGGCAGGAACCCGATCGTCCGCGCCAAGCGAATGCGGGGCGTTTCGGCAGCCCGGCCGCGCAACGCAAACGAGAAGGCACGATGAAATGCGGCTCGCGGCGAGAACGCCGCGAGCCGCGCGGGGGTATCGCGGCGCCCGGGCAGGCGCCGTCTTCGTCAGACCGTCTCGGGTTGCCGCACGGCCTTCGCGACATTCCTCGCCAATGCGCCGTTCGCGACGAAGTACGGCACGTCGACCCGCGCGAGCGGCGTGCGGCCGCGGATCTTGTCGGCGATCTTCTCGGCGATCATGATCGTCGGCGCATTCAGGTTGCCGGTCGTGATGATCGGCATGATCGACGCATCGACGACACGCAGCCCGTCGAGCCCGTGCACGCGGCCTTCTTCATCGACCACCGCCATGTCGTCGTAGCCCATCTTGCACGAGCACGACGGATGGAACGCGGTTTCCGCGCGCGCTCGCACGAACGCGTCGAGTTCCTTGTCGCTCTTGCAGTCGGCGCCCGGATTCAGCTCGCGGCCGCGATAGCGGTCGAGCGCGGGCTGCCGCATGATCTCGCGCGTCGCACGGATCGCATCGCGGAACTCGCGCCAGTCGAGCGCTTCGGCCATGTAGTTGAACAGGATGCTCGGATGATCGTTCGGGTCGCGCGAGCGCAGCTTCACGCGGCCGCGGCTGGGCGAGCGCATCGAGCCGACGTGCGCCTGGAAGCCGTGCATCTCGATCGCGTTCGAGCCGTTGTAATTGATCGCCACCGGCAGGAAGTGATACTGGATGTTCGGCCACGGGTCGTCGTCGCGCGTGCGGATGAAGCCGCCCGCCTCGAAGTGGTTGCTCGCGCCGAGGCCCGTGCCGTTCAGCATCCATTCGAGGCCGATCTTCGGCTGGTTCCACCACTTGAGCGCCGGATACAGCGACACCGGTTCCTTGCACTCGTACTGGATGTACATCTCCAGGTGGTCCTGCAGGTTCTGGCCGACGCCGGGCAGGTCGAGCACGACCGGAATGTCGAGTGCCTTCAACCATGCGCCGGGGCCGACGCCCGAGCGCTGCAGCAGTTGCGGCGACGCGATCGCGCCGCTGCACACGAGCACTTCGCGGCGCGCATGCGCGGTCGCGCGCTCGCTGCCGCGCAGGTAGGTCACGCCCGACGCGCGCTTGCCGTCGAACAGGATGCGATCGGCCAGCGCGTGCGTGACGATCTCGAGGTTGGGCCGCACCTTCGCCTGGTCGAGGTAGCCGCGCGCGGTGCTCGCGCGGCGGCCCTTCGGCGTGACGGTGCGGTCCATCGGGCCGAAGCCTTCCTGCTGATAACCGTTCAGGTCGTCGGTGCGCGGATAGCCGGCCTGCACGCCCGCGTCGACCATCGCCTCGAACAGCGGGTTCACGCCCGGCTTGCTGGTCGTGACCGACACGGGGCCGCTGCCGCCGTGATAGTCGTTCGGGCCGACGTCGCGCGTCTCGGCTTTCTTGAAGTACGGCAGGCAGTCGAGATACGTCCAGTTCTCGAGGCCCTTGTGTGTCGACCAGTTGTCGTAGTCGAGCGCGTTGCCGCGGATGTAGCACATCCCGTTGATCAGCGACGAGCCGCCGAGCCCCTTGCCGCGGCCGCACTCCATCCGGCGGTTGTCCATGTGCGGCTCGGGATCGGTCTCGTACGCCCAGTTGTAGCGGCGGCCCTGCAGCGGATAGGCCAGCGCCGCCGGCATCTGCGTGCGGAAGTCGAAGCGGTAGTCGGGGCCGCCCGCTTCGAGCAGCAGCACCGTGACGTCCGGATCTTCCGTCAGGCGCGTTGCGAGCACGTTGCCCGCGGAACCCGCGCCGCAGATGATGTAGTCGTATTCGCGTGTCGTCATGACGGATCTCCTTGTCTTAAAACACCGGGTTGTAACGGCCGAGCTCGACCTGCACCGACTTGATGCGAGTGTAGTGCTCGAGCGTCGTGATGCCGTTCTCGCGCCCGACACCGGATTGCTTGTATCCGCCAACCGGCATCTCGGCCGGCGATTCGCCCCACGTGTTGATCCAGCAGATGCCGGCTTCGAGGCGATGAATCGTGCGGTGCGCGCGCGACAGGTTCTCGGTCACGACACCGGCCGCGAGGCCGTAGTGCGTGTCGTTCGCGCGGGCGATCACTTCGTCTTCCGATTCGAAATCGAGGATGCTCATCACCGGCCCGAAAATCTCCTCGCGCACGATCTTCATGTCGTCGCGGCAGTCGCCGAACACGGTCGGCGCGACGTACTGGCCGCTGCCGAAGTGACCGTCGGTCAGGCGTGTGCCGCCCGCGAGCAGCTTCGCGCCTTCGGCCTTGCCGCTTTCGATGAAGCCGAGCACCTTGTCGAGCTGCGCGGCCGACACGAGCGGGCCGAAGTTGGTGTCGGCATCGGTCGGCTTGCCGACGCGGATGCGCTTCACGCGTTCGAGCACCTTCTGCGTGAACGCGTCCTTGATCGAGCGGTGCACGAACACGCGCGTGCCGTTCGTGCAGACCTGGCCCGAGCTGAAGAAGTTGGCGGTCACCGCGATGTCCGCCGCGCGATCGAGGTCGGCATCGTCGAACACGATCAGCGGCGACTTGCCGCCGAGCTCCATCGTCACTTCCTTCAGCGACGACGCGCCGGCGAGCGACATCACCTTCTTGCCGGTCTCGACGCCGCCCGTGAACGACACCTTCGCGATGTCCGGATGGCCGGTGAGCAGCGCGCCGACCGAACCGTCGCCCTGCACGACGTTGAACACGCCGGCCGGCACGCCGGCTTCCGTATAGATTTCCGCGAGCTTCAGCGCCGTCAGCGGCGTGACTTCGCTCGGCTTGAACACCATCGCGTTGCCGGCCGCGAGCGCGGGCGCCGTCTTCCAGCACGCGATCTGGATCGGGTAGTTCCACGCGCCGATGCCCGCGCACACGCCGAGCGGCTCGCGGCGCGTGTACACGAACGACTCGGCGCGCAGCGGCACCTGCAGCCCTTCGATCGCGGTCGCGAGGCCCGCGTAGTACTCGATCACGTCCGCGCCGGTGACGATGTCGACCGCGAGCGTCTCGCCGATCGGCTTGCCGGTGTCGCGCGTCTCGATGGCCGCGAGTTCGTCGTTGCGTTCGCGCAGCAGGTCGACCGCGCGGCGCAGGATGCGCGAGCGCTGCATCGCGGTCATCGCGGCCCATTCGCGCTGGCCTTCCTGAGCGGACGCGACGGCGCGGTCGACGTCGGCCGCGCTCGCCTGCTGCACCTGCGCGAGCAGTTCGCCGGTGGCGGGGTCGAAGGTGTCGAAAGTCTTGCCGCTGGTGGCGTCGACGTAACCGCCGCCGATGTAGAGGCGCTGCAAACCGTATACGGACATGAGGATCTCCTTGAGGGCGACTGCGTCGCGCGTCAGTCGGACGCGAGCAGCAGGTCGATGTAATCGTGGGCGAGCTTCAAAGCGGCTCGGGTGTCGATCGGGCCGCCGGCGAGTGCGCCGCGCAGCCACAGGCCGTCGATCAGCGCGGCGAGGCCGCTGGCGGCTTCGCGCGCTTTCGCGAGCGGCAAGGCCTTCGCGAATTCGGCGCAAAGGTTCGAATGCAGGCGCCGCGTGTTCACGTGCTGCAGCCGCTTGAGCATCGGGTCGTGCATGCTCTGCGACCAGAACGCGAGCCATGTCTTCATCACGGGCGCGCTGACCTGCGTGTCGTCGAAGTTCGCGGCGACGACCGCGCGCAGCCGCGAACGCGGGTCCTTGCGCGCGGCGACGCGGCGGCGCGTGGTGGCCGACCACAGGTCGCGCAGCACGTGCCGCATCGTCGCTTCGAGCAGGCCGTCCTTGTCGCCGAAGTAATGGCTGACGATGCCCGTCGAGATGTTCGCGCGTTGCGCGACCGATGCGAGCGTCGTGCCGGGCAGGCCCGCTTCGTCGATCGAGCGCAGCGTGGCGTCGATCAACTGTGCGCGGCGGATCTCCCGCATTCCGACTTTCGGCATCGTGACTCCCTTCGCCCGGGCGGGCCGTCCATGGAAGTCGAGAGCTTAGCGGTTTTTTATTGATCGTTCAATCAACAAAAAATCGGGGCCGAACGGGAGACTGCGTTCTAAACGGGGGAGGATGCTTCGTCTCCGGAACCATGTGCAGGTGCGGAAAAACGGTTGAAAGAAGATTAATTAAGTTTGAATCTGTTTAAAACGGATCGTGAAAATATGACGCAATGCAGAGGACCGTTTCCAGGCGCGGATTCATTACAAATCGAAAGAGTGTCGAAAACTGCAATATTATTCACGATATGAAATTGTCAAATCGGATTGTGAAGGCGTGCGGTTTTATAAAAACCGTTTCAATCGAGCGATCAAAACGATATAAAGTATTGAATAAGAACAATAATTTATGAAAATTGAACGCTGAAGCGGATTGCTCGCAAACGATTGCGGTGATCTTTTTTGAGATTCCGCATACCATAGAAATTGATAAAAAAATTTGAATCCAGCGTATTTCCGGGCCGAGTAGAGGGATTTTTGGAATGACTTGAGTAAGTAATATCGACCGTATTAGTATGGCGCCGCACCATGAGGAATGAATGGCGCCGCCGGCAATTGCCGCGGCGCGTCGGCGATGGCCGTGTCGATCGACCGCGCCCGCAGCCGGCGCCAGCCATTGCGCACTTGCAGCATGCCGCGACGTCGAGACGCCGCATTCACCGGAGAACGACGATGCCGACCGAAAAACACGTGGTCCCGCTGCCGAATGGTCTGAAGGTCTACGTCGAACGGAACGTGTTCGACCCGGCGTTCGACACGGCGATGCTCGTCAACGGCGCGCTCGCGACCACCGCGTCGTTCGGCCAGACCGTCCAGTATCTCGGCGAGCGGATGAACACGATCTGCTTCGATCTGCCGTATGCGGGGCAGTCGCGCCAGCACAACCCCGGCTGCTTCATCCTGACCAAGGACGACGAAGCCTCGATCCTCCAGTACCTGGTCGAGCATTTCGCGCCGGCGTACCTCGTGTCGGTGTCGTGGGGCGGCGTCGCGTCGCTGTTCGCGCTCGCACGCGGCTGCCCGAGCGTGCGGCGCGCGGCGATCTGTTCGTTCTCGCCGTTCCTGAACGACGCGATGGTCGACTACGTGACGCGCGCCCGCGACCATATCGCGGCCGGCGAGAACCTGAAGGCCGCGCAGTTGCTGAACGACACCGTCGGCCGCTATCTGCCGCGCATCATGAAGCTGTACAACTACCGGTATCTCACGCGCCTGCCGCGCGACGAGCAGGACCAGGTCGCGTTCCACGTCGACCAGATCCTGTCGCTGCAGCCCGAGCGCTACTTCAGCGAATTCGCGAACATCGGCTGCGAGCTGCTGTTCCTGAACGGCGAGCGCGACGAATACACGACGCCGGCTGACGTGCGCCAGCTCGGCGCGTACGTGGCGCGCGCGCGGTTCGCGACGGTGCCGGACGCCGGCCACTTTCTCGACATAGAGGGCCGTGCGCAACGCGAATACACCCGTGCCGCGTTGCTCGATTTCTTCTGCGGCGAGACGGCCGCGGCGGCAGGCATCGCACGCGCTGCCGCGCATGCATGTGTGCCCGCGCCGATGCACGCGCTGTCGTCGTGACGCCGTCCGTCGTGCAGCAGGCGCGTCCCGCGCATCCGAATTCCCATCCCAACGAGGCAGGCCAGCCGTGAATATCGTTCAGACCATCGCCATCGTCGTTCCGTGGGCCGCCTGGCTCGCGTACTGGATCGCCACGTCGCAGGGCGTCAAGACCACCGTGCGCAAGGAGGCATCGCGCTCGCGCACGCTGCAGTCGATTCCGCTGATCGTCGGCGGCGCGCTGATCATCCTGCCCGATCCGTCGTGGCAGGCGCTCGCGCCCGACTGGCAGCGCTTCGGCCTGCAGGCGCAATGCGGGCTCGCGGTGCTGGTGGCCGGCCTGCTGTTCTCGGTGTGGGCGCGGCTGCATCTGGGCACGAACTGGAGCGTGTCGGTCACCTTGAAGGAAAACCACGAACTCGTGCGTACGGGGCCGTATGCGCTCGTGCGTCACCCGATCTATACCGGCTGCCTGATCGCACTGGTGGGCGCCGCGCTGATCGGCGGCGAATGGCGCGGCGCGATCGGCGTGCTGCTCGTGTTCGCGTCGCTCGCGTACAAGGTGCGCGTCGAGGAGAGCTGGCTGACCGGATATTTCGGGCCGGCGTATGCGCAGTACCGCCGCGAGGTCGCGGCGCTGATCCCCGGCTTCTACTGATACCCGCGAGGCGCGCGATGGCGAAGATGATCGTGACCGCGATCGGCTCGGCGGGCGACGTGCACCCGCTGCTCGGCGTCGCGCGCACGCTGGCCGCGCGCGGTCACGACGTCGTGTTCTGCACGCACGCGCCGTTCGAGGCGGCCGTGCGCCGCTGCGGGTTCGCGTTCGTGCCGGTCGGCACCGCGGCGGAATACGATGCGGCGATGGCGAACCCCGCGCTGTGGAATCCGCGCACGTCGTTCCGCACGCTGTGGCAGGTGATCGCGCCGACGTTGCGCCCGCATTACGATGCGCTGCGCGCGCTGACCGATGCCGACACGGTGCTGATCGGCACGCTGTGGGCGTTCTCCGCGCGCTTCATGCAGGAGCTGCACGGCACGCCGTACGTATCGGTACAGGTGTCGCCGTCGACGCTGCTGTCCGCGCATGCGCCGCCGACTCACCCGCGCCTGACGATTCCCGCGCGCTGGCCGTTGCCGGTGAAGTCGGCGCTGATGACGCTGATCGAGCGGCAGGTGCTCGACCGCGTGTGCGGCCCGGCGCTCGATGCGGTACGCCGCGAGCTGGGGCTCGCGCCCGCACGGCGCGTGCTCGGCCGCTGGCTGCATTCGACCGACGGCGTGCTGTGCCTGTTTCCCGGCTGGTTCGCGCCGCCGCAGCCGGACTGGCCGTCGAACCATCTGCAAAGCGGTTTTCCGTTGTTCAACGATATCGCGACACCCGACGATGATGGGGCACTCGATGCGTTTCTCGCGGCCGGCGAAGCCCCGGTCGTGTTCACGGCCGGTTCGACGCTCGTCGATCATGCGGCGTATGCGCGTGCGGTGGCGGACGCGCTGCGCGCGACCGGCGCGCGCGGCATCCTGCTGACGCCGCACGATGCGGTGCCGGGCGACGACCGGCTGCTCGTGCGCCGCTTCGTGCCGATGCGCACGCTGCTGCCGCGTTGCCGCGCGCTCGTGCATCACGGCGGGATCGGCACGGCGGCGCTCGCGTGCGAAGCCGGCATCGTGCAGGTCGTCACGCCGTTCGCGCACGATCAGTTCGACAACGCGCAGCGCGTCGTCGCGAACGGCTGCGGCGTGCGGGTCGATGGCCCCCTCGACGGCGCGAGGCTCGGCGCGGCGCTTGCACGCGTGCTCGACGAACCTGCGTTCGCGGTGCATGCGGAGCGTGCGCGTGCGCTGCTCGCGGCCGCGCCGGACGGCTGTGATGCGGCCGCCGATTTCATCGAACGGTTCGTGCCCCGGCGCGGGCGCGGGCGTGCCGCGTCGCGGGCCGATGTCGTGGTGGCCGGCGCATGAGCACCGCGTCGCCGCCGCACGACGGGAGCGTCGCGCCGTCCGCGTTCGACGTGCCGGCCCCTGCGTCGGCCGCGCAGCCGGTGCGCGGCATCCGGCTCGCGCTGCTGACGTTCGCGCTGTCGCTCGCGACCTTCATCGAAGTGCTCGACTCGACCGTGACGAACGTCGCGGTGCCGGCGATCTCCGGCAGTCTCGGCGTATCGAACAGCCAGGGCACGTGGGTAATCAGCTCGTATTCGGTCGCGGCCGCGATCGCGGTGCCGCTCACCGGCTGGCTCGCCCGCCGTGTCGGCGAACTGCGGCTGTTCGTCGGCGCGGTGCTGCTGTTTACGCTGACGTCGCTGCTGTGCGGGCTCGCGCGCGACCTGCACGTGCTCGTGATCTGCCGCGCGCTGCAGGGGCTGTGTTCGGGGCCGATGGTGCCGCTGTCGCAGACGATCCTGCTACGCACCTTTCCGCCCGACAAACGCACGATCGCCCTCGCGCTGTGGGCGATGACGGTGCTGCTCGCGCCGATCTTCGGGCCGGTGGTCGGCGGCTGGATCGTCGACAACTTCTCGTGGCCGTGGATCTTCCTGATCAACTTGCCGATCGGGCTGTTTTCGTTCGCGGTGTGCACCGCGATGCTGCGCCCCGACGCGCAGCGCGGCGCCGCCGGCCCGATCGACGTGCCGGGCATCGTGCTGCTCGTGATCGGCGTCGGCTCGCTGCAGGCGATGCTCGATCTCGGCCACGACCGCGGCTGGTTCGATTCGCCGCTGATCGTCACGCTCGCGGTGGTCGCGACGCTCGCGATCGTGTCGCTGCTGATCTGGGAAGCGGGCGAAGCGCATCCCGTGGTGGATCTGAGCCTGTTTCGCGACCGCACGTTCTCGTTCTGCGTGCTGATCATCTCGCTCGGGATGATGAGTTTCTCCGTGGTCGGCGTCGTGTTCCCGCTGTGGATGCAGGCCGTGATGGGCTACAACGCGTTTCATGCGGGGCTCGCGACCGCGTCGCTCGGCGTGCTCGCGCTGGTGTTCTCGATCCTCGTCGGGCTGCATGCGCACCGCTTCGACGCGCGCGTGCTCGCGACGTTCGGCTTTCTCGTGTTCGCGGCCGTGCTCGCCTGGGACGCGCAGTTCACGCTGAAGATGACGTTCGCGCAAATCGCAGCACCCGGGCTGATCCAGGGCATCGGGCTGCCGTGCTTCTTCATCCCGCTGACCGCCGCGACGCTGTCGCGCATTCCGGACGACCGGCTTGCCGCCGCGTCGAGCCTGTCGAATTTCCTGCGCACGCTGTCGGCCGCGTTCGGCACCGCGATGAGCGTGACGCTGTGGGACAACCGCGCGACCTATCATTACGACGTCGTGTCGCAGTCGGTCACGCATGCGTCGGCGAACACGCAGCGCTTCGTGCATGCGCTGAACGCGATGGGCGTGGACGGCGTGCGCGAGCTGACGACCTTGCATCACGTCGTGATGCAGCAGGCCTACATGATGGCGACCAACGACATGTTCTGGATGGCGAGCATGACGTGTCTCGCCCTCGCGGGGATGATGTGGCTGACGCGGCCCAAGCGCGGCGCCGCAGCTTCGTTCGGGCATTGAGGAGCGGACCATGACGACACTCGGCGCACTCGTGATCCTGTATCACCCGAGCGACGCGCAGCTCGACGCGTTGCGTGCATGGCGGCACGCGTGCGACGCGCTGCTCGTCGTCGACAACACGCCGCAGCCCGATGCGCGGGCGCGCGAACTGTGCGCACGCGAAGGCATCGCGCTGCTGCATCACGGCAATCGCGGCGGCATCGCCGGTGCGTACAACGCGGGGCTCGCGGCGCTGTTTCGTGACGGCCTCGATGCGGTCGCGCTGTTCGATCAGGATTCGGCGGTGCCGGTCGCGTATTTCCCGACGATGCGCGACGTCTGCGCGGGGCTCGCCGGGCGCGCGTTCCTCGCCGGCCCGCGCATCTTCGA
This sequence comes from Burkholderia sp. BCC0097, assembly GCF_902832985.1. Classification (NCBI taxonomy): domain Bacteria; kingdom Pseudomonadati; phylum Pseudomonadota; class Betaproteobacteria; order Burkholderiales; family Burkholderiaceae; genus Burkholderia; species Burkholderia sp. BCC0097. The sequence continues at coordinate 366,985 of NZ_CADFDM010000001.1, forward strand.
CGAGAATGCGCGCAGCTTCCTGCCCGAACTCGCGACCAACGGCATCGGCCTGCGCCGCCTGCGCATCGAGCCGGGCACGCCGATGCAGCGCTGCGCGTTCCTGATTTCGTCGGGCTGCGTCGTGTCGCGCGACGCGTTCGACGTGCTCGGCCGTTTCGACGAGACGCTGTTCATCGATCACGTCGACACCGAATACAGCTTCCGCGCGCTGGCGCGCAACGTGCCGCTCTATGTCGTGCCGTCGCTGGTGCTGCCGCACCGGATCGGCGCGAAGCAGCGGCACGCGATCGGCCCTTTTGAAATGACGTCGATGAATCACTCGTGGCAACGGCGCTATTACAGCGCCCGCAATGCGGTGCAGCTCGGGATGCAGTACGGGCTGCGCTTTCCGGTGGCGCTCGTGCCGAACCTGCTGACCGTGTGGCAGATCGTGCAGATTGCGCTGGTCGAGCGCGACAAGCGCGCGAAGCTGGCCGGCATCCTGTTCGGCGTCGCGGACGGCCTGTTCGGCCGGCTCGGCCCGCTCGAGCGCACGCGGCCGCGTCTGGCCGCGCGGGCACAGCGCGTTCGACAGGGGTGACGATGCGGCGTTTGATGAAAGCGGCAGGTTCAGCGCGTGGCGTGAAGGGCGGCTCGATGGTCGCGGCGGCGGCCATGCTGTTCGCGTTGGGTGGATGCGTGCCGTCGGGCTTCCTGCCGTCGCTGTCGCTGCGTGCGCCGGCCGACGATGCACTCGTGCATACCGCCGGCCCGGGCGCGAACGGCGCGTGGCCGGCGCCCGACTGGGTGAAGCAGTTGCAGGACCCGCAGCTCGACGACCTGGTCGCCGAGGCGTCACAGAACAGTCCCGATGTGCAGGTCGCGCAGGCGCGGTTGCGGATCGCGCAGGCGCAGCTTCAGCAGTTCGATTCGCTGACCGGTTTGACCGGCACGGCCGGCGCGACGATCAGCCGGGCACGGATGCCGAAGCCCGGCGATATCGCCGACGTGACGGCCGGCGGCTATCGCGTGCCGGTGCAGATCTTTGGCGATCCGAACGTGTCGCCGTCGTCGATCTTCGTCGGGCTGAACTATCAGCTCGATCTGTGGGGCAAGAACCGCGCGGCGACGAAGAGCCTGATGTCGCTGCGTGACGCGGCCGGCGTCGAGGCCGAACAGGTGCGCCTCACGCTCGCCGTCGCGATCGTCACCGTGTATTGCCAGCTCGACCAGGCGTACGCGGTGCGCGACCTGTTGCAGCAGAAGCTGAAGATCAGCCAGCGCGTGACGGCCGTGCTGCGCGAGCGCGCCGCGCGCGGCCTCGACAACGCGTACGACGCGAGCGATGCGTCGATCAAGCGCAGCCGTCTGCTCGAGCAGATCGCGCTGAACGACGAGCAGATCAAGCTCGCCCAACTGCAACTCGGCGTGCTGTCGGGCCGCGGCCCGGAGCGCGGGCTCGCGCTGCAGCGGCCGCGCGTCGGCGCGTTCGCGGGCGGCGCCGTGCCCGCGCGGCTGCCGGCCGATCTGCTCGGCCGCCGGCCCGACATCGTCGCCGCGCGGCTGCGGGTCGAGGCCGCGTTCGCGAATGCCGACTCGACGCGTGCGCAGTTCTATCCGGACGTGAATCTCGTCGCGCTCGGCGGTGTGTTCGCCCTGACGCCCGCGTCGCTGTTCTCGCGCGATTCGCTCGCGGGCTCCGTCGGCCCCGCGATCTCGCTGCCGATTTTCGATCGCGGCCGGCTGAAGGCGAAGCTCGGCGCGGATGTCGCGCAGGCCGACGTCGCGATCGGGCTGTACAACAGGACCGTCGACGACGCGCTCGGGCAGGTCGCGCAACTCGTCACGTCGCTGCAGACGTCGCAGACGCTCGTCGCGCAGCAGCAGGATGCGGTCGCGGCCGCGCAGAAGATCGTGCAGATCGCGGCGGATCGGCATCGGCGTGGCGTGCTGATGCAGAAGGACGTCGATGTCGCGGATCTCACGCTGATCGACGAGCGCGCGCAGATGATCGCGCTGCTCGGCAAGCAGCGGACGCTGCGGGTGGGGCTGATCGGCGCGCTGGGCGGCGGATTCGATGCGGGCGCAACGGTCGCGCAAGCGCAGACGCCGGCCGTGCAGCGGGCGCGGAACGGGGCGGCGAGGCGCGGGGCGGCAACGGCCGTGGCTGCCGTGGGCCCCGTGGGCGCGAATCGGGCGACGGCTGGCCCGTCTGACGATGCACGCGCAGGCAGCACGGCAGTGTCGACGACCGCGACGCGCAACGCGCCTGCGTCTGCATCGGCACGACGCGACGACACGGCGCGCCCGTCGACGGTCGGCTCGACCTACCCCGACGCGACGCCGCGCGGCATGCCCGTTCTCGCGCGCACGGCCTCGGCGAGCCCGACGCGCGATTCGTCCCCGATGCCCGCGATTCCCGTCTTCCAGCACGATCGTCTGATCGTTACGCAAAGCGACTGATGCACCACGACAACCTCCATTCCGCCGCGCCGCCGGCCGCACTGAACGACCCGGCGCTCGACGCGCGCCGCGCGACGCGCCGCAAGCGCTTCACCGTGTTCTTCGCGATCGTGCTGCTGGCCGCGATCGCGTGGATCGCCTACTGGCTGCTGAGCGACCGCTATTACGAAGACACCGACGACGCATATGTCGCGGGCAGCATCGTGCAGGTCGCCGCGCAGATCCCGGGCGCCGTGACCGACGTGGTGGTCGCCGATACGCAGGCCGTGCGCGCCGGGCAGACGCTCGTGCGGCTCGACGACACCGAGGCATCCGTCGCGTTCGCGCAGGCGAAGGCGCAGCTCGCGCAGGCCGTGCGCCAGGTCGCGAACGCGAGAATCTCGAACACGATGTACGTCGAGGCCGTGAATGCGCGCCGCGCCGACCTGTCGCTGGCGCAGCGCGCGCTCGCCGCGCGTTCGGGCGCCTCGGTCGAGATCGTCGCGCCGGAAGAACTGGCAAGGGCGCGCGCGGCGGTGGCCGGTGCGCAGGCGAACCTCGCGGCCGCGCAGGCGCAGCTCGACGCGGCGCGCGCGCTCGGCAGCAAGCTGCCCGTCGACGAAAGCCCGGCCGTCGTGCAGGCGGCCGCGCAGTTCAAGCTCGCGTACCGGAACCTGAAGCGCACGACGATCGTCGCGCCGGTCGACGGCACGATCGGGCAGCGCTCGGTGCAGGTCGGACAGCAGGTCGGGCCCGGTGTGCCGCTGATGTCGATCGTGCAGCTCAACCGGCTGTGGGTCGAGGCGAATTTCAAGGAAGGGCAGATCCGCCACATGCGCGTCGGGCAGCCGGTCGAGGTCGTGTCGGATCTCTATGGTTCGCGCATCGCCTATCGCGGCCGCGTGCAGGGCTTTTCGGCCGGCACGGGCAGCGCGTTCTCGATGCTGCCGTCGCAGAATGCGGCCGGCAACTGGATCAAGGTCGTGCAGCGCGTGCCGGTGGTGATCGCGCTCGATCCGCGCGACCTCGCCGCGCATCCGCTGCGCGTCGGGCTGTCGATGCGCGCGACGGTCGACACGCACGACCGCAACGGCCACGCGCTCGACAGCGAGCCGCCGACGCCGGCCGTCAGCACGCGCGTGCACGACGGCGTCGCGAGCGACGCGGAAGCGGCCGCCGCCGCGATCATCCGCGAGAATCAGGGCGGGTAGGCGCAGGGCCGCCAAGGTAGGGCCGGCCGCACGGGCCGGTCCGACCCCCGGTAGATTCCTGCCCGACTTTCGTATTTCCGCCATCGATGTCGGCGCCGATCAAACGCATGTCGCGTTTGAGACATCGGCGCCCCTGCCTCCCGGACTACTCTCGAACAGCACGTTGCGCGTGCGCCGCATGGCGCCGGCGCGCCGCGGCGCCATCCAACGAGACATGGAGACAATACGATGAGCAGCAATCGAGGTGTCGTCTATCTTGGGCCAGGCCAGGTCGAAGTCCAGAAAATCGATTATCCGAAGATGGTCGACCCGAGCGGCCGCGCGATCGGCCACGGCGTGATCCTGAAAGTGGTCAGCACGAACATCTGCGGCTCCGACCAGCATATGGTGCGCGGCCGCACGACCGCGCCGGTCGGCCTCGTGCTCGGTCACGAGATCACCGGCGAAGTGGTCGAAGTGGGCCGCGACGTCGAGACGCTGAAGCTTGGCGATCTCGTGTCGGTGCCGTTCAACGTCGCGTGCGGTCGCTGCGCGATGTGCAAGGACACGCATACGGGCGTGTGCCTGAACGTGAATCCGTCGCGTGCGGGCGGCGCGTACGGCTATGTCGACATGGGCGGCTGGATCGGCGGCCAGGCCGAGTACGTGCTCGTGCCGTATGCCGATTTCAACCTGCTGAAATTCCCCGATCGCGACCAGGCGATGGCGAAGATCCGCGACCTGACCTGTTTGTCCGACATTCTGCCGACCGGTTATCACGGCGCGGTGAGCGCGGGCGTGAAGCCTGGTTCGACGGTCTATATCGCGGGCGCGGGCCCGGTCGGGATGGCGGCGGCCGCATCGGCGCGCCTGCTCGGCGCGGCCGTGACGATCGTCGGCGACATGAACGCGGAACGCCTGGCCCATGCGCGCGCAATGGGGTTCGAGACGGTCGACCTGTCGAAGGACGCGTCGCTCGGCGAGCAGATCGAGCAGATCCTCGGCGTGCCCGAGATCGACTGCGCGGTCGACTGCGTCGGCTTCGAGGCACACGGTCACGGGTCGTCGGGCCATTCGGAGGAAGCGCCCGCGACGGTGCTGAACTCGCTGATGGAAATCACGCGCCCGGCCGGCGCGATCGGCATCCCGGGCCTGTACGTGACGGACGATCCGGGCGCGAAGGACAAGGCCGCGCAGCACGGCAGCCTGAGCATCCGCTTCGGCCTCGGCTGGGCGAAGTCGCATTCGTTCTTCACGGGCCAGACGCCGGTGCTGAAGTACAACCGCAACCTGATGCAGGCGATCCTGTTCGACCGGCTGCCGATCGCGAAGATCGTCAACGTCGAAGTGATTTCGCTCGACCAGGCGCCGGAAGGCTACAAGAAGTTCGACGGCGGCGCGCCGCGCAAATTCGTCATCGACCCGCACGGGTTGCTGGCGGCGTGATGCACTAGCGTTCGACACGCGCGACGCGTGACGCGAGTACGGGCGGTTCCGGAAACGGGCCGCCCGTTTTTTGTTGCGACCGCGTTCAGTGGCCGCGATAGAGCTTCGCGAGTTCGGCGTTGCTGGCCGCGGTGCGGCGTGTACGCCCGGTGTGCAGGCTGACGCGGCGGATCGCGCGCGCGGGGCGATGGGCGGTGTCGCGGCTGCCTTTCCAGTCGGCCACGCGGACTGCGCCGGCGCGCGTCCGGTCAGGCGTGCGCAACGACGGCGCGGCTTGTGCAACCGCCATCGCGCGAGCGGGTTTGCCGGCGAGCGGGGTGCTCTGTTGCGGATTGGCTGCCGCTTGCGTTTGATCAGGCGAATGAAACGGGTAGACGGGTGCCGGCACGACCGGCAGCAACGGATCGTTCGATGCGTGCAGCACGGTTTCGGTCGCGACGGCGGCCGGCGCGCTGGAGCCGCGACAAACGGGGTCGGCCTTGCAGGTCTGGTCGACAATCACGTAGCCGCCGACCAGCAGCACGAGCGTGAGGATACTCAGGAGCGGTGCGCTCGACGCGCGCGGCCGCTGGAAAGCCGCGTTGCGCAGCGCCCGGGCGACGCGCGACGACCACGTGTGGAACGATCGCGGCGCATGCGCGGCACGCGCGTCGGCCGGCGTGTGGCGAATCGGCTCGAACGGCCAGTTCCACCGACCGCAAACGGGGCAATGCTCGAGCGCGCGGAACGCGACGAAACCGCATTCGCGGCAGCGGCAGCACGTCGCGTGCCGCGATTCGGCGCGTGCATTCAGCACGGCACGCCAGGCATCGCGCGCGCGGACACTCCGGTTGGGCAGGACGCGCATCGTCAGCGGCGGGCGAGCGCCATCGTCGGGCTACACATCGGCGGTCGTTCGCATGCGGTGTTCATGTGATTCTCCATAACATCGGACGCGTGGAACCCGTTCGTCCGCGTCTGCCTGGCGCTTCATTCTTGGTCGTCCGTGCGCGAAACGCAAGGCGCATGTCGCGCGTTGCGTGGCGCACATTTCGTGCCGCCGGTTTCGTGCTAGCCGCCGTGCCGCTGCCGGGCCGCGAGCGTGCCGAGCGTCTCCAGCGCGCGCTCGACGGCCGGTGTCCACGGCCGCCCGTAGTTGAGCCGCAGATAGCGGCGGAAGCCGCCGGTCGCGGAGAAGATCGGCCCGGGCGCGATGCTGACGCCGCTTTCCATCGCGTCGTCGAACAGGTGCATCGCATCCATGTGCGGCGGCAATTCGATCCACAGGAAATACCCGCCGCGCGGCGCGAACACTTCGGTATCCGTCGGAAAATACGCGCGCACGGCCGACAGCATTTGCGCCTGGTGCGCGGCGAGATTGCGCCGCAGCTTGCGCAGGAAGCGGTCGTATGCGCCGTCGCGCAGGTAGCTCGATATCGCCATCTGCGCGGGTACGTCGGCGGCCGGCGCGCTCGTGCCTTTGGCCTCGCGGATCTGCCGCACGAAGCGGCCGGCCGCGACCCAGCCGATCCGGAACCCGGGCGCAAGACATTTCGAGAACGATCCGCAATGCAGGACGAGCCCACTGTCGTCATACAGTTTCGCGGGCCGCGTGGGCGCCGTGCCGAACTGCAATTCGCCATACACGTCGTCCTCGATCAGCGGCACACCGCGCGACGCGAGCAGGTCGATCAGCGCGCGCTTGCGCTCGTCGGTCAGCGTCGCGCCGGTCGGGTTGTGAAATGACGTCATGAACCAGCACGCGCGTACCGGATGCGTGTCGAGCGCCTCGGCGAGCGCGTCGAGGTCGAGGCCCGTGCGCGGGTCGACCGGAATCTCGACGGCCTTCAGATGCAGGCACTGGACGGCCTGCAGCACCGCGTGGAAGGCCGGCCGTTCGATCGCGACGATGTCGCCCGGGCGCGTCAGCGCCTGCAGGCTGAGCGTCAGCGCTTCGGTCGCGCCCGTCGTGATGACGATTTCCTCCAGCGGCAGCGACGCGCCCGCGTTCAGGTAGCGCAACGCGATCTGGCGGCGCAGCGCTTCGTTGCCGGGCGGCAAGCCTTCGAGCAGTTTCGTGCGGTCCATGTGGCGCGCGGCCGACGCCACCTGACGCCACAGGCTGCTCATCGGGAACAGCGAATAGCTCGCGAATGCCGAGCCGAGCGGCACGATGTCGTCGCATTTGAGCGAGTCGAGCAGGCGGAACAGCGCATCGTCGTCGCCGGTTTGCGCGGCGTCGTTCTGCGCGACGCCCGGCTTGCGCGGCGGATCGCGGCCGAACCGCACGTGCTTGTCCGCGACGTTCGCCACGAAATAACCCGAGCGCGCCCGCGCGACGATCAGGCCCTCGCTTTCGAGCGCGTAGTACGCACGAAACACCGTGGACGGGCTCACCCGATACGCGCGGCATGCCGCGCGCACGGTAGGGATGCGCGCGCCGGCCGCCAGGTCGCCGCGCCGGATCGCGTCGGCGATCGTCTGCGCCAGCACCGCATAGAGCTTCATGCGTGTCCCCCGGCCGTTGTGCCCTGATGACACAGAGTAGTACGGCAGCCGTCACGTGCAAGCGCGCCCCAAATCGCTGATCCGTATGTTTTATCAGCGCTCTGATCCTGTTCTTTCGTCTGACGAACGGGCATCCTCTCGCAAGCTTTGTTCCCGCTGTCCGACCGATACGGAATTCACGCTGCCGACCGCCGATCCGGGACGCCCGCGCGTGTCGCGCGAGTCCTTTCTGAGGCGTCCGTACCTTACCCGGAAGTATCCAGCGTGAAACTGAAGACCCTCGTCGCGGGCCTCGTGGCCGGCATCGCCCTCAACCTGTTCAGCGGCGTGGCCGCCGCAGCCTGCGTCAACAATCCCGCTGCCCAGCCGACCGCGACGTTCCCCGCCGCGCTGACCGGCAAGCTCGTCTACCACAGCTACGTCAAATACGGCGACGGCACGAGCCAGTTGTTCCTCTACGATTTCTCGGCCCATACGCTGACGCAACTCAGCAAGAGCGCGTGGGGCATCACCGATCCGATGAACGGCGTGTTCAGCCCCGACGGCAAGTGGCTCGCGTTCATGGGTATCCGCAACGGCGCGTGGAACGTATTCATGCTGCAGCTCGGTGCCGGCACGCCGCCCGTCAACATGACGAACAGCACGGGCGCCACGCGCAACGAAGACCCGAAGTTCAGCACGGACGGCAAGACGCTCGTGTTCAAGCAGAACGGCGACGTCAAGCAGGCGACGCTGTCGTACACGAGCGCAGGCCCGGTGTTCACGTCGGTCGTGAGCCTGACGAACGCGCCGGCCGGCGCCGAATACTCGATGCCGTTCCTCGCGCCGGACGCGAGCGCCGTGTACTACGCGACCGGCACCGGCTCGAACATGGGGCTGATGAAGCGCACGATCGCGACCGGCGCGACCGCCGTGTTCGATCGTCCGGCCGGGCTGCAGACGTATTACCCGATCGTGCGCGCGGACGGCATGGTGTACTACGCGCGCTGGAAGGACAGCGGCGGGGCCGACCAGATCTACTCGAAGACGGCCGACCCGGCCTCGACGCCGAACGCGCTGGCGCTCAACGACTGCACGAGCAACAACTCGGATCCGGCGCCGGTGAACGGCACGAACTACCTGTTCTTCTCGTCGACGACGGCGGGCGGTTATCAGTTGTATGTGGGCGACGTGACGACCGGCCAGCGCTGGAGCCTGTCGCAGTTCGGCGTGAATGCCGACACGACGAAGGCGAAGCTCGGGTCGAGCTACTACGGCGGCCCGGCCGTGACGCGCACGCTGCTGTCGCAGGGGCGGCCGGCCGCGGCGTCGGCGAGCTACAACGCATCACTCACGGCGGACAAGGCATTCGACGGCAACACGGCGAGCACGCGCTGGGATTCGCCGGAAGGCGCGGGCGTCGATCCGCAATGGATCTCGGTGGATCTCGGTGCGACGAAGACCATCAGCAGCATCGATCTGTACTGGGACGCAGGCGCGCTCGTCTACCAGATTCAGACGTCGAACGACAACGTGAACTGGACGACGATCTACTCGACGAGCAACGGCGGTTCATATAGCCACGTCACGCTGCCGAATCTCAACGGAAGCGGCCGCTACGTGCGGATGCTCGGCACGAAGCGGGCGACGCAGTGGGGGTATTCGCTCTATGAAATGCAGGTGTGGGGATCGTAAGTAGAAGCCGAGCGAAAACGCTGGTGAAGGTGTTGGAAGAAGATGGCCCGCATTGCGCGGGCCAGTAAATGCGTCGTGTAACGTTAGTGCGTGTTAGGTATCGGGTTCAGGTTCGGGCAACAGTGATCGGGGCACCCTGGGCCGAACGTGATCTCGACGCGACGCCCGGTATCGTCGAACTCACTCGGGGGAAACGGCAACTTATAGATTCGCGCGATGATGGAATTCCGCTCGCCTCGAATCGAAAACTGATCCAATGCAGCCTTGACATTCGCGGCACGTTGTTGAGCAAGGACCTTCGGATCTTTCTCAGTTGGTTCCGCCAGTCCGACAATCGACACCACATCGATAATGGAATATCGGTTGCGCATGTCGGTCGACCATACGGACAGCTTCGCCAGTTCGGCGATAGACAGGTCGCTCGAATCCTTGCTGAATCGAACATCAAAATCCCAACCCGGCAAGTTCGACGGACCTTCACATGCCAATACTGATTGTGTGCAGCTCAATGCGAGCGCGAGCGCTGTTAGGAATTTAGTCAATATCAACGACGTACCCCGCGATGCTGTCGGCGTTGTGGATTGACAACTCGGGATGTGATTGTCCCCACCCAGGGAGCAACGGGGTAATCGTGTATTGGTCATCGGTTGACGACATAGTGTCGTGGAAATGAGTCGCTTCGTGAATGATAGTTGATACGTGTGAATCGGCATTCGCGGTCCACGGACGCATCGTGCAGAATCGCTCGCCAATCGCGATCGTATGCGTCGTTGTGTCAGGCGCACACACGTGAGCGGCCTCGTTGGTCGTTCCGCGCGGATGAGGCGTGCAACCCGTCGCTAGATCGCCGGGGCTACCGCTCCGAACGACGTTGTTTTCATTGAATGCCCGAACTACGCCAAGTACCTTCGTTAAGCCCGTGAGCAAATGCATCCGAGTTTTGTCGTCGTCGCGACCGAACCACTTGAACACGCGATCTTTGTCCTGCTTTGACCACTTCTTCAAGTCGGCGATGCGAATCGTCAATCGATCGACCGCGCGCCCCTGTGCGACCGCGAACATCTTACGAAATTCTGAATTCGTCATGTTTTCGCAGATCGGACGCAAGTCGACGTCCGCGAATCGCTGCGAGCCCTCGATGGTGTTTGTCGTTGTCTCGGCAACGGTAGTTTGGTTTCCCATCTTCTCAGTCCTCGATGTCCAGCGTCAAAATTTGCGCGTCTTCGGTTTGCACGCGTGCGGTACAACCATGCCGATCGCTCACGCCCGTTGCTAGTACGTTTCCGGATCGATCCTTGATCCAATAGCGCACGTTGCTTAATCGCTGCTTTGTCCGCACGTCGCGGATCACGAATTGGTCGTCGTGGATACCGGGTGCAGCCATGTGCCGCGTGGGTGCCAATGCCGAACCCGCAGCGAACGGGTTCGCTGCATTTCCGCTACCGCTGCCCCCATAAAAAATCGTGCTGTCGCTTCCCGCGATCAGTCGGTTTCGCCCGCATGGACACAATACGGCGTCACCCTCCAGCGCAACACATCGCCCGTGGTGAATCATGCGCTGTGCGCCGCCCACTATCGGGAACGCCCCTTCGCAATTCCCGCATGTGGCCTTGTCGCCATCCACGGCTACCTGTTTGCCGTGATTGAACATCGTAGACGTCACCGCAATGACAACACCGCCCGTTGTCGTCGGATCGCCATTCCTCACTGCTCGTCGTCTCATGTTGTTTCCTCAATCGAAGTTGGTAAAGACCCAGTCAACCGACTCGGGATCGTAAATCGCGTACTGATCGATTTCCGCGCCTTCAATGGCGACGGTCAGCGGCATATGTGCCGATGCTTCGGCCTCTGCATCGGCTATTTGCTCGGTGGTCCATGTATCCATCGTGTCGAGCGTCTTGCTGAACTCGGATAGTCCGGCGCGTGAATAGGCGGTTTCAATTCGATCGGCCACACTGTCGGGGAAGCGGATGGTGAAGTGGTCGCGATGTTCGACCGGCACGTCGAAGGATGCAGAGGTGTAGGTCATCAACGGATAGCCTGCATCGGAAACCACCAGACGGCCCCCGGTCGCCGCATACGCATAGTTCACGGCGATCAACAGTCGGCCATGCTGTTCTATGAAATGACGGGTGTCGACCTGCCGGAAATCGATGGGCCAGAAGTGGCCATCGTCGCGCGCAAGCGTCCGCGAACCTATGACTGCATCAACGGGTGAAAGGTAGGTGCAAATGAACGGATCAATCGTGCAGATCATTTGCATGTTGCCGCTATCTGCTGAATCGATTGCGTCGGGAGCATAGGGCCGCGTGGTGCTCGAATGCTGAACCATCGCGTAAAGCTGGATCGACGAGTGAAGAAAATATGGACAATCGGCTTGTTCTTTTTCTGTCATAGGCTCGGATACTTCATGCATGAACGAGCTATGAACGTTCGCCGGGAATGGTCGCCGTGTCTATCGGACGAGTATGATTTTAGTTTGGATTCCGTCTGAAAATAGATGCCGTGACAATCGGCAATATTGAATAAGCGATTCGCGAAAACCCCACGCTAGCTTCAATACATGATCGCGCTTATCGTCGTGCCGGACGACAGCGAGGCGCGATTACATGATGGAGGCGGTATGCCTGCTCTCGGGAATGGCTAGCCGCGGACGGGCTGGGCTATTTGGCGGGACGTCCGCCGATTCTCGACGAACACGTTTTGTAAGGGGAGCGTACCGGGAGGAGGGATCGGCGATTACAGCGGTAATGCCGTCAGTTGAAGCGGCGCGAAAGCATCGCGCCGAAAAGCTGAAACGTCCACCTGGCGTTTTGGATCATGCCTTTGCAGTCGCTCGGCATGTTTCCTCCCGCACAGCGCCCGCCTCACGCATGCAGCACACGCGCCGGAAACGCCGGCGCAGCACTCACCGCACCCTGCGCGAGCGGCGCGACCTGCTTGCGGCGCTCGCGCGTCGGCGCGACGCCGAACGCGTCGCGATAGCTCTTGCTGAAGTGGCATGCCGACTGGAAGCCGCACGCCATCGTGATGTGCATGATCGACATGTCGGTCTGCAGCAGCAACTCGCGCGCACGGCGCAGCCGCAGCGTCAGGTAGTAGTGCGTCGGCGTCATTCCGAGATGCTCGCGGAACAGGCGCTGCAACTGCCGCTGCGACATGTTCGCGAGTCGCGCGAGCTCTTCGCGCGACAGCGGCTCCTCGATGTTGTTCTCCATCAACGAGATCACTTCGAACAACGACTTGTTCGCCGAGCCGAGGCGCGCGACGAGCGGCATGCGCTGCTGCGCACTCGTGTCGCGCACGTGTTCGACGATGAACTGCTCGGCGATCTGCGTGACCCGGGCCGTGCCCACGCGCGCGGCGATCAGGTTCAGCATCATGTCGAGCGGTGCGACGCCGCCCGTGCATGTGATGCGGTCGCGATCGATCACGAACAGTTCCTTCAGGAAGCGCGTGTCCGGAAACTCTTCCTTCAGCGCCGACATGTTCTCCCAGTGGATCGCGCACGCGTAGCCCGCGAGCAGCCCCGATTTCGCGAGTGCATAGGTGCCCGTGCACAGGCTGCCGAGCGGGATGCCCGAGCGCGCGAAGCGGCGCAGCGTCGACAGATGGGCGGGCGTGGTCGCACGCTGCACGTCGACGCCGCCGCACACGAACACGATGTCGGGTTGCCCCGCGCATTCGGCCGGGCCCGTGTCGACCGTGAGGCCGTTGCTCGCCGTGACCGGACCGCCGTCCGGGCTGATCACCGACCAGCGGTAGAGCGGCTGGCCGCTCAGGTAGTTCGCCATCCGAAGCACCTCGATCGCATTGGTGAACGCGATCATCGTGAAGTTCGGTAACGGCATGAACGCGAAGTGGGACAGCGACGCTGTGCGGTCGGGCGACATGGGGAGCGTTCCTTGAATCTCTAATAGCTTTTGGCCCGGGGCACGGATCGGGCTGCGGTATTGTGTGAGCGAGTGCAACAAGCGTGCCATACGGCTAAACCCTAGCTCCATACGTTGTCTGGGCATCGGGCCGTTGCTGCACTGCACCGTATCCGGGAGACGCCGCACGCGAACGTGCGGCAAACGCACTGCCGGTGTGCGTGTCCATAGGTGAACACTGCACACCGTTTCGGGCGGTCGTCCCGAAAAGCACGACCGGTCACTTGTATAAAACGGACGCGCATGGCGGAAAAGGCAAAGAACGCGTCTAAATTCATCAATCCGCCGAAAATCCGAACGACAAGAATAGAGCCGTCGGCAGCCTTGTACTGGACGAGCGGGAAACCCAGGCACGGCGGGCCCTGAGCTTCGGTTGCAGCCCTTTATTCTTCGTCACGGACGCACTATGTCGAACACCCAGCCTTTCTTCTCGCAGCCCCTTGCCGAGCGCGACGCGCCGGTGCGCAGCGCCATCCTGAAGGAACTCGAGCGTCAGCAGTCGCAGGTCGAGTTGATCGCGTCGGAAAACATCGTGTCGCGCGCCGTGCTCGAGGCGCAGGGCTCGGTGCTGACCAACAAGTACGCGGAAGGCTATCCCGGCAAGCGCTACTACGGCGGCTGCGAATTCGCCGATGAAGTCGAGGCGCTCGCGATCGAACGCGTGAAGCAGATCTTCAACGCCGGCTATGCGAACGTGCAGCCGCACTCGGGCGCGCAGGCGAACGGCTCGGTGATGCTCGCGCTGGCGAAGCCGGGCGACACGGTGCTCGGCATGTCGCTGGATGCCGGCGGCCACCTGACGCACGGCGCGAAGCCGGCGCTGTCCGGCAAGTGGTTCAACGCCGTCCAGTACGGCGTGAACCGCGACACGCTGCGCATCGACTACGACCAGGTCGAGGCCCTTGCTCACGAGCACAAGCCGAACCTCATCATCGCCGGCTTCTCGGCGTACCCGCGCGCGCTCGACTTCGCACGCTTTCGCGCGATCGCCGACAGCGTCGGCGCGAAGCTGATGGTCGACATGGCGCACATCGCGGGGGTGATCGCCGCGGGCCGCCACGCGAACCCGGTCGAGCACGCTCACGTCGTCACGTCGACCACGCACAAGACGCTGCGCGGCCCGCGCGGCGGCTTCGTGCTGACCAACGACGAGGAGATCGCGAAGAAGATCAACTCGGCGGTATTCCCCGGCCTGCAGGGCGGCCCGCTGATGCACGTGATCGCCGGCAAGGCCGTCGCGTTCGGCGAGGTGCTGCATGCCGACTTCAAGACCTACATCGACAACGTGCTCGCGAACGCGCAGGCGCTCGGCGAAGTGCTGAAGGCCGGCGGCGTCGATCTCGTCACGGGCGGCACCGACAACCACCTGCTGCTGGTCGACCTGCGCCCGAAGGGCCTGAAGGGCGCGCCGGTCGAGCAGGCGCTGGAACGCGCGGGCATCACCTGCAACAAGAACGGCATCCCGTTCGACACCGAGAAGCCGACCGTCACGTCGGGCATCCGCCTCGGCACGCCGGCCGGCACGACGCGCGGCTTCGGCGTCGCGGAGTTCCGTGAAGTCGGCCGCCTGATCCTCGAAGTGTTCGACGCGCTGCGTGCGAACCCGGAAGGCGACCCGGCAACCGAACAGCGCGTGCGCCGCGAGATCTTCGCGCTCTGCGAGCGCTTCCCGATCTACTGATCGACCCCACAAGAACAGTCACACGAGCGAGAGCAGATATGAGCACGCTGCATCAGGACAGCATCATCATCGACGGACTGAACATCTCGAAGTTCGAGAAGCCGGTGTTCGAGGACATGCGAAAGGGCGGCATCACGGCCGCGAACTGCACGGTGTCGGTGTGGGAGAACTTCACCAAGACCGTCGACAACATCGGCGTGATGAAGAAGAAGATCCGCGACAACGGCGAGCTTCTGACGCTCGTGCGCACGACGGACGACATCTTCCGCGCGAAGAAGGAAGGCAAGACCGGGATCATCCTCGGCTTCCAGAACGCGCATGCGTTCGAGGACAACCTCGGCTACATCGAGGCGTTCGCCGACATGGGCGTGCGCGTCGTGCAGCTCTGCTACAACACGCAGAACCTGGTCGGCACCGGCTGCTACGAGCGCGACGGCGGCCTGTCGGACTTCGGCCGCGAAGTGATCACCGAGATGAACCGCGTCGGCATCATGGTCGACCTGTCGCATGTGGGCGGCAACACGTCGTCGGAAGCGATCGCGTTCTCGAAGAAGCCGGTGTGCTATTCGCACTGCCTGCCGTCGGGCCTGAAGGAACATCCGCGCAACAAGAGCGACGCGCAGCTGAAGGAGATCGCCGATGCGGGCGGCTTCGTCGGCGTGACGATGTTCGCGCCGTTCCTGAAGCGCGGCATCGAAGCGAACATCGACGACTACATCGAGGCGATCGACTACGTCGTGAACCTGATCGGCGAAGACGCGGTCGGCATCGGCACGGACTTCACGCAGGATTTCGCGAAGGAATTCTTCGACATGCTCACGCATGACAAGGGCCGCTATCGCCAGCTGACGAACTTCGGCAAGGTGATCAACCCGGACGGCATCCGCACGATCGGCGAATTCCCGAACCTGACGGCCGCGATGGAACGCCACGGCTGGAGCGAGTCGCGCATCCGCAAGATCATGGGCGAGAACTGGGTGCGCGTGTTCAAGGACGTGTGGGGCGCGTAAGCCCTCGCCGAGCCGAACCGCTCCCTTCGTTTCAACATAAAAAAATCGGGACGTGCCCGCGCAAGCAGCGTGGGCGCGCGGACGATGTCGCGCCGGCGCACCGAGCCGCGCGGCCAATTTCCTCACGGAGTCACCACGATGCAACCGCAACTGCCGATCAACGTCGATCCCGATACCGGCGTCTGGACCACCGACGCGCTGCCGATGCTATACGTGCCGCGCCACTTCTTCACGAACAACCACGTCGCCGTCGAGGAAGCGCTCGGCGTCGAAGCGTATGCCGAGATCCTCTACAAGGCCGGCTACAAATCCGCTTACCACTGGTGCGACAAGGAAGCGAAGCAGCACGGCATCACCGGCATGGCCGTGTTCGAGCACTACCTGAAGCGCCTGTCGCAACGCGGCTGGGGCCTGTTCTCGATCATCGAGGCCGATCCGGCGAGCGCACGCGCGAAGATCGAGCTGCGCCACTCATCGTTCGTGCTCCAGCAGCCGGGCAAGGAAGGCAAGCTCTGCTACATGTTCGCGGGCTGGTTCGCGGGCGCGATGGACTGGGTCAACGACACGACGCCGGAAGGCAAGGGCGCGCCGCGTGCGTACTCGAAGGAAGTGCAGTGCGCGGCCGAGCATCACGACCACTGCGTCTTCGAAGTGTCGCCGATCGCGCACTGATGCACTGACGCATTGATTCACTGAAGCAGAACAACACCCGCAACACGAGACATTCGAACGCCAGAGGTCGCCAGCGATGCGTTATCCCCACCTGTTCAAACCCATGCAGCTGAACCAGCTGACGCTGCGCAACCGGATCGTCAGCACCGCGCACGCGGAGGTGTATGCCGAGCCGGGCGGCCTGCCGGGCGACCGCTACATCCGCTATTACGAAGAAAAGGCGAAGGGTGGCGTCGGCCTGGCCATCTGCGGCGGTTCGAGCCCGGTGTCGATCGACAGCCCGCAAGGCTGGTGGAAATCGGTGAACCTGTCGACCGACAAGATCATCGATCCGCTCACGCGCCTGGCAGACACGATGCACAAGCACGGCGCGAAGATCATGATCCAGGCGACGCACATGGGCCGCCGTTCGTCGTTCCACGGCGAGCACTGGCCGCACCTGATGTCGCCGTCGGGCGTGCGCGAACCCGTGCACCGCGGCAACGCGAAGATCATCGAGATCGAGGAAATTCGCCGCATCATCGGCGATTTCGCGGCGGCCGCGAAGCGCGTGAAGGCGGCCGGCATGGACGGCATCGAAATCTCCGCCGCGCACCAGCACCTGATCGACCAGTTCTGGAGCAAGCGTTCGAACCATCGCACCGACGAATGGGGCGGCAGCCTCGAAAACCGCCTGCGCTTCGGCATCGAAGTGCTGACGGCCGTGCGCGAGGCGGTCGGCAAGGATTTCTGCGTCGGCCTGCGCATGTGCGGCGACGAATTCCACGAGGACGGCCTCGATCACGAAGCGCTGAAGGAAATCGCGCAGGCGATGTCGGAGACGGGCCTGATCGACTACCTGAGCGTGGTTGGGTCGGGCGGCGACACGCACAACACGATCGCCAACTGCATGCCGCCGATGGCGTTGCCGCCGGAGCCGTTCGTGCACCTCGCGGCTGGCATCAAGTCGGTCGTGAAGATTCCGGTGATGCACGCGCAGAGCATCCGCGACGCGGGCCAGGCCGAGCGCCTGCTCGCGAACGGGATGATCGACCTGGTCGGCATGACGCGCGCGCAGATCGCCGATCCGCACATGGTGATCAAGATCCGCGACGGCCGCGAGGACGAAATCAAGCAGTGCGTCGGCGCGAACTACTGCATCGACCGTCAGTACAACGGCCTCGACGTGCTGTGCATTCAGAACGCGGCGACGTCGCGCGAAGCGACGATGCCGCACATCATCGAGAAGTCGCGCGGCCCGAAACGCAAGGTCGTGGTGGTCGGTGCCGGCCCTGCGGGCCTCGAGGCCGCGCGTGTCGCGAAGCTGCGCGGCCACGACGTCGTGCTGTTCGAGAAGAACGCGGAAGTGGGCGGCCAGGTGATGATCGCCGCGAAGGCGCCGCAGCGCGAGCAGATGTCGGGGATCATCCGCTGGTTCGACATGGAAACGAAGCGCCTGGGCGTCGACCGGCGCCTCGGCGTGGCCGCCGACGAGAAGATGATCATGGCCGAGAAGCCGGACATCGTCGTGCTCGCGACAGGCGGGTCGAGCTTCACGTGGCAGGTGCCGGCGTGGGGCGTGGCCGAAGGCCTCGCCGTCAGCTCGTGGGACATCCTGACCGGCAAGGTCGAGCCGAAGCAGAACGTGCTGCTGTTCGACGGCGTGAGCACGCATGCGGGCGCGGGCGTGGCCGACTTCATGGCGAGCCGCGGCTCGAAGGTCGAGGTCGTCACGCCGGACGTGAAGGTGGCCGACGATTGCGGCGGCACGACGTTCCCGATCTTCTATCGCCGCCTGTACGCGTTCGGCGTGATCCCGACGCCGAACACGATGCTCGATCGCGTCTATGAAGAGAACGGCAAGATGATCGCCGTGCTGCGCAACGAGTACACGGAAGAACTGGAAGAGCGCGCCGTTGACCAGGTGGTGATCGAGAACGGTTCGTCGCCGAACGACGAACTGTACTGGAAGCTCAAGCCGGAATCGGTGAACCGCGGCCAGATCGACCCGCACACGCTGTTCGCGGCCGAGCCGCAACCGTGCCTGTCGGAAGAACTCGGCAACGGCCGTTTCCTGCTGTTCCGTGTCGGCGACTGCATCTCGATGCACAACGTCCACGGTGCGATCTACGACTCGCTGCGTCTCGTGAAGGATTTCTAAAAGATGAACCCGTCCTTCCTCATTACCGCCCTGTTGTGGCTGTCGGTGGCGGGGCTCGCGTTCGCGGTCGCGAAGCGCTCGTCCTACTGGCGCCTGGGCCGCGCGACGGCGCCCGGCTCGTTCGGCGTCGCGAACCTGTTCGCGATCCCGAAGCGTTATTTCGTCGACCTGCACCACGTGGTCGCCCGCGATCCGTACATCGCGAAGACCCACGTCGCGACCGCCGGCGGCGCGATCGGCGCGCTCGCGCTGGTGTTCGTCAACTACGGCCTCGCGATCTACTCGCCGTGGCTCGACAAGCTGATCTTCCTCGCGGCGCTCGCGATGCTGGTCGGCGCGGTATTCGTGTGGCGTCGACGCGCGGCGAAGGACGTACCGGCGCGCCTGTCGCGCGGCCCGTGGAACACGCTGCCCTGGCTGCTCGGTTCGTTCGCGCTCGGCCTCGTGCTGTTCATGCTGGTGCCGACCAGCGCGATGTCGGGTACGTTCGCGGTGCTCTGCGCGCTGCTGATCGGTATCGGCGCATTCACGATGACGGTCGGTGCCGCGAAGGGCGGCCCGATGAAGCATGCGATCGCCGGGCTGCTGCACCTCGCGTTCCACCCGCGCCAGGAGCGTTTCGCGGCGACGCGCGAATCGTTCACCGGCAACGGCACGGCCACGCCGCCGACCGCGCTGAAGCTGCCGGACATCGAGCACCAAGAGTACGGCGTCGCGAAGCCGGTCGAATTCCGCTGGAACCAGCTGCTGAGCTTCGACGCATGCGTGCAGTGCGGCAAGTGCGAAGCCGCGTGCCCCGCGTTCGCGTCGGGCCAGCCGCTGAATCCGAAGAAGCTGATCCAGGATCTCGTGGTCGGGATGGCCGGCGGCACCGATGCGGCATACGCGGGCAGCCCGTCGCCGGGCATCCCGGTCGGCCAGCATCGCGGCGAGCCGAACGGCCCGATCGTGTCGGGCCTGATCGAGGAACAGACGCTGTGGTCGTGCACGACCTGCCGCGCGTGCGTGCAGGAATGCCCGATGCTGATCGAACACGTCGACGCGATCGTCGACATGCGCCGCAACCGCACGCTCGTGCACGGCACGGTGCCGGGCAAGGGCCAGGAAGTGCTCGCGAACCTGCGCGAGACCGGCACGATGGGCGGCTACGACACGGCCGCGCGCTACGACTGGTCGGTGGACCTGAGCGCGCCAGTCGCGCAACCCGGCAAGCCGGTCGACGTGCTGTTCGTCGCGGGCGAAGGCGCGTTCGACATGCGCTACCAGCGCACGTTGCGCGCGTTCGTCAAGGTGCTGAACAAGGCGGGCGTCGATTACGCGGTGCTCGGTTCGACCGAGACCGACACGGGCGACGTTGCCCGCCGGCTCGGCGACGAAGCGACGTTCCAGCAGATGGCGAAGCGCCTGATCGGTACGCTCGGCACGCTGTCGTACAAGCAGATCGTGACGGCCGACCCGCACGTGATGCACAGCCTGCGCAACGAATACCGTGCGCTCGGGCTGCGCGTGACGGTCAAGCATCACACGACCTATCTGGCCGAACTGGCCGACAGCGGCAAGATCGCGCCGAAGGCGGTCGAGGCGCTGCAGGAGAAGCGCACCACGTATCACGATCCGTGCTACCTCGGCCGCTACAACGGCGAGATCGAGGCACCGCGCAAGCTGTTGAAGACGATCGGCATCCAGGTCGTCGAGATGGAGCGCAACGGCATGCGCGGCCGCTGCTGCGGCGGTGGCGGCGGTGCGCCGCTGACCGATATCCCCGGCAAGCAGCGCATCCCGGACATCCGCATCGCCGACGCGCGCACGATCGGCGCGGACGTGGTCGCGGTGGCCTGCCCGAATTGCACGGCCATGCTCGAAGGCGTCGTGGGCCCGCGCCCCGACGTGCTCGACGTCGCCGAACTCGTCGCCGCCTCGCTGGAGTGAATCGATGAATACGATCAAACGAATCGATCCGCGCCGGCCGTTCATCATCACGGCCGCCGGCCTGAAGCGCATCACGCTCGGCGAGGAAGGCAGCGCCGATGCGAACGCCGCGCAATGGTCCGCGCACGGTCATGGCGCCGCGGCAGCGAAGCCGCGCCGCGCGCTGCAGGACCCGAAGCACGTGATGCTGGTGGTCGCCCATGGCGAACGCGGCGCGCTCGACGACCATTCACGGCAGGCGATCGCCGCCGCCGCCGTGCTGGCCGATGCGCAGACGGAAGTCGCGCTGCTGGCATTCGGCGAACTGAAGGATGACGTCGCGGAACTCGGCGTCGACAAGCTGATCGAGCTGGCCGGCTTCGATCGCCGTGCGTTCGATCCCGAAAGCGAACTGCAAGCATTGCAGGCCTGCGTGGCCGCGCTCGCACCGAAACACGTGTTCGTGCCCGACAACGCGACGGGCGACGGCGATCTCGGCCGGCGTTACGCGGCGGCCGCCGGCGCCAGCGTCGCGACCCACGTCGTCGAGATCGATGCGAAGCATGTGGGCGCGTATGCGCAGGCCGGCCGTGCATTCGCGACCCGTGCGCTGCCCGACGTGATCCTGCTCGCGCAAAACGCGGTGGACGCGAAGCTGCCGTTCGTCGGCGCGGGCGAGCGGCTGGCCGCCGATTTCATCCGCCCCGCGCATGACGCCGCGCAGCCGTACCGCGATCTCGGCCTCGACGAAATCGACGCGGCCCAGGTCGCGCTCGAGGAAGCCGATTTCATCGTGTCGGCCGGCAACGGCGTGTCCGACATCGGCGCGTTCGAGCGGCTGGCCGGCGTATTCGGCGCGGCGATCGGCGCGAGCCGCGTCGCGGTCGACAACGGCCACTTCACGCGTGACAAGCAGGTCGGTGCGACCGGCAAGACGGTCGAGGCGAGCGTGTACATCGCGTTCGGCATCTCGGGCGCGGTGCAGCACCTGCAGGGGATCAAGGACTGCCGCCACGTGATCGCGGTCAACCTCGACGGCAGCGCGCCGATTGCGAAGCGCGCGAACCTGACGGTGGTCGGCGACGCGCAGGCGACGATCGCCGCGCTGATCGAACAGGTCCAGGCCGCGCGGGCCGCGCGCGGCGAATCGCCGGCCGCGGTCGGCACCCGTGAACCCGAAGGAGTCGCCGCATGAACGCCCCTCGTCCCTTGCAACGCATCGCGGTGCTCGTGTCCGTCGGCCGGCATCCGGTCAGCGGCGTCGCGCGCTACAGCCGCAACGATGCGGCCGCGCTCGAAACCGGCCGCCAGCTCGCCGAGCAGCATCGCGCGACGCTCGACGTGATCCATGCCGGCGACCCCGCGAATGCGGCGCTGGCCGAGTATCTGGCGCTGGGCGCGCGGGAGGTCGAGGTGCTGGCCTGCCGCGACGGCGACGATGCCGTGCATGCGCTCGCCGCGCGCGTCGAAGGCTACGACCTCGTGCTGACCGGTACGCGCGCCGAGGGCGCGTACGACACCGGGATGCTGCCGTACCGCGTCGCCGCGGCGCTCGGCTATCCGCTCGTGGGCTCGGCCGTCGACGTGACGGTCGAGGGTGGCCGTGCCGCGGTCCGGCAATTTTTGCCGAAAGGGCTGCGGCGGCGTGTCGATGCGGCGCTGCCGGCCGTCGTCGCCGTCCACCCGCTCGCTGGTGTCGAGCCGCGCTATGCGTATGCGCGGCTGCGCGCCGGCGCGATCCGGCCGGCGCTCGCGGCCCCCGGGACGGACGCCGACGCCAGCGCGTGGACGGTCGGCCCGGTCGAGCGTAAACCCGTAAAGCTGGTCGCCGCCGAGAAGCGCTCCGGGCACGCCCGGATGCTGTCCGCGACGACGACCGAGAGCCGTGGCGGCAACGTCGTAAATGAAGGGAGTTCGGTCGAAAAAGCACAAGTGATCCTCGCGTATTTGCGCGAGCATCAGCTCATCGACTACTGATTTTGATGCCTGTCGGCAAGCAACCCAGGGATGCAAGGAATCCGGAGCAAACGATGAAAGTATCGGCAGACATTCGTGCACTGATCGAACGCCGCAAGGAAGGCCACAGCCTCGAAGCGCCGTTCTATACGAGCGAGGACATCTTCGCGCTCGACATGGAGGCGATTTTCCGCCAGCACTGGATCCAGGTGGCGATCGAACCGGACATTCCCGAGCCGGGCGATTACGTGACGGTGCAACTGGGCAACGATTCGATCCTGATCGTGCGCGACGACGACATGGCGATCCGCGCGTTCCACAACGTGTGCCGTCACCGCGGCGCGCGCCTGTGCAACGAAGATAAAGGCTCGGTCGGCAACATCGTGTGCCCGTACCACAGCTGGACCTACAACCTGACGGGCCAGTTGATGTTCGCGGAGCACATGGGCGAGAAATTCGATCGCTGCAAGCACAGCCTGAAGTCGGTGCACGTCGAAAATCTCGCGGGCTTGATCTTCATCTGCCTCGCTGACGAGCCGCCGGTCGATTTCGCGCAGATGCGCGCCGAGATGGAGCCGTACCTGCTGCCGCACGATTTGCCGAACACGAAGATCGCCGCGCAGATCGACATCATCGAGGAAGGCAACTGGAAGCTCACGATGGAGAACAACCGCGAGTGCTATCACTGCGTCGCGAACCATCCGGAGCTGACGATCTCGCTGTACGAATACGGCTTCGGCTACCAGCGTTCCGACGCGAATGCCGAAGGCATGGACGCGTTCGCCGAAACCTGCGTGCGGCGCGGCAAGGAGTGGGCCGAGATGGGCCTGCCGTCCGCCGAAATCGAAAAGCTGCTCGACGTGACGGGTTTCCGCACGCAGCGTCTGCCGCTCGACCGTCACGGCGAATCGCAGACGCTCGATGCGAAGGTCGCGTCTAAGAAGCTGCTCGGCGGCTTCGACAAGGCCGACCTCGGCGGTCTGTCGTTCTGGACGCAGCCGAACTCGTGGCACCACTTAATGAGCGATCACATCGTGACGTTCTCCGTGATCCCGCTGTCGGCCGGCAAGACGCTCGTGCGCACGAAGTGGCTCGTGCACAAGGACGCGAAGGAAGGCATCGACTACGACGTGAAGAACCTCACGGCCGTGTGGAACGCGACCAACGACCAGGATCGCGCGCTCGTCGAATTCTCGCAGCGCGGCGCGACCAGCAGCGCATACGAGCCGGGCCCGTATTCGCCGTACACGGAAGGCCTCGTCGAAAAATTCTCGGCCTGGTACATCGGCCGGCTCGCCGAACAAACCGGCGCGTAGTATCCAGCAGCGTATAAGCGGAGCAACTGATGAAACGACCCCCACGCTCACTGCGTTCCCTGCCCCCCAAGGGGGCGGTCAGCCTCCTTGGGGCGGCCCGGCGGAGGCTGACATGATGCGAGATGCGGCCAATTTCGAGCCGGCGGATAGCCGGGTGACGCACCCGGCCTTCTGGAACGCGCTGCCCGAGCGCTGGACGAGCGACGTCGAGGAGACGCTGGTGTGCTGCCACGTGCGGCAGGAAACGCACGACGTGAAGAGTTTCTTCTTCCGTTCGCCGCAGGGCCGCACGTTCTCGTTCGAGCCCGGGCAGTTCATCACGCTCGAGCTCGACATCGACGGCGAGACGATCAATCGCTGCTACACGATCTCGTCGTCGCCGGCGCGGCCGCACACGATTTCGATCACGGTCAAGCGCGTGCCGGGCGGCAAGGTGTCGAACTGGCTGCACGACAACCTGCAGCCGGGCGCGTCGGTGCGCGTGCTCGGCCCGGCCGGCGAATTCACCTGCGCACGGCATCCAGCGCGCAAGTACCTGTTCCTGTCGGCCGGCTCGGGCATTACGCCGCTGATGTCGATGAGCCGCGCGCACCACGATCTCGCGGAGGATCGCGACATCCTGTTCGTGCACAGCGCTCGCACGCCGGACGACATCATCTTCGCGCGCGAGCTCGACCTGATCGCGTCGAACCATACGAATTTCCGCACGTCGTTCGTCGTCGAGCGCGTCGGCGCACGCACCAACTGGCCGGGCGTCACGGGCTTCCTGACGCTGCCGCTGCTGAAGCTGATCGCGCCGGATTTCATGGAACGCGAGATCTTCACGTGCGGCCCCGCGCCGTACATGAAGGCGGTGCGCGATCTGCTCGACGAAGCCGGTTTCGATCGCAAGCAGTATCACGAGGAAAGCTTCTCGTTCGAAACGCTCGCGCAGACCGCGAGCGACGAAGTGCTCGCCGAACTCGTGCCGCCGGTCGAAGGCGGTGACGCCGCGACGAAGCAGTACATGGTCAGCTTCGCGAAGAGCAACCGCGAGATTTCGTGCGGTTCGGAGCAGCACGTGCTCGATGCGGCGCGCCAGTCTGGCGTGCGGCTGCCCGCATCGTGCACGCAGGGCATGTGCGGCACCTGCAAGGTGAAGCTCGTGTCGGGGCAGGTCGAGATGAAGCACAACGGCGGCATCCGCCAGCGCGAGATCGATCAGGGGATGGTGCTGCTGTGCTGCAGCAAGCCGCTGTCGGATCTGGTGATCGACAAGTAGTCGACACTCGCCATCGGCTGTCCGGGCGCGTCGCGTCCGGACAAGCATCTGTCGGAAAACAACGATACCGCGGATTTGTGGTTGAAGAACCTAGAGAGACGACGCGCACGGTGCGCAGACCAAGGAGATCGACCATGAAACTGTTTGGAAAACTGGTTTGGACCGGCGCCCTGTCGGCCATGGTGGCATTGAGCGCATCGGCGCTGGCCGATACGAAGCCGACGCTGAAAATCGGCTACGTGGAAGGCTGGGACGACAGCGTCGCGACGTCGAACGTCGCGGCCCGCGTGATCGAGAAGAAGCTCGGCTACGAGGTGAAGCTCGTGCCGGTCGCGGCCGGGATCATGTGGCAGGGCGTCGCGCGCGGCGATCTCGATGCGACGCTTTCGGCGTGGCTGCCGGTCACGCACGGCTCGTACTGGAGCGAATACAAGAGCAAGGTCGTCGACGTCGGCGCGAACTTTCCCGACGCGAAGATCGGCCTGATCGTTCCGGATTACGTGAAGGCGAAGAGCATCGAGGATCTGAACGCGGAGAAGAGCAGCTTCGGCGGCCGCATCGTCGGCATCGATGCCGGTGCGGGTGTGATGCGCAAGACCGACGACGCGATCAAGAGCTACGGGCTGAGCTACACGCTGATGCCGAGCTCGGGCAGCGCGATGACGGCCGAGTTGTCGCGTTCGGTCGGCGCGAACAAGCCGGTGATCGTGACCGGCTGGGCGCCGCACTGGATGTTCGCGAAGTGGAAGCTGCGCTTCCTCGAGGATCCGAAGAAGGTGTTCGGCGGCGCCGAGCACGTCGACAGCGTCGTGAATCCGGGGCTCGAAACGAAGGCGAAGCCGGTCGTCGCGTTCCTGAAGAAATTCCAGTGGAAGCCGGGTGAAATCGACAGCGTGATGCTGGCGATCCAGAACGGATCGAAGCCGGAAGCGGCCGCGGATGCGTGGATTGCGGCGCATGCCGACCGCGTGAATTCGTGGACGGAAGGCGCACAGTAAGCACCTCGAGCTACGTCGTACGAACCATCATAAAAATACGCCGGGAATGGCACACAGGAATCCGAAATAATATGGATGCAATGCGGTCATATCCCGGAATTCTTTTGCGGATTCTGCAAAAAAGCGCGTAAGTTGTTACACTAGCGCCCTTGTGCGGAGTCATCTGCTTTGTATCGGAGCAGCGTAAGCGCGAAAGCGCTGACACTGATCGAGAGGAGGAATTGGATGAGTCAGGCAGGACTGCGTGCTAATCGCACCAGTGATGTTGAGGCAACCATCTCACATGATTCGACGGGCCATACGCTGCACCGTGGCCTGACCTGGAAAGACGCTTTTTGGGTGACGAGCGGCGTGCCGGCAGGCGTGCTGTTCACGATCGGCGGCGTATGCGCGACGATCGGCCAGCCCGCGTGGGCGATCTGGATCGCCGCGATCACGATGGGGCTGATTCAAAGCGCGACTTATGCGGAAATATCCGGGCTATTTCCTCATAAATCGGGCGGCGCGTCCGTGTATGGCGCGATTGGCTGGGTGCGTTACAGCAAGCTGATTGCCCCGGTTTCCGTGTGGTGCAACTGGCTCGCGTGGTCGCCGATGCTTGCACTCGGCTGCGGTCTCGCGGCGAGCTATGCGCTCACGAGTCTCTTTCCCGCCAATGCGGCGGTGCTGCACTGGCAGCTCAAGGTTGCGGATCTCGGGTTCATCAAGCCCGGTCTGTCTTTGCGAATCAACGCGACGTTCATCATCGCGACGATTCTGCTTCTCATCACGTTCAAGCTTCAGCACAGCGGTGCGTCGAAGGCTGCACGTACGCAGCGCATTCTCGGCATTGCATCGCTCACGCCGCTGCTGATCGTCGGCATCGTGCCGTTCGTCACCGGCGACGTGCCGATGTCGAACCTGCTCCCGCTGCTGCCGCTCGGTCACGACGCGCAGGGCAACCTCACGGCCGCGACCTTCGGTTCGTGGAACGGGCAGGGCGTGACGATGGCGCTCGGCGCGATGTTCATGGCCGGCTGGGCGTCGTACGGTTTCGAGACGGCCGTCTGCTACACGCGTGAATTCCGCGATCCGCGGCGCGATACGGCCAAGGCGATCTTCTGGTCGGGCGCGCTGTGTCTGGTCGTGATGACGCTCGTCCCGCTCGCGTTCCAGGGCGCGCTCGGCACGCAGGCGATGCTCGATCCGTCGATCGGCGACGGCACCGGCGTCGCGGCCGCGATGGCGAAGATCGTCGGCGGCGGTGCGTGGGTCGCGAATGCGGTCGTCGTGATGCTGATGCTGTCGATCCTGCTGATCGTGATGACGTCGATGATGGGTTCGTCGCGCACGCTGTACCAGGCATCGGTCGACGGCTGGCTGCCGAAGTACCTGTCGCACGTGAACGAGCACGGCTCGCCCACGCGTGCGATGTGGACCGACCTCGGCTTCAACCTCGTGTTTCTGATGATGTCGGACTACATGACGGTGCTGTCGATCTCGAACGTCTGCTACATGCTGTTCGTATTCCTGAATCTTCAGTCAGGCTGGATCCACCGGATGGACCGCGGCAACTGGGATCGGCCGTTCCGCTGCCCGACCTGGCTGCTCGTCGGGGGTGCGATCTGCGGTTACGCGAACCTCGTCTACGTCGGCGCGGGCGCGAACCTGCAGGGCGAAGGCACGCTGCGCAACGGGCTGATCGCGATGCTGCTGATCGTACCGGTGTTCCTGTTCCGCCACTACTGGCAGGATCGCGGCCGCTTCCCCGCACAGATGCAGCGCGACATGGAGCTGGAAGTGCCGAAGCGCGCGCCGTGGCTGAGCCTGATGCCGTATGCGGCGCTGATCGGGGCGGGGTTGACGATCTGGTTGTCGTATTACTTCGCGTGGGTGAAGTGACGCGGTAAGGCGGGCGCGCCGCCGTCGCACGACGACAAAAAGGCCCAACCGGTTACACGCCGGTTGGGCCTTGTTCGTTTCCGCCGCGTTCGGGTGCGGCCGCCGCCCGCTTATGGAAACACCACTGTCCGGTCGCCATTCAAAAATACCCGCCGCTCGATGAACGCCTTCACCGCACGCGCAAGCGTGAGGCTTTCGACATCGCGCCCCACCGCGAGCAGTTGCTCGGGCCGCAGCGCATGATCGACGCGTTCGACGACCTGCTCGATGATCGGGCCTTCGTCGAGATCGTCGGTCACGAAATGCGCGGTCGCGCCGATCAGCTTCACGCCGCGCGCGTGCGCCTGGTGATACGGCTTCGCGCCCTTGAAGCCGGGCAGGAACGAGTGATGGATGTTGATCGCGCGGTTCGCGAGCTTCGCGCTCGTCTCCTGCGACAGCACCTGCATGTAGCGCGCGAGGATGACGAGCTCGGCGCCGCTCGATTCGAAGAAGTCGAGCCATTGCGCTTCCTGCTGCGCCTTGGTGTCGGCCGTGATAGGGAAGTGCCGGAACGGCAGCCCGTGCTGCGCGGCGAGCGGCTGGAAATCGGGATGGTTCGACACGATGCCGACGATGTCCATCTTCAGCTCGCCCATGCGCCAGCGGAACAGCAGATCCGCGAGGCAGTGCTCGAGCTTCGACACCATGATCAGCACCTTCGGCCGCGCATTGACGTCGTGGATCGCCCACTGGTTGTCGCCGTCGTGGCCGCCGAGTCCGGCCGCGATTGGTGCGAATTCCTGGCGCAGCGCGTCGATCTGCAGCGTTTCATCCGTCGGATGAAAGACGCAGCGCACGAAGAAACGGTTGCTGAGATCGTCGTCGAACACGTTCAGCGCATCGACATAGCAGCGATGGCGATCGAGAAAGCCGACGACGGCGGCGACCTGACCGGCCGCGCTCGGGCACGACAGTGTCAGGACGAATTGATCGGGGCGGTGCTCGGCGGTCATGAGACTCCTCGGATGGCAGGGCGCACGGCCGCGCGGCGGCGCACGACAGCGCCGCGCCGCGCGGGTAGCGGGAGGCTCAAGTAAATCAGGACGATTTCGGCGCGGATAGAACCAACGCGCCGTGTGGCTGGTATCGGTGCGCCAGCGGGCGGGAGCGGGGAAGGGGCGCGCAGAAGCGGAACGGACGCGAGGGCGCGTGCCGCGTCAGGCCGCCGCACACGCGTCGAGCAGCCAGCGCCGGAACACGTGGGTCGCGTCCGGCTCGGGCCGCTGCGGCGGGCGTACCAGGAAGTAGCCGCGCGACGTGACGACGGGCGCATCGACCAGCTTCACGAGCTGGCCGGACGCGACGAGTTCGTCGACGAGCGGCGCCCAGCCGAGCGCGACGCCTTCGCCGAGCAGCGCCGCATGGATCACGAGCGCGTAACTGTTGAAGGTCACGCCGCGGGTGGCGGCCGGCGATTCGAGCCCGTGCGCGTCGAACCAGCCCGACCACGACAGCCAGCGCTCGGGGCGCGTCGGCTGCACGTGCAGCAGCGGTAGCGCAAGCAGGTGGTCGGCCCGCGTGACGCCCCGATGCGCATCGCGGAACGCAGGCGAACAGACGGGCGTGACGGATTCCGGAAACAGCCGCGCGGCGGTGCAGGACGGCCAGTGGCCGTCGCCGAACAGGACCGCGATGTCGCCGTGGTCGCGTTGCGCGTCGTAATCCTGTGACGTGACGACGCGCACGTCGACGTCCGGCATCACGCGTTTCAGCCCGGCCAGGCGCGGCATCAGCCAGTAGGTCGCGAAACCGAAATCGGTGACGATCGTGAGTGCGCCGTGCTCGCGGCGCGCGCGCAGCGTCGCGGTCGCGCCGCGCAGCGTGTCGAGGCTCAGCCGCACGGCTTCGTACAGGCACTGGCCGTCGGCCGTCAGCGTGACGCCGCGCGGGCTGCGTTCGAACAGCGGCACGCCGAGTTCGGCTTCGAGCTGGAACACCTGCTGGCTCACGGCCGGCTGCGTCGAGCCGAGCTCGCGCGCGGCGGCCGTGAAGCTCGCCAGCCGGGCAGCCGATTCGAACGCGCGCAGCGCCTGCATCGACGGTAACGGTTCGGGTTTCGACATAAGTCCCTCTAATGGCCCCATAAGGGCCGGACGCCTACCCGCGTGAATTCGGGCGGGCGATAGTGCAGCGGACGGTACGGCAGATGTGCTTCAAGCGCCGCCACGCAACGCATTCCGCGATTCTAGCCAGCGCGGCCCCCGCGCGCGGCAGTTTCTGCGGACTGCCTCCGTCATGCCGGACGTCTCGCTGCCAAAGCGGCGCGCCGTTCCATTCGAACACTGCTTTCCCCACGATCGCCGATGACGAACCCGACACCCAACATCCTGATCCTGATGGCCGACCAGCTCACGCCGTTCGCGCTGCCGGCGTACGGCAACCGCGTCGCCCGTACGCCGACGCTCGACCGGCTCGCCGCCGAAGGCGTGGTGTTCGACGCCGCGTACTGCGCGAGCCCGCTGTGCGCGCCGTCGCGCTTCTCGCTGCTGACCGGCAAGCTGCCGTCGGGGATCGGCGCCTACGATAACGCCGCCGAATTGCCGGCGCAAACGCTGACGTTCGCACACTACCTGCGCGCGGGCGGCTACCGGACGATGCTGTCCGGCAAGATGCATTTCTGCGGACCCGACCAGTTGCACGGTTTCGAGGAGCGCCTCACGACCGACATCTATCCGGCCGATTTCGGCTGGGTGCCCGACTGGGACCAGCCGACCGAGCGGCCGAGCTGGTATCACAACATGAGCTCGGTGCTCGACGCCGGCCCATGCGTGCGCACGAACCAGCTCGACTTCGACGACGAGGTGACGTTCGCCGCGAAGCAGAAGCTGTACGACGTCGCGCGCGAGCGTGCGGCCGGACACGATGCGCGGCCGTTCTGCATGGTCGTGTCGCTGACCCACCCGCACGACCCGTATGCGATCACGCGCGAATACTGGGATCTGTACCGCGACGAAGACATCGACATGCCGGCCGTGCGGCTCGATGCGGCCGAAAGCGATCCGCATTCGCAGCGGCTGCGCTTCGTCTGCGAGAACGACCGCACGCCGCCGACCGACGCGCAGATCCGCGCCGCCCGCCGCGCGTATTACGGTGCCACGTCCTACGTCGACACGCAGTTCGGCAGCGTGCTGGCCGCGCTCGAGCAATGCGGGTTCGCCGACGACACGATCGTGATCGTCACGTCCGACCACGGCGACATGCTGGGCGAACGCGGGCTCTGGTACAAGATGACGTTCTTCGAAGGCGGCTGCCGCGTGCCGCTGATCGTGCATGCGCCGGGCCGCTTCGGCGCCGCGCGGGTGCGCGGGCCGGTGTCGCACGTCGACCTGCTGCCGACACTCGTCGAGCTGGCCGGCGCCACGCCCGCCGGCGGCTGGCCGGATGCCGGATGGCCGGACCCGGTCGACGGCGCGAGCCTCGTGCCGCACCTGCACGGCACGCCCGCGCACGATGTCGCGCTCGGCGAATACCTCGCGGAAGGCGCGCTTGCGCCGGTCGTGATGATTCGGCGCGGCGACTGGAAATACGTGCATTGCCCGGCCGATCCCGACCAGCTCTACCACCTGTCGGACGACCCGCGCGAGCTGACGAACCTGGCCGGACAGCCGGAGGCCGCCGACGTGCTCGCCGCGTTCCGCGCGGAGGCCGCGCAGCGCTGGAACCTGCCCGAACTGGACCGGCAGGTGCGCGCGAGCCAGCGGCGCCGGCGCTTCCATTACGCGGCGACGACGCAGGGCCGCATCCACGCGTGGGACTGGCAGCCGTTCACCGACGCGAGCCAGCGCTACATGCGCAATCACATCGAACTCGACACGCTCGAGGCGATGGCGCGTTTTCCGCGCGTCGGGCGCTGAGCGTCCGGCGGTGCGAACATTCATGAACGACGGAGGAAGCGGACGATGAAACGGCAATGCAATGCAGCAATCCGAAGGATCGGCGCGGCGCTTGCCGCTGCCGCGTGCGTGGCTGCGACGCCGCCGGCGTATGCCGCCGATCCGCAGACGTGCGACGCCGTGAAGATGGCGGCGCCCGGCTGGACCGACATCGACGCGACGAACGCGATGGCGGGCGTCGTGCTGAAGGCGCTCGGCTACCGGCAGGACGTGGCGAACCTGTCGGTGCCGATCACGTACCAGGGGTTGAAGAAAGGGCAAGTCGACGTGTTCCTCGGCAACTGGATGCCCGCGCAGGCGCCGCTCGTGAAGCCGTTCGTCGAAGAAAAATCGATCGACGTGCTGCACGCAAACCTGAGTGGCGCGAAATTCACGCTCGCGGTGCCCGACTACGTGGCCGCGGCCGGCGTGCATACGTTTGCCGATCTCGCGCGCTATGCGGACCGTTTCGGCGGCAAGATCTACGGGATCGAGCCCGGCGCGCCCGCGAACCAGAACATCAAGCGGATGCTGTCCGACCACGTACTGGGGGCCGCGAACTGGTCGCTCGTCGAATCGAGCGAGACGGGCATGCTCACGCAGGTCGAGCGCGCGGTGCGCGACAAGCGCTGGATCGTGTTTCTCGCGTGGGAGCCGCATCTGATGAACACGAAGTTTCATCTGACGTATCTGTCGGGCGGCGATGCGTACTTCGGCCCGAACTACGGCGGTGCGACGGTCAACACGGTCACGCGCGCCGGGTTCGCCGGCCAGTGCACGAACCTCGCGCGGCTGTTCCGGCAGATGACGTTCTCCGTCGACGTCGAGAACCGGATGATCGCCGACATGCTCGACCACAAGACGTCGCCCGCGCTCGCGGCGCAGCATGCGCTGAAGGCCGAGCCGGCGCTGGTCGCCGGCTGGCTCGACGGCGTGACGACGGCGGCCGGCGCACCGGGCCTGCCGGCCGTGCGTGCGGCCCTCGACGGCCGCTGATTTCCTCCCTCCGGGCGGCCGGTTTTTACCGTGCTGCCCGTCTACGTGTTTTCCCGATCCGTCGCATGGCGACCATTTAGTGTCGCCTTCAGACGGGTGACCTGAAATATGGGTTTGTATTTTTCGCCAATGGCTGCGTTATTGCGGAAAACGAAATACCGAAGCCAGCGGGGCGGTCTGAATTCGAATCCACCGGCGCATCGCGGCACGCGTCGGGACGAGATTCTATCCATCGAACGGTTCAGGGAGGGTGGTCGATAATGAAGCATACGAAAGTTGCCGTAGCCGCCGCGCTTGCATGCGCGGCCTGTATTCCCGCCGTCGGACATGCGCAAAGCAGCGTGACGCTGTACGGGATCCTCGACGCGGGCATCAC
Organism: Burkholderia sp. BCC0097; assembly: GCF_902832985.1. Lineage (NCBI taxonomy): Bacteria > Pseudomonadati > Pseudomonadota > Betaproteobacteria > Burkholderiales > Burkholderiaceae > Burkholderia > Burkholderia sp. BCC0097. Next base: position 400,244 of record NZ_CADFDM010000001.1, read on the forward strand.
GTACGTGAACAACACGGGCGGTTCGCACGTGGTCAAGTTCGACGACGGCGTCGCCTACGGGAACCGCTTCGGCCTCAAGGGCACCGAAGACCTGGGCGGCGGCCTGAAGGCCGTGTTCACGCTCGAGAGCGGCTTCCATCTCGGCAACGGGCAACTCGGTTTCGGCGGGGCGGAATTCGGCCGGCAGGCGTATGTCGGCCTGCAGAACGACTGGGGCACGCTGTCGTTCGGCAACCAGCTCGACATCACGAACGAGCTCGTATCGATCTACAACATCTCGGCGTGGGGCAGCGGCTATGCGATCCACCAGGGCGACTTCGACCGCTTCAACGGCGACCGCCTGCCGAACTCGGTGAAGTTCCTGTCGAGCGACCTGAGCGGCTTCAAGTTCGGCGCGATGTACTCGTTCGGCAACGTCGCGGGCAACTTCCATCGCAACAGCGCCTGGAGCGCGGGCGCGAGCTTCACGAAGGGTGACTTCTCGATCGGCGCCGCGTACACGCGCCTGAACAACCCGAACGGCATCTACGCATTCGATCCGTATGCGATGATCGGCACGCACACGTTCCTCGGCCAGCAGACCGTCACCGTCGATCCGGCAACCGGCGCGCGCACCGACCTGTTCGCGAACACGCCGATGGACGTCGACAGCCAGGGCACGTTCGGCATCGGCACGAGCTACACGATCGGCAAGCTGACGCTCGACGCCAACTACTCGTACACGACGATCAAGGGCTTCGGCCAGTCGTCGCACATGCAGGTGTACGAAGGCGGCGGCCTGTACCAGTTCACGCCGGCGCTGAGCTTCATCGCGGGCTACCAGCACACGCGCTTCGAAGGCCATCACTGGAACCAGGGCACGGCGGGCCTGCATTACCTGCTGTCGAAGCGCACGGACGTCTACATCTCCGGCGATTACCTGCGCGCGTCGCAGGGCGTCGATGCGGTGGTCGGCTACAGCTTCACGCCGTCGACGACGCAGACGCAGGCCGACGTGCGGATCGGGATGCGGCATTCGTTCTGAGCGCAGTGGCGGGATGGTGTGACGTCTTCAGCGAGGTCTCTCTTTGGCGCGAACCGCGGTTCGCGCTTTTTTTTGTGCGATGCGCCGGCTCGATGGCGCTCGGGGCAGGCGGCCGGCCGGTTTTCGGCGGTTGGCATATCATCGCGCTTTGGCCGCGTCCGCACCGTTGCCGCACGCATCCGCGTGCGTCGTCGTTTTCCCGAACGGTTGCGGTGCGCACCGCCAACCGCCGAGAACCCGATGACCACGCCCGTGCCCGATTTATCCCCGTTACCCGCCAACCTGTTTCGCCACGCGCCGTTCCAGCGTTTCTGGGGCGCGCGCGTGATGTCTTCCCTGGCTTTCCAGATCCTGTCGGTCGCAATCGGCTGGTATGTCTACGCGCTCACGCACAGCGCGTTCGCACTCGGTCTCGTCGGCCTCGCGCAGTTCGTGCCGATGTTCGCGCTGACGCTCGTCGTCGGGCAGGTGGCCGACCGCTACGACCGCCGGCGCATCGCGACGATCTGCCAGAGCGTCGAGGCACTGGCCGCCGGCGTGTTCCTGCTCGGCGCGGTGCAAGGGTGGCTGGCCGCGCCGGCCGTGTATGCGCTCGCGGCGATCGTCGGCACGGCGCGCGCGTTCGAGTCGCCGTCGGTGTCGTCGCTGTTGCCGGCCGTCGTGCCGCGTACCGACCTGCCGCGCGCGACCGCGCTGTCGACGTCGGCGAACCAGGCCGCGCAGATCCTCGGGCCCGCGTTCGGCGGGTTGCTCTACGGTGTCGGCGCACCCGTCGCGTTCGGCACGAGCGTCGCGGCATTCGCGGTCGCGGCGATGCTGAGCGGTACGATTCCGCTGCGCAGCGCGCCGCCCGCCCGCGAGCCGGTCACGCTGCGCTCGGTGTTTTCGGGTATCGCGTTCATCCGGCGCGAGCCGGCGATTCTCGGCGCGCTGTCGCTCGACCTGTTCGCGGTGCTGTTCGGCGGCGCGACCGCGCTGCTGCCGATCTATGCGCGCGACATCCTTCAGGTCGGCCCGTGGGGGCTCGGGGCGCTGCGCGCGGCGCCGGCGGTCGGCGCGCTCGCGGGCACGCTGTGGCTCACGCGTTTTCCGTTGAAGGGCCGGCCGGGCCGCGCGATGTTCGGCGGCGTGATCGCGTTCGGCATCGCGACGATCGTGTTCGGGTTGTCGCGGCACTTCGCGTTGTCGCTCGTGGCGCTGGCCGCGCTCGGCGCATCGGACGTGATCAGCGTCGTGGTGCGCCTGTCGCTCGTGCAACTGCGCACGCCCGACGACATGCTCGGTCGCGTGAGCGCGGTCAACTCGCTGTTCATCGGCACGTCGAACCAGCTCGGCGAATTCGAATCGGGCGTGACGGCCGCGTGGTGGGGCGCGCCGGCCGCGATCGTCGTCGGCGGCGCGGCGACGATCGCCGTCGCGCTGGTATGGATGCGGCTCTTTCCGCAGCTCACGAACATGAAGTCGCTCGAACGCGACGCGTGACGCGCATCACACGTCACGCGTCCTGCGTGACGCGCACGGCCGTGCCGTAGCAGATGACTTCGGTCACGCCCGAGCCGATCTCGGTCGAGTCGTAGCGCATCGCGACGATCGCATTCGCACCGAGCTTGCGTGCCTCGTCGAGCATCTTGTCGAACGCTTGCTCGCGCGCTTTCTCGCATAGCGACGTATAGAGCGTGATGTTGCCGCCGAAGATCGTCTGCAGCGACGCGCCGAACGAGCCGACGATCGAGCGCGAGCGCACGACGATGCCCTGCGCGACGCCGAGCGAGCGAACGGTCGTATGGCCGGGCAGGTCGAACGCGGTCGTGACGCGGGCGGGCGACAGGTCGTCGATGGAGCGAGTGGGTTCGGTCATGGTGGGCAGCGTGTAGCGAGTGGTCGAACGACGATTCTAGCCCGACGGAGAAAAGGCATTCGAACGGGCGCACCACGCAGGTGAACGCCCGTTTCATTGCCGAACGCGAGGAAACGCTCGGCAAGTACGCTCAGCGCTTGACCGTCGCGCCGGCAATGCCGCCGAGATCGACCGCATAGGCCAGTGCCAGCTTGCCGAACTTCAGCGCATGGTTGGCCTGTCGATCGGAGTTCTCCAGCGTGTCGTTCACCGTGTGGATGTACGGGCTGTCATTCTGGTCGGCCTCGAACGGGAACGATGCCGGATACCCCTGCGCATTCCACGATGCGTGGTCCGAGCACGCATACCCGCACTGCGACGTGCCGATCGCCAGCTCCGGCAGGTAGGTCGCCGCCAGATTCTTCACGTAGGTGTTCTGCGCCGCGTTCGTGTAGTCGGTGATCAGGTAGATATCCTTCGGATCGCCCTTGTAGTTCGTCATGTCGAGCTGCAGCACGCCGACCACGTTCGCATTCTGCGCCCGGAACTGCTTCGCGATCGCCTTCGAACCCAGCAAGCCGGCTTCCTCGGCCGCATAACCGACGAACTTGATGGTCCGTTTCGGCCGGTAGTTGTTCGCGAGCAGCACGCGCAGCGCCTCGGTCAGGCTGGCGATGCCCGATGCATCGTCGTCCGCGCCGGGCGAGCGGGTGTTTTCCGTCGTGCGGCCGACGGTCGAATCGAGGTGGCCGCCGAGCACGACGGTGCCGGCAGCCGGATCGCTGCCGCGGATCGTCAGGATCACCGATTTCTGCGGAAAACCCGTATGCGCGAACTGCTCGACGGTGATGTCGGCACGCGAACCCGCCAACTGCTTCCATTGCAGCGCGAGCCAGTCGGATGCGGCGACGCCGTGCGACGTCGTGTAGTAGCGGTTCGTGAAACCGGACAGCGACGTGATCGTACCGACGATGTTGCTGGCCTGCAGTTGCTGGACCCACGTGCCGATCTGCGGCACGTTCGACACCGTGTACGCGGGGGCGGCGGCCTGTTTCGCGAGCGTCGCCGGCAACGGTTGCAGCGCCTGCCGCGCGTCGTCGAACGAATCGTGCACGACGTAGCCGGGCCCGTGGCCGCGCGTGTGGTGGACCGCGTGGGCCAGCTCGCCGAGCCGGGTGTCGTCGATCTCGACGACGTGAACGGTTTCGCGGCGCGCGGCGCCGTCGGCCGCGTTGCCGGCGTCGACGGTCGTGCTGTATTGCGCGGTTGCGGTCGCATCGATGCGTTGAAGCTGGCGGAACGCGGTGTCGCCGAGCGTGATCCAGACGGGTGTCGCGTGCGCGGCGGCGGTCAGCAGCATGCCGCCCAGCGCGGCGCTCAGGCGGGTCGGTTTCAGAGTAGGCATGTTCGATCTCGTGGGGATGGCGATGTCGATGAAGGGAGCGCGCCGCAGGTCGTGCGACGCGCTCCCGCCTGCTGCGGCATTACGACTTCTGCGGAACGGTCACGCCGTACGTGCAGCTCTTGTTGTACGCGTTGCCGATCGCGGTGAGCTGCGCGCTGCTGTAGCCGAGCGCGGAGGCGGCCGTCAGCACGGCCTGTGCGGCCGCCTTCTGGTTGGTCGAGCTGTTGGTCATCGACAGCCCCTTCAGGAACGCCTTGTCCATCGCCTGCGCGCCGATCGCATCGCGCGCGACGAGGTTGCACGACGCCCAATACTGGCCGGCCGTGTGGATCTCCGCGCCGCGCGCCTGCGCATAGGTGCGCCCGACGTTCCAGTTGGTCACGCGGCCGCCCCAGAACTCGTTGTGACCGTCCCAGTTGTAGACCCAGTGATACTGCGCATCCGACGGACTCCACTGGTTGAAGTCGCGGCTGTACGCGGCGGCGAGATAGTCGCCGGTGCCTTCCGACAAGCCTTCCTGTTGCGACAAGCCGCCGTTGGTGACCCAGTCGTGGATGCCGTGGCCGAGCTCGTGGATCACGACGTCCGCGTCTTCCGCGTCGTCGACGCCGCCTTGACCGAAGGTCAGCCGGCCGCTGCTGGACGAGTACGACGAGTTGTCGTCGCCCGATTCGCCGTGCGGGTCGTACTGCACGCCGCCCGTGTACTGGTACGGCAGCGCCTTGATGCCGAGCGTCTGGTTCACGTAACGCAGGAACGTGTCGATGTGGTAGTACGCGTTCACGGCCTCGAAATACAGGTTGCCGCGCGTGAATTCGAACGCGGGCGTGGACTGCGACGGGCACGCCTTGTCGAGCGGCGCATCGAAATCGACACACACCGCGTACGGGCCCGTCAGCGTGTAGCGCGTGCCCGATTGCGCGAGCTCCTTCAGCGTCACGCGCACGCGTGCGGCCGTGAGCTGCGTCGAATCGGCGTCGCTGCTGTCCTTGTAGCCGGTGCTGCCGTAGCTGCTCTTCGTCGGCGACAGCGGATCGGGGCGGAACACGAAGCCGGTGCCGTCGGTCGCGTAGAACGCCTTGTCCTCGGCGCGCAGCACTTCGCCGCTACCCGAATCGATCAGCAGTTCCCAGTCGCCCTTCGGGCCGTCCTGCGGGCGGCCGCGCACCTTCCACGCGGTGTGCGTGCCGGCCTGGTCGACGAATGCGACGAGCTGGGCGTCGAGATGCGTGAAGCCGCTCGCGCCGAGATACGCGCGGGCGCGGTCGAGCGCCTGCTGCTGGTCGACGGCTTGCGACTTGCGCGTCGTCGCGACCACGCCGCTGATCGTGTTGCTCGCGACGTACAGGATGCGGCCGTCCTTCGCGACGGTCACCGCGATGTCGCTGCCGTACACGGGTAGCCCGGCAGCCTGCTGCTGCAGGCGCACGACGGTGAAGTCGGCATCGTTGCGTTCCGACGTGACGACGAGGCTCGCGAGCGCGGTTGCGTCGAGGCCGAGTTGCGCCGCTTGCGATGCGACGAAGTCGCGCGCGGTGGCGGCGGGCGTTGCGGCGGCTTTCTTGACGCGCCAGGCCGGGTTGTACAGCGTGACGGCGACGCCGTCCGAGCGGAATTGCCCGGCGGCCGTATCGGCTTTCGCGGCCGGCGTCGCGACGCCGCGCGTCAGGCTTTCGCGCAGGCTGGCGGCCTGCGGATTCGACACTTTCGTATCGGCCAGGGTGCCGCCGGCGATCCCGAAACCGAGCGCGAGACTCAGGGCGAGCGGCAATGCTTTGCGTGATGTCTGCATACGTGATCCTCATCTCAACGGTTGGACACGCCCGCGCGCTCGCGGCGAGCAGGCACGACACGGCCCGCGCGCCGGTTCGATAGAACCGGTGCGGCGAAGCGGTGTGGGGAGTCTCGACTGACTAAGGAACCCTAAATGTCAGGTCGAAAAGAAGCGGGCAGGCGAAGAGGGGGACGCGCGTGAAGGGATGCGAACGGCAGGCAGGTGCGGCGACGGCGAAGCGAGCATCCTCATGTCATACCCCTCGGATCGGATCGATATCGGTTGGCAGCCTGCGTGGCGCGACGCGCGTCGAGATGCAGCAGGCGTGTCGTTAGGCTGCCTATCTAACTTTGTTTGATATGTTACAGAATATTTTCAACGACATTCCAAATTATTTTCGATGACCGCTTCGGTTCGTCGACCAATCGCCGGCATTGTTCAGCGAGCGGCAGGAAACGCTGCCGGAACATGCAATACCGCGCCGGATTGTGATCAAAAGCCGCGACGATCAGCGTGTCGCACGCCGGTCGCTGCGCGGGCTCATCCCGAATCGTGCGCGATAGGTACGCGAGAAATGCGACGGCGACTCGAAGCCGCACGCGACGCACACCGACGTGATGCTCATGTCGGTCTGCTGCAGCAGTTCGCGTGCGCGATCGAGGCGCAGGTTCAGGTAGAAGCGCGTCGGCGTGTCGTTCAGCGTCGCGCTGAACAGCCGTTCGAGCTGGCGCCGCGTGATCGAGACTTCCTGCGCGAGCGCGTCCGAGCCGAGCGGGTTCTCCATGTGCCGCTGCATCGTGCCGATCACCTGGATCAGCTTGCGGTTGTGTACGCCGTAGCGCGCGGCGATCTCGAGCCGCTGGCTGTCCGAGCGCTGCCGGATGCGGCTGACCACGAACTGCTCGGAGATCGCCGCCGCGAGATCGGTGCCGTGCCGGCGGCCGATCAGGTCGAGCATCATGTCGATCGACGCGGTGCCGCCCGCGCACGTGATGCGCCGGTCGTCGATCTCGAACAGCTCCTGCGTCGCGTTCAGGCCGGGATAGCGCTCGCGGAACGCGGCCAGCGCTTCCCAGTGCAGCGTGAGCGGCTGCGACGGGTCGAACAGCCCGGCTTCCGCGAGCACGAAGCTGCCCGTGTCGATGCCGCCGAGCGTCGCACCATGCCGGTGCTGGCGGCGCAGCCAGTCGCCGAGCGTGCGCGTGTAGCACACGAGCGGATCGAAGCCCGCGACGACGAATACCGTATCGACCCGCGGGACGTCCGCGCACGCGGCTTCTGCGGCGACCGGAATGCCGTTGCTCGCCGCGACGGGCGCGCCGTCCGCGCTGATCACGTGCCACCGATACAGCTCGGTGCGAAAGCGGTTCGCGACGCGCAGCGGCTCGACCGCGGACATGAAGCCGAGCGCGGAGAAGCCGGGCAGCAGCAGGAAGTGGAAATCCTCGGGCATCGGGGCGTGGGGTGGAAGCAGGTGGTCGTCGCGCACCGAGCGACGCGGCGAGCGGGCCGGCGTGGGCCGCGCCCGGCTCGCGGGCGCCGAACGGTCAAGCCGAAATTATCGCGGGTTTTTTGCCGGCGTTCAGCGCGTTTTTGCGCGATGCACTGTCCGGCGCGCCGTCGCCGACGGCAATTCGCCGAACTGGGCCTTGTACACGCTCGCGAAATGCCCGAGATGCAGGAAGCCCCAGCGTGCGGCCGCCTCGCTGATCGGCAGGTCGGATTGCCGCGTGTCGAGCAGCAGGCGCCGGACCTGCGCGAGGCGCAGCGAGCGCGTGTAGTTGAGCGGACTCGTCTGCACGACCGACTGGAAGCTGTTTTGCATCGTGCGCCGGCTCACGCGCAGTTGCGTGCACAGGCTCAGGATGTCGACGGGCGCTTCCGGGTGCTCGATCACGTAGTCGTGCACGCGGCGCACGATGTCGGCGTGGCAGGCGTGCGTGAGCCGGTTCGACGGCTCGGGCATCCGGTAGGTGAGGAGATCGACGAGCACGTTGCCGACGTCGGCGCGGATCGCGCACTGCGCGCGTGCCGCGTCGAACGTATCGGGCGCCGACAGCACGCGTTCGAGCAGCGTCGCGAGCTGCATGCTCGCGCGTTCGCGCGCGGCGACCGGCACCTCGACGACGCCGCGTCGCAGCGCGCGTGCATCCAGCCGAACGTCGGCGGCATCTTCGATCTGCTGCATCAATCCGGGTTCGACGACCACGCCGATCAGCGACATGTCGTCGGGTGAATGGAGTTCGAACGGTATGCCGCCGCGCGCCATCACGATCGTGCCGCGCTCGAGGCGCGCACCGCCGAACGCGAAGGTGCCCGAGCCGGTGAGCGGCATCCCGAACACCGTATGGCCGTGCGGCAAACATCCGCGCTGAATGATGCGCACGTTCGCCGTTTCCTGGAACAGTTGCACGCCGTCGAGCACTGCGTGCTTGACCGCGCTGCGATACACGCCGGACCCGATCTGGTCGTAACGCTGATCCCAGCCGCGCAGCGCCTCGGCATGCCGGTCTGCGTCGTCGAACCTCTGATGTAACACGAGCACGGCGCCTCCGGCGATCGTTCGGACCGCGCAAGATTAAACCGACCGAGCGGTCGGCGCAATAAGGAGGAGCGCTATTCCGGGCACGTGCTTCAGAGGGTCGGAAGGGGCGCGGGGCAGACGGCTTTCACGCGCATTTCCAATATCCCGAATCGGCACGTACGCGTTGCCGGTCCGGGTGCTGACGGGATTTATTGTCGAACTACAGTCGCCCCACATAACGTGAATTCCCACTGGAGGCGGCATGAGGACAAGGCGACGAACCGCGGCGCTCGCGGCGACGCTGGCGTTGGCGGCGGCATGGGCCGGCGGCGCGAACGCGGCGGAAAAACCCGAGGAACTGGTCGTGCAGAAGATGCCGCCATGGCATCCGCACGAGGTCTATGTCGTCGACATCTCGATGCCGTCGATGACCGACGGGCGCATCTACGTGTACGACGCCGATGCGAAAAAGCTGCTCGGCCAGATCGACGGCGGCTTCGCCCCCGGCTTCGCGATCTCGCCCGACCGCAAGACGAGCTTCGTCGCGACGACCTACTTCTCGCGCGGCTCGCACGGCACGCGCACCGACGTCGTCGAGATGATCGACAACACGACGCTCGATCACGCGGGCGAGATCGTGATTCCGGCGAAGCACGGGCAGCACGTGCCCTCGCCGTACAACACCGCGTTCAGCGCCGACGGCAAGCGGCTGTACGTGGCGAACATCACGCCGGCCGCGTCGGTGACGGTGATCGACGCCGTCTCGAAGAAGGTGCTGTCGGAGATCGACATGGCCGCATGCGTGCTCGCGTATCCGTCGGGTAACGACCGCTTCACCGCGCTGTGCGAAAGCGGCAAGGCGCTGACCGTCACGCTCGACGCGAACGGCAAGGAGACGAAGCGCACGATGTCGGAGGCGTTCATCGACGTCGACAAGGACCCTGCGTTCGTGAACGCGTCGCGGTACAACGGCGAATACCTGTTCACCACCTACGGCGGCAACGTGCGCAGCGCCGATTTCAGCGGCGGCAAGCCGGCGTTCGGCAAGCCGTGGCCGCTGCTGACGGACGCCGAGCGCGCCGAAGGCTGGCGCCCGGGCGGTTTGCAGCAGACGGCCGTGCACGCGAAGCAGCACCGTTACTACGTGCTGATGCACAAGGGCGCCGACGGTTCGCACAAGGATCCCGGCACGCAGGTGTGGGTAGTCGACCTGAAGACGAAGCAGCGCGTCGCGCGCTGGGATCTCGCGCAACTGAAGGTCGATCCGCTCGTGTCGATCCAGGTCAGCGAGGACGACAAGCCGCTGTTCTACGGGCTGACGGCGACCTCCGACCTCGTCGTGATGGACGCGCGCACCGGCACGCTTCAGCACGTCGAGAAGCAGGTCGGCAATACGTCGTCACTGCTCGTCAACCCGTGAGGCCGCGATGACCCTCGATCCCGTACTCGCCACCAGCGCGCAGGCCGGCGCGGCCGCCGTCGTGCTGCTCGGCGCCTTCGCGAAGATGCGCCGGCCGGCCGCGTTCCGCCAGGCGCTCGCCGGCTACCGGCTGCTGCCCGATGCGCTGAGCGCGCCCGTCGCGTTCGCGATTCCACTCGCGGAAGCCGTCGCCGCCGTGGCGCTGCTGTTTCCCGACACGCGCATGGCCGGAGCGACCGGCCTGATCGCGTTGCTCCTGGCGTTCGCGGCCGGGCTCGCGATCAACCTGCTGCGCGGCCACACCGACATCGACTGCGGTTGTTCCGGCTTCATCGCCGCCCGAGCCGACGCCCCGCGCGGCATCGGCTGGCTGCATGTCGGCCGCGTGTTGCTGCTCGTCGCGCTGGCCGGGACCGCGTTCGTCGAGCCGGGCACGCGCGCCGTGGTGTGGTTCGACTACCTGACGCTGTTCTTCTCCGTGCTGCTGATCGTCTGCGCGCTGCTCACCGTCGACGTGCTGCTCGCCAACGTCCCGCGCCTTTCCCACCTGAGGAATTCATGATGCAAACCGCTCTCACCGTTTCCACCGCCCTGCTGTGGGTGGCCGTCCTCGCGCTCGGCGCGATCTGCCTCGCGCTGGTGCGCCAGATCGGCATCCTGTACGAACGCATCATGCCGGCCGGCGCGCTGATGATCGACAAGGGGCCGGCGGTCGGCGCGATCGCGCCGACGTTCGAACTGACCGACATTCGCGGCGCGCGGGTGAAGGTCGGCGGCATCGATGCAGCGGGCAAGGCCACGCTGCTGTTCTTCCTGTCGCCGACGTGCCCGGTCTGCAAGAAGCTGCTGCCGCTGCTGCCGTCGCTGCAGGCCAGCGAGGCGACGCCGGTGAACATCGTGCTCGCGAGCGACGGCGATGCCGACGAACACACGCGCTTCGCGCGAAAGCACGATCTCGGGCGCTTCCCGTACGTGCTGTCGCAGGAGCTCGGCCTCGCGTACCAGATCGGCAAGCTGCCGTATGCGGTGCTGCTCGACGAAACGGGCACCGTGCGCGCGAAGGGGCTCGTCAACACGCGCGAGCACCTCGAGAGCCTGTTCGAGGCGAAGGAGCGCGGCGTCGCGTCGTTGCAGCAGTTCGTGCATGGCGATCACAGCCACGATGCCCACGACGGGCGCGCGCAGCACGCATGACCGGCCGAACCTTTTTCAACGTCATTGGAGAACGACGACATGGGCGTGTTTGATTCATGGTTCGAGCGGTCTGCGCGCGGCGTCGCGCAGCACAGTTCGCGGCGCAGCGCGATGGCGAGGCTCGGCAAGGTGCTGGTGGGATCGGCGCTGCTGCCGCTGCTGCCGGTTGACCGCACCGCGTATGCGGCCGACGCGGCATCAGGGGCGTCGGGCACGTCCGGTGCCGCCGCGGCCGGCGCGAGCGACGACCCGACGAGCTGCGACTACTGGAAATACTGCGCGATCGACGGCTGGCTTTGCAGCTGCTGCGGCGGTACGTCGAGCAGTTGCCCGCCGGGCACGACGCCTTCGCCGATCACGTGGATCGGCACCTGCCGCAATCCGCACGACGGTTCGGACTACATCGTGTCCTACAACGACTGCTGCGGCAAGACGTCGTGCGGCAAGTGCTTCTGCAACCGCAACGAGCGCGAGAAGCCGCTGTACAAGCTGTCGCTGAACAACGACATCAACTGGTGCATGGCGAACGGTAATTCGAATTACCACTGTTCGGTTTCGGTTCTGCTGGGAGCGGCGAAGCAATGAAAGTGAAGCAAGCAGGAAAGGGCGTTGTTGCATGCATGGCGGCCACGACGGCCTTCGCGTTGGCCGCCGCGGCGCACGCGCAGGAAACCGTGCATTACCCGGCCGGGAAAAGCCTGTTCGACGCGCAGTGCGCGGTGTGTCACCAGACGGGCGGAAAAGGGCAGGACGGCCTCGCGCCGCCGCTGACCGACTATCCGGGCAAGTACGCGGCGACGGAAGCCGGGCGGGCGCAGCTGATCGCGACGCTGCTGCACGGGATGTTCGGCGAGATAGAAGTGCACGACAAGCGCTACAACTTCAAGATGCCGTCGTTCGCGAGCGCGAGCGACGACGACATCGCGCACGTGCTGAACTACGTCGTGTTCGACCTCAACGCGCGGCACGGCGACGCGAAGCCGTTCACCGCGGCCGATATCCGTGCGGCGCGGGCCAAGCAGATGGACGGCACGGCCGTGCATGCGCAGCGCGCGGTGGTGATCAAGGGGCTCGGCCTGTGAACGGCGTGCGCGTGTCCGTGCACGGCACGCGGTGCGCGGCGTCGTCGTGGCTCGGCGGCATGTCATATCGGCTGTCGTGCTGGCTGCTGCTGGCGGGCGCGGTGGCTGGTGCATTCGCCCCGCCCGCGCAGGCCGACGGCGCGGCCGATGCCGCGCTCGCACGGCAGCACTGGGTGCTCAACTGCATGGGTTGCCACACGGCGACGGGCGGCGGCATTCCCGGCAAGGTGCCGCCGCTCGCGAATTCGCTCGGCTATTTCACGCGTCTGCCGGCCGGGCGCGAGTACGTGATGCGCGTGCCCGGTGCGTCGAACTCGGCGCTGTCGGATCGCGAACTGGCCGACGTGCTCAACTGGGTGCTCACGACGATGAACCGCGATGCGCTGCCGCGCGACTTCAAGCCGTATACGGCCGCCGAAGTCGCCGCTCACCGCCGTCCCGCGCTGTCCGACGTCGCGACCGTGCGCGCCGGGCTCGTCCGCGCGTTGCAGGCGCGCGGAATCGACGGCGTCGCGGATCGCTACTGACCGACTCACTCAACGAATCAGGGAAACAGGAACATGGAGACGAACGAAACCTTTGCGTTGCTCGACGCGACGCGCGCGTTTCTCGCGAAGCCGAAGCAGATGCTGATCGGCGCCGAGTGGAGCGATGCCGCGTCGGGCCGCCGGCTCGATGTCGTGAACCCGGCCAACGGCACCGTGCTCGCGCGCGTGCCGGAAGCGGACGAACGCGACGTGCAGCAGGCAGTCGCGGCCGCGCGCCGTGCCTTCGATGCGGGCCCGTGGCGCACTGCGAAGACCACCGACCGCGAGCGCCTGATGCTCGTGCTCGCCGACCTGATCGAGGCCAATGCGCGCGAGCTCGCCGAGATCGAATCGCTCGACAACGGCAAGCCGGTGACGGTCGCGCAGGGGCTCGACGTCGCGATGGCCGCGCAGTGCTTCCGCTACATGGCCGGCTGGGCGACGAAGATCGAAGGCAGCGTGATCGACGCGGGCATGCCGTACCTGCCGGACAGCGAAATCTTCGCCTATACGCGCAAGGAGCCCGTCGGCGTGGTCGGCGCGATCATTCCGTGGAATTTCCCGCTGTTGATGGCCGCGTGGAAAATCGCGCCGGCGCTCGCGACCGGCTGCACCGTCGTGCTGAAGCCCGCCGAAGACACGCCGCTGAGCGCATTGCGGCTCGGTGAGCTGATTCAGGCGGCCGGGTTTCCGGACGGCGTCGTCAACATCGTTACCGGCTACGGTCACACGGCCGGCGCGGCGTTGTCGCGCGATCCGCACATCGACAAGATCGCGTTCACCGGGTCGACGCAGACGGGCAAGACGATCGGCCACGCGGCGCTCGACAACATGACGCGGATGTCGCTGGAGCTCGGCGGCAAGTCGCCGGTGATCGTGCTGCCCGACGTCGATCTTGACAAGGCCGCGCTGGGCGTCGCGAACGCGATCTTCTTCAACCAGGGTCAGGTGTGCACGGCCGGATCGCGCGCGTACATCCATTCGAAGGTGTTCGACGGCGTGATCGAGCGCGTCGCGAAGATCGCCGCGAGCCTGAAGATCGGCCCGGGGATGGACCCGGCGACGCAGATCGGCCCGCTCGTCTCGGCGAAGCAGCGCGAGCGCGTATGCGGGTACATCGACTCGGGGTTCGGCGAGGGCGCGCGCGCCGCCGCGGGGGGCCGCGCGATCCACGGCCCCGGCTTCTTCGTCGAGCCGACGGTGCTGGTCGATACGACGCAAGCGATGCGCGTGGTGCGCGAGGAGATCTTCGGGCCGGTGCTCGTCGCGATGCCGTTCGACGACGTCGATACGGCCGTGCAGCTCGCGAACGACACACCGTACGGCCTCGGCGCGAGCATCTGGTCGAACGATCTCGCGGCGATCCACAAGCTGATTCCGCGTATTGCCGCGGGCACCGTGTGGGTCAACTGCCACTCGCTGCTCGACAACGCGTTGCCGTTCGGCGGGATGAAGCAGTCGGGCTTCGGCCGCGAACTCGGCCGCGCGGTGATCGACCAGTACACGGAGAGCAAGTCGGTGATGATGAACTACGCTTGAGCGTCGCGGCGTGCGTGGTCGGCCTATCGGCCACGCACGCGCCGCCGTCACGCGCGGATCAGCGCCGCCCCGACAATGGGGCGCGCGGCGCCCGGCGATACGGACCCGGCTCGGCGATCAGACGTCGTATCCCGCGTCACGCATCAACCGCCGCGACGCTTCGCCATGCTGACCGTCCGCATCGAATTGCGCACGAAGTTTCGCATCGGCGCCGCGCATCACGCCGCGGTGCATGGGCACGACGATGGCGATAAGGGCGACGACGAAGAAAGCGGCAAGCATCATGGTGTTCCTTGGCGGAAAGACCGGAGACGGACATCGCGACGGCCGGCCGTGTCCGTCTGCATCCGTTCCAGCGACGCGCAACGTCAGGACACGAGGCGACACGGCAACGGGCGGGCCGCGCGCGATCGCCCGGCGACTTCCAGCATAGGGCCGGCCCACGGTATCCGGCGACGTGTCGGAAATCCGTCAGCAAGGCCGTGGCGGAATCGAAAGGTGCGCGCCGCATCCGGGCAATCCCGCCGCTCCCCAGAAAAACCCCGAACCCCCGTCCGGCAAGCCTCAAGCGCAACCTAGTGGTTTCCACTCATAGTCGCAAACAGGCAAGAACAGGTCGCCGCCGGTCTTCTCGCGGCGAATATGGCTCGTTACTTTTACTCCCACGATGCAGGCCGGCGCACACTCCGCGCACCGGCTGCCGCGAGATCAACCGGGAGAAACCGAACCATGAAGTCGACGAAGATCGCCGCGCTCGCCGCGGCCGTGCTGGCGACCGGCGCGTTCACGCACGCGGCGCTGGCCGAGACGGAGGCCGCGACCTGCCGCACCGTGCGTTTCGCGGATATCGGCTGGACCGACATCACGTCGACCACGGCGCTCGCGTCGACCGTGTTCGAGGCGCTCGGCTACAAGCCGACCACGACGATCGCGTCGGTGCCGATCTCGTTCGCCGGCCTCAAGAGCAAGCAGCTCGACGTGTCGCTCGGCTACTGGTGGCCCGTGCAGCAGAAGCAGCTGCAACCGTTCCTCGACAGCAAGTCGATCAACGTGGTCGAGCCGCCGAACCTGTCCGGCGCGAAAGCGACGCTCGCGGTGCCGAGCTACGCATACCAGGCCGGCCTGAAGACCTTCGACGACATCGCGAAACACCGCGCCGAACTCGACGGCAAGATCTACGGGATCGAGCCGGGCAGCAGCGCGAACGCGACGATCCAGAAGATGATCGACACGAACCAGTACGGGCTCGGCGGCTTCAAGCTCGTCGAATCGAGCGAGGCCGGGATGCTGGTGACGGTCGAGCGCGCGGTCCGCGAGAAGAAGTGGGTCGTGTTCCTCGGCTGGGAGCCACATCCGATGAACATCCAGCTCAGCATGAACTACCTGTCCGGCGGCGACGCGGCGTTTGGCCCGAACTACGGCGAGGCGCGCGTGTACACGCTCACCGCGCCCGACTTCATCGCGCGCTGCCCGAACGCGGGCAAGCTCGTGACGAACCTGCGCTTCTCGACGCAGCTCGAGAACCAGCTGATGCAGTCGGTGATGAACAAGACCAAGCCGGCCGAGGCCGCGAAGGCGTACCTGAAGAAGAACCCGCAGGTGCTCGATTCGTGGCTCGCGGGCGTGAAGACGTTCGACGGCAAGGACGGCCTGCCGGCCGTGAAGGCGTATCTCGGTCTGTAACGGCCGGCGCCCACGCGCTATCTGCAATGCGACACAACCCGAATCAAGCGAGGCATCCACATGAATCACGAAGTCATCATCACCTGCGCCGTCACCGGCGCGGGTGATACGGTCGGCAAGCATCCGGCGATTCCGGTCACGCCGAAGGAGATCGCGGCCGCCGCGATCGAAGCCGCGAAGGCCGGCGCGACGGTCGCCCACTGCCACGTGCGCGATCCGCAGACGGGGCGCGGCAGCCGCGATCCGAACCTGTATCGCGAAGTGGTCGACCGCATCCGCTCGGCCGACGTCGACGTGATCATCAACCTGACGGCCGGCATGGGCGGCGATCTCGAGATCGGCCCCGGCGAGGACCCGATGCGCTTCGGCAAGGGCACCGATCTGGTCGGCGGCCTCACGCGCCTCGCGCACGTCGAGGAACTGCTGCCCGAGATCTGCACGCTCGACTGCGGCACGCTGAATTTCGGCGACGGCGACTACATCTACGTGTCGACGCCCGCGCAGTTGCGCGCCGGCGCGAAGCGCATCCAGGAACTCGGCGTGAAGCCGGAGCTGGAGATCTTCGATACGGGCCATCTGTGGTTCGCGAAGCAGTTGCTCAAGGAAGGGCTGCTCGACGATCCGCCGCTGTTCCAGCTGTGCCTCGGCATTCCGTGGGGCGCGCCGGCCGATACCGGCACGATGAAGGCGATGGTCGACAACCTGCCGCCGGGCGCGCACTGGGCCGGCTTCGGAATCGGCCGCATGCAGATGCCGATGGTCGCGCAGGCGATGCTGCTCGGCGGCCACGTGCGCGTGGGCCTCGAAGACAACATCTGGCTCGATCGCGGCGTGCATGCGACCAACGGCACGCTCGTCGAGCGCGCCCGCGAGATCGTCGAACGCCTCGGCGGCCGCGTGCTGACGCCGGCCGAAGGCCGCCGCAAGCTCGGCTTGCCGGCGCGCGGCGAACGTCCGCTCGAACGCCGCGCGCTCGCCGAATTCGCGTGAGTTTGTTCCCGGACTGACTGACATGACATGGCGGCCTGCGTCCATGCACGGCCGCCCACCGATTTCCCCTGATTCGAAGGATGCGTTGACATGGCTGTGAAGACCGACATCAAGACGTTTGCCGCCATCGGCACCGGCGTGATCGGCAGCGGATGGATTTCCCGCGCGCTCGCCCACGGTCTCGACGTGGTCGTGTGGGACCCGGCGCCGGGCGCCGAAGCGCGACTGCGCGCGAACGTCGCGAACGCGTGGCCCGCGCTCGAACGCGTCGGCCTCGCGCCGGGCGCCGATCCCGCGCGGCTGCGCTTCGTATCGACGATCGAAGAATGCGTCGCCGATGCGGATTTCATCCAGGAGAGCGCGCCCGAGCGCGAGGCGCTGAAGCTCGAACTGCACGAGCAGATCAGCCGCGCGGCGAAACCCGACGCGATCATCGCGTCGTCGACGTCGGGGCTGCTGCCGACCGACTTCTACGCGCGGGCGACACATCCGGAGCGCTGCGTGGTCGGCCATCCGTTCAATCCCGTCTATCTGTTGCCGCTCGTCGAGGTGCTCGGCGGCGCGCGCACGTCGCCGGAAGCGGTCGAAGGCGCGATGGAGGTCTATCGCAAGCTCGGCATGCGGCCGCTGCACGTGCGCAAGGAAGTGCCGGGCTTCATCGCGGACCGCCTGCTCGAGGCGTTGTGGCGCGAGGCGCTGCATCTGGTCAACGAAGGCGTCGCGACGACCGGCGAGATCGACGATGCGATCCGCTTCGGCGCGGGCATCCGCTGGTCGTTCATGGGCACGTTCCTGACCTACACGCTGGCCGGCGGCGACGCGGGCATGCGACACTTCATGCAGCAATTCGGCCCGGCGCTCGAGCTGCCGTGGACGAAGCTGGTCGCGCCGACGCTGACCGACGAACTGATCGACAGCGTCGTCGAAGGCACGACCGAACAGCAAGGCACGCGCAGCATCAAGGAGCTCGAACGCTATCGCGACGAGTGCATCACCGAGGTGCTGAAATCGATCGCCGCGGTGAAGGCGCGGCATGGGATGCGATTCGAGGACTAAAGGACAGGCGATGACCGGCGATACCCCGCTGACGATTTACCGCGACGTCGTGCGGCCCGAATGGGTCGACTACAACGGCCACTTGCGCGATGCGTTCTACCTGCTGATCTTCAGCTTCGCGACCGATGCGCTGCTGGATCGCATCGGCCTCGACGACGCCGCGCGTCGCGAGCGGGCTCGCTCGGTCTACACGCTCGAAGCGCACGTGAACTATCTGCACGAGATCAAGGAAGGCACGCCGGTGCGCGTCGATGCGCGGGTGCTCGCGCACGACGCGAAGCGGCTGCACCTGTATCTCGAACTGTTCGCCGACGGGCATGACGACGCGGTGTCGGCGAGCGAGCAGATGCTGCTGCACGTCGATACGCGCGATGGCGCGAAATCGGCGCCGTTCGACGACGACGTGGCCGCGCGCGTGGCCGAACTGCATGCATTGCAGCGCGAGTGCGCAGCGCCTGCGTATGCGGGCCGCGTGATCGGGCTGCCGCCGCGCCGCTAGCGGCACGCGTCGTCTTTCGATCTTCGACCGCGGAGCGCACACGATGCTCGAACCGGAAATCGCGGCGTTCGTCGCGGCCGTCGACGCCTGGTATCCGGTCGATGCGGCGGCGCGTTCGCCCGACGAGCAGCGCCGTCTCTACGACCGCTTCGCGGCCGAATGGACGCCAGCCGCGCTGCCGGCCGGCATCGTGCAGCACGACGCGGTGTGGCGCGCACCGGACGGCCGCACGATCGCACTGCGGCGCTATACGTGCGAACACGGCACGCCGCGCGGCACGGTGCTGTTTTTTCATGGCGGCGGCTTCGTCGTCGGCTCGCTCGACAGCCATGCGCTGATCACCGCGCGACTGGCAGCCGATACGGGCCTCGACGTGATCGCCGTCGACTATCGGCTCGCGCCCGAGCACCGCGCGCCGGCCGCGCTCGATGATTGCCTGGCCGTCACGCGCGCCGCACGCGATGCGCATTGGCCGTTCGGGCCATGCGTGCCTCCGCTGACGCTCGCGGGCGACAGCGCGGGCGGGATGCTCGCGGCGGCGGTGGCGACCGCGCTGCGCGATGCGGGCGAACGCAACGTGGACGGCGTCGCGCTCGTCTATCCGATGCTCGGTTTCGAACCGCAATCGCCCGCGCGCGAGGCGGAAGCGCACGCGCCGATGCTGACGCTCGACGACGTGCATCGCTATCGAGAACTGTACTGGGGCGGAGACTTGGCCGACGTGCTGCGCGACGGCAACCCGCTGTTGCGTGCATCGGTGCCGCTCGAAGCGGGGCGCTTCGACGGGCTGCCGCCGGTGCTTGCGATCGGCGCCGAGCATGATCCGCTGCGCGACGATGCGCGCGTGTACGTCGAACGGATTCGCGCGGCCGGCGGGGTCGCGCGCGGCTGGATGGGAGAGGGGCTGGTGCACGGCTGCTGGCGCGCGCTCGGGACGAGCCCGCAGGCCGCGCGGATGCACCGGCTGGTCGGTGGGTTCTTGCTCGCACCACACGCGTAGCGGGCGTTTTCCGGGAGGCAACGATGCAGGCAGCGGCGCAACACCGTATCGAGGACTGGCGGACGTTTTCGGCCGACGCGGCGATCGCGGCGGCGACGATCGGCGATGACGCGGTGGAGGTCGAGTGGAGCGACGCGCGACGCTCGCCGTTCCATTTCGACTGGCTGCGCGACAACTGCGCGTGTTCCGCGTGCGTGCATGCGATCACGCGCGAACAGGTGTTCGAGATCGCCGATGCGAGGGAGGATCTGTCGGCGCTCACCGTGCACGTCGAGACCGACGGCGCGCTGCATGTGGAATGGAACGACGGGCACCGCAGCGCGTGGTCGCCGGGCTGGTTGCGTGCGCATGCGTACGACGATGCGTCACGCGCCGAGCGTCTGGCCGCGCACGGGCGGCACGTATGGACCGGCGACGATGCGACGGCGATCGGCGTGTTCGCGTGGCGCGACGTGATGGAAGACGACCGTGCGTTGCTCGCATGGCTCGGCGCGTTGCAGCGCACGGGGCTCACGCTCGTCGAAGGCGTGCCGGCCGAGCGCGGCCGCGTCGACGAGATCGCACGCCGTGTCGGCCTGATCCGTGAAAGTAATTTCGGTGTGCTGTTCGACGTCGAATCGAAGCCGCGCCCGGACAGCAATGCGTATACGTCGCTGAATCTTCCACCGCACACCGACCTGCCGACGCGCGAATTGCAGCCGGGCGTGCAGTTCCTGCATTGCCTCGCGAACGACGCGACGGGCGGCGACAGCATTTTCCTCGACGGCTTCGCGCTCGCGGATGCGCTGCGGCGCGAACATCCGGACGATTTCGAGCCGCTCGCATCGACGCCGTTCGAGTTCTGGAACAAGAGTGCGAACAGCGACTACCGCTGTTCGGCGCCGGTGATCGGCCTCGATGCACGCGGCAACGTGACGGAAGTGCGCGTCGCGAACTTCCTGCGCGGGCCGCTCGATGCGCCGGCCGGATCGGTCCCGGCGGTCTATCGTGCGTACCGGCGGTTTCTCGCGCTGGCGCGCGAGCCGCGCTTTCGCGTGCAGCGCCGGCTGCGGGCGGGCGACATGTGGGCGTTCGACAACCGGCGCGTGCTGCATGCGCGCACTGAGTTCGACCCGTCGACGGGCCGTCGGCACTTGCAGGGCTGTTACGTCGATCGCGACGAGTTGCTGTCGCGCTGGCGCGTGCTGTCGCGGTCGGCGCCGGCCGGGGCTGCGGCCGTGGCCGGCTGACCGACTGACCGACTGACCGGCACACACGGCATCTTCTCGCACACCTCGCCGGGAAAAAGCACCCGGACGCCAGGCGTCCGGGCGAAGCCACCCGCTGCCGGGCGGCGGAGGTATGCGTTTCACAAAAAAGACGAGCCCCGCGAAGGGGGCTCGTCAGGACTGCGTGACTTCATCGCGCGACGCGCGGCGCCCGCCGGGGGCGCATCGGCTTACTGGCCGAAGAAGATCGAGTCGCGTGCGTTCGACGAAGCGGCTGCCGGCGCGCCCGAGTGGACGAGCGGCGCCGGTTGCGCGCCGTAGCCGCTGCTGTCGACACCATGAACGCGCGCTTCGGCGCTCTGGATGTCGTTCGGGTAGTACGGGCTCGACACGCCGGGCTTGTAGCCGGCCTGTTCGAGCTGGACCAGTTCGTTGCGCACTTGAGCGCGCGTCACGGTGCTTTGTTGAGCGAATGCGCCGAACGAAGCGGACAGGGCGGCAGCGGCAACGACTGCGGAAACGAGCGATTTCATGGTGACCTCCGGTGTTTTATTGAGTTCGCTCTCGACACCATGTCTTGAGCGATTGATCAAATGTTAGTCACCGGCGTGTTCAGGGTAAACGCTGAATTTGACGATAAATTGTTTCCTGACTGGTAACAGTGAGACGTGGAAACAGTCTTTCAACGGGCTTTCTTTTCGGTTGGCGTAATAAGTATGAAGAATACTGTGGCCGGCGGCGCGCGATTCAGCGTGCTTCGGCCGCCGTATCGAACGGCCGGCCCGGCGCGCGTCCGGCAGGTGCGCCGGAACTGAGGAAGCGCACGCCCGTCGCGGCTTCCGAGGCTTCCCACAGCAACGCCGCCGTTGCCACGTTGCGCGCCGCGCGCGGCACGCTTGCCGGTGCCGGCAGCCCTCGCGATTCGAACCAGCCGGACGGGCCGATGTACGCGCCGCCGGCCAGATCGGGCGACGTGGCGGCATGAATCGCGGGCAGCGCGCCCTGATCGGCCGGCTGTGCGAGATAACGGTTCGCGGCACGCATCAGCGCGGCGCGGGCGGGCGAGCGGTCCATCACCGGGCCCGCGAACTGCAGGTTGGTCGCCGCATAGCCGGGGTGCGCGGCGACGCTGATGCCGGCGAACGCCGCGCGCTCGAAGCGGCGCTGCAGCTCGAGTGCGAACACGAGGTTCGCGAGCTTGCTGTCGCAATAGGCGAGATAACGGTTGTAGCGATGCGCGGCGCGCAGGTCGTCCACGCGAACCCGGCCGCCGCGGTTGAAGCCGCTCGACATCGTGACGACGCGCGCCCGACGTGCGGCGCGCAGCGCCGGCAGCAACTGGCCGGTCAGCGCGAAATGGCCGAGGTGGTTGGTGCCGAACTGCATCTCGAAGCCGTCGCGCGTGTGCCGCAGCGGCAGGAACATCACGCCGGCGTTGTTGCAGAGGATGTCGACGCGGCCGTGGCGTTCGCCGACGTCGCCCGCGAAACGGGCGATCGACGCGAGATCGGCGAGGTCGAGCGGATCGACTTCGACGCGTGCATGAGGATGAAGCCGGCGGATCGCGTCGGCGGCCTGCGCACCGCGTGCGGCGTCGCGGCAGCCCATCACGACCGTCGCGCCTTTCGCGGCCAGCGTTTCCGCGAGGTGCCAGCCGAGGCCGCTATTGGCGCCGGTCACGACCGCGACCTTGCCGCCTTGCGCCGGGACGTGGCGCGCGCTCCATGCATGCATGTCTGCCTCCATCGGCGCGGCCGGTCGGCCGCGGCACGTAATCGTTACATTGAGTGGTGTAACGATAGTGCGGGCGGACGGAGCAGACAAGCGGGGGAATTAGACCGGCGCTTCTAGGACTGGCTGGCGGATAGCGTGGCGCCGCCAGCCTGGCGCACGGCCGGCAGGGGTTACCTGCTGCCGGCCAGCGCGAGTACCTCGGCGGCGGAGATCATGGCGGCGGCGTTCGCGGGGGCCGGACGCTCGGCCGGGCGGAACACTTCGTCGCCGCGATGGATGACCTGGCGCGACAGCGCGCAGGTGCCGGTGCGCTGCGCGAAGCGGCGGCGCCAGCGTTGCTCGCCGTAGTGACAGCGGCCGGGCTCGACCCAGCGGACGACGAGCAGCGTATCGGAACGTTCGAGGATTTCGACGTGGACGTCGGCGGGATCGAGCGCAGGCAGGGATTGGGAGGCCTTCATTTTGCCGTTTCCTAAAGCCCGTGCGGGTTCGGCCATGGCAGTGGGTGTCACTACCCAAGGGGGAATCCGTAGGGGTTTCCATGAGTGGTGCGCTAAATGTAAGCGTCTGTGACCGGAAAAAACATCCTGTCTGGCTCAAATTACCTTTTGCCGATTTAGAAACAATCCACGCTTATTTTCTTAAAAAACCAAGAACAAAAAGCCCCGGACAGAAAGCCCGGGGCGGAAAATCGGCCCGCGCGCCGTGTCTGCTCGCCCAGTCACGGGATACATCGCCAGGGGGACGGAGGTGCCCGCAGGGATCCGGCGCGGGCGGGGAGGCGATGTACCGGAAGCGCGGTCCGGCAACGCCATGATGGCGTGCGCCACCCGTTGGCACCCTGACGTGAACATGACTTTTTTGTCAGTTTGCGTTTTCCGTGGCGCCGAACGTTGCCCGAGGATCGGGTGGAAGGCCCGCCGGTACTGGGTTTGCGCGAATCGAGGGGCCGGACTTCAACGCCGCTCGCACGCCGCATTCTTGCGTGCCGGACGGATTGATCCGCCCCGGGTAAATACTGAATCGCGATTTCGTGACAAACGGGTGATCCCTTCCTATGATTGGTTGGACCTTTAGTCCTTTGTGCCAATCGGCCGACTGGCGGCCGGCTTTTTCGGAGAGATGCTCATGAGATTGCAGGGCAAACGCGCGCTGGTGACGGCGGCCGGGCAGGGCATCGGCCGCGCGACCGCGCTGCGATTCGCGAGCGAGGGCGCCGACGTGCTGGCGACCGACATCAACGAAGCCGCGCTGGTGCGGCTCGAGGCCGACGCTGAGCGCGCGGGCAGCCGGCTGGTCACGCGGCGGCTCGACGTCACCGCCGCGAACGAGGTCGCCGCGCTCGCCGCGAACGAACGCGCGTTCGACGTGCTGTTCAACTGCGCAGGCTACGTGCATCACGGCTCGATCCTCGAGTGCGACGAAGACGCGTGGGCGTTCTCGCTGAACCTGAACGTCACGTCGATGTACCGGCTGATCCGCGCGCTGCTGCCCGCGATGCTCGAAGCCGGCGGCGGGTCGATCGTCAACATGGCGTCGGCCGCGTCGAGCGTGAAGGGTGTGCCCAACCGCTTCGTGTACGGCACCACCAAGGCGGCCGTGATCGGGCTGACCAAGGCGGTGGCCGCCGATTTCGTCGAGCGCGGCATCCGCTGCAACGCGATTTGCCCGGGCACGATCGAATCGCCGTCGCTGGAGCAGCGGATCGCCGATCAGGCGCGCACGCGCCACGTGTCCGCCGACGAGGTGCGCCAGGCGTTCGTCGCGCGCCAGCCGATCGGCCGCATCGGCAGCGCGGACGAAGTGGCCGCGCTCGCGCTGTACCTGGCGTCCGACGAAGCGTCGTTCACCACCGGCACGATTCACCTGATCGACGGCGGCTGGTCTAACTGACCATGCCCAACTGACCTTATCGACCTGACCGTGCCTTCCCGTTCACTTCCCGTTTCCATTCAGACAACGCTATGAAACTGCTGAGATTTGGCGACAAACACCATGAAAAGCCGGGCCTGCTGGATGCGCAGGGCCACATTCGCGACCTGTCCGGCGTGATCGACGACATCGCCGGCGACGCGCTGACGCCCGCATCGCTCGCGCGGCTGCGCGACATTCCGCCTTCGTCGCTGCCGCTCGTCGAGGGCACGCCGCGGCTCGGCGCGTGCGTCGGCCGCGTCGGCAAGTTCATCTGCATCGGGCTCAACTACTCGGATCACGCGGCCGAATCGGGGATGGAGGTACCGAAGGAGCCCGTCGTGTTCGGCAAGTGGACGAGCGCGATCTCGGGCCCGAACGACGACGTCGAGATCCCGCGGGGCTCGGAGAAGACCGACTGGGAAGTCGAACTCGGCGTGGTGATCGGCCAGGGCGGCCGCTATATCGACGAAGCCGATGCACTGTCGCACGTCGCCGGCTACTGCGTCGTGAACGACGTGTCGGAGCGCGAATACCAGCTCGAACGCGGCGGCACGTGGGACAAGGGCAAGGGCAACGACACGTTCGGCCCGATCGGCCCGTGGCTCGTGACGGCCGATGAAGTGCCCGATCCGCACGCGCTGCGGCTGTGGCTCGAGGTGGACGGCCACCGCTACCAGAACGGCACGACCGCGACGATGGTGTTTCGCGTGCCGCACCTGATCAGCTACCTGAGCCGTTTCATGAGCCTGCAGCCGGGCGACGTGATTTCGACCGGCACGCCGCCGGGCGTCGGCCTCGGGCAGAAGCCGCCCGTCTACCTGCGCGCCGGACAGGTGATCACGCTCGGCATCGACGGGCTCGGCGAGCAGCGCCAGCGCACCGTGCAGGCCTGATTCCCTTCAACGGACGGTTCGTCATGCCTATCATTCGATCGATGCGCGTCCTCGACGTGCGCTTTCCGACCTCGCGCCAGCTCGACGGCTCCGACGCGATGAATCCGGACCCCGATTATTCGGCGGCCTACGTCGTGCTCGAAACCGACCGCGACGGGCTCGAAGGCCACGGGCTCACGTTCACCATCGGGCGCGGCAACGAAATCTGCTGCGCGGCGATCGACGCGATGCGTCACCTCGTCGTCGGCCTCGACCTCGACTGGATTCGCGAGGACATGGGCCGCTTCTGGCGGCACGTCACGTCGGACAGCCAGTTGCGCTGGATCGGCCCGGACAAGGGCGCGATCCACCTGGCGACCGGCGCCGTCGTCAACGCGGTGTGGGATTTGTGGGCGAAGGCCGTCGGCAAGCCGCTGTGGCGGCTCGTCGCCGACCTGAGCCCGGAGGAGCTGGTGCGGGCGATCGACTTCCGCTACCTGACCGACTGCCTGAGTCCGGACGAAGCGCTCGACCTGCTGCGCCGGCAGGCGCCCGGCAAGGCCGCGCGGATCGCCGCGCTGGAGCGCGACGGCTACCCGTGCTACACGACGTCGGCCGGCTGGCTCGGCTACAGCGACGACAAGCTGCGCCGGCTGTGCCGCGAGGCGGTGGACGAAGGTTTCGAGTACGTAAAGCTGAAAGTCGGCGCGAACCTCGAGGACGACATCCGCCGCGTGACGATCGCGCGCGAGGTGATCGGCCCCGACCGCAAGCTGATGATCGACGCGAATCAGGTGTGGGAAGTCGACGAGGCGATCGACTGGGTGCGCGAACTCGCGTTCGCGCGGCCGTGGTTCATCGAGGAGCCGACCAGCCCCGACGACGTCGAGGGGCATCGCAAGATCCGCGAGGCGATCGCGCCGGTGCAGGTCGCGACCGGCGAGATGTGCCAGAACCGCGTGCTGTTCAAGCAGTTCATCGCGCGCGGCGCGATCGACGTCGTGCAGATCGACGCGTGCCGGCTCGGCGGCGTGAACGAGATTCTCGCGGTGATGCTGATGGCCGCGAAATACGGGCTGCCGGTGTGCCCGCACGCGGGCGGCGTCGGGCTGTGCGAGTACGTGCAGCACCTGTCGATGATTGACTACGTGTGCATTTCCGGTACGAAGGAAGGGCGCGTGACCGAGTACGTCGATCATCTGCACGAGCATTTCGTCGAACCGTGCGTGGTGCGCGGCGCGGCGTACATGCCGCCGACGGCGCCCGGTTTCTCGATCGAGATGAAGCCCGAATCGCTGGAGCAATACCGGTTCCGCGGCTGAAGCCGGGCGACGCGCGACGGTGCGCGATGCACGTCGTGGGCATCGTGCGCGGCGACAACATGAACGACGGAGACGCGAAGTGGATTTGAATCTGCAAGACAAGGTCGTGATCGTGACCGGCGGCGCGTCGGGTATCGGCGCCGCGATCTCGATGCGGCTGGCCGGCGAAGG
This sequence comes from Burkholderia sp. BCC0097, assembly GCF_902832985.1. Lineage (NCBI taxonomy): Bacteria > Pseudomonadati > Pseudomonadota > Betaproteobacteria > Burkholderiales > Burkholderiaceae > Burkholderia > Burkholderia sp. BCC0097. Next base: position 427,019 of record NZ_CADFDM010000001.1, read on the forward strand.
CGCGATTCCCGTGGTATTCGCGCGCCACGCGCCGGACGACGCCTTCTGGCGCGAACTCACGCAGCAGCAGCCGCGCGCCGCGTGCGTCACTGTCGAACTGCAGGACGACGCACAGTGCCGCGACGGCGTCGCGCAGACCCTCGCGCGCTTCGGCCGTATCGACGGCCTCGTCAACAACGCGGGCATCAACGACAGCATCGGGCTCGACGCCGGGCGCGACGCGTTCGTCGCGTCGCTTGAACGCAACCTGATCCACTACTACGTGATGGCGCACTACTGCGTGCCGCACCTGAAGGCGGCGCGCGGCGCGATCGTCAACGTCTCGTCGAAGACGGCCGTGACCGGGCAGGGCAACACGAGCGGCTATTGCGCGTCGAAGGGCGCGCAGCTCGCGCTGACGCGCGAATGGGCCGTCGCGTTGCGCGGCGACGGCGTGCGCGTGAACGCGGTGATTCCGGCCGAGGTGATGACGCCGCTCTACCAGAACTGGATCGCCGGCTTCGACGATCCGCAAGCGAAGGTCGCGGCAATTGCCGGCAAGGTGCCGCTCGGCCAGCGCTTCACGACGGCCGACGAGATCGCCGACACGGCCGTGTTCCTGCTGTCGGAGCGCGCGTCGCACACGACGGGCCAGTGGCTGTTCGTCGATGGCGGCTACACGCATCTCGATCGTGCGATCAGCTGAGGGCCGCGCGATGCAACCCGACCTGAACCCGAACACCGCGCCGCCGCTGATCGCGCTGACCGGCATCGGCAAGCGCTTTCCGGGCGTGCAGGCGCTCGACGACTGCCGTTTCGACCTGCGCGCGGGCGAGGTGCATGCGCTGATGGGCGAGAACGGCGCCGGCAAGTCGACGCTGATGAAGATCCTCGCGGGCGTCTACCAGCGCGACGCGGGCGAGATCCGGATGGACGGCCGCCCGGTGGAGATCGCCGACCCGCGTGCCGCGCAGGCGCTCGGCATCGGCATCATCCATCAGGAACTGAACCTGATGAACCACCTGAGCGTCGCGCAGAACATCTTCATCGGCCGCGAGCCGCGCGGCCGCTTCGGCGTGTTCGTCGACGAAGAGAAACTGAACCGCGACGCGGCCGCGATCTTCCAGCGGATGCGGCTCGATCTCGACCCGCGCACGCCGGTCGGCCGGCTGACGGTCGCGAAGCAGCAGATGGTCGAGATCGCGAAGGCGCTGTCGTTCGACTCGCGCGCGCTGATCATGGACGAGCCGACCGCCGCGCTGAACAACGCGGAAATCGCCGAGCTGTTCCGCATCATCCGCGACCTGCGCGCGCATGGGGTCGGCATCATCTACATCTCGCACAAGATGGACGAGCTGCGCCAGATCGCCGATCGCGTGACCGTGATGCGCGACGGCAAGTACGTCGCGACCGTGCCGATGGCCGACACGTCGATGGAATCGATCATCTCGATGATGGTCGGCCGCCAGCTCGATACAGAAAGCCGCACGCCGCCCGATACGTCCGCGAACGAGATTGCGCTCGAAGTGCGCGGGCTGTCGCGCGGTCGCGCGATCCGCGACGTCGGCTTCACGCTGCGGCGCGGCGAGATCCTCGGCTTCGCCGGGCTGATGGGCGCGGGCCGCACCGAGGTCGCGCGCGCGGTGTTCGGCGCGGACCCGGTCGATGCGGGCGAGATCCGCGTGCATGGCCGGGCCGTGACGATCCGCACGCCGGCCGACGCGGTGAAATATGGCATCGGCTACCTGTCCGAGGATCGCAAGCACTTCGGGCTCGCGGTCGGGATGGACGTGCAGAACAACATCGCGCTGTCGAGCATGCGCCGCTTCGTGCGCCGCGGCCTGTTCCTCGATGCGCGCGGGATGCGCGAGGCCGCGCAGTCGTACGTGCGGCAACTCGCGATCCGCACGCCGTCGGTCGCGCAGCCCGCGCGGCTGTTGTCGGGCGGCAACCAGCAGAAGATCGTGATCGCGAAATGGCTGCTGCGCGACTGCGACATCCTGTTCTTCGACGAGCCGACGCGCGGCATCGACGTCGGCGCGAAAAGCGAGATCTACAAGCTGCTCGACGCGCTCGCCGCCGACGGCAAGGCGATCGTGATGATCTCGTCGGAATTGCCCGAGGTGCTGCGCATGAGCCACCGGATTCTCGTGATGTGCGAAGGCCGCGTGACCGGCGAATTGCGCGCGGCCGACGCCACGCAGGAAAAGATCATGCAGCTCGCGACGCAGCGCGAGTCGACCGTGTTGTCCTGATTGTCCCGATTCAGACGCCTAACGACCATGTCCAACGATACGCATCCCGTTCCGCCCCTCGCCACCGGCGACACGCCGGCCGCCGCATCGAGCCTGAAATCGCGTTTCTTCAACCCGGCCGCGCGGCAGAAGCTGCTCGCATTCGCGAGCCTCGTGCTGCTGATCGTGTTCTTCAGCTTCGCGTCGTCGAACTTCCTCGAAGTCGACAACCTCGTGTCGATCCTGCAGGCCACCGCCGTGAACGGCGTGCTGGCCGTTGCCTGCACGTACGTGATCATCACGTCCGGCATCGACCTGTCGGTCGGCACGCTGATGACGTTCTGCGCGGTGATGGCCGGCGTCGTGCTGACGAAATGGGGGATGCCGCTGCCGCTCGGGATTCTGGCCGCGTTGTGCTTCGGCGCGCTGTCGGGCTGCGTGTCGGGCTTCGTGATCGCGAAGATGAAGGTGCCGCCATTCATCGCGACGCTCGGCATGATGATGCTGCTCAAGGGGTTGTCGCTCGTGATCTCGGGCACGCGGCCGATCTACTTCAACGACACGCCGGGCTTCACGTCGATCGCGCAGGATTCGCTGATCGGCAATCTCATTCCCGCGCTGCCGATCCCGAACGCGGTGCTGATCCTGTTTCTCGTCGCGATCGGCGCGTCGATCGTGCTGAACCGGACCATCTTCGGTCGCTACACGTTCGCGCTCGGCAGCAACGAGGAGGCGCTCAGGCTGTCCGGCGTGAACGTCGATGCGTGGAAGATCGCCGTCTATACGTTCAGCGGCGCGGTGTGCGGGATCGCCGGCCTGCTGATCGCGTCGCGGCTGAACTCGGCGCAGCCGGCGCTCGGGCAGGGCTACGAGCTCGACGCGATCGCGGCCGTCGTGATCGGCGGCACGTCGCTGTCGGGCGGCGCGGGCAGCATCGTCGGCACCATCATCGGTGCGTTCATCATGAGCGTGCTGACCAACGGCCTGCGCATCATGTCGGTCGCGCAGGAATGGCAGACGGTCGTGACGGGCGTGATCATCATTCTCGCCGTCTACGTGGACATCCTGCGCCGGCGTCGCCGCTGACACATGCAGGCATGCGCTTCACCGCCGGTTTCGGCCGGCATTTCATTCGATACGAAAAAAAGGAGACGCGAAGTGATCAGGAGCAAGGTGTTGAACGCGATCGTCGGGCTGACGTTCGCCGCGGGCGTCACGGCCGGCGCGCACGCGCAGGAAACCTATATCCCGCTGATCTCGAAAGGCTTCCAGCATCAGTTCTGGCAGGCCGTGAAATCGGGCGCGACGCAGGCTGCGAAGGACTACAAGGTGAAGGTGACGTTCGAAGGGCCCGAAACCGAGGCGATGGTCGACAAGCAGATCGACATGCTGTCCGCCGCGATCGCGAAGAAGCCGGCCGCGCTCGGCTTCGCGGCGCTCGACAGCAAGGCCGCGCTGCCGCTGCTGAAGAAGGCGCAGGCCGAGAAGATCCCGGTGATCGCGTTCGACTCGGGCGTGGACAGCGACATTCCGGTGACGACGGCCGCGACCAACAACAAGGCCGCAGCCGCCCTTGCGGCCGACAAGCTCGCCGCGCTGATCGGCGACGAAGGGCAGGTGGCGGTGGTCGCGCACGACCAGACGAGCCGCACCGGCATCGACCGCCGCGACGGCTTCCTCGACCGGATGAAGTCCGCGCACCCGAAGGTGCAGGTCGTGACCGTGCAGTACGGCGAAGGCGATCAGTTGAAGTCGACCGAAGTGACGAAGTCGATCCTGCAGGCGTACCCGAAGCTCAAGGGGCTGTTCGGCACCAACGAAGGTTCGGCGATCGGCGTGGTCAACGGCGTGCGCGAGATGAAGCGCAAGGTCGTGATCGTCGGCTACGATTCCGGCAAGCAGCAGAAGGACGCGATCCGCAGCGGGCTGATGGCCGGCGCGATCACGCAGAACCCGATCGGCATCGGCTACAAGACGGTCGAGGCGGCCGTGAAGGCGATCAAGGGCGAGAAGCTGCCGAAGGTCATCGATACCGGGTTCTACTGGTATGACAAGACCAATATCGACGATCCGAAGATCGCGGCGGTGTTGTACGACTGAACGTGGCGGACGGGCGGGGGCGACGCCGCGGGCCGTCGCCGCCGCGGTGATTGAACACGAGGGCATCATGGGCGCAGTGCGTATCGATTCGCATCAGCACTTCTGGCGTTTTCGCGCGGCCGACTATCCGTGGATCGGCCCCGGGATGGGCGTGCTCGCACGCGACTACCTGCCCGATGCGCTGTGGCCGCCGATGCATGCGCAGGCGCTCGGCGCATCGATCGCGGTGCAGGCGCGCGCCGGGCGCGACGAGACGGCGTTCCTGCTCGACCTGGCGCGCGACGACGCCCGCATCGCGGCGGTGGTCGGCTGGGAGGATCTCGGTGCGCCGGCGCTGGCCGATCGTGTCGCCGAGTGGCGCAGCCCGAAGCTGCGCGGTTTTCGTCACCAGCTGCAGGACGAAGCCGACGTCGGCGCGTTCGTCGCCGATCCCGCTTTCAATCGCGGCGTCGCGTGGCTGCAGGCGAACGGCTATGTGTACGACGTGCTCGTGTTCGAGCGCCAGTTGCCGGACGTCCGTGCGTTTTGCGCGCGGCACGATGCGCACTGGCTCGTGCTCGACCATTGCGGCAAGCCGGCGCTGGCCGAGTTCGAACGCGACGCCACGGCGCTCGCGCGCTGGCGCGCGTCGCTGCGTGAGCTGGGTGCGCTGCCGCACGTCGTGTGCAAGCTGTCGGGGCTCGTGACCGAAGCCGACTGGCGGCGGGGCCTGCGCGGCCAGGACATCCGGCATATCGAGCAGTGCCTCGACGCGGCGCTCGACGCATTCGGCCCGCAGCGGCTGATGTTCGGGTCCGACTGGCCCGTGTGCCTGCTCGCGGCGTCGTATGACGAGGTCGCGTCGCTCGTCGAACGCTGGGCCGAATCGCGCCTGTCGGCGGCCGAGCGCGGCGCGTTGTGGGGCGGCACGGCCGCGCGCTGCTACGCGGTGCCGGGCGATGTGAAGCGCGGCATATAGAATAGGCGCGAACGGTCTGTGCGATTTGACGGACCGTCCGGAACGAAACCGATTACCAGCGTCAACGTATGTCCATCCAGCCGATTCAGAACCGCCGCCTCTACCAGCAGATCGCCGACAAGCTCAGTGCGATGATCGAGTCCGGCGATTTCCCGCCGGGCAGCTATCTGCCGCCCGAGCGTGAACTCGCCGAACGGTTCGGCGTGTCGCGCACGTCGGTGCGCGAGGCGCTGATCGCGCTCGAAGTGAACGGGCTTGTAAGCGTGCGCGTCGGCGACGGCGTGAAGGTGCGCCATCCCGAAACGGCTGCTGTGCCCGCACCCGCATCCGCACCCGACGGGAAGGTCGCGCCGTTCTCGATCGTCGAGATCGATCCCGAGCTCGGCATCGCGCTCGATCTCGACACCGAAATCCCGCCATTCGCGCTGCTGCAGGCGCGCCGGCTGATCGAGCCGGAAGCCGCGGCGCTGGCGGCGAAGCATGGCTCGGACGCGCAGATCGAAGGCATCCACGAAGCGTTCCTGCGCAACCAGGACGACAACCGCAGCGGCTCGCTCACGCACCCGGGCGACCGGCTGTTCCATATCCGCATCGCGGAGGCGAGCGACAATGCCGCGTATGCGCTGATGATCAAGCAGTTGCTCGCGCACAAGTACGACCTGATGTTCCAGCGGCTGCAGTCGCTGTACATGCCGAACGACATGCCGCACCGGTCGGAGCTGGAACATCGCGCGATCCTCGATGCGATCCGCGCGCGTGACCCCGACGCCGCGCGCCGTGCGATGGCCGAGCATCTCGATGAAGTAATTCGCATCTTCGGCCGCGCGCTCGACTGAGCGCGAGTCGATTCGCTGCAGGGTCGGCCGCGGCGGACGCGATGCGGCACGGTTCCGGGTGCCGATACGGCCACCGTCCCGCGCGAGGACACCGGCCGTCGGTATAGAACGAACGCCGCGATGCGAGCGACGCGCGCCGGCCCGCCGGCATGCCGCTCGCGCGCAGAATGGAGTGTGACGAATGCGCGTGAACGATTGCCACAATTTCCACGACTTCCGCGAACTGGCGAGGCGGCGGTTGCCGGGGCCGATCTTCAATTACATCGACGGTGCGGCCGACGATGAAACCACGTATCGACGCAACACGAGCGCATTCGAAAGCTGCGATCTGGTGCCGAACGTGCTGCGTGGCGTGCGCGATGTCGATCTGTCGGTGACGGTCATGGGGCAAAAGCTCGGCATGCCGGTTTATTGTTCGCCGACCGCGCTGCAACGCCTGTTTCATCATGACGGCGAGCGCGCCGTCGCCGCAGCAGCCGCGAAATTCGACACGATGTTCGGCGTGTCGTCGCTCGGCACCGTGAGCCTGGAAGAAGCCCGCGCGATCAGCCCGGGCCCGCAGGTCTACCAGTTCTACTTTCACAAGGATCGCGGCCTCAACCGCGAGATGATGAATCGCTCGAGGCAGGCCGGCGTGAACGTGATGATGCTGACGGTGGACAGCATCACCGGCGGCAATCGCGAGCGCGACAAGCGCACCGGCTTCTCGATTCCGTTCCGGCTGACGCTCGCGGGGCTGACCGAGTTCGCGTTGAAGCCGGCCTGGGCGGTCAACTATCTGACCCACGAGCGGTTCCGTTTGCCGCAGCTCGACCGGCACGTCGACATGGGCGGCGGCGCGATGTCGATCAGCCGCTACTTCACGGACATGCTCGACCCGTCGATGTCATGGGACGACGTCGCCGCGATGGTGCGCGAGTGGAACGGGCAGTTTTGCCTGAAAGGCGTGATGTCGGTCGACGACGCCCGCAGGGCGGCGGACATCGGTTGCACCGGCATCGTGTTGTCGAACCACGGCGGGCGGCAGCTGGACGGTTCGCGCGCCGCGTTCGACCAGCTTGCCGAGGTGGTAGACGCGGTGGGCGACCGGATCGACGTGATGATGGATGGCGGCGTGCAGCGCGGTTCGCACGTACTGAAGGCGCTGGCGCTGGGGGCGAAGGCCGTCGGGCTGGGGCGTTATTACCTGTTCCCGCTCGCCGCCGCCGGGCAGCCCGGCGTCGAGCGCGCGTTGCAACTGATGCGCACGGAAATCGAACGCGACATGCGGCTGATGGGCTGCGCATCCGTCGCGCAGCTCGGGCGAAACCAGCTGCGTTTTCGCTGACGGCGGGTTTCGGCGCTATCCGGGCCTGCGTGCCGGCGCCGGCATCGCGTGCTCAGAAGCGGTCCGCGCGATACGGTGCCGGGTCGGTGAACGGCGCCTCGCCGGTCATCATCTCGGCCAGCAGGCGGCCGCTGACGGGGCCGAGCGTCAGCCCGTGATGGTTGTGCCCGAACGCGAACCACAGCCCGCGATGCGCGGGCGCGGGGCCGATCACCGGCCGCATGTCTGGCGTGCACGGCCGGAAGCCGAGCCACGGATGCGGATCGAGCCGCTCGCCGAAACCGAACACCGGCCGCGCGACGCGCTCCGCGCGTTCGAGCTGCACGCCCGTTGGCGGAAGCCCGCGCCGCGCGATCTCGACGCCGGTCGTCAGCCGCAGCCCGCGCCGCATCGGCGCGATCACATAACCGTATTCGCGATCGACGATCGGCGCCGACGGCACGCCGCGCGCGGACGGCGCGTAGTGCATGTGGTAGCCGCGCTTCTCGCGCAGCGGAATCTTGTAGCCGAACTTGCCGAACACCGTGTCGGACCACGGACCGAGCGCGACGACGACGGCCGGCGCGGCCGCCGGGCCGTCGTCGGTGCTCACCTGCCAGCCGGGCGACAGCGCGTCGAGGCTCGCGGCGTCGCCGGTCAGCAGCGTGCCGCCGCCCTGCACGAACAGGTGCGCATACGCTTTGACGAGCGCGGCCGGATCGACGACGCTTTTCGGGTCGAGCCAGTGCAGTGCGCCGCAGAAGCCCGGTGCGAGGCTCGGTTCGTGCGCGCGCAGCGCGGCCGCATCGAGCGGCGTGATACCGAGCCCGTGGCGGCGCGCGGTGAGGCCGGCCTCGGCCACGCCGCGTTCGAATGCGGCCGGCGTGCGGAACGCCTCCAGCCAGCCACTGGCGCGGACCAGTTCGCCGGCGCCGGCCCGCGCGATCAGCGCGTCGTGTTCGACGATGCAGCGTTCGATCAGCGGCAGCATGTCGCGCGAGGCCGCCGCATGACGCGGCGGCGCCGATTCCCACCAGAACCGTGCGAGCCACGGCGCGAACGCGGGCAGCGACGCGCTGTGCCAGTAGAGATCGGTGGAGCGGTTCAGCGCATAGCGCATCAGCGTGAACGGGCTGCGCGGGAACGGATACGGTTCGACCGACGAGCGCTCGATCAGCCCGGCATTGCCGAAGCTCGTGCCTTCGCCGGGCGCGCCGCGATCGACGAGGGCGACCTTGCGGCCGCGATCCTGCAGGTGCAGCGCGGCGGAGACGCCGACGATGCCGGCGCCGAGAACGATGACGTCGAAATCCATCGATGGTGAGTGACGGTTGGCGGGGCGCCTGCCGCGGTGCGGCGCGCGCGCCCGGTTGGAGAATGTTCGAGCTGCAAGCATACTCGCGGCGGCGCGCGGCACCAAGGGGCGCGTCGCTAACGGAGCATGTCGCCCCACGCGGCCGAGAACTGCCGCGCGGCGTCGAAGCACACCGCGTCGCCACCGGGCCCACCGATCAATTGCACGCCGACCGGCAGCTCGCCCGATGCGAAGCACGGCGCGCTGACGACCGGCAGCCCCGCGAACGAGACCGGTTGCGTCAGCAGGCCGAGCGTCTTCGCGGGTTCGAGCGCGACGCCGTTGATATCGACAGTCGCGTCGGTGAAGCGCGGCGCCGCACAAGGCGTCGCGGCCGCGAGCAGCAGGTCGTGGCGCGCGAACAGCGCCGCGATGCGCGCACGCCAGGCGGCACGGTGGGCAAGCGCGTGCCGATACGCGGAGTCGGACGTCGCGAGGCCGGCAGCGAGGCGCGACCGCAGGCGTTCGGAGACGAGCGCCGCCGGTGCGTCGATCAATCCGTGATGGGCGCGCGCGAGTTCCACGTTCGAGATCACGAGCGCCGCTTCGCGCACGTCCGCGACCTCGTCGCTGGTGACGGGTACCGCTTCGCCCGCCCGCAGGCAGGCCGCTGCACGCCGGACAGCGCGTTGCGCATCCGCATCGGCATGTGTTTCGAAATCGCCAGCCAGTACGGCGACGCGAAGCGGGGCGGCCGGATCGCGCGGCCGTTGCGCGTGCGGTGCATGCGCTTCGCCCAGCGTGTCATACAGGACCGCAAGATCATCGACATCGTTCGCGAACCCGCCGACGGTATCGAGCGAGTCGGCATACGGCAGGCAGCCGGCCCGCGACAGCCGCCCGTCGCCGGGACGAAACCCCCACACGCCGCACAGCGCCGCCGGCGCGCGGATCGAGCCGTTGGTATCGCTGCCGAGCGCGAGCGGCACGTAGCTGGCGGCGACCGCGGCGGCCGAGCCGCTCGACGAGCCGCCTGTCATGCGTGTCGGGTCGGCCGGGAGGCGCACCGCGCCGTAGTGCGGATTCACGCCGGTGGCGCCGCATGCGAGTTCATCCATCTGCGTCGCCCCTATGGGGACCGCGCCGGCCGCGCACATTCGCGCAACGATCGTCGCATCGGCGACGGCGGGCGGCAACGCCGCGCGCGCCGGCGATCCGGCAACCGTCGTATAACTCGCCACGTCGATGTTCCACTTCACGAGGAACGGCACGCCGGCCAGCGGGCCCGGGTCGTGTCCTGCCCGCACGAGGCGGTCGATGCGCAGCGCATCGCGCCGTGCTCGCTCGTCGAAGGTGGCTGCGCACGCGTTGATCGCGCTGTCGCGCACGGCGATGTCGGCGAGCACGGCTTGCACGAGCGACATCGCGCTCACCTGCCCGGCGCGCACCTTCGCCGCCAACGCCAGCGCGCTGCGCATCGATGGCGCCGCGCTCACGTGCGCACCATGAGCCGGCGCGGAATCGACAGGATCAGCGCAGCGGCGGCGAACAGCGTGAAGGCGAGCAGCGCGACACCGAGCTCGGTGCTGCCCGTCAATCCGGTTGCATAGCCCATCAGCGTCGGGCCGACGAACCCCGCGACGGCCGCGCCGATGTTGACGAGCCCGGCGCCGCCCGCGGCTGCTTCTCCCGCGAGAATTCGCGACGGCAGGCTCCAGAACATCGCGAGCGTGCTCATGATGCCGGCCACGCCGACGGTCAGGCACGCGACCGCGAGCACGGGATGCGCGCGCATGCCGAGGCTCGCGAGCAGCGCGATGCCGCCGATCGCGACGGGCAGCGCCGTATGCCAGCGGCGCTCGCCGGTCCGCACCGAATGCTGCGCGTTCGCGACCATCGCGACCGACGCGACCAGGTACGGGATCGCGCTGACCAGGCCGATTTGGAGGTTGCTCGACGACCCGAGGGCCTTGATCATCGTCGGCATCCAGAACACGAGCCCGTAGTTGCCGACGTTGTAGAGGAACGACGTCGCGAACAGCAGCCACAGGGTCGGCTCGCGCAGCGCGGCGCCGAGGCGGGTGCGCTTGCCGGCCGCTTCCTGAGCCATCTCCGCGTGAATCATCCGCTTTTCCGTATCGGTCAGCCAGGTTGCGTCGTCGATCCGTTCCGTCACACGCACGAGCAGGTACACGCCCAGCACGATGGCCGGCAGACCTTCGATCAGGAACATCCACTGCCAGCCGCGCAGCCCGAAGCCGCCGTGCGTGGCGTCCATGATCCAGCCGGACAGCGGGCCGCCGACGATCACGCCGAGCGGCATCGCGAGAAACAGGAGGGCCATGACCTTCGCGAGCCGGTGCGACGGAAACCACACGCTGAAGTACGCGATCACGGCCGGAAAGAAGCTCGCTTCGGTCACGCCGAGCAGGAAGCGCAGCGCGTAGAAGCTCGCGGTGTCGCGGGTCGTGAGCGTGGCGACCGACACGATGCCCCACGTCAGCATCGAGCCGGCGAGACAGCGCTTCACGCCGATCCGCCGCACGAGCCAGCCGGCCGGCACCTGCAGCAGCAGGTAGCCGACGAAGAACAGGCCCGCACCCACGCCGTACGCAGCGTCCGTGAGGTGCAGGTCCGTCACCATCTGCAGCTTCGCAAAGCCGACGTTGACGCGGTCGAGATAGCCGAAGAAATAGCAGACCAGGATCAGCGGAATGATGCGCCGGCTCAGGCGTGCATACAGTGCATCGAGGCCGGGGGCGGCGGCTTGCGCGTGCGCCGGTGGGCCGGCTTGCATGCCGCGCGGCGTGGCGGCACCGTTGGGATTCGTCATGGTGACTCCGTGCAGGTGGCCTTCGGGGCGGCTGCCGCGACCATGCGACCGCGCGCCGCCGATCGGCCGGTTCTAGATGTCGCGGCGCAGCGCCCGGCCGGGACGCGTGCCGGTGTGCCGGCCATGTTCGAGCACGGCCTGCCCGTTGACGAACACGTGCTCGATGCCTTCGGGGCGTAGCGTCGGGCTCGCGAACGTCGCACGGTCGATCACGCGGACGGGGTCGAACACGACGAGATCGGCGTAATGACCGACCGCGAGCCGCCCCCGTTCGGCGATGCCGAACTGCTCGGCGGTGAGCCCCGTCATTTTGCGCACCGCGGCTTCGAGCGGGAACAGGCCGCGCTCGCGGGAGAATTCTCCGAGCACGCGCGGGAACGTGCCCCACAGCCGCGGGTGTGGGCGCATGTCGTTGGGCAGGCCGTCGGAGCCGACCATCGTCAGTTCGTGACGGACGATGCGCTCGACATCCGCTTCGTCCATCACGAAGTAGATCGCGCCGGCGGGGCGCAGCGCGTCGATCGCGGCGTCGACCGAATCGCCGAACAGCGGCAGCAGTTCATGGAAGTCGCGGCCCGCGAGTTCGGGATGCGGCTTCGACCACGCGAGGATCACGCGGGACGACTGATGGATGCGATCCGCGCGCAGCATCGTCGACGTGGCCGGATACGGATGGCAGTCGAGACACAGCGGTTGACGCGTGCGCTGCGCGTCGATATGCGCGAGCGTTTCGACCGAGCGGCCGTGATTGACCTTGCCGGCCACCTTGTGATGCGACAGCACGACGCGCACATCGAGCGCGCGCCCGATCAGGAACGCTTCGTCGAGCGACGCGATGATCGCGTCGGTTTCGTCGCGCAGGTGCGTCGCGAACACGCCGCCCGTCTCGCGCAACGGTGCGCACACGTCGATCAATTCGTCGGTCGTCGCGGCTGCCGCGGGCGGGTAGAAGGTGCCCGACGAGACGCCGAACGCACCGGCCGCCATCGCTTCGCGCACGTCGGCCGCCATCGCCGCGATTTCAGCCGCGTTGGCCGCGCGGTCGAGATCGGCCATGTGCCGCACGCGCAGCGTCGAGTGGCCGATCAGGGCCGCCGTATTGACGGCGGCGGGCGTTGCGTCGAGCGCGTCGAGATAGGCGCGAAAGGATGCGAAGCGGAACGCCTGCCACGCGCCCAGCAGGTCGAGCGGCTGCGGCACGTCCCTTTCGGCGAGCAGCGGCGCGAGGCTGATGCCGCAGTTGCCGGCGATCACCGTCGTGACGCCTTGCGCGACCTTCGGCTCGACGTCGGGATCGGTCAGCACGAACGCGTCGTCGTGCGTGTGGCTGTCGATGAAGCCCGGCGCGACGACGAGGCCGCTCGCATCGACCGTATGCGCGGCCGTCGCGCCGCCCAGGTCGCCGATCGCCGCGATGCGCGCGCCGGTCACGCCGAGATCGGCTTCGAAGCGTGCGGCTCCGGTGCCGTCGATCAACTCGCCGCGACGCAGGATCACGTCGAAATGCATGGTGGTTCCTCCAGAATCCGTCCGGACCCGGGGCGCTACCCGTTTCCGTCGTTCATGTTCGCCCCCATCGTCCCCAGCCATTTTTCGGGTGTCCAATGCCGTTCGGCTCGCGATTCATGCGAAACCGGCATCAATGCGGCGCGCCGCCGTGCCGCCCGCGGCGTCACGCGAACGCCGCCTTCACCAGCGCCTGGAGGTCGCTCGCGAAGCTGGACATCGAAATGCCCCGATGCCGAACGATGCCGACCGTGCGCTCGATCGTCGGGCTCGCGATCGGCACCGCGCGCACCGCTGGCGAGCCGTACGCACGCAGTGCGCTCTCGGGAAGGATCGCGCAGCCGACCCCGGCCGCCACCAGCGCCGCGACGCACGAGATGTGCTCGACTTCGTAGAACCAGCGGGTTCGCACTGCTTCCTGGCCCATCAGCATTTCGAGCAGCAGGCGGTTGCCGCTGTCGCGACCGCCGATGATCAGCTTCGCCTGGCGCAACTCCCCGAGCGTGACGGCGTCCGCACGCGCCAGCCGATCGTCGTTGTGCGCCGCGAGCACGTAACGGTCGGTGAAGAGCGGTTCGAACAGGAGATCGTCGTCGTCACCGGGATGCAGGCTCACGCCGAATTCGGCGATGCCCGCGCGCACCTGCGACAGCACGAAGTCATGATTGCCGTCGAGGATCTGCACGGCGACGTGCGGATACTTTGCGGCGTAGCGACGCAGTACGTCGGGAAGCGCCTGCGCGACGATCGTCGGGATCGACGCGAGCCGCACCTTGCCGTAACGTTTTTGCGCGATGTCCTGGATCGACGACAGCATCATGCCGAGCTGCGCGATCTGCTCGCGCGCCATCGGCAGGAACTGGCGGCCGACACCCGTCAACGTCACGCTTCGCGTGGTGCGCTGGAACAACTCGACGCCGAGCGTCTGCTCGAGTTTCTGGATGCGGCGCGACAGCCCCGGCTGGGTCAGGTTCAGTTTTTCCGCCGCGCGATGGAACGTGCCGAGTTCCGCGACGGCGACGAATGCTTCGAGTTCCGAGTTTTCGATTTTCATGACGCTCCGTTGTGCAGGCTGGATCCGGCATTCCGACGTATGGCCGCGGGACGAGCGGACATTCTCGTCGATATCGATTCATTGTCCGCCGCGTGGCCCGTACGGCAGTGGAGCGTACACGCATGGCGGATCGAGCCGTTTGACGCACGCGAGATGCTTGAATGCGTGACTGGCGGATGGATGAAGTTTGCCGTGAGCCGGGGTTCAATCCGCAGATCAATGTGCCGACGCCGACGCCGGACCGCCGTGGGTTGCCGCAGCACCGGTTCAGCATGCTTTCCGGCAGGATTCGCGGGTGTATCCCACTGGTTTGGGATACGAATTTTTACCTAAGATGGAAGGAATCGTGCGCGTGATACGGTGCCTGCACGCGCATGGCAGGCAGGAGGCAGGGCCGGGAACGACTGCGGCAGATGTTTCCATCATGGATGCAAGTGTGTGCGCGGCGGCTGCGAGTCTTGCGGTCGCATCGACGCCAGCGTGTGCGGCGGCATTCGCCGCGCGAAAGGCGTCCGGCCAGTGGGGCCGAGTCGCCACGTTCCGCCATGCGTTTGCCGCAATCGTTTGCGTTCTGAGCGCCGTACCGGTCGTCGCCGGCGCGCCTGCCGTGATGGACGAGACCGCGGTCGATGCGGTGCAAGTTGCCACCACCGCCACGCCGGCCAGCCCGACAGGTCCCGCCTTTTCGTCACACGACTCCGCCGTGCGTCAGGTGGTGCTCGGCATCATCAGCTTCACGCGCTGGCCGACCACGCCCGTGCGCCTGCATCTGTGCGTGACCGGCAGGCCCGACTACGCGGCCGGCCTGACCGACACGCTGCAGGCCGGCTCGACGGTGCTCGACGTGCAACGCGTGCGCTCCGACGATCCGTCGCTCGGCATCGCGTGCGACGTCGTCTATCTGGGCGCCTTGAGCAACGACGCTCGCGCGCGGGTGAGAACCGCATTGGCCGGCCATCCGGTGCTGACGATCGCGGAACACGATCCGTCCTGCACCGCGGGCGGCATGTTTTGCCTGGACGTCGACGGCGATCGCGTGTCGTTCGACATCAATCTCGACGCCGTCGCACGCAGCGGCGTGCGCGTGCATCCGAACGTTCTCAATCTCGCACGACGGCCGGTGACGCCATGACACGCGCCGCGCCTCCCATTCGCGCTTCGCGCCCGCCGCGCCCGACGCTGCAAAGCGTGCTGCGGCGCGCGCACCTGCGCCTCGCGTTCGTCGCGGTGACGATGGCCGCCGTGTCGTTGATCGTCGTCGCCGTGATCGCGTTGCGCGCGTATGCCGGCAACAACCTGAACCTGCTGGCGCGCTCGCTCGGTTATACGGTCGAGGCGGCGCTCGTGTTCGGCGATCGCGTCGCGGCGAACGAGGCGATCGGGATGATCGCCGGCGACGAGGACGTCGCGCAGGTGGTCGTCACCGACAGCAAGGGACAACTGTTCGCCACGTGGCAGTTGCCGGCCGGAAACGGCATCGCGCGGCTCGAGCGCGCGGTGGCCGACGTGGCGCTGCCGGGGCCGGTGACCGTCCCGGTGATGCACGACGGCATCATCGTCGGCCACGTCGTCGTGCGCGGACGCGGGCACCAGTTCTTCGGCTTCCTGCTCGGCGGCGTGGGCGGCATACTTGGCTGCCTGGCCGTCAGCGTGTTCGGTGCGTATGTCAGCTCGAAACGCCTGCTGCGCGACATCGTTTCGCCGCTGCACGCGCTGGCCGGCGTCGCGCACGCGGTGCGGCGCGAGCGTGCGTTCGCGCGGCGCGTCGAGCCGGCGGCGATCGCGGAACTGAACCAGCTCGGCGACGACTTCAACGCGCTGCTCGACGAATTCGAAGACTGGCAGAACACGCTGCGCGACGAGAACGCGTCGCTCGAACACAAGGCGACGCACGATGCGCTCACGGGGTTGCCCAACCGCGTGCAGTTCGAGTCCCGCCTCGCGCTCGCGCTGTGCGATGCCACGTTGACGGGGCAGCGGGTCGCCGTCCTCTATCTCGACTGCGACCGCTTCAAGGAGATCAACGATGGTCTCGGTCACGACGCCGGGGACGCGGTGCTGATCGGCATCGCGTCGCGGCTGCGCACGCGGGTGCGCGAGACCGATCTCGTCGCGCGCCTGGGCGGCGACGAATTTGCGGTGATGCTGGCGGCGGTGCCTGAAGCGGGCAGCGTGTGCCGGATCGCCGACGAGATTTTGTCCGGCATGGCGCCGTCGATCGAGCTGTCCGACGGCCGCGTGGTGGCCACCATGATGAGTGCCGGCGTTGCGCTGTATCCCGATCACGCGTCGGACGCGAGCGGCTTGCTGCGCGCGGCGGATATCGCGATGTACCGCGCCAAGCGCGCGCGGCCGGGATCGTGGCAACTGGCGGAGAGCGTGGCAGGGCCGGTTTGAGCTCGATCGACTCGCGCCGCGGGCGAGGCCGCGGCGGCGGTTAAAAGAAGCGCTTGCGGAGCGGGCGCGATGGAAGGGGATACAAAATGAACCACTCGTTTCCTGTGAGCACGGGGCGGGCGTACGTCGGGAGTGCGCTGCTGCTGTGCCTGCTGCTGGTGGGCTGCAAGACGCCGCCGCCGCTTCATCGGGGGCTGACGCAGACGCAGGTGACGGCGCTGAAGTCGGCCGGGTTCCAGGAGACTGGACAGGGATTCGAATTCGGGTCGACCGGGCCGATCCTGTTCGATTTCGACCGGTACAACCTCAAGCCGGATGTGCGGCGGATCGTGGAACGGATCGGGCGGACGTTGCGGTCGGCGGGCATCAACGGGGTGCGCGTTTACGGGTACTCGGATGACGAGGGGACGGCTGCCTATGATGCCGAGTTGTCCAGGCGGCGAGCGGAAGTCGTTGCGGTCGAACTGGTTGACGTCGGGCTGGATGCGGAGCGGATCGCGATCGTCGGGAAAGGGAAGCTCGACCCGGTAGGGGATAACAGGACGCCAGCGGGGCGGGCGCAGAATCGGCGAGCGGCGATCGTGGTTTCGCCGCGATGAGTGGGGCGCCGTGACGGCGATTGCACGCTTGCCGACCAGGCGGTCGTCTCTAGTATGTTCGTTCAAACACTGACCCGGAAAGCCTTGGCGCGGTCAGTCTCCGCTGTTTCCCGCCATTGTCACGCGGATACTCCAGCATCCGTTGATCGTCCCCGTGTCCCGCGCCGTGCGGCTTATCGAGACATGCGGGGTGACACGGTTTCCATTGCAGACCGTCGTGCTGCCTGGCCGTGGGCGACCGCGGTCTCGCGTTCGGCTGCCGGTCCGTTTTTCTGATTTTAAGGGTCGGAAAGCAAACGTTTGCCGGAGACTTTCAAGCGGTCGGGTTTTACCCTACATTATCGTGGCTGCGGACCGGCGAGCCGGCCGACGGAACCTGAGATCACACGCAAGGAACAAGAATGAGTTTCGCTCCGAATGGGGGTATTCCCAATGGATTGGGTGGTGGTGCGCTCGGCTCGTTGAGTGCGCTCGGCGGCCTCGCCGGCCCGGTGGCGTCGAGCGTGGCCGGCAGCCTCGGGCCGCTCGCGGGGCTGGCCGGGCACGTCGATACCGTCCAGCGCGCGATGCAGCTCGCGCAGACCGGCTTCTCGCTGATGGAGAAGACGCCCGGCGCCATCGCCGAGGCGATCAACGGCGCCGCCAATCCCGCGCGCCTGACCCAGCTCAACCGTTACGTCACGCTCGATACGCCGCTCGGCCCGGATGTGCTGCTGGTCAGTGCGGCCGTCGTCGACGAGCACGTGAACCGCTTGCCGGAAATCCACCTCGACCTGCTGTCGCATCGCCACGACCTGCGCCCGGAGGATCTGATCGGCCAGCAAGTCAAGATCCGCTTCGATCAGCAGGCGCGTCTGTCGACGCTCGAACGCGTCGTGGCGTCGGGCACCGGCGACAACGACCGCTATTTCGACGGCTACGTCGCGTCGTTCGACCGCGCCGGCAACCCCGGGAACGTCACGCAATACCACCTGACTGCGGTGCCGTGGTTCTGGTTCCTCACGCGCTCGACCGACTGCCGGATCTTCCAGAACAAGACCGCGCAGGACATCCTCACCGAGATCTTCCAGGAACACGGGTTTTCCGATTTCACGTTCGACATCCGGACCAGCCAGAAGCCGCTCGAGTACGTCGTGATGTACCAGGAGAGCTACTACAACTTCTGCGCGCGGCTGATGGAGCAGGAAGGGCTCATCTGGACGCACCGCTACGAGAAGGACAAGCACTTTCTCGTGATCGGCGACACGAACCTGCTGTTCCGCCCGATCGACGGGCTCGTCACCGTGCCGTTCGCCGCGACCGAGGCGAGCGAAGACAGCGGCATCGATCAACTGCACGAAGGCCGGCGTTTCGGCGTCGGCAAGGTCACATTCCGCGACTTCAATCACCAGAATCCGTCGTCGCCGCTGATGCTGGTGGAGGCCGGCCCGCAAAACCTCAAGCATGCACGGCTCGACGCGACCGAGCGGTTCGAGCACCAGTCGCTGTACGACCACGGTGACGACGGCAACCGCTACGCCCGTTTCGCGATGGAGGCCGAGGAGGCGCAAGCCCATCGCTATACCGGCGGCGGCTATGCATGGCGCATGACCACGGCGGGCGCCGTGACCGTCGCGAATCATCCGGTTCTCGAGAACAACCAGGAGTACGTAATCCTGCATGTGCGTCACGAGGCGGTGAACGACTATACGCAGCACAGCGCGAAGCTGCCGTATCGCAACAGCTTCTCGCTGCTGCCGAAGAAGATTCCGTACCGTGCGCCGCGCGCGACGCCGAAGCCGGTGATTCATGGTACGCAGTCGGCGATCGTCGTCGGCCCGAAGGGCGAGGAAATCTATACGAACGGCAGCGCGGTGAAGGTGCATTTCCCGTGGGACCGGCGCGGCAAGAAAGACGGCTCCGATTCGATGTGGGTGCGCGTGTCGCAACCGTGGGCAGGCGACGGCTGGGGCGCGGCCGCGATTCCGCGGATCAAGCAGGAAGTGCTGGTGGCGTTCAATCAGGGCGATCCGGATAACCCGGTGATCGTCGGCCGCGTGTTCAACGGCGAGCAGGGCAACCCGTATCACGGCGCGGCCGGGCAGACGATGGGGATCAAGAGCCAGACGCACAAGGGGCAGGGGTCGAACGAGTTGCTGATGAGCGACGTCAATGGTGCGCAGATGCTCTACATGCATGCGCAGAAGGACATGCATACCGTTGTCGAGGACGCGCAGTGGACTCAGGTTCTGAAAGGCGACCGGACCGTGGAGGTTGGCAAGGGCAACCATACGACGGCTATCGCGGTTGGCAATCTGTCGGACGTTGTCGTGCAGGGCAATACGCTGCATCAGACGCCGCAGGGTGTGCACACGCTGGAAGCGAAGGAACTCTGGATCAAGATCGGCGGCGATGGCGGCACGCGGATCCACATGACTGCCGACTCGATCGATATCTACAAGGGCGATTCGGTGATCCACCTGGATGACGGCAATATCAACATCCAGGCAGCTCGAACCGACATCAACCCGAAGAACGGCTAACCCCAATAAGGATAACAAAGCATGTACCAGATGCAGGAAGGCACGTTGGCGCTGCCCGTGGAATGGCAGGACAAAACGATGAACGTGTTCGTGTCGGCGGCGACTGGCACGGAGGGCGTGAGTTTCGTGATCACGCGCGAGCGGCTGCCGTGGGGCATGAAGTTCGCCGAATATGTGACAAGCGAAATCCGGAAGGTGGCGAAGCAGGTTCCGGATTACGCCGAGGTGGCGAATGAGGACGCCACGGTATCCGGGCGCGCTGCGCACGTGCACGAGTTTACCTGGACGAACAACCAGGCGCTCATTCATCAGCGGCTGACGATGGTGGAATACGGGCAGGTTGTCCTGATGCTCACCTTCACCGCGCCCGGTACGCTGAGCGACACACAGCGCGAACAAATCCGGACCGTGATTCAGAGCCTTCAGTTGCGCGATCCGGTCTGAGGCCGCAATGTCGGACACGCCGAATTACAGCGAGCCGGGCGGCAGCGCCCAGGAGCGGCTCGATCAGATCGCCAGGCTGGAGGACGGTGAAGCCGCGAAAGCAGCCGAGCGGCCGTTTTACGAACACCTCAACTATGGAATGCTCGGCGCCGATGCGGGCCTGACCGCCGTTGAGGGAACGGCCGCCGGGCTGGGTGCCGCCGGTACGGCGCTGGCGGGTGGTGCGACCGGCGGGGCGGCACTGGGTGCGGGCGCGGTTGCGGCGGGCACCGTCATGCTTCCGCTGGCGATTGCGGTTGGCGGTGCGTGGGCGCTCGACAAGGTTGGCGTGACCGGCTGGCTGTCAAAGGAATTCACGCAGGTTGGCGACGCGCTCGGCCTCACGATCGGTCGCGGCGACCCGCACCCCGCCTGCATTGGCGATCGGATCGCGCACTCGTCGGGTTTTATGGGGATTCTCGCCGGTATTGCCGTGGGGGTCGCGATTGGCGTGGCGGTGGCGGCGACCGTGGCGACAGGCGGACTCGCCGGCGCGCTGATCGTCGGCGCGTGCATGGCGGGCGGCCTGACGCTGGGTAGTGCGCTCGCGTCGGCGAGCCAGAGCATGGGCACCAACTGTGGCGAGATCGTCACCGGTTCGAGCAACGTGTACTTCGAAGGCAAGAAGGTGGCGCGTGTCACGGACCTGGTGAAATGCGATCACCATTCCGGCGTGCCGCAGGCACTCGTCGACGGCAGCAAGACCGTGTTCGTCAACGGCCTGCCGCTGGTGCGGATCGGCCACGAAACGCACTGTAGCGGCAAGGTCAATTCGGGGCGCAACAGCATCTGGATCGACAAGACGACTGGACACTACGGTCCGAAGAACCCGGAATTGTCCGCGACCCAGGAATTCCTGGCGGGTTTGCTCGGAGGGATCGTAGGAGGCGGAGTCGGAAAATTTGCCGGCAAGGGGCTGCGGGGGTTGCGCGAAAAATTCAAGCCCGAGCCCACCCGGTCCGCGGAACAGAAGGGCATCAAGGACGAGAACCGGCCGACGTGCAAGGACCCGGTTGATCCGGTCTCCGGAGAAATGCTCGAGATCCGTACGGATCTCGTCATTCCCGGCATCCTGCCTCTCGAGTTCAAGCGACGCTATCGGACTCGATCGGACGATCACGGATTGCTCGGTCACCGCTGGTCGGACAACTGGTCGCAGCAACTGACGTTCGATGGCGGCCGCTTCGTGAGATTCCACGACGGCGCCGGCCTCGCGATCGGCTTTGACGCGCCGGATATGGCGCTCAACGGCATCAACTTGCGCGAGCCGCGTTATCGGCTGGTCGGAAGCCGGCTCGAACCGCGCATCTTCGATCGCGATACGCGGCAACTACGTATTTTCGCGCCGCTCGTCGATGGGCGTTCGTCTCGTCTCGAACGGATCGAGGACCTCGACGGTAACGCGATCGTTCTCTCGTACGATATTGCCGGCCGTTTGAGTGGTATGGCCCATAGCGACGGCTATCGGCTCGAGATTGTTTGTGACGGGCGCGACCGACGGCTGGAGCGGATCGTTCTTCACGATGCGGACGGTGGCTCTCGGACACTCGTGGACTACGACTACCAGAATGGCATGCTTACCCACGTGGCGAGCTTCCAGTTTGGCCAGTTCTACTACGCATACGACGAACACGGCTGGATGACCCAGTGGCGGGATACGGACCAGACCGACGTTCGATATCGGTACGACACCGCTGGTCGTGTAGTCGAGACCGGCACGCAGCAGGGTTATCACACAGGTCGGTTCATCTACGAGGCCGGGCGCACTCGGGTGATCGATGTCGACGGAGAATGGACCTATGACTATGACGATGAAGGTCTTGTAACGGCCGAAACCGATCCGCTCGGCCATTGCACTTACTCCGAATGGGAGCTTGGTCGCTTGATGGCTCGGGTCGATCCGCTGGGTCGACGGACGGACTATCGGTACGACGAGCGTGGTCAACTGACTTCGGTCGTCGAAAGCTCGGGGAGGACGGTCGAGTTCGACTATGACGACGAGCAGCGCCTTACCGGCACGCGCTTGCCGAACGGCGGCCGGATCAGGCTCGAGTATGACCATCTGTATCGGTTGATTGCTCGTACCGAGCCGGACGGCAACAGAACTGCCTATCGCTACGGCCCCCGAGGCGAACTACTGCGGGTGGTTCAGGGTGATCGCGAGACGCGCCTGGACTACGATGATCGCTTGCGGCTGACCGACATCGAGCTGCCGACAGGTGCGCGCTTCAGGCGCAAGATTGATGTGCTGGGCCGGCTGCTCGAGGAGACGTCGCCCGACGGGCACGTGACGCGTTACGACTATGCGGACGGCCCGGCAAATCCGCGCGGCTTGCTGAGCGCGATCACGCGCCCCGATGGCTCGGTGTCGAGGGCGCGATATAACAGCGAGAGCCTGCCCGTCGAGTGGATCGATCCGCTCGGACGTACGATCCGGCGAACCTATGGCCCGTTCGATTTGCTCACGGCGTCGATCGACGCGGCCGGTCATGCAACGCGTTTCGAGTACGACCATGCCACCCGGCTGACGAAGGTCATCAATGCGCTGGGAGAGACTTACACGTACCGCTACGACGCTGCCGGGCGTCTCGCGGCCGAGATCGACTGGGGTGGCCGCGCGACTCGATACGAGCGCGATGCCGTCGGCCGCCTGCTGACGAAGACACTGCCCGACGGTGGCCAGTGGCGCTATACGTACGATGCATCCGACCGGCTCATCGAGATCGATGCCGGCGACGTGAAGCTTGCTTACCGCTACGATGCAAGCGGACGACTGGCGTCGGCGGAGGTCCAGGGTGAGCACGTTCATGTGACGCGCTTTGCCTACGACAGGAACGGCCGCTTGATCGGGGAAGATCAGCATGGCGAACTGTTGCGGCACGTCTACGACGCGGATGGGCAGCGGCGCCTTCGGCTGACGCCTCGGCGGGAGACGGCCTATGCCTATGATGCACTGGGTGCGCTCACGCAGGTAGCCGGGCTGACGATCCGGCGCGATGGTTTAGGGCGCGAGATCGGGCGGCAGGCGGGAGATTTTGTCGCGCAGCAACAGTACGATGCGCTCGGCCGTATACGCCGGCAGATTGCAGGGCCTGCGGTAGCCTTCGATGCGTTGCAAGCCGATCCGGCCCGGGCGCTCGAGCAATTGACGCGACAGGTCTATCACTACGACGCAGCCGGACAACTGGAGCGAGTCGACACCGGCGCGGATACGTTCACCTACCAGCGCGATGAGCGCGGCCAGATCATCTGCGCAGAAAGTCTGCTGCAGCCGAGCGAGCACTTCCGCTACGACGCTGTGATGAACATTGCCGCGCACGGGCAACGGGCACCGGTGGATGCCCACCACTATCGCCGCGGAGGTCTGCCGGAACAGGTCGGCTACGCACGCTATCAATACGATGCACGTGGCCGCACGATCGAGAAGACGGTCGAACAGCCAGGGTTCAGGCCGAAAACGTGGCAATACACGTGGGATGGCCTCAATCGGCTCGTGAAGGTCGTTACGCCCGAGCGCGGTGTTTGGGCGTATCGCTATGACGCTTTCAATCGCCGGATCGAGAAGCAGCAAGTCGGCGGCCGCGAAACGGTGAAGTTCCTGTGGGACGGGTCGACGCTTGCCGAGCGCTGGATCGAGCAGCGGGATGGTACGACCGGACAGGTGGTGACGTGGCATATCGAACCGGGGACCTTCTCGCCGCTGGCGCAGGAGACTAATGACGGTCTGTACCCTATCGTGACCGATCAGATCGGTCAGGCGAAGGCGGTGTTCGACGTACGCGGCAAGAGGATCTTCAAGGCCTCCCATACACTCTGGGGGAAAGTGTTGCCGGTACGAGGCGCAGCTAACGACGGCGATGCCGTGCCCATCGATGCGACGTTGCGGTTCCCTGGACAATGGTTCGACGAAGAATTGGGTCTGCATTACAACCTGCATCGCTATTACGACCCGGACTCAGCCCAGTATCTGAGCATTGATCCGCTCGGGCTTGCGGGTGGATTCCGGACCCAGGGCTACGTTCATGAACCCAGCGAGTGGGTTGATCCGTTCGGGTTACAGCAATGCCCAGAACGGGAAGTCAATGGAACGAAGATATACGGCAAGGGGCAGAAGGACGGAACACCAGGACACGATCAGTTCTCAGAGGTGATTGCCAACAAGCTTGCGATGAGTGGGAAATTCAAGGAAATTTATCTGAATCGATCCTACAATTTTGCTACTGATAATGCCGTTTCAGCCCGACGCCCCGACATTATGGCGGTAGATATTAATGGTAGGGTGCATGCGATCGAAATGGCATCCCGGACCGATATGGGGACGAAATTGCGAACGCTAACAACGCGTAATTATGATGCAATGCAAAATCTTCCCCCAAATGAGCGCGGGGATATTCTTGTGTTTGAGCATCCGTATGACGCGCAAACGATAAAGACGGATTTGGATAATTTGATATCAGGGATTTGAGGAAATATGAGCACGGGAATCGTAATCTATGGGACAGATCCGAGGCAGATCGTATCCGCTCTTGAGCTGGCTGAAGGTCTATTTCATCAATTTGGTTCAGAAGCAACTAGGGCAATATTTTTGGAATTCGTCGTTCGAGGTGGGGAGAGGACGATTGATGATCACGAAACGTCTCTCTCCGACCTGAGGGCAAAAATATTGAATGGGGAGGTTTCTGCATTCCAAGTATTTAACGAGGGAAAGATGGGTGGTGCTCCGGCTATTTCGTTTGGTCATAACGTCCCGGAATTTGGTGGGCTGTCATTTATCGATGTTCAGATCGAGAGAGCGGTGCGCGAGATAGATGGCGAAATAGAAAAATTTCTTGAGGATGTTGTTGGGCGCTTGAGTTGCAAATACGCCATAGCGTACGATGCAGAAAAATCGTCGATTGCATATAAATACTCGACTGGTGTAAATTTGGTTAGGATTTTTCCTTTTGAGAATACTTCTCTTTTCACGCGAGAACTTCCCGGTAGAGTGCCAGGTTCGGCGAGTTACGAACGAGCAAAACTCAGAATGATTTATCCTCTGAATGTGCTTAACGAGAATCATTTGGAAATTCGCATCAACGACCTTTCATTGAGGGAGTGGATCATATCTGATTCATCGCGAGGTTCCTTGAAAGGTATTCCAAACAATATGTGGCTCTGGACGGTCAAGGAGACGGACTTGGCCGAAGTAAACAACGCTTGTGGAGAAGCTGGAGTATTGCTCGCTTGGCAAAAAGCACCGGCGAATAAGCCGGCGCGGAAACTGCCCTGAGACCATTCTCGGAGCGGTGCGAATCCTAAGCCCCTCGTCTGGTTCACATTCGTGCGCCATGGAGGGCGGAGAACGACTACCGCGGCACGGCGGCGGAGCTGCCGCACCCCAAAAGCTTCGTGCCGAAGTGAAAGAAGGCCACATACTTTTCGACATGTCGAGTCCGGCGATTCACGGCACGCAGTTGGCAATCGTCGTCGCCCTGAAGGGAGAGGAATTTATATCAAATAGTAGCGCCGTGACGATGCAACTGGCTTGGCGATTGGGTGTTGTGCAATGGTAAACAAAATTTTGATTGATATTGATGTGGAGATATCAAGGTCGGATTTCTTTGATTTTTTATCTTGCTTGGACTTCGACGACGTGCTTGATAAAAGGGACGCCATCTAGTTTGACGGTCGCTGGATGCAGGCATTCGACGAGGTCGACGGATTTTTCCTCCCCGCTGATGACGAGAGATTCCTGGACTCTGTTAGAGAAAAAGCGTTCAAGCTCTCGTTTCATGCTTCCGGAAATCTCGACATCGCAGGAAGGGTTTCCGACGACGTCGAACTGATCGCGAAGAGTATGTTGGCTGAGAAAGTGGATAGCTGGCCGGTTAAAGTGCTGTGGGATAGCTATAAAAAGGGTGATTTTCCCTGCTGAACTGAGATGATGGTAGGTCGCGGCAAGATTCTCGACGTCAATGCACAGCGGATAAACGGGGGGCGAACGAGGTGAGCTGTGCACTTGTCTTTTTCGTGACGAAAATTTCTCGTGGTATGCGTAGACCAGCCCTAAGCGGCAGCTACCCCAAAACCCCACCTCACCAAGCAATATCGCAAGACGACCGCGACGTCCCCGCACCACCGGTAGCCGTGCACTTCGTCCCGGATCCATTGTCATAAAACGTCCGCGTCTCCGGCTGCGGCACCGACGGATCGAACGGATTCGGCGCCCCATGCGGACCGCGCGGCGCCTCGTACGGCCGCTGCGGCGCATACGAACCGCCCCTTGCAGCAAACCGAGAGCCGTTCGCGCGCAGGTATTCATTCCAGTTCTGCTCGCGCTGCTCATACCCGGGCACTGCGCGACCCAGACTATCGCTCCCGCCCGCGCCCAGCGCGACGCGGTTCGGCGGCAAGACGAAATCGGGTTCACGCCCGGAAGAAGCGGGCAGCGGCGCCACCAGCGCATCGCTCGTCACCCGCAACGGCCGCGTATCCGGCGTATCGAACGGGCTACGTTCGGCAGGCGCAGCGAACTGCACCCGTCGGCGGCTCATACGTGCCGGATGTCCATCATCCCGGGCGGCCGCAAGCCGCTCCGAGCGAAACACGTTCGCACCGGCCGGCCGATCGGTCAGCGTATCGCGTCCCGAGGCATGGGCGGCAGAAACAGAAAGCGCGCACGCGATCGCGGCGGCGGAAGAGAGGCGGATGGGGCAATTCATGGGCGATCCGAAGCAGGTGATGTGCATTGAACAAAAACGGCAGATCACTGGCTGGCGGCTGAGCGACGAGGGTGCGTCGAAGCGGCCCTGAAGCGACTGCGAGACGCGGCGAACGCGACTTGCAGGGAGGCTGGCTGGATTGCAGAAGCGAGTTCGTATTATTTCATGGAAATCTCAAAAAGCTTTCAGATTGTTTAGTTTCGCAGATAAACAGTAAGAATTTCCGTCTCACCGAGCGCCTCGTCATGGTGCGTGCTCACACAATCATCAGTCGATTGATTTCCAGCGACCAGGGCCCTTGGCAACCTAAAAAACGCATCACCGGGGAGTCTCCATCGCCGAACGCCAAGCCCAACAAGGAGCCAGCTCCCACCATCTTGCCAAATAGCAACCTGATTGCACTCGAAGCAAACGTTCTCGTCTCCCCGAGGTTGCGCCGCGATCGCCACCCGCCTATCTCAAAAACCTACGTGTTTTCCCTCGGTCGACAGGCATTTTTGACAGACGATTAAAAAACGCCCATATAATTTCGGTTGCCTTGCCAACGGCTGTCGGACCATCCCTCCGAACGAGCAGTTGGCAAGCGGGGCAGGCGAAACGCTTGCGCAATGCAAGACGCATCACGATGTCTTTCCGAACCAGACGTCCCCTTCGGGGACTGCAAGAGCCGGGCCCCGCTACGCAACATTCCGCTGGAGTTCCGTCTTCTATGTGTCTCGGGCGTGTCCATGTCCTCGCCCCGGGTGCTGTTCGATTGCGCAAGTCATGCCGCCTTTGCCCGTATGACTAAACAACATCGAGGAGCTCCCAGATGACGCTGTCCCGTCTTACGTCCATTTCCGTCGCCGCCGTGCTGTTCGCCGCCGGCGCCGCCGCCGCGCAAGCGGAAACCGTGAAGATCGCCATCGCTGGTCCGATGAGCGGCTCGGTCGCCCAGTACGGCGACATGGTGAAGGCCGGCGCGCTGACCGCGATCGAACAGATCAACGCAGCCGGCGGTGCGGGCGGCAACAAGTTTGAAGTCGTGATGATGGACGACGCGTGCGAACCGAAGCAGGCCGTCGCCGTCGCCAACAAGATCGTCAGCCAGAAGATCAAGTACGTGATCGGCCACGTGTGCTCGGGCTCGACGATCCCCGCGTCGGACATCTACGAGAACGAAGGCATCGTGATGGTCACGCCGTCGGCCACCGCGCCGCAGCTGACGGAAGGCAAGAAGCGCCACTTCATCTTCCGCACGATCGGCCGCGACGACCAGCAAGGCCCGGCCGCCGCGCACTACATCATCAACAACGTGAAGCCGAAGAAGGTCGCGGTCCTGCACGACAAGCAGTCGTACGGCCAGGGCATCGCGTCGTCGGTGAAGAAGGACCTCGAAGCCGCGAAGATCCCGGTCGTGCTGTTCGAAGGCATCAACGCCGGCGATTCGGACTACTCGGCGATCATCACGAAGCTGAAGTCGCAAGGCGTCGATTTCGTCTACTTCGGCGGCTACCACCCGGAAATGGGCCTGCTGATGCGCCAGGCGCGCGAGCAGGGCGTGAAGGCGACTTTCATGGGGCCTGAAGGCGTGGGCAACAAGGACGTGACGGCGATCGCCGGCCCGGCTTCGGAAGGCATGCTGGTCACGCTGCCGGCCGACTTCTCGGCCGATCCGGCCAACGTGGCGCTCGTGAAGGCGTTCGCGGACAAGAAGCGCGACCCGAACGGCCCGTTCCAGATGCCGGCGTACGCCGCGGTGAAGATCATCGCCGACTCGATCGCGGGAGCGAAGACGACCGACCCGACGAAGGTCGCCGCGTACATGCACAAGACGACGTTCGACACGCCGATCGGCAAGGTCGCGTATGACGCACAGGGCGACCTGAAGGCGTTCAAGTTCGTCGTGTACACGTGGCACAAGGACGCGACGAAGACCGCCGCCAAGTAAGACGGAGTACCCGCCCGTGCACCCGCCCTGTCCGAAACCCGGACGGGGCGGGTGCGTATTGGCCGCGCATTCCCCGTGCGCGGCCAAGGAGGGCGGCCCGAGACGACACCGTGCGTTGCGCGCCGCCGACCGCCGTGATCCGGCGACGGCATGCGACCCAATGCCAACGGGAGCTTCCCGCACATGACTGACTTCTTTCCTCAATTCGCCCAGCAGCTGGTCAACGGCCTGACGCTGGGTGCGATCTATGCGTTGATCGCCATCGGCTATTCGATGGTCTACGGCATCATCGGCATGATCAACTTCGCCCACGGCGAGATCTACATGATCGGCGCGTACGTGGGCCTCGTGACCCTGACGGCCATCGGCATCTCCGCCGGCTATCCGCTGCCGCTCGTGCTCGGCGCCGCGCTGATCGTGTCGGTGATCGTCACCGGCCTGTACGGCTTCGCGGTCGAGCGCGTCGCGTATCGCCCGCTGCGCGGCGGCCCGCGCCTCGTGCCGCTGATCTCCGCGATCGGCATGTCGATCTTCCTGCAGAACTACGTGCAGATCGGCCAGGGCGCGCGCGACGTGTCGGTGCCCGTGCTGATCTCCGGCGCGTTCGAGATCCATCTCGGCGGCGACTACGACGTGACGATTCCGTATGCGCGCCTGTTGATCGTCTGCGTGACGCTCGTGCTGATGATCGCGCTCACGCTGTTCATCTCGCATTCGCGGATGGGCCGTGCGTGCCGCGCGTGCGCCGAGGACATGAAGATGGCGAACCTGCTCGGCATCGACACGAACCGCGTGATCTCGTTCACGTTCGTGCTCGGCGCGATGCTGGCGGCCGTCGGCGGCGTGCTGATCGGGCTGACGATCGGCAAGCTGAATCCGTATATCGGCTTCGTCGCGGGCATCAAGGCGTTCACCGCCGCGGTGCTCGGCGGGATCGGCAGCATTCCGGGCGCGATGCTCGGCGGCGTGCTGCTGGGCCTGGCCGAAACCTTCGCCGCGGGCTACATGCCGGCCGAGTACAAGGACGTGGTCGCGTTCGGGCTGCTCGTGCTGATCCTGCTCTTCCGCCCGACCGGCCTGCTCGGCAAGTCGGACATCGAAAAGGTTTGAGGGAGACGCAGATGAGTCAAGTCATTTCCGTTCGCCGCCCGGCCGCCGACGCGTCGGTCGGCCAGGCGCTGAAGAACGCGGTGGCCGCCGCGATCCTGACGGCGATCCTCACGATTCCGGTGCTCGGGCTGCAATTGAAGCTCGATGGTTACCAGGTCGTGCTGACGCCGCATTGGCGCCCGGTATGGATCGCGGTCGCGGCCGTGTTCCTGTTCCAGTTGTTCAAGCCGTGGCTGATGCGCGCGAAAGCGGCCGTGAAGCTGCCGGCGGCGCCGACGATGGGCGCGCAGCAGCAGCGCGTGATCATCTGGGTGCTGCTCGCGGTGGGGCTCGTGTGGCCGTTCTTCGGCTCGCGCGGCGCGGTGGACGTCGCGACGCTCGCGCTGATCTACGTGATCCTCGGCCTCGGGCTGAACATCGTGGTCGGTTTCGCGGGGCTGCTGGATCTCGGCTACGTCGGGTTCTACGCGGTCGGCGGCTATACGTACGCGATGCTGAACCAGTATTTCGGGCTGTCGTTCTGGGAGTGCCTGCCGATCGCGGCGATCGCCGCGGCGACGTTCGGCTTCCTGCTGGGCTTCCCGGTGCTGCGCCTGCGCGGCGACTATCTGGCGATCGTCACGCTCGGCTTCGGCGAAATCATCCGCCTGCTCGCGAACAACCTGACGAGCCTCACCGGCGGCCCGGACGGCATCTCGAGCATTCCGAAGCCGACGGTGTTCGGCTTCGAGATGGCGCGCTCGGCGAGCGTCGAAGGCGCGAAGACCTTCCATGAACTGATCGGGCTGGAGTACAGCGGCGAGCACATGGTGATCTTCCTGTACCTGATCGCGCTGCTGCTGGTGGGCTTCACGCTGTTCGTGACGAGCCGCCTGATCCGCATGCCGATGGGCCGCGCATGGGAAGCGCTGCGCGACGACGAGATCGCATGCCGTTCGCTCGGCCTGAACCCGACGCGCATCAAGCTGTCGGCGTTCACGCTCGGCGCGGCGTTCGCGGGCATCGGCGGCGCGTTCTTCGCGGCGCGTCAGGGCCTCGTGAATCCTGAATCGTTCACCTTCATCGAATCGGCGCTGATCCTCGCGATCGTCGTGCTCGGCGGGATGGGCTCACAGCTCGGCGTGATTCTCGCGGCGATCCTGCTGACCGTGCTGCCAGAGGTCGCGCGCGGGTTCGCCGAATACCGGATGCTGATCTTCGGTCTGGTGATGGTGTTGATGATGATGTGGCGTCCGCAGGGCCTGCTGCCCGCGAGCCGTCCTCATGTGGAGCTGCCGCAATGAGCGCGAATGCAGAACTGTTGAAGGTGGCCGGGCTGCAGATGCGCTTCGGCGGGTTGCTCGCGGTGGACGGCATCGATTTCGACGTGCGCCGCGACGAGGTGTTCGCGATCATCGGGCCGAACGGCGCGGGCAAGACCACGGTGTTCAACTGCGTCGGGGGCTTCTACAAGCCGACCGGCGGCGACGTCGTGCTCGACGGCCACGCGATCGCCGGGCTGCCGAGCCACAAGATCGCGTTGAAGGGCCTGGTGCGGACGTTCCAGAACATCCGCCTGTTCAAGTCGCTGACCGTGGTCGAGAACCTGCTCGTCGCCCAGCACCGCAAGGTGAAGGCCGGGTTGTTGCACGGCCTGTTCGCGACGCCCGCGTACCGTCACGCCGAGAAGGAAGCGCTCGAGCGCGCGGCCGTGTGGCTCGACCGGATGGGGCTGACGGCGGTCGCCAACCGGCCGGCCGGCACGCTGTCGTACGGGCACCAGCGGCGTCTGGAGATCGCGCGCTGCATGATCACCGAGCCGCGCCTCTTGATGCTCGACGAGCCGGCGGCCGGCCTCAACCCGCAGGAAAAGATCGAGCTGCAGCACCTGATCGACAAGCTGCGCCGTGAATTCGGCGTATCGGTGCTGCTGATCGAACACGACATGAGCCTCGTGATGGGCGTGTCCGACCGCATCCTCGTGATGGAGCACGGCCGGCCGATCGTGATCGGCACGCCGGAAGCGGTCCGCAACGACCCGCGCGTGATCAAGGCGTATCTGGGGGAAGAGTGATGCTGAAGCTGGAACAGGTCCATACGCACTACGGCGCGGTCGAAGCGCTCGCGGGCGTGTCGATCGAGGTGAACAAGGGCGAGATCGTCACGCTGATCGGCAGCAACGGCGCCGGCAAGACGACGCTGATGATGACGGTATGCGGCACGCCGCGCGCGTCGTCGGGCCGCGTGCTGTTCGAGGGCAACGACATCACCGCGATGTCGACGCACCAGATCATGCGGCAGGGGATGGCGATCTCGCCGGAAGGGCGGCGCGTGTTCCCGAGCCTGACGGTGCTCGAGAACCTGAAGATGGGCGGCTTCTTCGCGAGCCGTCATGAAATCGACGACGGCATCGAGCACGTGTTCAAGCTGTTTCCGCGCTTGAAGGAGCGCGCGACGCAGCGGGCCGGCACGATGTCGGGCGGCGAGCAGCAGATGCTGGCGATCGGCCGTGCGCTGATGAGCAAGCCGCGTTTGCTGCTGCTCGACGAACCGACGCTCGGCCTCGCGCCGCTCGTGATCGCGCAGATCTTCGACATCATCCGGACGATCCGCGACGAAGGCGTCACGGTGTTCCTCGTCGAGCAGAACGCGAACAAGGCGCTCGGCGTGGCCGATCGCGGCTACGTGCTCGAAACGGGGCGCGTGGTGCTGGCCGACACGGGCGCGAACCTGCTCGCGAACGACCGCATCAAGCAGGCGTATCTCGGCGGTTGATCGACGGGAAGCCGCCGGCCTGCAACGGGCCGGCGGCAGTTTTTCCGGCGGTTCGTTTCTGCTTGCAAGGCCGGTTTCCCGGCCTTGTCTTCGTTATCCGATCCTGAACGTGCTTTTCAGTACGTCGCGCAGATGCAGCGCGGCGCGATTGCTGTCGTCCGTCAGCACCGTGATCAGGTGCGGCGGCAGGTCGGGCAGCACGATGCCGGCGACGTGGCTCGTCAGGTTGCCCGACACGCGATCGTGCTCGATCAGGCCGACCGCGAGCCCGTTCGCGATACACGCTTCGACCGCCGGCGAACTGGCGCTCTCGAGCAGCATCCGGTGCGCGATCTTCGCCTTCTTCAGCGCATTCAGCGCGGTGTCGCGGTACGGGCAGCCCTGCAGTTGCACCGCGATCGGCAGCGGCGCATCGGGATTGAACTTGAAGGTGCGCGCGGCGACCCACACCGGATGGGTCTTGCTGAGCAGCTCGGCGTGCGGCAGCGCTTTCGGCACCACGGCGATCGTGATGTCGAGCTGGCCGCGCGCGAACAGCAGCTGCAACTCTTCGCTGGAGCGCGCTTCGACCGTCAGTTCGAGCAGCGGCCGGTCGGCGGCGAAGCGCGGCAGGAATTCCGCCATGAAGTGCGCCGCGTAGGAATCGGGGATGCCGAGCCGCAACTTGCCGGTCAGCATCTGCGGCGACAGCGATTCGACGAGCCGGTCGTGGCTCAACAGAAACTCGGTGGTGTCGCTCAGCAGCTTGTGGCCGAACTGCGTGAGTTCGACTGCCTGATTGTTTCGCGTAAACAGCCGCTGCGCGACCATCTCTTCCAGCTTCTGAATCTGCGCGGTGACGGACGACGGGCTGCGGTTCACATGAACGGCCGCATCCTTGAAGCGGCCGAGCTTCGCGACGGCGTGGAAGGTACGCAGCAGGTCGACGTCCAGGGTGCGCGGCATGATTTGGTTTTTCCGAATCAGTGATTCAGGTAATGTCGATTGACGGAATTATTGGGCATCCCTATTCTCGGGTCAACAGGCAGACAACGGCAGGCAGCCGGTCGGGCGTTGCACGCATCCGGGGAACGATTCATGTCGATCAATGATTTTGTCGTAGATGCATTGGTGCGGGACAGGAAGCTGAAGGCGGAGTCGGTATGGACGGTCGAGAATCACGAAAAATATTCGACGCTGCATCGCACTGGCGATGACGCGCGGCGACGGGAAGCGGGGCGCGAAGTCTTTTCGCTGATGCGCAACCTGAACGAGCTGGGCGTGCGAAGCCCGGCGCTGTGCGCGGATCGCGACGGCAAGGGTTCGTTGCGCGAAGCGATCGGTGCATTGAGCGAGCGGCTCGCGACGTTGTCGCGCGGCCGCCATGTCCATTACATCGAGCTGGGGCCCGAGCCGGTCAAGACCACCGAGCTGGTGAAAGCGGTCAGCGGCGGCGGGCCGGATCATCTGCGTTACACGGCCGTCGACATCAACGAGTCGTCGGAAGACGCGATGCGGCACGCGATCATGCCGTTCCTGAAAACGCCCGGTTGCTTCAACTACATCGCCGACGATTACCGGAACGTGCAGTGGAACCATATCGACCTGGGTCAGGACGTGACCTTCATCACGATGCTCGGGTTCCAGGAAGGCAACGAGTTGCCGGTGACGATCGGCCGGCTGATTCGCAATCTCGGCGGCAAGTCGACTTACGTCGTGTCGGAGATGCAGTTGCTCGTGGAAGGGCGCGAAGAGCCCATCTACAACTTCTACCAGAACGAGAACATGGTGCGGTTCTCCGAAATCGTCAGCCGGCAGCAGGGCTTCGAGCCGCACGGCAAGCATCATGTCTCGATCGTGCGGCTCAACCTGCTCGGCGACCAGTTCCATGTGGCGGTCACGCTGCAGCCGGTGTCGAAAGCGGGGGCCGCCGGGCATCTGATCACCAACGTCTGCCTGAAATACACGCCGGAGCAATTTCGCCACGTCCGCCTGAGCCACGGCAATTGCCGCGTGATCGACGAATTACACAGCGGGGACGGCAGCGTCGTGTACCAGATTGCGCAGTTCAAGGGATGAATGGCGAAACGTCGACAGCGAGGCACGCGATGGACAAGGGACATGCATTGCCGGTATTTGCGCGCGGGTTCGGCCGGGTGAAGCTGGCGTTGCAGACGTCGCTGTCGGGCGGCGCGAACGTCGGGGGCACGCTCGACGCATCGACGGAACCGATGCGCTGGAGCGGCGCGTGCCTGCGCGACGGCTACGAGGTGCGCTACCGCCGCAACCTCGACGATCTCGGTTATCGCGACGTGCCGATGCGCGGCACGCGCTCGGATGCGCTGAATGCGGTGTGTCACCTGCGCGGGTTGTTCTCCGACGAAGCGGTGAGTGCGCTGCGCGAGATCGGCCGCGCGCTGGAGCGCAGCGCGTCGAGCAGCAACTGGATCATCTCGAAGCGGGTGCGTGCGGTGACGAACCGCTCGCGCTTCATCGACGACATGATGCACGACCGCGCGTTCCTGCTGCGGGTGTCGCGCCTCGCCGGTGTGCCGTTGATCCCGTATCCGATGGCCAATGCGCGCGCGCAGTTCAACTACTACTATCCGACGGATCAGCGCGACGGCAAGGCGCAACTCGGTATGTGGCACACCGACGGCACCAGCTTCGTGCTGAACATCGTGCTGTCGGATCGCGCCGATTACGCCGGCGGCAACTTTCTGTTCTACGAATCGAGGGCGGAAACGTTCGATCGCCACGATCCCGAGCGCCGGCACGTGAGGACCGCGGATCTGGACCACGCGGGCGATGCGTTGCTGATCTACGGCAGCAAGCTGTTTCATGGCGTCGAACCGGTCGAGGCCGGGCGTCGCATGTCGCTGGTGCTGTCGTTTCATTGCCCGTACACGCGCGAGGACGACAACGGGTTCTGGCATCTCGCGTCGGACGACGGCATCGCGCGCACCGTCGTGAACTGGCTGGCGCTGCAGCGTGCCCTCAGGGACGACGCCGAGCTGCAGTACCGCCGCCTGGGGCTCGAACCGATCCGGCCGGACGATCTGGGCGACCAGCGCCTGGCTCCGGCCACTTTCTGAGAACCGTCGCGCCATGCAGATCTTCCTGCTTCAACTCGTTTTCGTCCTGTCGTGGAGTTCCGGGTTCATCGGCGCCAAGCTCGGCGCGGAGACGGCCGGCGCGTTCAACCTGCTGTTCTGGCGGTTCCTGCTCGTCACGCTGTGCCTCGCGATCGTCCTCAATCGGCAGCTCGGGCGCCTGACGCTCGAGAAAATCCGCTATCACGCGGTGATCGGCTTCCTGTCGCAGTTCCTCTATCTGGCCTGCGTGTACGTCGCGATCCAGCATGGCCTGCCGCCGGGCATCGCCGCGATCGTCGCGGCGTTGCAGCCGCTCATCACGGCGGCGATGACGTCGTTCGGCGGCAGCGAGCGCAGCGGGGCGCGGCAGTGGGCCGGGCTCGTCGTCGGGTTCGTCGGCGTGGGCATCGTGATCGGCGGCCAATATGCGCTGCCGGCCGGGGCGGTCGGGATCGTCATGTACCTGCTGCCGCTGGTGTCCGCGTTCGGGCTGTCGATCGCGACGATCTATCAGCGCCGCCGCGCGCTGACGGCCGCGCGCAGCAACGAGGACGGGCTGTTCCTGCCGCTGTTCGTGCAGGGTGGCGTGAGCCTCGTGCTGTTCGCGGCGTGCGGGATCGTCACCGGCGACCTGCACGTGCCGACGCAGCCGAACGTGTGGGTGTCGGTCGTGTGGCTGACGGTGTTCTCGACCTTCATCGCTTACCTGTCGCTGTGGGCGCTGCTCAAGCGCATGCCGGCGACGCGCGTGGCGACGCTCGTCTATCTCGAACCGCCGGTGACGCTGTTGTGGGCCGCGTGGATGTTCGGCGACCGGATCGAGGTGACGACCTACGTCGGCATCGTCGTGGTCGCGGTCGGCGTCTGGCTGGCCGGCAAGCCAGGTGCGCGGCCCGCGCGGCCGCGCTGCGCGGACCTGGAGACGGCCGGCCGCTGACGCACTGGTTGCGCGCGCGATTCCGGTGTAGCTTCGCGAGACTGCCCGGCTCGTGAAGGACCCCGATGAAAGTCAAACGGATTGTCGCCAACGTCGACACGCGCTCGATCGACGATGCAAAGCGCTTCTATCAACGGATCTTCGGTCTCGACCTGCTGATGGACCACGGCTGGATCGCGACCTACGGCAACGCCGAGCAGATGGACGTGCAGATCAGCTTCGCGTCGCACGGTGGATCGGGCACGCCGACGCCCGATCTGTCGATCGAGGTCGACGATGTCGACGATGCGCTCGCGCGGGTCCGGGCGGCCGGCATTTCGGTCGAGTACGGGCCGGCCGACGAGCCGTGGGGCGTGCGGCGGTTTTACGTGCGCGACCCGTTCGGCAAGCTCGTCAACGTGCTCGCGCATCGCTGAGCGGCGACGGCGAGTCGGGCACGCGGCGTTCACGCATGCAACGCCAGCCCCTTCACCGCCTTGTCGACGGCCTTCTTCGGCCCGTGCAACGCCAGGCCGACCAGATCCGGATTGTCCGCATCCTCGGCGCGAAACGCCGCGCGGTTGGCCGCATCGTGTCCGGTCGAAAACATCGCGCGCACGTAGGGCACGATCGTCAGTTCGCGCGACAGCGCCTGCCGGTGCGCGGCCTGCAATCCGTTCAGATCGGCCGCGAACACCAGCATCGGCTGGCCCAGCATCCGGCTGTAGCGGCGCCCGGCCGCATCCTCGTAGGGCTCGCCCAGTGCGTCCGGCGCACCGGCCGCGACGCCCGTCGCGAGAAATGCGACCACGTTGAGTTTTTGCCACGCGGCGAGATCGTCGCGCACGATCAGCGCTACTTTGGTATCGAACATGCTTGCTCCTGGTTGGAGCGCCCATGATCCGATGCCGTGCGCGATCAGTCTGGAACGTTTGTGCAGAGTTGCCGGTACGCGGCCGGCGTGATCCGGTACGCGCGGCGGAACCAGCGGCCGAGGTGGCTCTGGTCGGCGAAGCCGACGTCGGCCGCCGCCTGTGCGGGCGTGCGGCCGGCCGCGAGCAGCTTGCGCGCGGCGCGCAGCCGCAAGCGCACGAGGTATGCGTGCGGCGACGTGCCGAACGCGCGCTGGAACATCCGCGTGAGCCGGAACCGGTCGATGCCGGCGACGCTCGCGAGTTCGTCGAGGCCGAGGTTGCCGTCCATATGTGCGTGCAGCAGGTCGCGCACGCGCGCGATCGCGGGCGGCACGACGCCGCTTTCCAGTGCGAGCGGGCCGCCCAGTTGACTGCCGAGCCGTATCAGCAGGCGGTCGAGCGTCTGGTCGCGCGCGAGCCGGCCTTCGTTGTCGTGGATCGCGAAGAACGCGTTCCGGATCGCATCGACGAGGCCGCGATCGTCGACGAGCGTATGGCCGAACGTGGCTTCGACGCTGCCGAGGCCCGGCAGGTCGAGCCGGCGCGCGGCGCGCTCGACCCACGCTTGCGGCAGGTACAGCATCCCGTACGTGAAGCCGCCGGCTTCGGGCGCGTGGCCATCGTGCATCGCGCCCGGCTCGATCAGGATCGCGCGGCCCGGCACGCTGGTATGCAGCGAGCGGTGGCACTGAAAGCGCTGCACGCCCTGTTCGGTGAAGCCGACCAGCATGTCGTCGTGATCGTGCGCATCGTACGCATGGCCGTTGAAATGCGCGTGCAGGCTTTCGATGCCGGTTTCCGCGTCGCGGCGCGCGACGAGCCAGTGGTCGGTCGTCATCGGGGGCCTCGAACGTCGTCGTGGCGCGACGAAACGGGGTTGCGGGTGGCGGAACAGGGAGGACGAGTGCGGGTCATGATTCGCTCACCATCGCTTGTTCGTCGCGCGCATATTGCGCGGGCGGCCGGCCGACGTGCCGCGCGAACGCGACGCTGAAGGTGCTCGCCGAGCTGTAGCCGACGCGCGCCGCGATCTCCGCGATGCGCCCTTCGTTGCGGCGGAGCAGATCCTTCGCGAGCGCCATGCGCCATGTGAGCAGGTACTCCATCGGCGCGACGCCGACCGCGCGGCTGAAGCGTTCGAAGAACGTCGAGCGCGACAGCGCGGCTTCCTTCGCGAGTTCGACGATCGTCCACGGGTGCGCGGGGCGCTCGTGCATCCGGCGCAGCGCCGCGGCGAGGCGGCTGTCGGCGAGCCCGCGCACGAGGCCGGGCGATGCATGCGTGCCGGTCGTGAACCGCATCGCCTCGATCAGCAGCACTTCCAGCAGGCGCGCCAGCACGATTTCGCGGGCGGGCCGC
This sequence comes from Burkholderia sp. BCC0097, assembly GCF_902832985.1. Taxonomy (NCBI): domain Bacteria; kingdom Pseudomonadati; phylum Pseudomonadota; class Betaproteobacteria; order Burkholderiales; family Burkholderiaceae; genus Burkholderia; species Burkholderia sp. BCC0097. Next base: position 465,878 of record NZ_CADFDM010000001.1, read on the forward strand.
TGCGCGCGCGATTCGTCGCGCACCAGTTGCACGAGCGTGGTCAGCCGCGGCTCACCGCGTACGTGCACGAAGCGGGGCAGCAACGACACCAGCAGCGCCGCGTCGGGCGAACCGAAGCTGCAGTTGCCGGCCATCATCCGCGTGTCGACCGGATTGGCCGGATCGCCGATCCGGTATTCGCCGTGGTCGAGCATGACGGGCGGCGCGGTGTCGACGCCCGGCGGCGGCGGTTCGAGGCTCGACATCGCCACGCCGTAGGCCGCCGGAATCAGCATGAAATCGCCGGCCAGCAGCTCGATCGGCGCGTGCCCGTCGATCGCGATCCGGCAGCCGCCATCGAGGACCGCGCAATAGAACGGCTCGCCGGCGACCGTGCGGCTGATCGCCCACGGGCTCGCGCCACGGACGTACTTCGAGTACCGCGCGCCCGGTTGTAGCAGCGTCACGACTTCGGTCAGCGGATCGATCATCGCCGGACTCTCGCAAAAGAAAAGCGGATTGTCGATTGTAGCGAATACGGCTTCCCCCATCTATCGTACGGACACATGCTCAACACACCCGAGGAGTTCGCATGAAGACCGTACTGATTACCGGCTGTTCTTCCGGCTTCGGCCTTGAAATCGCGCGCTATTTCCTGGCGCGCGACTGGGAGGTCGTCGCGACGATGCGCAAGCCGAACGACGACGTGCTGCCGCCGTCGGAGCGCTTGCGCGTGCTGCCGCTGGACGTGACGAACGCGGACAGCATTCGCGCCGCGATCGACGCCGCCGGCCCGATCGACGTGCTCGTCAACAACGCGGGCTTCGGCGCGGCCGCACCGGCCGAACTCATGCCGTTCGACACGGTGCGCGCGCTGTTCGACACCAACACGATCGGCACGATCGCGGTGACGCAAGCCGTGCTGCCGCAGTTTCGCGCGCGCGGGGCCGGCGTGGTCGTGAACGTCACGTCGAGCGTCACGCTGAAAGCGCTGCCGCTGGTCAGCGCGTATCGCGCGAGCAAGGCGGCAGTCAATGCCTATACGGAATCGATGGCGGCCGAGCTCGAACCGTTCGGCGTGCGCGCGCATCTCGTGCTGCCGGGCCGCGCGCCCGACACGCGTTTCTCCGACAACGCACGAGCCAACATGCACGGCTTCGAGCACGAAGCGTATGCAGACTTCGTCGGCAAGGCCGTCGCGCGGATGCTCGATGCGTCGGGGCCGATCACCCATGCGCAAGACGTCGCCGAAGCCGTGTGGCGCGCGGCGACCGATCCGTCCAGCCCGATGCGCATACCGGCCGGCGCCGATGCGCTAGCGTGGGCCGCGGAAGCGGGTTGAACGATCGGGAGTCCGTCGCGCCGGCTGGTTGAGCCGGCGCGACGGATCGGGTGAGGTCGAGAACGGCGTTACGTTGCAGCGCGCGGGTGCCCCTCGCCGCGCGCTGAAGCGCTCCCGCCATTCGAGGCGACGTACGTTAGGCACCTTCCTCCAATTACCGACTCCCTCCTTGACTACGGACGAGCCTCGTCCACAATGACAGTTGTCAATGTAACGATTGCGCGCGGCCGATGGCGCCTATGCGCAGTCAACAAAACGGAGGAGACACGTATGAACGACGCGACAATGCAGGCGGGCACGGCGGTGCGATCCGCTGGTTACAGGGCCTTGATCAGCGTGCTGCTCGCCGGATTGGGACTGTTCAGTTTCGGCGACCATTTCTATCACGTGCGCAATGGCCTGTTGAGCTACAACGTCGGCCCATACGTTGACGGTCAATCCGTACTCGTCTGGCTGGTCTTCATCGCCGGTGCCGCGCTGATCCTGGCCGTCACGTCTCTCTTCACGAAGAATGCGACGCCTTCGTCGTTGTCGGAGCTGGTGTTGCCGTTCGTGCTCGTTCACGCGGCATACTTTTCCTCCGGGGTGTGGGGCGTTTCCCATCCAACCGAACTGACGCTGGCGCTTGTCGCATTGTGGGTCGTACGTATCGCGTTGACGTCCGAATACCGTGCGCAAATCGTCGTCCTGTCCCTGCTGCTTGCCGTATCCGGTCCTCTTTGCGAGGGACTGCTGTCGATGTGGGGTTTCTTCGACTATGCGCCCGCGCTCAAGCAGTTCTTCGGCGTTCCTTACTGGTTGGCTTGCGTGTACCTGAACGGTGGCCCGCTTGCCGTCACGATCGCCCGATGGGTCCGCGCCGGCCTGCCCCAAGCGACCCCCGCGAACTTGTCACACGGAACCACGGCGTAGAGACATCAGTACAACGAATCGCCCGTCGCAAAGGGGCGATTCGTGTGAAACCAGCGCGGGAAGCACGCCGACCGAAACGGCTGGCCGCGACAGTGGAGTGTGCAACGCGGAGCAGCGTGTTGCGACGCGCGCGGGATTACAGCGCGCGCGTGATCGCCTGCTCCAGCAGCGACAGGCCGAGGTCGATCTCGTCGTCGCTGACGGTCAGCGGCGGCGCGATCCGGAACACGCCGCCCATGCCGGGCAACTGCACGATGTTCATGCTGAGCCCGAGCTTCATGCACTCGCGCGTGATCTTCGCGCCGAGCCCGTCCGCCGGCTCCTTGGTGCGGCGATCCTTGACGATCTCGACGCCGAGCAGCAGCCCGCGCCCGCGCACGTCGCCGATGCAGTCGAAGCGCTCCATCAGGTCGAGCAGGCCGCGCCGCAGCCGGTCGCCCATCGTGTTGGCGCGCGCGACGAGGCCGTCGCGCTGCACGACGTCGAGCACACGCAGGCCGACCGCCGCCGGCAGCGGGTCGGATACGTGTGTCGTGTAGAACAGGTAGCCGAGCTCGTGCGCGCGCTCCTCGATGGCCGCGGACGTGACCATCGCCGCGAGCGGCAGCCCGGCGCCGAGCGTCTTCGACAGCGTCAGGATGTCGGGCGTCACGCCGTCGCGCTGGCACGCGAACATCGTGCCGGTGCGGCCGACGCCCGTCTGCGCCTCGTCGAGGATCAGCAGCATGCCGCGTTCCTCGCACTTGCGCTTGAGCGCGGCCATATAGCCTTGCGGCAGCTCGATGATCCCGCCCGAGCTGAGGATCGGCTCCGCGATGAACGCGGCGAGATTGCCGCTCGACTGGCGGTCGATCAGGTCGAACGCGTAGTCGAGTTCGGCCAGCGGGTCATACGCGCCGTTGCGCTCGAAGCGCGGCCGGTACGCGAACGGGGCCGGAATCGCGAACGAGCCGACCGCCGCGGGGCCGACGCCCTTGCGGCCGGCGCTGTACGTGGCCGACGCGGCGGCGCCCGTCATCCCGTGCCACGACTGCGCGAAGCCGACGATCTCGTACTTGCCGGTGACGAGCTTCGCCATCCGGATCGCCGCCTCGTTCGATTCCGCGCCGGTGCTGAGCAGCAGCGCGCGGTCGAGGCCGGCGGGCGTGAGGTCGGCCAGGCGCGTCGCGAGATCGACGACCGGCCGTGACAGCATCCCGCTGAACAGGTGGTCGAGCTTGCCCGCGTATTCGCCGATCACGGACACGATTTCCGGATGGCTGTGGCCGAGCACCGCGCTCATCTGGCCCGACGTGAAATCGAGGATCGCGCGGCCGTCGGCGTCGTAGACGAAGCTGCCTTTCGCGCGCTCCACGATCATCGGCTCGAACGTGCCGCCGTAGCGGACCAGGTGCTGCCTGGCGTTGCGCCAGAAGGTTGCGTCGTCGTTCAGGGACATCGGGCGGCTCCGGGCAAAAGGGCAGGGATCGCTTGCAGTCTAGGCGCGCGTCTGGTGTGATGGAATCGAATAGTTCTAATGCAAGCTAGAAAAGGGGCTAATACCTTGGCGCTTTCGCTCGAAATCGACCTGCTGCGCTCGTTCATCGTGATCGCCGAGGTACGCGCGCTGAGCCGCGCGGCCGCGCGCGTCGGCCGCACGCAATCCGCGCTCAGCCAGCAGATGAAGCGGCTCGAGGAAGTGGTCGACCAGCCGCTGTTCCAGCGCACCGGCCGCGGCGTGGTGCTGACGCAGCCGGGCGAGCGGCTGCTCGTGCATGCGCAGCGCATCCTGCGGCTGCACGACGAGGCGATGGCCGACCTGTGCGGCACGGGGCTGTCGGGGACGATCCGGTTCGGGTGCCCGGACGATTACGCGCAAGTGTGGCTGCCGTCGCTGCTGCGGCAGTTTTCGAGCCAGCATCCGCAGGCGATCGTCGAAGTCGTCTGCGGGCCGACGCCGCGGCTCGTCGAACAGCTGGAGAAGCGCGCGGTCGATCTGGCGATGATTTCCGTGCCGGACGACGGCGCGACCGACGACGTCATTCGTCGCGAGCCACTGGTCTGGATCGGCTATCCGGGGCTCGCACCCGCGCATTTCGATCCGCTGCCGCTCGCGCTGTCCGATCGCGACACGCTCGATCACCTCGCGGCGTGCGACGCGTTGAACCGCGCCGGCCGCGACTACCGCGTCGCGTATGCGAGCAGCAGCCTCGCCGGGCTGATCGCGCTGGTGCGTTCGGGCCAGGCGTTCGCGGTGATGACGCAGACGGCCGTGCCGGCCGACCTCGCGATAGTCAACGGCGATCCGCGCTTGCCGCCGTTGCCGGCGGTGGGCATTACGCTGAGGTTCGACCGAAAGCGGCCGTCGCACTTGACGGCCGTATTCGCCGACCATATCCGGCAAACGCTGCCGTTGCTTTGACGGTCGACGCGAATCAGTCGACCATCGACGAAGGCGACACCTGCGTGCGCCCAGGCGTCTCCGCCGCCGCGTCGAGCACGCGGATCGCTGTCCGCATGCCCGCCAGCTTCAGTTCGGTTTCCTGATATTCGTCGAGCGGCTCGGACTCGGCGACGATGCCGCAGCCCGCGAACACCGCCGAGCTTGCGATTGTCGTCCGCGCCGCATCACGCGCGGCTCAAGCGCGACTCAAGCGCGACTCAAGCGCCGCGCGGCCAGCAATGCGATGACGAGCAGCACCGCGATGTACGCGGCGACGCTCGTCCACGCGCCGCGTTGCCAGAACGCCCCACCGACCGAGCCGAGCACGCTCGACCCGACGTAGTAGGCGAGCAGATACAGCGAAGCCGCATGCCCCTTCGCGGCGCCCGCGAGCGCGCCGACCCAGCCGCTCGCGACCGAGTGGGCGACGAAGAAGCCAATCGTCACGAGCACGATGCCGACGACGATCGCGACGAGCGAGTGCGACAGCGTCAGCGCGAGGCCCGCCGCGAACACGACGATGCCGCTGACCAGCACCGGCGCCCGCCCGAGGCGATCGGCGAGCGCGCCGGCGCTCGATGACGACACCATCCCGAACAGGTACGCGCCGAAGATCAGCCCGCACGCGGTCGGGCTCAGGTTGAACGGCGCCGCCATGAGCCGGAACCCGGCGTAGTTGTAGATCGTCACGAACGCGCCCATCACGAGGAAGCCGATCGCGAACACGAACGGCAGGCGCGCGTGGCGCAGTTGCGCGTGCCACAGCCGCAGGTGGTGACGCAGCGTCAGGTCGGTGCGCTTCACGAAGCGTCGCGAGGCCGGCAGCAGCATCGCGAACGCGATCGCCGCGAGCAGATCGACGACGCCGATCGACAGCATCGCCGTGCGCCACGAGAAGTGCTCCTCGAGCGCGCTCATCCCGATCCGTCCGATCATGCCGCCGAACGCGGTCCCGCCGACATAGAGCCCCATCGAGAAGCCGAGCCCGTCGGCGGCGATTTCTTCCGCGAGATAGGCCATCGCCACCGCCGGCACACCGCCCAGCGCGAAGCCTTCGAGCGCACGCCAGACCAGCAGCAGGTGCCAGCTCGGCGACCACGCGGCGAGCAGGTTGAACAGCGCGGCCAGCGTCATCGACGCGAACATCAGCCCGCGCCGCCCGACCCGTTCGGACAGCGCGCCGGCGCACAGGATCGATACCGCGAGCATCCCGGTCGACAACGACAGCGAGAGCGAACTCGATGCCGCGCCGACGTTGAACTCGTGTGCAAACGCGGGCAGCAGCGGCTGCACGCAGTACAGCAGCGAGAAAGTGGAAAAGCCGGCGAGGAACAGCGCGAACGCGATGCGCTTGTACGCGGCCGAGCGCGGGGACACGCCGGCCGGCAGTGCATCGGGTGCGGCGTTCTGCGTGCCGGGCAGGGAGCGGGAAATCGAAGCGGGGGACATGAAAGCACTCGATGTGCGACGGAATACACGAATTCTTGCGCACGGTCATGTATATGTCCAATATATGAAATGAACCGAAGCCATATGTTTTAACACTGGCCGACAGGCCAATCCGACTCACCGCGAGGTCACGTCAAGCATGGAACTCCGGCATCTGCGCTACTTTCTGGCGGTCGCGGCCGCGTCGAATTTCACGAAGGCCGCCGAAACGCTCGGCATCGGCCAGCCGCCGTTGAGCCAGCAGATCAAGGCGCTCGAGAACGAGCTCGGCGTGGAACTGTTCAAGCGGACCGCGCGCGGCGCCGAGCTCACGCTGGCGGGCGAGGTGTTCGCGGAAGAGGCGCGACGCGTGCTCGACGATGCCGAGCGCGCGGCACGGGCGGCCAGGCGCGCGGCGCGCGGGGAAACGGGCCATTTGCGGGTCGGCTTCACCGGCACGGCCGCGTTCAATCCGAAGGTGTCGGATCTGATTCGCCGCTTTCGGGAGGCGTTTCCGGAGGCCGAGCTGACGTTGCAGGAAGCGACGTCGGGCGTGCTGCTGGAAGCGCTGGAGGCCGGGCGCCTCGACGTCGCGATCGTGCGGCCCGAGCGCCGCATCGCCGCGACACTGCGGGTAGCCGACTGGGACGAGGAGCCGATGTTCGTCGCGCTGCCCGTCGCGCACCGGCTGGCGCAGCGCCGGCGTATCGAACTGGCCGAACTCGCCGACGAATCGTTCGTGCAGGTGCCGCGCGCGGCCGGCGCCGCGCTGTTCGACGACATCGTCGCCGCGTGCAAGGCGGCCGGGTTCGAGCCGCGCATGGGGCAACCGGCGCCGCAGATCGCGTCCGCGGTGACGCTGGTGGCCGCTGGCCTCGGCGTGTCGGTCGTGCCGAAGGCGATTACGCAGGTGCAGGTGCCTGGGGTCGTGTACCGGCCGTTCGCGGGTAACCGGTTTCGCGCGAGGCTGGCCATTGCGTCGCGCTGCGACGAGCCGTCCGCGGTGGTGCGGAATTTTCTGTTGTTGGCGTAGCTGAAAACAAAAAACCCGCGAAGCCATCTGCTGTCGCGGGTTTCGGAAATGCGTGAATGCGAGGAAAACGCATCTGGTGCCGACGGCGAGACTCGAACTCGCACAGCTTTCGCCACTACCCCCTCAAGATAGCGTGTCTACCAATTTCACCACGTCGGCACTGCAAGGGGCGCAATTCTAACGTCACATTTCGCGTTTGTGAAGGGGGGATGACAAGCTCGTGTACGGGCACTTCGTCGATCCCGGTAGAATTCGTCCGATCGACCCGTCGATCACCGCAACCGCCACCCGTTTTCTCCCCGTGACCCACACCCTCGAACAACTGCAGGCCGGCCAACTGTCGGGCGCGCGGCAACTCAAGCTCGCGTGCGGATTGACCGAATTTCCGCGCGAGATCTTCGATCTGGCCGACACGCTCGAAGTGCTCGACCTGACCGGCAATGCGCTGTCCGCGCTGCCCGACGACCTGCCGCGGCTGCATCGCCTGCGTATCCTGTTCGCGTCGGGCAACCGCTTCACCGCCTTCCCCGACGTGCTCGGCGCGTGCGAACGGCTCGACATGATCGGCTTCAAGGCGAACCGGATCCGCACCGTGCCGCGTGGCGCGCTGCCGCGTGCGCTGCGCTGGCTGATCCTGACCGACAACGCAATCGACGAACTGCCGGCCGACATCGGCGACTGTGGGCGGTTGCAGAAGCTGATGCTTGCCGGCAACCGGCTGCGGGCGCTGCCCGCGGAAATGGCCGCCTGCCGCGCATTGGAACTGGTGCGCCTGTCGGCGAACCGGCTGGACGCGTTGCCCGACTGGCTGCCGCGCCTGCCGCGTCTTGCGTGGCTCGCCGTGGCCGGCAATCCGTTCGGCGCGGAGCCGGAGGCCGCGGCGTCCGCCGGGCCGGACGTCGCGGAGATCGACTGGGCCGCGCTGTCATGCGAACAGAAACTGGGCGAGGGCGCGTCGGGTGTCATTTACCGTGCGCAGTGGCGCGCGGACGGCCATCCGCCGCGCACGGTCGCGGTCAAGCTGTTCAAGGGTGCGGTGACGAGCGACGGCCTGCCCGATTGCGAAATGGCCGCGTGCCTGCACGCCGGCGGTCATCCGAACCTGATCCCGGTGATCGGCAAGCTGCGCGGGCATCCGGACGGCACGCACGGCCTGGTGATGGCATTGGTCGATCCCGCGCTGACGAACCTCGCCGGGCCGCCGAGCTTCGCGTCCTGCACGCGCGACGTCTATGCCGCCGATGCGAGATTCGAGCCGGCGCAAGCGCTGCGGATCGCGCACGGCATCGCGTCGGTCGCCGGCCATCTGCACGCGCGCGGCATCATGCATGGCGACCTGTATGCGCACAACATCCTGCACGACGGCGCAGGCGGCGCACTGCTCGGGGATTTCGGCGCGGCGTCGCTGTACGACCCGGACGAGCGCACGCGTGGCGCAAGATTCGAACGGCTCGAAGTGCGCGCGTTCGGCTATCTGCTCGGCGAATTGCTCGAGCGCTGCGAACCGCACGCCGGCGCGCTCGATGCGTTGGCGGCGGCGTGCGTGAACGAGGACGTCGATGCACGGCCGTCGTTCGACGAGATCACGGCCGCGCTGGCCGCGAGCATGCGCTGACCGGACGGGGCCGGCTCATGCCTGCCGCGCGGTCAGCAGCTTGATGCCGAGCCCGACGAACAGCAGCCCGCTCGCACGCTTGAGCGCGCGCACCGCGCGGCTCATGCCGAAGCCGTGATGCAGGCGGCGCACTCCGGCCGAATAGACGCTGTGAACGACCACGACCGTGCAGGCGATCGTCGCGTACATCACGACGAACTGCAGCGCGAGCGGACGGTCGTGCACGATGAACTGCGGCATGAACGCGGACAGGAAGATCATCGTCTTCGGATTGCTGCCCGACACGAACAGCGCTTCGCGAAACAGCTTCCGTCGATCGGGCACGGCGATCTCCGCGGCGCTACTCGATGCGGCGGCCTTGCGCTCGCCGCGTAACTGCCGCACACCCAGAAAGATCAGATACGCGGCGCCGATCACCTTCATCGCGACGAACAGCGGCGGCATCGCGGCCAGCACCGCGCCCACGCCGAGCGCGACCAGCAGCACGACCACGCCCTGCGCGACGAGGTTGCCGGCGATCGTCACGGCGGTGCCGTGCGCGCCGTAGCGCACCGTGTTGCGGATCACGAGCAGCACGTTGGGCCCCGGCGACAGCGTCGTGGCGAGATAGGCTGCGGCAAACAGCATCCAGGTCTGAATGGACATGCGGCGCTCCGGAAGGCGGTTCCAGCGGTCGGGACGACGCGATGATGCCACGCCAATAAGGGCGCGGGCCGCCGCCGGAACCGTGCCGGCGCGTCAGCGTGCGTCGCGCATGCAGTACGCGGGAATCGACGGCGGCGTATCGATGGCGGCAGGCCGCGTCATCCACGCGATCCAGGCGGCCCATAGCCCGCAGACGATCAGTACCGCGACATTCAGCGGCGTCCGGTAGCGAACGATCAGGTCGGCCAGCGGCAGGCGGTTTTTCATGTGCGTCTCCTTCGGTCGTGAGGCAGGCCGCATTACTGGCCAGCGTAGGTCGGCGCCTTCGCGTCGCAGGTCACGGACACGGTCGAGCCGTCCGCGAAGTGCAGCCGGAACGGCACCTTCGCGCCGGGCACGACGGCCTGGCGCGGCTCCTCCAGCATCACGTGATAGCTCTTCGGTTTGAACGTCACCGAGCCGTGCGCCGGCACGACGACCGAGTCGACGTGCACCATCTTCGCGGTGCTGCCGCTCGTCTGCGTTTCATGCACCATCGCCATCCCGTAGGCGGGTGTGTCGATACCGGTCAGCGTCGCGGGCGCGTCGCCGTGGTTCTTCAGCGTGAAGTAGCCGGACGACGGTACCGTCGCCGGCATCGTGCGGATCCAGCACGCGTCGGCCTGGACGGTCGACGCGGCGAAGGTGGCGGTGGCGTGCAGCGCCAGCGCCACGAGCAGGCCGGTCGGAATCGAGCGTTTCATCATGTGTTCTCCTGATTGGGTGCGATGCCGCGGGCATCGATGCGAATGCGCTCGGCACGAAGCGCCGATGCGCATCGCGTGCGTGTCATGCGTTACTTCAGCGTGAATGCGTAGCGGCCGTGCGTGCGATGGCCGTCGCTGGCCACCGCGATCCACGCGACCGTGTAGGTGCCGGGCTTCAGGCTCGCCAGTGCGACGTGCATCCGCTTCCGGTTGCCGGCGTCGACGGCCGACTTCCCGTCGACGACCGATTGCCCTTGGCTGTCGGTCACGGCGATCGAGCTGAACGCGGGCTCGAGCGCCTCGCCGAAATCGATCGTGACCGTGTGCGGCGCGTTCGATAGCGTGGCGTCGGGGGCCGGGTCCTGCGTTTTCGGAAGCGCATGTGCATGGGCGGCGTGGATGACGACGAAGCCGAGTGCGGCGAATGCGCCGCGAACGAAAGCAGCGGTTTTCATGGCTGGATAAGTGAGTGACGAATCGGATAAAAAAACGGATTCGACGGACGGCCGCGCGAGCGGCATCGATGTCGGTGGCGCCCGGCGCGGACGTGCGAGGGCGGGCATTCGCACGCGGGCGAATGCCGGCGCGGCTATCCGAACCGGAGACGGCCAACCACGCGCGCGGCACGACGCCGTGCGCGGCAGGTGAGACATGATCGTCCTTCGAAACGTGATACGTCGCGCACGCGGGCGGCGTGCGCGGGCGACGTGATGCACGACGGCATCACGCGCGATGACGACGGATCAGGACGTGAATGGCGGGGCGCGCGGTTGCGCGGCCGTGAGCGGCTGCGCGCGGCGCAGGCTTTCGAAGCGGGTGGCCGCGCGATGCTCGATGGCGTGCACGCGGGCCGCGAACGTCAGTTCGGGGGCGGGCAGCGCGGGGGTATGGGCAAGCAGGCTGCAGTAGCCGCATGCCTGCAGATGGGCCTGCAGGCTTTTCGTCGACGCGTCGGCTGAACGGTCGCCGGCGGCCGGCGCGGCCGAACAGTAGCCGGCCAGCAGCGCGTCGACGCGGCCCTGCGTGGTCAGCGCCTGCGAGATCGTCGGCGCGAGCGCCGCCATCAGGATGGCGAGCATCCCGATCAGACTGCCGATCTTCCGGAGGCGACGACTCAGCATGCGATGCGCGGCGGCGGGTGGACGACGATGCGGCCGATTATGCCACGCACGTCGGTTCGCCGGCCGGCACCGATGTGCGGCATCGCGGCGCGCTACGCGGGCTGCGCCAGGTACTTCGCGATCAGCGTCATCTGCGCGGCCCAGCCCTGATCGTTCATGTCGCGCGCCGTCGCGCGACGCGCTTCGATCAACTGGTCGAAACCCGTTTCGGTGACCGTGAGCAGCGTGCCGCCGGCCTGCGGCGCGAGCGTGAAGGTGACGAGCGTCATCGGCTCGGACGCGTAATCGAATTCCGGATCGATCGCGAACGGATGCCAGCGAAACGAGAACAGTTGCTTGGGTTCGATACGGTCGACGACGATTTCGAACACAGTGCCCGCATAGGGCTCCTGCGCCTTGGCGACATCGTCGTCGACGCGGGTGGGGGTGATGCGGCCGAACAGAGACTGGCCGGCCTCGAACGGGCCGTCGAACGACACGCCGAACCACTGGCCGAATTCGCCGGAATTGCTCACGGCTGCCCAGACGCGGTCGGGCGATGCGGCGAGCAGCGTCTGTTTTTCGATGCGATCGGTTGGCTGGACCATCACGTTCTCCATGCAGGATCGAGCGTTGCAGGACGACGCGCGGTCGCGCGCCGCGTCTAGTCGAGCATGACCGCGTCGGGCACGTCGAGCACGAGGTCCGACGTCGCGACGGCCACGCACGGCAGCGTATAGCCGTCGGCTTTTTCCTCGCGGGAGAGCCCCGGCCATTCGATCGTGTAGCGTACGCTGCCGCTGACGATCCGGCAAAGACAGCTTCGGCACGTGCCGTTGCGGCACGAGCGCGGCAGCGACACGCGCGCGAACGCGGCGGCCTCGAGCAGGGTGAGCGAATCAGGCGCGTCGAAGCTCGCGCCGAGCGGCTCGATGCGCACGAGGGGCGGGTGATCTGGATCGGTCATGACTGAAGCGGGCGGCGGTTCGGCGGCAACGCGCCAAGCATACCCGAACCCGCCGGCGGCCCACGGCCGCCAGCCGTGGGGGTCAGTGCCGCCGCAGATACCGGTACACGGTATTGCGGGCGAGGCCGAGCTCGCGCGCGGCCGCCGATACGTTGCCGCCATGCCGCGCGAGCACCGCGTCGATCATCGCGGCCTGATGGCTTTGCAGCGTCGTGCCTTCGCGCCGGCCGGCCGGCGTGGCTGCTTCCGGGGCAGCCGGTACATCGTCGCAGTCGAGCCAGAAATCGTCGGGCAAATGCGCGAGCGTGATTTCGGCTTCGTCTTCGGCGAGCATGCCGGCCGTGCGCAGCACGTTGGTCATTTGCCGCAGGTTGCCGGGCCAGCGGTGGCGCGCGAACGCATCGAGCACGTCGGCCGCGAGGCGGCGCGGCATCGGCTCGCTGCGCGCGAGCCGCGCAAGGATGCGCTCGACGAGCGCCGGCAGGTCGGTGCGGGCGGCAAGCGCCGGCAGCGTGACCGCGAGCCCGTTGATCCGGTAGAACAGATCCTCGCGGAACGTGCCCTCCGCGATCATCGCGCGCAGGTCGCGGTGGGTCGCGCACACCACCCTCACGTCGACCGGCACCGCGCGTGCGCCGCCGAGCGGCATCACCGCGCGCTCCTGCAGCACGCGCATCAGCCGCACCTGCTGCGCGAGCGGCATGTCGCCGATTTCGTCGAGAAACAGCGTGCCGCCGTCGGCCTGCGCGATCTTGCCGGGGCTGCCGCGCTTGCGCGCGCCGGTGAACGCACCGTCTTCATAGCCGAACAGTTCGGCCTCGATCAGCGAATCGGGCAGCGCCGCGCAGTTGACCGCGACGAACGGGCCGTCCGCGCGCGGGGACGCCTGGTGCAGCGCGCGGGCGAGCCATTCCTTGCCGGTGCCGGTCTGGCCGAGGATCAGCAGCGGCAGGTCGCGCCCGCGGATCTTCGCGACGCGTTCGAGCACGGCGGCCATGCGCGCGTCGCCGGTGTCGAGCGTCGCGAACGTGATCGCGTCGGGGTCCGGCGCACGCACGCGCGCAGCCGGCGCGGGCGGCGTGACGGCGACGGTCGTTTTCTGTGCTTCCGGGAATTCGCAGCGCGCGAGCACGCGTACGCCGGTCGACAGCGTGAGGCGGAACGTGGCGCCCGGCGCGCGCGCGGCCTGCTGCGCGAGCTGGCCGAAGCGCATGCCGAACAACGCGTCGCTCGCCTGATGCTGCAGTGCATCGAACGATGCGCCGAGCTGGAATTGGGCGCTGCGGTTCGCGGCGATCAGCCCGCCGTCGGGGCCGAACGCGACGAGGCCGGCGAACAGCGAATCGACGCAATCCTCGTGGGCGTGAAAGCGCAGCCGCAGCGCTTCGCCGCACTGATTCGCGAACAGGTGGTTCTCGATCAGTTGCGCCGACATCCGCACGAGCGCGAGCGTATGCGGGCTGGAGCCGCGCGGATCGCCGCTCACGTCGAGCGTGCCGAGCGTGCGGCCGAACGGATCGACGATCGGCGCGCACGCGCAGGTGAGGATGTGGTTCGCGCGCAGGAAGTGTTCGGCACCGTGCACGACCACGGCCTGGCCCGACGCGAGCGCGGTACCGATCGCGTTGGTGCCGCGTGCACCTTCAGCCCACGACACGCCGTTGCACAGCGCGACACGGTTGGCTTTCTCGATGAAGTCCGCGTCGCCGATGCTGTGCAGGATCACGCCGTCGGCGTCCGTCAGCAGCACGAGGCTTTGCGTCTCGGCGATCTGCGCGTGCAGGTCCTCCATCACCGGGCGGGCGTGCGAGAACAGCGTGTGGTTCGTGTCGAGCAGTTCGCGCAGCGCGACGCGCGACAGCGGCGAGAAATCGGGGCGTTCGTGCGCGCGCAGGCCGACCGCGGTCGAACGTGCATGCGCCTGCGCGAGCAGGTCGGTGCGACCCGTGGTGGCGGGCAGCACGAAGGGTTGCGGCATGGTTTGTCTCCTGTTCCCGGGGCCGTCGGGCGACCGGATCGGAATCGGCGGCGGAGTGCGTCTCCGCTCGCGGCGCACCATTCGGCGCGACAGCCGTCCGTCCGGGCACGCATCATCATACAAGCGTCACGTGCGATGCGCGACTGCCGACAAAATCCCCTTGCTTTCAGGCGCCCGCCTGCAATGATGGAAATGGAACACGCACGCGCCGTGTTCCGCGGTGCAACATGCATGCGACGCGACATGCATCCGTTCGGGAGACGCATCATGGTTCGGGCGGAACTGAGAGTCGTGCTGGCGGCCATCGCCACGTTCATCATGCTGGGCGGCATTGCCGTGGCGATCCACGGATTGCTGTTCGATCTGACCGATGCGGTGAGATACGGGGCGGCCGCGATCGCGGTGGGCGTCACGACCGCCGCGATCGCGCTCAACGTCTGGCCGACCGATCCGCACTGACGTCCGTTGGCGAAACGGTGCCGGATGCCGCGCAGATCAGACGAAATGCGCGTCGGAACGACGCACACCGAAATTTTTGTGTCCCGCGCGAAACCGTCTAAAGTGGAATTCAACCGGCATGCATCGACCGCGCCACACTCCGCGGCCGGCGCCTCCGCCGGCGAGCCCGCGTACATTCGTCCGGCCGGTAGCGGACGACGGACGCGGTCATTCGTTTTCTACCGGTCGAGGCGGCTCCATGCAGATCCATTTCACGAACGAGAAGCCGGAGTATTCGGGGCGTGACCTGATGCTGGCGTTCACGGCACTGGTCAATGGCGAGCGCGTCCAATGTCAGATCACCGCCGAGGCGCTGGAAGACCACTTCGGCGCGGCATCGCCGCGCTTCGAGGACATGGTCGGCGCATTCGACCAGCACCGCGAGCGCATCGAGGCGGCCGCACGGCGCCTGCTGTCGGAAACGCGCGCGCAATGCGTGACGCTGCGCAGCGGTTACGTGCGCTTCTACGAGGCCAACTGGCGCTGACGACACGACGCTCGTCCGGCGGCGCGCGCAAGCGAGCGGCGCACGCGCGGACGTGGCCTTCATGCAATGCCGTTCGGCGGAGTCGGGCGGCATTTTCGTATGCGGGCGGTACCGGATTGATGCTGCAACGGGGCGGCTGCTAGTGTGCCGGCACGAATCGGCGTCTCGATTTGTCAGGATCGCAGAGAAAATCATTCGAATTCCAACACAATAAAAGAGGGCACCGCACGTGGAGCATCGCTCGGGATGGGGGAGGGCGCGCCGTCTGCTGGCAGGCGCATGGTTGCTCGCGGCCGGCATGTCGATGGCCGACGGGGCCGTTGGATCGGACGACGACGCGATCGGTCGGCGCGCACCCGGTGAGGTCGACATCGTCGCGGGCGACGTCACGACGGGTGGCATCGTCGTGGCGCCGGGGCGCGTCGCGACGCCGTGTCATCGGCTCGCCGGCCGACCGGCATTCGACATTGCATCGGCCGATGGCCGCCGTCTTCCCGCGCGACTCGTCGCGGGCAACCAGGATCGGGACATCTGCATCGTCGAAGCGACGGGTCTCGACGTCGCCGCCGTGCCGTTGACGGCGCGAAGTCCGGAAGCGGCCACGACCGCCTATCTGGCGGGCGCGCGATTCGACCGCCGTGATCCCGTTGCGCTGCGCGTGTGCTGCCATGCATGGGCCGCGGACGGCGGCGTGCATTCCGGCCTGCTCGCGTCGCCGAATCCGGCGCCGCCGCACCTGCCCGAACCGGGCGCCGGCGTCTACGACGAGCAAGACAATCTGATCGGCATGGTGGGCGTCCGAGCGGACAATGCCGAGTCGCTCTACATGGTCCTGCCAGTCGAGTGGATGGCGACCGTGGCAGCGAAGATGCCGGCCGTCGACCTGCCGCTCGAAGCGACCGCCTGGATGAGCCAGGCGCGCGCGTACGCGGTGGCAAACGACGTCGACGGGCTGATTCGCCATGACCTTGCATGGACGGCCGCGCGACCGCAAAGCGCGTGGGCGTGGAACAACCTCGGCAATGCCTATCGCACGAGCCGGCTGCCCGATCGCGGCGCGCTCAGCCTGGCCGCCTATCGACGTTCGGTCGAAAACGATCCGTCATACGCATTTGGCTGGTCTTCGCTCGGCAACACCTATGCCGAGCTGGGACAGATGGATCGCGCACTCGACGCGTTTCATGCCGGCATGCGTGCCGATCCGTCGGACACGATGCTGCGGATGAATCTCGGCATCGCGTATTTGCGGCGCGGCGACAAGGCCGGTGCGCGACCGTGGTTCGAACGAGGGGTACATGAACTGTCCGGTTCGCGCCAGGCCGATGCGTGGAGTCTGCTGGCCTCGACGCAGCCGGATGCCCAGGCCACCATCGGCGTGCTGCACGACGGGTTGAAGGCCTTTCCCGACGATGCACGGCTTTGGTACGCACTCGGCCGTGCGCAATACGATCTCGGCCACCTGGCGGACGCGATCGCCAGTTACCAGCACGCGCTGAAGGCGCAGAAGGGCGGCGATCCCGCGGCAACCGCGCTCATCCAGGGCGCGCTGACCCAGGCGTATGCGCTGCAAGGCCAGTCCGGCAACGCGTCCAGCGCGATGCACAGTGCGGTTGAAGCGGCGCCGGACAATGCCGAATACTGGTTGCGGCTCGGCGCGCTGTACATGACACAGTCGAACTATGTCGATGCGTTGAGCGCGCTCGACCGGTCCCTCAAGCTGAACGACAGCGACGCGAGGGCATGGCGGATGCACGGCGTGACGCTGGCGCAACTGGGCCAGCATGTGCATGCCGTCGCATCGTTCCGGCGCGCGGTTGCGCTGGACGAATCGCTGGCGGCGGGGTGGGTGGTGCTCGCGGGCGAACTGAACGAGATTGGTCAGCCCGACGAAGCGTCGGCCGCAGCTGCGCATGCATTGAAGCTCGATCCGTCGAACCGGTTGGCGCGGGAGGCGATGGGCATCGCGGCGATTCGCGGCAAGCGGCCCGATGCGGCAGTCGGGATCTTCGAGGAAATGAACCGCACCTATCCCGATGACGCGCAAATCATGGCCAACCTGGCGGTCGCTTATCGCCGCACCGGGCGGGTCGATGACGCGGTGCAGTTGTATCGCCGCGTCAAGACGCTCGATTCGACGCTGGCCCAGCGGCTGTACGATGCGGAGCTCAAGGGCGTCGCAACGCCTTGATCCACGCGGACAAGGCGACACGGCATGCACAGTGAAAACGCCACCCGAAGGTGGCGTTTTCACTGTGCGTTGCGCCGACGTGCGCCCGTTACTCGCTGCCGAGATAGAAGAAGCGGAACAGGAACACGGCCGCGATGATCCACACGATCGGCTTGACCGTGCGGGCCTGGCCGGTCAGCAGCTTGAGGCCGCCGTACGCGATGAAGCCGAATGCGACGCCGTTCGCGATCGAGTACGTGAACGGCATCAACAGCGCGGTCAGCGCGGCCGGCACGGCTTCCGTCGCATCGTCCCACGGTACTTCGACCATCTCGCGCAGCATCAGGCACGACACGTACAGCAGCGCGGGCGCCGTGGCGTACGCTGGCACGACGCCGGCGAGCGGCGCGATGAACAGGCACGCGAGGAACAGCACCGCGACGGTGATGGCCGTCACGCCGGTGCGGCCGCCGGCCTGCACGCCCGACGCGCTTTCGATATACGCGGTGGTCGACGACGTGCCGAGCACCGAGCCCGCGACGATCGCCGTGCTGTCGGCGAGCAGCGCCTTGTTCAGGCGGTTCATCTTGCCTTCGACGAGCAGGCCCGCGCGGTTCGCGACGCCCATCAGCGTGCCCGTTGCGTCGAACAGTTCGACGAGGAAGAACACGAGGATCACGTTGATGATGCCGGTCGACAGCGCGGCGCCGATGTCGAGCTTGAACAGCGTCGCATCGATCGACGGCGGCGCGGAGAACACGCCGTGGAATTGGTTGCCGGCGAAGAAGAACGACAGGATCGTCACGCCGATGATACCGATCAGGATCGCGCCGCGCACGCGCAGGTGGTCGAGCGTGACGATCGTGAAGAAGCCGACGATCGCGAGGATCGTCTCGTGCTTGTGCAGGTCGCCGAGCGTGACGAGCGTGGCCGGGTTGCCGACGATCACGCCCGACGTCTTCAGCGAGATGATGCCGAGGAACAGGCCGATGCCGGCGGTAATGGAAATCCGCAGCGATTTCGGAATGCCGTTGACGATCGCCTCGCGCACGCGGAACAGCGTGACGAGCAGGAACAGGCAGCCGGAGATGAACACCGCGCCGAGCGCCGCCTGCCACGTGAAGCCCATTCCCTTGACGACCGTGTACGCGAAATACGCGTTCAGGCCCATGCCGGGCGCGCAGGCGATCGGGTAGTTCGCGTACAGCCCCATGATGATCGACGCCAGCGCCGCGACGAGGCAGGTCGCGACGAACACGGATTCCTTCGGCATGCCGGCGTCGCCGAGGATCGCGGGGTTGACGAAGATGATGTAGGCCATCGTCAGGAACGTGGTGACGCCCGCGAGTATTTCGGTGCGGAAATCGGTGCCGGCTTCAGCGAAGCCGAAATACCGCTTGATGGATTCCATGAAGGCGTTTCTCCGGTCGGGTTGTCGTGTTGATTGTTGTGCCGAATTGTTGTACAGGCAGCGCGGCCGGCTAACTGTAACCAGCCACTATTGTCCGGCTATCGGCGGATTGTAATAGCGCGGATAGCTCGGACGATATAGTTGGAGGGCACGATCGGTTGTCTGCGCACGAACGGTCTGGCGGCCCGCCCATGCGGCGAAGGCGCGCATTTTACCGGTTCGCGCGGCACGGGCCGGCAGAAATGGCTGAAACGGCGGGAGCGGGGGAAGCGGCGCGGGGAGGCGCACGAGACGTGCCGATGCGTGCGCAACGGCACGCCGGCTGCGTCGCGCGCGGGCGGTGCACGATGACATGCGACTGAAACGGAGCGCCCGCATGCTGCACGAACGCGGTGCAGGTGGCGGGTGCGCATGTCCGCACGCGTGCTGCCGGCGCGGATACACGGCGCGGCAGCGGCGTGCAGCGGCCATTCGTCAGTCCAGGCGGTCGCAGGGATCGGGCTATCGTGCGCCGAAGCCGTCCCGTCCGCAACCGTCATTTCGCGATGCGGGCGCGACTGTGGTTTCTGTGTAAAAGATTGCAAGACCCCATCGCGTAAACCGGCAAGTCTTTCTAGGATAGATACACCGCGCATGCACACGCCGGCGGTCATTGCCGACGTGGGGGAGTCGCAGTCCGTGCAGGCCAGGCGGTGAATGGCGGTCAAGGTCGTTGCGCGTTTGGGCAGGCACGGCCGGTTGCGATTGCCCGATGCGGGTTCGTCCGTAATCACGGAGGTCAGCATGTTGAACTGGATCAGCCGTTGGGCGATGCGACACGCCCCCACGCCGGAAAAAACCGCTGCGTCGATGCTCGTGACGGCGCGCATGGAACTGTTCGCAGCCGAACAGCGCGTCATCGATGCGAAATTACAGGCGGATTACTGGCGCACACGTGTGTCATTCCTCGAAGAGGTGCAGAAGCAGGGCATCGATCCGTGGGTGACCTCGCAGGCCGCGCAACGTCCCGACCTCGATTCCACTCCACGAAGCACGGGCCCGCGTCTCGCCGCCAGCACCTGATGTACCTGTTGCATCTTCTCGCTGCGCACGGCACGCACCGGCGTGCCGCGTCCTTCGATGCGCAGCCGCGACGCGTTGCGCCGCGGGTGCGTTCGTTTCCGGTCGCGGCCGTTGCGCGTGTCGTGTACTTGACGCACGCGCAACGGTGCGCCGCTCATCCGCTCCTTCTCCCTATCCCGACGAGCAAACGTTGCACTTGCGCGAGCATGCGCCTGACGCGTTCGCCGCGCCGCACGTACGCGGTCGTGATCGTCGCTTCGACCGGCCGGTCGGCATCGGTGCCGAGCCAGATGCGCTCGCCGCGCGCGATGCGCAGCACGTCGCCGGGTTGCACCCAGTAATCGTCGACATTCGGCGGTCGCGTGATCCACAGCGCCGCGCCGTGCGCGCGGATCTCCGCGTCCTGCGGCGCGCGCCAGGTCATCGTCGTGCGCGGCGCGACCGCGAAACGGATCACGACGGTCGGTAATGCGATCGTGCCGGCGGGGCGCCGATCACGGCGTTCGAACAGCGGGCTTGCCTGGTCCATCGTCTGCTCCATTCAGTGAGCCGGACGGATGACGCGCACCAGAACAAAAAGGCCTCATCCGTTTCCGGCGAGGCCTTGTGTGACATGCGGTACTGCTCGATTGCTAACGCACAAGCGCCTCCCGTGATCCATTCTTTCGAATGTTCACCGGGCAATGAATCGCGATGGCGACGAGCTTGAACGTAGGCATGCGAACGAGTGTGTCGTCGCGGCGCAGCGCTGTCAACGGAAATTTGGAGATACGTGGCGGTTACGCGTCGCGTTGCGCGAGGCCGTTCACGAGGAGTTCGGACAGCAGGCCCGTCATCCCTTCCGGGTGCGTGGCCGCGCGTGCCTTCAGCTGTTCGACGAGCTCGGCGTTGAGCTTGCATGCGAACGGCACGAGGCCCTGTTCCTGGTCGAGCTTGCGCTGCGCGCGGCGGTCCAGCTTGGCCGCTTCGTCGGCGCCCTTGCCGAAACGCGCGGAGCTCGACTGTTTCATCGCGTGCGTCAGCTTGAGCGCCTTGTTCTTTTCGAGATCGGTTTTCTTCATGGCCATCGCGGCACCTCCGGGAAATTGAAGCCGCGATTGTACGCATTTCGGCGGGCGCCGCCCGCCGAGCCGGCCGGAAGCCCGGTCACGCGCCTTTCGCCGCGCCCCAGTTGCCGCCGTGCGCGGCCGCCTGCGCGGCCGGCGAGCGGGCGAGGTAGGCGAGCGCCTGCTCGGTCGAGCCTTCGTGGTGCGGCGTATAGCCCGGCTTGAAATAGCGCAGCGCCGCGCCGATCACCTTCCAGAACGACGGCAGGTGCCCGCGCCGCGAACCCTGCCGCCACGCGAGCACGAAGCCCGGGTAGCGGCCGGCGTCCGGGTCGCGCCGGTACATGAACTTCGCACCGGTCGTGATGTAGTAGAGCAGCAGCAGGATCACGAACGCCATGTGCACGCAGCGTTCCGGATAGGTGCCGCCCATATGACGGTAGATGTCGAACGCGACGGTGCGGTGCTCGACTTCCTCGGCGCCGTGCCAGCGCAGCAGGTCGACCATCGTCGGGTCGGCGCGGCCTTCGTCGAGCCCGTGCGCGTTGAGCACCCAGTTGCCGAGATAGCCGAAGAAATGCTCGAGCGACGCGATCACGGCCAGCTGCTGCCGCAGCCAGAAGCGCGTATGGCCGATCTTCAGCCCGAGCGGGGCTTCGCCCAGCACGCGCGTGAACAGGCGGTTGAGCTTCTGCGTGAACGGCTTCGTGTCGATGCCGTGGCGGTCGTAGTAGTGCTTCAGCACGCCGCCGTGCGAGCGCGAATGCACGGCTTCCTGCCGCAGGAAGCCTTCGGCTTCGTCGCGCAGGCGTGCATCGGTGATCAGCGGCAGCGCCTTGTTGTACACGCGGCAGAACCACAGCTCGCCTTCCGGAAACAGCAGGTTCAGCGTGTTGATGATGTGCGTGCTGCCCGGATCGTTCGGCACCCAGGTGACCGGCGTGTCGCTGAAGTCGAACTTCACGTGCCGGGCCTTGATCTTGTGATAGTCGGCGGTATCGGTCATGTTGTCTCCCTGTGCGGCGTCGTGCGCCGTCAATGCGATGCCATGCTGACGCGGGCGATCATCCGGCCCAGCCACGGCATGAAGCGGCCGACGAAGCGCAGCGCGTGCGCTTCGCCGCCGACCGCGACGACGGAGCGGTTGCGCAGCACGCCGTCGACCATCGCCTGCGCGACGGTTTCCGGTTTCAGGCCGCGCATCTGGTAGAGCTTCGTCGCGCGCTTGCGCAGCCGCGCTTCGTCCTGGGCGTTGGCGCCCGCGTAGTGTGTCGATGCCATGATCCCGGTTTCCGCGAAACCGGGGCATACGGCCGTCACGCCGATGCCTTGCTCCGCGAGTTCCGCGCGCATGCATTCGCTGAGCATCAGCACGGCGGCCTTCGTCGTCGCATACGCGGGCAGGTCGCGCGACGGCCCGAACGCGGCGGCCGACGCGGTATTGACGATGTGCCCGCCGGTGCCGCGCGCGGCCATCTGCTGGGCGAACAGCCGCGAGCCGTGGATCACGCCCCACAGGTTCACGTGCAGGATGCGCTCCCAGTGCCGCGTGCTCGTGTCGAGGATGCCGCCGGCCATGCCTATGCCCGCGTTGTTGATCACGACGTCCGCGCCGCCGAGTTCGCTGCCGACCCACGCCGCGAGCGCTTCCATCTCGTCGGCGGACCCGACGTCGACGCGTTTCGCATGGGCCTGCTCGCCGGTCAGCCCGATCAGCAGCGCGGTGCGTTCGGCGCTCGCGAGATCGATGTCGCAGGCGACGACCGTTGCGCCTTCGTGTGCGAAGGCCAGCGCCGCGCAGCGGCCGATCCCGCTGCCCGCGCCGGTGACGACCGCGACCTTGCCGCTGAAGCGCCCGCTGGTGGCGCGACGGCGCGCGTTCGCGAGCGCGGGCGGTTCGTCGCCGGATTCGACCGCGTCGATCAATTGCCCGGCGAGCGCCGCGAAGCGTGCGGGATCGGCGAGCGGCAGCCAGTGGCCGGCCGCGACTTCGCGCCGGTAGTACTGCGGCACCCAGCGCGACAGGTTCTCGGACAGCGCGGGACTCACGTATTTGTCGCCGAGCGGCACGATCGTCTGCACCGGCGCATGCGCGTAGCGCTCACGCGGCGCGAACAGGCAGCGGATGAAGTTCGCGCGATAGAGGCGCACGCCGCGCGCGCCGTCGTCGGCCTGCGTCGGGCGCGGCGCGGCGGGCGTCTTCTCGAGCCGGCGCAGCAGGCCCGGCCATGCGCGGCCGAGCCACAGCCGCCAGCCGAGCTCCGGGATGAACGGCACGTGGAACAGATAGACGTACCACGAGCGCACGAGCTGGCCGCCGAGCTTCGCGAGCGAGGCGGGCGTCGGGTGCAGCACGCGTTCGCGCAGCCAGAAGCCGACGTGGTCGAGGCACGGCCCCGAGCATGACGTGTACGACGCGATGCGGCCGGCCAGGCGCGGATCGGTGACGAATTCCCAGCCCTGGATCGAGCCCCAGTCGTGCGCGACCAGATGCACGGCGCGGCCGGGACAGAGCGCGTCGATCACCGCGACGAAGTCGTCGGTCAGCTTCGCGAGGTGATAGTCGGCCGTGCGTTTCGGCACGCCGGACAGGCCCGCGCCGCGTACGTCGTACGCGATCACGTAGTGCTTGCGCGCGAGCAGCGGCGCGACGTGCTGCCAGACGCTGCTGTCGTCGGGATAGCCGTGTACCAGCACGACCGGCGAGCGGGCCGGGTCGCCCCACGTCCGGACCGCGAGCGTCAGGTCGCCGGAGGCGACCGCCGTTTCGCTGTGAACCGATTCGAACAGGGCCAGCGGCGCTTCGTCGGAAAGAGGCTGCATCGTGAGTCCGTCGTTCAGGGAGTCGGGAGGTGGGTGGTTCGTCAGGCGGCGGCCCGGGCGGTCGAAACCGCCTGCCCGCGCTCGGCCTGGCGGCGCTGCCAGCGGCGCACGTGCGGCAGATCCTCGTCGAGCCAGTACGCGTCGTCGTCGGTGATCACGAGCAGCTCCTCGAATTTCGCGCCGACGCCGGCGAAGCCGAGATGCGGCTCGACGGCCCACAGGCCCGGCACTGGCGCATGCTCGGAGCGGCGGTCGATCGACCACAGCGGCGACCAGCCTTGCCGTTTCGCCGCGCGGCCCTGGTCGAGCAGCAGGTTGCGCGTCGCGTTCAGCCCGAAGCGGGCGACGAAGCGCGGCTTCGACAGCTTGTGGATCTTCGCGACGCGATGCGCGAGCACCTTGAACGGATAGGCCTTGTGGCGCGGCTCGACGCCCTGGCGGCGGCACAGCGCGTCGACTTCCTGCGCGACTTCCGCCATCGGCCGGCGCGCCTTCACGAGCCGCACGATCATGTCGCGATGGTCCATCAGGTCGTCCTGCAACTGCTCGAGGATCGGGTTGCGGCCCAGGCAGTGCGCGTAGCCGACGTCGGCGACGATGCCGTCGAGCACCGGCGCGACATCCAGGATCACCGGCATGTCGGTTTCGAGTTGCCGGTTGCTCGGGAAGAACGCGAGATTGAAGCCGCCCATGTGCTTGAGGCCCGAG
Source organism: Burkholderia sp. BCC0097 (assembly GCF_902832985.1). Taxonomy (NCBI): domain Bacteria; kingdom Pseudomonadati; phylum Pseudomonadota; class Betaproteobacteria; order Burkholderiales; family Burkholderiaceae; genus Burkholderia; species Burkholderia sp. BCC0097. The sequence goes on from NZ_CADFDM010000001.1 coordinate 490,247, forward strand.
AAGCCCTCGAACGCGGTGCGATCGCCGAACCACGCGAACGGCTTGTGCAGCCAGTCGTGCACGCCGTTGTCCTGCAGCCATTCGGTCAGCAGGCGCGCGGCCTCCTTCTCGGTGATGCCGGGGTAGAGCATCGCGCCGACGGTTTCGACGCAGCGGTAGGCCAGTTGCTGCACCGCACGGAATTGCGGCAGCTCGTCGAGGTGGACTTCCGGTAGCGGATGGGGGGCGGTCATGATGCGTCTCCATGTGTCGGCCCGCGTTTGCGTCTCGACGTAGGGCGGGTCCTGGGCAAGGCTTGGGGTGCTGATCTGGATGCATCCGCCGGCGTCCATCGCCACACGGGTTATTCAGTCAGCATTTAATGTGTCATTGATTAATGTAATGATCATAGCCGGTTCACGGTCGCGCGCCAGCCCTTGGAGATGAGGACTTCTCCTAATGAAGGGCCGAAATGGAGGGGAAGCTCTAGATTTCAGGCGCTTGGGGCTGGATGGGCGTCGCTTGTCCGTGCGTCCTCAGCGGGGAAGTCGACGGGATCGCCAGGCAAGGCTTCCACACGGCCCGGCATGTCGCGCCGGATCAACTCCCCGTCGCGTCGCGGCGCGACGCTGTCAAATTGCCGAAATAATTTCGTCACATCATCCGCCCCGATTCGAAGCCTTTGCGGCTTCGCGAGGCCGGTGTGTCGCGCGTCGCGCGGGGCAGCGCCCGAAGCCGATTCGGCATTTCAACGGAGAGACCATGCAACGCCGCCAGTTCATGAACACCCTTGCCGCGGCGACCGCTGCGACGCCGCTGATGCTCAAGGCCGGCATCGCCGGCGCGAAGAGCGCAACCGCCCCGGACGCGCTGGACCCCGGCCGCTGGTCGCCGTTCAACGCCGCGCGCCTGCAGGCGGTGCTCGACCAGCATGGCGTCGCGAGCGCCCGCTACGACGGAAAGCGCCGCCCGTATGCGGTGTTCGACTGGGACAACACGTGCATCATGAACGACTGCGAAGAGGCGTTGCTGATGTACCAGATCAACCATCTGCAGTACAAGCTGACGCCGGACGAATTCGTCGCCGTGATGTGGAAGGACGTGCCGAAGGGCGCGTTCATGAAGGACTACACGACCGTCGACGGCAAGCCGGTGACGATGGAGGACCTCGCGGCCGACGTCGAGTCCGACTACCGCTGGCTCCATGCGAACTACCAGGGCCTCGGCGGCGACAAGAGCCTCGACGAGATTCGTGACACCGATCAGTTCAAGGATTTCCGCGCGAAGCTGTACTTCATGTACGACGCGATCTGCGACACGCATCCGCTCGAAGTCGGCTACAAGTGGATCATCTACTTCTACCGGAACATGACGACCGCCGAGCTGCAGGCGATGGCGCAAGCGTCGAACAACTACGGGATCGGCGATGCGTTGCGCAAGGTCCGCTACGAAAGCCCGAAGACGCTGCCGGGCAAGGCCGGCGTGGTGGCCGACACGCATTTCCACGGCATCCGCATTCACGAGGAAATCCGCGCGGTGATGCATACGCTGCGGGCGAACGGCATCGACGTGTACGTGAGCACCGCGTCGCTCGACGACGTCGTGCGCGTGTTCGCCGGCAATCCGAACTATGGCTACGGCGTGCCGCCCGAGAACGTGATCGGCCTGCGTCTGGACATGCAGGACGGCAAGTACACGAGCACCTATCCGGCCGGCTGGCATTTCAACTGGGGGCCGGGCAAGACGGTGGGCATCCGCAACGTCCTCGCGTCGAAGAAGGGCTATGGCCCGCTGCTGGTGTTCGGCGACAGCGACGGCGACGCGTGGATGCTGCGCGATTTCAAGGACACCGCGGCCGGCGTGATCGTCAACCGGATGAAGAAGGGCGAGATCGGCGCGGACAGCAAGCTCGCGGCCGAACAGATCGGCAACCCGGACGCGCGTTTCCTGCTGCAGGGCCGCGACGAGCACACAGGCCTCATGATTCCGGACGAGAAGTCGATCAAGTACGGCAAGAGCGAGCGCAAGCTGCTGGCCTGACGCGGGCGGACGCGGGCCGCCGGGCGCTGGCCGCGGCTCCCGCGCTCATCGACATCGGCCCGTGGCGTCTTGCGGGCCGGCACATGCGCGTATCAAGGCTCGCGCTTCGCCCCCAACCGATCAAGCAACGCCCCCAGCAGATCGATCGGCAGCGGAAATACGATCGTCGAATTCTTGTCCGCCGCGATCGTCGTCAGCGTCTGCAGATAGCGCAACTGCATCGCCTGCGGCTGCAGCGCGAGCCGCTGCGCGGCTTGCAGCAGCTTCTCCGACGCCTGCAATTCGCCTTCCGCGTGAATCACCTTCGCGCGCCGCTCGCGTTCGGCTTCGGCCTGCCGCGCGATCGCGCGGATCATCGTCTCGTTCAGGTCGACGTGCTTGATCTCGACCGTCGACACCTTGATTCCCCACGCATCGGTCTGCGCGTCGAGCGTCTTCTGGATGTCCGCGTTCAATTGCTCGCGCTCGGCGAGCAGCGCGTCGAGTTCGTGCTTGCCGAGCACCGCGCGCAGCGTCGTCTGCGCGAGCTGGCTCGTCGCCTCGAAGAAGCGCGCGACCTGGATCACGGCCTTCTCCGGATCGACCACGCGGAAATACACGACCGCATTGACCTTCACCGATACGTTGTCGCGCGTGATCACGTCCTGCGCCGGCACGTCGAACACGACGGTGCGCAGGTCGATCCGCACGACCTGCTGGACGATCGGGATGATCAGCACGAGCCCCGGCCCCTTCACTTTCCAGAACCGGCCGAGCATGAACACGACGCCGCGCTCGTATTCGCGAAAGATGCGGATCGATGACGCGACGAGCACCACGACGAAGACGATGAGGACGCTGCTGAAGCCGAACGTGTAACCGATCATGAAGGTTCTCCCTGCGGATGGGCGGGTGCGGGCACGTCGTAGAGCGGCGCGACCGTCAGCGTCAGCCCGTGGCGGCCGGTGACGCGCACGCGGCAGCCGGCGGCCAGCGGCGTGCTGCTCGCCACGCGCCAGCGCTCGCCATGCACGCGCGCCCAGCCGGCGGCCGACGGCGGCGCGCCGGCTGCGCCGTGCGGCTGGTCCGGCTGCAGGCCGTCGTCGAGCACTTCGCCGATGCTGCCGAGCATTGCCTCGGCGCCCGTCACGACCGGGCGCCGCCGCGCGCGTAGCGCGACGCTCGACACGCCCGCGACGAGCAGCCCGCCGCCGAGCGCGAGGCCCGCGATCACGGGCCACGGAATCCCGTAGCCGGGCACGTCGGTGTCGAGCAGCATCAGCGCGCCGATCGTGAACGCGACGATGCCGCCGAACCCCAGCACGCCGAAGGTCGGCAGGAACGCCTCCGCGACGAGGCAGCCGAGCCCGAGCAATACGAGGCCGAGGCCCGCATAGCTGACCGGCAGCAACTGCATCGCGAACAGCCCGACCAGCAGGCAGATCGTGCCGGCGACGCCCGGCAGCACGAAACCGGGGTTCGCGAATTCGAAGAAGAGGCCGTAGATGCCGATCGTCAGCAGGATCAGCGCGACGTTCGGATCGGCGATGATCGCGAGGAACCGGCTGCGCCAGTCGGGCGCGAGCACGACGAGCGGCGCGTGCGCGGTCGCCGGATGCAGCGTGCCGGCGGTCGTCGTCACCGCGCGGCCGTCGAGCTGGCGCGCGAGATCGGCCGGGTCCTGCGCGATCAGGTCGACGACGTGCTGCGCGCGTGCCTCGTTCGCCGACAGGCTCACGGCCTCGCGCACCGCGCGCTCGGCCCATTCGGCATTGCGCCCGCGCAACTGCGCGAGGCCGCGGATGTATGCGGACGCATCCTGCATCGCCTTGCGGATCTCGGTCGATTGCGTGTCGGTCGGCAGCATGGCGGCCGTGCCCGACACGCCAGACGCACCGGATGCACCCGATGCACCGGTCGGCCGCGGCGCAGCGGGGTTCGCGCCCGGCGGCGCGGCGGCGCCGATGCCGAACTGCACGGGCGACGCCGCGCCGAGGTTGGTGCCGGGCGCCATCGCCGCGAAGTGGCTCGCATAGACGATGTAGGTGCCGGCGCTCGCCGCTCGCGCACCGCCCGGCGCGACGAATGCGGCGACCGGCACCGGCGAGCCGAGGATGGCCTTGATGATCTGCCGCATCGACGTATCGAGGCCGCCGGGCGTGTCGAGCTGCAGGATCGCGAGCGGCGCGTGCTCGCGGGCCGCGCGGTCGAGCGAACGCACGATGAAATCGGCGCTGGCCGGCCCGATCGCGCCGTTGACGGGAATCACGACGACCGGGTGCGCGGCGGGCGCGTCGGCCGATGGCGGCGCGGCGAGCGCGGCGCACACGACGAGCAGCGCCGCGAACAGCGCGGCGCGCGCGACCCGCGCGGACAGCGGGTGACGGGGGCGGCCGCCGGGCGCGGCAGGCGCCGGTGGCGGCTCATGACGATTAAAGCGCATCGGGACGTCCGGGCGGCGCACGGCCGCGTGCCGTCCGGCTGGCGGAAAGGGCGTGGGCCCGATGCTTGAAGATTAGGCGGTTTCGGCCGAAAGCGCGAAGGCGAGGCAGGGCTGGCCGCGCATTCAGCCGGCGCCGCCGCCGCGCGCGAGCGCTTCTTCCCGAAACTCGGCCGGACTGCGCCCGCTCCACTTGCGAAACGCGCGGTAGAACGCGCTCGGCTCCGCGAAACCGGTCGCGGCCGCGACGTCGGCGATCGTGCGGGCGGGGTCGGCCAGCGCCTCGAACGCGAGATCGCGTCGCAGCGTGTCCTTGATCGACTGGTACGCGTGGCCTTCCTGGTGCAGCTTGCGGCGCAGCGTGGCCTCGGCCACGTGCAGCCGGGCGGCCATCCCGCCCGCGCCCGGCCATGCGGCGGGCGGCATTCCGCGCAGCACCGCGCGCACCCGCTGCGCGAGCGCGTTCGGGTTGCGGTACTTGACGATGAAGCTGGCCGGCGCGTTGCGCAGAAACGTTTTCAGCGTCTTGGCGTTCTGCACGACCGGCAGCGTCGCGAATTCGGGATCGAAATCGACATACGAATCGGGCTCGTTGAAACGCATGTCGTCGCAGAACATCGACGGGTATTCGTGGTCGGCCGGTGGCGTGTCGCAGCGGAAGCTCGCGTGCAGCAGCGGAATGCGCCGGCCGATCAGCCAGCAGGTGAGCCCGTACACGATGATGAAATAGGTCGCGTACGTGAACATCGCGGGCGTCGCGCCGTTGTTGCGGTGCACGAAACGTAGCCGCACGCGCTGCGGATTCGCGTCGAGCTCCGCGTGCAGGTCGTCGAGCACGCAGTGCATGAAGTTCACCGCGCGCGCCATCGCGTGCAGCCCGTCGCGTGCGGACAGCGCGGCCTGGCTCATCGCGATGAAGCTGCCGCTGCGCATCGGGTGGCGATCCTGCCCGAAAAACTCGTCGTCGAGCGTGCGCGCGATCGCGTTCCACAGCGCGCCGTATTGCTGCGCGGACACGCGTGCGCGCGGCTGGCCGAGCAGCGCGGGCGCGATGCCGGCCTGCGCGAGCAGCGGCTCGGCCGCGACGCCGCGCCGCGTGGCGAGCGCGACGCTGTACGCGACGAGGCTGATCGCGACGGTTCCCTTGTCTTCCTGCTTCATCGGTGTCGCCGGTGTGGCAAAAACGCTCAGTGTAAATGAGCGACGCGAGCATCGAACAGTCGCGCGCGCTTGCCTACACTTGTTGCATCGAAACGCAAGGACGGTCGCGCCCGGCGGCCGCGGGAGACAGCAGCACCATGGACGAGCTTTACACCGAAGACCAGCGGATGATTCGCGATGCCGCGCGCGCGTTTGCCACCGAGATGCTGGCGCCGAACGCCGCGCAGTGGGACCACGACGCGCACCTGCCCGACGCGATCGTCGCGCAGCTCGGCGAGCTTGGCCTGCTCGGGATGATCGTGCCGCAGGAGCTGGGTGGCTCGTATACGGATTACGTGGCGTATGCGCTGGCGATGGAGGAAGTCGCGGCCGGCGACGCCGCGTGCGCGACGATGATGAGCGTGCACAACTCGGTCGGCTGCGGGCCGATCCTCGGCTTCGGCACGCCCGCGCAGAAGGATCGCTGGCTGGCCGACATGGCGGCCGGCCGCGTGATCGGCGCGTTCTGCCTGACCGAGCCGCATGCCGGTTCCGAGGCGAACAACCTGCGCACGCGGGCCGAACTGCGCGACGGCAAATGGGTGCTGAACGGCGCGAAGCAGTTCGTGACCAACGGCCAGCGCGCCGGTGTCGCGATCGTTTTTGCCATGACCGACCCGGAAGCCGGCAAGCGCGGCATTTCCGCGTTCCTGGTGCCGACCGACACGCCCGGCTTCATCGTCGGCAAGCCCGAGAAGAAGATGGGCATTCGCGCGTCGGATACGTGCCCGATCACGTTCGAGAACTGCGCGATTCCGGAAGAGAACCTGCTCGGCAATCGCGGCGAAGGGCTGAAGATCGCGCTGTCGAACCTCGAAGGCGGCCGCATCGGCATCGCCGCGCAGGCGCTCGGCATCGCGCGCGCCGCGTTCGACAAGGCGCGCCGCTATGCGGGCGAGCGCGTGCAGTTCGGCAAGCCGATCGCCGAGCATCAGGCGATCCAGCAGAAGCTCGCCGACATGGCCGTGCAGATCAACGCCGCGCGCCTGCTCGTGCATCACGCGGCGAAGCTGCGCACGGCCGGGCTGCCGTGCCTGTCGGAAGCGTCGCAGGCGAAGCTGTTCGCGTCCGAGATGGCCGAGCGCGTGTGTTCGGATGCGATCCAGATCCACGGCGGCTACGGCTACCTGGTCGATTACGAAGTCGAGCGTCATTATCGCGACGCACGCATCACGCAGATTTACGAAGGCACCAGCGAAGTGCAGCGGATGGTGATCGCGCGGCAGCTGTGAGCCGCGACGTGCGCCCATCCGGCATCACGCAGTCGAACATACGGTCGAACAAGCAGGCACACGAGACAGGCACGAGGGCAGCGCGGCAAACGCGGCACGCAACGACGTGACCGTGCGCCGTGCAAAACGGGACGGCACACGTGCTGCGGCACATGCGCCGGTTGACCGCTGGGCATGGAGACTGGACGGAGACGACACATGACGGTACAGGCATTCCTGGACGCACGCGACTTCCTGCTGCGCCATCGCACCGACTACGACACCGCGTATCGCGATTTCGCATGGCCGGTGCTCGATGCGTTCAACTGGGCGCTCGACTACTTCGACCCGATGGCGCGCGGCAACGACCAGCCCGCGCTGTGGATCGTCGACGCGGCGACCGGCACGGGCGATCCGTATTCGTTCGCGCAGATGTCCGAGCGTTCGTCGCGGATCGCGAACTGGCTGCGCTCGATCGGCGTCGGGCGCGGCGACCGCATTCTGCTGATGCTGCCGAACCGCGTCGAGCTGTGGGACGCGATGCTGGCCGCGATGAAGCTCGGCGCGATCGTGCTGCCCGCCACCACGCAACTGTCGCCCGACGACGTGCGCGACCGCGTGCAGATCGGCGGCGCGACCTACGCGATCGTCGACGAGCACGAAACCGCGAAGTTCGAGCAGGCCGGCCTCGGCCTCGAGCAGAAGATCGTCGCGGGCGCGCCGCGCGAAGGCTGGCTCGCGATGAACGACGGCTATGCGGCGAGCGCCGCGTTCGAGCCGGACGCCGTCACGCACGCGAACGATCCGATGCTGCTGTACTTCACGTCGGGCACGACGTCGAAGCCGAAGCTCGTCGAGCATACGCACCGCACCTATCCGGTCGGCCATCTGTCGACGATGTACTGGGTCGGCCTTCAGCCGGGCGACATCCACTGGAACATCAGCTCGCCGGGCTGGGCGAAGCACGCGTGGAGCTGCTTCTTCGCGCCGTGGAATGCGCAGGCCTGCGTGTTCGCGTTCAACTATGCGCGCTTCGAGCCGAAGGTCGTGCTCGATGCGCTCGTCAAGTACCGGGTGACGACGCTGTGCGCGCCGCCGACCGTGTGGCGCATGCTCGTGCAGCAGCCGCTCGCGTCGTTCGACGTGAAGCTGCGCGAGATCGTCGGCGCCGGTGAGCCGCTGAATCCCGAGATCATCGAGCGCGTGAAGAAGGCCTGGAACATCTCGATTCGCGACGGTTACGGCCAGACCGAGACGACCTGCCTGATCGGCAATTCGCCGGGCCAGCCGGTGGTCGCCGGCTCGATGGGCCGGCCGCTGCCCGGCTACCGGATCGCGCTGCTCGACCCGGACGGCGCGCCGGTGACCGAAGGCGAGGTCGCGCTGCCGATCGGTGACGACGTCACGCGCCCGGTCGGGCTGATGAAGGGCTACGCGAACAATCCCGACGCGACGGCCCATGCGATGCGCGACGGCCACTACCGTACGTCGGACATCGCGATGCGTCGCGACGACGGCTACTACGTGTACATCGGCCGCGCGGACGACGTGTTCAAGTCGTCCGACTACCGGCTGAGCCCGTTCGAACTGGAAAGCGTGCTGATCGAGCATCCGGCGATCGCGGAAGCGGCCGTCGTGCCGAGCCCGGACCCGGTGCGGCTGTCGGTGCCGAAGACCTTCATCACGCTGCGCCAGGGCTATGAAGAAAGCCCCGCGCTCGCGCTGGAGATTTTCCGTTTCTCGCGCGAGAAGCTCGCGCCGTACAAACGTATTCGCCGCCTGCAATTCGCGGAGCTGCCGAAGACGATCTCGGGGAAGATCCGCCGCGTCGAGCTGCGCCGCCGCGAGATCGAGCGTGGCGACGACGCGACCGCGCGCATGCCCGGCGAGTACTGGGAAGAAGATTTCGCCGCCGAACTGAAATGACCGGCCGCGGGCCGCGCGCCGCATTTTTCGGCGCGCCGTCCGCGGCCGCACTGAACCGAACCGGCCGCGCGTTGCCTGACGCCGCGCGGCTCACTGCAAGGAGAGTGCACGAATGAACGCGAATCCGACGCCCCGCACGGGGCAAGACGTGCCGACGGTCAAGCTGCTGATCGACGGCGCCTTCGTCGAGTCCGCCACGAGCGAGTGGCGCGACGTCGTCAACCCGGCGACGCAGCAGGTGCTCGCGCGCGTGCCGTTCGCGACCGTCGCGGAAGTCGACGCGGCCGTGCGGGCCGCGCACGCCGCGTATGCGACGTGGAAGAACACGCCGATTTCCGCGCGCATGCGCATCATGCTGAAGTTCCAGGATCTGGTGCGCGCGAACCAGCCGCGCATCGCGAAGACGCTGACGGCCGAGCAGGGCAAGACGATTCCCGATGCCGAAGGCGACATCTTCCGCGGCCTCGAAGTCGTCGAGCACGCGTGCTCGATCGGCACGCTGCAACTCGGCGAATTCGCGGAGAACGTCGCGGGCGGCGTCGATACCTACACGCTGCGCCAGCCGATCGGCGTCTGCGCGGGCATCACGCCGTTCAATTTCCCCGCGATGATTCCGCTGTGGATGTTCCCGATGGCGATCGTGTGCGGCAACACGTTCGTGCTGAAGCCGTCCGAGCAGGACCCGATGTCGACGATGGAGCTCGTCGAACTCGCGCTCGAGGCCGGTGTACCGAAAGGCGTGCTGAACGTCGTGCACGGCGGCAAGGAAGTCGTCGACGCGATCTGCACGCATCCGCTCGTGAAGGCGATCTCGTTCGTCGGCTCGACCGCCGTCGGCACGCACGTGTACAACCTCGGCAGCCAGCACGGCAAGCGCGTGCAGTCGATGATGGGCGCGAAGAACCACGCGATCGTGCTGCCCGACGCGAACCGCGAGCAGGCCATCAACGCGCTCGTCGGCGCGGGCTTCGGCGCGGCCGGCCAGCGCTGCATGGCGACTTCCGTCGCGGTGCTGGTGGGCCAGGCGCGCGAATGGCTGCCCGACCTCGTCGCGAAGGCGAAGACGCTGAAGGTCAACGCGGGCTCGGAAGCGGGCACCGACGTCGGGCCGGTCGTGTCGCGCGGCGCGAAGGCGCGGATTCTGTCGCTGATCGACATGGGCATCAAGGAAGGCGCGAAGCTCGAACTCGACGGCCGCGACGTGAAGGTGGCCGGCTTCGAGGAAGGCAACTTCATCGGCCCGACCATCTTCTCCGGCGTGACGACCGACATGACGATCTACACGCATGAAATCTTCGGGCCGGTGCTGGTCGTGATGGAAGTCGACACGCTCGACGAAGCGATCGCGCTCGTCAACGCGAACCCGATGGGCAACGGCGTGGGCATCTTCACGCAGAGCGGCGCGGCGGCGCGCAAGTTCCAGAGCGAGATCGACGTGGGCCAGGTCGGCATCAACATCCCGATTCCGGTGCCGGTGCCGTTCTTCAGCTTCACCGGTTCGCGCGGCTCGAAGCTCGGCGACCTCGGCCCGTACGGCAAGCAGGTCGTGCAGTTCTATACGCAGACCAAGACGGTCACCGCGCGCTGGTTCGACGACGACACGACGGCCGGCCCGGTGAACACGACGATCCGGCTGCATTGAGCGGCGGAGGAAGCCAACATGAAAATCGGATTTATCGGCCTCGGCCACATGGGCGCGCCGATGGCGCTGAACCTGCTGAAAGCCGGCCATGAAGTACATGCGTTCGACCTGAGCGCCGACGCATTGCGCGCGCTGCAGGACGCCGGCGCGCAGGTGGCAGCTTCCCCGCGCGATGCGGCATCGGGCGCGACGTTCGTGATCACGATGCTGCCGGCCGCGCCGCACGTGCGCTCGGTGCTGTCCGGCGAGAACGGTGTGCTGGCCGGCCTCGGCGCGGGCGCGACCGTGATCGATTCGAGCACGATCGACCCGGCGAGCGCGCAGGCGTTCGGCGCGCTGGTGCGCGAGCACGGCGGCGCGTTCGTCGATGCGCCGGTGTCGGGCGGCACCGGCGGCGCGGCGGCAGGCACCTTGACCTTCATGGTTGGCGGCAGCGACGCGGATTTCGAGCGCGTGAAGCCCGTGCTGGCCGGCATGGGCAAGAACATCGTCCATTGCGGCGCGACGGGCATGGGGCAGGTCGCGAAGGTCTGCAACAACCTCGTGCTCGGCATCTCGATGGCGGCGGTGTCGGAGGCGATGTCGCTCGGCGTCGCGCTCGGCATCGACCCGAAGGTGCTGGCCGGCATCGTCAACACGTCGACGGGCCGCTGCTGGAGCTCGGACACGTACAACCCGTATCCGGGCGTGATCGAGACCGCGCCGTCGTCGCGCGGCTACACGGGCGGCTTCGGTACCGACCTGATGCTGAAGGATCTCGGCCTCGCGAACGACGCGGCGAAGCAGGCGCGCCAGCCCGTCTATCTCGGCGCGCTCGCGCAGCAGCTGTACCAGACGATGAGCAGCCGCGGCGACGGCCAGCTCGATTTCTCGGCGGTGATCCGCCTGTATCAATCGCCTACAAAGAAGGACGCGTGATGATCGAACTCGACTACGTCGACGACGGCGCGATCGCGTGCGCGACGCTCAAGCGTCCGCCCGCGAACGCCTTTACCGCCGACGGGCTGCAGCAGCTGCAGGCGACCGTCGCCGAACTGAATGCGAACCCGCGCGTGCGCGCGCTGGTGATCACCGGCGACGGCCCAAAGTTCTTCAGCGCGGGCGCCGACCTCAACACGTTCGCCGACGGCGATCGCGCGGTCGCGCGCGCGATGGCGGCGCGTTTCGGCGCGGCGTTCGAGGCGCTGCACGACGCGCGCGTCGTGACGATCGCGGCGATCAACGGCTATGCGATGGGTGGCGGCCTCGAATGCGCGCTCGCGTGCGACCTGCGGATCGCGGAGACGCATGCGCAGATGGCGCTGCCCGAGCCGTCGGTCGGCCTGCTGCCGTGCGGGCTCGGCACGCAGACGCTGCCTTGGCTCGTCGGCGAAGGCTGGGCGAAGAAGATCATCCTGACCGGCGCGCGCGTCGACGCGGCCACCGCGCTGCGGATCGGCCTGGTCGAGGACGTGGTGGAAAGCGGCGCCGCGCGCGATGCGGCACTCGCGCTGGCGCGCAACGTCGCGCGGCAAAGCCCGCATGCGGTGACTTACAGCAAGGAGCTGATCGGTCTTGCCCGCCGCGGCGTGCCGCGCGGCGCGGCGCTCGCGGTCGAGCGCGAACGCTTCGTCGACCTGTTCGACACGGCCGATCCGCGCGAGGGCGTGGCGGCGTTCCTGGGCAAGCGCGCGCCGCAGTGGCGCACCGATGGAGAGCCGCAACGATGAGTACGCCGGTGACGAATCACGACGCATTCGCGGAGCATGCGCCCGAGGTGCTGTTTCGCGTGGTGAACCGCGTGGCGCTGATCACGCTGAACCGGCCGGCCGCGCTCAACGCGCTGTCATACGCGATGATCGGCGAACTCGCGGGGCTGTTCGAGCGCTGCCGCCACGACGACCAGATCGTCGCGGTCGTGCTGCGCGGCGCGGGCGAGAAGGGTTTTTGCGCGGGCGGCGACGTGCGTGCGTTGTACAAGATGGTCGCGCAGCGCGAAACGTGGCTGCCGTTCTTCGTCGACGAATACCGGCTCGATTACGCGATCCACGCGTTCCCGAAGCCGGTGGTCGCGCTGATGGACGGCGTGACGATGGGCGGCGGCATGGGCCTCGCGCAGGGCGCGGCGCTGCGCGTCGCGACCGAGCGCAGCAAGATCGCGATGCCGGAAACGCGCATCGGCCTCGTGCCCGACGTCGGTGCGACGCATTTCCTGTCGGGCATGCCGGTTGAACTCGAACTGTACGTGGGGCTGACCGGCGCGATGCTGTCGGGCGCCGACGCGCTCACCGCGAAGCTCGCGGATCTGTGCGTGCCGTCCACGTGGCTCGACACGTTCGAGGCCCGCATCGAAAGCGTGAAGTGGGACGGCGATGCGCTGCCGTTGCTGCGCAAGGTGTTCGAGCCGCCGTGCAACGTGGTGCCGCATGCGGCGCTCGACAGCCAGATGCCGTGGATCGTCCGCCACTTCGACAAGCGCTCGAGCGTCGAGCGGATCGTCGCGACGCTCACGCAGGAGCTGGCGCGTGACGAGCTGGCACGCGAGCACCGCCAGTGGCTGCAGGCGACGCTCGACGCGCTCGCGAGCCATTCGCCGACGATGCTCGCCGTGACGCGCGAGGCGCTGCTGCGCGGCCGGCAGATGACGCTCGCGGAATCGTTCCGGATGGAGCTCGGCATCGTCGCGCGCGCGATCGAGGAAGGCGATTTCTGCGAAGGCGTGCGCGCGCATCTCGTCGATAAGGATCGCAAGCCGCGCTGGGCGCCCGCGTCGCTCGTCGAACTGCGCGCCGAACGCGTGCGGCATTTCCTGACGTCGCCGTGGAAGCTGTTCGCGCATCCGCTCGCCGATCTCGGCGCGGCGTGATCGTCGCGTGACGGCCCGACGCGCCCGTGCGGCGCGTCGGTTGCCGCGTATTTCCTTCCTTTGCGTCCGCGCTCGGCGCTTGGCGCTTAGCGCTTAGCGCTCGATCATCGGCGGTACCGCCTCCACGAGCGCATCGATCACGCAGCGCGTCTTGCGCGGCAGGTAGCGCGTCTTCGGCCAGATCGCATGAATGTCGCCTTCGCAGACGAAGCAGCGATCGAGCACGACCACCATCTCCCCGCGCTTCACGTAGTGATCGAGCAGCCAGCTCGGCAACCATGCGATCCCGAACCCCGATGCGCCGGCCGCCGCGATCGCCTGCACGTCGTCGAAACTGAGCTGGTGCGGCATGTCGATGTGGACGCTCGAGCCATCCGGCGCACGCAGGTACCACGGCTGCACGACGCCCGAGCGTGAATACGCGATCGTGCGGTGGTTTTTCAGATCGTCGAGCGATTGCGGTGTGCCGTGGCGAGCGAGATACGACGGCGCCGCGCCGAGGCTCCCGTATTGCGTGCCGAGCCGCCGCACCGCGAGGCTCGTGCTGTCCGCGAGCGGGCCGATCCGCACCGCGAGATCGATGCCTTCCTCGACGAGATCGACGAAGCGGTCGGTGATCGACACGTCGATCCGCAGGTGCGGGTAAGTGCGCGCGAGGTCCAGCACGATCGGCGTCACGCAGTGATGCCCGAATGCGAGCGGCACGCTCAGCCGCAGCTTGCCGCGCGCCTCGTTGCGGCCGCAGTCGAGATCGGCTTCCGCCGCTTCCAGTTCGGCCAGCGCGCGCACGCAGCGGTCGTAGTACGCCTGGCCGTCGTCGGTCAGGCTCTGGCTGCGCGTCGTGCGCTGCAGCAGCCGCGCGCCGAGCCGCTTCTCGAGCCGCGCGATCGCCTTGCCGACTGCCGAGCGCGTCATGTCGAGCCGTTCGGCGGCGAGCGCGAAGCTGCCGGATTCCACGACCTGGACGAAGGTCGTCACGCCGTCGAGTCTGTCGGTCATAGCGGGTTGCGTCGATTGGGTCCTAAGATTCCCCAGTCAATGGAAACAGGTGCGTCAATGGGGAGGTGAATTCTCACTATAGTACCGATTCCCGCCCAGCGTGCGTCGCCGGCCGCGCGCGGCGAATCCTACTCACCTGGAGGTGCGCGGCCTGTCACCGGGCCGCCGCGCAATACGCATGACGCTATCCGACTCCCGCAGGAATGCGGTCGCGCTCGCGGCCGTCTGTCTCACGTCGCTGATGTTCGGCCTCGAGATCTCGAGCGTGCCGGTGATCCTGCCGACGCTCGAACACGTGCTGCATGGCGATTTCAACGGCATGCAGTGGATCATGAACGCGTACACGATCGCGTGTACGACGGTGCTGATGGCGGCCGGCACGCTCGCGGACCGGTTCGGCCGCAAGCGCGTGTACGTGATCGGCACAGTGCTGTTCGGCGCGACGTCGCTGCTGTGCGGGCTCGCGCCGAACGTGCCGGTGCTCGTCGCGGGCCGGCTGCTGCAGGGCGCGAGCGGCGGCGCGATGCTGATCTGCCAGATCGCCGTGCTGTCGCACCAGTTCCGCGAAGGGCGCGAGCGCGGCCGCGCGTTCGGGATCTGGGGGATCGTGTTCGGCATCGGGCTTGGTTTCGGGCCGATCGTCGGCGGTGCGATCGTCGCGCTGGCGAGCTGGCCGTGGGTGTTCCTCGTCCATGCGCCGCTCGCGGCCGTCGCGCTCGTGCTGATCGGCGGCGCGGTGCAGGAGTCGCGCGATCCGCATGCGGGCGCCCTCGATGTGGCAGGCATCGTCACGCTGTCGCTCGCGGTGCTCGGCCTCGCGTTCTACATCACCCAAAGCGCCGAACTCGGGCTGACGAGCGCGGCCGGCCTCGGCGTGCTCGGCGCGACCGTGCTCGCGGTGATCGGCTTCGGCATCGCGGAGCGCGCCAGCGCACGGCCGATGTTCGACTTCTCGGTGTTCCGGATTCGCGCGTTCACCGGCGCGATCTTCGGCTCGATGGGGATGAACTTCAGCTTCTGGCCGTTCATGATCTACCTGCCGATCTGGTTCCAGGTCGCGCTCGGCTACGACAGCGTGACGGCCGGCCTCGCATTGCTCGCGTACACGCTGCCGACGCTGATCGCGCCGCCGTTCGGCGAACGGCTTGCATTGCGCTACGGGCCGGGCGTCGTGATTCCGGCCGGCCTGTTCACGATCGCGGCCGGTTTCGTGCTGATGCGGTTGGGCAGCGCGGCCGATCATGCGAGCTGGCTGACGATGCTGCCGGGCTGCGTGATCGCCGGCATCGGGCTCGGCTTGACCAATACGCCCGTCACCAACACGACGACGGGTGCGGTGCCGAGCGCGCGGGCCGGAATGGCGTCGGGTATCGACATGAGCGCGCGGATGATCTCGCTCGCGCTGAACATCGCGACGATGGGCTTCGTGCTGGTGGCGGGGATCGTCGCGAGCCTGAAGGGCGGGCCGGCCGGCGCGATCGGCGACGCGGCGCTGCGCCGGCTCGCGCAAGAGATCGCGGCGGGCCGCACCGACGGGCTGCAGGCGATCGCGCCGGCGCTGGCGCAGGCCGACCCGAGCGGCGCGGCGTTGCACGCGGCGCTCGTGCATGGCTTCGGCTGGGTGATGGTGTACGGCGCGGCGGGCGTGGCCGTGCTCGCGACCGCGAGCGCGGTGGCGTTCGCGCCGGCGCGGCGTGGAGCCGCCGTGTGCGAATGACGCGGCCGGCGTGCGGCGCGTGACGTGTGACGGCCGGTCAGGAAGTCCCGCCGCCGAGTGCGCGGTACAGCTTCATCTGGTTGTTGAGCCGGTTCAGGCGTGTCAGTTCGTCGGCGCTTTGCGCGCTCCTCAGCACCTGCTGCTGGTCGAGCCACGGCTGCACGGCGGTCGCGCCGGCCGCGAAGCGCGCGGCGGCCAGCCGTTCGGCGCGCTGGGCCTGCGCGAGCGACAGCGCGCGCTGTTCGGCTTCGCGTTGGAGCTGCACGCGCGCCGACAGTGCGTTCTCGACTTCCGCGAGCGCCGTGTAGAGCCGCTGGCGGAACCCGACCACCGCTTCCTCGTACTGCGACTTCGACACCCTGATCTGCAACTGCATCGTGTTCCACTGGATGAACGGCAGCGCGAGGCCGAGCCCGAGCGTGCCGACCGGGTTCGTCAGCACGCGCTCGAGGCTCGTGCTCGTCGTGCCGGCGCTGCCGGTCAGCGTGAAGGTCGGATAGAAGCTGGTGCGCGTCGCGTCGACCTGCGCAAGCGATTCGCGCAGCCGGAATTCCGCCGCACGCAGGTCGGGGCGCCGGCCGAGCAGGCTGGCGGGCAAACCGGCCGCGACATCGGGCGGTGCGGCATCGGGCAGCGCCGCCGGCTCGGCCGCGCGCTGCTGCGGCGGCCGGTCGAACAGGATCGCGAGCGCGTGGCGGTTCTCGGTGCGCTGCTGGATCAGCTGCGTCTGCGCCGCACGTTGCGCGGCGAGGCTCTGTTCGGCCTGCGCGAGGTCGAGCCCCGACACGGCGCCGGCCGTGTGCCGCGACCGCACGAGCGCGAGCGTGCGCGCCGCATACGCGATGTTCGCGTCGCCGAGCGCGATCTGCCGGTTCAGATAGCCGATCTGCCAGTACAGCGCCGCGGTCGTGCCGATCAGCGACAGCCGCGCGGCTTCGAGATCGGCGGCGGTCGCGTCGGCCTCCCAGTGCGCGGCGTCGCGCAGCGCGGCCAGCCGGCCCCACAGGTCGATTTCATAGCTGAGCGAACCATTGACGCCGCTTGACCGGCTCATCTGATGCGTGTCGAGCGCACGCGATACGGCGCCGTTCGCGCCGAGCGTCACGTTCGGCGTCAGGTTCGTGTCGACGAGCCCGGCCTGCAACTGCGCGCGATATACGCGGATCGCCGCGATCGCGAGATCGGCGTTGGCGCGTAGCGCGTCGTCGATCAATGCGTCGAGTTGCGGATCGCCGAAACTGCGCCACCAGTCGCGCGGGGCGGCTGGCGCGTCGGCCGCGACCGGCGCGGCCCAGTTCGCGGGCATCGCGACGGCGGGCAGCGGATCATGGCGCGCACCCGCGCAGCCGGCGAGCAGTGCGGCCGCGCACGCGAATGCGCCAAGGCGGTGAAGCGGGGAGGAATGCGTGATGGCCATGTTTCGTCAGTCGCGCGCGAGCGCATCGATCGGGTCGAGCCGCGACGCGTTGCGCGCGGGCATGAAGCCGAAAATCACCCCGGTGAGCGTCGAGCACACGAACGCCGTCACGATCGCGCCGGCCGAGAACACCATCTTCCACTGCGCGACGAACACCGAGAACAGCGCGCCGAGGCCGAACGACAGCGCGATGCCGATCGTGCCGCCGAGCAGGCACACGAGCACGGCCTCGACGAGGAACTGTTGCAGGATGTCGGACTGGCGCGCACCGACCGCCATCCGGATGCCGATCTCGCGCGTGCGCTCGGTGACCGACACCAGCATGATGTTCATCACGCCGATCCCGCCGACCACGAGCGAGATCACCGCGATCAGCGACAGCAGCAGTGTCAGCGACTGGCCGGTCTTCTCGACGGTCTTGACCACGCTGTCCATGTTGTACGTGAAGAAGTCCTTGCGGCCGTGGCGCTGGATCATCAGTTTCTCGAGGCTTTTCTCGGCGGCGGCGCTCGGCTGCCCGTCGCGCACGCGCACGGTGATGCTGTCGAGATAGCGCTGGCCGAACAGGCGCCCACTCGCGGTCGTGTACGGCACCCACACGTTCAGGCTCTTCACGCTGCCGAATGCGCTTTTCTTGTCGGCGGTCACGCCGATCACGACGCACGGCACGTTGTCGACCAGGATCGCTTCGCCGACCGGATTGCGCGTCGCGCCGAACAGCTTGCGGCGCGTGTTCTGGTCGATCACGGCCACTTGCGCCTGGCGGCGCACCGCGTCGTCGTCGAACCCGACGCCGAGCGCGAAGCGCATTCCGCGCGTCTGGAAGTAGCGGTCGCCGACGCCGCTCACGAGCGCGTTCACATTGATGTTGCGGTAGCGCAGCAGCAGCGTGCGCGACGTTTCGGGCGTCGCGCTGTCGACGTACGGCTGCTCCGCGAGCGCGGCGACGTCGGCGGGCACGAGCGTCTGGATCGTGTCCGCGCGGCTGTCGCCCCAGTCGGAGCCCGGATAGAGGCTGATCGTATTGGTGCCGATGCTGCCGATTTCCTCGAGCATGTAGCGCTTCGCGCCTTCACCGACCGCAACGATCGATACCACCGACGTGATACCGATGATGATGCCGAGCATCGTCAGCAGCGTGCGCAGCCGGTGCGACACGAGCGCGATCCATGCCATCCGGCACGCCTCGGCGAAACGGCCGGTGCCGGCGGCGAAGCGTCGGGCGTGCGGGGCAGGATGGGTGTCGATGTCGTTATCGGTGGGTGGCGGTGCATCGCCGGAAGCCGGTGCGGACGGCGCGGATGGTGTGTCGGCCGCCGTTTCCGTCGTTGCGGCCGCGCCGACGCCGACGCCGACTTCCGCGAGCGCCTCCGCGTAGTGGCGGTTCGGCCGGTCCACGACGATCTCGCCGTCGCTGATTTCGATGATGCGCCGCGCATGGCGCGCCACGGCCTTGTCGTGCGTGACGATCACGATCGTATGGCCGAGCGCGTTCAGCTCATGCAGGATGCGAATCACGTCCTGGCCGCTTTTCGTGTCGAGCGCGCCGGTGGGTTCGTCCGCGAGGATCACCTGGCCGCCGTTCATCAGCGCGCGCGCGATGCTCACGCGTTGCTGCTGGCCGCCGGACAGTTGGCCGGGCCGGTGATGCGCGCGATCCGCGAGCCCGAGGCGCGCGAGCAGTTCGCGGGCGCGAGCGTGCCGTTCGGCGCGCGGGGTACCCGCGTAGATCGCCGGCATTTCGAGGTTCGCGACCGCGTCGACGTGCGGCAGCAGATGATAGCGCTGGAACACGAAGCCGAAGTGCTCGCGGCGCAGTTGCGCGAGTTCGTCGCTGTCGAGCATCTGCGTGTCGCGTCCGCTGACCGTGTACGTGCCTTCGCACGGATGATCGAGGCAGCCGAGGATGTTCATCAGCGTCGACTTGCCGGACCCCGACGCGCCGACGATCGCGACGATCTCGCCCGCACCGATCGACAGGTTGACGTTGCTCAGCACGACGACGTCCTTGTCGCCGGCCGGAAAGCGACGCGTGACGGCGGCGAGTTTCAGCAGGGGCTGGCTCATGGTCACACCGCGTCCGACAGCGGGACGTGTTCGTCCGCCGACGCTTCGCCGATCACGACACGCTCGCCGTCCTTCAGGCCGGCCAGTACTTCGACGCGCACGTTGTTGTTGATGCCGATGCGGACGTGGCGCGTTTCCGTATTGCCGTCGGCGCGCAGCACGCGTACCGCGACGGTGCCGTCCTTGCGCTTCTCGCCGAGCGCGGCGGCCGGAATGCTGAGCGCGTTGCGCGCGTTGCCGAGCACGATGCTGACCTGTGCGGTCATCGCGATGCGCAGCCGGTGCTCGGGATTCGGCACGTCGAACAGCGCGTTGTAGAACACCGCGGCGTTCGGCTTCGCGCCGCCGCCGGCACCTACGCCGAGCGGACTTTGCGCGTCGGCGTAGTTCTGCGGCGCCGGTTCGATCGCGCGCAGTTTGCCGTAGTGACGCTTGTCCGGTTCGCCGAGGATCGTGAAATAGGCGGTCTGACCGGCGCTTACGCGAATCACGTCGGCTTCCGACACTTGGGCCTTCACCGTCATCGTGTCGAGATTCGCGAGCTTCAGGATCACCGGCGCCTGCTGCTGCGCGATCACGGTCTGGCCTTCCTGCGTGACGATCGCGACGACCTCGCCGTCGATCGGCGCGACGATGCGCGTGTAGCCGAGGTTGGCTTGCGCGGTCTCGATCTGGATGCGGGCCGAACGAATCTGCGCGGCGAGCGACGCGAGAGTCGCGCGCTGCACGTCGAGCGTCGCCTTCGCGGCTTCGAACGATTCGCGCGACGTCGCGTCGTCGGGCAGCATCGCCTGCTGGCGGCGGAATGCGAGTTCGGCCTGCGTCAGTTGCGCGGCCGCGGATTGCTGCTGCGCGCGCAGGCTTTCTTCGCTGGCGCGCGCCTGGCGCAGCGCGTTTTCCGAGATCACCGGGTCGATCTCGGCGAGCCACTGGCCCTTCGTGACCTTGTCGCCGAGCTTGACCTTCAGCGTCTTCAACTGCCCCGACACCTGCGCGCCGACGTCGACCTGCTTGAACGCCTGCAGCGCGCCGGTCGCGAGCACCGCATTCTCGAGATCGCCGCGCGTGACCGGCGCGGACAGGTATTGCGGATGCTTGGTCGGCGCGCAGGCCTTCAGCGTGACGCCGGCGGCGATCGCGACGACGGCGAGGGTGACCAGCACGATGCGCCGGCGGCGATGGGTCTTCTGGGTCATGAGAGTGCGGTGAGGATGAAGCGGGCGCCGGCGATGCGTGCGGCCGAGCGGAACGATCCGGTCGGTGTCGCATGTCGGGACGTGTCGTCCGCGACGGAAGCCGCGTACGCATCGCGCGGGCGTGCCGAATCGAATCAGGCGCTCATGGTAAGGGAGGAATTCGCGCCGAATCGTGTGGAAATTGTGCTGAATTGTGTGGACACCGTACCGATGCGGGGAATCAGACGGCGTAATTGTTGCGATCTGTGAAAAGGCAGCGCTCCTGCCGCGCGCCGCGCTACCGCCACGCTGCGACGATCGTCGTCATCGGCCGGTCGTGTTCGTCATCGAGCGCCTCCGGCGCGTCGACCTGCTCGGGCGTCGGCTCCCGTTCGTTCCGGTGCGCGAGCGTGAAAGTCGCGCGATTCCGCGGCTTATGGCCGGCGTCCGCTCGCGCCGATCCTGCGCTGCGTATCGGCATCGACGATCTCGCGGATCGCGCGGAACAGCGGCGCGGCGTCGGTGTAGCGCCGGCCGTAGCCGAGGTTGAACGCGTAGTCGAAATCGGGCGGATTGCTGCCCTGGTTGTGCTGCAGGATCGTTTCGAGCTTGTCGAGCGCCTTCGCCGCGCGTGCTTCCGGCGACGCGGCCGTCTCGTATTCGTCCCACAGCGCGACGATCTCGTCGCGCAGCGTGCGGTCGAGCGACGCGGTCAGCGTCAGCAAATCGTCGCGTTCCTGTGCGCTCTTGTCGGGGTGCGCGGCCTGCTCGATCGCGGGGATGTCGCCGTGCAGCGCCTCGCCGAGGTCGTGGACGACGCACAGTTTCAGCAGCTTCAGCGTGTCGACGCCCGGCAGCGCGTCGGCGAACACGAGCGCCATCAGGCACAGCCGCCAGCTGTGCTCGGCCGTGCTTTCCGGGCGTCCGGCCGACGTGTAGCCGCTGCGCAGCACGTCCTTCAGGCGTTCGGTTTCGCGCAGGAATGCGAGCC
Source organism: Burkholderia sp. BCC0097 (assembly GCF_902832985.1). Lineage (NCBI taxonomy): Bacteria > Pseudomonadati > Pseudomonadota > Betaproteobacteria > Burkholderiales > Burkholderiaceae > Burkholderia > Burkholderia sp. BCC0097. The sequence goes on from NZ_CADFDM010000001.1 coordinate 511,875, forward strand.
GCGCGCGGATCGTGTCGGAATTCATGGTTCGTCCTTGCGATGAGCCATCAAGCGTACGCCGGCCGGCCGCGCGTCGTCCACGCATGAAATATGCGCGGCGCGTCAGTCGGCGTCGAGCGTTTCCACGAGCCGCGCGGCCGAGCCGTCGGATAGCGTCATCCGCGTCCACCGGCATCGGCTGCCGCGAATCGGCACGACGCGCGACGCATTCGCGCCGGTGTCGAACTCGACGCTCGGCGGCCCCGCGCGGTCGTGCCAGCCGAGCGGGTCGAGCGCGGCTTCCATGCGCACGATTTCCGGCGTCGCGTAGCGCCACAGCGACGTGCCGAGCAGCGTCGAAAGCGGCTGCGAGAACTCGGCCGCGCGCGCCGGCGAGCTGGCGAGCAAGCGGTGCGTGAGGTCGCACACGAGATGCAGGCGGCCCGCGCTGCCGGCGATCAGCCGCGCAAGTGCGTGGTCGCCCGCCGAATCGAGGCGCGCGGCGAGCAGCCGTTCGGCCGTCGCGCGCTCGTCGGGCGACATCTGCTGAAGGCCGGCCTCCCAGCGCGAAATCGTCGATTGCGCGACGCCGAACAGTTCGGCCGCGTGGCTTTGCTTCACGCGGTGCAGCGCGCGCCAGCGCTTCAGTTGCGGGCCGAGCGAGGACGAATGAAGCAGTGAGGCGGTCATGGCGATGCTCCTGTTGCGGCCGTGCCGGGCGCGCCGTTACAGCGCCGTTACATGATCCGGATGCCGCCGCTTGCCTGGATCGCGATTGCCGCGAACGGCACGAGCACGATGCCGCCCAGCACGAGTACGCCGTCGGCGGCCACCGTGATCGGCGTCGCGAGAATCCGCAAACCCATGCCGACGACGGACGGCGATTCCTTGATGTACACCGAGTACGGGCGGTTGAAGGGTTGCGCGGCCGCCTTGTCCTTCTCGACGAAGCCTTCCGTCGAGTAGCGCTTGCCTTTGATGTCGCCTTCGAGCACGAGGCCGGCCGGCTCGCTGGCGAAGCCGTCGGCGGAAGCGGCCCGGCGATCGTCGTCCGATGCGTCGTTCGGCAGCACGATCCGGTAATGCCCGGTGACGCCGCCGCCGCTCGCGTGAAAGTCCTCGAATGTCGTGCGTACCGATTTCCGGTAGCCGGACAGCAGGACGGGCCGCAATCGGGCCGGCAGATCGAAGATGTAATGGTAGCGCGTGCCGAGGACGACGAGTTTCTTGCTGTCTTCGGTCATCATGAAGGCGGATACGTGTTCGCTGTACGCGTCGTTCTTGTACAGCTTCGGCGTGAAGCAGCCCGACAACGCGAGGCTGCTCGCGGCGACGCCGGCGGCCAGCATGCGCCGGCGCGTGATGGATCGGCTCATTTCTTGTTTTCCCGTCTGTGCGGTTCGGTTTGGTTGGGTGGCTTTCGCCCTCGGAAGCCGGATTCTCGCGTATCCGCCGCACGTTGTCGAACCGGGAATCTGCCGTGGCAGCGGGCAGTCGTGCGCATCCGCGCGCCGTCGACACCGTTTTCGCGACGCTTTCAACCGGCCCCGCCATATCTTATTATTCGGCCAGAGCGGCACGTGCCGGCCGGCACGACAGGGCGCGCGAGGCCGCGCGTGTCCCGAAAAAGATACGAGGGCGCAATGGTACGACTGGTGTTGCTGCTGCTGGGCATCGAATATCTGCGAACCCGCTGGCGCGGGCTGACCGTGTTCGGCTGGTTGTGGGTCGTCGCGGGCGTCGGCATTTTCGTCGACGCGCTCGACGGCGCGCTGCATTTTCCGATCGAGCTGTTCGCGTGGCTGTTCCTGATCGAGGGGCTCGCGACGCTCGCGGTGGCCGGCAGCGGGGTCGGCGGGCAGCGCATCCTGCGCTACGTGAAGGGCATCGCGGTCGTGGTGGCCGCGGGGCTCGTGTTTGCCGGCCATCATCACGGCCACTTCCTGCTGTCGATGATCTTCGGCACGCTGTTTCTCGTCGATGGGCTGCTGCAGTGCACGTCCGCGTGGATGGTGCGCTATCGCCGCTGGCACGTCGCGTTCGCGTGGGGCGTCGTCGAGATCCTGCTGGCGATCTTCTTCTTTCAGCCGTACCCGACGCACTACGCCGGCACCGTGCCGTACTGCCTCGGCCTGCTGCTGATGTTCGGCGGGATGCACATGCTGAGCCTCGCCGCACGCGTGCGGCGGCTGACGCGCAACCCGGCGTTCGCGACGTCGCCCGCACCGGCGCTCGCACCCGATCTCGACGAGACGCCAGCCCCGCCGCAGTTCGCGCAATCCGAATGGGACGGCCCGCCGGCCGACGGCGAACGCGCGCTCACCGTGCACGTGTGGACGCCGACCGGCACGTCGAAGGCCGAAGCCCAGCGCTATCCGGTGATCGACCGCTACATCGCGGCGGTGGACGTCAACGGCGTGATCTCGACCGGCCATGCGGCGCTGGAGTCGCCGGAGGGCATTTACATCAGCCTGTATCCGGGCGTCGAAATCGATCGTTCTCCGGACGAATTCACCCGCATTTTGCGGGCGACGCGCGAGAACGACGTGCCCGGCCTGTTCCAGCCCGACTATGCGACCGAGTCGAAAGCATGGTGCCCGTCGACCGTGCGCGTGCGCATCCGCAACTACGATCCGGCCAAGCTCGAAGCATTCTGGTCGTCGTACCGGCAGAACACGACGTACAACCTCACGTACCGCAACTGCTCGAGCACCGTATCGAATGCGCTGGAGGCCGCGCTCGACGGCGCGGTGTGGCGCCTGAAGGGCGCGCGCGCCGGGTGGGGCGCGTTCGTGCGGCTGCTGCTCACCCCCGAGTTGTGGGTGGCCGCACAGATCCGCAAGCGCGCGGTGACGATGGCGTGGACGCCCGGCCTCACGCTCGACTATGCACGCGCGCTCAGCATGCTCGCCGATCCGCGTCCGTTCGCGTGGTGGAAGGTCGCGCGCTCGGCGGTGAGCGCGATCATGGCGTCGCGGCGTGCGTGGCGCGAGCAGGACAGCGCGGCGCTGTCGCCCGGCGGATCGGAGGCGGCGTCGATGAAGTAAAGCGCGTGGCGCCGGAAGCGGGCCCGGCATCACGAGGGGCGCCTGCGCGCGGTGCGGCCCGCCGATATTGCCCGCCATAAAAACCCACGGACGACGACAATGAACGAGACGACAGCGTTCCGCATCCTGATTCCCGCCGCGTTGACGATGGCGCTGGCAAGCACCTGCTTCGCGCAGGCGGGCACCGACGAAGTGCCGCGCATGAGCAACGACGTGTACCGGACGTCGGTGTCGTTCTGCTCGAACGTTCCGGCCGCCGAGAAGGTCGCGTGCCAGGGCGACATGATCGCCGCGGGCAGCCGGATCGTCGCGGCGATCGGCGGCCTGCCGCCGGCTTCGGCCACGGCGATCGACGAAGGGGCGCGCAACAAGCTGCCGCCGGAGGAGCGCAACGGGCTCGCGCCGGTCGAGCCGGGTGCGATCGACAAGGACGACACGCTGGCCGGCCTCGCAGGCATGGTGCGCCTGTGCGACGTGTACGAACCGGAACCGGCGTCGCGCGCGCGGCATCACGCCGCACTGCAGCAAAAGGCGCCCGATGTCGCGCCGCGTGTCGAGGCGTTGCTGGCCGATCCGTCGACCGCCGCGCGCCGGCGCGTCAGCATCGGCGTGTGGCAGATTCTCGCGCTCGAGGGGCCCGAAGCGTCGGCGCGCGCGTGTACGCAGCTCGGCACCTGAGCGAAGCGCGCATTCTTTCGTGCACCTTCACATTCGTGCCACGTTGCGGCAGCAACAATCGCGGGCAGACATTCGACAATCTTGCGGCGCATCCCGCGACCGCAAGCCTTTTCCGAGGAAACACGCCATGCTCAAGACGCTCGCCCGCGCCGCTGCCGCACTCGCCGTCGCTTCGGTTTCACTGCACGCCGCCGCGCAGACCAGTTACGACTACCTGTTGCTCGCCGCTTCGTGGGAGCCGGGTTTCTGCGCGTCGCACGACACACCGGAATGCACGAACCTCGCCGGGTCGTACGCGGCGACGAGCTTGTCGCTGCACGGGCTCTGGCCGAACCGCTACGACGGCAACCAGCCGTTCTATTGCGGCGTGCCGCAGAACGACATCGACCTCGACAACGCGCACCAGTGGTGCAGCATGGACGCGTACCCGATCAGCAGCGCGACGCGCAACACGCTGTCGACGTACATGCCGGGCGTTGCGTCGTGCCTCGACAAGCACGAGTGGTTCAAGCACGGCACGTGTTCGAACTCGGCGACGCCCGATGCGTACTGGAACCAGGCGTCGGGCATGATCAGCCGGTTGGGCAACACCTCGTTCAACGCGTTCCTGCAGGCGAACGCGGGCAAGACGGTCACGCGTAACCAGTTGCTGTCGGCGTTCGAAGGCGCGTTCGGCAGCAACACGCGCAGCGCGGTGTCGTTGAAATGCACGAAGACGAACGGCGTGAGCTATTTCACCGAAGCATGGATCGCGGTGAAGACGAATGCGACCACGCAGTTTCCGAGCGCGGCGTCGCTCGTGACGGACGGCAATACGCAGGGGACGTGTCCGACGTCGGGAGTGTTCATCGCGAAGTGAGGCGGATGCTGCGGCTCGCCCGTCGTTACGCCAGCAGCCGCAGCGCATCCGCGAGCGACAGTACCGTCGTGCGCGACTCGAACGCGGTGGCGAACAGATGCTCGTGGACGATCGGGTCCGGGTCGTAGCAGCAATCCTTGACCGTGTAGAGGCGGAAATCGGCATCGCTCGCGTGGGCGATCGACGACAGCATCACGCCGGTCGACGCGATGCCGACCATGATCAGCGTATCGACGCCTTGGGCAATGAGCCGCGCCTGCAGATCGGTGCCGAAGAATACGCTCGCACGGTGGGCGATGATCAGCGGCTCGTCGGGTCGTTTGGCCAGTTCGGGACACGGGGCATCGTCGATGAAGAGGCCGAGCTGCTTGATGCCCTGGCCGTTCTTGTTTAGCGGGCTGACTTCCGGATAGCCGGGGCTGAAGCGCAGATTCGCGAACCAGACGCCGACGCCGGCGGCGCGTGCCGCGTCGCAGAGATGGCGGGTATTGGCGAGCAGTTCGGGCGCGACTGACGGGAACAGGCCGAGGATGTCGGTCTGGTAATGCATGACGAGCAGCGCGGTTTTGGATGGCGCGATCGGGGGAATCTGGTAGAGCGTGCTTTGAGCAGGCGTGTTGTCACCATGGGCGGGCGTGTGGGGTGCCATTTCGATATCCGGTGCGGTTTCCTCGTTCATGAATGACGCTCTCCAATAGCTCGGGCAATTTTTTCGGTGCAGCCTTATCCGACACTGGTACGCGCGAACCGATGCAATATAAACCGGGATGCGTTTTCGCGCCGACTCCGCTGAGCAGGTTTGGCCGGCGCACGTGAACGCGTTGTCCGATGGTTCGTTGTGCCAGTGGCTTGCGACGCCCATGCCGATCGTTCCGGATCGGCCGAACGATTGGCAGGAAACAATTGAATCAGGCGGAATAACGCTTCTGAAGCGGAAATCGGGGCGGTTGGGCTGAAGAAGTCCGTGCTGTAGGCGAGTCGCGTTTGAATTTTTTGCGCGCGTACTTCAAAAAATTGACCGCCGAGGTCGCAAACTTGTTACCGCAGTCGTCCAGTCCGTCTTCGCAGAGTGCCATGCCATTACCGCTCGTCTTTTTGCCCGCAATGCCCTGCGACGGACGCATGTATGCCGATCAACTCGAACGGTTGAACGATCTGGTCGTACCGTTCGTCCGGATACTGGCCTATCCTACGTTCGCTGAAAGCGCCGAGAGGCTGCTTGCTTCCATCGACGGCCCATTCATCATTGCAGGCACGGCTTACGGTGGTTGTATCGCGATGGAAGTAGTCGCGTGCGCGCCGCAGCGCGTGCGTGGACTGTGGTTGATGAACTGTCAGCCCGGACTACCCCCGTATCCGGATCGTGTTCGCGACACCAGCCGAAGGATTCGGGAGGGGGAGCATGAACAAGTTATCGCCGAATTTGCCGAAAACGCCATTCCCCCTGTAGATATCAGGTCGAGAGCAGCGTTTGTTCAAATGGCTCGCGATACAGGTGCCGACATGTTCGCGCGACAATCCGATGCGACGTTGACTCGCTCGGATCATTAGTCGATGCTGGCCACGAGTGCGATTCCGACACTTCTCATATGGGGCGAGGCAGACCGCTTCGTTCCGGTCGATGTCGGCCGTCGGATCGCCAGGATGATGCCGCATGCTCGTTTCGAGACGCTGGAAGGATGCGGGCACTTTCCGACGCTGGAGCGGCCATCGATATGTACCGACATGGCTCGGCGCTGGCTGATAGAGCAGGTTATCGGTAGCCCCGTCGATGGCATTGCAGCCAGATGAGAGCACCCCAAGGCTGTCGGGCGAGAAGCGGCCGTTCCCGGTCGCTCGATAAGGTTGTATCGTCGTCGACAACCGATCCTGTCACGTTGGCGGCGCCGCTTGATTTGCCTATTCTCCGTCCTCTACCATGACCACTATTTACGACACCATCGTTTGGTTACAGTCGGATACCAGCGCGGAGCAATTTCCGATCGTGGAATTTTCTGCCGACACCGACATGGCGACCATGGGATGGGTGTCCTTGACGAGCACGGATCAACCGGAAATCGTCGTTACGCAGGTAACGGCAGAAGAGTTCCGCGCGATAGCGGATGGCACGGACGGTTATCTTGCTGTTGAACACCGGGTAAACGCTGCGCTTGAGCGGTTCGATCTCAAGTGCTCGTGGCTGGTGCGTGTTGACGACGGCTCGAACGTCGCAGGCGGGTCGTTCCAGATGTTCCGGGAAGCGTATCGGCCACCAAAATTGTTTTTTCGAGACATTTTTCACAGTGACTCGTTGGCGCAGGAGGCCAGTCGGACGACTCGCGCCGAGTTCGAGCGTAACGGTGGAAAAGTCATTGTTCTCCAGTGATCCGTTCAACGACGCGGCGCCCCTCTTAGAGAAAGGAGAACCCCGATGAGCCGGCCAGATTTCATCAGGCACTGGACTGAACTCGAAGAACCGGATGCGCATTCCTATCGCGGCGATACCGAGCCGATGGCGCTCGACGCGCCGCTTTCAGCCGCACTCGGCATTACGCGTATTGGAATCCATCATGTCAGGCTTTTGCCCGGACGGCGGACGTCATATCCCCACGCCGAAAGTACCGAGCAGGAGTTCGTGTACGTGCTCGAAGGCAAGCCCGACGTATGGATCGACGGCGTGCTTCATCCCATTTCCGAGGGCGATTCCGTCGCGTTTCCGGCAGGCACCGGAATTTGTCACACCTTCATCAACAATACGAAGGACGAAGTCAGGTTGATGGTGATCGGCGAACGTCCTCGCGACGACAACCGCATTCGTTACCCGCTCAACGAAGCGTACGAACTGACCCGCGCGGACCGATGGGTGGACTGGCCCGACAGACCGCTCGGGGGCCATAACGGGATGCCGGACTGACGCTCACCGGAAGACCGCATCGGCCGACCCCTGCCAGTGACGGTATGTATCCGGACGAGTGACCGCCGTACTTTTAGGATTCAACCCGCCGATGCAGCGAATGGATGAAATCGCTTAGTCGATGTATCGAAGTTCAGTGTGCTATTTCTTTGAAATCAATCCGGTCATATATTGATTCAAATCACGAAAATCTTTGACCGTCCACGGATGCGGCGGCAGTTTTACGCCATTTTCTCGCAAGGTTTTGGGAATCAGGTCGCCGTTCGGGCGAAGTATGACTGATGAAACGATAACGCCCGGGTAATCACTCAGCCGTTTTTTGAAAGCGGGCGTCGTAAGATCGGGCGTGGGCGGGTTGCTTTTATTGGCCAACGGTCCCGTTCCTCTGGCGTCTGCTCCGTGACACATGGCGCATCTCGCCAGGAAGATCTTTTTTCCGTTATCACTATCCGCAAGGGCTTCGGATGCTTGAGAAAACAATGAAATTCCTAGCGAGGCGATGAGCAATATTTTCATTTTCGTTGATTTTTTGTATAAGCCTTCGGGTGTCTCTCAGGGCCGATTGTTGTCGGGTGACGCGCGTCCAACTTCGCCTCCTCAAAAAATCGACCGCCCCGTATAAGTCGTCAACCACTCGAGCGCCAGCGTCCCCGCCAGCGAGTTCCCGTTCGCATCCAGCCCCGGCGCCCACACGCACACGGCCATCTCCCCGGGCAGCACCGCGACGATCCCGCCGCCGACGCCGCTCTTCGCCGGCAACCCGACGCGATACACGAAATCGCCCGCCGCATCGTACGTCCCGCAGGTCAGCATCAGCGCCGACAGCCGCTTCGCCGAACTCGAATCGACGACCCGTTCGCCGGTCGCCGGCGCGACACCGCCATTCGCGAGAAACAGCGCGGCGGTGGCAAGCTCGACGCAGTTCATCTCGATCGCACATTGGCGGCAATACGCGTCGATCACCGTATCGGGCGGCATCTGCATGTTGCCGAAGCTCGCCATGAAATGCGCCATCGCGCGGTTACGCTCCGCGTGCTGCAACTCCGACAACGCGACGCGCGAGTCGTAGTCGATGTCGTTCGAGCCGATCAGCCGCCGCACGAACTCGACGAGCGCCGTCTCGGCCTTGACGAAGCGGCGGCACAGCACGTCGGTGACCACCAGCGCGCCCGCATTGATGAACGGATTGCGCGGCTTGCCGCGCTCGCTTTCGAGCTGGACCAGCGAGTTGAACGCGGTGCCGGACGGCTCGCGGCCGACCCGTTCCCACAGTTCGTCGCCGAGCAACTGGAACGCGAGCGTGCACGCGAACAGCTTCGAGATGCTCTGGATCGAGAAGCGCTCGTACGCATCGCCGACCGTGTAAACGTTTCCGTCGAGCGTCACGACGGCCATCCCGAACTTGTCGGCGGGCACTTTCGCGAGTTCGGGAATGTAATCGGCAACCCGGCCCTGGCCGATCCAGGGGGCGAGTTCGGTATGGATGCGTTCAAGAATCGATTGGTAATTCATCGCGTCAGGCAGGGTAGAGGCATGGCCGGATTCCGGCGAGCCCGTATGGAACCGTCCTGGCGCCGATTCGTCAAGCTCGGCCGGAATCGCGCCCTTATTTTCAAGACCGGCAAACAGGCAGGCGGCGGGCGCAGTATCATGCGGTACGTTTCGGCCGAGGGCCGGCGTCCGGCACCGGCCGGCGCCGCCGCGGCTTCCCCGATGATCCGACCGCTACCCATGTCTTTTCGCATCCTGCTCGTCGAAGACGACACCCGCCTGTCCACGCTGATCGCCGGCTACCTGCGCAAGAACGACTATGAAGTCGACACCGTGCTGCATGGTGACGCCGCGGTGCCGGCGATCCTGTCCATTCGTCCCGATCTCGTCATCCTCGACGTGAACCTGCCGGGCAAGGACGGCTTCGAGATCTGCCGCGAGGCGCGCAAGCAGTACGACGGCGTGATCATCATGGTGACGGCGCGCGACGAACCGTTCGACGAGCTGCTCGGCCTCGAATTCGGCGCGGACGACTACGTGCACAAGCCGGTCGAGCCGCGCATCCTGCTGGCGCGGATCAAGGCGCAACTGCGCCGCGCGCCCGCGCGCGCGGCCGAGAGCACCGCGCCGCAGCCGGAGCGCTACGCGTTCGGCAAGTTCTCGATCGACCGCACCGACCGCACCGTCGTGCTGCCCGACGGCAGCACGCCCGATCTGACGTCGGCCGAGTTCGACCTGCTGTGGGCGCTGGTGTGTCATGCGGGCGAAGTCGTCAGCCGCGACGATCTGATGCTGCAGTTGCGCGGCGTCGAATTCGACGGCCTCGACCGCACGATCGACGGGCGCATCTCGAAGCTGCGCCGCAAGCTGCGCGACGACGCGAGCAACCCGCAGCGGATCAAGACGATCCGCAGCAAGGGTTATCAATTCAGCAAGCACGCGTGGGAATGACGCTGCCGTTGCGCGACGCCGTCAGGTTCCGCGCGGGCATTCCGCCCGCCGGCCGGGAGCCGCGATGATTCGACGAACCCGTTCGCACCCCGATGCACCGCCGCTGCCCACGCTGCGCTACGTCAAATGGCGCTGGCTGCATTTCCGGCGCGCGTGGACCGACACGCGCGCCGACCGCATACCGAGCTGGTCGCGCCTGTATCTGCGCACCTACCTGCATTTGCTCGGCCTCGTGGTGCTGACCGCGCTGGTGCCCGCGCTCGCGCTGTGCGTCGAATTGTCGCCGCAGGTCGTGTGGCATGCGTTCGACTCGCTGCCGGGCGACATCTGGATCGTGCTCGCGTTCGTGTTCACCGCGCCCGCGCTCGCCGCGTACCGGTGGATGCGGCCGGTCTGGTCGGATCTCGTGATGGTGCGCGAGCGCGCGATCGACTTCACCGGCGGGCGCTTCAACACGCGCGCGCGCGAATCGCACAGCGTGATCATCGGCCCGCTGGCGCGCACGCTGAATGCGCTCGCGATGCGCATGGAGCGGCTGATCGCCGCGCAGCGCGATCTGACGAACGGAATCTCGCACGAGTTGCGCACGCCGCTCGCGCGTGTGCGCTTCGCGCTCGAAATGCTGCGCGAACCGGGTTCGGCGGCCGAATACCAGGGCGCGCTCGAGAGCATCGCGCAGGACGTGACCGAGCTCGAGGAGCTGATCGACATGAGCCTCACGTATGCCCGGCTCGAATACAGCTCGCTGCAGTCGAACCTCGAGATGACGGCGCCCGTCGCGTGGTTCGAGCACCAGATAAACGACGCGCAACTGCTGTATCCGGACCGGGCGATCGAGTCGCGCATCGAGATCGGATCGGACTTGCGCGTGAAGATGGACCGCCGGCTGATGTCGTATGCGATGCGCAACCTGTTGCGCAACGCGAGCAAGTACGCGAAATCGCGGATCGTCGTCGGGATCTCGCTCGTGCACGGCAACATCGGGATCTTCGTCGAGGACGACGGCCCCGGCGTGCCCGAGAGCGAGCGCGAACGGATCTTCGACGCGTTCGTGCGCCTCGACCGTCGCACCGGCGGCTACGGGCTCGGCCTGTCGATCACGCGACAGGTGCTCCACGCGCACAACGGCCGGATCGCGGTCGTCGATCCGGTCGAGCTCGGCGGCGCGCGATTCGAGATCAGCTGGCCGGTCTAGGGCGTGAACACGCGCTGGCGATACGCGGCAAGCGTCCCGAGCCTCGCCGTAACGCTAGTACGACAGCACACAGCCGCGCGCGCCGGACTCGAGCGCGTCGCCAGTCTTTGCCGCCATACGTTCCCCATATCGATGCCTTCCGCAGCGCGATCGCGGGACGATTCGTTTGCCACGCGTTCGCGCTTTGCATTACGATTGCAATTGCAACTATATGGGCGGACCGATCCGTGACGGCGGAAGTGGGCGCCCTGCGACGCAGCAGTGAAGCCGGGGCCGCCACGATGGCCGCCCCGTTGTTCATGCATTCCTGTCCGGGTCAAACATCATGCGGCTTTTGAATATCGTGTCTTCTCCTCGTGGCGCAAGGTCGGCTTCGATCGCGGTCGCCAATGCCTTTGTCGATGCGTACCGGCAGACGGGCGCAACGCTCGACGTCGATACGTTGAATGTCTGGGAGGAGGATTTGCCGGACTTCGACCGCGACGCGATCGGCGCGAAGTACAAGGGCGTCGCCAACGCGCCGATGGACGCGGCGGAGCAGTCGATCTGGCGACGCATCCAGTCGCTCGTGAAGCGCTTTCAGGAAGCGGACCGGATCGTCGTCGGCGTGCCGATGTGGAATTTCGGCTATCCGTACAAGCTCAAGCAACTGATCGATCTCGTCAGCCAGCGGAACATGCTGTTTACGTTCGACGGCAATGCCTATGCGCCGCTGCTGGAGATTCCGCGCGCGCTGGTCATCCATGTGCGCGGGCAAAGCCGGGAAACCGGCGCGGGCGCCGACAATCCCGGGTTCCGGCATCAGGCCGACTACATCGAATTCTGGTTGAGGTTCATCGGCGTGAGCGACGTCAGGAGCCTGACCGTCGAGCACACGTGGAGTGCGCGGGCAGGCGACAGCATCGAGCGGGCGCAAGCGCGGGCGGTCGCGATGGCTGCCGATTTCTGATCAGGGAACACGCACGCGCGATGGTCACCCGGATGCCGCCGCGGCGGCATCCGCGCATGCTCAATAAGTACGGCCGAGCTGCAGGTAGAAGTTGCGTCGGCCGCTGGGGGCGAGCGCCACGCCGATATAGACGGGCCCGAATGCGGTCGACAGGCTCGTGAAGAACGTGTAGCTCTGCTTGAGCGCGCCGCCGCCGATCTTCTGGCCGCTCGACCAGACGTTGCCGACTTCCGCGCTGGCGCCCACCGACAGCGCCTTGATCGGCGATGCGTTGAACGTCATCAACTGGTTCATGTACGTGATCTGCCCGTACGCGAGCTCGTTGCCGTTCAACTGGTCGGCCGCATAGGCGGACAGATGCTGGAAGCCGCCCAGCGTGAAGTTGAACGCATTGATGAGGTTGGTGCCGCCGATGCTCTTGCCGCCTTCGATCGTTGCGCTGACGCTGTGCCGGCCGAACTGCTGCGCGATCATCGCCTTGCCGTAGATCTCGGTGTAAGGCGCGTTGCTGATCCCGTCGGCGAAATCCTGCGCCGAGCCGCCGTTGCGCGACACCAGCGAGCGCTCGACCCGCAGTTCGCCGAAATAACCCTTGCGCGGGAACATCGGATCGTCGAGCTGATCGATGACGAGCCGCGCCCGCGCGATCAGCGCCTGGGACGTGAAGCTCGGCCACAGCAGCGCCTGGCCGCTGCCGTCGTCGAACGGCAGGTTGTAGGTCGGCGAGCCGTGCCCGGTCACGTAGCCGAGACCGATGCGGAAATCGCCGAGCCGCGCGATCGGCAGGCCGAGGTCGATCCCGGCGCGCGCCGTCTGCATCAGGTACTGCGTGATCTTCACGTCGCCGGAGTCGTCGTACAGGTTCGCGTAGCGACGCTGATATTCCGCGTACGGCGACAGGTAGACGCCGTACGCGGTCGACAGCGGCTGGCGCAATTCGACGCGCGCCGACTGCAGGTCGCTGCCGATCGTCGTGTCCGCGCGGAATTCGAGCCCCGATTCCGTGAGCCACGGCCGCCGGTAGCCGACGTGCAGGCGGAAGCCGCCTTCATCGGTCGAACTGCTCGACATGCCGAGCCCGAACAGCAGGAAGTTGGGCCCCCAGTACTTCTCGCGCGCGTCGATCTCGAGCACGTTGTCGTCGCCGCGGCTGACGATCTGCTGCGTGACGCTCTCGAAGTTGCCGCCGGTCGTGAGGCCGAGCAGATCCTGGCTGACGGTCTTCGGATCGTAGATGTCGCCCGGTTTCACGTGCAGCGCGTTGCTGACGACGCGCTTCGGCACGCCGCCGCTGGTCTTGATGTCGATGCGCGTGATCCGGATCGGCGGCGGCAGCGGCTGCGCATGTGAGGACCGGTAGGCCGCGTACTGTTCCGGCGTGAGCGCGAAACGCCGCAGCTTCGGCAGCGCCGCGGTCGCGGCGGCCGCGCCGGCGGCGATCGCCTGCTTCGCGTTCTGGAAATCGGTGAACGCGAGCGAGCCGAGGTCCGGCGTGAGCAGCACGTCCCGCGCGTCGAGCTGCTTGCGCTGCGCGGTCACGTTCTGGCGGATCAGGATGCCGACCATCTGCTGCATCACGTCGGCCGGCGACGCGAGCGCGTCGAGCGGACGCAGTTGCGAGCCGATGTCGACGGCGATCACGACGTTCGCGCCCATCTGCCGCGCGGTGTCGACGGGCAGGTTGCTGACGAGGCCGCCGTCCACGAGCGCACGCCCGTTGATCTCGGCCGGCGCGAACAGGCCCGGCATCGCCATGCTCGCGCGAATCGCGAGCGGCAGCGAGCCGTGGTCGAGCACGACCATCTGGCCCGTCTGCAGGTCGGTCGCGACCGCGCGGTACGGGATCGGCAACTGGTCGAACGGCTGGTTGGTCGGCACGGCGGCCGTCCAGTTCGCGAGCAGCGCCTGCAGCCGGTTGCCCTGGACGAGGCCGACCGGCGCCTTGACGCCTTTCTTGCCGAAGCCGAGCGTCAGCCCGTTGATGTACAGGCGTTCGTCCTCGCGGCTGGTTTGCGGCAGGTCCGCGCGGTCCGTCACGTCGAACGCGATATCCGCCAGGTTGACCTCCGACAGCCGCTTCTGCATTTCGTCGGCCGCCATCCCGCTCGCATACAGGCCGCCGACCACGGCGCCCATGCTGGTGCCCGCGATGCAGTCGATCGGGATGCGGTTGTCCTCCAGGACCTTCAGGACCCCGAGGTGTGCATAGCCGCGCGCACCGCCGCCGGACAGCACGAGGCCGATCGACGGGCGGCCGGCCGGGCCGCCGTCGGCCGTGCAGGTGTGCGCGGACGCAGCGGGTGCGGTGGGCGTGGCGGCAGCCGGCGCGTTGGCTGCAGCGGCAACGGTCTGGGCAGCGGCGGAGTCGGCGGCCGGCAGCGGTTGCGCGGCGACCGTGCAGCACCAGAAGGCAACGAGCGCCGTGCAGAGCGGGCCCAGCGGCGCCCAGCGGAAGAAAACGGTCGCTGTCATGGTGAAGATACCTGGCGTGATCGTGCGTCTGAGGCCTGCCGGGAGCAGGCAAGACCGAGAGATTACCGTGTTTTACAGGCCCGACGCGAGAGGCCGTTGCGTAGCCGGACGTGCCCGAAACGCCACATTCGGCAAATTCGTCGCGAAAAAATCATCGGAATTGCCTAAAGTATCGGAACGATTTGCCGCTAAGCTCGTGATGGGGCGGTATGGACGCGCGGCAAAAAGTGCGGCGCGGCTGTCCCGGCCCGTTCCCTCACCAAGGTTTGATATGTCGACACCGCTGTTCGGAAAGTTGTTTGCGCAACCCGTTGCGATCGACCCGGGAACGGCGAGTACACGGATCTATACGCACGAACGCGGCGTGGTGCTGAACCAGCCGTCGGTCGTGTGCTTCCGCAAGGGCGGCGCGAGCGACGCGCGGCCGACGCTCGAGGCCGTCGGCGAGCTGGCCAAGGCGCTGCTCGGCCGCGAACCGGGGCATCTCGAAGCCGTGCGGCCCATGCGCCACGGCGTGATCGCGGACGCGCACGCGGCCGAGCAGATGATCCGCAGCTTCATCGACATGTCGCGCACGCGCTCGCGCTTCGGCCGCCGCGTCGAGGTCACGTTGTGCGTGCCGTCCGACGCGACGGCCGTCGAGCGCCGCGCGATCCGCGAGGCCGCGTTCGCGGCGGGCGTATCGGAGGTCGAACTGATCGAGGAATCGCTGGCGGCCGGGCTCGGCGCGGGTTTGCCGGTGACCGAGCCGATCGGCTCGATGGTCATCGACATCGGCGGCGGGACGACCGAAGTCGCGGTCATCGCGCTCGGCGGCATCGTCTACCGCGAGGCGATCCGCGTCGGCGGCAGCCAGTTCGACGCGGCGATCGTCAACCATGTCCGCAACCTGTACGGCGTGCTGCTCGGCGAACAGACGGCGGAGCACGTGAAGAAGACGATCGGCTCGGCCACCAGCGCGGTGCCGCGCACGTCGACCCGCGCCGTCGGCCGCAGCATTGCAGACGGCCTGCCGCGTTCGGTCGAGCTGTCCAACCACGACGTCGCGGACGCGCTGGCCGCGCCGCTCAAGCAGGTAATCGGCGCGGTGAAGTCGGTGCTGGAAAACGCGCCGGCCGAACTCGTGACCGACATCGCGAATCGCGGCGTGGTGCTCACCGGCGGCGGCGCGCTGCTCGCCGATCTCGAGCGCCTGCTGTACGACGAGACCGGGCTGGTCGCGCGGATCGCCGACGAGCCGGCCACCTGCGCGGTGCGCGGCGCCGGCGAGGCGATGGGGCGGCTCGCGATGTGCCCGGCCGATTGAGCCCGGCAGTGCCGGTTTCGCGGCGCGGCGCATCCTTCACATTCTTTCGATCTCCCTATGGCCGGCCTGCGTGGCCGGCATCGGTTCGTCGCATGGACAGGCGCGAGCGCGCCGTGCTAGCGTGACGCGCCCGTCGTGACATGCCCATTCGGGGCCGGGCCGGCCGATGCGCCCGACGACACCTGAGAGACCGAATACCTTGAAATATCGAACCAAACGGAGCTTCGCGGCCCGGGCCGGCCGCGTGCTGGCCGTCGTCGCGTGCGTCTGGGCCGCGGCGGCGGCCGCGATCGTCGTCCATGGCATGCGGATGCCCAGCGACCCGGCGGACGTCGCGGTGATCTTCGGCAACGCGCTCGACGATACCGGCGCGCCGAAGCCCGCGCTCGCGGCCCGGCTCGATGTGGGCGTGCGCTGCTACCGCGCGGGGCAGTGCCCGGCGTTTCTGGTCAGCGGCGCGATCGACGGCCCCGGGCTGAACGAGGCGACGGCGATGCGCGACTACCTCGTCGCGCGCGGCGTGCCGGCGGACCGGATCGCCGTCGACGACCAGGGCGACAACACGCTCGCGACCGCGCAGCACACGCTGGCCTATTTGCGTACCCATCGTGTGTCGCGGGTGCTGATCGTCAGCCAGTATTACCACCTTGCACGGGCGCGCCTCGCGTTCGAGCGCGTCGGCATTGCGCGGGCGAACATCTCCGCCGCCTATCCGCGCCGCTTTCAGTGGCGCGATGTCTATTCGAGCTGGCGGGAGGTGCCGGCCTACGCGGTGTATGCGGTGCGGCTGTGGGTGAATCCCGATGCGCGGCCGGTTTCGTTTCGGCCGATGCTTTATTTGATGCGGCTGTTTTCGTGAAGCGGTGGCCCCGGGCGCGCGCGCTTCCAATCAGCGTGGCTTCCTGCTCCCTTCGGTTGCCTACCGTCTCGTGCCGGCGGTGCGAACGTCATTGATGCCGGACGAACGATAACGATTTGCGTGCTCGCTTCATTTCAAGACGAAAATCGAAGCAATGTTCGTGATTGTTTGAAAATCCGCATTCGCATGCCAATTTATCGAATGCGGATGAGTCGTATTGGCGATTCCCGACGGTCAATATATTGCGCTGCAAAATTCGCATATGGTTAATCAAGGCGATATATCAGTGTTTTCACGGATGCGGCGTATCCAATATCTCTGAGAAAAATCAAAAGCGCCCGCGAAAAACGTGCCGGATGTCATTGCCGAGAACCTGTCGGGGAGTAAAAAGTACATATTCCTTGGCGCTTGATCCGACGGGAAAATATCGACTGGCAAACGGCCCGGGTTTGATATAGCCTTGTTTGATAAAAGCAGGGCGGTAATCAAATCAACCAGAAAGTCGCTGCAAAAATATAGGGGCCACCATCATGTCATTCGACTAGTTTTCGAACCTGCACTCCCGGGTTGTTCAAAAAATTCATCCATGAATAAACCGACGTCGCGTCGCGATTGCCGGAGCGGACGCTTTTATCCGTGATTTTCTGCCGTGCGTCAGCCGGTGTGGCCGCAATACCAATACCAAAGCCGAAATCAATAACGAGGGAAAGCATGACTATTGCGCGTTCGAAAAAAGCGGGTGAGCCGTTTCCGAGACTGCTGTTGCCCACGGGCGTGTTTCTGGCGCTGTCGGGCGCGGGCATTGTTCCTGCCCATGCGGCCTGCAGCACGGCGGGCACCACGGTGACCTGTTCCGGCGTCGCGAATCCGCTGGCACCCAGTTATTCGAACAGCGCCAACAACGTGAACGCGACGGTCAACCCCGGCGCGAGCGTCGGCGTGCTGCTCGGCGTCGGCGGCACGGCGATGTCGCTGACCGGCAATAACGTCAAGCTGACCAACAACGGGACGATCGATCCGTCGGTGCTCGGCTCGGGGCTCGGCGTGCTGTCGAGCGGCACGGTGGTCGGCAACGCGGCGGCGAGCACCACGACCGTGACCAACAACGGCACGATGATGGGCTCGACCGGCGTGGCGATCAGCGGCGTGACGGGCATGGCGCTGGCGGTTCAAAACGGCACGGGCGGCACGTCGACGATTACGAACACCGGTTCGATCGGCTCCAACCCGCTGGTCGGTGCGACCCTCAGCGGAGCCGATGCACCGGTGGTCGCCGCCTACGGCGGCGGCACGGTCAACATGACGAACAGCGGAACGATCACCGGTCGCGTGTCGTTGGGGTCGAGCGGCACACCGGGACAGGGCAATACGTTCACCAACTCGGGCACGATCAACGGCGGCGTGTCGATGGGGGCGAACAGCACGAATACGTTCAATGCCGTGACGGGCTCGTCGGTCAATACGGCCGGCGGCACCGGCGGCGCATTCAACATCACGGTCGGGCCGATCACGCTCGGCGTGGCGGCAACCGGCGTGGTCGACGGTGGCGCGGGTGGCAACAACACGCTCAACCTGCAGCAGGGAACTGCGGCGAACGGCACGATCGCGGCCAACAACTACATCAACTTCAATCACCTCGACGTCACGAGCGGCAACTGGACGATCAACGGCGCGTCCACCGCGCAGGACGCGACGCTGTTGGGCGGCGTCGCGATCATCAACGACAACGCGTCGCTCGGCACCGGTACCGTCACGGGCAACGGCGGCGCGTTGCAGGCCGGCACGACGGGACTCAACGTCTCCAACAACGTGTCGCTTGGCGCGGGCGGCCTGACGGTGCAGGGTGCGACCGGCCTGACGCTGTCCGGCGGGGTGTCGGGTGTCGGCGCGCTGACGAAGAACGACGGCGGCACGCTGACGCTGTCCGGCGCGAACAGCTACACGGGCGGCACGAACCTGAATGCCGGCGGCCTGGTGGTCGGCAACAATTCGGCGCTCGGCATCGGCGCGCTGAACGTCAACGCGTCGGCGTCGCTCGACGCGAGCACGAACGTGACGCTCGCCAACATGGTCAATGTCGCGACCGGCTCGACGCTGACGATCGGCGGCAGCAACGATCTCGGGCTGACCGGCACGATCAGCGGCAGCGGCGGCCTCACGAAGAACGGCGCGGCGACCACGACGCTGAGCGGCGTGAATACGTATACGGGCGACACGACCATCAACAGCGGCACGCTCGCGCTGAACGGGGCCGGCAGCCTGTCGGCGACCGGCACGGTCAACCTGACCGGTGCGGGCGCAACGTTCGACGTGACCGGTGCATCGGGCGCGCGGACCATCGGCGCGCTGGCCGGCGCGGCCGGCACGAACGTGACCCTCGGCGCCAATTCGCTGACGCTCAACGGCAGTGGCAATGCGACCTATGCCGGCACAATCGGCGGGTCTGGCAGCGTGACGCTGTCGGGCAGCGGCACGCAATCGCTGACGGGCTCGAACGTGTACACGGGCGGCACGAACCTGAACGGCGGCAACCTCGTCGTCGGCAGCAATACGTCGCTCGGCATCGGCGCGGTGAACGTGAACGGCTCGTCGTCGCTCGATGCGACCACCAACGTGACGCTCGCGAACGGCGTCAACCTCGCGACGGGCACGACGCTGACCCTTGGCGGCAGCACCGATCTCGGCCTCGGCGGCGTGGTTTCCGGCGGCGGCGGTCTCGTGAAGAACGGTGCGGCGACGCTCACGCTGTCGGGTGCGAACAACTATGCAGGCGGCACGACGCTGAATGCCGGCGGACTGGTGCTCGGCAACGGCTCGGCGCTCGGCACCGGCGCGCTGACCGTCGGCGGCTCGGCGACGCTCGATACGAACACGAACCTCACGGTCGGCAACGCGATCGATATCGGGACGGGCAATACGCTGACGCTCGGCGGCAGCAACGCGCTCGGGCTGAGCGGTGCGATTTCCGGCGCGGGCAGCCTCGTGAAGAACGGCGCGGCGACCACGACGCTGACGGGCGCGAACACATACACCGGCGGCACGACGATCAATGCCGGCACGCTTGCACTCGGCGCGGGCGGCAGCCTGTCGTCCACGGGCACGGTGAACCTGGTCAATCCGGGGGCCGCGCTCGACATCAGCGCCGGCAGCGCGCAGTCGATCGGCGCGCTGACGGGCGGCATCGGCACGAGCGTGAGCCTCGGCGCCAACGCACTGACGCTGGGCGGGACCGCGAGCGGCACGTTCAGCGGCACGATCGGCGGCACCGGCAGCCTGACGCTGGCGGGTACCGGCACGCAGACGCTGAACGGCGCAAATACGTACACCGGCGGGACGAACCTCAATAGCGGCAGTCTGGTGCTGGGCAACAACGGGGCGCTGGGCGCCGGCGCGCTGACCGTCGGCGGTTCGGCCACGCTCGATACGAACACGAACCTCACGGTCGGCAATGCGATCAACCTCACGACGGGTACGGCCCTGACGCTCGGCGGCAGCAACGCACTCGGGCTGAGCGGGACGATTTCCGGCGCGGGTGCGCTCGTGAAGAACGGTGCGGCCACCACGACGCTGACCGGCGCGAACACGTACACGGGCGGCACGACGATCAACGCGGGGACGCTGGCGCTGGGCGCGGGCGGCAGCCTCGCATCGACCGGCGCGATGAATCTCGCGGGTGCCGGCGCGACGCTCGATCTCAGCGCCGCGACGGGCGGCCAGACGCTCGGTGCGCTGTCGGGTGTCACCGGTACGAACATCAACCTCGGGAGCAACGCACTGACGCTGGGCGGGACCGCCAGCGGCACGTTCAGCGGTGCGATCGGCGGTACCGGCAGCCTGACGCTGGCAGGCACCGGCACGCAGACGCTGAACGGCGCGAGCACCTATTCCGGCGGGACGAACCTCAATAGCGGCAGCCTTGTGCTCGGCAACAGCGGGGCGCTTGGCGCCGGTGCACTGAACGTCGGCGGCGCGGCCACGCTCGATACGAATGCGACCTTGTCGGTCGGCAATGCGGTCAATCTCGGTACGGGCGCCGCACTGACGCTGGGCGGCAGCAACAGTCTCACGCTGGGCGGTGCGATTTCCGGTGCGGGCAGCCTCGTGAAGGACGGTGCGGCCACCACCACGCTGACCGGCGCGAATACCTACACGGGCGGCACGACGATCAACGCGGGGACGCTGGCGGTGAGCGCGGGCGGCAGCCTCGCATCGACCGGCGCGATGAACCTGGCAGGCGCAGGCGCGACGCTGGATCTGAGCGGCGCGGCGGGCGGGCAGACGCTCGGCGCGCTGTCGGGCGTCGCGGGAACCAACGTCAACCTCGGCGGCAACGCACTGACGCTCGGCGGCACGGCCAGCGGAACGTTCGGCGGGGTGATCGGCGGCACCGGCGGTCTCACGTTGTCGGGCACCGGCACGCAGACGCTGTCCGGCGCGAACACCTATACGGGCGGCACGACGATCAACAGCGGCAGCACGCTGGCACTCGGCGCGGGCGGTAGCCTGGCGTCGACCGGCACGGTGAATCTGGCCGGGTCGGGTGCGACGTTCAACCTGGGTGGCGCATCGGGCGCGCAGACGATCGGCGCGCTGACCGGCGCGGCCGGCACGAATGTGAACCTCGGCAACGGGCTGACGCTGAGCAACGCGGGCAACTACGCGTTCGGTGGCGCGATCGGCGGCACGGGCGGTCTGACGCTGGCCGGCGCGGGTACGCAAACGCTGACGGGCGCGAACACCTACACGGGCGGGACGACGATCGGCGGCGGCAGCACGCTCGCACTCGGCGCAGGCGGCAGCCTTGCGGCGACCGGTGCCGTGAACCTCTCGGCAGCGGGGGCGATGTTCGACTTGAGCGGCGCGTCGGGCGCGCAGACGATCGGCGCGCTGACCGGCGCGGCCGGTACGAACGTGACCTTGGGTGCGAATGCGCTGACGCTGAACGGCAGCGGCAACAACACGTTCGGCGGCGCGATCGGCGGAGCGGGCGCGGTGACGTTCGCCGGCATGGGCACGCAGACGCTGACGGGCGCGAACACGTACACGGGCGGCACGACGATTGGCGGCGGCAGCACGCTGGCGCTCGGCGCGGGCGGCAGCCTTGCATCGACGGGCGCGGTGAATCTCGCGGGCACCGGTGCGACGTTCGACGTGAGTGGTGCGACGGGCGCGCAAACGGTCGGTGCGCTGACCGGCGCAGCCGGCACGAGCGTGAACCTCGGCGGCAACGCGCTGACGCTGAACGGCAGCGGCAACAACACGTACGGCGGCACGATCGGCGGGACGGGCGGCTTGACGCTCGCGGGCACCGGCACGCAGACGCTGACGGGTGCGAACACGTACACGGGCGGCACGACGATCGGCGGCGGCAGCACGCTGGCACTTGGCGCGGGCGGCAGCCTGGCGTCGACGGGCGCGGTGAACCTCGCGGGCGCGGCTGCGACGTTCGACGTGAGCGGTGCGACGGGCGCACAGACGGTCGGCTCGCTCACCGGTGCGGCCGGCACCGTCGTCAGCCTCGGTGCGAATGCGCTGACGCTGAACGGCAGCGGTAACAGCACGTTCGGCGGCATGATCGGCGGGACGGGCGGCGTGACGTTTGCCGGCAGCGGCACGCAGACGCTGACGGGGGCGAACACGTACACCGGCGGCACGACGATCAACGGCGGCAGTACGCTCGCGCTCGGCGCGGGCGGCAGTCTCGCGTCGGGCAGTGGGGTGAATCTTGCGGGGGCCGGTGCGAAGTTCGACCTGAGCGGCGCGACGGGCGCGCAGACGCTCGGCACGCTGTCGGGCGCAGCCGGTACCAACGTGAACCTCGGCGCGAACGCGTTGACGCTGAACGGCAGCGGCAACGGTACGTTCGGCGGCGCGATCGGCGGTACCGGCGGCCTGACGTTGTCGGGCAGCGGCACGCAGACGCTGACGGGCGCGAACACGTACCCGGGCGGCACGACGATCAACGGCGGCAGCACGCTGGCACTCGGTGCAGGCGGCAGTCTTGCTGCGACCGGTGCCGTGAACCTCGCGGGCACGGGGGCCACGTTCGATCTGGGCGGCGCATCGGGCGCGCAGACGATCGGTTCGCTGGCCGGTGCAGCCGGCACGAATGTGAACCTCGGCGGCA
Source organism: Burkholderia sp. BCC0097 (assembly GCF_902832985.1). Classification (NCBI taxonomy): domain Bacteria; kingdom Pseudomonadati; phylum Pseudomonadota; class Betaproteobacteria; order Burkholderiales; family Burkholderiaceae; genus Burkholderia; species Burkholderia sp. BCC0097. The sequence goes on from NZ_CADFDM010000001.1 coordinate 534,681, forward strand.
ACGCGCTGACGCTGAGCGGCAACGGCAGCAGCACGTTCGGCGGCGCGATCGGCGGCACCGGGGGCCTTACGTTGTCGGGCAACGGCACGCAGACGCTGGCGGGCGCGAACACGTACACGGGCGGCACGACGATCAGCGGCGGCGGCACGCTGGCGCTGGGTGCGGGCGGCAGCCTCGCATCGACCGGCGCGGTGAACCTCACCGGCGCCGGTGCGACGCTCAATCTGAGCGGTGCGACGGGCGCGCAAACGATCGGCACACTGGCCGGCGTGGCCGGCACGAACGTGAACCTCGGCGCGAATGCGCTGACGCTGAATGGCGCCACCAACGGTACGTTCGGCGGCACGATCGGCGGGACGGGCGGTGTGACGGTCGCCGGCACCGGCACGCAGACGCTGACGGGTGCGAACACGTACACGGGCGGCACGACGATCAACGGCGGCAGCACGCTCGCGCTCGGCGCAGGCGGCAGCCTCGCGTCGGGCGGCGCCGTGAATCTCGCGGGCACCGGCGCGACGTTCGACGTGAGCGGCGCGACGGGCGCGCAGACGCTCGGCACGCTCGCCGGCGCGGCCGGCACGAACGTGAATCTCGGTGCGAACGCGCTGACGTTGAACGGCAGCGGCAACGGTACGTTCGGCGGCACGATTGGCGGAACGGCCGGCGTGACGTTCGCCGGCACGGGCACGCAGACGCTGACGGGCGCGAACACGTACACGGGCGGCACGACGATCAACGGCGGCAGCACGCTTGCGCTGGGAGCTGGTGGCAGTCTCGCTTCCGGTAGCGCGGTGAATCTCGCGGGCACCGGCGCGACGTTCGACGTGAGCGGCGCGACGGGCGCGCAGACGCTGGGCACGCTCGCCGGCGCGGCCGGCACGAACGTGAATCTCGGCGCGAATGCGCTGACGTTGAATGGCAGCGGCAACGGTACGTTCGGCGGCACGATCGGCGGAACGGGCGGCGTGACGCTGGCAGGCACCGGCACGCAGACGCTGACGGGCGCGAACACGTATACGGGCGGCACGACGATCAACGGCGGCAGCACACTCGCGCTCGGCGCGGGCGGCAGCCTCGCCTCGACGGGCGCGGTGAATCTCGCGGGCACCGGCGCCACGTTCGACGTGAGCGGGGCGACCGGCACGCAAACGGTCGGTGCGCTGTCGGGCGCGGCCGGCACGAACGTGAATCTTGGTGCGAATGCACTGGCGCTGAACGGCAGCGGCAGCAGTACGTTCGGCGGCACGATCGGTGGCGCGGGCGGGGTGACGGTGGCGAGCGGCACGCAGGTGCTGACCGGCGACAACACGTACACCGGCGGCACCACGATCGCGGCCGGCGGCACGCTGCAACTCGGCAACGGCGGCACGTCGGGCAGCGTGGCCGGCAACGTCGTCGACAACGGTGCGCTGATCGTCAATCAATCGGGCAATGTGACGATCGCGAGCGTGCTGTCCGGCACCGGCTCCCTCACCCAGGCCGGCAGCGGACAACTGACCCTGACCGGCACGAGCACGCTGAGCGGCCCGACCACGGTCGGCGCGGGCACGCTCGCCGTCAACGGTTCGCTCGGCCAGTCGACCGTCACCGTGCAGAGCGGCGCGACGCTGACGGGTACCGGCACGATCGGCGGCCTCGTGGTGCAGGGCGGCGCGACGGCGGCCGCCACGCAACCGGGCGCGGCGCTAAACGTGGGCGGCAACGTCACGTTCCAGCCGGGTTCGACGTTCCAGGTCGCCGCCACGCCGCAGCAAAGCGGCAGTCTCGCGGCGAGCGGCACGGCGACGCTGAACGGCGGCACCGTGCAGGTGCTCGCGAACCAGAGCGGCTACCAGCCGAGCACGACATACACGATCCTCAGCGCGTCGTCGGGCGTGCAGGGCGCGTTCACCCAGGTGAGCGCGAACTACGCGTTCCTGACGCCGACCCTCAGCTACGATCCGGGTCACGTGTATCTGCGGCTGGTTCAGAACGGCACGTCGCTGCCCGACGTCGCGACGACGCCGAACCAGCGGTCGGTCGCGACCGCGCTGGGCGGGCTCGGCACCGGCAATCCGCTGTACGACGCGGTGCTGACGACCGACGCGCCGACCGCGCGCCGCGCGTACGGGCTGCTCGACGGCGAACTGCAGGCGAGCCTGAAGAGCATGCTGCTGCTCGACAGCCGTTATGTGCGCGACGCGGTGACCGATCGCGTCCGTCAAGGCCTCGCGCCCGGGTCGGGCCCGCTCGCGGCCCTGTCGTCGGGCGGCGCCGCGCTGTGCGGCGACAACACGGCCGGCGTGACCGATCCGACGCTGCCGCCGGAACGCCGGATCGGTTCGCGCGACGGGTGCTACGGCGGCACGCCGTATCAGCCGGTCGTCTGGGGGCAGGCGTTCGGCGGCCGCAGCCGGCTCGCCGGCGACGGCAACGCGTCGTCGATCAACCGCAGCATGACGGGCTTCATCGCCGGCGCCGACATGGCGCTCAACGACAAGTGGCGCGCGGGTCTGGCCGCCGGTGTCACGCACGGCTCGCTCGACAACGACCAGAGTTCGTCGGCCGCGGTGAACAGCTACTACCTGTCGCTGTACGGCGGCGCGCAGTACGGCGCGCTCGGCGTGCGCGGCGGCGCGTCGTACACGTGGTATCGCATCAACAGCGACCGCTATCCGGGCTTCGCGGGCTTCTCGGATCACGACTCGGCCGGCTACAACGCGAATTCGGCGCAGGTGTTCGGTGAAGTCGGCTACGCGCTGCCGGTCGGGCCGGTCGCGATCGAACCGTTCGCGGGCCTCGCGTATGTGAATCTGCATACCGACGGCTATACCGAAACCGGCGGCGCGGCGGCCCTGCGTGCCGGCGGCGAGACGACCCACGTCGGCTTCTCGACGCTCGGCCTGCGCGCGGCGTCGCAACTCGGCTCGATCGCGAGCGGCACGTTCACCGCGCGCGGGACGGTCGGCTGGCGGCATGCGTTCGGCAACGTGCGGCCGTCGTCGGCGTTCACGTTCGCGAACGGCGGCACGTCGTTCCAGGTGTCGGGCGTGCCGATTGCGCGCGACAGCGCGGTGCTCGAAGCCGGCATCGACGCGAACATCACGAAGCGCCTGACGCTCGGCCTCACGTACAGCGGCCAGTACGGCAGCGGCGTGCGCGACAACGCGATCCTCGGCAACATCCTGTGGAAATTCTGACCGGCAACTGAGGTGCCCGTGCGCGGCGCGCTGCGACGAAGCAACGTCGCAGCGCGCCGCGGCCGTTTCGGCGCTGCGCACGTTCGCCGTTCTGGCCTATCCTGTGCGAAACACGCGACGCGCGCCGCGCGTTGCGCCTCGACACAGGAGCATCGATGCCGAATCACGCCGAAGCCACGACGACGCAGGCGCCGCAAGTCGCGCCGGTTCCCCCGACCCCCGCGTCGGGTCCCGCTTTCATCGCGCCCGAAGCCGATCCGCAGGTTCTCGCGCGCAACAACCAGTACGTGCTGAAATCCGGCGACGCGTTCGTGGTCAGCGACGCGCTCGGCGACATCGGCGGGCATGACGACGGCCTGTTCGTCGACGACATGCGCGTGCTGTCGAAATGGCGCCTGACGTTCGGCGGCCGCGCGCCGTCGCTGCTGTCGGGCGCGACGAGCGCCGACAACGCGTCGTTCACCGCGCACCTGACGAACCGCCCGCTGCCGCCGCTCGGCGGCCACGAGACGCCCGAGGGCGTGATCCACATCGAGCGGCTGCGCGTGCTCGCGGGCGACGTGCTGTACGAAGCGCTGACGCTCACGAACTACGGCGCGAGCGAAGCCGAGGTGCCGCTGTCGCTGTCGTTCGCGGCCGATTTCAAGGACATGTTCGAGGTGCGTGGCACGCAGCGGCCGAAGCGCGGCACGGTGGGCGCGCCGCGCGTCGATGCGGGTGCGGTGCGGCTGCGCTACGACGGCCTCGACGGCGTCGAGCGCAACGTGACCGTGCATTTCTCGCCGGCGCCGGATGCGCTGTCGGTCGATCGTGCCGACTACACGCTGACGATCGCCGCGCAGGCGTGCGTGTCGATCTACCTGACCGTCGACGCGACGCTCGGGCCCGCGCAGGCCGAAGGGCCCGGTTGCGGCCGCGTCGCGTTGCGCACCGCGCTCGTCGGTGTGCATCGCGAGATGCGGGCGCGGCGCGAGTCGATGGCGCGCGTGAACACCGGCAATCCGCTGTTCGACGCGTGGCTCGATCGTTCGCTCGCGGATCTCGGGCTGCTCACGACGCAACTCGACACGGGGCCGTACCCGTATGCGGGCATTCCGTGGTTCTCGACGCCGTTTGGCCGCGACGCGATCATCACGTCGCTGCAGATGTTGTGGCTGCAGCCATCGCTCGCGCGCGGCGTGCTGCGTTTTCTCGCCGAGCACCAGGCGCGCGAGACCTCCGCGTTTCGCGACGCGGAGCCCGGCAAGATCATGCACGAGTTCCGCCGCAGCGAGATGGCCGCGACAGGCGAGGTGCCGTTCGCCCTGTACTACGGCGGCGTCGATACGACTCCGCTGTTCATCGTGCTCGCGGGCGCCTATGTCGAACGCACCGGCGACGATGCGCTGATCGACGAGCTGTGGCCCGCGCTCGAGCGCGCCGCGCAATGGGTGATCGACAAGTGCGACCGCAATCCGTACGGACTGCTCGATTACCAGCGCACGTCGGAGCGCGGCCTCGCGAACCAGGGCTGGAAGGACAGCCACGATTCGGTGTTCCATGCGGATGGCCGTTTCCCGGATGGCCCGATCGCGCTCGTCGAAGTGCAGGCCTATGCATGCGCGGCGCTCGACGCGATGTCGGCATGCTCGCACCGGCGCGGTCATGCGGCCGACGCGACACGCTATGCATTGCGCGCGAAGACGCTGCGTGACCAGGTCGACGCGCTGTTCTGGATGCCGGAAGGCGACTTCTACGGGATCGCGCTCGACGGTCATGGCGAGCTGTGCCGCGTGTTCGCGTCGAATGCGGGCCACCTGCTCGCATTCGGGCTGCCCGACGCCGAGCGCGGCGCGGCGGTCGCCGGCGTGCTCGGCTCCGCGCTGTTCCAGACGGGCTGGGGCATCCGCACGCTCGCGGCCGGCCAGCCGCGCTTCAACCCGATGGCGTACCACAACGGCTCGGTGTGGCCGCACGACAATGCGCTGATCGCGCGCGGCCTGGCGCGCTACGGCGACAAGACGGCCGCGGTGAATCTGCTGCGCGCGCTGTTCGAGGCGGCGGTGAGTTTCGAGATGCGCCTGCCGGAGTTGTTCTGCGGATTCCCGCGCCGGCGCGGCGAACCGCCGACCGCGTATCCGGTGGCCTGCCTGCCGCAGGCGTGGGCGGCAGGCGCGCCGTTCATGATGCTGCAGGCGTGCCTCGGCGTGAGCATCGACGCGTCGCGCCACGAGGTGCGCGTCGAGCGCCCGGCATTGCCGGAAGGCGTCGACTGGCTGCGGATCGACGCGCTGCGCGTGGGCGACGAAACCGTGTCGCTGACGTTCCGCCGCGTCGATGGACAGGTCGTCGCGGCGGCGGAGCAGCCGGGCCGCGTGAAGGTGGTCGCGGTGCTGTAGCGGCCGGCTGCGCGAACGTTGCGCGATGTCGCGCCACGTTCGCGCGCAGCGGCATAGAATCGTGACATGACCCTTGAACGATGGCGGAGGTAGACGATGACGACCGACAACCGGCCCGACGACGGCGAGCACAAGCTCGAGAATCTGGAAGCGGCGGTCGACCACCTGCACAAGTCGATCGAATCGCAGAGCATCGCGGTTGGCGCGGCGAAGGGCATCCTGTTCAGCCTGATCGAAACGCTCGGCGCACTGATCGGCGACCCCGACCTGCCCGAGCATGCGCGTTCGGGCTACGAAGCGCTGCGCGACAAGGCGAGCGAATTGCGCGGCGGGCTCGACCACCATTGAGCGTTGATGCACGGGCAGCGCACGCGCTGCCCGATTCGGCAGACGAAGCACAAAATCCCGTGCGCTCAATCAGTTAGGCGCCCGATACGCAGGATATCCACAAGCTTGCCAACACAATCTGTGGAGAACCCGGCCGTCCCTCGGCTGGGTGAACCACGCGTGCGCGGCGTGCGGTTCGACCATCGTTCTGGTGCCACACCCTTGACCGGTCAAGGTCCGCGGATCGAATCCCCTTGTGTATCAAGATGTTACGCGTCTGATCTGACGGATATCCACAGGCTTGCCAACAAAATCTGTGGACAACTCTCAATTGATTGCATCGCAATGGTTGAGGATCAGGCGACAACGCGACGGGCCGCGAAGCCCGTGCGCAAAGGCTGCCCGCGCCGTGCATCGGCGCGCGAATGCGTGCGCGATCAAGGGCTTAGACGCCAGGTACCCAGGATATCCACATCCTTGCCAACACTTTCTGTGGACAAGCGCGACCGGGTTACCCGGCCGCCGCCGCGCCGGCCGCTTCCGCCACGATCCAGTCGCGAAAGAGCGTCATCGCGGGCGTCAGCGGTTTCGATTTCAGCGACGTGAGCCAGTAGCCGCCGGCGCGTACGTCGATGTCGAGCGGTCGTGCGAGCAAACCGAGCTGCAGTTCGCGCGCGAACATGCAGGCGGGGGCGAGCGCGACGCCCGCACCCTGCATCGCGGCCTCGACCATCAACCGGGACGAATCGAACACGGGCCCGTTGACGGCCCACGGTTCGAGTTGCGCGGCGTCGAACCAGCCGAGCCATTCGTCGGTGCGATATGAGCGCAGCAGCGTTTCGTTCGCGAGATCGGCCGGCCGCGCGAGGCGCCGTGCAATGTCCGGCGTGCACAGCGCGGTGAGCGGCGCATCGAGCAGCCGCTCGTTGCGCGTCGCCGGCCAGTTGCCAACGCCGAAGCGGATCGCGAAATCGAGGCCCTCGGCGGCGAGATCGACGACGTTGTTGTTGGTCCGCAGCCGCAGTTCGACGAAGGGGTGCGTGTCGCCGAACTGCTTCAGCCGCGGCATTAGCCAGCCTAGGGCAAAGGTGCCAACGACGCCGAGCGTCAGCACCTCGTGGAAACGCCCGCCGTCGAACTGCTTGAGCACCGTCTCGATGCGGCTGAACGCGTCGCTCAGCACCGGCAGCAGCGCGCGCCCCTCGTCGGTCAGCCCGAGACCACGCGGCAGCCGCGTAAAGAGCGTGCAGCCGAGCCGCTCCTCGAGCGAGCGCACCTGCTGGCTGACGGCGGCCTGGGTCACGCTCAGCTCGAGGCCGGCGCGCGTGAAGTTCAGGTGGCGCGCCGACGATTCGAACGCGCGCAACGCATTGAGCGGAAGATGAGGGCGGAGCTTAGTCATAAGAATTTCTTTTGTCAGCGCTCAATTATCGTTGCTTGTCAGGCAACCGTAAAGTCTCGATAGTGCTGTCTCGGCGACCGACCGTTGTCAACGCGTCAACGACGTTTCGCCGCCATTCCACCACGAGACAACCGACATGACCTACTCATCGAAACGTCGAACCCTGTTGCTGGCTGCCGCGACGGCGCCGCTCGTTCTCACCGTCACCGCGTGCGCGTCGCGGCAGGGCGCTGCGCCGGACGAAGCCACGCAGGCAGCGGCGGCTGCCGCGGACGCCATCGCGCCCGCGGCGGCGGCGACGACGCTTGCCGATCTCGAGCGGGAGGCGGGCGGCCGTCTCGGCGTATGCGCGATCGACACGGCGAGCGGTCGCGTCATCGAGCATCGCGCGGGCGAGCGTTTCCCGTTCTGCAGTACGTTCAAGGCGATGCTGAGCGCGGCCGTGCTCGCGCAGAGCGTCGAGCGGCCGGGCCTGCTGCAACAGCGCGTGACTTATACCAGGGCCGACCTCGTCAACTATTCGCCGGTGTCGGAGAAGCACGTCGGCGCGGGCATGACGGTCGCCGCGCTGTGCGAGGCCGCGATCCAGTACAGCGACAATTCGGCCGCGAACCTGCTGATGAAGCTGATCGGCGGCCCGTCGGCGGTAACGGCCTACGCGCGCTCGATCGGCGACGATGCGTTCCGGCTCGATCGATGGGAGACCGAACTGAATACCGCGCTGCCGGGCGACCCGCGCGACACGACGACGCCCGCCGCGATGGCCGCCAGCCTGCGCGTGCTGACGCTTGGCGACGCATTGCCGGCCGCGCAGCGCGCGCAGCTCGTCGCGTGGCTGCGCGGCAACAAGGTCGGCGACAAGCGGATTCGTGCGGGCGTGCCGGCCGGGTGGGCGGTCGGCGACAAGACCGGTACCGGCGACTACGGGACGACGAACGACGCCGGCGTCATCTGGCCGACGTCGCGCGCGCCGATCGTGCTGGCCGTGTACTACACGCAGACGCGAGCCGATGCGCGGGCGAAGGACGACGTGATCGCGTCGGTCGCGCGCATCGTCGCGCAGGCGTTCGGTTGAGCGGCGCGGCACGGTGTGCGTGGCGAGCGCCGCGGGCGCGCCGTGCCGCGGTCGTGACCCGCGCGATCAAACGTTGTGCGATCAACGACTTAGGTCGCGCATGCTCAGGATATCCACATGCTTGCCAACAAAAATTGTGGACAAGCCCGCGCGCAGCGGCGCCCGGCGCGACATGCGCCCTCGTGCCGCGTTTGAAGCAGCGCGGACAAAGTCTTTCGGATCAAGTGCTTGACCGCGGTATGCGCAGGCTATCCACACGCTTGCCAACACAATCTGTGGACAAGCATGGCAGGCGGCGTGGCAGACGGCGCTTCACGCGTCGAGGCGACACGCAACCGGCGCTTGCGCGGCCGTGTGCCGCTTTCGAAGCAGCGCGAACAAAGTCTTTCGGATCAAGTGCTTGATCGCGGTATGCGCAGGCTATCCACATGCTTGCCAACAAAAATTGTGGACAAGCCCGCGCGCTGCCGCGATGGCAACGCTCAGGGCTGCCGATCGCCGACGGCGGGCCAGCGCGCGAACGCGAACACCCACAGCATGACGAAGTTCAGCACCGGGACGAACATCGTCAGGATCCACCAGCCCGAATGCCCGGTGCGCCGGACGATACGGACGTACGGATAGACGACGATGGCGACGAGCACGAGCGAAATGAGCAATTGCCACGCGGTGAAGTGTTCCGTGGTCTTCCTCGGATTGAAATGTCGTTATTCGGTGCCGGCGGAACGGCCGGCCCGGGGCGCCGGCGCGCGTCCCCGGCCATGCGCGGCCGCGTGCGGCTTGCGTGATCTTGATGGGTGACGGGCGCGGGCGTCAAGGCATCGGCGCCGGCTGCGATCGCACTGAATCGTCCGCGTGCGCGCAGGCCGCTACCGCGCGCTGCCGAAATGGTGGCACGCGGCACGAACCGTAGACCGATCAATGGGTTAGCGCAGGCTTGCGCAGGATATCCACAAGCTTGCCAACACAATCTGTGGGTAAGTGGCGCAGCGCCGGCCCGGCATGCGTGTGGGGGTTACGACGCGCATCGAGCATGCATCGGACTGCATCGGAGTACATCGAACCCACATCGCCGTGGCGTCGTGATGCGAAGTGTGGCGAAGCGGTGTGCGCGATGGCCATGATTCGCGCCGCGTCTGCATCACGCGTGCCAAAGTCCATCGGATCAAGGGTTTAGCGCTATGGTGCGCAGGATATCCACAAGCTTGCCAACATTTTCTGTGGAGAAGTCCGCATGCGCGATTCGGCCGACGCCACACGCTGCCACGCTCCGCACGCGGGCTCACGCGGTACAGATACCGGCCACGCCGACCTTCTGGAACAGGTGCGGGCTGGCGACGGCGGACGACGGATAGGCCGACAGCTTGGCGACGAACTCCGGATGCGTGAAGGCCGCGCGAAACGCGTCCGTCGATTCCCAGATCGCGTAGTTCAGGTAGGTCGGGCTGTCGCCGAGCGCGCGATGAAGCTGCGTCGAGATGAATCCCGGCTGCCGCTTCATGAAATCCGCGTCGTCCGTCCAGACGGCGAGAAAATCGGCTTCGTCGTCGGCCGCGAGCGTGAATACGTTGACGAGCACGACCGGCTCGGCGTCGATCGCAATCTGTTGCTGGATCGGAAAGGCCGGATCCATCGGCTTGAACTGGGGCATGGGTGCTCCTGGTGAGGTAGGGGGCAAGCGGGCGGCTACGCGTGGCCGTCCTGGCCGTGCGCGCCGGACATCGCCGACAGCACGCGCAGCGCCGCGTCGAGGTCGGTCGAGCTGAAGTCGCCGGCGATGTCGCGGACATGCCGCTGCCACTGCTCGACCACGGCCTGATAGGCCGCTTCGCCGCGCTGCGTCAGCGCATACAACGGCGAGCGCTTGTGCGCCGGATTGGGCAACGACAGCACCAGCCCTTCGTCGGTCAGCACGTTGATCTGTTTCAGGACGGCCTGCCGCGTGATGCCCATCGCGTCGGCGATCTGCGGGATGTTCGGCGCATCCGGCGCCATCGAGATCGCGCCCAGCACCTGCCAGCGCGCGCTGGTCAAGCCGTGCGGCCCGGCGAAGGTGTTGCCCCATTCGATCAGCAGGCCGTTCAACCGGAATACGGATAGCGCGACGGCGGTCAACTTGTCGGATTTCGTCATGTCCGGCTCGATTCGTAAATTGACAACTACTTTACGTAATGGACAACCAGTTGTCAAATTGGCGGGCGCGCGTCGACAGACGAAGGGGCTTCGGTATTGCAGCGTGGAAGCGCACGCGAACATCTGCGAAACCTCTACCGATCTCTGGGTCGAGCGGATCGTCCACGAGAAGTGACGCGTGCGTGCGTGCTTGCCCCTGGCCGGCGCATTTGCCGCGCACGCACGACAAACCCTTTCCGATCAAGGGCTTGGTGCCGTTAATGGAAGGTTGTCCACAAGCTTGCCAACATTATCTGTGGACAAGCCTTCGGCCGCCCGCGCGTCAGGCAGGCAGCGGGAAGCGCACCGTGACGGTCAGCCCGCGCCCGCCGCGCGTGGTGCCGAGCGCGACGGTCGCGCGATGCTGTTCGGCGATCCGTTTGACGATCGATAGCCCGAGCCCGCTGCCCGACGACGTGGCGGCCTGCGCGCCTTCGCCGCGATAGAAGCGTTCCCACACGTCGGTGCGTTCGGCTTCCGGGATGCCGGGGCCGTCGTCGGCGACTTCGAGCACGGGCGTCGTGCCGTCGATGCGCGCCGACACGTCGACGCGTGCGCCTTCGCCCGCATAGCGGATCGCGTTGTCGACGAGGTTGTTCAGCAGCACGCGCAGCGTGTCCGCATTGCCGGCGGCGATCACGGGTGCGTCGACGATCGCGCCGAGATCGATCCGGTGCGCGTCGGCGACGCGCGCGCGGTCCGACACCACCGAGCGGCATAACGCGGCGAGATCGACCGGCGCCGACGCGGTGACGGCCGCCTGCGCATCGGGTTCGAGGCGCGCGAGCGTCAGCAACTGTTCGGCGAGGTGGCCGAGGCGCGTCGTGCCCGCCTGGATCTGCGCGAGGATGTGCTCGCGCTCCTCGGCGCTCGCCGCGCGCCGCAGCAATTGCGACTGGATCGACAGCCCCATGATCGGCGTGCGCAGCTCGTGCGCGGCATCGGCGATGAAGTGCCGCTGCAGCGTGAACGAGCGGTCGAGGCGCGCGAGCAGGTCGTTGATCGCTTCGGCGAGCGGGCGGACCTCGTTCGGCATCGACGCGACGTCGACCGGCTCGAGGTTGTTCGCATTCCTGCGTTTCAGGCCGGACGCGATCGCCCGCAATGGCCGCAACCCCGCGCCAATACCGAACCACAGGCCGAGCGCGAGCAGCGGCAGCATCGAGAACACCGGCCACAGCAGGTGGACGGCGATGCCCGCGATCGCCTCCCAGCGCGCATGCCGCGCCTGCGCGAGCCGGATCGTCGTGCCGCCGCGCTCGGTCACATAGGTGCGCCACGGCTGGCCGCCAACGTCGACGCTCGCGATGCCCTGCTGCGCGGGCGCCGGCAGCTTCGAATCGCGGTCGGTCGAATACACGAGCGTGCCGTTGCGCCACACTTGCAGCAGCACCGCATCGGGGTCGCTCGCTTCGAAGCCGTGCTTGCCTTTGGCGTGGTTGCTGAACGACAGCTCGCCGTTCGGGCCGACCACGATCTGTTTCGACATGCTGCGCATCTGGTCGTCGAGCAGGTCGTCGAGTTCGCGCAGCGCGCCCCAGTAGGTGCCGGCACTCGCGACCAGGCCGATCACGCAGGCGGCCGGCAGCAACCACGTCAGCAGGCGCCGCCGCAGCGACGCGTTGCGCCAGCGCGCGACCGCGCGTTGCATGCGCGTCACGTGCCGTCACCGATCCGGTAGCCGACGCCGCGCACCGTGCGGATCATGTCGTGGCCGAGTTTCTTGCGCAGGTTGTGGATATGCACCTGCACCGCGTTGCTCTCGATTTCCTCGCCCCAGCTGTACAGCCGTTCCTCGAACTGTTCGCGCGAAATCACCGCGCCCGGTTCGCGCATCAGCTCGTGCAGCAGTACGAATTCCTTCGGCGACAGCGGCACTTCGTCGTCGTCGAGCCAGACGAGGTGCTTGACGGGATCGAGCCGCAGCGGGCCGATCGCGAGCGTCGTCTGCGCGCGGCCCGCATGGCGGCGGTTGACCGCGCGGATGCGGGCGAGCAGCTCGTCGAGCTCGAACGGCTTGACGAGATAGTCGTCCGCGCCGCTGTCGAGGCCGGCGATGCGGTCGGGCACGCCGTCGCGTGCGGTGATGATGATCGCGGGCAGGTTTTCGTCGCGGCGGCGCAGCGCGGCGAGCACGGACAAACCGTCGCGGTTCGGCAGCCCGAGATCGAGCAGCAGCAGCCCGTAGCCGGTCGCGCGCAGCGCCAGCGACGCGGCGTCGCCGTCCTTCACCCAGTCGACCGCGAAGCCTTCCTGTTTGAGGCCCTGTTCGAGCCCGCTGCCGATCAGCGGATCGTCCTCGACGAGCAGTACGCGCATGACTTCGTGTCTCTTCAACGGGGGCGCCGTGGCGCCCGGGATTCCCATCATAAGCGTACGCGTCTTAGGCCAAGCTTAAATGCGCGCGGTGCGCGGCGCGGTTTTCGTACTCGTCCAATGCGGCACCGTGTCACTTCGGCATGCCCTTCAGGTTTGCTTAATCTTACGGTCCGTAATCTGGCGCCGTCGCGTTCAACGGAGCGCGGCGCCACATCGAAGAAGAGGACCGAGATCATGAAACACCTGGCCAGAATCCTGGCGGTTGCGCTCGTCGCGCTGCCTGCCGCCGTCCACGCGCAATACACGGGGCCGTCCGCGCTGACCACGACCACCGTGAAGGAGCTGCTCGCCAACGGCAAGGATGACCAGCACGTGCAGTTGCAGGGGCGCATCGTCAAGCACGTCGGCGGCGAGGATTACGAGTTCGCCGACGCCACCGGCACGATCCCAGTCGAGATCGATCACAAGCTGTGGGCGGCGGGCCAGCCCGTCAGCGACAAGAACGAAGTGAAGCTGACCGGCGAATTCGAGCGCAAATGGTCGGGCCGCGTGAAGGTCGACGCCGATCACGTCGAAGTGCTGCGCTGACCGGTGGACGCGGGGCCGGTGATACCATGGACGACCGGTTCCCGTTCCCACCAAGATGGCCGCCAATTTCGACGAACTCGCGTCCCGGATCCGGGCGCAATTTTCCGAGCTGAGCCCGCAATTCCAGGCGGGCGCCGCCTTCCTGCTCGATCATCCCGACGAAGTCGCCACGTCGTCGATGCGCAAGGTCGCGCAGCGCGCGCAGGTGCAGCCTGCGTCGCTCGTGCGGCTCGCGCAGCAATTCGGCTTTCCCGGCTGGAACGAGCTGCGCGACCTGTGCGTCGCGCGCGTGCGCACGCGGCCCGAGCCGCTCACGCAGCGCGCGCGCTCGCTCGTGCGGCCCGACGCGAAGGCGTCGCTCGCGCACGATCTGCTGGCCGCCCAGCAGCACAACCTGTCGGCGACCGCCGCGCAGAACGAGCACGCGCTCGCCGATGCCGCGAAGCTGATCCGCAAGGCATCGCATGTGCATGTGGCGGGGTTCCGCTCGTGCTATCCGGTCGCGTTCGGTTTCGTCTACGGCTACCGGCTGTTTCGTCCGACCGTGTCGCTGCTCAACGGCGTCGCCGGTTCGCTCGAAATGGAGCTGCGCACGATCGCGAAGCAGAGCGTGACCGTGATCGTCAGCTTCGCGCCGTATTCGGCCGAGGCGACGCGCGTCGCGCAGGCGGCGAAAGCGCAGGGCAGCAAGATCGTCGCGATCACCGACAGTGCGGTATCGCCGATCGCGCTGCACGCGGACGCGCAACTGATCTTCACGCACGACAGCCCGTCGTTCTTTCCGTCGCTGGTGGCCGCGCATGCGATGGCCGAGACGCTGGTCGCGCAGTTGCTGGCGCTCGAAGGCAGCGATGCGATCGCGGCGCTCGAGCGGACCGAAGCGGAATTGCACGCGAAGGGCGCGTACGTCGTTTGACGTGCGCGGGATGTGCGGCTGGTTGAACCCACTTTCATTGACTGCTCGATGCAACCGATGACGTTGACCTACGCAGTGACCGACACGGCCGACGCGGACGTGCGCAAGCAGATCGTCGCGCCGCTCGTCCGCTTCAACGAAAGCCAGGCCGGCCCGGTCGACTTCCGGCCGCTGGCCGTGATCGTGACCGACGCGGCCGGTTCGGTGGTCGGCGGCTTGTGGGGCGGCACGGCGTTCGGCTGGCTGCATGTCGACCTGCTCGTCGTGCCCGAGGCCGCGCGCGGCCAGGGCGCCGGCACCCGCATCATGGATCTGGCCGAACGAGAGGCCGTCGCGCGCGGCTGCCACAGCGCATGGCTCGACACGTTCGACTTCCAGGCGCGGCCGTTCTACGAGAAGCGCGGCTATGTCCGCTTCGGCGAGCTGCCCGATTATCCGGTCGGGCACACCCGCATCTTCCTGACGAAGAAACTCGCCGGCTGAGCCGCGCTGCGCGGCACGGTTGACGATGCCGACGGCCGTCGCCTACGATACCGGGCAGCGATGCAGGTCGCTTCCGGGTCCGCGGAAAGGGTTCAACCCACCTGTCGCAGCCAATCCAGTCTTTCCCCATCCTTCGTGCTGGCGGTATTGCGGACCTTCGGCCATCGATGCACAAGGATTCGCATGAAAAAGCTGCCTCCCGACGCTCATCCCGATCATCTGAAAAAGCAGGCCAAGGCATTGTTGCGCCTGTACCGGCAGGGCGACGCCGGTGCCGTCGCGCGCTTCGTCGCATCGCTACCCGCCGCCGCGCATCGCACGCATGACGAAACGATCGCGCTCGGGCTCCGCCTGCACGACGCGCAGTCCTGCATCGCACGCGAGTACGGCTTTGCTTCATGGGCCGATCTCGGCGTGTTCGTCGAAACGCATGCGCTCACGCGGCAGCCGCGCTCGCTGTTGAGCCGGCGCTGGCTCGACCTCGCCTACGGCGCCGACGTGACCGGCGGCTTCGACGCGGCCCGGCCGCGCGTCGCCGCGCGACTGCTGCGCGATCATCCCGATCTCGTGTCGGCCGACCCGGTCATCGCATGCGCGGCGGGCGATCTCGACGCGGTGAAGGCGGCGCTGGCCGCCGATCCCGGCTGGATCGCGCGCGCCGGCGGGGCGCTGAAGTTGCCGCCGCTCGTTGCCGTCACGCATTCGCGGCTCGGGCAGCTTCCCGAATTCGCGCCCAGGTTGCGTGCGTGCGCCCGCCATCTGCTCGATGCGGGCGCCGATCCGAACCAGAGGATCGGCAACCGGTATCCGCCGGCCTCGCTCGCCGAGCCCGACGCGTCGGCGCCCCTGTCGGCGCTGTATGGCGCCGCCGGCGTCAATCGCGATCCGGCCCTGACCGCGATGCTGCTGGAAGCCGGCGCCGATCCGAACGATGGCGAATCGTTGTATCACTCGGTGGAGAATCCGGCGTGCACGCGTCTGCTGCTCGAGCACGGCGCACGGGTGGGCGGGACGAATGCGTTGCGGCGCGCTCTCGACGTACCGGACGCGGCCGCGCTCGAGTTGCTGCTCGCGCACGGCGGCGACCCGAACGAACCGGCCGGCGAAGGGCCGACGAAGACGTGGGGCGCGCCGCTGCTGCGCGCGATCGCCGTGCGTTGCCCGGCCCGCCATGTCGCCGCGCTGCTGGCGGCCGGCGCCGATCCCGGGGCGCGGACCGCCGCGGGCGTCAGCGCGTACCGGCTCGCGATGCAGGCTGGGTTGTCCGACGTCGCGGCGCTGTTGCGCGCCGCCGGAGCCGAGGAGACGCTCGACGCACAAGACGCGTTCGTGGCGGCCTGTGCGCGCGCCGATGCCGACGACGCACGGCGCATTCAGGCGAAGCATCCCGAGCTGCCCGGTGCGCTGGCCGACGAGCAGCTGCGGCTGCTGCCGGACGCCGCCGCGTGGGGTTCACGCGAGGTGGTGAAGGTGATGGTGGCGCTGGGCTGGCCGATCGCCGCGCGCGGCGGCGACTGGGACGCGAGCGCGCTGAATCACGCGGTGTTCCGCGGCGATGCCGAACTGCTGGCGTTCCTGCTCGCGCGCGGCGCAAGCTGGCGTGAGCTGCACGGATTCGGCAGCGACGCGCTCGGTACGCTGTCCTGGGCGTCCGTCAACGAACCGGAGGGCGTCGGCGATGCCGACTGGGAAGCGTGCGCGCGCGTGCTGCTCGCGCACGGCGTGCCGCACGCGGTGCGCGATCCGTCGAATCCGGATGGCGTGCTGATCGACGGTCGCGCGATGCGGTTCTCCGAGGCCGTCGCCGATGTGTTGCTCGGCATCGACGACGGGGCGTCCGCATCGACATAAATTGACGCGAGCGGCCCGGCGCGGTGGCCTGCATTCGACTTTGGCGCGCGTTCTTCCGGGGTGCGCGACGACATTTCGGCGAATGCTGAAACGTCGCGTGCACGACCGGCGTAAGCTCACTGTCGACACCTTCCCGGAGTTCACGATGACCCGTTCCGACCTGCAAGCCCGCCACGCCGAAGCTTTCCGTGCGCTGCACACGCGCCCCGGCGCGTTCATCATCCCGAACCCGTGGGACGCCGGCACCGCGCGACTGCTCGCGATGGCCGGCTTCGAGGCGCTCGCCACGACGAGTGCCGGCTACGCGTTTTCGAAAGGGCAGCCCGACAACGCGATCGACCGCGACGCGATGCTCGATCACATCGCCGATCTCGTCGCCGCGGGCGGCCTGCCGGTGAGCGCCGATCTCGAGAACGGCTTCGGCGACGCACCCGACACGGTGGCCGAGACGATCCGGCTGGCGGCCGAGGCGGGCGCGGTCGGCGGCTCGATCGAGGATGCGACGGGCCGCGCCGATACGCCGATCTATGCGCGCGACGCGTCGGTCGAGCGCATCGCGGCGGCCGTCGACGCGGCGCGCGCGCTGCCGTTTCCGTTCACGCTGACCGCCCGCTGCGAAAACTACCTGCACGGCCGCCGCGACCTCGACGACACGATCGCGCGGCTCGTCGCCTATCGCGACGCCGGCGCCGACGTGCTGTACGCGCCCGGCATCACCGATACCGACGAGATCGCGGCGGTGACGCGGGCGGTCGGCGCGCCCGTCAATGTCGTCATGGGCCTGCAGGGCGGGTTGCTGAGCCTCGACGAGCTGGCGGCGCTCGGCGTGAAGCGCGTCAGCGTCGGCGGCGCGCTGGCGCGGGCCGCGCTCGGCGCGTTCCTGCGCGCGGCGACGGAGATGCGGCGCGACGGCACGTTCACCTTTACCCGGGCAGCCGTACCGGGAAGCGATATCAACCGCTGGTTTGCCGCGCCGGATAATTCGCCGATTTTGTCAGACGAATGAGCCCTAATAAAATCGGGAATCGTTTCCACCGAAACATTGATTGACAATAATCAACCGATTTCGCGTCAGAATTAATCGTCGCTGACGGCGCGAAAATCATCGTCCATTCTCCGCATTTCCGCCCGTTCTGCTACCGCCGGCGCGTCAGCCGCGCCAGATATGACGCCCGGCGGGCCGTCATACGTGACGATATCGCGCATTGTTGCAGGTTCTCGTTCAGAGCGTTTCCGTGCGCGGGAGTTGCCGGATGATTTTTTGATTGATAATCTGCGGCACGTTCCAATGACCGGTGAGTGGGCTGCCGGGAATATCAATATATTCAATATATAAAAAGCTGAGAGAGCGATGACGATCCGAGAAAATCACCGCGTCAGGTTTCGCGTGGGCGATGTCGTGACGCTGAAAACGGGCGGGCCGCGCATGACCGTCACGTATGCCGGGCCGGTCGTGTTCGACGACGACGACTGGCTGATCTGCCAGTGGTTCGACGAAAGCGGCGAGTTCCGGCAGGAAATGTTCCATCACGACACGGTGGTGCCCGAGCCGCGCGCGATTTCGGCCGGGCGGGTCCGGCTGCGCATGCAGTCGCTCCGCTATCGATCGGCGGCCTGACGCCGGCCGGCCGCTGCGATGCCGCGACGCGCGGCGTCCGCGCGTCGACATTTCACGCAATCCCGAAACATGCGGCGGCGCACTGCGCCGATACTGAGCGCATGAACCCGACCGATCCCATTGCCGCGGTCACGCACCGCGATCCCTATCCCTATTACGCCACGCTCGTCGACGGGCCGCCGCTCGCGTTCGACGCCACGCTCGGCCTGTGGGTCGCGAGCCGCGCGGCGGCCGTGACGGCCGTGCTGGGCCATCCGGCCTGCCGCGTGCGCCCGCTCGACGCGCCGGTGCCGCCCGCGCTGCGCGGCACGACGGCCGGCGCGCTGTTCGGCGAACTGGTGCGCATGAACGATGGCGCGTCGCGACACGACGTGCCGAAGCAGGCATTGCGCGCGGCGTTCGCGCCGATCGATACGGATGCATTGCGCGATCGCGCCGAGGTGCTCGCCGCGCGGCGGTTACCGGCGCCCGGCGATGCCGACGCGCTGAACGCGTGGTGCATGACCGTGCCCGTGTGCGCGGTGGCCGATCTGCTCGGTTTCGACGAAACGCAGCTCGACGATATCGCGGCGCGCGTCGTCGAGTTCGTCGCCGCGCTGTCGCCGCTGTCGGATGCCGCGGCGCTGGCGCGCGCGAGCGACGCTGCGCGGCATCTGCTCGACCGGATGACGGAACGTGTCGCGCAGTCGCGTGCACACGACGGCACGTTGGTCGCCGAGGTGCAGCAGGCGGCCCGCGCGTCGGGCTGGCACGCGAGCGGCGCGCTGGTTGCGAATCTGGTCGGGTTGTTGTCGCAGACGTGCGAGGCGACCGCCGCATGGCTCGGCAATGTGCTCGTGGCATGGAACGGCGACGTGGGCGACTCAGGCGGGGTGCCGGACGCGGCCGCGCTCGATGCATTCGTCGCCGAAGTCGGACGTTTCGATGCGCCGGTGCAGAACACGCGCCGCTTCGTCGCGGCACGCACGACGATCGAAGGCGTGAGCGTCGAAGCCGGCGACGCGATCCTCGTCGTGCTGGCCGCGGCGAACCGCGATTCGGCCGTGCATCGCGATCCGCACCGGCTGATGCCCGGCCGCCCGGCGGGGCCGAATTTCGGCTTCGGCACGGGGCCGCACGGGTGTCCGGGCGAGCGGATCGCACGGGCGGTGACGGCGGGGGCGTTCGCGGCGCGGTTGCGCGCGGGCGGCTTGCCGCCGCGCGACGCACTGAAGTGGGATTACCGCGCGTCGACCAATGTCAGGATGCCGAAGTTCGACGCGAGGCGGTGAAGGGGAAGGAGGGACTTAACGGCAGCCTTGCTTTTCCGCCCATTGCTCCTGGGCGGCGACGCGGCGCTGCACGCGTTCGACGAGGCCGGTCGAGAAGGTCCGCATGCTGACGCCGCGGCGTTTTGCCAGGATCGTTTGCGCGACGTCGGTGCGCGGGTTCGGCTGGCACGCCCAGTACAGCGTCATCAGCCAGCCGATGCCCGTCCACGCGAACAGCGCGTTGAACATCGCGATCGTCAGCTTGTCGTGCCGGCCGCGCCGGTCGGCAATGACGGCCGGCAGGAAATAGAGCGCGATCGCCGCGACTGAACCGGCCACTTGAATCAGGACTGCATCATGCATGGTGCTGCTCCGTCCGAACTGCAATGAGGCTGATTGTCGCGCTTTTTCCGTTTGTGTGCCGGCAATTGATTGTTGCGCTTTTAGTGACGATCAGGCAGCTTCGGCGTCCCCCGACTGCACGTCGTTGCTCAGTGCGAAACCTTCATCGAGCCAACCTGTCACGCCGCCGATCATCAGCTTGACCGGGCGGCCGAGGCGCGCCAACTGGATCGCCGCGCGCGCGGCGCCGTTGCAGTGCGGCCCCGCGCAGTAGACGACGAATAGCGTATCGGCCGGATAACCGGCGAGCTTGCTTTCGATGATCTTGCGGCGCGGCAGGTTGCGCGCGCCGGGCACGTGGCCGGCGGCGAACTGGTCGGGGCCGCGCACGTCGAGCAGCACGAAATCGGGCGTGCCGGACGCGAATGCGTCGTGCACGTCCCAGCAATCGGTCTCGAAGCGCAGCGAGGCCTCGAAATGCGCAAGGGCGGCGGCGCTGTCGGCGGCGGGGATATCGGTGACGGTGGACATGGTCGGGCTCTCCGGTTGAGCGGGCACGGGACGCGCCGCAATGAAGGGCAGTATCGCGGTTCGGCCCGTTTCGCGGCAGTGGCGCGATCGACAAGTTCCGGTAACATCGCGCCATGCACAATCATCTCGTCGTCGCGCTCGCCTACGATCGCCTCTGCACGTTCGAATTCGGCTGCGTGGTCGAACTGTTCGCGCTCGAGCGCCCTGAACTCGGCGTCGACTGGTATCGCTTCGCGGTATGCGCGAGCGAGCCGGGGCCCGTGCGCGCGGCGGGCGGCATTACCGTTGCCGCGCCTTACCGGCTCGCGACGCTCGATCGCGCGGACACCATCGTGATCCCCGGCTGGCGCGATCCGGACGAACTGCCGCCCGAGCCGCTGCTGAGGAAGCTGCGGGCCGCCCACCGGCGCGGCGCGCGGCTCTGCTCGATCTGTTCGGGCGTGTTCGTGCTGGCGGCGGCCGGCGTGCTCGACGGCCTCACCGTGACGACGCACTGGCGGTATGCGGAACGCCTGCAGGCGCGTTATCCGGCGCTGCGCGTGAATCCCGATGCGCTGTACGTCGACGAAGGGCAGATCGTCACGTCGGCCGGCTCGGCGGCGGGGCTCGACATGCTGCTGCATCTGGTGCGCCGCGATCACGGCGGCGCGATCGCGAACCGCGTCGCGCAGCGCCTCGTGCTGCCGCCGCATCGCGACGGTGGGCAGGCGCAGTTCGTGCCGCGTCCGGTCGCGCCGGGCGGTACCGACCGGCTCGCTAAGCTGATCGACTGGATGCGCGCGCATGCGGCCGAGCCGCACACGCTCGCGTCGCTGGCCGCGCAGGCCGCGATGAGCACGCGCACGCTGCAACGGCAGTTCGCGGATGCGACGGGGATGTCGCCGCTCGCGTGGCTGATCCGCGAACGCGTGAACGTCGCGAAGGACATGCTCGAAGCGCAGCCCGCGTTGCCGCTTGCGCAGGTCGCGGCGCGCGCGGGATTCGGTTCCGAGGAATCGCTGCGCCGGCATTTCCGGCGTGTCGCGGCGACGAGTCCGGCCGCGTACCGGCGCGGGATGGATCGCGGCGGCACGTAGCGGGCGCTCTCGGTGCGGCCGCTCGTGCGCGATGATGAAGAACACCACCCATGTGGCGACGGCCACTCATTCCGAACAAGGATGCCGATGACGATGCTGCCTTCCCGTTTGCCGTTGATCCAGGCCCCGATGGTCGGCTCGCTGAGCCCGCTCGCGATTGCCGTGTGCGAAGCCGGCGGGCTCGGTTCGCTCGCATGCGCGGCGCTCGGCCCGCAGCAGTTGCGCGACGAGATCGCGGCGATTCGTGCGCGCACGGCCGCGCCGTTCAACGTGAATTTCTTCTGCCACGCGCCGCCTGCGCCCGACGCCGAGGTCGATGCGCGCTGGCGCGCGGCGCTCGCCGGCTACTACACGGAAGCCGGGCTCGACCCGGCCGACGTGAAAGGCGGCCCCGGCCGCGCGCCGTTCGACGATGCGATGTGCGCGGTCGTCGAGGAACTGCGGCCGGCCGTCGTGAGCTTCCATTTCGGACTGCCGGACGACGCGCTGCTCGACCGCGTGCGCCGCACGGGCGCGCAGGTGGTGTCGTCCGCGACGACCGTCGAGGAGGCGCGCTGGCTCGATGCGCGCGGCGTCGACGCGATCGTCGCGCAAGGGGCGGAGGCCGGCGGCCATCGCGGGATGTTCCTGACCGACGATATCCACGCGCAGCCGGGCCTGTTCGCGTTGCTGCCGCAGATCGTCGATGCCGTACGCGCGCCGGTGATCGCGGCCGGTGCGATCGCCGACGGGCGTGGCATCGCGGCCGCGTTCGCGCTCGGCGCGAGCGCGGTGCAGATCGGCACCGGCTACCTGCTCACGCCACAGGCCGGTCGTTCGGCCCAGCATCGTGCGGCCGTGCGCGCCGCCCGCGACGACGGTACGCGTATCACCAATCTGTACACGGGTCGCCCCGCGCGCGGGCTGCTGACGCGCTTCATGCGCGAACAGGGGCCGATGAGTGCGCTCGCGCCCGCGTTTCCGCTCGCGACGGCCGCGGTCGATCCGCTGCGCGGTGCGTTCGAGCGGCAGGGCCGCGACGATTTCTCGCTGCTGTGGTCGGGCGAGGCCGCGGCGCTCGCGCGCGAAGAGGATGCGGGTGAGCTCACGCGACGCCTGTGGCGCGACGCGCTCGCCTGCGCGGCCGGGCTGCGCGACGCGTTTCCGAACGCTGTCTGAACGGCTAGGAGGGGCGCCGGCAGGGGAGCATCGGCGTATGATCTGGGTTTTCGTCAGCCCGATCCAGGCACCCCACCATGACTTCCGTCGACACTACCCCCGTCCTCGACCATGACAAGCTCGTTACCTTCATCGAGCGCAAGTGGAACGATGAAATCCTCCACGCGCTGACCGACTACATCACGATTCCCGCGAAGAGCCCTGCATTCGACCCCGACTGGGCGAAGCGCGGCTACCTCGAGCGCGTCGTCACCGACGCCGCGCAGTGGGCCGAGCGGCAACCCGTGAAAGGCCTGAAGCTCGAAATCGTGCGCTTGGCCGGCCGCACGCCGGTGATCTTCTTCGAGACGCCCGCCACGCGCTCGGGCAGCACCGATACGATCCTGCTGTATGGCCACCTCGACAAGCAGCCCGAATTCGACGGCTGGCGCGCGGACCTCGGCCCGTGGACGCCCAAATTCGAGAACGGCAAGCTGTACGGCCGCGGCGGCGCGGACGACGGCTATGCGATCTACGCGAGCCTCGCGGCGCTCGGCGCGCTCGACGAGCAGGGCATCGAGCGGCCGCGCTGCGTCGGCCTGATCGAAACCTGCGAAGAGTCGGGCAGCTACGACCTGCTGCCGTACGTCGACGCATTGCGCGATCGGCTCGGCCAGGTGTCGCTCGTGGTATGCCTCGATTCGGGCGCCGGCAACTACGACCAGATGTGGCTCACCACGTCGCTGCGCGGCCTCGTGTCCGGCGACCTGCAAGTCGAGGTGCTGGAAGAAGGCATCCATTCGGGCGTGTACGGCGGCATCGCGCCGTCGAGCTTCCGCGTGATGCGCCAGTTGTTCGAACGCCTCGAGGACGCGAAGAACGGCAACCTGCTGCCGGGCGCGTTCCATTGCGAGATCCCGTCGAGCCGCGTGCGCGAAGCCGAGGCCGCCGCCGCGATCCTCGGCGACACGGTGTGGAAGGGGCTGCCCTGGGCGTGCGGCCAGGACGGCAAGCCCGTGCTGCCGACCACGACCGATCCGCGCGAGGCGCTGCTGAATTCGACGTGGCGTCCGTCGCTGTCGGTGACGGGCGCGGCCGGCCTGCCGGCGCTTGCCGATGCGGGCAACGTGCTGCGTCCGCGCACCGCGTTCAAGCTGTCGCTGCGGCTGCCGCCGCTCGTCGACGCCGCGCAGGCCGTGCAGCAACTGAAGGAGCTGCTCGAACTCGATCCGCCGTACAACGCGAAGGTCACGTTCAAGCCGGACGCCGGCGCCGCGACGGGCTGGAGCGCGCCGGATCTCGCGCCGTGGCTCGCGTCGTCGCTCGACGCCGCATCGCGCCGTCACTTCGGCGCCGACTGCGCGTACATGGGCCTGGGCGGCACGATCCCGCTGATGAACGTGCTGCAGGAAGGCTTCCCCGCCGCGCAATTCATGGTGTGCGGCGTGCTCGGGCCGAAGTCGAACGCGCACGGCCCGAACGAGTTCCTGCACGTGCCGTACGCGAAGAAGCTCACGGCAGCCGTGGCCGACGTGATCGCGACCGCGCGCTGATCATCGCGGCGTTCGACGTACCGATTGCCCGACCCGAACCGACTGGATGGAGTGTTGCCGATGACCGCACTGCCGACGCCCGATACCGAACCGCTGAGCATGCGCGCCGAACCGCTGCATGCGTTCGTCGCGGCACTGTGGGAACGGGCCGGCAGCAACGCGCGCGAGGCAGCGCTCGTCGCCGATCACCTGGTCGGCGCGAATCTCGCGGGCCACGATTCGCACGGGATCGGGATGATCCCGAATTACGTCGCATCGTGGCGGGAAGGGCAGTTGCAACTGAACGGGCACGCGTCGATCGTTCGCGATGGCGGCGCGGTGCTGACGATCGACGGCGGGCGCGGCTTCGGCCAGGTGATCGCGTTCGAGGCGATGGTCGAAGGAATCGAGCGCGCGCGGCGCATGGGGATCTGCGCGATCGGGCTGCGCGACGTCCATCACCTCGGCCGTATCGGGCACTGGGCCGAACAGTGTGCGCGCGCGGGGCTCGTATCGTTCCATTTCGTCAACGTGCCGGGCGACCTGCTGGTCGCGCCGCTGCACGGCACCGATCCGCGTTTCGGCACGAACCCGTTCTGCGCCGCGTATCCGCGGGCCGGCAAGCCGCCGCTGCTGCTCGATTTCGCGACGAGCGCGATCGCGTACGGCAAGACGCGGGTCGCGTACAACCAGGGCAAGCGCGTGCCGGCCGGGTCGCTGATCGACCATCGCGGCGAGCCGACCGACGATCCGGCCGTCATGCACGAGCAGCCGTTCGGCGCGCTGCTGCCGTTCGGACTGCACAAGGGGTATGCGCTCGCGGCGATGTGCGAGATCTTCGGCGGCGCGCTGGTGGGCGGGCATACGACGTACGGCGATACCCTGCAGAAGACGAGCGCGATCGTCAACGGGATGCTGTCGGTGCTGATCGATCCGAAAGCGTTCGACGCGGCCGACGCCGAACGCGAAGCCGATGCGTTCGTCGCGTGGGCGAAGGCGTCGCCGCAGGCCGGCGATACGCCGGTGCAAGTGCCCGGCGAGCCGGAAGAGGCGAGCCGCGCCGCGCGTGGCACGTCGGGTATTCCGGTCGACCGTGCGACGTGGCGGCAGATTCGCGAGAGCGCGGCGGCCGTCGGTTTCGACGCAGCCGAGCTCGATGCGTGGACGCAGCGCTGCGAGGTGTCCGCATGAGCTGGCAGGCGGAGAAGGCGCACGGCGAGGAAATCGCGTATCAGCTTGTGCCGCTGGGTACGGTCGTCGTTGCACGGTTCTTCAGCGGCGCGGCGTTGCGGCTCGACGGCGTGATGTTCGGCTTCATGTCGCGCGGGTCGCTGTTCCTGCGGGTCGACGACGTGAATCGCCCGGCGTTCGTCGCGGCGGGGATGGGGCCGTTCTCGTATGCGCGGCCCACGCGCACCGTCTCGCTCGAGGGCTATTACGAAACGCCGGCCGACGTGCTCGAGGACGCGGGTGCGCTGTTCGACTGGTGTCGCAGCGCGTATCGCGCGGCGCTGCTGGCCGGGCCGCCGAAGCGCAAGGCGAGGGCGGCGTCGAAGACGGTATCCGGGGCGGGGCCGAAAGCCGCGCCGAAAACTGCAGCGAAAGCTGCGTTGAAAGCAGCAACGAAACCGGCAGCGAAGCCTGCAACAAAACCGGCCACGAAACCCGCGTCAGCCCAGAAAACGAAGCCGGCGGCGAAATCCGCATCGAAACCGGCGTCGGCGCAGAAACCGGTATCGAAATCATCGCCCGCGCCGGCACCGAAACCCGCGGCGAAGCGCAAGCAGGCGTAGGACCGATCACGAGGAGCGACGACCTTGCGATTTTCGCCTTCCTTACTTTCAGACTCACCCGTCGCTCCCGACCCGCACGCTGCGCGGCCGACTCGCGCGCACGATCCGGCGCACGAACGCATCGAGCTTGACGCGCCGCACATCCTGCATGCTTCACAACGGCGGCCCCGGCGTTTATGATCGGCGCGGGTTGCGCCCGTGCCTCGCGCGACCCGCGCCGGCCTCGCCGCCGGCCCCGCGAACGGCGCACCGTGCGCCGCGTGGAACGCTTCCCCACTCATCATTCCAGACGGAGACAGCCGATGCTCGTCCTGATTCTCGGTTTAGCGATCTTCCTCGGTGTGCACTCGATCCGGATCGTCGCCGACGGCTGGCGGTCCGCGACGATCGAACGGATCGGCGAGAAAGGCTGGAAGGGCGGGTACGCGATCGCGTCGATCGTCGGCTTCGTGCTGATCATCTGGGGGTACGGGGTCGCTCGGGCGGGTGCGACGTTGCTGTGGGTGTCGCCGGTTGGCGTGCGTCACCTGACGGGCATGCTGACCGCGGTCGCGTTCGTGCTGATCGCCGCGTCGTACGTGCCGCGTAACCGGATCAAGACGCTCGTCGGGCATCCGATGCTGGCCGGCACGATGGTCTGGGCCGTTGCGCACCTGCTCGTGAACGGCACCGTGCACGCGGTCGTGCTGTTCGGCGCGTTCTTCGTGTGGTCGATCGTCGATTTCGTCGTGTCGCGTGCGCGGGATCGCCGCGACGGTGTCCGCTATCCGGCCGGCGGGCTGGCCGGTGACGCCGCAACCGTTGCGGCCGGCCTCGTCGCGTGGGCCGTGTTCGCGCGGTTCCTGCACGGCCCGCTGATCGGTGTGCGGCCGTTCGGCTGAACGCGCAGTCCAGGCCGGACAGGCAGCTGCGGCAGGAAACCGTGGAGGCTCGCGTCGAGCAGGATCGCGGTGTGCCCCGCCGCTGACGGCGAGTCGGCCTGACTGCCGCGGCCACGGTGTATGTGTCAGATCGGTTTGACGAACAACCCGATGGTCAGCAGCGCGCCGATGCAGACGATCGCGATGCGCAGCACGCGTTCGTTCACGCGATGCAGCGCCCACGCGCCGAGCAGGCCGCCGACGATTGCGCCGCCGCCGAGCGCGATCGCCTCACGCCAGTGCAGGTGCGGCGAGGTGACGAACAGCACGACCGCCGACGCGTTCATCACGCCCGCGAGCGCGTTCTTGGTCGACATCGCGTGACGCGGCGGCAGGCCGGCCATCGTCAGCGCGGCCATCATCAGGAACCCGATGCCGCCGCCGAAGTAGCCGCCGTAGATCGCGATCAGGAACTGCGAGACCCCGGCCGCGACCGGGCCGAGATGTTGCGCGGCTGCGCCCGGCTTGCGGAAGAAACTGCCCCACGCGAACACGACCGTCGCGAACAGCACGAGCCACGGCACCAGGTGCGAGAAGATCGACGACGGTGTTTTCAGCAGCAGCAGGCCGCCGAGCGCGCCGCCGGCCACGCTGATCGCGAACAGTGCGCGAAACGGCAGCCTGCCCACGCCGCTCACCATGTTGCGGCTCGCCCAGCCCGTCGTCACCTGACCGGGGAACAGGGCGACCGTCGACGTGATGTTGGCCGCGAGCGGCGACATGCCCGACACGATCAGTGCGGGCAGCGTGACGAACGAACCGCCGCCCGCGAGGGCGTTCTGGAGGCCGGCCCACAGGCCGGCGACGATGATGAGAGCGAGCATCGGTGCGCAACGAAAGAGGTGGCGGGGCCCGCTTGCCGGACGAGCGCAGGCATGACGGTCGCACGATGGTAATGCAGGATCGCGGTGGCCGGAAGCCGGGGCGCAGGCGGGTGCGTGACGTCACGCGTCCGGTTGGGCGCCTTTTGCCGGTGCGTCGTCGTCGTGGTCGTCGTCGACATTCGGGTAGACGATCGTGCCGTCGTCCCGGACCACCGCGCCGGCCGTCAGCCGCGCGGGCTCCACGCGGTTGCGGCCCATGATGTGCAGCACCGTTTCGCCGCGCGCGATCAGGTAGTCGGACACGATGCGCCGGTGGCAGCGCCACCACACGGCTTCCGAACACATGATCGCGCAGCGCTGGTCGTGCCCCTGGGCGATCAGTTGGTCGAGGCCCGCATGAAACGCCGGCGACAGCGCGTAATCCGCGTAGCGGTGAAAGCTGCGGTTGGTCCAGAAATCGTTGACGTCGTCGGGTACGCCGCGCGACTTGCCGCGCAGGCCGCCGAGTTCGGCGATGTGTTCGTACGCGATGTCGGCGGCGGCGAGCGCATCGGGCAGTGTCGCTTCGTTGAATTGCGGGTTGGTGCGCGAACGCGTCATCTTGCGGATATCCGCGAGCAGGGTGATCTCGACCGCATCGAGCAGATCGACGAATTCGTCGAGCGTGCGGTTCGAATGGCCGATCGTGTAGAACGGGAGCGTCATGCGTCGTCCTTGCCGGCGATGCGCTCGAGCACGCGGCCGCGATGCGCGGCGACGTGGTCGGTCCGGTCGCTCTTGATCTCGTACTGCGGATCGTCGGGGGACGCGCGATGGCGATGCCCCTTGTAGTCGAAGTCGGTGGTGTGAATCGCGATGATCGTGCCGGTCACGTAGCCGGCTTCGGAATTCCAGCGGACGTGGTCGCCTAGCCTGAATGGGCTGCTCATGCCGCGGTGCCTCCTTGTGTCGATGCGCGGTGGGTCGGCCCTCGCGGCCTTGTGTAGGAGTTCGGCCAGTTCTGTCTGAGTCAAACCGGCTCGCTTGCGCGAGGTGTAAAGTTGATCACGAAGGCGTGTTGGATTCATTCGGACTGAACTGGTTGATCTGATGGATACGGAGTGTCAGTGACGTGTTCCGATAACACGAAGTTCCCGATGGGCCGGCCATGCGCTACATCTTCTCCTTCACGCCAGCCCGGACGAGCCACCAATTGATCGGGTAACTCGTCGCAAACCCAGCCAGCATCGCGAGCTGCATCGCGAACCAGAATTCGAAACTGTCGACCGGGGCGACGCCGCCATACATCCTGCCGAACCAAAGGAACTGGATTACCGCCATGAGGCCATACATGCCGATCTGCCACGCCGTAATAGAGGCGATGTCGGCTTTGAGCGCCGCTCGCAGCCCCTGAGCCGCCGAAAGCTGTTTCATCGGCTTGATGCTGAAGTACTGAAACAGAATCCCGAGCAAAAACGCGACGATGAAGTCGAGGATCCAGACCGCGAAGGTTTTGTCCGCAAAGATGGAGTGCCATCCGAGCCATACCGCCAGGCCGGGAAACAGGAATGCCGCCCATTCGGCAACGATGTCGCCGAGCGCACAGCCGGCACCGCAATGACTCGTTCCCTTCATCACGATCACGGGGAAAGCACCGCCAGCGTCCTCGTTCTCGTTCTTCGGGATATTGCGCCCCCAAGCATAGTAGCCAGCGAGCCAAAGCACGGACCCAAACAGCGTGGTCAATGGCCATACGAGGTTCATGACCCACGCCTTCTGTGGATGCTTTGCTTCATCTGCTGCGACCACGCTGGCGCAGAGTATGCCTGAAGCAACCCATACAACGGATAGTGCGTGCAGCCAAAACGGAAATTTTCCGAAAATCATCGCGTAACCCCGCAAGGAAGAGTAGTACAGGTTCGCCGATGGATTGCGGCGAACTCGACGCTCGACGGAGCAACGCATATTCCCTGTCGGGGTTTCTAAGGGGATTTCGGTTTTCGACAGCGGTCAGCAAGGAAGCTGCCGTGACTCTCGGCGCACCGCGCTAAACTCCCATGCGAGGGTGTGTGTCATCGGGCCTGATCTGCCAGGTGCGCGGACACGAGGTGGCGGAGGAACATCAAGGAATGACACCGCGAGAAAGACACCGGCCGCGGTAGAAGTGCGAAATCCTGAGTTGACTGTTCACCACCGGAATTGATGCCCGGCCAATCTCGAGTGCACACCCCAGCCGTCGGGGTGATACGTCACGCTGGGGATGTAGACCGGCATGGGAGTCGAATCGGTTACCACCCGGTGGCGTGCGTTCAGTATTGAACCGGGCGACGCGTGCGGTTGGCTCACATGCAGTATATTTCGCGCCGGGACAACGACGTAGCTGCTTGGTCCCGCATGTGAGCTTATCGAATGACCAGGCTGTACGACGGCCAGGGCGACCAGCAGCGGTATCGAAATGCCGTCCACTTCTCCTCACCGATTCACGTTGATGGGGTCAATCCACGCAGCGACCAGACTGGAGTAGCGATCGATGAAAGCACTTTGCACTACCTGTCACGCGCGCCTATATTTTAGGTCACGTGATGACATGATTCCAGAAAACTCCCGGCGTTCACGGAGTTCGTGATGGCGGCAAGCAATCGAAAGGCCGGCGCGAGCGCCACGAAACACGACCTCGAGCAGCTATCCGAATTTCGCTACCGGCTGCGGCGTTTTCTGCGTTTCTCGGAGGAAATCCTGCGGGCCGAGGGGCTGACGCCGTTGCAATACATGCTGATGCTGCACACCTGTGCGTTTCCGGACCGTTCGTGGGCGACAGTCGGCGAGATTGCCGAGCGGTTGCAGGCGTCCTCGCATGGCACGGTGGCGCTCGTCACACGCTGTGAAGCGGCCGGGCTCGTCCGGCGGCAGACGAGCGAGCAGGATCGAAGGCAAGTGGAGATCCATCTGACGGAAAAAGGGGCGAATTGCTTGCGCAAGGTTGCGGCCTTGCACAAGTCGGAAATTCAGTCGTTCGGCTGGGCTTTCCAGGACGTCACCGATATCAACTGAGCGCGACGGCAACGTGCGCGGATTCGCCGGGGCGGCCGATATTTGTCGGTCGTCGCGACAACGGGCGGGGCGGGAGAACGAATACACACGCAGCAGGGGGAGGTCGTTTGCAAGGAGCGGCATATGAGCACGACCTCGAGTCTCGATCTGGAAGGCAAGCTCCGGCGTGACGCCGGAATCATCGGGCTGTTGTTCGCCAGCACGACCAGCATGGTCGGTTCCGGCTGGTTGTTCGGCGCCTATCACGCATCGCGCATCGCCGGCCCGCTGAGCATCGGCAGTTGGGTGATGGGTGCGATCATCATCATGCTGATCGCACTGTGTTTCGCCGAACTCGCGGCGATGTTTCCGCGCAGCGGAGCGCTGGTGCACATGAGCCATGCGAGTCATGGCGTCGGACTGGGCCGGATCTGGTGCGGCCTCCTGTTTCTTGCGTACGTGCCGGTTCCGGCGGTCGAGGCGGAAGCGATCGTCACGTACGCGAACAACTATCTCCCCTGGTTCATCCAGCCCGGAAGCGCGGGTTTGCTGACGGCCGTCGGCTTCGTCGCATGCGCCGGCCTGCTCGGCGTCATGGCGTTGTTGAACCTGATGGTGATCCGCTGGCTGCTCAGCGTGAACTCGACCATCACGTGGTGGAAGATACTCGTGCCGCTTCTGACGATTGCCGGCTTGCTGGGGGCGAGTACGCACTGGGGCGTCATGCAGGCGGCGCCTGACAGCTACCGCTTGTCCGGCATGTTCACCGCGCTGCCGGCGGCCGGCATCGTCTTCAGCTATCTGGGCTTTCGAACGGCGATCGACCTGGGCGGCGAAAGCGCCAATCCGCATCGGAACATTCCGCTGGCCGTGATCGGGTCGGTCCTGCTTGCCGCCATCGTCTACGTCCTGCTGCAGGTCGCGTTCATCTACGCGCTTGCGCCGGCCGATCTTGCCGCGGGTTGGAACAACCTCAGCTTCAAGGGCGAGGCGGGACCGTTCGCCGGGCTCGCCACGACCCTCGGCATGGGGTGGATGGCCACGCTGCTCTACATCGACGCCTACGTCTCGCCAGGGGGCACCGGCCTGATGTACGTGACCGGCGGCTCGCGCGTCCTGTTCGCGGCAGGAGAACTGGACGCCGGCCCGCGCATGCTGACGCGCTTGAATGCCAACAAGATTCCCTGGGTGGCCGTACTGATCATGTGGGCCGTCGGCGTGCTGTTCCTGATGCCGTTCCCGGCGTGGCAGCAGATGGTGAGCTATATCACGTCGATCACCGTGCTCACGTACGGGCTGGGGCCGATCGCGCTGCTCGTCCTGCGACGCAACATGCCCGAACTGCAGCGGCCGTTCCGCATGAGCGGGGCCGGGATGATCGCGCCGCTCGCGTTCGTGTGCAGCAACCTCGTCATCTACTGGACCGGCTTCAAGACCAACAACTTCCTGTTCTCGCTGGTGGCGATCGGCTTCGTCCTCTATGCGCTTCATCATCACGTCGTGTTGCGCCGCAGCGCGCGCGACTTCGGCTGGAAGCACATCGCGTGGCTGCTCCCGTGGTTCGGCGGGCTGTGGCTGTTGTCCTGGATGGGCGGTATCGGTGGGGGCCTGGATGTCATCGGATTCGGCTGGGACATTCTGCTGGTCGCCGTCTGGAGCGTGGTGGTGCTTGCGCTGGCCATGCGCAGTGCGCTCGATGCCGGCGAGACGTCGGAGATGATGGGACGCATGAACGAGACCAGCTGATGGATCGACACACTCGACACAGGGGGCGTCATGACATCGGGACCGACAGGGGGAGAGGACAGCGCGGCTGGCGAACTCGCATCGCTTCGCGTGGAAACTGGTCGCGTCCCGCGTTCGTCACAAACGGAAGACGACGCGTCGCCGATCGACATGTATCGCCTGAGTTGCCTCGGGGTCGTGGTCGGCCTCGTCACAGGAATCGGCGCCGTGGCATTTCGCGGCTTGATCGGCTTCGTGCACAACGCCTTTTTCCTCGGCCGGTTTTCGGTCTCGTACAACGCGAGCGAGTTCACGCCAACGTCCGTATGGGGGGCACTCGTCATAATCGTGCCGGTCGTCGGCGGCCTGATCGTGACGTGGCTCGTCTGCACCTTTGCGCCGGAGGCGAAGGGACACGGCGTGCCCGAGGTGATGGACGCGATCTACTTCAAGCGCGGCGTGATTCGCCCGGCGGTCGCGATCGTGAAATCGCTGGCGTCCGCGTTCGCAATCGGCACCGGCGCGGCGGTCGGTAGAGAGGGGCCGATCATCCAGATCGGTTCGGCGCTGGGTTCGACGCTCGGGCAAGCGGTCAGGATGAGCGCCGGCCAGCGCATCACGCTCGTGGCGGCAGGCGCGGGTGCCGGGATCGCCGCGACGTTCAATACGCCGATAGGCGGTGTCCTGTTCGCGACCGAGCTGATGATGCCCGAAATCAGCGTGAACACGTTCCTTCCGGTCGCGCTCGCGACCGGCACGGCCACCTTCGTCGGACGGTTGTTCTTCGGCAGTGCGCCGGCGTTCCTGGTGCCGGCCCAACTGGGCGCGATTCCGGATCGTCCGGGCAGTGTGCTGACACTCCTGCTGTATGCGGCGCTCGGCATCGTCACCGGTACCGGCGCAGCCATGCTGACCCATGGTCTTCATTTCGCGGAGGATGTCTTCGAGCGCATGCCGGGCCGCTATGCGCGTCACGCGTCGGGGATGTTGCTCGTCGGCGTGACGATCTACCTGCTGATGCGCTTCGCCGGGCATTACTACGTAGAAGGCGTGGGATATGCAACGATTCAGGCTCTGCTTTACGGGCAGCTCGGCGGCAGCCTGTTTCTGATCACGCTTGCGCTCTGCAAGACCCTCGCTACGTCGATCAGCCTGGGTTCGGGCTCCTCTGGCGGCGTCTTCTCGCCGTCGCTGTTCATCGGTGCGGCATTGGGCGCGGCGTTCGCCGCCTCCGTCCAGGCCGTACTGCCCGAGGCGCCCGTCAGCGCGCCTGCGTTCGCGATGGTCGGGATGGGAGCGATGGTCGGCGGGGGAACCGGCGCGGCTATGACGGCGGTCGCGATGATCTTCGAGATGACCCGCGACTACGACATCGTGCTGCCCATGATCATCGCCGTCGCGGTCAGCCTTGCGACCCGGCGCCTGCTTTGTCGCGAAAGCATCTATACGCTCAAGCTCGCGCGTCGCGGTCACGTGATTCCGAACGCGTTGCATGCCAACATGTTCCTCGTCCAGAACGCGGCCCAAGTGATGGAGACGGATGTGCTCGTGCAGGACGCCGAGGTATTGTTCCGTGACATTCTCGGTAATCTGGACGGGCCGCCGTTTCGCCACGTGGTCGTCACGCGATCGGGCCGGATCGAGGGGGTGCTTCGCATCAACACCGGCTTGCGCCGGGCCATCTCGCACGATCATCCGACGGTGACCCTCGCTGCGCTCGCGCAACGCAATTTCGTCGTGGTCGCGCCGGACGAAGCGGCGTTCGACGTGATCAGCAAGCTGCGTCAGAAGCACGCGACCATGGCGGTGGTCGTGACCCGGCCCGAAGAAGAGGGCGCAATCGAAGTGGTCGGGGTCATTGCCAAGGAACACATCGCAGACGCGGTGGCGAGCAGCATCAGGATTTTTCCCGAGAACCGGCGCGCCACGGAACGCAGCCCGCGGTCAGGGAAACAGCACCGTGACAGCCGCGCGTCGACTCGGCGCGACGCGCGTGCCGGCAAGGAGGGGCAGCATGAAACTCAGCGTTGAGCTCGCCGTTCTGCGTCGACGCCTTGCGGTGGCTCTGCATCTCGATGATTGGAAGGAAGTGTTGGCCGGCAACCTGCAAGACGACGCGAATGACGATCGCGAGTGGGTCATCGTCTACAGAACGGCGAATGGATATTGTTGCCTTTACAGCGGGAAGCCGGTCGAGTTCGACGAACTCTCCGACGTGCAGTCCTGGTCCGCCGAGATGGATGTCCACACGTATTTCATCGGCTTGTGATCACGATATCGGTGCCCATCCGTTTCTGTCGGTCAGTGCGTGGCGGGACCCGGCCGCGCGACGATGGCGCTCATCGACGAACGATATCCGCGCGACGATTCCGGGCCCACGACGCTTCGTCGTGGCCCGACGCAACCGGCTTCTCCTTGCCGAAGCTGACCGCCTCGACCTGTGCATCGGGTGCGGCGCGGATCAAAGGAACGGGTGGCGGCACCCCCGCTGGAAGCGCAGCGAATGGTGGCGCTCCATTTTGACCGGCGACGGAATTTCGTAAATAAACTGAAAGTGGATTCGAAGGATTTCCGGGTCACGTGGTTGATGAATACAGCCGCCTCAACCCGAGCGGGAGAAATGTCACATCATGACTAGTTGCCGTGTTACGATGCGGAAATTCTGCGGAATCTTGAATTCAGATGTGCTCCATCAGCTCGCGTCACGCGACGTCCGGTCGTCCCGATACGAAAGGCCGGGGCGAGCTTCTTGAACCCGGCTACCCAGCTGGGTTTTTTTGTCCGTTGTTGAATCTGTCCGGTAAATCGCGTCAACGATGTCCCAGTCGTCCACCGTGTCTTCCCGCATGACTGCGCCCGAACTGCGCGCGACCACGTCGCTCGCGGCGATCTTCGCGTTGCGCATGCTCGGCCTGTTCATGATCATGCCGGTGTTCTCGGTCTATGCGAAAACCATCCCGGGCGGCGACAACGTGCTGCTCGTCGGGATCGCGCTCGGGGCCTACGGCGTCACGCAGTCGCTGTTCTATATCTTCTATGGCTGGGCGTCCGACAAGTTCGGCCGCAAGCCGGTGATCGCCACGGGCCTCGTGATCTTCGCGCTCGGCAGCTTCGTCGCCGCGTTCGCGCACGACATCACGTGGATCATCGTCGGCCGCGTGATCCAGGGGATGGGCGCCGTGTCGTCGGCGGTGCTCGCGTTCATCGCCGACCTGACCTCCGAGCAGAACCGCACGAAGGCGATGGCGATGGTCGGCGGCTCGATCGGGGTGTCGTTCGCGGTCGCGATCGTCGGTGCGCCGATCGTGTTCCACTGGGTCGGGATGAGCGGGCTGTTCACGATCGTCGGCGTGCTGTCGATTCTCGCGATCGGCGTCGTGCTGTGGATCGTGCCCGACGCGGCGAAGCCCGTCCACGTGCGCGCGCCGTTCGCCGAGGTGCTGCACAACGTCGAACTGCTGCGCCTGAACTTCGGCGTGCTGGTGCTGCACGCGACGCAGACGGCGCTGTTCCTGGTCGTGCCGCGCCTTTTGGTCGACGGCGGGCTGCCGGTCGCCGCGCACTGGAAGGTCTACCTGCCGGTGATGGGGCTCGCGTTCGTGATGATGGTGCCGGCGATCATCGTCGCGGAAAAACGGGGCAAGATGAAGCCGGTGCTGCTCGGCGGCATTCTGGCTATCCTGATCGGCCAATTGTTGCTCGGCAGCGCACCGCATACCATTCTGATTGTGGCGGCGATCCTCTTCGTCTACTTCCTCGGCTTCAACATCCTGGAAGCGTCGCAGCCGTCGCTCGTGTCGAAGCTCGCGCCGGGTTCGCGCAAGGGCGCGGCCACGGGTGTCTACAACACCACGCAGTCGATCGGGCTCGCGCTCGGCGGCATCGTGGGCGGCTGGCTGCTGAAGCACGGTGGCGCGAACCTGGTGTTTCTGGTGTGCGCCGGAGCAGCGACGGTATGGCTAGTGATCGCGTCCAGCATGAAGCCACCTCCGGCGCGCAGCTGAGCAATCGACATATCAGTTTGAAACTGAAAGAGACAATGAGTGACCAGGGGAGACCGATGATTCGCATATCAGCGCTCGCCGATAGACGCGCATTGCTGCACGCGCGACGTCTGTGGCTTCACTATGGCGTGTTTTGGCTAGGTGCCGTGGCCGTGGGCCTTGTCGCCGTGCTTTATGCGAAGCTGATCGATTTCGGCTATGCGGTGTTTCTGACATACGCCGCCCAGCACGCGTGGCTGCCGCTGATCGTTACACCGATCATCGGTGCGCTGACCGTCTGGCTGACGCGGCGATTCTTCGATGGCGCCGAAGGCAGCGGGATTCCGCAGGTGATTGCAATGCTGCATGCGCCGGGCAACAGCGGGGCGCGGTTGCTCAAGTTCCGCATCCTAGTCGGAAAGATACTCGTGTCGTTCCTCGCCATTCTGGGAGGGTTCACGATCGGCCGCGAAGGCCCGACGATTCACGTCGGGGCCGCGCTGATGTTCAACCTGCGGAAGTTTTATCCGCAGCGGTTTCGTGCGATTCGCCCCGGCGTGCTCGAACACCGGCTGGCGCTTGCGGGTGCGGCAGCCGGTCTGTCGGCGGCCTTCAATGCACCGCTCGCGGGCGTCGTGTTCGCGATCGAGGAACTCACGCGAAGCTTCGAGCAGCGGACCAGCGGCGTACTGATCACGGCGATTATCTTCGCAGGTATCGTATCGCTCGGCATTCAGGGCAACTATGTCTATTTCGGCACGATCGACGTCGGGACGCGCCTGCCTCAATCGCTGGCGCTTGCGGTCGTGCTGATCGGCGTGATCGCGGGCGTGATGGGCGGGATCTTCTGCTGGCTGTTGCTGAACACGCGGCGGTGGATGCCGCCCGGGATCCAGGATTTCCGCACCGGCCAGCCGATTCTGTTCGGCGCGGCGTGCGGGCTGATCATCGCGGTCGTCGGCGTGGTGACGCATGGTCATACGTTCGGCAGCGGGTATGCGGAAGCGCGGGGCATGCTCGAGAGCCACACGGACGTGAGCATCCTGTACCCGGTATTCAAGATGGTTTCGATGATCGGCTCCTATCTTCCCGGTGCGCCGGGCGGCCTGTTTGCTCCGTCGCTCGCGATCGGTGCAGGGATCGGCAATACGCTGCATATCCTGTTCTCGGGCATGCAGCTCCAGATGCTGATCGCGCTCGGGATGGTCGGCTATCTCGCCGCAGTCACGCAGAGCCCGATCACTGCGTTCGTAATCGTCATCGAGATGATCAATGGCCACGCACTGGTCATCTCGTTGATGGCTACGGCGCTGATCGCCAGCCGCGTGTCGCGATTCTTTGCTCCACCCTTGTACGAAGCATTGTCGACCCGCTATTTTCCTGACACCCCCCGATAACCGCTGGAACGCTTCGTGAGACGGTATCGACTGTCGTTGACCTCATGACTCTACTCATGAAGGGCCTGCTGATTTTTCCCGCCACGTTGCTGTTGCTGTTTGCGTCTGTCGCACGCTTGCGCGCCGAGGAAGTCGATGCATCGATCGGTGGTCGATCACGTTGTAGCGCTGAGGGCGTGTGGCGATCTCTTCAAGCTATTGTTTTATTGAGGAATACTCGCAGGCGTTCGCGGTCGGCGTGGGCCCTTGCAAGTTCCGGTTTGAACGAAAAAATTCCGAGTTGGATGCATCTCGACACCTCCCGCTTGCCCGTGTGAAATTGTCATGCTAATTTTTCATGAAATTTCTCGGTGTAATTTTCACGGGAGCCCGCATGTTCGTGCAGTCCGACCGTCACGTCGCAAGCTACTACGCCGGCACCTACCCTGCGCCGATCCCGCAGCGGCCGGTGCTGGACGAACGCGTCGACGTCGACGTGCTGGTCGTCGGCGCGGGTTTCAGCGGGCTGCATACGGCGCTGCGGCTTGCGCTTGCCGGCAAGCGCGTCGTCATGCTCGAAGCAAGCCGCGTCGCGTGGGCCGCATCGGGCCGCAACGGCGGACAGGCGCTGCTCGGCTGGTCGTGCGACATGCAGCCGCTCGAGGATGCGCTCGGCCGCGACGGCGCGCGCCTGCTGTGGGACAGCATGCGCTGGGCGGCGGCCGAAGTGCGCGAACTGCCGGCGCGGCACGGTTTCGACATCGACTACCGGCCCGGCAGCCTGTGGGCCGCGGTGCGGCCGCGGCGCGTCGCGATGCTGGCGCAGGCGCGCGACGAGGCGGCCGAACGCTGGGGCTATGATCGGCTGCGCATGATCGAGCGCGGCGAGATGCCTGAATGGATCGGCGGCACGCGGTATCTCGCGGCGCTTCACGATCCGGAGGCCGGCCACCTGAACCCGTTGAAGCTCGCGCTCGGCCTCGCACGGACGATCGAGCTCGCGGGCGGCCGCATCTTCGAACAGAGTCGCGTGCTCGACTGGCGCGAGACGGCCAGCGGCTACGTCGCCCGCACGGCGCGTGGCGAAGTGCGCGCGGACGTGCTGGTGCTCGCCTGCAATGCGTACGTCGACCGGCTCGACCGCGACCTCGCGCGCCGGCTGCTGCCGGTCGGCACATATCAGGTTGCAACCGCGCCGCTCGCGGCCGACGTCGCGCGTGCGCTGCTGCCGCGCAACAGTTGCGTGATCGACAACCAGTTCGTGCCCGACTACTTCCGCCTGAGCCCCGACAACCGGCTGCTGTTCGGCGGCGGCTGCACGTATCTCGGCGGCATCCCGGCCGATATCGCGGCGGCCACGCGCCCGCACCTCGAACGCGTGTTCCCCCAACTGGCCGGCGTGCCGCTCGATTACGCGTGGGGCGGACACATCGACATCAGCATGCGCCGCACGCCGGACATCGGCCGCCACGGGCAGCGCTTCTGGCTGCAGGGCTTTTCGGGGCACGGCGTGCTGCCGACGCTCGCCGGCGCGCGTGCGGTGGCCGACGCCGTGCTCGGCGACGCACGCCTGCTCGCGCAGTACCAGCGCATCCGCAACCCGCGCTTTCCCGGCGGCGACCGGCTGGCCGCGCCGCTCGAAGCGATCGGCAAGGCCTGGTACCGTCTGCGCGATACCGTCTGATTGCATCGGAATCCATCACATCATGAATGAACAGGAAGAGATAGAAAGTCTGGCGATCCTGATCCGCGACCTGCGCAAGCATCGCAAGGTCACGCTGAACGATCTCGCCGAACGGATCGGCCGCTCGGTCGGCTTTCTGTCGCAGGTCGAGCGCGGGCTGTCGCGCCCGACGGTCGCGGATCTCACCGCGATCGGCGAGGCGCTCGGCGTGCCGACCACGTATTTCTACAGCCTGAGCAAGCCGCGCAGCGTGCCGTGGGTCACGCGGCCCGACGAGCGGCGCACCGTGTATTACGCGGCCGGCATTACCGACGTCCTCGTGTCGCCGAACATGCGTTCTCGCTTCTCGATCCTCGAAAGCCATCTCGAGCCGGGCGCGAGCAGCGGCGAGCGGCCGGTCGACGACAGCGACGAGCAAGGCGGCTTCGTGCTCGAAGGAGAACTGACGATCTGGATCGACGGCGACGACACGCCGGTCACGCTCGGCCCGAACGATGCATTCCAGCTTCCCGCGCACAAGCGGTTCCGCTACGCGAACCTGACCGACGCGCCGACGCGCGTGATCTGGGTATTCACCTGAGTTGAGTGGTCGGCGGGGCGGGCTGGAGTGCTGGTCGCCTCGTCACATAGCCTGTTTGCAGTACTGATCGACATGCGGCATGCGTTGCGCCGTGCGTCGCATGAGTCCGGTTCGCCGCGCCGCGGCACCGCCATACAAGACATGGAAAGGATGAGACATGGCTGACGTCGTTCCCGCGCTGGTCAGTGAAGTCCGCGCATTCCGGCAGGCACACCCCGAGATTCGTTATGTCGACCTGATCTGCCTTGACCTGCCCGGGCATTTCTACGGCAAGCGCTATCCGATCGATGCGCTCGAAAAGGTCGCGGCGGGTGCGCTGCTGAAGCTGCCGCAGAACTGCATCCTGCTCGGCACGCAGGGCGGCCTCTACAAGATCGGCGACTACTGTTTCAACGACGGCGACCCGGACGCCGTGCGCAGGCTGATTCCCGGTACGCTGAAGCCAGTGACCTGGGAGAAGCAGCCGCTCGGCCAGATGCTGATCACGACCGACGGCACCGATTCACCGGTCGAATTCGAGCCGCGCGAGGTGCTCGCGCGGGTGCTGAAGCGGCTCGCGCGGCGCGGCATCCGGCCGGTCGTCGCGTTCGAGCTCGAGTTCTACCTGTTCGACGCACAGCTCGACGAGGGGATACCGAAGTATCCGCGCGACCGCCTGTCCGACGATCGCGACGATCAGCCGAACATGCATATCGAGCGGCTGTCGCGTTTCTCCGACGTGCTGCACGAGATGGTCGACGTCGCATGCGCGCAGGGGATCGACGCGACCGTGATCACGGCCGAGCTCGGGCCCGGCCAGTTCGAGATCAATTTCGGCCATTGCGATGACGGGTTGCGCGCGGCCGACTGGTCGGCGATGTTCTGCCGCAGCACGCGCGGCGTCGCGTTGCAGCACGGCTATCGTGCGAGCTTCATGGGCAAGCCGTATTTGCATGCGCCGGGCAGCGGAATGCATGTGCACGTGAGCCTGTACGACGATGCCGGGAACAACCTGCTTGCGGCGGACGGTCAGCGGCCGCTGCGGCATGCGGTAGCCGGCTGCCTCGCGCTGCTGCCGCACTGCATGCCCGTGTTCGCGCCGAATCACAATGCGTTCCGCCGTTACGGGTCGATGGTGAATGCGGCGAGTCGCGCAAGCTGGGGTTTCGAGGATCGCGATGCGTGCATCCGCATTCCCGAGTCGGATGCGCGCAACCTGCGGATCGAGCATCGGCTCGCGAGCGCGGATGCGAACCCGTACCTGGTGCTGGCGGCGATCTTGAGCGGGATGGAGCACGGGCTCGATGCGCGGCTCGAACCGATCGCGTCGCTCAACGACGATCGCGGCAGCGGCATCGATTTTCCGAAGGAGATGCTGTCGGCGGTCGCCGCGATGCAGGATCACCCGGCCGTACGCGAAAGGCTCGGCAGCGAATTCGTGATGGTGTATTGCGAGAACAAGCGGCAGGAGGAGCTGGATTTTCGCAACGAGATCGGCGCGCGGGAGTATCGGTGGTTTCTGTGATTGCCGCGCGTGTCGAAGATGCCGGTCAGGGAAGTGCGCGCCAGTAGCGCACTTCCTCGATCGGCGTACCGTCGATCTCGAAGGTCTTGACGTCGGCTTCGGCGACGAAACCTTCGCGTTCGTAGAACATCCTCGCTCGACGGTTTTTGGCGAGCACCCACAGCGACACCCACGCATGACCGGCGTCGTGCAGCGCTCGGCATGCATGGTCGACCAACCGCGCGCCGATCCCTTGCCCGCAATGCGACGGGTGCAGATAGATCGCTTCGATCTCACCCCACGCACCGTCCTTGTCGGTGTCGCGCGTCGGGCCGTATGCGATCCAGCCGGTCGGTGCGTGGTTCGCGAACGCGAGCGCGACGCGTGGTCGTCCCGCGCCGAGCGCCTCGCGCCATGCAGCCGTGCGCTTTTCGACCGACAGGCCGGCGAGGAACGGGGCCGGCATGATGTCCGTGTAAGTGGCTTGCCACGATGCGACGTGGATGCTGGCGATGGCCGGAGCATCGGCGGAGGTGGCCGCGCGGATGTCGATCGTCGTCGTGTTCGATGCCATGCGTTTCCCGTGTGATCGGTTGCCGTCTGCCGCGCGGCTGTCCGCCGGCTTCATGCCGCCGGATCGAGACTGCGGTCGATGGCGAAACGGTAGTGGATGTCTACGTGAGAGGCGTCGCCCGGTGCGTCGGTTTTCTTCAACACGAACTCGAACGCGGGTTCGAACCAGCCGTCGCGTGCGATTTCTCCGCCGAGGATCTCGACGTCGTACCAGCCGTTGTCGGTTTCAATGATGGGCCGGCCCGGTTCGCGATAGCGCGCAAGTAGCGCATTCACCGTGTCGTCGGTGAAACGTTCGAGAATGCGCCACGTGTAGAGCATCACCGCACGATGCTCGACGCGCAATACGTATCCGCCGCGCCGATGTTGCAGGCGGCTGCCCGCTTTCAGCAATTCGGGCGGGTCGTCGCCCAGCGTGAAGATGACCGTATACGGATGATTCTCGATGCCGGCCAGCGGAATGACGATGCCTTGCAGCACCGCGTGATCGCCGCTGTCGCCGGTCGTGAACGCCGATGCGACGTCGTCCGGTAGCCCGTGTTCGTCCTTGTA
The DNA here is from genome assembly GCF_902832985.1 of Burkholderia sp. BCC0097. NCBI lineage: Bacteria > Pseudomonadati > Pseudomonadota > Betaproteobacteria > Burkholderiales > Burkholderiaceae > Burkholderia > Burkholderia sp. BCC0097. The sequence continues at coordinate 577,359 of NZ_CADFDM010000001.1, forward strand.
GCGCTTCAGCAGCAGAAGATCGCCGACAAGAAAGTAGTCGATCAGATTGTTGAGGACTTCAGAGAATTCATGCCGCATCATCGTTCCTTTAGAGCAGCGTGCCGTGCCGCGACATGCTTCGCGGCACGGCACGCGTGGCGACCTTACTCGCCGAGCTTCGACGTCACGCATCCGGTGCTCGAGCATTCGCGCTCGCGCTCGCGCAGGAACGACAGCCGCGACTGCGTCATGTCGTTCGCGCACTGGATATCGACGAGGTAGCTGCTGCCGCGCGTCTCGCTGCACTGCGCATCACGCTGTTTCAGCCACGCGAGCTGGCCGGCCTTCAGCGTCGCCTGCTGGTCGCCGCTCAGTTGCTTGCGCAGCCGGCCGTATTCGTCGTTGAGATCGCGATCGGACTGCGAGAACTGCGTGCTCGTGCAATACACCTGGTCGAACGCGCTGCGCGGCTTTCCGCAGCCGGCCGCGTGCGCGGCGAACGGAACGGCGAGCGCGAGCAACGCGCAGGATGCGAGCAGATTCTTTTTCTTCATGGTGATGCTCCTGGCTGGGTGAAAACCGTTGAACCGAACGGGCGATGCCGTCGTTTATCGGGGCGTCGTACACGCGTCGATGCCGCTTGCGATCGCGGCGGACAGGCGCTGGATCGTCTCGCGACGTGCGAGCCGCGCTTCTTCGTCCGGATTGACGATCACGCCGGCTTCGACCAGCACGGCCGGAATCGGCGCGGTGCGCAGCACGACGAGATCGTCGAAGCGGTGGATGCCGAGTTGCGGATCGATTAGCGGGCGATTCTCGCCGCGGATCGGCTGCGCGTGATACAGCGACGGCCGTTCGCCCGCCGCGACCAGCCGCTCGGCGATCGCCTTCGCGCAACGCAGGCTCTCCGCATAGTGCGGATTGCGCTCCGACACGAACACCGAGAAGCCGCGGAATTCGCGCTGCCGGCCCGCGTCGATGAACTGCTGCTGCATCGAGTCGTGATGGATCGACACGAACAGGTTCGCGTCGGGCGCCTGCGTCGAGCGCTGATCGAGCTTGATCTCACGGCCGTCCGCCGACGTGCGCAGCACGCGGTCGCCGTGCGCGGCGAGTTTGTCGGCGACCGCGCCGGACAGATCGAGGTTGTACAGGTATTCGACGCGGCCGCTGGCGCCGGTGGAGCCCGGATGCGCGGGCGTATGGCCGGTGTCGACGACGATGTAGCGTCCGGACGCGTGCTCGGTAACGGTCGTGGTGGCGGTGTCGGCCGCGTGCAGCGCCAGTGGCGCACCGAGCAGCGGGGCGCACGTGAGCATGCGCGCGGCGGCGCGCACGAGCGGAAGGCGTCGGAGGATTCGGTTCGTCATTGTTGTTGTCGAGAAGGGCGTACGGCGCGTCGAACGGCGCGCCACCGTCGGCCTGCTCAATGCAGTCGGAATGTCGCGCGATTATAGCGGGTGGCGGCGACGCCGCAATGACGAACGACGGCCATCAGGACATCACGCGGTGCGCCGCACGCATGCCCCAGTACGACGCTTCTTCGAACAACGACAGTCCTGACAGGTCGGCATGCGCGAATACGACGGGGCCATCGGCATCGCGCAGTGCGAGCAGCCCCGGCCGGCTCAGGAAGCCGACGTCGGGCGTGGCCATCGCATGGCCGCGCACGGTGATCTCGAGCGCGGTCGCATGCTTCCACAGCTCGCGTCCGTATACCGCTTGCAGATCGAGCGCCGCCTGCTCGCGCAATGCGTCGGGCTTTGCCTGCGCGAGCCAGCGGCGCGTATCGTCCGGCGTTTGCGTGCTCAATGCCTGATACGCGGAGAACACCGAGCGCGTTGGCGGCGACATCCGGATCAACTGATGCGTCGACACGACGTAGCCGAGCCCCGCGCCGTCGTAGACGACGTTGTCCCACGCGAGCGGCACGCCCGCTTCCTCGGCCGGCATGCCGTCGAGCAGGAAGTTGGATACGAGCCACGGCGCGCGCGGCGGCAAGTCGCGAGCGGGTTCGAAACCGTAGGCGGCAAGCTGCGGAAACACGCGCGCCGCGACGAACAGCGGCATCGCGCATACGACCCGGCGCGCCTTCAGCCTGAACGTCGACAGCGTGCCGTCATGGCCGACGCGTGCGCACAGCACGTCGACGCCGCCCGCGCGTTCGGTCGCGCGCACCGCGAAGCCATCGCGCGACCACGCGTTCGAGCCGGTGCGCGCGGTGATCGAATCGCTCAGCTTCGTCACCATCGCGTGCAGCCCGTCGGGCCAGGTCAGCACCGCGCCGTCGCTCGCATCGCCCGCATGACCGCCGCGCGACGAGAAGTAGTGCAGGCCGGCCCAGGCGGAGACATGCTCGTAACCGGCGCCGTAATCGTCGCGGCAACAGTAGTTCAGATACCAGTGCAACGCCTTCGCGGTATAGCCCTCGTCGAGCAGCCACTGGCGAAACGAGCGCCGGTCGAGCGCGCGCCAGCGCGGGTCGCGCGACGATTCCGCGATCGGAATGCAGAACACCTTGCGGCCGTCGGCGCCGCGCGCGGTGCGCAGCCCGTCCGTGTACGCGAAGAAGCGCGCCTGCTGCGCGAGCGCGTCGGCGTCGAGGCCGGTGGTCGGCACGATGCCGTCCTGCCACTGCCCGCCGATGAACAGGCGTTCGTCCGGTGCGTGGACGAGTGCACGCTCGTCGTACACGGGGCGCGCGGAGAACGGCGCGGATTCGATCACGCCGAGATCGGCGAGCATGTCGCGCAGGTGTGCGGATTCGAGCGACGGCAGCGGCAGGTAGTGCGCGCCCTTCGGATAGCCGAGCTCGCCGAAGTGCCCGCCGGCCGCGTTGCCGCCGAATTCGGGGCCGGCGAGCACCGTGAAGCGCGTATGGCCCGCGCGCGCGAGCTGCCATGCGCACGACAGCCCGGCCGCGCCGGCGCCGAGGATCGCGACATCCGCCTCGATCGTGCCGGACGGTGCGGGCAGCGCGGCATGGTCGCGCAGCGCATGGCCTTCGCGCATGCCGGGATAGCCGACCTGCGGCGTCGTCTCGATCCAGCCGGTGCGACCGCAGGCGGCGAGCGACGCGGCCGCCGATGCGACGAGGAACGTGCGGCGATCCATCAGCGCAGCACGTGCTTCCAGTCGTCGTCGAAGCGGCGCACGAGCGGCTGGTCGTTGAGTTCGTTCGGCGACATCGACAGCGCCGGCATGTCGGCCGGGAAGTGGAACATCTCGGCGGCCGTCTGCGCATCGAGCCAGCGCGTCGGCACCGAGTAATGCGTCGGCACCGTGAAGTCGCGGCGCTTGCCGGCGATCACGAAACCCCAGTCGCCGAACGACGGCACGTAGCAGTGGTACGGCCACGTGTTGAGCCCGGCTTCGTGCAGCGTCGCGATGATGGTCCAGTACGCGTGCGGCGCGAAGTACGGCGACGTCGACTGGATCACCGTGTAACCGTTCTCAGACAGGTGGCGCGCCAGCAGCCGGAACACCGGCACCGAGTACAGGCGGCCGAGCCCGAAGTTGGTCGGATCGGGGAAATCGACGACGATCGCGTCGTACACGTCGGCATTCGATTCGAGCCAGCGCACCGCGTCGTCGTTGATCACGTGCACGCGTGGGTCCTTCAGCGCGCCCTGGTTCAGCTTGACGAGCGGTGCCGACGTCGAGAACAGCTTCGTCATCGCCGGATCGAGATCGACGAGCGTGATTTGCTCGAGGTTACGGTGCTTGAGCAGTTCGCGCACGGCGAGGCCGTCGCCGCCGCCGAGCACGAGCACGCGCTTCGCCCACGGCAGTGCCTCGATCGCCGGATGGATCAGCGCCTCGTGATAGCGGTGCTCGTCGCGCGACGAGAATTGCAGGTTGCCGTTCAGGTACAGCCGCATGTCGTCGTGCCACTGCGTGAGCACGATGCGCTGGTACGGCGTCGTTTCCGAATAGATCGTCTCGTCGCCGTATACGCCGTGTTCCGCCCAGTGCGTGATGCGATCCGACAGCGCGAACCCGGCGACCAGCAGCCCGATCACGAGCGACGCGCGCATCAGCTTGCCGCGCACGTTGCGGATCTCGTCGCGGAACAGGTGGGTCGTCCACAATGCGACGAATGCGTTCAGGAGACCGAACAGGAAGCTCGTGCGCAGCAGGCCGAGGCGCGGCGCGAGCACGAGCGGGAAGATCAGCGACACGGCCAGCGAGCCGAGATAGTCGAAGGTCAGCACCTCGCTGACGGTATGGCGGAACGCCTGTCGCCGTTGCTGGAACGCGCGCATCACGAGCGGAATCTCCATCCCGATCAGCAGGCCGAGCGCGAGCACCAGTGCGTAAAGCGCCGCGCGAAACGGCGCGGCGAGCCATGCGAACACCACGAACAGCAGCGCTGCCGACACGCCGCCGAGCAGGCCGACGAGCAGCTCGATATCGACGAAGCGGTCGAGCACGTCGTCGTCCTCGACGAACTTCGCGAGCCACGAGCCGATTCCCATCGCGAACAGGTAGCAGCCGATCACCGACGAGAACTGCAGGATCGAGTCGCCGAGCAGATAGCTCGACAGCGCGCTACTGATCAGTTCGTAGCCGAGCCCGCACGACGCGAGCACGAGAATCGACAGGACGAGCGCACGCTTATGCAGCATCGCGCATCCGTTGTGCAGTGTTCGGCAATGTGGATATACTGGCGCGGATTTTCGTCTGGCGGCCCCGTGCGGGCCGGCCGGCGACGGGGCGGCGAACCGAGCACAAAATCCGAGGAAAAGAATGAATAGTGCCTATCTTTATGCGGTTCATTTACTGTCGGCGTTCGTGCTGCTTCTCGTGTTCGCGGCAGTGTACCTGAAGGTCACCCCGTTCGACGAACTGGCGCTGATCCGCGACGGCAACGCAGCCGCGACGCTGTCGTTCGGCGGCGCGCTGATCGGTTTCTGCCTGACGCTCGCATCCAGCATCGCGCACAACTCGACGCTCGGCGAAGTCGTGATCTGGGCCGTCGGCGCGATGATCGTGCAACTGATCACCTATGCGGTGTTGACGCGCGTGATGCCCGGCATGAATCATGCAATCGAGGATCGCAACGTCGCGATGGGCGGCCTGATGGGCACCGCGTCGCTCGTCGTCGGCATCATCAATGCCGCCTGCCTGACCTGACGCGCCACGCGTTTCGAGGAGACCGACATGAGTCTGGGTTCATTCATCCGCAAGCAGTTCATCGACGTCCTGCAATGGACGGAAGACACCGACGGCGTGCTGGCCTGGCGCTATCCGATGGAAGACCAGGAAATCCAGTACGGCGGCAAGCTGACCGTGCGCGAAACGCAGGTCGCGATCTTCGTCAACGAGGGCAAGGTCGCCGACGTGTTCCAGCCGGGGCTCTACACGCTGGAAACGCGCACGCTGCCGGTACTCACGAACCTGAAGAACTGGGACAAATTCTTTCAGTCGCCTTTCAAGTCCGACGTCTACTTCTTCAGCACGCGGCTGCAGCTGGGCCGGCGCTGGGGCACCGCGCAGCCGGTGACGATCCGCGACCGCGAATTCGGCTTCGTGCAACTGCGCGCGTTCGGTATCTATTCGTATCGGATCGTCGATGCGGCTGCGTTCCACCGCGAGGTAAGCGGCACGCGCGCGGCATACACGGTCGACGATCTCGAGCAGCAACTGCGCAATCTGGTCGTCACCGCGATGAGCACGACGTTCGGCTCGGCCGACGTGCCGTTCGTCGACATGGCCGCGAACCAGTCGCTGCTGTCGCAGCGCGTCGCCGAGGCATTGGTGCCGGTGTTTACGCGTTACGGGCTGGCGCTCGACGCGTTCGCGGTCGAGAGCGTGTCGCTGCCGGCCGAGCTGCAAAAGGCGCTCGACCTGCGGATCGGTGCCGGGATGGCCGGCGATCTCGCGCGCGCCACGCAATACCAGACCGCGCAGGCGATTCCGCTCGCCGCGCAAAACCCGGGCGGCATCGCCGGGGTTGGCGCGGGGCTCGCCGCGGGAGCGGCGATCGGGCAGGCGATGGCTGGCCAGATCGCGGGCGCCGCGCAACCGGCGCAGGCCGCACCGCCCACGCCGGTTGCCGCGCCGGTGGCCGCCGCAGCGGCCGAGAGCACCGATTACGTGCAGCGGCTCGAGCAGCTGAAGGCACTGTTCGACAAGGGCCTCGTGACCGAAGACGAATATTCGCGCGCGAAGGCCGAGATCCTCGCGAAGCTCACCCGGTAAGCGGCGCGCATGTTCCGTACCTCGTGCCCCCAGTGCGGCGCGCCGGTCGAGTTTCGCTCGGCCGCGGCGGTGATGGCCGTCTGCGCGTTCTGCCGTAGCACGCTGCTCAAGCGCGGCGCCGAGGTCGAGCGCATCGGCGAACTGGCCACGGTGCTCGACGATGCATCGCCGATCCAGATCGGCACGGCCGGGCGTTACGACAAGCGCGCGTTCACGGTGCTCGGCCGCATCCAGATGACCTACGACGCCGGCGCGTGGAGCGAGTGGTACGTCGTGTTCGACGACGGCGCGTTCGGCTGGCTGTCGGATGCGTCGGGGCAGTACGCGATCACGGTGCGCGAACCCGACGATGCGTCGGGTACCGCGTGGCCCGCATTCGATACGCTCGAACCGGGCATGCGGATCGACCACCGCGGCCGCGCGTATCTGGTGTCGGACGTGCGTACCGCGCGCTGCACGGGCGGCGACGGCGAGCTGCCGTTTCGCGTTGATGCCGGCTGGGAGGCGCGCGTTGCCGACCTGCGTACGGGCAATGCATTCGCGACCTACGACTATTCCGACGCCGGGTCGAACGGCGGCAGCCCGGCCGTCTATGCGGGCGAGGCGCTGGAATTCGACGCGCTCGCATTCACGGGGCTGCGCGACATAGAGAACGACACGCGCGAGAAGCGCGGCGCGGAGATGGTGCCGTTCGCGTGCCCGAGCTGCGGCGCGCCGTTGTCGTATGCGCCGAACGTGGCCGACTACGTCGTGTGCGGCAGTTGCCACGCGGGGGTGCAGTGCACGGCCGAGCAGCAGACCGTGTTCGCGGCCCAGCGCAAGCTCGAATCGGTGAAGGGCGCGCTCGAACTCGGCGCGATCGGCACGTTCGACGGCGTGAAGTACACGGTGATCGGCATGATGCGCTGCCGCGTGCCGGGCGACGACGAGACGTGGGATGAATACCTGCTGCTGAACCCGAAGCGCGGCTTCCTGTGGCTCGTGCAGAGCGAGGGGCGCTGGGAACGTGTGCAGGTGCTCGACCACTGGCCGACGATCGGCGGCGAAGCCGGCAATGTGACCGAAGGCGGCAAGACCTACCGGCTGCGCGAGGAATACGAATCGGAGGTCGTCTACGTGGTCGGGGCATTCAACTGGCGCGTGCAGGCGGGCGATCGCACGTCGATCATCGACTATGGCTGGCAGAAGGACAAGCTGACGCGCGAGCGCAGTGATGCGGAGATCGTCTGGTCGCGTGCGCGACCGCTGTCGGGCGGCGCGCTCGCCGAACGCTTCGGCACGCCGGCGCTCGCGGCGGCCACGACGGCCGCCACGGGCGCGACCGAATCGATGGGGCTGTTCGGCAGCAAGGGGACGCACAGTTTCGCGCCGCTGCCGTTCATGTTCAGCGCATTGCTCGTGATCTTCAACCTCGGTTCGCTGTTCTCGTTCACCGGCCGCTCCGTCTACGTGCTGGTCGGCCTGCTGGTGCTGTGGCTGCCGGAATGGCTGTGGAAGCGATTTGCGTCGGACGGGGGCAACGCGTGATCCGGTACATCCTCTACGGCGTCTACGGCCTGATCGTCGTCACGCTGTTCAGCTGCGCGTCGATCGGCGGCAGCGGTTCGGGCGGCGGCGGGTGGGGCAGTTCGTCGGCGCGCAGCGGCTACTCGTCGTACGGGTCGCACAAATGACCGCGCGCGACGGGATCGCGCCGCCGTGCGCGACGCTCGGCTCGCACGTGCTGGCCGACCTGGCGGGCATCGATGCGGCGCTGCTGCGCGACGCCGCGCGGCTCGAGGCGATCCTCACCGACGCGGCGCAACGGGCCGGCGCGCGTGTGATCGGCGCGCATTTCCATCATTTCGGCGGCGAGCATGGCGTGACGGGTGTCGTGTTGCTGGCGGAGTCGCACATCACGATCCATACGTGGCCCGAGCATCGCTTCGCGGCCGTCGATGCGTTCATGTGCGGCGCGGCGCGCGCGGCCGATGCGGTCGATGCGATCGCGGCGGCGCTCGGCGCGCATGTTCAGGTTCGGCAGCAGATGGCACGCGGCAGTGCGCCGGCCTGAGCCAGGATGCCGCGCGCCGCGCATCGGCCAGGGCGGGTCGTCGGGATGGCGGCCGCCGGTCGTTTCTCCGGCTCGGTGAATCCGGCAAGTAGCGGGCGGCGCGGCCGCCGGCGCATGCCGGTCAGCGCGGCAGCGCTTCGGCTTCGGCCCAGCGCTTGAACGAATCGAGACGCCGGCGCGTCTGCACGAGATAGAACGCGCCGATCAGCGGTTCGAGCAACCAGCGCAGCCATGACGGCTGCACGCGGAAGTGGTACGTGAACTTCACCTCGGTCGACCCGGGCGTGTGCTCGACGAAGTTCCAGCTGCCGCTGAAGCGCTCGAGCACCTTCGGGCCTTCGACCATCTCGACGGCGGCGACTTGCGGCGGACGGTACGAGATGTAGCGCGACACCATCGTCGCGCCCGACTGGCTGCGGCAGAACGCGTCGACGCCGACATCGGCGGTCGTTCCGTCGAGCAGATAGGCGTCGCTGAGAAAGTTGTCCCACACGAGCCGCCGTCCGTAGTCCTGCGACCACGTGAACAGGCGCCTGCGGTCGACGCCGACGGTCCGGCTGACTGAGATCCTCATGAGGGCGGGCGCCACGGCGCGGATTGGGATGAAATCGAGTGTACCGCGCCAATAACCGGTGTTTCGTCAGACTTCGTCAAGTCGAGCGTGCGCTCGAACGAGCGCGATTGACGCACCTCGGGAATTCCCCTAGGATTTATCCCAACCCTTCGGGACAGACCCGGAGCGTTTCAATCTCTTGAGGGAGCCTCATGAGTACGCAACAGAACCGGCGCTTCGACGCGCTCGTTTTCATTGGTCGTTTCCAGCCTCCGCATCGTGGTCACCTGAACGTGCTGAAGTCGGCGCTGAGTCGGGCCGAACGCGTGTGCGTGCTGATCGGGTCGACCGACAAGCCCCGCACCATCAAGGACCCGTTCTCGTTCGACGAGCGCCGCCAGATGCTGGCTTCGCTGCTCGACGCGTCCGAGCGCGATCGCGTGACGATCGCCCCGCTGCAGGATTCGACGTACAACGACGGCGACTGGGTGCGCTGGGTGCAGGATGCGGTGGCCGTCGCGCTCGGCGATGTCGCGCAACGCAAGGTCGGGCTGATCGGCCACGAGAAGGACGCCACGTCGTATTACCTGCGGATGTTCCCGCAATGGGAGCTCGTCGACGTCGACGCGACGGAAGACATTTCCGCCACCGAAATCCGCGACCAGTATTTCGCCGAACGCACCAACAGCTTCGTGCAGTGGGCCGTGCCGGAACCCGTGTTCGGCTGGCTCGAGCGTTTTCGCACGCAGCCGGAATTCGCGCAACTGAAGTCGGAAGCCGAATTCATCGCCGCGTATCGCAAGGCGTGGGCGGCCGCGCCGTATCCCGTCACGTTCGTGACGGTCGACGCGGTGGTCGTGCATTCGGGGCATATCCTGCTCGTGCGCCGCCGCAGCGAACCGGGCCGCGGCCTGTGGGCGCTGCCCGGCGGCTTCGTGAACCAGGACGAGCGGCTCGACGCGGCGTGCATCCGCGAGCTGCGCGAGGAAACCGGCCTCAAGCTGCCGGAACCCGTGCTGCGCGGTTCGATCAAGGATCGCCAGGTGTTCGATCACCCGACGCGTTCGCTGCGCGGCCGCACGATCACGCATGCGTGCCTGTTCAACTTCCCGACCGGCGAGTTGCCGCGCGTGAAGGGCAGTGACGACGCCGACAAGGCGCGCTGGGTGCCGCTCAACGAATTCGCGCAGATGCGCAACGTGATGTTCGAGGATCACTTCGACATCGCGTATCACTTCCTGGGGAAGCTGTGACTCGCTGATTCCCCGCATCCGGTCCGCCGCGACAGACGCGGCGGCACTTCAACGGCCTAGAGGAGCTCTAGCCATGCAAAACGATCCCGGCGGCTTTGCCGCGGTTCTCGCCAATCCGATTCTCAACACGGATTCGTACAAGGCTTCCCACTTCCTGCAATATCCGCCGGACGCATCGGCGATGTTCTCGTACGTCGAATCGCGCGGCGGCCGCTACGACCGCACGCTGTTCTTCGGTCTGCAGATGCTGCTGAAGGAGTACCTGTGCAAGCCGGTCACGCACGCGATGATCGACGACGCGCGCGATTTCTTCACGGTGCACGGCGAGCCGTTCAACGAGGCAGGATGGCGCCATGTCGTCGAGCGCTACGACGGCTACGTGCCGGTGAAGATCCGCGCGGTGCCGGAAGGCTCGATCGTGCCGGTGCACAACGTGCTGATGACGGTCGAATGCGACGATCCGCAGGTGTTCTGGCTCGCGTCGTATCTCGAGACGATGCTGTTGCGCATCTGGTATCCGGTGACGGTGGCGACCCGTAGCTGGCATCTTCGGCAAACGATTCGCCGTTTCCTCGAACGGACCGACGAGGATCTCGCGCAACTGCCGTTCAAGCTGCACGACTTCGGCGCGCGCGGCGTGTCGAGCGCGGAATCGGCCGCGATCGGCGGCGCCGCGCACCTCGTGAGCTTCATGGGCTCGGACACGGTGCTCGGCGTGCTGGCCGCGAACCGCTTCTATCGCGAGCCGATGGCCGCGTACTCGGTGCCGGCGGCCGAGCACAGCACGATCACGTCGTGGGGGCGCGAAGGCGAGGCCGATGCGTACCGCAACATGATCAGGCGCTTCGGGTTGCCGGGCGCGATCGTATCGGTCGTGTCGGACTCCTATGATTTGTTCGCCGCGCTCGATCTGTGGGGCGGCGAACTTCGGCAGGCGGTGATCGATTCGGGCGCGACACTCGTCGTGCGTCCCGATTCCGGCGACCCGGTGACGATCGTGCTGCAGACCGTGCGTGCGCTCGATGCGTCGTTCGGTTCGACCATGAACGGCAAGGGGCGGCGCGTATTGAATCATGTGCGCGTGATCCAGGGGGACGGGGTCGACGAGCAATCGATCGAAGCGATCCTCGTCGCGCTCGACGAGGCGGGGTATGCGGCCGGCAATGTGGTGTTCGGCATGGGCGGAGCGTTGTTGCAGCGGGTGAACCGCGATACGCAGCGCTTCGCGATGAAGTGTTCGGCGATCCGGCGCGGCGACGTGTGGCATGACGTCCGCAAGGATCCGGTCACCGATCAGGGCAAGCGCTCGAAGCAGGGGCGGTTGACGCTGTTGCGCAATGGGCGCACCGGCGAGTATCGGACGGTGACGTTGCCGGTTGCATGGGACGATCGTGCGCTGGAAGGCGAATGGGACGAGGCGCTCGAGACGGTGTTCGACACGGGGCGTCTGCTCGTCGATACGTCGTTCGCCGAGGTCAGGGCGAGGGCGCATGCGGGGGAGGTGTGACGCAGGCGGCGGGGCATCCCGCCGCCGTGCAGCCGGCTCGCGTCACTTGCCGGTCAGCACCGGGCTGCCGGCATCCGCCGGCGCACCGCCGCGCTCCACCGCCCGCGCCGCCTCCATCGCTCGTGCAAGCGCATCGAACACCGCCGGCCCCTTGCAGCGCGACACGTTGAAGCGCAGGTACGACGTCGCGCTGCGCGACGCGCTGAACACGTCGCCGGGGGCGAGCACGACGTCGTGGTCCAGCGCGTGGCGTGCGACGCGCGCGGCGTCGAGCCCGTCCGGTAATTGCGCCCACACGAACAATCCGCCGCGCGGCTCCGTCCAGATCCCGAGCCCGGCCCGCCCGAGGCGCCGGATCGTTTCACCCATCGCATCCGCGAGACGCGCGCGCAGGCTGTCGAGATGGCGCCGGTACGTGCCGTCGATCAGCAGTCGGTGCACGACGTTCGCGCCGATCTGCGCATTGCCGAACGACGTCGCGAGCTTCAGGTCGACGAGCGCGTCGATCCATTCCGGGCGCGCGGCGATATAGCCGCAGCGGATCGCGGCCGACAGCGTCTTCGAGAAGCTGCCGATCGACACCACGCGCGACAGCCCGTCGAACGCCGCGAGGCGCGGCGCGGGCGTACTCTCGAAATCCGCGAAGATGTCGTCCTCGACGATCAGCAGCCCGTGCTCGGCCGCGAGCGTCAGCAGCCGGTGCGCGACGGGCGGCGCGAGCGTCGCGCCGGTCGGGTTGTGCAGCGCGGCGTTGGTGATGTACAGGCGCGGCCGGTGCTCGGCGAGTACTTGCTCGAAGCGCGCGAGATCGGGGCCGTTCGGCGTGAACGGCACGCTGACGATCCGCGCACGGTGCGCGCGCAGCAGCGCCTGGAAGTTGAAGTAGCACGGATCGTCGAGCACGACGGTGTCGCCCGGCTCCAGCAGCAGGCGGCACACGAGGTCGAGCGCGTGCGTGCCGCCGTCGGTCAGCATGATCTGGGCGGGTTCCGCGTGGACGCCGTGCTGCGCGAGCCGCCACGCGAGCTGCTGGCGCAGCGCGGGCAGGCCGAGCGGCGTCGCGTAATCGGTCAGCGCATCGGCTTCGTCGCGCGACACGGCGCGCAGCGCGCGACGCAGGCTTTCGTCGGGCAGCCACGACGACGGCAACCATCCGCAGCCGGGCTTCGCCGACGTTGGCGCCGCTTCGAGCGACTGGCGCGACAGCCACAGCGGATCGAGCTCGCGATCGAGGCGCGGGCCAAGTTCCGCGAGCGCGAGCGGCGGCGCGTGGCCCGACACGTAGAAGCCCGAACCACGCCGTGCGACGAGCACGCCTTCGCTCGCGAGCCGCTCGTACGCGTCGACGACCGTCGATTTCGACACGCCGAGCGCGTCGGCCATCATCCGGATCGACGGCACGCGCGCGCCGGGCATCAGCGCGCGGCTCGCGATCCGCGCGCGCAACGTATCCATGACGGTTTCCACGCGCGTGCGCGACGGCGCGGGTGGGGCGGGAATCGGGGCGGAATGGCGCATGGCGAACGATGAACTGTACGGCCGATTGTCCAGTACAGTTTGTCTGAATTGTATTGGGCTGTAGCTTACGCCGGTTTCGCCGGCGGCGGATCATCGGTCATCCACTTTCCATTCAGGATTGACCGTGCAAAAGACGACCGACGGATGGCTCAGCGGCTTGCTGGGCGTGATCATCTTCAGTGGCTCGCTGCCCGCGACGCGGGTCGCGGTGCAAGGGCTCGCCCCGCTGTTCCTCACGTTCGCCCGCGCGACGATCGCCGGCGCGCTCGGCCTGCTGCTGCTCGTCGTGCTGAAGCAGAAGCGGCCGTCGCGTGCCGAGGCCGTGTCGCTGGCCATCGTCGCGCTTGGTGTGGTGGTCGGTTTTCCGTTGCTGACGGCGCTTGCGCTGAAGCACGTGACGTCGGCGCATGCGATCGTGTTCGTCGGGCTGCTGCCGCTCGCGACTGCACTGTTCGGCGTGTGGCGCGGCGGCGAACGGCCGCGGCTGCCGTTCTGGATCTTCTCGATCGTCGGCAGCGGCGCGGTGGCCGCGTTCGCGTTGCGCAACGGCGGCCAGGCGTCGGTGGTCGGCGATGCGCTGATGCTGGCCGCGATCGTCGCGTGCGGGCTCGGTTATGCGGAAGGCGCGCGCCTGTCGCGCCAGCTCGGCGGCTGGCAGGTGATCTCGTGGGCGCTCGTGCTGTCGCTGCCGCTGATGCTGCCGCTCACGTGGCTGACCTGGCCCGCGTCGTTCGACGGCGTCGATGCCGCCGCGCTGTGGGGGCTCGCGTACGTATCGCTGTTCAGCATGTTGATCGGCTTCGTGTTCTGGTATCGCGGGCTGGCGCTCGGCGGGATCGCGGGCGTCGGCCAGTTGCAGCTGCTGCAGCCGTTCTTCGGCTTCCTGCTCGCGGCCGGGCTGCTGCACGAGACGGTGCCGCCGTCGATGGTCGTCGTGACGGTCGTGGTGGTCGGCTGCGTGGCGGGCGCGAAGTACTTCTCGAAGATGGCGCCCGTGCAGCGGGCGGGGTGACGGAGGGCAGCGGTGTGTCGCGCATCAGGCCGATGCTGGCGGCAAGCCGGTTGCCATCGATGCGCATGATCGCGACGTGCGCTCGATCCTGCACCCGATGACGCGACCCAAGGCAAAACGGCCAGGCTGCCGGCAGCGGCCAGCCTGGCCGTTGGCGTTCGTCACGCCGGGCGGGCGTTACTCGAACGTTTCCAGCGCGAGCAATTCGCCGATCGTCTGCCGGCGGCGGATCAACCGCGGCGTGCCGCGATCGACCAGCACCTCCGGCGCGAGCGGCCGGCTGTTGTAGTTCGACGACATCGACGCGCCGTACGCACCCGCGTCGTGCAGGAACAGCAGATCGCCGATCTGCGGCTGCGCGAGCTTGCGGTGCGTGACCACGCCGCCCGCGTCCTGCGTGAACACGTCGCCCGATTCGCACAGCGGCCCGGCGATCGCGAGGTCGACGAGCGGCCGGCCGGCGGGCAGCCCGCCATCGTGCGCGTGCACCGACACCGCGTGATAGCTGCCGTACATCGACGGGCGCATCAGGTCGTTGAAGCCGGCGTCGATCAGCACGAAATCGTGCTCCGGCCGACGGTTGACGGCCTGCACTTCGGTGACGAGCGTGCCGGCTTCGGCGACGAGGAAGCGGCCCGGTTCGATCTCGATGCGCACCGGATGGCCGAGATGCCGTTCGATCCGCTTGCGCGCGGCGTCCCACTGGCTGAAGTAGTGACCGACGTCGACGCGCGGCTCGCCGTCGCGATACGGAATCGACAGGCCGCCGCCGGCCGAGATCGCGTCGATGTCGTGGCCGAGCGACGTGACGAGATCGACCATCGCATCGCACACCTGCGACAGGTGGCCGTAGTCGACGCCCGAACCGATGTGCATGTGGATGCCGACCAGCTTCAGCCCGTACTGGCGCACGATCTCGATCGCGCGCGGGACGTCGTCGATCCAGATGCCGTGCTTGCTCTGCGGGCCGCCGGTGTTGGTCTTGTTGCTGTGGCCGTGGCCGAACCCGGGGTTGACGCGCAGCCACACGCGGTGGCCGGGTGCGTGCTCGCCGATGCGCGCGAGCATGTCGAGCGAGCCTGCATTCACGGTCACGCCGTGCTCGAGCACCGCCGCGAGCGTGGGGCGGTCGATCAGGTCGGCCGTGAACACGACGCCTTCCGGCTCGCCGCTCGGGCTGAAACCGGCCGCGAGGCTGCGCTCGATCTCGCCGAGCGATACGGCGTCGACGCACGCGCCTTCGTCGCGCATCAGCTTGAGGATATGGACGTTCGAATTCGCTTTCTGCGCGTAACGGATCACGTCGAACTGGCGCAGTTGGGCGATGCGGTCGCGGATGACGTCGGCGTCGTACACCCACAGCGGGGTGCCGTATTGCTGCGCGAGGGCCGCGAGCTGGCGGGAATCGAGTGACATGGCGGATGAATCGGATCGAATGAACGGATAGCGCGATGATGCGCCTGATTGGCTATCCAGTAAAATGCCTGTTTATCTTCATTCGATTCATTTCTGATATATACAATCATGCTGACGCACCGTCATATCGAGGTCTTCCGCGCGCTGATGGTCACCGGAAGCACGACGCGCGCGGCCGAGATGCTGTACACGTCGCAGCCGACCATCAGCCGCGAACTGGCACGGATGGAGCAGGTCGTCGGTTTTGCGCTGTTCGAACGCGCGCACGGCCGGCTGCGCCCGACGATGGCCGCGCTCACGCTGTTCGACGACGTACGGCTCGCGTATGTGGGGCTCGAACGCGTCGCGGCGACGGCCGCACGCCTGCGCGAGTTTCGCGACGGACAACTGTCGGTAATCGCGCTGCCGGCGTTCTCGCACGCGATCCTGCCCGGTGCGTGCCGGCGCTTTCACGATGCGCATGCGGGTGTGAGCGTGTCGGTCGCGACGCAGGAGTCGCCGGTGCTCGAGGAGTGGTTGACCGCCCAACGCTACGACCTCGGGCTGACCGAGCACGACGTCGCGCCGGCCGGCACGGTGCTCACGCCGCTGCTCGAGGTCGATGAAGTGTGCGTGCTGCCCGACGGCCATCCGCTGCTCGCGCGGGATGCGATCGACCTGCCGGACCTCGCCGATCGACCGTTCGTGAGCCTGTCGCTGAACGATCCGTACCGCATCATGATCGACGAGGCATTCGCGCAACTCGGCGTCGCGCCGCGCTCGGTGGTCGACACGCCGTCGGCCGTATCGGTGTGCGCGTTCGTGCGGCAGGGGCTCGGGGCTGCGATCGTCAATCCGCTCACGGCGCTCGATTTCGTCGGCCGCGGCCTGCACGTTCGGCCGCTGACGCGGTCGTTTCCCTACCGGGTCAGCGTGATCGTGCCCGAGCACCGGCCGAAGAGCCTGCTCGTCGACGCGTTCGCCGATGCGCTGCGCGGCGAAGCGAAGGCGATCCGCCGCCGGCTCGCCGCGCACCTCGGCTAGCGGTGCCGCCGTATGATGGGCGTTTCACCGCCATCGCCGCCATCACCGTCATTTTCCGGAAACCTGTCATGACCGACGCATCGTCTTTCCTCGAACAACCGACCCTCACTGGCGAACGTGTCGTCCTGCGCCCGCTCGACGCATCCGACCGGCAGGCGCTGGTGGACGCTGCCGCCGACGGCGAGTTGTGGAACCTGAAGGTCACGGTCGTGCCGGGCGCGCAGACGGTCGACGCCTACATCGACACGGCGTTGCAGGGGCGCGCGGCCGGCACCGTGATGCCGTTCGTGATCGTCGATCGCGCGTCGGGCCGCGCCATCGGCAGCACGCGCTTCTGGAAGATCGATCGCGGGAATCGCAAGCTGGAGATCGGCCATACGTGGTTGAGCGAATCGGCGCAGCGTACGCGCGCGAATACCGAAGCGAAGTGGTTGCTGCTGGCCTATGCGTTCGACACGCTGCGATGCGTACGCGTGCAGTTCACGACGGACGAGCTGAACGAGAAATCGCGCGCGGCGATTCTGCGGCTCGGTGCGAAACAGGAGGGCGTCGTGCGTCACGAACGGATCATGCCGGATGGCCGCAAGCGCAACTCGGTGCGCTTCAGCATCATCGACGACGAATGGCCGGACGTGCGTGCGCGACTCGAGGCGAAGCTGGCGACGTAACGTGTGACGCGGGACGTTGAACGTTGGACGTGCGTCGCGCCGCCGGCAGGGGAGGCGACAGCGCGACGACGGGGGGAACGGTGCGCCGCGCACGAGGCGCGGCGCTGCATCGCGTTACTGCGCCGATGCGAGGTGATGACGCTGCGCGAGCTTCTGCGCGTCCGCGTAGTGCGCCTGCAGGATCGGCAGCGCCTGGCGTGCGACTTCCTTCAGCTTGGTGTCGCGGCCCGACGCGATTTCGGCCTGGAATGCCGAGATCGTCTTCTGCTGGCCGGCGAGCGCGACCTGTTCGATGTACGCCTTGTCGAACTCCGCGCCGCGCAGGCTCTTGATGCTGTTCAGCACGGTCGTGTCCGGGTCGTTGGCCGGCACGTCGACGCCGCGCGGGCTCGCCGCGCGCATCGCCTGGATGATCTTCGCGTCGTCGGTCGACACGCGTTGCGCGAATGCCTTGACCTGGCTGTCCGACGTGCGCGAATCGGCGATGCGTGCCGCGTCGTGCTGGGTCGACACGGTCTTCGTGCCGTCGGTGATGAAGGTCTGGTCGGCTTCGTGGATGCGCGTCGCGGTCGCGGCCGGCGCAGCCGATGCGCCGGTTGCCGGTTGCGCGGTTTGCGCGGTCGCCGTCACGGCGACGAGAAGCAGGCCAGCGGCAGACAAGGCGAGGCGCGAAATGTGGGGAAAGCGGTTCATGGGACCTCCTTTCGATCGGGGCTCTGGTTGAAAAACGGATCGTGCGATCCGTTGCTGTGCGAGAGAGACCGGGCGCGCCCGGGCCGGATTCGACCGCCGCTCTGCCGCGGTGACGTTCGAAGTGTTTCCCGGCCCGACTGATTCTAGGAGAGCGGTCGGCTAGCAGGTGCAACCGTGCTGTGGCTTGTGTAACGGTTGGTAAGGCGAATCGATGGGCACGCGCGCAGGCAGGTAGGGCGTACCTGATGCGCAGGCTGCCGTGGCAATTTTTGCGTGCGCATGTCGCATGCAACGCATGAGACGCACGCGTGTGTCGTCGGCATTTCATCGACGTGATGGCGGCGCGGCTGTTGCCTTGGCGGCGCGTCGGGCGAGAGGGCTGCGTGTGTGCGTGGCTTGCGTGAAGGCGTTACACGCGATCGAGCAGCGCATCGAGGCGCGGCAGCAACGGCGTCGCGCAATGTGCCTGCAACGCGTCGGGCGCCGTGTAACCCCACGCGACGCCCTGGAACGCGATACGCGCGCGCCGTGCCGCGTCGGCGTCGCGGATTTCGTCGCCGACGTACAGCACTTCATCGGCGCGCACACCGGCCTCGTGAACGAGCGCGCGCAGACGGCGCGCCTTGCCGAACAGCGGAATGCCGCAGGCGAAATGGTCGACGCGTGCGCCGGCGCGCGGGCCGAGCCGGTCGCGCACGATCTCCTCGGTGTTCGACGTGGCGATCGCGATGCGGATGCCGCGGGCGGCGAGCGCGTCGAACGTTTCGTCGACGCCGGGAAAGAGCCGCACGTTCGCGATGCGCGGCCGCATCAGGCGGCGCATGTCGATCGTCACGCGCGGCACTTTCCACATCGGCACGTCGAGCGCGCGGATGATGTCGCGCGCCGACATGCCGCGCAGCGCGGGGCGCAGTTCGGGCGTCGCGTCGCGAAAGCCGTGCAGGCGCGACGCTTCCGACAGCGCGGCGAGAAAGCTGTCGAGCGAATCGGCGAGCGTGCCGTCGAAGTCGAAGGCGATGAGGCGGTAGGTCATCAGGCGAGGCGGAACGTGACGAGGGTACTGAGCGGTCGTGCTACTCGAAATGGTAGCGACAGGACACGATGCTGATTTGAAGGTCGTCGGCCTCGTAGACCAGACGGTTCGTATCGTCGATACGGCGCGACCAGAAGCCGGACAGATTGGCTTTCAACGGCTCGGGTTTGCCGATGCCTTCGAACGGCGTTCGCTGGGTTTCGCGAATGAGCTGGTTGATGCGCTTGAGCGTCTTGCGATCCTGCCCTTGCCAGTAGACATAGTCGTCCCATGCATCGGAAGTAAAGAGCACGCGACGTACGCTCATTCATCATCCTCGGAGAGCTTGTGTTCTTTCGCTTTGCCCTTGCGCAGTTGCGCGATCGAACGTTCGAGATGGGCGACGTTGGCCGGCGAGCGCAGCAAGTGGACCGTCTCCATCAGGCTGTCGTAATAGTCCTGCGACATGATGACGGCGTTCGGTGCATCGCGGCGCGTGATGAGCGTCACGTCCGCATCGTCGACGACCTGGTCGATGACGGTCTTCAGATTGCCGCGGGCATCGGAAAAATGAATCGTGCGCATGGCGCGCCTCACTTGTACGTTTAACGGTACAAGTATAGCACTATTCGAATATATGTACGGAATGTTGTACAGGTCTTGAGGCGCCGTGCGGCAGGGCGACGCGCATCTGTTTTCCCGCGGCGGCTCGGCCATACCCTTGTCCCGCGCCCCGCGGCGCGGTATTGTCGATGCTCCGCTTTCCGCCCCTCGAACCGGAGAACAGACGTGCCCGCAGCCACCCCCGCCACGCTGAGATTTTCCACCGACAAGCGCGAACTCGACATCGACGCGATCTTCGACTTCCTGCATCGCGACGCGTACTGGTCGCAGGGCATCCCGCGCGACGTGGTCGAGCGGGCGATCGAGGGTTCGCTGTGCTTCGGCGCGTATGTCGGCGACCGGCTCGTCGGGTTTGCGCGGCTCGTCACCGATCACGCGACGTTCGCGTACCTGTGCGATGTGTTCGTGTTGCCGGCCGAACGCGGCAACGGCTACGGCCGCGCGCTGATCGACCATATATTCGCGCAGGAGATGGTGCAGCGCTTGCGCCGCATCATGCTCGCGACGACCGACGCGCACGCGCTGTACCGGCCGGTCGGTTTCGGTCCGCCCGCGAACCCCGAACGGCTGATGGAGATCCGCCGCCCGGACATCTACACGAAACGCTGACGTGCGGCGCGGCGCATACAATACGCGCTTTCCGTTTTTGCCGAAGAGAAACACACCATGACCGAACAGGAAGCCGAACAGCTCGCGACGCACCGCCACTACAAGGGCGGCCTGTACCGCTACATCGGCGTTGCCCGCCATTCCGAAACCGAGGAATCGGTGGTCGTCTACGAGCATCTGTGGCCGCATGCGCGCGGGCTGTGGGTGCGGCCGGAAGCGATGTTCAACGGCAATCTCGAAGACGGCACGCCGCGTTTTCGCAAGCTGCGCGACTGAGCGGGCAGCACGGGAGGAGCCCCGGCTAGCCAGCGCCGCCCGGCTTGTCGTGCGCCGCCTGTTGCCGCAGCGCCATTGCAAAGAAGCGCCGGATTTCATCCATCAATTCCGCGCGGGCCGACGCGAAATCGAACGCACGCCGGTTTTCGTGCGCGTAGCGCTGGCGCCAGTCGTCGGCCGCATGCCGCGCTTCGCGTGCGCGCAGATCGTCGAGTTCGGGCGTACGCAGCGCGTGATCGGCGATCAGCGTCACGCCGTCACGGCTGACCTCCAGCACGCCGCCCGCGACGAGGAGGCGGCGATGCTCGCCGGTCGGCGCATCGACGAGCGTCACGACGCCGGGCCTGATTCGCGTGAGGAGCGGCGCGTGGTGCGGGTAGATTCCCAACTCTCCGCTTTCCCCCGGCACGACGACGAAATGCGCGTCGCCGGCATACAGCACCGCTTCCACGCTCACGATGTCGAGTTTCATCGACGTCTTCATGCGGACTCCTTCAGACTGCCGCCGCGCCGGCGACGATTTCGCACAGCTCGGTGGTGATCTGCGCCTGTCGCGTCTTCTGGTACAGGTGCCGCAGTTCGCGCAACACGCGGTCGGCGTTGTCCGTCGCGGTCTGCATGCTGAACATCCGCGCGCATTGCTCGCACGCGTAGTTCTCGACGACGGCCTGATAGAGCGTCGCCTCGACGTAGCGCAGCAGCAACGTATCGACGACCGGTTTGGGCGCGGGCTCGTACAGATAGTCGGACGCGGGCGTGCCATCGGTCGGCGCGTCGGCCCCGGTGTCGAGCCCGATGATCGGCAGCATCGCATCGATGCGCGGCTCGTACGCGAGCGGGCTCGTCAGCCGGTTGTATGCGACGTGCACTTCGTCGAGCTCGCCATTGACGAACGCGGTCAGTGGCACGAGCAGCGCCCCGAGCAACTGCTCGAAGTGCGGCTCGGCGGCCAGGCCGCTCGCACGGGCTGCGATGGTCGCGCCATGGCGCAGCAGCGGCGCGAGGCCGCGCGCACCGATCACGCTCAGTTCGCACGCGACGCCGGCCCGGCCCCAGCGTTCGAGCGCATCCACGCATTCGACGAGCAGCCTCGCATTGAGCGGGCCGCACAGCCCGCGATCGGTGCTGACGACGATCAGGCCGACGCGGCGCACGGTATCGCGTCGCGCCATCAGTGCCGAAACGTGGTCGGGACGGTCGCGCAGCACGCGCTCCGCCATCGCGCCGATACGTGCCGTGTACGGACGGAACTCACGCGCGCGCCGCTGCGCGCTTGCCATCTTGGTGCGCGCCATCATTTCCATCGCCTTGGTGATCTTGCGCGTGGACGAGGTACTGGCGATCTTCGCGCGGATTTCGCGTATGTGCATGTCAGGGTTGGGCGTCGCGGCCATCCGGATGTCATCGTGCGGTTTCATGCTATCGGGACTTCACCTGAAACGATTGACGAAAATCAAACGACGTCGCCCGGTCCCGCACCAGAATCCGTTCACGTGATCCTTGCGAAGGGGCAGTCGATGACCGAGTTGCGCACGCATCAGAAATACGAAGCGCTGATTGCGCGTTGCCGCGCATTGCGCCCGGTGACGGTCGCGGTCGCGCATCCTTGCGACGAGGTCTCGCTGCACGCGGCGGCCGCCGCCGCCCGGGCCGGCATCATCGTGCCCGTGCTGGTGGGCCCGGTTGCGCGCATCACGATGCTCGCCGCGACGCTCGGTGTCGACCTGTCCGGCTATCGGCTCGTGGATGCGCCGCACAGTCATGCGTCGGCGGCACGCGCCGTCGAGCTGGTGCGCGCGGGCGACGCGCAGGCGCTGATGAAGGGCAGCCTGCACACCGATGAGTTGCTGGCGGAGGTGGTGCGCGCCGATACGGGGTTGCGCACCGGGCGGCGCCTGAGCCACGTGTTCATCATGGACGTGCCGACGTACCCCAAGCCGCTGTTCATCACCGACGCGGCCGTCAATATTCGTCCGACGCTCGAGCAGAAGGCCGACATCGCGCAGAACGCGATCGATCTCGCGCATGCGCTCGGCATCGCCCGGCCGAAGGTGGCGATCCTGTCGGCGGTCGAGACGGTCAGCTCGAAGCTGCCGTCCACGCTCGACGCGGCCGCGCTATGCAAGATGGCCGAGCGCGGCCAGATCACCGGCGCGCTGCTCGACGGGCCGCTCGCGTTCGACAACGCGATCAGCGCGGAAGCCGCGCGGCTCAAGCATCTCGGCTCCGCGGTCGCGGGCGATGCGGACATCCTGCTCGTGCCCGACCTCGAGGCCGGCAACATGCTCGCGAAGGAGCTGACGTTCCTCGCGAATGCCGATGCGGCCGGCATCGTGCTCGGCGCACGCGTGCCGGTGATCCTGACGAGTCGCGCCGACAGCGAACGCACGCGCCTCCCGAGCTGCGCGGTCGCGGCGCTCGTCGCGGCGGCGGCGCGCGAGACGGCGACGCTCGTGAATGCGCCGGCGGTTGCGGCCGACGCACGCTGACGAGGCCGCGATGCGACATCCCGTCCTGGTGCTCAACGCCGGCTCGTCGAGCCTCAAGTTCTCGGTCTACGACACGCGCGAGGATCGCTCGCTCGATGGGGGACTGCACGGGCAGGTCGAGAACCTGCATGACACCCCGCATCTGTTCGTGACCGATGCACACGGCGCGACGCTTGCCGACAGCGCCGTCGCGCAACCGGGCCATCGAGGCGCGATCGAGGCGCTGCACGCGTGGTTCGCCGCGCACGTCGGGCGGGAGGCCGCGTTCGACGGCGTCGGGCACCGGGTGGTGCACGGCGGCCCGTATTTCACCGCGCCGGTGCGGATCGACGCGCGCGTGCTCGACGCAATCGCATCGCTTGCGCCGCTCGCGCCGCTGCACCAGCCGCATCACGTCGACGCGATTCGCGCGGTTGCCGCGGTTGCGCCGAACCTGCCGCAGGTCGCGTGTTTCGACACCGCGTTCCATGCGACGGTGCCGGCGCTCGAACGGGAGTTCGCGTTGCCGCGCGCGCTGACCGAGCAGGGCATCGTGCGCTACGGGTTTCACGGGCTGTCGTACGAGTACATCGCGACGGCGCTCGCGGCCCTCGATCCGTCGTGGGTGCGGCAACGGACGGTCGTCGCGCACCTCGGCAACGGCGCGAGCCTGTGTGCGCTCGAGAACGGCCGCAGCGTCGCGACGACGATGGGCTTCACGGCGGTCGACGGGCTGCCGATGGGCACACGCACGGGCGCGCTGGACCCGGGCGTGATCCTGTACCTGCAGCGTCACGCGGGCCGGTCGCTCGACGAGATCGAGCACCTGATCTATGCCGAATCGGGCTTGCTCGGCGTGTCGGGCGTGTCGAGCGACATGCGCACGCTGCTGGCGAGCGACGCGCCGTCGGCCGCGCATGCGGTCGAGCTGTTCGCCTATCGGGCGGCCCGCGAACTCGCCGCGCTGGCCGGCGTGCTCGGCGGTCTCGACACGCTCGTGTTCACGGCGGGCATCGGCGAGCACGCGCCGCACGTGCGTGAACGGATCTGCAGCCGCGCGGCGTGGCTCGGCATCGTGCTTGACGACGCGGCGAACGCGGCCGGCCTGCCGGTGATTTCGAGCGACGCGTCGCGTGTGACGGTGCGCGTGATCCCGACCGACGAGAACCTGATGATCGCGCGGCACACGCGCCGCGTGCTGGACGACGCGATTCCTTCCACGCCGTATCCGACCCGGTGAGACCTCCGATGACAGCACGCGACACGCCTTCTTCTGCCGTCAGCGCCCCCGCGCTGCCGATTTTCTGGCCGATGGCCGCCGCCACGGCGATGTTCGCGGCCGGCTCCGAGATCACGGCGCGCAATCTGCGCTTCCTCGCGGAAGAGGAGAAGCTCCATTTCGAAGCGCATCCGGCGCTGGCATCGCCGAACCGGCCGTTGCTGGAACTGCGAACGATGACGTTTCGCGATTATTCGGCCGCGCCCGCGCACGGGCTGCCGACGATCGTCGATGCGCCGTACGCGGGGCACAGCGCGATGATCGCCGACTACCAGCCGGGGCAGAGCCTGATGCAGACGCTGCGCGAGCACGGCGTGACGCGCCTGTACCTGACCGACTGGCGCTCGGCCACCGAGGACATGAAGGACCTCGAGATCGACCAGTATCTGGCCGAGCTGAACGTGTGCGTCGACGAACTCGGCGGCCGCGTGAATCTCGTCGGGCTGTGCCAGGGCGGCTGGATGTCCGCGATGTATGCGGCACGTTTCCCGCACAAGGTCGCGAGCCTCGTGCTGGCGGGCTCGCCGATCGACACCGACGCGGGCGACGGCCCGATCAAGCAGATGGTGCACACGTATCCGACCTCGTTCTACGAGGAACTCGTCGCGATGGGCGGCGGGCTGATGCGCGGGCGCTTCATGCTGCGCGGCTGGAAGAACATGCATCCCGACCAGCACTATCTCGCCGAGCACGTCGACCTGTACGAGCATCTCGACGATCCCGACTACCTGCGCAAGCGCGAGGTGTTCGCGAACTGGTACGAAAGCCCGATCGACCTGCCGGGGCGCTGGTACCTGCAGGCGATCGTGCAGATCTTCAAGGAAAACCGGCTCGCGAAGGGCACGTTCGTGGCGCTCGGGCGCACGCTCGACCTGAAGGACGTCGCGTGCCCGGTCTATCTGCTCGCCGGCGAGGCCGACGACATCACGACGCCGGAGCAGGTGTTCGGCGCGCGCGAACTTCTCGGGACGCCCGCGTTGCGGATCGAGAGCCGGCTCGTGCCGGGCGGTCATATCGGCCTGTTCATGGGGACGCGCACGCTGAAGGCGGTGTGGCCCGACATCGCGCGATGGATCGCGGCGCAGCGCTAGGCCCACGCGGATCGACAAGGGAGGCCACATGACGTTGCGGCACAAGCGGGGGCTCGTCGTCGGCATCGCGAACGAACAGAGCATCGCGTGGGGATGCGCACGCGCGTTTTGCCGGGCGGGCGCCACGCTCGCGGTGACCTGGCAGTCGGACAAGACCTTGCCGCACGTCGAGCCGTTGTTCGCGCAACTCGACGCGCCGATCCGGATGCCGCTCGACGTCGGGCACCCCGACCAGATGGCGGCGGTGTTCGATGCGATCGCGGCGCAATGGGGCGAGATCGACTTCGTGCTGCATTCGGTTGCGTATGCACCGAAGGCCGATTTGCAGGGTCGCGTGATCGACAGTTCGCCGGAAGGCTTCTCGCTGGCGATGGATACGTCGTGCCATTCGTTCATCCGGATGGCGAGGCTCGCCGAGCCGCTGATGACGCGCGGCGGGAGCCTGATGGCGATGAGCTATCTCGGCGCGGAGCAGGTCGTCGCGAACTATGGGGTGATGGGGCCGGTCAAGGCCGCGCTCGAGGCGAGCGTGCGGTATCTGGCGGCCGAACTCGGCGGCGCGGGCATTCGCGTCAACGCGATTTCGCCGGGCGTGCTGCCCACGCGTGCGGCGTCGGGCCTGCCGGACTTCGGCCGGCTGCTCGACGACACCGCGCGCCGGGCGCCGCTGCATCACGCGCTCGGCATCGACGACGTCGGCGCGTTCTGCGCGTTTCTTGCCAGCGACGGCGCACGGGCGATCACGGGCGGCACGCACTATATCGACGCCGGCATGCACATGCTCGGCTAGGGCCAGCGCAAGCCCGTCATGAGCATGAACGGGCCCTGACGCACCGGCGGAATGTGGCGTTCAGGTGCGCGTGATTGCTTCCACGAGGGCCGACGGCGCGTGTGCGACCGTCACCTCCGGCGTGCCGTGCCACGCCGCGAGTTTCTTCACGGCTTTCGCGACGTCGGCCGCGAGTCCGGTACCGAAGCGCACGCCCGGCTCGACGTGCACGGCCTTCAATTCGAACGTGCCGAGCGCGCGATGCGCTTTCGCATCGACGCGGCCCACCAGCCGGCCGCGATGCAGCACGGGCAGGCAGAAATAGCCGTAGCGCCGCTTGTGCTCGGGCGTATAGCACTCGATCGTGTAATCGAAACCGAACAGCGTCGACGCGCGCCGCCGGTCCCAGACGACCGGATCGAACGGCGACAGCAGCGTCGTGACCGTCGAGCGCAGCGTGTCGGCCGCGGCCGCCGGCAGCAGCGCGTCGAGCGAGCGGTGCACGTAGGCCGGCTCCTTCCAGTCGTCGATCCGCACCGGAATCAGGTCGCCCGCATCCGCGAGCCGCTCCAGCTCCGCGCGGTACGAACGGCGCGGCAGCCGATAGTAGTCGGCCACCCAGTCCGCGCGCACGACGCCGAGCGCGCGGCACGTGTAGTCCAGTAGCGCGGGCAGCACGGCTTCGCGCGGCGGCAGGTCGCGCGTATCGTCCCAGTCGGGCAGCACGCGTTCGCGCACGTCGTACACGCGCTGGAAATTGCGGCGCGCCGACACCATCAGGTCGCCCGTCGTGAACAGCACCTCCAGGTGACGCTTCTCGGGTTTGCGATCCCACCAGCCGTTGCCCTTCGCGCCGTCCTCGCGCGCGAAATCGGCCGACCGCACCGGGCCTTCGTCGCGAATCCGCGCAAGCAGCCGTTCGATCTCCGGACGATTCTGCTCGTGCCATTCGGCCGCATATTTCCAGCCCATCCCCGACGGATCGAGCATCTTGTAGCGCATCAGCCCGAACTGCTCGATCGGCAGGAAACACGCTTCGTGCGACCAGTATTCGAACAGGCGCGCCTCGGCGAGATGTTCGTCGAGCCAGTGCGGCGAGAAATCGCCGAGACGGCTGAACAGCACGAGATACGGGCTGCGCGCGACGACGTGGATGGTGTCGATCTGCAGCTGGGCCATCCGGCGGATCGTGTCGAGCACGTCGGACTTGGTCGCCTTGCGGCGGGGCGGCGTGAGCAGGCCCTGTGCGGCGAGATGCAGGGCACGGGCGGCGGCGAGCGAGAGCGTGAGCATCGGCAGGGCGGTCGAGGGTGGCGATCGGGAACCACTTTAGCGCGAAAGCGGCGCGCGCGTGCGACGTGCGGCTGCCACGCGTCTGACAATGGTTGACAGATGCCTTTCGCAAGTTTCCCTATAGTGCAGTTCATGGCGCGACGACAAGTGCGCGCAACGATTCCGCTTCCGACGCACATATGTCCATGGCACGCAGGAAGCGAATCCGGGATTCTCAACCCCCATCGGGAGACCCGGAGCCCTGAGCGAACATCCACGCGGCTGTGCACCGGCCCCGTGTGGATGTTCGCTAATTTTTTTGTTTTTCCGGGGTTTCATCCGTCGTCGCGCGACAGGTCATGCCGCGGCGCTCGTCTGTCCGGGCCGCAGCGCGCGGGACAGGTCATAGTGTTTCGCCGCGCCGTAACGCGGAGAACCGAAGTGCCAGTCGTAGTTGCCGCGAATATACGTGCGGGCGTCGTCGAGCAGGCGCAGCGACGCGCGATCGTCGGTACGCGCACGCACCTTTTTTTCCAGATCGAGATAGCGCGCGAGATAGCCGTTGTGGATGTCCGCCGCCGCGTCGAGCGCGGCTTGCGGCGGCAGCCCGCGTTCGTGCATCAGGACGCAGACGAGATTGCTGCTCGATTCGCCGGCTTCCTTCGGATACGAAAAGATGTCGTTGCACAGGCAGAGGATCGCGTTGGACAGCTTGCGCAGGCGCTCGACCTCTTCGTCGGCGTAGAACGCGGCGGGCGCCTCGTAGCCGGCGGCGATGTCGATCAGCGCGAACGCGCCTTCGCCACAGCCGTTGTACGTGCGACCGGAAAGGTACTCGGCCTCGCCGGGCACGACGTCGGTCGCGAACCGGCCGGCTTCCCACAGCGTCGAGAACAGGTACGTCATCATCCCCGCCACCCAGCGTGCGTACTGCACGCGCGTGGACGTGGCCGCGATACGCGCGCATATGTCCTGCGTCGCCCGTTGCAGCGCCGGCAGGAACGCGGCCAGGTGCGGCAGGCGTGCCGCCAGCGCGGCCCGCAGCGGCGCCGGATCATGGCCGGTCGGATCGGCGATCATTTCGTACAGCCACAGGTACAGCGCGCCGAGTTCACCGGGGGCGCGCGCGACGCCGTGCAGGCTGCACAGACCGTCGTCGATCGCGAAGATCCAGCCGTAGGCGCGGGCGGTCGTACACAGTCCGTCGAAGCTCGCTTGCGCGTAGACGCGCGCGCAGTATTCGCCGATCTTGCCGTGACGGATGCCGTGCGCCCAGCGCGGATCGTCGAGCAATCCGTGGCTGTTCATCCACGCGTGAAGGTCGGCGTCGGCGCGCTCGGCGTCGGAATGCAGGGCTGATTCGAACGGGGAGAACAGACGCGGCAGCACGAGCGCGGGCGCGGCGGCTTCGGCGGCAACGGTTTCGACGGACATGGCGGGCCTCGCGGATGGCGGGTGACAACAGGTGTCGTGAAGGGCGGTCCGGCCTACTTGCCGAACCGGCGCGCGCGCTTGCCGTATGCGGCGATGGCCTGCTCGAAATCGTCGCGTCCGAAATCGGGCCAGTACGTCGGCGTGAAATAGAACTCGGAGAAAGCGGTTTGCCACAGCATGAAATTCGACAGGCGCTGCTCGCCCGACGTGCGGATCACGAGGTCCGGCTCCGGCTGGCCCGCCGTATAGAGGCGGCTCGCGATCAACTCGGGGCTGAGCTGCGCGAGCAACTGATCGACGGTGCCGGCCGCGACGTGCTCCGCGATCAGCGAGCGGACCGCGTGCAGCAAGTCGAGGCGGCCGCTGTAGGCGACCGCGATATTCACGTCGAGCCCGCGCGCGTGGGCCGTGCGTTGCTGCGCGGCGCCGATGCGCTCGGCGGTGGCGGGCGGCAACTGCGTCAGGTCGCCGATCACGTGCAGGCGCCAGCGGCCGCTGGCGGCGAGCTCGTCGAAGACGTCGGCGATCAC
Source organism: Burkholderia sp. BCC0097 (assembly GCF_902832985.1). Lineage (NCBI taxonomy): Bacteria > Pseudomonadati > Pseudomonadota > Betaproteobacteria > Burkholderiales > Burkholderiaceae > Burkholderia > Burkholderia sp. BCC0097. The sequence goes on from NZ_CADFDM010000001.1 coordinate 606,602, forward strand.
CGCGAGCAGGCCCCGCAATTCCGCGGCGTCGCGATCGAGATTTTCGGTGGACAGCGGCCACAGTGTCACGAACGGGATCCCGGCTTCGTCGCACCACGACAGCAGCGCATGCACGTTGCGGCCGCCGGCGCGATAGCCGTCGACGGCCGGCAGGCCGAGACGCTCCGCCCAGCGCCGGTTGCCGTCGAGAATGACGGCGAGATGCGTCGGCAACGGCGGCCGGGCACTATCCGATGCGGTGGGCGACTCGATGGCGAATGTTTCCGGCGCGCGCAGAATCAGCTCTTGAGTCATGGAGACTCCTTCGATGCGAGGAAGCGATCGAAACGTGAAACAGCGGATGGGGTCGTTATGGCGACTGCGGCATGCCGGTGTGGGGATAATGTTCGCACCGATGCGCGCGACCATTATTGATCAATGAATTTCGGTTTTTCAAGTGGTTTGCATGCACCATATCGCGGCGCGCTGACTCAAGCGGCCGCGCAGGCATGACGGGGCGCCGGCAGATATCGAAAGCGGCGATGCGCAATCGATTTTCGAACCGATTTTATTTCGACATGTGGAGACGGCGAGTGCTTTTGTGTTTCGCGTGATTGAATAAATCACGGAATTGGAAAATAAAGAGATGCAATACGCGGAGGATCGATTGCGGCGAAAACGATTCCGCCGCGTCGGTCGTTGGACGTTTATGCCCGCTTGCCGCGCGCGACTTCGTCGCCGGCGCCCGGCGGCAGCCGTCGCGTGATCGGAATCGACGCGAACGAGCACAGCCCGACCACCAGGAACGCGGGCCAGAAATCCGACCACACCATCGCCTGATGGCCCTGGAGCCAGTGCGACACGTGCAGCACGAGGCCGGCCACCGTCACGCCGAGGCCGAGCGACATCTGCTGCACGACGCTGCCGAGGCTCGTCGCGCGGCCTGCGTCGCGCGGCGAGATGTCCGCGTAGATCATCGAATTCAAACTCGTGAACTGCAGCGCGGGGAAGATGCCGCCGACGAGCACGATCAGCCAGATCGCCCAGGTCGCCATGCCGGGATGGAACACGCCATACGCGGCGATCGCGAGGCCCGCGAATGCCGCGTTGTAGATCAGCACCGTGCGAAAGCCGAAGCGCCGCAGCGTGTGCGTGGCCGTCGAGCGGCTGACCGCGCCGCCGAGCGCGGACGCGCACGTGATGAGGCCGGAATGGAACGCGCTCATGCCGAGCCCTTCCTGCAACGCGAGCGGCAGCAGGAACGGTACCGCGCCGAGGCCGATGCGAAACAGCGACCCGCCGACGACGCTCGCGTGGTACGTCGGGATCTTCAGGAAACTGAGGTCGAGCACCGGGCGCTCCTTGCGGCGCGCGTACGGCACGTACAGCGCGAGCATCGCGGCACCTGCCGCGCACATGATGATGGCGTTCGAGCGCGACGTGAGCGAACCGTCGATCAGCGTGAGACCCATCAGCAGCAGCGCGGCGCCGCTGGCCGACAGCAGGAAGCCGAACCAGTCGAGCGGGCCCGGATCGGGCTCGTGCGTGTTCGCGATGTGCTTGCTCGCGAGGTAGATCCCGTAGATGCCGATCGGCACGTTGATGAAGAAGATCATCCGCCAGTGCAGGTAGGTCGTGATGAAGCCGCCGACGAGCGGCCCGACCGTGGGCCCGAACAGCGCGGGAATCGCGAGGTAGTTCATCGCGCGCACGAGATCGGCGCGCGGCACCGCGCGGAAGATGATGATGCGGCCGACCGGCACCATCATCGCGCCGCCGACGCCCTGAATGAAGCGCGCGAACGTGAGCACGCCGAGGGAGTTGGACGCCGCGCACATCAGCGAACCGACGACGAAGATGCCGATCGCCGTGCGGAACACGGCGCGCGCGCTGAAGCGGTCGGCGAGCCAGCCGCAGATCGGGATGAACACGCCGAGGCCGACCACGTAGGCCGTGATCGCAATGTTCAGGGTGACGGGGTTGTGCCCGAAGTCCCTCGCCATCGCAGGCAGGGCGGTGACGATGATGTTCGCGTCGACGCTTTCCATGAACAACGCACAGGCAACGATGAGCGGTGCTAGAAAGACGGGCGACATGGGCTGGGCGCGCGGTAAAGACGCCATTATGCCCACAATGTGACCGCTGCGTCACGTACGACAACAGTTGTTCCGCATGTTGCAACAGTCGTCCTTTCCGGTGGGGGGCGCGGAAAGAACGACTGCGTCCATGCGGTCGACGGGCTGCTCGTGCGTGTGGCCTCCACGTGGCCGACGAACCGCGCGGCGTTGCCGTGGCGGAACGTGTGCGCGCTCTCCGGCTGCGCCAGGAAGTCGGCGCGGCGATCGCGGATCGACGCGTCGCGCAGCGCGCCGGCTACCCGTTCGTCCCGGTGGTGATCGTGCGCGAACACGGCAAGCGGCGTTGCAGCGGGGGCGGTCAGGTTGACTCCTTTTGACGGAGTGGCGGTGCGTTCCTAAAATGTGAGCACCTGCTCATATTCGAGCGAATGCACCTTTCCACCATGTCCGATTCGTCTTCGCGCATGCCGCTTTCGCCGCGCAAGGCGCCGCGCCAGCGCCGTTCGGTGGCCACGGTCGATGCGATCGTCGAGGCGGCCGCCCGCATTCTGGAGCGCGACGGCTTCGCCGGTTACACGACGAACGCGGTCGCGGCGAACGCGGTCGCGGCGCGCGGCTGATCGATTTCAAGGAAGCGCGGTTGCCGCGCGGTGCGCGCACCGCGCGGGTCGCATCCACGCAACCTTGCTGCATGCGCTCGGGGCGCGCGATGCGCCACGCGTCGCCGCGCCCGACGTCGTCGCGCACGATCTGCTCGCGATCGTGAAAGGCATCGTCGATGCGGCGGGCGTGCGCGGCGAAACCGATGCGGACGCGCTCGAAGCGCGTGCGTGGCGGGCGGTGCGCGGTTATCTCCGGGAGTCGCGCGAATCGAAACTTGCTTGACATGCATGTTTCGTGCGACAGTCGGACCCACTCGCACCACAACATGACGCGTATCGATCGAAGGCCATCGAGACGAACGCGCGCGCGAACGAGACCTCGTGCCGATCCACTCACCAACGAAAGGAGGGGACACGCCATGACGTCACGTCGTGCCGCACCGCTTGCATCTCGCTTCCCGTCGCGTCAGTCACCGCCCGCGCCGCGTCTGCGCTGGGCCGCCGCACTGGCCATCGCCTATCTCGCCGTCGCCGGCTGCGCCGCGCAGGCCGACAATGCGAACCAGGCCGCCGCGCAAGCGGCCAGCCAGTCCGCGCTGCCGGCCACCACCGCAGCCGCGCCGGCTCCCGCGTCGGGCACGCTGTTGCCACCGCCGAGCCAGCTCTACGGCGACCTGTTCGTCGCGGTGCAGACCGCGCAGCTCTATCCCGACCAGAAGACCTTCGTCGACGCCACGCCCGATACCGATCCCGCGACGATCGTGCAGTTGTATCAGCAACAGAAATCGCAGCCGGGCTTCTCGCTGAAGGCGTTCGTCGACCAGCATTTCACGCCGCCTCCGGCAGGCGGCGTGACGCCGCCGCCGAACCAGACGCTGCGCGAGCACATCGACTGGCTGTGGCCGCAGCTCACGCGCACGAGCACCACGGCCCCTCCGTACAGTTCGCTGATTCCGCTGCCGAAGCCGTACGTCGTGCCGGGCGGCCGCTTCCGCGAAGGCTACTACTGGGATACCTATTTCACGATGCTCGGGCTGCAGGTGTCGGGGCGCGAGGATCTCGTGGACGACATGCTCGACAACTTCGCCTACCTGATCGATACGGTCGGGCACATCCCGAACGGCAACCGCACGTACTACGCGAGCCGCTCGCAGCCGCCGTTCTTCGCGTACATGGTCACGCTCGCCGCGCAGGTCGAAGGCGACAAGGTCTACCAGAAATACCTGCCGGCGCTGCGCAAGGAGCATGCGTACTGGATGCAGGGCGAAACCACGACGCCGCGCGGGCAGGCGGCGCGCCACGTGGTCGCGATGCCCGACGGCGCCGTGCTGAACCGCTACTGGGATGCGCGCGACACGCCGCGCGACGAGTCGTATCTCGAGGACGTGACGACCGCGAAGTCGGTGCCGTCCCGTCCCGCGAACGAGGTGTACCGCGACCTGCGCGCGGGTGCCGAAAGCGGTTGGGACTACAGCTCGCGGTGGTTCGGCGACGGCAAGACGCTCGCGACGATCCGCACGACGTCGATCGTGCCGGTCGACCTGAACAGCCTGATGTTTCATCTCGAGACGACGATCGTGAAGGGCTGCGCGCTCACGCGTGACATCGCGTGCGTGGCCGATTTTTCAGCACGCGCGGGCAAGCGTGCGGCCGCGATCAATCACTACCTGTGGAACCGTCGCGGCTATTACGGCGACTACGACTGGCAGTTGCGCAAGCCGCGCGACGCCGTGACGGCCGCCGCGCTGTATCCGCTGTTCGCGGGCGTCGCGTGGCCGGAGCGTGCGAAGGCGACCGCGCGCGAAGTGCGCAAGACGCTGCTGCAGCCGGGCGGCCTCGCGACGACGACCGAGAACACGGGCCAGCAATGGGATGCGCCGAACGGTTGGGCGCCGCTGCAGTGGATCGCGATCGACGGGCTGCGCCGTTACGGCGAACCGGCGCTCGCGAAGGACATCGGCACGCGTTTCCTGTCCGACGTGAAGCACGTATATGCGACCGAAGGCAAGCTCGTCGAGAAGTACGTGGTCGAGGGCACCGGGACGGGCGGCGGTGGGGGCGGGGAATATCCGTTGCAGGACGGCTTCGGCTGGACCAACGGCGTCACGCTGAAGCTGCTCGGGCTGTACGGCGAGTAATGCACGGCGAATAAGGCACGCCGCGTAAGGCACGCGACGGGCCGCGTGCCCGCACGGCAAGCCACCGCATGGGCCGGACCGTCGCGCAAGCGACCGTCCGGCCCGCGTCTTTACGCGGCTGGCATCAGAACGTGATCGTCGTGCGCACGCCGACCACCGTTTCGTCGCCGATGCGCGCGCCGGCCGCGTTCGGGTTCGGGATGCCGCCGCCCGGACGGAAGAAGTGCTGCAGGTCGGCCTGCACCTGCCACCACGGCGCGACCTGGTACTGGTAGGTCGCCTCGATGACCGTCTCCGCGCGGCGCACCGGATAGCCGGGCGTCGTGTACGCGCCGGTGTCGCCATCGAGGCCGCGCGCATGCGAACCGATCTTCGCGTAGCCGACCGCGATGCCGGCGACGTCGTCGTCGCGCCCGACGAACGGGGCCTTCAGCGTCACGCCCGCGTTGGCAGCGAAATCGACGAGATTGCGGTCGCCCGGCGAACCCATCACGCGCGCGAACACGCCGACCGAGCGCGGGCTGTCGGCGGCCGGCCGCCACACCATCTGGTCCGCGACCGCATAGAAGCCGTAGTTGCCGCGATGCGTGGCGGGCGTGCCGTTGCTGGCCGGATCGGCGAGCGACAACCCGTCGGTGCCGTAGCGCGGATCGTTCGCATGCTGGGAGTGATACCAGAAGCCGAGCTTGTAGGTGCCGGGCAGGCCGGCCGGCTGCGGGGCCTTCGGGTCGGCCGGCGGCGCGTTCAGCGCGTACTGCACTTCGCCGATCACGAATGCGCCGCTGCGCAGGTTGAAATTGGTGCCGTGCGCGTTCAGCACCTGCGCGTCGCCGTCGCTGCGACCGGCCGGGTTGCCGTCGAACACGCCGACCATCGCGGTCCATGCGTCGGCCGGCTTCACGCGCAGCCGCACGCCGAGCGACGACAGCGGATACGCGGGGCCGCCGGACGGCAGATCGGTGGACGGCAGCACGGGCCAGCCGAACGTCGCGTTCATGAACGTCGCCGCGTTCTGGCTCACCATGAATTCCTGATCGACGCTCTGCTGGCCGACTTTCACGTCGACCTTGCCGTCGAGCAGCGACTGCTGGTACCAGAGCTCCCACAGGCGCGTGGTCGAATTGGCCTCGATGCCGGTCGCGGTCTGCAGCGTCTGCAGGTAGCGCTGCGTAACGTTGGTGCCGTGAATCTGCAGCCCCGACACGTTGAACGTGCCGCCCGCCAGGCCGATCGCCTTGCCGGTGTCGACGTTGAAGCCGAATTGCGTGAGCCCCTGGTACGCGCCGCCGCGACCCGTGCCGCCGGACGTGTTGTACAGGTATTCGCTGGTTTCCTGCAGGCTCAGCGTGACGCCGTGCTCGTCGAGCAGGTCGCGCAGGCCGCCCATGTTGCCGAGCAGGTTCGAACGCTCCCACAAGCCGGTGGGCGTGGGCGCGGCAGCATCAGCGGCCTGTTGTGCGGAGGCGGCGGCATCGCTCGCGCCGGCTGCCGGTTCGGCTGCGGCGGGAGATGACGCCTGCGCGAATGCGGTTGTGGCGGCGAGCGACAGCAGCAGCGTGGCGAGCGCATCGACGCGAAGCTTGCGCGGGACGGGTTCGAGATGATTCTTCATGTAGGTTCCGTTGGCAGTTTGATTAGTTAGGCTGAGGAAACGGGAACGGAATGCGGGACGCGTGGCGAGACGGCCCACACGGAGCAGGGCTTACGGCAGCCAGCCGCCGACGCGCCACACCTGCGCAAAGCCGACGCGTGGCGCGACCGCGCACAGCAGCGCGACGAGCGCGAGCGCGGCCGCCGTCGCGACGAACAGCACGCAATCGAGCAGGCGGGGCGCTGCCGGCACATGGGCGAGCGCGAAGCCGCGCCAGTTACCGAACGCATGGGCGAGCGGCGAAAGGCCGGAAACGAACGAGCGGTCGCACACGACGTGCACGATGCGCTTGAGTCTGACCGCGAACGATTGAAAGAACATGACGCTGCCTCCGTCCCGCCCGGCGGACGCCGGACGACGTGATCGAGCGCAGGGGCATCACGCGGCCTGCGATCGGAGGGTGAAACATAACGGAGCGTGCGACTGACGAACCGGCGATGGCCGGCCCGGAGGAAGCGCGCTAACCCGACGAATGCGAGCTAGCGGCGAAAGACATGCGTCTGGCTGCTATCTCGCGATGGCGTGGCCGGCCTGGACCGGCATCGAACTGCAACTAGAGCATGTGTCCACGGAGGGACTCCCTTGATGAATTGGGGCGGATTGTAGTCGCGAGTTTTGCTGCGGCGCAAGTAAAAAACGCACGAAAAATGCGCTGTGTGGTGGGCGCGTCGCAGCGGAGCGGGGCCGCCGCGCGGCCGCCCGGCGAGCGTGAAAAGGCAGGGCGGCAGCGTGGCGGGCCGTTGCTCGCACGCATCGGCGCGGGGTGGTGTCATGACGGCGCTGAAAGGTTTCAGAGCGTTATTTCAAGGGCAAATCTTTCAGTCGCGTCAGGCGGGAAATTTATTTCGAAAAATGGGGTTGGGAGGGGTTGACTTCACTTTCGGGCGGTCCATAGAATCCGCCATCTTCACTCTTGGGGCCGCCGCCTTGGACGCCTGCAGTAGTCGATCTTCGAACGAAATTTCCGCCTGAGCGACCGACGTCCGCGCCTCATCGAAGCCGCCGTTTGTCTCCCGGGCAAACGGTGCGCGCAGCAGTATTTCCGCAGCAACTCCCTACGTGCACCCTGATTCGCGCCGGTTAGCGTGATGCGTTTTCGCATGCGTTGCCCGGTTTCACCGCCGCCTGGCTGGCGGCCGCGTTCGCGCATCCGTTCTCCGGGCGCGCGAATGCAGGCCCGCACGCCGGACGGCGGTCAACCGTGTTCCCCGGAACACCGCACAGGAGCCGCCATGAACGACAGTGACAGTTGTCCCTTATGCCCGTTGCATACGCAGACCCTTTTGAACCCGGGTCGCGGGGACACGCCGGCCGATTAGCCTGACACGTCGTTCAGGCCCCTGGCTAGCCCCGCGCCCACCACGCGGCCGGCACGCTGCCGTCGCCGCACGGAGCCAGACCATGAACTTCGGCCTTCTGCTGTCGAACTTTCCGCACGTCACGGAATCGCGCCAACACTACGACGCGATGCTGACGCTCGACGCCCGTCCGCGGGTGTTCTCCCGCCTGTTGAACCAGCTGAAAGCGTTGATCCACTGAAAAGAAGCGCCGAGCGCGCCTCGGCATGCGCACGCGCGCCCGCCTTCGAGCGGCCGTCCCGTGCGCATTCCAAGGCCACCCGCTCATCGAATCGCATAACCCTTAGCCGTATGGAACACATCATGTCCACGCCCTCCAACGTCTCTCCACCGATCGCGGCCGAACGCAGCGCCGTGCTCGACGACGCCCACCTGGGCGACATCCGCGGCGCGCTCGGCACGATCTCGCACCACGACACCGGCGCACGCGGCACGTGGTGGGCGCGCCTGCGCACGCTGCTCGCGATCATCGGCCCGGGGTTGATCGTGATGGTCGGCGACAACGACGCCGGCGCATTCGGCACCTATACGCAGGCCGGCCAGAACTACGGCACGACGCTGCTGTGGACGCTGCTGCTGCTGGTGCCCGTGCTGTACGTGAACCAGGAAATGGTGCTGCGCCTCGGCGCGGTCACGGGCGTCGGCCATGCGCGCCTGATCTTCGAACGCTTCGGCAAGTTCTGGGGCGCGTTCAGCGTGATCGACCTGTTCCTGCTCAACGCGCTGACCATCGTCACCGAGTTCATCGGCATCACGTTCGTGCTGGATTTCTTCGGATTGCCGAAGGTGGCCGGCGTGTGCGTGGCCGCCGCGCTGACGATGGCGGCGGTGAGTACCGGCGATTTCCGGCGCTTCGAGCGGTTCGCGATCGGCCTGTGCGTGATGAGCCTGCTGCTCGTGCCGGTGCTCGTGTCGATCCACCCGCCCGTCGCGCAGATGACGCGCGACTTCTTCGTGCCGAACTGGCCCGCGCACGCGAAGCTGTCGGACGTGATGCTGCTCGTGATCGGTATCGTCGGCACGACGGTCGCGCCATGGCAATTGTTCTTCCAGCAGAGCTACGTGATCGACAAGCGCATCACGCCGCGCTTCATGAAATATGAAAAGGCCGACCTGTGGATCGGCATCGCGTTCGTGCTGGTCGGCGCGGTCGCGATGATCGGCTTCAGCTCGGCGTTGTTCAGCGGCCATCCGGAAGCCGGCAACTTCACCGACGCGGGCGGCATCATCGCCGGCCTCGAGAAGTATGCGGGCCGCACGAGCGCGACGCTCTTCGCGATCGCGCTGCTCGACGCGTGCATCATCGGCGCGGCGGCCGTGTCGCTGTCGACCGCGTACGCGATCGGCGACGTGTTCAAGATCCGCCACTCGCTGCACCGCGGCGTGACCGACGCGAAGGGCTTCTATCTCGTCTATTTCGGTATCGTCGCGGCCGCGGCCACGCTCGTGCTGATCCCGGGCAGCCCGCTCGGCCTGCTGACCGAAGCCGTGCAGACGCTGGCCGGCGTGCTGCTGCCGAGCGCGACGGTGTTCCTGCTCGTGCTGTGCAACGACCGCCAGGTGCTGGGGCCCTGGGTCAACTCGACGAAGCTCAACGTGTTCACGGGCGCGGTGATCTGGGTGCTGGTGCTGCTGTCGATCATCCTGACCGCATCGGTGATGTATCCGGATATCAGCGGGGAGGCGATCGTCGACGTGCTGGTGGGCGGCACCGTGCTCGCGATCGCCGGCTATCTGGCGACGGTGTTGATTCGCCGCAACAAGCGCGTCGTCGAGCCGGGCATCGACCGCTCGCTGCGCGACTCGTGGCGCATGCCGCCGCTCGATACGCTCGAGCCGCAGAACATGACGCTCGCGACGCGGATCTGGATGGCCGTGTTGCGTGGCTATCTGGTGATCGCGGTCGGGCTCGTGATCGTGAAGGTCGTGCAGATGACGCTGCTGAAGTAACGGCGATCGTCTGCGAGGAAGCGGCGCCGGTCCGGCGCCGCGCCGCAACCGAAACATGCCGGCCCGCGAGGCCGGCATGTGCGTTTACGCGATCGGCGAAACGAAACTGCGCCGCGCCGCCGCCCGCGCGTCAGATCAGCTCGAGCTTCGACGTCAGGTACGTGAGCTGGATCCGGTTCGCGACGCCGAAGCGCTTGCGCAGCTTGCGCAGGTGATAGTCGACGTTGTGCGCGCTGGTGTCGAGGCGCCGGCCGATCTCCTTGTCGGACGCCCCTTCGGCGATGCCGAGCAGCAGTTCCTGCTCGAACGGCGTGAGCCCGTTCACCGCGCGTTCGCGCGACGTCGAGATCAGTTGCGGCGATGCGAACTTGTGGACCGACAGTCCGATCGACAGCGCCTGCTCGATCGTCGCCGGCGTGATCCATTCGCGCGTGCGGCGCGGCGCGGTGAAGCTCATGAACGCGTGCAGCCGCGTGCCGGGCACGGCCATCGAATACATGATGCCGCTGCACATCCCGTCGTCCTGCATCGTCTGCAGGAAGCCGTCGAGCGCGGCCGGGCTCACGGACGGCGCGTCGTCGCGCTCGCGGTGTTCGCGGCGCAATTGCTGCAGGTCCCACACGATCGGCATGTTGCACACGCGCGCGCCGAGCGTGCGCGGATCGACGTCGTGATGGTTGTGCCGCACGTAGTCGCCGCGATAGGTGGCCGGCGTGAACGCTTCGTGCAGGTAGAGGCTTTCGACGCGCTCGCGCGCGAATTCGAGTGCGAAGTACGCGAACGTCGAGAAGCCTGTCAGATGCAGCAGGCTCGTGACGATCCGGTTGCGCTCGGCCGTGCTCTGCGCGTGCGCGAGCGTATCGGCGACGCCGAGCTTCGGTGCGTGCGGCTGCGCGTCGTCGCCGCGCTTCACGTCGTCGCACCAGACGACCTGCACGGGGCGCTCGCGCAGCGCGTCCGCGCATGCGTTCAATCCGCGCGACGCGCGCGGCAAGGTGGTTGGGGCGACCGCTTCTTCATGCAATGCAATATCGGACATGAGCCATCCCTCGGAATCGACGCGCATCGCCTGGCGGCGGCCGTATCGTGTACGGCATTCGCGGCGGTGCGACCGAGCATCGTTGTGATATGCGCCGATCGTCATCCCTGACGAAACGCGGGGGCATTGTACAAAAATGTCGGTGTGTGGGTAATATGCCGTAATACTAATCGCGGCGAAAGTTTCATGTTCGTGTGCATATAACGACGACCAGAAAATCATAAAGAAAAGACCAGATCGTGACGGGGCGCAGTTTCACATATTGGGAAAGGGCGGGCTCCTCATGACATATGCTGACGGCACACCACGCGTCGAGTGGTTCTCACAAGCCGATATAGCGGCCGCTGCCGCTTATTCGAACGAATATCACGCAATCGAGCGTGACGTTTTTACCGGTATTCAAATAGCGCCCGGTAAAACCGACCTTGCGTCATTCGATTTCTCGCAATGCCATGCGCGATTGCGGCAAATCGGATTCAGTACGCTCGGTTACGGCGCCTACGAAATGATCGGGCGGCGCATTCTGCGCGCGCATCTGCTGCGCGACCTCGCGCCGGCGACGTTCATGCAGCCGTTCATCGAAGGGATGCTGTACGACAGCGACCCGCGTTTCGCGCAGGTGCGGCAGAGCGGCTTTCCGGTCGCATGGAGGCTCGACGAGATCGAGGCGGCCGCGCAGGGCAGCGGCGATCGCAAGGTGCTGGCGCTGGCCGGCCACTTGCGGGCGCACGCAATGAACAGCGGCGTGATCTTCAGCCTGTCGGCGCCGCGGCTCGACCTGCGCGTCGCGGTGAACCTGACGTCGGAAACGCACGGCACCGAATGGATCGACGATCGCGTGATCGGCGGGGCGCTGTCGGTCAGTCTTGCCGTGCATCGCGTCGCGCTGCCGTTCCTCGAGGCGCGGGTCGCGCGCATGCGCGGCTTCGCGCTCGGCGACGAGCAGCAGGAAGTGCTCGACCGGCTCGTGCACGGGCTGTCCGACCAGGAGATCGCGAGCGCGCTGCGCACGTCGCTGCACAAGGTCGGGCACCACATCCGCTCGCTGGAAAAGCTGTTCAACGTGCAGAACCGCGCGCAGCTCGCGTACCTCGCCGCGCGGCGGCTGCCGTCCTGAGCTGACGTTTGCCGCAGGCGCGCGCCGGCGCCCCGGCGCGCGATGGAAGCGGTTCCGGCGGCGCGTGCCCGAAGTGGCCGCCGGGTTTCGTAGTCCGATTCGATCGTCTGAGGAAAACGCGCTTTCACGCTACGAGGCGCGCTTCTTTTTCCGCGGTTTCCCGTCGCTACACTCGTCCCATTCAACGGTCCGCGCGGCATGGGGCAGGGTTGCCCGTGCCAGCCGGCGATAACGACAGGACGACGGCACGATGGCTGAACCGAAGGCGCTCCCCCGCGACTGGCAGCGGTTGTTTTCCGCCGGCCGCGGCGTGTCCGGACGGCGCCTCGGGGGCGCGTCGCCGCGCGCCGACCTGTTTCTCGCGGCCTTCATCGTCGCGGTCGTCGCGCTGTTCATCCTGCCGCTGCCGCAGGCCGCGCTCGACGGGATGATCTCGCTGAATCTCGCGGCGAGCGTCGTGCTGCTGACGGTGTCGACCTACGTGCCGTCGGCGGTCAGCTTCTCGTCGTTTCCCGCGCTGCTGCTGTTCACGACGCTGTTCCGGCTCGCGCTGAACATCGCGTCGTGCAAGCTGATCCTGCTGCATGCGAACGCCGGCCACGTGATCGACGCGTTCGGGCGGCTGGTGGTCGGCAACAACGTGGTGGTGGGCGGGGTGGTGTTCCTCGTGATCGCGGTCGTGCAGTTCATCGTGATCGCGAAAGGGTCGGAGCGGGTGGCCGAAGTCGGCGCGCGTTTCTCGCTCGATGCGATGCCGGGCAAGCAGATGAGCATCGACGCGGACCTGCGCGCCGGCATCATCAGCGCCGACGAGGCGCGCGAGCGGCGCGAGAAGCTCGAGCAGGAATCGCAGATGCACGGCGCGATGGACGGCGCGATGAAGTTCGTGAAGGGCGACGCGATCGCGGGCCTCGTGATCGCGTTCATCAACATCGTCGCGGGGATCGCGGTCGGCACGCTGATGCACGGAATGGACATCGGCGAGGCGCTGCAGCGTTACGCGATCCTGACGGTCGGCGACGGGATGGCGTCGCAGATTCCGTCGCTGCTGGTATCGATCGCGGCCGGCATCGTGACGACGCGCGTCGCGACGCGCGATGCGCGGCAACGCCAGCTCGGCGAGCAGCTCGGCGAGCAACTGGGCGCGCATCCGCGCGCGCTGCTGATCGCGGCGTTCGTGCTGAGCGGTTTTCTCGTCGTGCCCGGTTTTCCGAAATGGTCGTTCGCGCTGATCGCGTTCGGCCTCGGCGCCTTCGCGTTCTCGCAACTGAAGCGCAAGACGTCAGCGCCGAGCTTCAACCTGATCCATGTCGCGGGGCGGGTCGGCGCGGCCGACGACGGCCAGCCCGCGAAGGTATCGCACGCGGCGGGCGTCACGTCGCTGATCGCGGTGTCGCTGTCCGACGACCTGCGCACGGGTCTGAACCTCGCGCAACTGCAGGCGGCGCTGTCGAGCGCGAAGGCGCGCGTCGACGCGGACATCGGCACGGTATTCCCGCGCATCACGCTGAACGACGACGAGGGCGCGCCGGCCGGCACGTACCGGATCTATCTGCAGGACGTGCTCGTCGCGCACGGCGCGCTGAAGCCGGGCTGGCTGCTGTGGGACGGCGTCGCGCCGTTGCCGGAGCGCGCGGAGCGCCAGCCGGCCGAGGCGTTCGGCCCGTTCGCGACCGCGCTGTGGATCAAGCCCGACGGCGCGGCGCCGGACGGCAAGTGGCTGTCGAGCGAGAGCGCGCTGGCCGCGCACGTCGAGCAGATCGTGCGCCAGCATGCGGACGAGCTGCTCGGCATCCAGGAGACGCAGGCGCTCGTGCATCTGGTGCGCCGCGACCATCCGGAGCTGGTGGGCGAACTGACGCGGCTCGTGCCGCTGCAGCGCGTGACCGAAGTGCTGCGCCGGCTGCTCGCCGAGCAGGTGCCGATCCGCAATCTGCGCGTGATTTTCGAGAGCCTGATCACGTGGGCGCCGAACGAGCCCGACGACGTGATCGCGCTGGTCGAGCTCGTGCGCGTCGACCTGCGCCGGATGATCACCGATCGCCATGCGGGCACGGCGCGCCAGCTGCGGGTCGTGCTGTTCGAGCAGAACCTGCAGGAGCGGATCGAGCGCGCGGTGATGCGCACGAAGCAGGGCAATTTCCTCGCGCTGTCGAGCGCGGTCAAGCAGGACATCGGCGAACAGGTGCGCGCGATCGTGCAGGCCGCGCAGTCGGCCGGCCCCGGCGGCCACGGCAACGCGCAGGGTGGCGCGCACGGTGGCGCGCGGCTCGCGGTGATGGTCGCGCTCGGCGCGCGCCGCTACGTGAAGACGATCCTGCAGCCGGTGCTGCCCGAACTCGCGGTGCTGTCGTACCAGGAAGTCGAGGAGGACGTGCAGTTGCATACGGTCGGCTGGGTGAAGAACCCGCCGGACGACGGCACGGTCGGCGCGGGCGCCGACGTGCGCGCGCCGGGAGTCGTGCAATGACGAGCTCGACGATCCTCGACCTGACGCGCCAGGCGCTGACGCTCGTGCTGCTGCTGTCGCTGCCGATCGTGCTGATCGCGACCGTCACGGGCCTCGTCGTCGCGATCCTGCAGGCCGTCACGCAGGTGCAGGACGCCAACATCGGCATCGCGGTGCGGCTGATCGCCGTGATGGTCGCGCTCGTGCTGCTGTCGGGCTGGCTCGGCGGCGAAGTGCTGCGCTTCGCGCAGCAGGCGCTGGAACGCATGTTCGTTTCTTCCACAGGAGTTCTTTGATGCGTCGACGCGTCGCCTCGATCCGGTTTCAACCGCGCAGCCTGCAACGGGCCGCGCTTGCCGTGTGCGCGACCGCGCTGCTCACGGCGTCGCTGTGCATGGCGCCCGCGCAGCATGCGCGCGCCGCGGACCTGCGCTGGCGCAACAAGCCGTTCACGATCGTCGCGAACGGCAAGAAGATCGGCGACTTCATTCGCGAGCTCGCGTCGTCGCAGGGCGTGACGGCGGTGGTCGACCCGAAGGTCGACGGCGTGATCAGCGGCCGCTTCTCCGGCACGCCGCAGCAGACGCTCGACACGATCTGTTCCACCTACGGGCTCACGTGGTACTACGACGGCTCGTTCCTGTATGTCGATCCGGCCGACCAGTCGCAGACGCAGATGATCCCGATCCCGCCGAATGCATCGGGTGAAATCGGCCGCGCGCTGCAGGCGATGCAGATTCCGGACAAGCGCTACACGCTGGTGATCAACGATCGCGCGAACAGCGTGTACGTGGCCGGCCCGCGCCGCTACGTCGAACTCGTGCGGCAGGCGGTCGGCTCGGTCGGCGATCCGTCGGCGAACGGCGCGCATGCGGACATCCGCGCGTTCCGGCTGAAATACGGCTGGGCGTCGGACTTCACGATCAACCGCTCGGGCAAGGAAGTGACGGTGCCGGGCGTCGCGACGATCCTGCGCCGGCTGTTCGGCAAGGGCGGCGGCACGACCGCGGCGCCGTCGAGCACGCCGCTCGGGCAGGCCGCGCGCCAGGTGAAGCTCGGCTCGGGGCTGACGATCGCGGTGCCGCGGCTCGACTTTCCCGACATTTCCGGCGGCCCGCGGCAGGGCGGTTATGGCGGCGCGGACAGCGGCATGGGCGGCGGCTTCTCGCCGTTCTCGAACACCGGCGGCGGCGACACGCTGCCGCAGATCGTCGCCGATCCGGCGATCAACGCGGTGATCGTGCGCGACCTGCCGGAGAACATGTACCGCTACCAGTCGCTGATCGGCCAGCTCGACGAGCGGCCGCGCATCGTCGAGATCAACGTGACGATCATCGACATCAACGAGGATTCGCTCGACAGCCTCGGGATCGACTGGCGCCTGCACACGACGCACGGCGACGTGCAGATCGGCAACGGCCAGAACGCGCTGAACGGCAACACGCAGTACAACGGCGCCGGCAACCCGCCGCTGACGTTCGGCATCGGCACGTCGGAAACCGGGCAGACGGGCACCTTCATGCCGACCGGCATCGCGCTGACCGCATCGATCGGCGGGTCGCTGCGCAACTACCTGCTCACGCGCGTGAACGCGCTCGCGCAGAAAGGCCAGGCGCAACTGCGATCGAAGCCGAAGGTGCTCGCGCTCGACAACACCGAGGCGATTCTCGAGAACCTCACGCAGTTCTACGTGCAGGTGCCGGGCTATCAGGATTCGTCGCTGTACAGCGTGACGACCGGCACCAGCATCAAGGTGACGCCGATGATCGTCGACGAGGCGATCCGCAACGCGGCGGCCGTGTCCGGCAATCCGCAGAGCGTGATGATGTCGATCGACATCCAGGACGGCAACATCGTGCCGGGGCAGGCCGTGTCGAACGTGCCGGTGATCCAGCAGCGCAACATCGTCACCAAGACGATGATCGACGAAGGCAAGAGCCTCCTGATCGCCGGTTTCAACGACGACGAGGTGAAGCTGAACAAGAGCGGCGTGCCCTGGCTGTCCGACATCCCGCTGATCGGCAACCTGTTCAAGTACACCGACAAGTCGGGCAACCACATGGAGCGGTTCTACCTGCTGACGCCGCGGGTCGTGACCAGCGCGTCGATGTACGCGCCGGACGGCTCGCCCGTGAACCCGGGCCTCGATGGGCCGGCGAGCCAGGAAGGGATGTCGATGTATCGGCCGCCCGACAACGACGTCGCGGTGCCGCTGACGCCGAAGCCACTGCCCGGCACGAAGTTCGGTCCGCCCGCGTTGCCGGCGCAGCCGTTGGATGCGGCGTCGCAGCCGGTGGCGACGACCGCAGGAGCCCCCGCCCATGTCGACGAGCATCATTGATCCGCACGGCGACGGCGCATTGCCCGGCGGCGCGGGAAGCGCGGGGGCCGGCTCGGCCGCGCTCGCGTCGCCGTGGAACCTGTGCTTCCTGAGCGGGCCGATGTACGGCCGCACGATGTCGCTCGCGCGCGGCGCGAACTGGGTCGGCACGGCGGCCGACTGCGAAGTGATCCTGCCCGAT
This sequence comes from Burkholderia sp. BCC0097, assembly GCF_902832985.1. Classification (NCBI taxonomy): domain Bacteria; kingdom Pseudomonadati; phylum Pseudomonadota; class Betaproteobacteria; order Burkholderiales; family Burkholderiaceae; genus Burkholderia; species Burkholderia sp. BCC0097. The sequence goes on from NZ_CADFDM010000001.1 coordinate 623,485, forward strand.
CGCGAGATCGGCGCGAAACAGGTGTGCCTGCAGGTCGGCGCGCTTGCGGTGACGGTGCAGAACCACGGCGGCGACGCCGGCGCGCCGGTGCTGTTCAACGACGAGCCGCTCGGCAGCGGTCGCCGCTCGCTGACGCCGAACGACGTCGTGACGGTCGGCTCGATCCGGCTCGGTATCGCGCGGCATGCGCAGGCGAGCGTCGCGGTGCCCGACGAAACCGATACGCCGGACGCCGCGCGCGAAGCGGCGTGGCTCGGCTGGCTCACCGGCGGCCTGCGGCGGCTGGGCAGCCGGCGGCTCGTGATCGCGCTGGTCGCGTTGTGGATCGGCGTGCTGCTCGGCGCGCTCGGCTACGGCTTCGTCGCGTGGTCGGGGCGGCTGCCGTGGCAGCACGAATCGGTGCTCGCGCGCACGCACCGGCTGCAGCAACTGCTGCATGCGTATCCGGAGCTGGCGGTCGCGCCGCGCGACGACGGCGTGATCGTGTCGGGCTATGTGAGCGACCCGGCCGCGCGCGAGCGCGTCGCGCAGATCGTCGCGGGCGTCGACAACGCGGCGCTCGGCAACATCTACGTGGTCAGCGATCTGGTCGCGACCGCGCAGACCTATTTCAGCGATACGGCGCTGACGGTCACGTATCTCGGCCGCGGCCGGATCGAGTTGACGGGCACGGCCGCGCGCGCGCAGATCGAGCCGCGCATCCGCAATTACATGAAGGACGCGCGCCCGGCGCTCGAGGTGGTCGACCACGTGCGCGATGCCGATGCGGCCGCGCCGCGCACGGCGACGACGCTCGGCGGCACGGCGGGCATTCCGGAGATCACGACCGTGTTCGCCGGCGACGGCGATCAGCGCTACATCGAGACGGTCGACGGCAGCCGCTATTTCGAAGGCGCGCGGCTGAAGGAGGGCGCGACCGTCGTGTCGATCGGCCCGGACGAAGTGGTGTTCGAGCGCAACGGCCAGCGCATCACGATGCCGCTCGGCGGCCCGTCGGCGCGTGCGCCCGAACAGGCGCCGGCGCCGCCCGTGGCGCCGCTCGCGAGCGGCGCGGCGGCGGGCGTCGCGCAGCCGGTGCCGGGGCCGACGCTGTTGCCCGATGCGCCGGCGACGCCGGCCGTCGCGGCGGCCAGCGTATCGAAGGGCGCGACGCACTAGGGGCGCGACAGGATCAGCGCATCGCGTTTCGCGATGCGCGCATTACGGGACACGCCGCGCGCATGCGGCGCGTCACGTCGCCGGCGGGGCATGGGGCCGCCGCCGGAAGGTGGAGTGTGTTGTTCACGTAAAGGAGCGAAGCATGGGTACCTCGGCAGCAGGTGGTGTGACGAACACGGGCGACGTGCAGAAGCAGGCCGACGACCTGACCAAGACGCAGCTCGAACTGACCAAGATCAACTTCCAGGTTCAGCAATCGACTGCGACGTTCGAAACCAGCAACGCAGTGACCGCGCAGGAAGGGACGGCGAACGCCCAGGTTGCGCAACACCTGAGTTCCGCCGGCCGCGCGTGATGCCGGTCGCCGGCCGTGCCGCGCGACGTCGCATGCCGGGGCCGCCCGTGACGGGCGCTCGGCGTGGCGTAGGTGCGTGCCGGCCGGCCCGTTTCCGGCTTTGCCGGACAAGGAGGACACGATCATGTCGGTAACAGGCGTAGGCGCGGCGCCGCCGGGCGCGGCTGCGCTCGCGAGTGCCGCGCAGCAAACGGGCGCGACGTCCGATCCGGCGCAGGTGCGCCAATTCGATGCGCTGATGCAGCCGGGCGCATCGGCGGCCGCCCCGCCGTCTGCGTCGGGCGTCGCGATGTCGCGCGCGCCGGCGGATGCGGCACCGGCCGTGCAGATGACGCCCGCGCAGGCGAACCAGTCGTCGCTCGTCGAGCGGTTGCGCACGTACGGCAACGATCTCGATTCGCGGTACGCGAACATCGACAAGCATCGCAGCGAGATGCTGACGTCGATGGCGGACAGCCGCAGCGACCCGCTGATGACGATGGTGAAGGCGATGGATTTCCAGTGGACGGCAACCACCACGATTTCGGAATACCAGTTGAGCCTGTCGGTTGCGCAGGCGGCGAACGGCTTCACGCATACGGTGCTGAAGACGCAGGAGTGAAGCGCGCGTGATGGCTGGAGACGCTGGCCTCACGCGCCCTGAAGCGGACAAACGATGACGACGATCGATTCGACGCCACGCATGCATGCGTGGCGCAGCCGGGCGGCGCGCGCGCTGCTCGCGGGGCTGCTCGTGCTGTTGGCCGGGTGCCAGAAGGAGCTGTACTCGGGCCTGTCGGAGCGCGACGCGAACCAGATGATCGCGGTGCTCGGCGACGCGGGCATCAGCGCGTCGAAGGACAACGATGCGCGCGATACGTCGGACCGCAACGCATGGCTCGTGAGTGTCGCGGACGGCGACATGCAGGCGGCGCTCACGGTACTGCAGGCGAACGGGCTGCCGAAGCCGAGCTATGCGAGCCTTGGCGAGCTGTTCCAGAAACAGGGCCTTGTGTCGACGCCGGCCGAGGAGCGCGTGCGCTACCTGTACGGCGTGTCGCAGGATCTGTCGCGTACGCTGCAGGACATCGAGGGCGTGGTGGTCGCGCGCGTGCAGGTCGTGATTCCGGAAAACGATCCGCTCGCGGACAAGATCAAGCCGTCGTCGGCCGCGGTGTACATCCGCTATCGGCCGGGCGTCGACCTGCGCGCGATGGCGCCGATGGTCAAGGATCTCGTCGCGCACAGCATCGAGGGGCTGCAGTACGACAACGTGTCGCTGTTCCTGCAGCCGGCCGCCGCGCGCGCGACGCGCGTGGACGGGATCGGCAGCGCGGTGTCGGACATCCTGCGGCTGCGCTCGCCGCTCGGCTGGCTCGTGTTCGCGCTGATCCTGCTGACCTGCGCGGTGATCGCGCTGTCGGCCGCGCGGCGCGGGATGTTCGGCGCGCGGCTCGCGGGCCTGCTCGGTGCGCCGCGCGGTGTGAGCGGGAGCGGTGGTACGACCGCGCAGCAGGCCGGCGGCGGGCTGCGTACGCCGGACGGCGCGCGCGACGGCGCATGAGCGAGCCGCACGCGCCGCCGCCGGGCCAGGTGCACGATGCGGCCGCTGCATCCGACGCGGCGCCGCTGCCATGGCTGCATCCGCTTGCGCCGCCGCCCGCCGCACGCGCTGCCACGTTCCATGCGCTCGTCTGCGACTTCAACCTGCGGCCCGACCGCTATCTGCACGTGACACGCGTGCCGGCCGACTGGCCTGCGCGCTACCGTTCGCCGGACACGTTCGGCGCGGCCGGCCGCAAGCTGCTCGCGCGGCACCTGCTAGACCTGAGCGGCGTGGCCGACCGGCACGACTTCGACGTCGCGAACCCGTGCGCGCGGCTCGCGCTGCTGCCGGGCGCGGCGCTCGAGCAACTGGCCGCGTATGCGGGTCTGCTGCTGCATCGCGCATGGCTGCGCGACGCGCTGGCCGGGCGGCGCATCCGCGCGGAAATCGCGGCGCGGCTCGGCGGCGATGCGCTCGAACTCGCGCTCGAACGCGCGCCGGAATTCGGCGCGCTCGCGGAAACGCTCGAACCGTGGCGTGCCGATCCCGCCGCGCTGCCGGTCGTGATCCGGGCGCGCGGCGGCCGGTTGCTCGCGGATTTCATCGGCGTGGCCGGCGACGCGGTCGCGCGGCGCGTACGCCTGAAATTCAACCGCGCGATCGACGACGAGGTGCCGTACTGGCTGAACCGCGCGCAGCGCGACCAGTTCGGCGAACTGATGTTCCTGTTTCTGATTCCCGAGAGGCTTGCGTCATGGGACTGGCTTTTCTGATCACGAGCGACAACCTGCAATTGTTGTCGGAACGCAAGGTGCTCAAGGAGCGCGAATACGCGGCGCTGCTCGACGCGTCCGCGGTGATCGCGACCGCGCATGAAGAGGCGGCGCGCATCGTCGCCGACGCGCAGCGCGAATTCGACAAGCGCCAGGCGGCCGGCTACGACGAAGGCATGCGCCGCGCGCAGCGCGAGCAGGCCGCGCAGGCCTACACGCAGGCGCTTGCCGCCACGCGCACGATGGAGACGATGAAGGACGCGATGGCCGATATCGTCGTGAAGGCCGTGCGCGCGATCGTCGGCGAGATGAGCACGCAGAAGCTGTACGAGGCCGCGCTCGCGCGGATCGCGCCGCTCGTGCGCGACGAGGCGTTCCTGATCGTGCGTATCGCTCCCGGCCGCAAGGACGAGATGCGCGACGCGCTCGACGGCGCGTTCGCCGGGCAGTCGAACCGGCAGAAGATCCGCATCGTCGAGGACGCGCAGCTCGAGCGCCATGCGTGCACGGTCGAGACGCCGTCCGGGCGCATCGACGCGAGCCTCGACCTGCAGATCGACGCGTTGCGCCAGGCGATTCGCCGCGACGCGCTGAAGGGCGGCACGCGATGAACGCGCCGCTCGACGATCCACCCTCGTTCGGCGACGACGACGGCGCGCCGTTCGATCGCGGCCGCCTGGTCGGCGAGCTCGATGCGGGGCTCGCGTTCTTCTCGCCGGTGTCGGTGCAGGGCCGCGTCAACCACGCGGTCGGGCAGATATTGAACGCGACAGGCATCCGCGCGCGGCTCGGCGAGATCTGCGAGCTGCGCACGCCGAACCAGCCGACACTGCTTGCCGAGGTGGTCGGCTTCTCGCGGCAGACGACGCTGCTCACGCCGCTCGGCGACGTGGCCGGGCTGTCGCCGGAGACGACCGTCGTGCCGTCCGGGCGCGAGCACGTCTTTCCGGTGGGCGAGGCGCTGTTCGGCCGCGTGCTCGACGGGCTCGGCCGGCCGCTCGACGATCGCGGGCCGGTGACCGGCGCCGCGTGGGTCTCGACGCAGCAGGACCCGCCGAACCCGCTCGCGCGCAAGATGATCGACACGCCGTTTGCGACCGGCGTGCGGGTGATCGACGGCCTGATGACGCTCGGCATCGGGCAGCGCGTCGGCATCTTCGCGCCGTCCGGCGTCGGCAAGAGCACGCTGCTCGGGATGATCGCGCGCGGCGCGCAGGCCGACGTGAACGTGATCGCGCTGGTGGGCGAACGCGGCCGCGAGGTGCGCGAATTCATCGAGCACAGCCTGTCGCCCGAGGTGCGCGCGCGTTCGATCGTCGTCGTGTCGACATCCGATCGCCCGGCGATGGAGCGCGTGAAATCCGCGCTGGTCGCGACCGCGATCGCCGAGCACTTCCGCGATGCGGGCAAGCGCGTGCTGCTGCTGGTCGATTCGCTGACGCGCTTTGCACGCGCGCAGCGCGAGGTCGGCCTCGCGAGCGGCGAGCCGCCGACGCGGCGCAGCTTCCCGCCGTCGACGTTCGCGGTATTGCCGCGCCTGCTCGAACGCGCGGGGCAAGGCGCGCACGGGTCGATCACCGCGCTCTACACGGTGCTCGTCGAAGGCGACGAGGAATCGGACCCGATCGCCGAGGAAGTGCGCTCGATCCTCGACGGCCATATCGTGCTGTCGCGCAAGATCGCGCTCGCGAACCGCTATCCGGCGATCGACGTGCTCGCGAGCCTGTCGCGCGTGATGCCGCTCGTCGCGAGCCGCGCGCACCAGCATGCGGCCGCGCGCGTGCGCGAGCTGATCGCGAAGTACCAGGAGATCGAGCTGCTCGTGCAGATCGGCGAGTATCGCGAGGGCAGCGACCGGCTCGGCGATCTCGCGCTGCGCGCGCGCGACGCGATCGCCGCGTTCTGCGCGCAGGCGTCGGACGAGGACGTGCGCTTCGACGCGCTGCTCGCGAAACTGACGAAGCTGGCGAACGATCATGTCTGAAGCCGACGATCGCCTCGTGCTCGCGACGCTCGCCCGCCTGAAGCGCGTGCGCGAGATGCGCAGCCAGATCGCGCGCGTCGCGGCCGCGCGCCAGCAGGGCATCGCCGCGCAGAGCCGGCGGCCGCTCGCGGCCGCGCAGGCGCAGCTCGCGCGGCAGGTCGCCGCGAAGGCCGCGATCCAGACGCGGCTCGCCGACGACGTGCGCGAGGCTCGCGCGTTGCAGGACGCGGCGGCCGATACGCGTACGTTCGACCGGCATATCGGCACCGCGAACGCGTCGGTGAGCGAGGCCGCGCACGTGTATCGCGGCCACGAGGCGACGCTCGCCGACCTGCAGCGCGCGGCGCGCAAGGCGAAGGCCGCCGAGGACAAGCTGGAGAAAGCCGGCGAGAAGGCGCTGCACGCGCGCGCCGCGCGGGTCGAGCGCGACGCCGACGACGTCGCGGACGGCTACGCGGTGCGGCGCTTCGCGACGGGCGGCACCTGGGTAGCCGGTGCGGGCGATGCGGCCGGACATGCGTTCGCGCCGCCCGAGGCCGCCGCTGCGTTCGACGCGGCGATGACCGAAGCGGAAACGGACGCCGACATCGCCGCTGAAACCGTCGGTGAAACCGACGCATCCGCCGCGCCCGATGATCCCGCCGCGCCCGCCCCGCCCGCCGCCGCGGAGCGCCGATGCTAGACCAGGCCGCGGGCTTCAACGACGTCGCCGGCATGCTGCGGCCGCTGCTCTACGTGATGCCGCGTCTGCTGCCGATCATGTTCGTCGTACCGGTGTTCAACGAGCAGATCATCACGGGGCTCGTGCGCAACGGGATCGCGGTCGTGATCGCCGCGTTCGTCGCGCCGACGATCGATGCCGCGCAGGTCGCCGCGCTGCCGTTCCTGATGTGGTGCCTGCTGGTCGCGAAGGAGGCGATGGTCGGCATGCTGCTCGCGGGCGCGTTCAGCGCGGTGCTGTTCGCGATCCAGGGCGTCGGCTACCTGATCGACTTCCAGACCGGCAGCGGCAGCGCCGCGTTCTTCGATCCGATGGGTGGCCACGAAGGCGGCCCGACCTCGGGATTCCTGAATTTCGTCGCGATCGCGCTGTTCGTCACGGCGGGCGGGTTGCAGGTGCTCGTGCAACTGTTCGCGCAGTCGTACGCATGGTGGCCGATCGGCTCGCTCGGCCCCGACTTCTCGTCGATGCTGCAAACCTTCATCGTGCGGCAGACCGACACGATCTTCGAATGGATGGTGAAGCTCGCCGCGCCGGTCATGATCGTGCTGGTGCTCGTCGAGCTCGGCATCGGCCTGGTCGGCCGCGCGGTGCCGCAGCTCAACATCTTCGTGTTCTCGCAGCCGCTGAAGAGCGCGCTCGCGGTGCTGATGATGATCCTGTTCCTGCCGGTGGTGTACGCGTCGCTGCATGCGCTGCTGAGCCCCGACAGCGGGCTGATGGCGCTGCTGCGCGCGCTGTTCGCCGCGCACGGCGGCGGCTGAGCGCGCTGGAGCCGGGATGGCTGAAAAGGACCAGAAGCCGACCGCGAAGCGCCTGCGCGAGGCGCGCGAGAAAGGCGACGTACCGAAGAGCGCGGAAACGGTGTCGTCGGCGTTCTTCGTCGGCGTGTGCGTGGCGCTCGCAGTGGGCATCGGCTCGCTGTTCGCGCGCGTGCAGGCGCTGTTCCGGCTCGTGTTCGACGCGGTCGGCGCGGCCGATCCGTCCGCGCGGCTCGCGGCGCTGATCGACGGCGCCGCGCGCGACTGGGCGACGCTGTCCGCGCAGATCGTCGCGGCCGGGCTGCTGGCGGGGCTGCTCGCGGGCTTCGTGCAGGTGGGCGGCGTGATGGCGTGGAGCCGCCTCGTGCCGCAGTTGTCGCGGCTCAACCCGGCCGAGGGGATGAAGAACCTGTGGTCGCTGCGCAACCTCGTCAATCTCGCGAAGATGCTGCTGAAGACGGCGCTGCTCGTCGCGACGCTCGGCTGGCTGATCGTCGAGTCGCTCGATCCGTCCGTGCAGTCGGGTTTCACGCGGCCGGCCTCGATCCTCGCGCTGATCGTGAAGCTGCTGATGCTGCTGTTCGGCTGGGCCGCGCTGATCTACATCGTGATGGCGCTGATCGACATCGTGCACCAGCGGCACGAATTCAACCAGAAGATGAAGATGTCGATCGACGAAGTGCGGCGCGAGCACAAGGAGGACGAAGGCGATCCGCACATTCAGGCGAAGCGCCGCCAGCTCGCGCGCGAAGCGCAGTTTGCGTCGCTGCCGGACCGGATTAGCTATGCGTCGGTGGTCGTCTATTCGCCGCGCGTGGCGGTCGCGCTTTACTACGGCGGGATGGGCTCGCTGCCGTGGGTGCTCGCGCGCGGCGAGGGCGACGCGGCCGAGCGGATCGTGCGGCTGGCCCGCGACGCGCTGCGCCCGACGCTCGCCAACGTCGGGCTCGCGCAGGCGCTGTACGAGACGACGCCCGAGAACGGCACGATCCAGCCGCAGCATTTCCGCGCGGTCGCGCAGTTGCTGAAATGGGCGACCGGCACGGCTTGACGGCGGCGTGGCGGGTTGGCGTCGCATCGCATCAAGCCCCTTTTTTGGCGGCAATGCTTGCCGGCGATCCGGTCGGATTCGATATGACCCTATCGCTCGACCATCGGCATACGGCGTTTGACGTCCATTTTTTTCCGGATTTCGCCGACATTCACTGGTGAATTATTGCTGATTTATTTCTTCGTAATATGGCTCGACCGTCACGTCCGACGGCGGGCCGCGAGGTTGCGCCACCCGTGACGGACCAGGTCAACAGGGGCAGACAAATCAATGTGCGGAATCGACGGCTTTCTGAATAGCGTCGCCTTCGATGAGGAGACAGCGCGCGGCACGCTCGCGCGAATGACGGCGAGCCTCGCGCATCGCGGGCCGGACGGGCAGGGCATCTGGGTCGACCCGGAAGCCGGCATCGCGCTCGGTCACCGGCGGCTCGCGATCGTCGACCTGTCGGTGCACGGCCGGCAGCCGATGGCTTCCGCGTGCGGCCGTTACGTCCTCGTCTTCAACGGCGAAATCTACAACCATCGCGAACTGCGCGCGGAGCTGGAGCGCGCGGGGCGTGCACCGGCGTGGCGCGGCCACTCCGACAGCGAGGTGCTGATCGCGGCGATCGTCGCATGGGGTGTCGAGGCCACGTTGCGCCGCGCGACCGGCATGTTCGCGTTCGCGCTGTGGAATCGCGCGTCGCGGGTGCTGACGCTCGCGCGCGACCGGATCGGCGAGAAGCCGCTCTACTACGGGCGGATCGGCGACGCGCTCGTGTTCGCGTCCGAGCTGAAGGCGCTGCGCGGCTACCCGGGCTTCGATGGCACGGTCGACCGCGACGCGCTGTGCCTGTACCTGCGCCAGTCGAGCGTGCCCGCGCCTTATACGATCTATCGCGGCATCCGCAAGCTGCCACCGGGCACGTACATCCAGTTCGAACATGCACGGGACACGCCGCGCCTGCGCGCGTACTGGACGCTCGAACAGGCGATCGAGGCGGGCCGCGCGCAGCCGTTCGAGGGCAGCGCCGACGAAGCCGTCGGCCAGCTCGACACGGTCCTGCGCCAGGCCGTCGCGCGCCAGATGGAGGCCGACGTGCCGCTCGGCGCGTTCCTGTCGGGCGGCATCGATTCGTCGGCGATCGTCGCGCTGATGCAGGCGCAATCGGCGACACCGGTCGACACGTTTACGATCGGCTTTCACGAAGCCGGCTACGACGAAGCCGGTTACGCGAAGGCCGTCGCGCGCCATCTCGGCACGCGCCATACCGAGCTTTACGTGACGGCCGACCATGCGCTCGGCGTCGTGCCTAAGCTGCCGTCGATCTACGACGAGCCGTTCGCCGATGCATCGCAGATCCCGACCTTTCTCGTCTCCGAACTGACGCGCCGGCACGTGAAGGTGAGCCTGTCCGGCGACGGCGGCGACGAGCTGTTCGGCGGCTATACGCGCTACTTCCTGACGCCGCGCCTCTGGCGCAAGCTGCATCGCGTGCCGGCGGCCGTACGTGCGCGGATCGCCGCCGCGCTGCACGCGTTGCGGCCCGATCACGCGGACCAGCTCGCGGCGGTCGCGCAGGGCGCGTGGGGCGGCGGCGTGGAAGCGCGCGAATCCGCGTCGCGCATCGGCGATCGCCTGCACAAGCTCGGCCATGTGATGACGGCCGAGAGCCGCATCGGGCTGTACCGCCTGCTGATGTCGTCGGTGCATCATCCGGAGCGCCTCGCGCTGTCGGGGCAGGAGCCGCCGACGCCGCTCGACACGGTGTCCGCGTGGCCCGCGCACCTGAGCTTCGCCGAGCAGGCGATGGCGATCGACACGCTCACGTACCTGCCGACCGACATTCTCGCGAAGGTCGATCGCGCGGCGATGGCCGTGAGTCTCGAGACGCGCATGCCGTTCCTCGATCATCACGTCGTCGAATTCGCGTGGCGCGTGCCGGCGTCGGTGCGCTTGCCGGAAGGGCAGTCGAAGGCGCTGCTGCGCCGGTTGCTCGACCGGTACGTGCCGTCCGCGCTGATCGACCGGCCGAAGCAGGGCTTCTGCGCGCCCGTCGACCACTGGCTTCGCGGCGCGCTGCGCGACTGGGCCGACGCGCTGTTGCGGCCGTCGCGCTTGCGCGAGGAGGGCTTCTTCGATGCGGCGTCGGTCGAGCGGCTGTGGCGCCAGCACCAGACGGGCCGGATGAACTGGCAGCACCAGCTGTGGACGGTGCTGATGTTCCAGGCGTGGCTGGAACATCAGCGGGCGGCGTGATGCGGCATGCCGCGCGCCACCGGTGCGCGCGGCGCCACGCGGCCCGCGCGCCGATATCAGCCCACGATCAGTGGCGTGCCGACCGACAGGCGGTTCGGATCGCGTGAAACCGACGGATTGAGCTGGAGGATCTCGTTGAATGCACGCGTATCCTGCTCGCCGCGCGTCATCGCCTGCTGATCGGCGCGTGACACGTGCGCGGCGTCGAGCAGCGACTGGCGATGCTGGTCGGCGATGACCCACAGCGAATCGCCCGCGACGACGATGTAGGGCTGCGGCGACCCGGACGGTTGCGCGGTCGACGGCGTGGCGCTGGCCGACGGCGAAGCCGGCGCGGCCGGCGACGTACCGGGCGATGCAGTCGCCGAAGTGCTGGGTGCAGTACTTGCCGCAGCGCTTGCCGAAGGACTGGCCGAAGCGCTCGGCGAAGCGCCGGGCGCGAGATTCGACTGCGACGAATTCGACTGATTCGACTGATTCGACGAACTGGACCCCGAGCCGAAGAACGTCGTCCACAGACTTTCGATCAGCTTGTACGCGAACGCGCCGACCGGAATCAGCACGACGGCCGTCGGGATCTTCTTGATCAGCGGCGTCGCGTTCGGGAAATGCGTGTTCAGACGGCCCCCGAGCAGCAGCGCGGTGGACACGCCGGTCGCGATCGCGAGGTCGTAATGGCCGCCGCTCCACTGCACACCGGTGCCGAGGCCGCCGTACGCGACGGCCATGAAGTCGCTCGCCGAATCGGTGAAGCGCACGATGCGGCTGCGCTTGTCGGCATTCACGCGGTGCGCGCCGATCGTGTAGACGAGCCCCGCATACGTGGCGCCGAACGCACCGCTCGCGATGGCGGCCGAGCCGTAGGCGAGATCGAACGCCCCGTGCGCGTGCACGACGCCGCTGATGCCGACCGCGAGCGTCGCGGTCGACGTGATCGCGGCGCCCGCGCGGCCCGCGATCCCGAACAGGTGACGCGGGTTGCCGGTATGGAGCTGCTGCAGCGACGTGCCGCCGACGGTGCCCTGCATCTGCGCGAGCACGTCCGCGGCGAGCGCCTTGATGTGGGTCGTGGCGTCGTCGAAACTCATCAGCCCGACGCGGTTCAGCTCGACATACTGCGCGGCCAGCGTCCGCGCTTCGTTCGAGATCTGCTCGAGCTGGGCGCGCCGGTTCTGGCCGTAATCGTGCGCACCCGAGCGCAGTTGCCGCGACAGCGTCACTTCGAGCCGCGTGAGCACCGCCTGCGCGGCCTTCGGATCGCCGGCCTGCAGGCTGCGCACCGCACCCTGGTGCATGACCTGGAACACGCGGCCCAGGCGCGCGCCCAGCAGGAACGACGACGTCGCGCTGCCGAGCATGTCCTGCCGCAGCACGTGCGTCGCGCCGAGCGTATCGGCGATCACGAGCGCGCCGGCACCGGTGACGAGCGAGCTGAAGCCGATCGATTTCCACAGCTCCGCCTTGCGGAACGACGGCCGATGCACGCGTAGCGCGTTGATCTGCGCGAGCGCCTGCAGTTCCTCGATCATCTTGGCCTGTTTCGGGTTCGCCGCGATCTGCCGGCCGACGCTGATCGGCTTCGACGGATCGTTCTTCAGCGCTTCGCGCTCGACCACCGACTGCCAGTACGCGCGACTGTCGGGCAGCGGCCCGGCGGGATCGGCGGTCGACACGACGGTGCCGCGGGCCGGTGCGCGGCCGCCGGCTTCCGCGAGCCAGCGCTCGCCGAAGCGGCGGGCGAGTTTTTCGGTGCGCGTGGCGGGCGGATGATCGGCCGACGCCCACTGCGTCATCGCATGCTCGATCGTCGCCTTGCGCGCCTGGTTGACGAGCGCGGTCGTATTGCGTTCGTACAGGTCGCCGCGCAGCGTCGCGAGCGCGTCGTCGGACAGCCCTTTCGACTTGCCGATGCGCGCGATCTCCGCGAACAGCACCTGCTGCTGGTTCGCGAACGCCTCGGGGCTCACCGGTTCGAAGACGCGCGTGAGCGCATCGGCGCCGTGCAGTCGCGCGAACTTGCCGTGACGGTCGGTCTGGTAATAGTCGACGATCCGTTCCGCCAGCGCCCGCGTCAGGTCCTGGTTCGCGATGAAGTCGGCCCCGTGCGTGCCGTACGACAGCCCGACGTGCAGCCAGTCGATCGCCTTGCGGTCGAGCAGCGCATCGAGCAGCTCGACGTGGCCGGCGCCCGGCACCGGCTCGAGCACGGCGTCCCATCCGTGGAAGCTCAGCATCACGTTCGGCGCGGGCTCGCCCGCGTGATCGTGCGACCAAGTCTCGAACGACGTCATGAGCCGCGTGTACTCGGCATAGCTGTCGTTGGTGCCGGCGATCGTACGGCGGTCGTCCGCGGAGACGAGCGGGCGGCCCGACGCGGCTTCGAGACGAAGCTGGAAGCCATGGCGCGCCGCCGCGGTGAGCCATTTGTGCAGATGCGCGATATCGTCGAGCTCGAGCGTGCGCGTGGTGCCGTCCGGCGCCTCGCGCGTGATCGTCGCGTCGGCCTCGTTGTAGCGCGCGCCGATCGGGGACCCGAACTTGCGGGCGCGCCGGATGAACGCCGGATCGTGCTTGCCGCCGCGCGCGGCCGCGAGCGTGTGCGGATCGACCGGAATCGACACCACCGGCATCGCGCCGCCATATTGCTCGACGTAGCGCACCGCGAGCGCAGGATCGTCGCGCAGGTTGAACGCACGCGCCATCGGCGCGACGCGGTCCTGGATCTCGGCCGGCGCGCGCACGAACGCCTGGATCGCGCGCTTGTCGATCATGCGCGCCGCGCTGTGGCGCGTGGCGTACGCCTGCATCCACTTCACGAAGCGGTTGTGATCGCCGCCGGGATCGGCGACCGGCCCGCGCGACGGCATGCTGGACACCTCGCGCGCGAGACCGATGGGGATGCCGAGCGCCTTCAGCATCGGTGCGTCGGCCAGGATCGTCTGCGGTTCGTCGGTCAGTGCGAGGCCGCCGGCATCGGGCTGGTTGCGACGTGCGGCGACCGCCTTCACGCGGTCGATCGTCGGGAACCAGTCGGCCACTTTGGCGGCGCCGTAACGCATCACCCATTCCGCGACCGTGCTCGAACCGAGGCTAGGCTGGTAGGGCCGCAGCGTCAGCGGCTTGGCCGCCGGCGTCTTCGGTGGCTTCTGCGGCTTCGGCGCGGCCGGCGCATTCGACGCGTTTGCCGCATTCGCGGCGCGGCGATTGCGCCGGCCGCGCTTGCCGCGCAGCGCATTGCGCACCCGGCCGGCAGGGCCCGTGGAGCCGCCGCCGGCCGGCTGCGCGGCTTGCTGGGCCGCGGCGAGATCGGCCTGAGCGGCTTTCACGCGATCGATCTGGCCGGCGATCTGCGTGCGGATCCAGCGCGTCGCGAGGTCGAACTTCTGCGGCAGCGCATCGAAATACGACTTCTCGTCGAGCAGCTGCGTGAGTCGTTGCGCGAGCGCGGCTTTCTGCGTGGCGGTCGCGCGCGGATCGAACGCATCGGGCGCGAGCGTCGACAGCAGGAAGTGCTGGTTCGCGCCGAACGGGCCGCGCCCGAGCGGCATCTCGTCGAGCGGGCGGCCCGCGTCCGGGTGGTCGCGCAATTGCTCGGCGTCGTCGTACCAGAGTGCGTTGCCGTCGTGGATCGCGATGATGCCGCGGCGCGTATGCAGCGATTCGGCAACCGGATGATCGGTCTCGTACACGTACACGTAGTGATCGCCGCGCAGCGCCTTCAGCTCCAGCGCGCGCATCAGGTGCAGCGTGTTCGCGCCGCTGAAGTCGATCGCGAGCTGCTCGCTGTCCGGGACGAGTTTCGGCGGCAGGAACGGACTGTCGGCGCCCTCGATCTCGGCGATCTTGCGGCGCACGCCGGGGTCGGCTTTCGCGAGGCCGCGCTGCACGCGCGTGCCGAGTTTCTGCATCGGCGGCTTCTCGTCGCCGAGCGCCTTGCGCATTTCCGCCGGCGCGAAGCCGCCGTAGCGCTCGACCGTGTCGTGCGTGACGTCCGTCACGACGAATCGCACGCCGCGCCGGCCGCCGGACAGGTTGCGCGCGCGCCGGCGGAACGCGGCGCCGAGATCGCGCGGCGCGATCGTCGCGTCGCCGAGCGAGGTCGACTCGTGATAGGTCCAGTCGTGCGCGGCGTTGCGCGTCGCGTAGCCGAGCACCTTGCCGGTTTCCTTGTCGATCGCGTAAAGCGTCGCGCCGTCGCCGGCCGCTTTCGCCGCTTGTTTCGGCCGGCGAAAGCGCGGCGCGTCGGCGAGCGACTTCAGCTTCGTGACGACGTCCGCGTCGGGCGTCGCGGCCGCCTGTTCGGCTTCCCAGGTGCGGCCATCGCTGCGCGCGGTGATCCGTGCGGCGCCGCCGTATTCGCGCAATTGCGCGAGCGGCACGGGCGACACGTAGAAATCGACGTTCGCCCGTTCCGCGCTGCCGTTGTCCTTCAGCGCGCGATAGACCGCATCGCGGATCGGCACGGCCGGATCGGCGGACGCCTTGTCGACGAACGTACCGTGCTCGTCGGTGCGCATGCTCGCGACGAACGTCGGCTGCGCATGGCGCGCGTCGATCGACGCGTCCGGCCGCGCTTCATGCTCGGCGATCAGCACGTGCGCATTCGTGCCGAACGCCTCCTTCATTTGCTCGAGCGACGCGAGTTGCGAACCGTCGATGCGTATCAGGTCGCGTTTGCCGTGCGAGGCGAGGTGATCGAGCGCATGCTGGCGGCGCGCGGCCTCCGCCGTCGCCGCGGGCATCGGCGCGTTCGACGCCGGCTGCGGCGCGGGCGCCGGCATCTCGCGCGGCACGCCGAACGCGTGCACCGCATCGGCCTGGCTCGCGTAGTACGCGCGATAGGTCGCGTGGCCCGGCACGGACGGCGCGACGTCGCCGAATGCGGCCGCGAGCCGGCGCAGCCCGGCTTCGTCGCCGGGCATCACGTGATCGGCTTCGCGTGCGATCGCATCGGGCAGGCGGGCATCCCTCGCGATGTCGAGGCCGGCATCGTCGAGGATTTCGCGGCGCACCGCGAACGCGTTCGCCTGCGCGCGCGCTTCGGCCATCAGCGCGCTCTCGGTCAGCGCCTGCGGCGACGAACGGTCGAGCGCGAGGCGGCGCGTGATCGTCTCGACCGCGTGCTGTGCTTCGTGCGCGAGCGTGTAGACGAGCGTGTCGGCGCCATGGAACTGCCCGTCGAGCACGATCCGCTGCTTCGCGGTATCGATCCGGCTGCCGCGCCCGGGCCGGCCCACCACGATTTTCCAGCCGGCCTCGCCGGCCAGCGCGACCTGTTGGCGCAACAGGCTCGAGCGGTCGACCAGCGCATGGGCGGCCTTGGGCAGCGGCGCGCCGCCGAACCGCATCCGGATGCGCGTGATGACGGACGGCTTCTGCACGAACGCGTCGGGCGGCAGGTGTTCGGTGATGCCGGGATGCGCGAGCTCGATCGCGCCGCGCGCGATGCCTTCCTCGAGCATCACGCGCAGCGTGCCGATCTCACGGACGATGCCTTCCACGTTCAGCTTCGGCGCATCGGTCATGACCGTCGACGGATCGCTCAGGTAGAAGTCGCCGTGCGCGTCGAACACGCCTTCGAAGTCGTAGTACAGACGGTGCCGCGCGGTGATGTCGCGCGCGCGGTCGAGCTGCGCGAACGCATCGCGGGTGACGCGCGACGGCAGCATGCCGGCCATCACGTCGTGGCTGCTCAGCGACGCGAACGGCGCGTACATCACGGCCACGCGATCGAATGCCGCGAACGGGCCGCCGACCGTGAGCGTGCGCAGCCCGTGCGCGCGCAGCGCCGCGAGGCCTTCCTGTTCGAGGCGGATCGATTCGATGTGACCGAGAATCGCGCGATTGTCCGTGCCCTCGTAGAGGCCGATCGCATTGCGGCGGCCCAGTTCGAACACGGTCTTCTCGATGCCGGCGCCGGTCGCCGCGCCGGTGAAGCGCTCGACCGGCACGCGCGCGGCCGGATCGCCGCTCACGTGGACGCCGTTGCCGTCCACGTCGAGCGCGCCCAGGTCCGGGCGCTGGTGCGGCGCCGGATCGTAGCGCAGCCACGCGTTGGTATGGCTGAGCCGCGCCTCGGCGCCGAGCCCGACCGCGATCGTCGGCGGCGCGTAGACGGGGCGCTGCCACACGTTCGCGAGCCAGGCGGCGGCGTCGCGGCCGTTGCGTGCCGACAGAATCACCGACGAGCCGGGCAGGCCGAGCACCGAGCGGTGCGCGAGCGTGACCTCGACCGGCGTGTACGGCTGGCCGTCCGGATCGACGAGGCGGCCTTGCGCGTCGGTGACCCCATGCACGATCACGATGCGGCCGTCGCGGTCGTAGGACAGCGGGCCCGAGCGGTCCAGCGTCAGCGCGTCGACGCCGGCCACCGGCTTGCCGTCGAACGGCGAGGCCTTCACCGGCCGCGCGCGCGACCATGCCGTTTCTTCGGCAAGTGTCGCGGCCGTCTCGCGCGGCGCCGGCATCGTGACGCCGGTGCGCTGCGCGGCCTGCGCGTGGCGCCGATACAGCTCGCCGTAGGTCGCGCCGCCGTCGAGCGACGTCGGGCTGTGCTCGAACGCGTCGGCGAGGCGCGCGAGCGAGGCGGCGTCGCCGGCCCGCGCGCGGCCGTATTCGTTGGCGATCGCCTCGGGCAGCGCGACGTGGCGGCCGATGTCGATGCCGAGGTTCGCGCGAATCTCGTCGCGCACCTCGAATGCGTTGACCTGCGCGCGTGCCTCGGCGAGCAGCGCGCTGCGCACGTAGCGCTGCGTCGAGCCGTAGTCGAGCCCGAGCGTGCCGGTCGCGGCCTCGAGCGCATGGCGGGCTTCGTGCGCGAGCACGTAGACCATCGATCCGGTCGACTGCAGTCCGCCGTCGATCGTGACGCGTCGCCGTCGCGTGTCGATCTTGCTGCCGGCACCGGGCTTGCCGCGCACGACTTTCCAGCCTGCGTCGGCGCCGAGCCGAAGCTGCTGCGACAGCAGGCTCGATGCGTCGATCAGCCGGTACGCTTCCTTCGGCAGCGGCGCGCCGCCAAAGCGCATCCGCACGCGCGTGATGATCGACGGCTTTTGCACGAACGCATCGGGCGGCGGCGTTTCGGCGAGTCGCGGATGCGCGAGTTCGATGTTGCCGCGCTCGAGGCCTTGCGTCAGCGCGCGCTCGATCACCGCGAGCCGCTGCAGCGTGGTGAAATGCTCGCCCGCGCCCATGCCGATCGCACCGGGGTCGCTCAGCAGGAAGTCGCCGTCGCGCGTGAAGAGGCCTTGCAGGTCGAAGCCGATGCCCGTGCGTTCGACGACTTCGCGAATCTGCCGAATGTGCTCGAGCGCCGCGCGCGACACCACGCGCGGCAGCGCGCCCGTCTCGAAGCCGAAGCTGTGGAACACGCCGAGCGGCCGGTACAGCACGGCGACGCGATTCAGCGCGGAGAACGGACCGTCCATCGTCACGGTCTTCAGGCCGTACGACGCGAGATCGTCGAGTGCGATGCTCTCGTCGATCGCCGCCTCGATCTGGCGGGCTTCCGACGTATGCGGGCCGTTGTCGTAAACCGCGAGCGCGGCATCGTGGCCGAGCGCGAACACGGTTTTCTCGGCGCCGGCGCCGAGCAGCTCGCCGACGTGACGCTCGACATCGATCCGCGCGGCCGGATTGCCTTCGAGGTGCACGCCTTCGGCGTCGGCCGCCAGGTGCCCGAGATCGTGCGGCGCCGCGGGCGCCGGGTCGTAGCGGCGGAACACGCCGGTGTCGAGCAGCGCCGCGCGTTCGCCGACCGCGTGCGGGGGCGGCGCATACACCGGCCGCTGCCACAGATTCGCGAGCCCGGCGGCAGCCGCCTCGCCGCCGTGCTTGGCGGACAGCACGATCGAATAGCCGTCCTTGACCAGGAACGACGGCGCCTGGTCGAGCGCGTATTCATGCACGCCGGCCGGCCGCCCGCCCGCGAGCAGCGTGCCGTCCGGCAGCGTGTCGGCGTGCAGCATCATCACGCCTTCGTTCTCCAGCATCGTGAAGTGGCGGCTGCGCGCGGCCTGCAGGTCGGCCGCCGCGGGCACCGGCCCGTCGCCGAACGGCGACGCATATTCCGCATGCGCGCGGCTCCATGCCACGCGTTCGTCGAAGCTGCGCACGCCGTGCGGCGCGTCGCCGGTCTCGTGCGCCTGCGGCGCGGGCATCCGGCGCGGGATGCCGCCGCGGCGCTTCTGGCGCGACCACACGTCGTCGTAGAAGTCGCGGTAGGTCTCGCCGTCGCGGCCCGACACGGGCGCATCGGCGAATGCGTCGACGAGGCGTCCGACCGTGCCCGCATAGTCGTGCGACGGCGCGCGCCATGCGGCGCCTTCGCGCTCGATCGCATCCGGCAGGCGCACGTGCGCGGCAATGTCGCCGCCGCCCGCGAGCTCGATTTCGTAGCGTGCCTCGAACGCGTTGATCTGCGCGCGCGCCTCGGCTTCGAGCGCCTTGCGCGTGAAGCGGCTGCGGTTGCCGTAGTCGAGGTTCAGCACGCCGGCCATCGCCTCGACCGCATGGCGCGCTTCATGCGCGAGCGTGTACGTGATGCTGCCCGGGTGCTGGAGCGCGCCGTCGATCGTCACGCGGCGCTTGCGCGGATCGATGCGGCTGCCGCCGCCGCGCTTGCCGAGCGTCACGCGCCAGCCGGCGTCCTGCAGCATGCGCAGTTGGGTGGCGAGCGTGCCCGACTGCATCGCGAGTGCCTGCGCGGCTTCGGGCAGCGCCGCGCCGCCGAAGCGCATCTGCATTCGCGTGACCCAGCCCGGCTTCGCGGCGCCGGGGTCGGGTGGGGCGGTTTCGGTCGTTTCCGGGTGCGCGGCGGCGAGGCCGATGTCGTCGTTCGCCGCGGTGCGGCGCTCGCCGCCCGCCGGTGCGCGGGCGGCCCGGCCGTGCGCGTCGTCGGTCGCGCGTGTGCCGCGGTCGGCCGCGGCCGTGTCGCGTTCCGCCATCCGCTCGGGCGCGCCGGCGCGTTCCGGCTTGACGAGCACGAGCACGCGGTTCGGCGCGCTGAACACGCCATCGAGCGCATTGACCGGCTCGGGCGGCGCGGCCGGCCGCGGCATCGCCGGGTCGTTCGGGCCGCGCTTGCCGGCCAGCACGATCACCGTGTCGTCGGCGGCCGGGCGTGGCGCGGCCTGCGGCGCTTCGTCGGGCGCGATGCCGTCCGGCAGGCCGGTTTCACGGGCCGCCGCGACCGTCTCCGGCGCGGGATCGAAGCGCAGCACGCGCGCGCCCGCGCGCAACTGGCCGTCCGCACCGAATGCGTCGGGCGCGGCCGCGTAGACGGCTTTCTGCCAGCGGTTCGCGAGCTCGGGTGCGAGCGCCGCGTCGTGTTCGCCGGCGACGACGATCACCGGTTCCTCGAGATCCTGCGGGCGCGGCGACGATGGCCGCGCACCCGGCGCGTCGGGTGTCGCGCCGCTGCGCACCACGTAGACCGTGCGATCGCCCACGTCCATCGGCTCGGCGCTCGGCCCGCGCGGCACGGCGATGCCGGCCGGATCGGACGTCGCCGCGCGCGTGACGGGCGCGGCGTCCGTCAGATCGACGACCTTCGCGTTGACGCGCGGCGGCGCGCCGTCCGGCCTCGCCCGCGTGCCCGGGCCGGCCGGCTCGTCGGTCGCGACGGGCCGCCAGCGCATCGATTGCGTGTCGGCGCTGCGCCGGTTGGCGCTCGCGGTCGTGCTGCTTTCGGCATCGGTTTCGTCGCGCTGCTGCTGCACGCGGGCGTGTTCCTCGCTGGTGCGGCGCGTGCTGCGCGCGTCGGCGGACACGCTCGCGGCTTCGCCTTCGGCCGCCGTCTGCGCGAGGCGGCGCGGCGCCTGTGCGCCGGCGACCGTCTGCCGATAGGCGTCGCTGGCTTGGTCGAGCACGTGTTGCAGCACGTCGAGCGGCGTCTTCGCGACGATCTTCGGCGTCACGCTCATCTCGCCGTCGGGGCCGAACGACATGCGCTCGCCGGTGCCTGTCACGTCGTCCACACGCGTGCCATTGGTCCAGGCCTTCGGCGACACCGAGACGACGGACAGCGTGCCGTCTTCGCCGAGCACCACCGATTTGCCCGGCGGCAGGCGCTTCGCGGATGCGCGGTCGAGCACGCGAATCGGCGTGTTCTCGTAGGTCAGCACCTTGTCGCCCACGCGAAGCGTGCCGTCCGGCGACACCTTGACGGCTTCGCCGTCGAGCGTCACGCGTGTGCGGCCGGCCGCGAGCGACGACGCGTCGCCGCTATTGAGGATCCGGCCGATCGTCTGGCTGTCGACGGTGACGGTCTTGCCGTCGGCCCCGCGGATCGGCACCGGCTGGCCGGTGCGCGTGCGCACCGACGTCACCGCACGTTCCTTGAGGCCGCCGGCGGCCATCAATGCGACGTTGGTGATCCCGGACTTGAGCTGCTCGCCGGCCGCCTTCTTGTCGCCGGTGACGAAATAGTCGTAGCCCGCTTCGCCGAACGCCTCGACCGCGCCGCCCACGCCCGTCACGACCGCGGTGGTCCGCGCGCCGGTGGCGAGCACCGACGCGACCTTCGGCGTGCGCGTGAGCGCCGTGACCGCGCGCGTGAACAGCTTGCTGCCGGCGAGCTTCGCGGCGCCCGCCGCGCCCATCGGCACGAGGTTGATGAAGTCGGCCCGGGCGCCCGCGTCGGTAAACGGATTGAGACTGCGCCCGTGGTCGGCGCGGTTGGCCAGATCGAGGCCGGCGCTCGTCATCGTCGCGCCGATCGCCGTGTACATCATCCCCGCGCCGAGGATGTTCAGCGGCACGCCGACGATCGCGCCGATGCCGGTGCCGTCGAGCAGCGTGCCGAGGCCTTCGAGCGCCATCCCGCCGACCATCATGCCGATGTTCAGGCCCGTGCTCGTCAGCGTGTTCAGAAAACTGTCGAAGCCGCTTTCGTGATGCGCGGCCTTCGACACCAGTTGCAGCGTGCCGTCCGCGTTGTGGCCGGTCGCGATGTCGACGGTGCCGTCCGTCGACAGCTCGTTGTTGTCGATGTAATCGTTGATGTCGTCGTAGTTGCTCGCCGTCTCGTCGACGTACTGCGTGCCGTCCTTGCCGCTGACCTTGAACAGCGCGCTGGTGGTCATGCCGGCATCCTTCGCGGCGTAGACCATCGGCAACACGCTGACCTGCGTCGTCGCGCCGCCGCCGATCGACAGCAGCTTGTCGCGCACGCTGTTGATCGTCTTCAGCTTGTCCTTGTCGGTGTAGCGCGCGACGTCGTCCTTCGTCGGCGATACGGGGTCCGAACCATCGCTCGACGCCGCGTCGTTCTGGACGTCGGGCTGCATGCCGAGCGCGACGCCGATCAGGTTGCGCTGTTCGTTGTCGGTCAGCTTGCCGAACGCGATCGTGCCGCCGTTGTTCGTGCTCGCGCTGGCCGCGTCGAGCAGCGAGTTCGACAACTCGCCGCGATGCGCTTCGTAGAAATCGTGCAGCGCCTTCTTGTAGTCGTTCTCGGCGTCCGAACCGGGTGCCGCATAGCGCAGCCGTTCGTCGAGGCCGGCGTCGAACCCGTCCATCAGCACCTGCTGGTGCGACGTCTCGCTCAGCAGCTGCAGGCGCTGCACCGCGTTGTCGGCCTGCGTGACGGCCGCCTTCGCCTTGTCGAGCTCGCCCTGATACAGGTTCGGGCGCGGCGCCGACGGCGCCGGGATCATGTCGTCGCCCGCGACGGTGCGAAAGCGCATGGGCGGCGGATTCGCGGCTGCCCAGTCGTCGTACTTCTTCTGCACCGACTCGAGCGTGCTCTTCGCCTGCGTCTGCTTGACGCGCGCCTGCGACAGCGCGAGCTGGGTCGCGCGCTCGTTGACCGAATCCGACATCCGGCTGTCGGCCGCGCGGATCGCGCCCGCGACGGTCTGCATGCGCTTCACGTCGAGCATCGTCGGGCCGGCCTGCGCGGCGGTCGGGCCCGACGATTGCGGCAGCAGGAACGGGCTGTCGAGCAGCGGCGACGTGGGCAGCGACGATGCGCCGTTGGACCCGGGCAACGTCGGCAAGGCCTGCGGCGAAGCGCTCGGCAGCGTCGGCGTGCCGGTGGGGGCGGCCGACGAGGTCGACAACGACGATGCGGGCAGGCCCGGCAGGCCGTTCGCGGTCGACAGCGACGGCGTCAGCAGCGGCGGTTGAAGCGTGGGTTTCGTGAATACTGATTGCGCGTTCACCCGCGCCTTGATCTGCGCGGCCTGATCGTCGTACTGCTGCGCGAGCGTCGCGCCGTACGCGACGACGAAGCCGTCGTGCGCGATGCTCGCCTGCTGCTTCGCCTGATCGAGCTTCGCATACGCATCGCCGAGGTCCAGATCGACCTGCGGGTCCTTGATCATCGCGTGCGGATTGTCCTTGTGCCACGCGTTGGATGCGTCCAGCTTCTTCGTATAGTCGCCCTGCAACGTGTCGACCTGCCGCTGCGCGGACAGCATCTGCAGATAGCCGCCGCTCGTGTTCGCGGCCGTCTGCGCGCGGGCGAGCGCGGTCTTCGCGTCCGACACGGCGTTCGGGACGATCACCGTCGGTCCTTCCTTGCCGCTGGCCGAATCGTAGCGCTGCTGTGCGTTCGTAAGCGCCAGGCTGTCGTTGGCCGCGCCGTACGCGGCGTTCGCATAGTTCGCATCCTTCGCGGCGGACGTGACGGCCTGCTGCGCGGCATCCTGCGAAGCGGGCGCATCGGGCATCGTGACCTGCAGCTCCAGCGGCTGCAGCGCGTCGTTCAGGCGCCCGACGCCCGCATCGAGCGCGGCCTTGTAGTCCGGATCGGCGAGGTACGACTGGAACTGCGTATACGCGAGGTTGGAATTCGCGACATCCGCGAAATATTTCGACGCGCCCACGGCCGCCTTCGCGCTCGCGGTCTGCCAGTCGTCGTAGAGCCGGATCTGCAGCGGGTTCTTGCAGTCGCCCGGCTGCGGCACCCAGTCGGGATCGTTCGCATGATCGGGGAAGGCGTCCAGCAGCGTCTTGAACTGCTGGTCGGCCGCGTGCTGCGCGTCACCGGGGTCGGTCACCTTGCCGGAATCGTCGATCTTCATCCCGGCCGGCATGTCGGCATTCGCCTGTTCGCCGTACAGGATCATGTAGCCGGCGTCGGTCGTCACGTTCAGCTCGCGCTGCGCGGTGTCGGCCGTCGTGCGCGCCTTCGCGTAGTCGGCCTGCGCGGTCTTGCGGTCGTCGGCCGTCGACTCGGGATCGCGGTTGACCAGATGCAGCACGTTCTGCGCGCCTTGCAGCGTCTGCGACGCGTTGTCGTACTTCGTCTGCGCGTCCTGGATCGCTTTCTGTACCGCGCGCGTCTTGTCGTTCTCGACGGTGATGTCGGGCGGCGGCGCCGTATATTGCGCGGCCATGCTCTGGATCAGCGACGTCGCGGACTGGATCTCGGCGTTGGTCGGCTTCGACGGATCGGTGGCAAGCGATGCGGTGACGGGAATCGGCGGGGCGGCGCTCGGGTTCGCGGGCCCGGCGGCCGGGTCGTCCTTCTTCGGCGGCGGAGGAGGCGGGGGCGGCGGTGCAACGACCGGATTCAGCGTTTCCGACAGGAAGCGCTGCCAGTTGACACCCAGTCCCAGTCCGTCGATCAACAGCATGCTCGTCTCCGTTGAGCCGCGCGATGCGCGGCACGTGCGGCGTCCTGCACGCCGCGACGTGATCGTTCGAGTGTACGGACGCACCCGGCGGCGGGAACGCCGCTGTTTCGTAGCGGCGGGAAGCGGCCGGCGCCCCGGCGTCGCGCGGGCTACGAGACGCGCGCGGCATGGCCGCCGCACGCCGCGCGTCGTCGTTCGGGCCCCCGAAAGCGACGTGGGCGCGCCCGCACGGCGCCCCGCGCGATCATGCGATCACTGATCGAGACACCGCACGCACAGCCGCTTCGCCTGGTTCGCCGGCAGCCCGCGGCACATCATCACCACCGGGCGCGCATGGCACGACGGTGCGTCGGCGGACGCGGCGGGCGACGGCAGGCGGCGCGCGCGTTCGGGCGGCGTCGTGGCGGCCGCGGCCATGCGCCGCTGGCGCTCCGGCGGCGGCGTGTCGCTCACGACGGGAATCGGTTCGACGCCGCCTTCGTGCGCATTGCGCTGCGCGCTCGCGACGACGCGGCTCACGTAGCCGCTCGAGAAGCCGGTCGTGAAGTTGCCGCTGTAGTAGCACGACAGCGCCGCGCGCAACGCGGCCTGCGTGGCGCGGCCGGTGCCCGACGAGCGCGCGAAGCATTCGGTCAGGATCGCGCCGCCGGCCTGCAGGTTGCGGCACGGCTCGAACATCGTCGCTTCGTCGAGCCCGTATTTCGCGAAATTGCGTTCGTTGACCTGCGCGAGGCCGACGCTGTAGCTGAAGCCGCGCGACGACAGTTCGCGCGCGGTCGCGCGCGCCTCGTCGAGCGAGGCGGGCTGGCGCGTCAGGTGGCCGCCCACCACGCCGATCGCATAGGGATTGAAGCCCGACTCGGTGCGCACGAGCGCGGCGAGCGTATCGGGATCGACGTTCGGCGCGCAGGCGCGCGCCAGTTGCGCGAAACCGGCGGCGCTGCCGGCCGCATGCGCGACGCCGTGCTGTCCGCATGCGAGCACGAGTGCGACGAGCGCGGCAACGCACGCGGCGGCGGTTCGCAGGGCGCGTGCGCGCATCATCCGGCTCCGGCGACCCGATACGACAGCACGAGCCCGTGCACGAGCAGCGACCAGCCGTCGAGCGCGACGAACAGCAGCAGCTTGAACGGCACCGAGATCGTCGTCGGCGAGATCATCTGCATCCCGAGCGCCAGCAGGATGTTCGCGACCAGCAGGTCGACGACGATGAACACGATGTAGATCACGAAGCCGATCTGGAACGCCTTCGTCAGCTCGGCGAGCGTGAAGCTCGGCACCAGCACGAGCAGGTCGTCGTCCTTGATGCCGTCCGCGCGGTTCTTCGGCCAGACCGACGTCGCGGTGCGCACGAAGAATTCGCGGTCGCGCTGGCGCGTATGCGACACGAGGAAATCCTTGATCGGCGGCAGCGCCGCGTCGGCGAGCGCGCCGATGTCCGAGGTCGACAACTGCCCCGACGCATCGAAGTGGCGCGCCTGCAGCGCATCGCGGATCGACATCCCGACGGGCGCCATGATGAACAGCGACAGGATCAGCGCGATGCCGTTCAGCACCAGGTTCGGCGGCACCTGCTGGATGCCGAGCGCGGAGCGCAGCAGGCCGAGCACGACGACGAGTTTCGTGTAGCTCGTCACCATCAGCGCGGCGAACGGCGCGATGCCGAGCGCGGCGATCACCGCGATCAGCGCGACCGGATTCGGCAGGTTGCCCATCGTTCAGCGCTCGCGCGGCGCGGGTTGCGTCAGCGTGACGACGCGCACGCCGAGCTTCTGGCCGACCGCGATCAGGTGGCCGGTGCCGATCAGCATCCCGTTCGCGACGAGATGGATCACGCTCTGGTTGATCCCTTGCTGCAGTTCGATCACGGCGCCCGGCTGCAGCGCGCTCAGTTCGCCGAGCGGCATCGACGTGGGCGGCAGCTCGAAGCGCAGGTCGACCGCGAGGCCGTCGAGCGAGCGTGGTGCGTCGGCGGGCGGCGCGTCGTGCGTCGTCGGCGGCGCGGAGTCGGTGCGGGTCGGTTCCAAAGGCATCTCCCTGATTCGTTCGACGGTCAGCCGGTTGCCCGACGGCCGCCCGGTGATCTCCCATGCCGGCGCGGCCGGCAGCCGCGCGACGCACAGCAGGTTCTGCTCGTGCGCCTGCCAGCGCTCGATCGCGATGATGTCGCCGCCGACCACATCGGCCAGCTCGGCCGTCGTCAGCTCGGTGCGGCCGATCTCGAACACGAGCGGCACCGGCAGGTTCGCGTAGGCCGTGCGTGTGTCGGCGAGCGCGGCCGGCGCGGCCGCGAAGAACACGGCCAGCGCATCCGGCGCGTCGAACAGCAGCGCGCCGTGGCAGCGCCACGCGGCGTCGGCGCGCCGCAACTCGAACCGCAGCGCGGCCGGCGACGCATGCCAGGCCGGCACGCCGTCGGGCGGCGGCAGCAGTTCGACGCGCTGCCGCGTCGCCGCCTGCAGCACGGCCGTGAGCGGCGCGCACAGATCGGCGAGCAGCGCCGTGCGGATCACGGCCGGGACCGCCGGATCGGCCGCGTCGCCGAGCCATTCGGTTTCCGCGAGCGGGTCGATCCAAAGCGTGCCGGCGGCCGGGCCGACGACGAAGCGGTAGGCGTGCGCATCGGCAGCCGGCTCGGCGTCGACGCGCCAGCGCACCTCGTACGCCTGTTCGCCGAGCGTGACCGGGACGGCGCCGGTCGCGCAGTACGCATGCGACAGCCCGCGCGCGGCGGCGGCGGACAGGCGCGGCAGGTAGGGCGACGCGTCGAGCGCGACCGCGGCCGGCGCGGCGGCGGGCGGCGGGGAAGCATCGGGCAGGGCCCGGTTCGCGGCGTCGCCGGCGTCGGCATTCGTCAGGAACAGCGCAGGCACGGCGGGATCGGGGCGGATTCGGCGTTGGTTCGACGGGTTGTTCTGGGGCCGGCGGCGCCGAGGGGCGCGCGGCTGCTGCGTCGATTGTAGGGACGGCGCTGGCCGCGTGCCGCGCCGGAATCCGTAGTCGCGGCCATCGCGCGCGGACGGCGGAAGCGGGGCGCTACGAAGCGCGACGAAGTGCGGCGGAGGGACGAAGTGCGGTGGAGCGGGCGGTGCGACGGCCGGCGGTCAAAAGCAACCGCCGCCCGAAGGCGGCGGTTGGGGCGTGACTGGCTGGCAGGCCGGGCGGCGTGCAGGCCGCATCCGGCTGGCAGGCCGCGAGGGGCTGCGAATCCGCGCAGCACGGTGGGACAAGCGTGGCCGGCGTGCCGCGAACGGGCGGCGCGCGGGCGAAGCGTTACGCGTAGTCGGCGGCCATCGCGGCTTGGGGCGCCGCGCGCAGCACCGGCGCCGCGTCGTGGCGCTCGACGTGCGTCATCGCCGCACCGAACAGCACCAGCCGATAGCCGACCGCGTAGATCGGGATGATCCGCAGGTTCTTGTCGTGTTCAAGTTGCAGCTTCGAACGGATTCGCGAGATATGGGTGTCGAGCGTGCGTGACGACACGCCGAGCTCGCGGCCCCACACGGCTTCCTGGATTGCCTGCCGCGGCACGATCTTGTTCATGTTGTCGAGCAGGAATTCGACGACGTCGAATTCGCGCGGGGTCACGTCGACGATCTTGTTGTCGATTTCGATCGTGCGGCGGACGAAGTTGATTTTTATGTTGTCGATGTACAGGTATTTGCAATCCATGGTGGCCCTCGCATGTCCGTAAAGGAGTGTTTGCGGGGTCCTGTGCTGCAACTTCCGGGCCAGGAGGCGGGTGGTCGGGCGGTGCCGGCAGGCGGCGACGGCACGGATGGCGGGGAGGCCTTGAATTTAAAAGAATTTTTAACGGGGAACGCCGAACGATCGATGAAAGGGGGCCGGGCGATCATGAAGGATTGTTACGTAGCATCGCGGGGCGACGTTACGGGCGTTACGTCTGACGTAACGTGGGGGAGACGCCGGTAACAAGCGCGCAACCGGGTCGGCTGCATGCGTTGCGAACCCTACATGGAACCCTACATGGAACCCTACATGGAACCCTACATGGTTATAAAAAAATCAATATAAATCAGCAATATAAGTGATTATAATTGCCGACATTGAACCCTACATGGAACCGTACAAGGAAGCATGACGACCGTTGCTACCTTCGAACCGTTGTTTCCCGAGGATCCTGTACTCGATCCGCTGCTCGAGCAGGCCGCCGAACTTGTCGATTCTTCGCAGCGGTTACTTGCCATACGAGATACCCCGCTGGCCACCGCGCTCGTGCCGCAATTGCGCGCGATGAATTCGTACTACACGAACAAGATCGAAGGCCAGCACACGACGCCTGCCAAGATCGAGGCGGCGCTGCATCGGGATTATTCGACCGATATCGTCGAACGCAAGAAGCAACGCTTTGCGGTTGCGCATATCGCGGCAGAAGCCGCGCTCGAGGAAGAATGGCGTGCGCTTCCGGTCGCTGCGTTGTTCGAGCCGGCGCGAATCTCGGCCATTCACGATCGCTTCTTTTCCTGCCTGTCTGACGACGAGCGATTGACCGCTGACGGAAATGTCGTCGTCCCGGGCGAATTTCGGCACGCGGATGTGACGGTCGGGCGCCATCTGGCGCCGGAACCGGAAATGATCGAGCCGCTGCTTCAAGCTTGGGCGACACGTTATGCGCGCATTCGCGCCAAGGAATATCAACTGATCGGCATTGCCTGTTCCCATCATCGTCTCGCCTGGGTGCACCCGTTCATGGACGGCAATGGGCGCGTGGCGCGCCTGCATTCGCATCTCGGGTTGCGCGCTGCCGATCTGACCCACGGTCTCTGGTCGCCGCTTCGAGGGCTGGCGCGAGAGCATGAGCAGTATTACGCGAGACTGAGCGAGGCCGACCAGACGCGTCGCAACGATCTGGATGGCCGTGGCAATCTATCCCAGGAAGGGTTGGTCAAGTTCGCCCGGTTTTTTCTCGACTGCTGTCAGGACCAGGTCGGTTTCATGGTGCATATGACCCAGTTCGACGGAGTGACGGGGCGGCTGCTGGATTTACTGAGGTTCCTGGAGGCCAACCCGTGGACGATTCGCTCGGAAAAATCAGTGATCAAGCCGGAAGCCGCGGCGCTGGCGATGGAGTTCGTGGCGCTGCGCCGGACCGTCACCCGCGCGGAATTCGCGCAGATGCTGGGTGTCAGCGACGTATTGGCGCGCCGGATCGTTCGATCGCTGCTCGACTTCGGGCTGCTGACCTCGCCTTCGCATCGCGGCGAGCTTTCTTTTGGATTGCCGTTGAATAGCCTCCGGTTTCTGTTTCCGAGGCTTTGGCCTGAAGTCGAGCAGGAGTGAACGAGCGTGGTGGGCCGCATCCTTTCATGCGGCTTCCGCTCGGATGGGCATGGTGTTTTCGCGATGCGCCGAAAAACACCGGCCACGGCGCACCCCTCGCCCCGTAGCCGGCGTCCCGGCACATCAAGCCTTCGCGCCATCCGCCGAATCGAACGGCAGCACGTAATGCCGCTTGCCCGTCGCCGCGAAGATCGCGTTCGCCACGGCCGGCCCGACCGGCGCGACGCCCGGCTCGCCGACCCCGGTCGGCGCCTCGGCCGACGGCACGATATGCACCTCGACCTTCGGCATCTCGGCCATCCGCAGTACGTGGTAGCCGTCGAAGTTACGCTGCTCCACCTGGCCGTCCTTCAGCGTGATCGCGCTGTGCATCGCCGCGCCGAGCCCGAAGCCGATGCCGCCTTCCATCTGCGCGGCGACGATGTCGGGATTGATCGCGATCCCGCAGTCGACCGCGCATACCACGCGCTCGACCTTCACCTTGCCGTCCGCGTCGACCGAGACCTCGGCCACCTGCGCGACATAGCTCTTGAACGCCTCGGCCACCGCGATCCCGCGCCCGCGGCCCTTCGGCAGCGGCTTGGCCGGGTCCCAGCCGGCCTTCTGCGCGGCCAGCTCGAGCACCGCGCGCATGCGCGGCTCCTTCGCGAGCAGGTCGCGGCGGAACGCATACGGGTCCTTGCCGGCCGCGTGCGCGGCTTCGTCGATGAACGCCTCGACCGCGTAGGCCGTGTGCGAGCTGCCGACCACGCGCCACCACAGCACCGGCAGGCCGACCTGGGTGGTGGTGAGCTCGACCGACACGTTCGGCACCGCGTACGGCAGGTTCGCCGCGCCCTCGACCGACGTCGCGTCGACGCCGTTCTTGACCATGAACGCCTCGAACGGCGTGCCGGCGAGGATCGACTGGCCGACGATCCGGTGGCGCCAGCCCACCAGCCGGCCGTCCGCGGTCAGGCCCGCGTCGAGCTTGTGGAAGTACATCGGCCGGTAGAAGCCGCCCTGGATGTCGTCCTCGCGGGTCCATTGCAGCTTGACGGGCTTGCCGTCCGCGCCGAGCGCCTTCGCGATCGACACGGCCTCGACCACGTAATCCGACCACGCATTCGCGCGCCGGCCGAAGCTGCCGCCCGCATACAGCGTATGGATCTTCACCTGTTCCGGCTTCAGCCCGGCCGTTTTGGCCGCGTTGCCCTGGTCGACCGTCTGGAACTGGTCGCCGGCCCAGATCTCGCAGCTGTTCGCCGTCAGCTTGACGACCGCGTCGAGCGGCTCCATCGGCGCATGCGCGAGATACGGGAATTCGTACGTCGCGCTGACCTTGCGCGCCGCCCCGGCGATCGCCGCATCGGCATCGCCATCCTTGCGCGCGGACGTGCCCGGCTTCTCGGCGAGTTGCCGGTATTCGCGCATCAGTTCGTCCGAGCCGCGCTTCTCCGCCTTCGTTTCGTCCCAGTCGATCTTCAGCGCGTCGCGGCCCTGTTTCGCGGCCCAGAAGCCCGTCGCGACGACCGCGACGCCGCCCGGTACCTGCACGACCGAGACGACGCCCGGCACGGCCTTCGCGGCCGTCGCGTCGAACGATTTCACCGTCGCGCCGAAGCGCGGCGGCCGCTGCAGCAGCGCGACGCGCATGCCGGGGAAGGTGGTGTCGAGCGTGAAATGCGCGGTGCCGTTCGATTTCGACGCCCCGTCGACGCGCGGAATCCGGTGCCCGATCAGCTTGAAGTCGGCCGGCTGCTTCAGCGCGACCTTGTCCGGCACCGGCAGCTTCGACGCATCGGCGACGAGCGTGCCGTACGCGGCCGTCTTGCCGCTCTTCGCGTGCGAGACGACGCCGTTGGCGGTGGTCAGCTCGCCGGCCGGCACCTTCCAGCGGGCCGCCGCGGCCGACACGAGCATCGCGCGCGCCTTGCCGCCCGCTTCGCGCAGTTGCTGCCACGAGTTCGACATGGCCGAGCTGCCGCCCGTGCCCTGCATCGTGCCGAACGCGAGGTTCGCATAGCGTTTCGCATCGGCCGGCGCGCTTTCGACGCGCACGCTCGACCAGTCGGCGTCGAGCTCCTCGGCGACGATCGTCGCGATGCCCGTATACGCGCCCTGGCCCATTTCGACGTGCTTCGCGATCACCGTGACGGCGCCGTCGGGCGTGATGCGCAGGAATGCGTTCGGCGCGAAATCGCCGGCCGGCGCGGTCGCGGCGAGCGCGCGGCGACCAAGGCCGGCCCAGTCGAAGCCGATGGTCAGGCTGACGGCGGCCGCGGCCCCCGCGGCTTTCAGGAAGGTGCGGCGCGACGGGCGCACCGCATCGGTGTGGTCGAGTTCGATCGTCATGGTCAGGCTCCCAGCGTCGCGGCCGCGTCGTGGATCGCGGCCCGGATGCGGGCGTAGGTCGCACAGCGGCAGAGGTTGCCGTTCATCGCGGCGTCGATGTCCGCGTCGGTCGGCTTCGGATTCTGTTCGAGCAAGGCGGTGGCCGACATGATCTGGCCGGACTGGCAATAGCCGCATTGCGGCACCTGCAGCTTGACCCATGCGGCCTGCACGGCCTGCGCGGGCTTGCTCTGCAGGCCTTCGATCGTCGTGACGTGCTTGCCCGCGATGCCGGCGAGCGGCAGCACGCACGAGCGGACGGCCTGGCCTTCGAGATGCACCGTGCACGCGCCGCACTGCGCCATGCCGCAGCCGAATTTCGTGCCGGTCAGTCCCGCGTGTTCGCGAATCGCCCAGAGGACGGGCATCGACGGATCGGCGTCGAGCGTGACGTTCTTGCCGTTCAGGACAAACGAGGTAGGCATGTTGTGTGTCTCCGTGGGGAAAACCCGCCATACGGGCAGGTTAGCCGGGAGTGTGCGCGAGCAGCCCGTTTTTGCGTCTACCCAATCCTGCAAATTTATTGAACAATCCTGCAAATTGCCCGCACGCGGCGAGCCGTTTCGCTATGCTCGCGCGACACGGGAAATCATTCGAGGATGCGCCATGGACATGACCGATATCGTCGCGTCGCGCGAAGCCGGGCGGCGCGAACTGGCGTCGCTGATCGGCCGTTTCGCGCCCGCGGACGGCTCGCATTCGACGGCCGTGCCGGGCCTGATGCTGCATCGGCACACGCGGCCGGTCGATCTCGGCTGCGCCGTGTCGCGCGCCGCGCTGGTGATCGCCGCGCAGGGCGCGAAGCGCGTGATCGTGGCCGGCCACGCTTATGAATACGACACCCACAATTGCCTGATTACGTCGATCGACTTGCCGATCCTCTCACGCGTGACGCGTGCGTCGGCGGACGAACCGTACCTGTGCCTGTCGCTGACGCTCGATCCGCAGCGCATCGTCGAGCTGGCGGCCGAGATGCGCCTGCCCGAGCCCGACGCGGGCCCGGAAGGCGAGGGGATCGCGCTCGCGGAGCTGACGCCGCCGCTGCTCGATGCGGCGCTGCGGCTGCTGCGGCTGCTCGATACGCCGGCCGACATCGCGGTCGTCGCGCCGCTGATCGAGAAGGAAGTGCTGTACCGGCTGATGACGAGCGGGCAAGGCACGCGGCTGCGCCACATGGCGATCGCCGGCAGCCAGACGCACCGGATCGCGCGTGCGATCGAATGGATTCGCGATCACTTCGCGGAGCCGATGCGCGTCGAGTCGCTCGCGCAGGCGGTCAACATGAGCGTGTCGTCGCTGCACCATCATTTCAAGCACGTGACGACGCTGAGCCCGCTGCAGTACCAGAAGCAGTTGCGGCTGCACGAGGCGCGGCGGCTGTTGCTGCGGCAGGGCGGCGACGTCGGGTCGGTGGCGGCCGTCGTCGGCTACGAAAGCGCGTCGCAGTTCAGCCGCGAATACAGCCGGCTGTTCGGCGCGCCGCCGATGCGCGACGTCGTGCATCTGCGCAAGAAGGAACTGCTCGGCTGACGGCCGACCGGTCGCCGATCGTCATTGCGCGACGACCGACCGCGTAGCGCGGGCAGTCGAACACCGGCAGGCGCGGTTCGGCGAAGCGGCCGCGCTCCCGAAATCTGCATTCCTGACGAATAAACCTTCCATGACGACGCGTTCGAACACGTAGCTGCCGAGAAAGCCTGCGCCGTTCGTGACCGGTGCGCGCCGACCGGCACGCGTGTCGATCGCGCCCCTGTCATTCATGGCTTTCGTCGTCGTCGAGCATCTCCAGGAACCACACGTCGATTTGCTCGACGGCGTCGCGCACGCGTTCCATCCCGCCGCACGGATATCGCTTCGGCAGGCGCCGGTCCGCCTCTGCCGATGTCGACGAAGCGCCGCGACAGGCGCTCCGGTTTCGTTGACAACCCCGCTGATGCTTGAACGACGCAAGCGTCGATCGATCGGTTGTGATCTTCATCGCCTTTTCCCTAGCACGCTGATTGACGAATGGCCGCCGCTTGTATTTCGTGTGCCGTGGCGTGCCGCTCGGTGAGAGCCGGACCTCAGGCAATCGGCATGCCATGAACGACGAAGTCCCGCTGCATGCGGGCGTCGCCATGCAATGACCGTTCGGCGCGAACGTTTGTGTTTCAGGCGTGAATCGTGGGGCCAGGGACGCGCCCGTGGCGATCGCTGGATCGATACGGTTCGATACGACGAAACGCGCGATAAATCAGGATTTTACGGGACTGGAGGCTTAAAAGCTGTTTTTAATCGGAATGTTTCAGTGATGAGAATCGAGCGGATAAGTGATCGAAAGCGTCTCTTCAATGAGTCGATCTTATGGGTCATGGGGTGAAAGGTGAATCGAGTTGAAATGAAAAAATGATGCTCGTGTTTCTGTCGGGGTCGTGCGTTTACATTTGTTTTAATTATTACGCTCGCAATGTGCCGGACGGCGAGGTTTTTTACCGGATGATCGTGTCGGTATTTTCACGGATGAATCAAATTCGTTTCGTATTTCCGAGTGAACCCGGGTTCCAGCCTTGTCGGTGGCCGTGCCGCGCGGAGCGTCGTGCGCCGGGAACTCCGTTCGCCAGGGGTAACGAACGGCTGTAGGCATGCCGCAACCTGCGGTTTGTCAGCGGAAACGTACGAATCACCGGCCATGCGCCGAGGCGCGCTTCTCAAGTTTGAAACACCCGTTCGCAGGCGCGTCCGGCCAGCTTGGGCGCGCCGGATTCGTCCATCAAATCACGGCATTGCGTCGCATTGTTCAACGATCGCCGCCGCGCGCTCCCGGTTATCGCGATACATTCCTGAAACAAAAAATGCCGTTCCGGGCGCAATGGTCAGGCCTGGCGGCCGCATGCCGCGCGCAACGCCCGATGGCATATCGCATGGCATGCGGTTTGCGAGGTTGGACGCACCGGCGAGCGGTCGACACGATGCAACAACGATGTGGGGGCGACCAGTTCGTCACGAGCCAGTCGGGGAAGCGGCGATGAACACTATAAGTAGTGGCTTGATCCGCGCGTTTCTTGCGCACCACAGGGGTAGTCGGAATGATCGGGGTCGTGCTCGCGACGCAGTGCCAGCGTCGAGGGTCGCGCCTTGCCGATTTCCCGCCCTCCGCGCGCGCCGCGTGCTGGAGCGGTTGCCGTTCCGTGCGGCAACCGGGCGACAGCGGTGCTCGACCTCATTCAGCATTCCCGGATGGGGCAGGCTGTTCGTGCCGGACAGCATGACGCCGATTCCTCTTCAACCGTGCAGAGCCGTTTCGATCGCGCCGGGCCAGTTCCGGCGCCGGCCGGATTAGATCGAACGCGCGTCGGCCGGATTATCCGGAAGGCCTTTCTTCGATAGCTCAGGGAGCAGACATGTCGTCTGGCTGCAATGCAGGCCCGTCGTCGCCCGGCTAAAGGTCGCGTATCGAGCGGTCGCTGCATTTAGCGGTAGTCGATGCATTCGCGAATTTTCAATTCCGAAATCGGGTGCCAGTGCCGGCATCGGTTTTCGACGGGGTATTGAAATCGCGAGCCGGAAAGATGTGCGCATCATTCCGGTAAATCTAATCGAGGTGTTTTTGATTTGACTTCAATGTTCATAAAAATAATAGAAAACACCTACTCGGAAATTTTGGACAACTTAAAAACATAAAACTAGACTTCGGCTGGCCAAAAAATAAAAGCACCGATTTGCGATTAAACAATGATTTCTTGATTTGATAGTGATCCTTATTTTTAAGGATTGCTCGAGGCAGGAAGGTTGATGGCGTGCGATCTTCCATGCTCATTCTCTCCACGCCGTTTTGGAGTCGACCATGAAGAAGCTTCTGATTGCAGCAGCAGTTCTGGCGGTTTCGGGTGCAGCGTTTGCCGGCAGCGGCACGGTGTCGAGCAGCAATTCGTCGAGCGGTGGCCAGACGATGGCCGGGGTCGCCGGGTTCGGCCACTTCACCGCGACCGATTCCGGCTCGGCACTCGGCGCAGCCGGCGCAACGGCCGGTGGCGGCAGCAGCGGTTCGATCTCGTACACGAACCACACGCAAACGTCGACGGTCGGCGGCTTCGGCTTCGGCGGCGCACAAGCGGGCGGCAGCAGCGGCGCGAACGCGGGCTCGACCGGCTGGACGTATCACCACTAAGCCGCGACGCGTAGCGTTCGTCATTGGCTGGCGGCACGGATGCCGGGTCTTGTCCCGCAAGGGCAGGCCCGGCTCCGCCACCGTCGAACTTCCTCACAGCAAGGAATTGCTATGAAAGCCAAAGTCATTTTAGCGACAGCGCTCACCGTCATTTCGTCCGCTGCGTTGGCGGCCGGATCGTCCACGACCAACCAGACGCAATCCGTCGCGGCGGGTGTTTCCGGTTCGGTGCTGGTCGGCTCCGGCAGCTATACCAGCAATTCGACTTCGACGGCCGGCGCGAATGCAGGCAGTACCGTGACACCCGCCGGCTCCGCCGGCACGGCATCCGCGTATCACAACTCGACTTCGACGGCCAGCGGTTCGGGCACGAACGGGGGCGCGTTCGCGGCGGGCGGCGGTATCGGTGCCGCGGGCTCGTTTGCTGGAAACGGCAGCACGAACGAAAACGCGAATGCGCTTTCGGGAGGGGTGACCGCCACGATCGTACTCGGCGCGAACCACTACACGGCCACGGGCGCGAACGACCACGGCAATGCCAACGCGGGTGCCGTGGGATGGACGGGCAGTGGCGGGTCGGGCGCGATCACGGGCTCGAATCACTACAACTCGTCGACCGTCTGGAGTACCGGTCCGGCCGGTTCGCCGTCCGCATCGGGCGGAAGCCAGGGCGACTCGAGCGCGACCGGGAGCAGTCATTAGTCAGGTGTGGGGGGACCAGTTTCCAGTTTCCCAGCGACGCTGGTCTCTTTTCCGCATCGTTGTCACGTAAGGAGTTGGCATGAAGCAGAACCTGATTGCCGCCGCTCTGATGTTCGCGTCTCTGACGGCGTATGGCGCTGACCGTGCCGCCGATGGTGGGCAATCGACTATGCAGACGTCAAACAAACCTGACCAGACAACCAAACCGTCAGAACAACAAACGCTTTCGTCGGGCAGTGCCATCGGCGGACCGGACACCCAGCAGTGGCAGGGCATGTCGGCCGGCTCGTGGTCCCAGCTGGGCAGCGGCTGGAAGCAGTTCGGGGAAGCAGCGAAAACTGAAGGCATTCAGGGGAATTAGTACGGTTGCCTGGGTCGGAGGTCAAACCTCGTCCGGAGAGTGAAATGAACAGCAACAGGATCAAGGTGGCATGTGCGGCGATGTTCGCGATGACCACGATCGGTGCCCAGGCGCAAACCGCCGATTCGACGTCGAGCGCGCAATCGTCGACATCGTCGACGGCGATCAGTCAGGGCGGCGGCTCGAGCATGAACACGAACACCACGAGCTCGCGCGGCGGCAACGCCACGAGCAGCAGCGGGGTGCGCGGCAGCGGCAATTCGAGCGTGAACGTCAACGTGACCATGCCGTCCAGCACGGCCGGCGGCAACGTGACGCCGCAGAGCACGAACACGCTCGCGGCCGGCGCGCCAGGCTCCAGCCCGTACAACACCCAGGCGACGGAAAACGTCAATTACTCGGGGACGCAGACGATCAAGACGAACCCGTCGATCCAGGCGCCGGGCCTCACGACCACGCTGTCCGATACCTGCATGGGCTCGGTGAGCGTCGGCGTGTCGTTCCCCGGGTTCGGCGCGACGGGCGGCACGACGCTGGTCGACCAGGCCTGCGTGCGGCGTCTCGATGCGCGTGAATTCCGTGCGATGGGCCTGACCGACGTGGCGCTCGCGCTGCTGTGCCAGAGCGACGCGAACCGGCGCGCGGTGGAAGCGACCGGGCACCTGTGCCCGGGTACGACCGCGCCGCTCGCGCGTTCGAACGTGGCGCCCAGCGTCGAAGCGACCGTCGCGGACGACGTGAAGTATCGCGATCCGATCGTGCGTGACCGGATGGGCCTGCCGCCGCTCGGCTCGGCCGCACCGGCGCCCGCAGCGACGCGCCCGATCGAGACGGCTTCGATGCGCGCCGCGCCCGTTTCGGTGCCGGTTCCGGTGCCGGCGCTCGCGCCTGTCGCCGCCGCGCCGGCCGTCGCGATGCCAGCCGTTGCCGCAGCTGCTCCGGCCGTCGCAGTGCCGACGGTTGCCGCCGCAGTTCCGGCCGCCACGGCGCCGGCTGCTGCTGCCGCGCCTGCTGTCGCTGCCGCACCCGCAGCCTCGGTAGTACCGGCGGCCGCAATGGCAGCCGTGCCGGCTGCAGCCGTCATCGCCGCGCCGGCCGTGGCTGACAAGGCAGCGCCGGCACCTGCCGCACCGGTCGCCGATACGAAGGCAGCGGAGCCCGTGCAGCCGGTCGCCGACAAAGCCCCCGAGCCTGCTCCGGCGGTTGCCGACAAGACGCCCGAGCCTGCCCCGGCCGTCGCGGACAAGGCCCCCGAGCCCGCCCAGCCCGTTGCCGACAAGGCGCCGGAGCCGATGCCGGCCCCGACCGACACGGCCCAGGCCGCCGGCGAGCCGGTTGCCGAACCGATGCCGGCGGCAGCCGTCGTCGCGGCGCCTGCCGTCGACGCGAAGGCGGCCGAGCCGGCGCCGCAGGCAACCGCCGAAGCGCTTGCACCGGTGGCCCCGCAGCCTGCCGCCGCCGCCGCGCCTGCCGACATGCCGGCAGCGGACGCGAAAGTCCCGGACGCGGTCGAAGCGGCTGGCACCGCGGCTGCACAAGCCGCCGGCATGCCTGCGCTGACCGATCCGGCACAAGCGTTGCCGCCGGCCACCATCGACCAGCAGGCCGCACCGGCTGCACCGATCGCGCCGGCGCCGGCCGTCATCTCGACGAGTACCTCGTCGTAGGCGTGCGGGCCGGTTTGCCGTGCGACCGGCGCGCTGGTCGCACGGCAGGCGTTCGGCCCGATGCCCGACAGTCTTTTCCGGTTTGACGGGTGTTGCTCCCATCCCCGAGGTCAACACCTCTTTTTGCGTGACGAGGATGCAAGGAGGCCTCAATCATGAGGATCTTTTTGATCGCTTTGTGGCTGGCCAGCGTGCAGGCCGCTGCGCAATCGGTTTTCCAGAATCCCGCGGTCTTCGTCATCCTGAGCGAGCAGACCCTCGCGAATGCCGCGAGCGTCCAGCAGGCGCTGTCGACGCTCGGCCGTCCCGACAACACGGCATGCGCGCCGATGATGATGATCGGCGATCCGCAGATGATCTACATGATGCCGGAAGCGGGTCACGCGCCGTCGTGGCAATCGCCGGTGTACGGCCGCGGTGCGCCGTTCGACGCGCAGAACGGGCCGAAGTCGACCGGCAAGACGGTCGGCGCGATGCAGCACGCCGAGGACATGCGGACGCAGCCGTGGAGCGACGGCAGCGCGATCACGCAGCAGATCGCGGGCGAGTCGAGCGTCATGGCGGCGGACCGGGTGAACGAATGGCGGCACGCCGGGCTCGACCGGATCGAGACGGCCCGCGCGTCGGACGTGACGGTGAACGGCAAGACCTATCGCGCCTATCGCGACGATCTCAACGGCTCGACGAAGCCTGTCGTCGAACCGCAGATCTACACGCAGCGCGTCGTGTTTTGCCGATAACGCAGTATCGATTCGAGGACGGAGCGGCGCCGCGCCGCGGGACCACGGGCCCCGCCGCGCGCGATCGGGCAACGGCCGCTCCGATGCACACCCTTATGCGGCGAGGCGATCGTGAACCATTGCTGTCAGCTGAGCATGTCGGGCCTGCGGGATGTCGAACGGCTGGTGAGCGCGCTGCCGTTCATCGCGGTCCGGCACGACCCCGTCGCGCCGTCGCGGCCGCTCGTCTACCTGTCGCAGCAACACGATGCCGCGCTCGTCGATGTGCTCGCATCGCGCGGCTGGGACGTCTGGCGCGCCAAAACCGTCGCGGACGCGCTGAATCTCGTCAAGGCGAACCGTCCGCATGCGGGCATCGTCGATTTCGACAGCTTCGCGTCGCCGGACGTCGCGTCGTTCGAGGCGCTGCTGCGTGACCCGCGGGTCGGCTGGGTCGCGCTCGCGGACGGCGAGCGGCTGCGCAACATCACGATCGCGCGCCTGATCCGCCATTGCTGCTTCGACTACGTGCGCAATGCGGCGGCCTACACGACGATCGGCTATCTCGTCGGCCATGCGTACGGGATGCTGAAGCTCGCGGACGGCGACCCGGCCGAGGAGGCGCCGCCGCCCGGCGGCGCGATGATCGGCGCGTGCGGCGCGATGCGCCGGCTGTTCGCGACGATCCGCAAGGTCGCGAACACCGAGGCGGCCGTGTTCATCGCCGGCGAATCCGGCACCGGCAAGGAACTGACGGCGGCGGCGATCCACCGGCAGTCGTCGCGTGCCGACGCACCGTTCGTCGCCGTGAACTGCGCGGCCATCCCGACGACGCTGCTGCAGGCCGAACTGTTCGGCCACGAGCGCGGCGCGTTCACGGGCGCGCACCAGCGCAAGATCGGCCGTATCGAGGCCGCGCACGGCGGTACGCTGTTTCTCGACGAAATCGGCGACATGCCGTTCGAGAGCCAGGCGAGCCTGCTGCGGTTCCTGCAGGAAGGCAGGATCGAGCGGCTCGGCGGGCATGCGTCGATTCCGGTCGACGTGCGGATCGTGTCGGCGACCCACGTCGATCTCGAGGCCGCGATGCAGGCCGGGCGATTCCGCGCCGACCTGTACTACCGCCTGTGCGTGCTGCGGATCGACGAGCCGCCGCTGCGCATGCGTGGCCGCGACATCATGCTGCTCGCCGACGACGTGCTGCGGCGCTATCGCGACGACGGCTCGTACCGGATTCGCGGCTTCACGCCGTGCGCGATCGAGGCGATCCACACCTATCCGTGGCCCGGCAACGTGCGCGAGCTGATCAACCGGATCCGCTTCGCGGTCGTGATGACGAACGGCCCGCTGATCTCGGCCGCCGATCTCGAATTGCGTCCGTACACGTCGCTGCGGCAGCCGACGCTCGCGCAGGCGCGCCGGCAGGCCGAGCGGCACGCGATCGAGGAAACGCTGCTGCGACACCGCCACCAGCATGCGGACGTCGCGGCGGAGCTCGGCATCTCGCGCGCGACGCTGTACCGTCTGATGACCGCGCACGGGCTGCACAGCTGACGCGCCACGGCGCCCGACCGCTCAAGACCTCGCGGCGGCGGCCGTTAAAACATGAAATGGCCCGGCCGGCACGCGCGCATCGAGGTGCGCGCGCCCGGCACGCGGCACATCACGTTCATCCGAGGTCATCGTGGGAGAGTGCAGTCACTGCGGCAGGACGTTCCTGCTCGGCGGGCAGTCGATCGACGGGCGCCGCTATTGCGGCCCGGCATGCGCGCACGCGCATCCGGTCGTCGTCGAGGCCGAAC
The DNA here is from genome assembly GCF_902832985.1 of Burkholderia sp. BCC0097. Lineage (NCBI taxonomy): Bacteria > Pseudomonadati > Pseudomonadota > Betaproteobacteria > Burkholderiales > Burkholderiaceae > Burkholderia > Burkholderia sp. BCC0097. The sequence continues at coordinate 664,712 of NZ_CADFDM010000001.1, forward strand.
GGGTGCCCGACGCGAAGGTCCGGCAGTACGTCGACGACTGGCGCTACGGGCCATGCCCGATCTGTTTGCGAGAAGGGCGGCCGGTCGATGTTCACGCGTCGCATCGCGTCGTGTCGCTCCTGTTCGTCACGCGCTGGGCGACGCGGCGCCACGTGTGTTGCCGCCGCTGCGGGCGCAGGAAGCAGGCGCTCGCGCTGCTCGCGTCGGCCACGCTCGGCTGGTGGGGGCTGCCGTGGGGCCTCGTGCTGACGCCGATCCAGCTCGCGCGCAACCTGCTGGGCCTCGCCGCGCGCGAACCGGAGGTCGCGACGCAGCAGTTCGAGGAGCTCGTGCGGCGCAAGCTGGCCGCACGCCGGCTCGCCCGCGCGGGGCGCGGCGCCGGCGCCTGATCGCGCTTCGGCGCGCCGTGTGGGCTCAGGCAGGCCGGTCGAAGCCCGAGGCGACCCAGCGTTCGGCGCTGGCCTTGTTGAGCTTGAACCCGGCCGACACCTTCGCGTCGGCCAGCAGCTCGCCATACGGATCGAATGCCTTGAGCTGCGCATACGGCTCGAACTCGTCCGGCACGATGTCGAGCGTCACCGACACATCCTGCCCGGCTTCGTCCTGCACCGTCACTTCCTTGTGCAGCAGCGCGCGCCGCTGCTGTTCGTGCCGCATCAGCACTTCGGTCGCGGTTTTCACGAGCGTGCGGAACGCGTTCGCGTCCATCGGCTTCGGGTTTTTCTTGTCGCGGCCCATGGTCCACGGCCCGACGAGCGCGGGCTCGGATTCGCCGTCCTTGATCATCTCGACGGCCCAGCCGTCGTCGTCTTCGTTCTTGATGATGCGGGCCGTCCAGCCGTTGTCGCGCCAGAGGCCGTCTTCGTGGATGGAGGTGTCGTCGGATTGCAGGTCGGAATCGGTCATGAGGAAAGCGGGCGGTACGGGCAAACCGGCGAACGGGGCGGGGCGCGCGGCCGGCAGCGGCGCGTCGCTCGCCGCCGGCGGGGCCGGGGTGGCATGCAAAGGCGCAATTTTACCTGTTGACCGGCCGCGCGGCGCGCGACCCTGGCCGTCGGGCCGATGCCGCTGCGGCCGATCGCCGGCCGTCGGGCGTCGGACCGGTGCAAATATCAAACCCGTATTACGTCTGCGGCGGCCAATTCGTACGCCGTCCGATATCGCGCTCGCGCGTACGTCCATAGAATCGACGTTCGGGCTAAAAATAGCCTGAACGTCCTTTCAACGCCCAACCGGCCGCACACACTCGCGTGGCGCGGCCGGTGAACCACCAGGAATTGCGCATGAGGAAATTCAATGTTCGCATCGTCGTCGCTTACGACTGGCCGTTGACGCTGGCCGGTATCGAGCAGATCGCAGGCGGCGCCTGCGCGATCGAGCTCGCCGCGGTCTACCGGAGCGCGGCCGAACTGGTCGCATCGCTCGGCGGCATCGACTGCGACGTCGTGCTGGTCGACTATGCGATTCGCGGCGACGAGCAGATGGACGGCCTCGCGCTGTTCGACTGGCTGCGCCGCACGCGGCCGAACGTCGGGATCGTCGCGCTGGTCGCGAACGAGAACCCGCTGATCTTCCGGTCGATCCTCGCGATCGGCGGCGTGAGCGTCGTCAGCAAGCTCGACGAGGTCGGCCATATCGTCACGGCGATCCATTCGAGCTACAGCGGCGCGACCTACCTGTCGCCGTCCGTGCGCCGCGCGGTCGATGCGCTCGGCACGCGCGGCGACGCGCCCGTGAAGCTGTCGGCGCGCGAGATCGAGGTGATTCGCCTGTATCTGTCGGGCGTGCCGATCAAGACGATCGCGCAGCGCCTGAGCAAGGGCAAGCAGACGGTCAGCGCGCAGAAGATCAGCGCAATGAAGAAGCTCGGCGCGAACAACGACGTCGAGTTGATTCAGCGCGCGGCGGGGCTGGGGCTCGGGAGCGGCGAGGCCGCGCTGCGGGCGGGCAGCGCGGCGTGAGGGGGCGTCGGGCGGTGTGAGGGCCGGGCAGGGTGGCGTGAGGGGCCGGGCGGGGCGCCGTCAGGCCGGCAACGCGAACCGCGTCACCGCGTCGCGCAGCGCCTCGGCCTGATCGCGCAGCGAATGCGCGGCCGCCGCGGCCTGTTCGACGAGCGCCGCGTTCTGCTGCGTGACCTGGTCCATCTCGCCCACCGCGCGGTTGACTTGCTCGATCCCGGCGCTCTGCTCGCGCGATGCGTGGCTGATTTCGTCGAGGATTTCGTTCACGCGCCGCACCGACTGCACGATCTCGGCCATCGTCTCGCCTGCATGCGTGACGAGCGTCGCGCCGTGCTGGACCGTCTCGTTCGACGACACGATCAGCGACTTGATCTCCTTGGCCGCCGTCGCCGAGCGCTGCGCGAGCGACCGCACTTCGGCCGCGACCACCGCGAAGCCGCGGCCCTGTTCGCCCGCGCGCGCCGCTTCGACGGCCGCGTTCAGCGCGAGGATGTTGGTCTGGAACGCGATCCCGTCGATCACGCCGATGATGTCGCCGATCTTGTGCGAGCGGTCGGTGATCTCGTTCATCGTGCGCACGACGTCGTCGACCACCGCGCTGCCGCGCGTCGCGACCTGCGCGGCCTGGCCGGCGAGCGACGCGGCCTGCGCGGCGCTGTCCGCGTTCTGCTTCACGTTCGCGGTCATCTCGTCCATGCTCGACGCGGTTTGCACGAGCGCGGCCGCCTGTTCCTCGGTGCGCTGCGACAGGTCCGTGTTGCCGGATGCGATTTCGCTCGCGCCGACGTTGATGTTCTCGGTGCCCATCCGGACGCGCGACACCATGTCGATCAGCCCCCCTTGCATCGTGTGCAGCGCATGCAGCAGGCTACCGCGATCGTCGTGCTTCACGCTCACGCGCGCGGTCAGGTCGCCCTGCGCGATGCGCTGCGCGGCGTCGAGCGCCGCTTCGAGTTCGCCGCCGAGGCTCGCGCGCACGCTTTTCAGCACCAGCACCATCACGGCGGTCGCGATCGCGCCGAGCACGGCCGTCATCGCCAGCCAGCGGCCGATGCTCGCGAGCACCGCCGAGCGCACGTCGTTCATGTACATGCCGGTCACCAGATACCAGTCCCACGGCGCGAAGCGCTGCACGGCGCTGGTTTTCTCCTGCGGCTTGTCCGCGCCCGGCTTCGGCCACAGATACTCGACGAAGCCCTTGCCGCCTTCCGCATTGCCGGCCTTCACGATCTCGACGAACAGGTGCTTGCCGTCCGGATCGGTGAAGTTCGACACGTCCTTGCCGTTGAGTTCGGCCTTGATCGGATGCATCACGATCACCGGCTTCGAATCGTTGATCGAGATGTAGCCATCGGCGCCGTGGCGCATCGCGGCGATCGCCTCGATCGCCTTCTGCTTCGCATCGGCTTCCGGCATCGCGTTCTGCTGCGACAGCTTGTAGTAGTGATCGGCCACGCTCGCGGCCTGCGCGACCAGCGACGCAAGCTGGTCGCGGCGGTCCGCGATCATCGACGCGCGGGTCTGCCATGCGCCTAGCCCGGCGATCACGAGCAGGCCGAGCCACAGGATGACGATCATCGAGGCGAGTTTCTGATTCAGGGAAAGATTGCGCATGGTATGAGGTCGGTCAGTCGAGGAAGCTCGCCGGGGCGGCGCGACGGGATATGTGGTTTGACGGCGCGCGATGCGCGTCGCCGTAGACGGGAAATCCCTTAGACGCCGTCATTTCCCCATGCCCGCGACGCGAGCGCGGGCATCTATGCATATGCATAACAGCGGCCGCTATACTGTCGGGCAACGGTTGGCGTCGCGCCCGCACGGGCGGCAGCGCGACACCGACCGAAACCGAAAGGAGGCAACGATGCGGATTCTGGTGGTAGGGGCCGGCGCGGTCGGCGGATACTTCGGCGGCCGGCTGGCCGCGGCGGGGCGCGACGTGACGTTCCTGGTGCGCGACGGCCGCGCCGCCGCGCTCGCGCGCGACGGGTTGCTGATCCGCAGCCCGCGCGGCGACCTGACGCTCGCGAACGTGCAGACCGTACGCGCGGGCGACGCAGGCGCCGGCGTCGCGCCGTTCGACCTCGTGCTGCTGAGCTGCAAGGCGTACAGCCTCGACGACGCGATTGCATCGTTCGCGCCATTCGTCGGCCCGCAGACGCTGATCCTGCCGATGCTCAACGGGATGCGCCACCTCGATGTGCTGCGTGAGCGCTTCGGCGCCACGCAGGTGCTCGGCGGGTTGTGCGTGATCGCGGCGACGCTCGATCGCGAACAGCGCATCGTGCACCTGAACGATACGCACGGCGTGTCGTTCGGCGAGCTTGCCGGCGGCGAATCGCCACGCGTGCGCGCGGTGGCCGACGTGCTCGGCGGCGCGGGTTTCGATGCAACGCTCAGCGACGACATTGCCGCGCGGATGTGGGACAAGTGGGTGTTCCTCGCGACGCTCGCCGCGAGTACGTCGCTGTTCCGCGGTTCGATCGGCGACATTCTCGCCGCGCCGGATGGCCGTCGCCTGCTCGAGACGATGCTCGCCGAATGCAGCGCGATCGCCGAACACAACGGCCACCGGCCCGACCCGGCGGCCAGCGAGCGGATGCAGCGGATGGTGCTGACGCCGTCGCCGTTGACCGCGTCGATGCTGCGCGACGTCGAGAACCATGCCCGCGTCGAAGCCGATCACGTGATCGGCGACCTGCTCGCGCGGCGCGACCCGCAGGCGGCAGACACGCTGTCGCTGCTGCGGATCGCGTACAACCACCTGAAGACGTACGAGATCCGCACGGCGCGCGAGCACGCGGCGGCATAAGCCGGTGCGGACAGTGGCGCGGGCGGCCGCCCGCGTCGTTCCGCGCTGCAACAAATTTGCCATCCGGCGCCATTTCAGCCAGTGGGCGGCAAAAAAGTATCGAAAATCAGGCGTAAAGTTGGTGGAGCCGCGCGCTCGATCGACCTACATTGCTTCCCATGCGACCGGTCGCATCGCCGCGCGAGACACGCGGCGATGCACGCACAGCCGAACAGGCCGGCAGCGAACCATGGGAATGGAGACGCCAACATGATGCACCCCGATCTCGAAGTGGTCGACGTGCGACGCGACGAGTCGTTCAAGGTCTGGTCGCACGGCTATCCGTATCGCACGATCCGCTGGCATTTCCATCCCGAATTCGAGCTGCACCTGATCGTCGCGACCCACGGCAAGTATTTCGTCGGCGATCACATCGGCTCGTTCGGCCCCGGCCATCTCGTGCTGCTCGGCCCGAACCTGCCGCACAACTGGGTCAGCGACATGGCCGAAGGCGAAACCGTCGAGCGCCGCAATCTCGTGATCCAGTTCGATCCGTCGTTCGTGCGCCGCTGCATGGACGCGTTCCCCGAATGCCGCGACGCACAGGCGCTGCTCGACGACGCGCGGCGCGGGGTCGGCTTCGATGCCGCGACGAGCGCCGCGATCGCGCCGTTGTTCGACGAACTGTTGACCGCGCGCGGGATGCGCCGCATCGCGTTGTTCATGACGATCCTGGAGCGGCTGTGCGGCGCGGCCGAGCGCACGTTGCTCGCGAGCCCCGCGTACGACCAGGCCGACGTCACGCCGACGCGGCTCAGCCACGCGCTGTCGTATATCGGCAAGAACCTCGCGTCGGAGCTGCGCGAATCCGATCTCGCGCAACTGACCGGGCAGAGCGTCAGCGCGTTCTCGCGTGCGTTCCATCGCCACACGGGCATGCCGTTCGTCCAGTACGTGAATCGTCTGCGAATTGAATCCGCCTGCCAGATGCTGCTGGCCGACGACGCGAGCATCACCGACATCTGTTTCCAGGCCGGCTTCAACAACGTGTCGAACTTCAACCGCCAGTTCCGCGCGGTGAAGGGGATGGCGCCGTCCGAATTCCGCGCGCTGCAGCGCCTGAACGCGCGCAGCCGCGAGCTGGCGCTGCATGCGGCGCCGACCGGTAATCCGCTGCCGCCGCGCGTGCTGACGCCCGGCGTGCCCGAACTCATGCCGCAGCCCGGATGATCGCCGGGCCGTTGCCCGCCTGAGTTTCCCCAACCGCTTTACCCCGCCGATCGCGTCGCTCACGTCGCGAGGGGCGCATTCACCCACGAAAAAGCCGCACACAATTCTGGAGACACCGTCATGACGCACGCATCGCCCGCTTCATCCCCCCGCCGCGCCGCCCGCCTGGCGGCCGTTGCCGCGCTCGCCGCCGCGGCCCTGTTGCCCGCCGCCGCCGCGCATGCTGCCCCGCTGCGGATCGGCATGACGTTCCAGGAGCTGAACAACCCGTACTTCGTGACGATGCAGAAGGCGCTGAACGACGCGGCCGCGTCGATCGGCGCGCAGGTCGTCGTCACCGACGCGCATCACGACGTCAGCAAGCAGGTGAGCGACGTCGAGGACATGCTGCAGAAGAAGATCGACATCCTGCTCGTGAACCCGACCGATTCGACCGGCATCCAGTCGGCGATCACGCAGGCGAAGAAGGCCGGCGCGGTGGTCGTCGCCGTCGATGCGAACGCGAATGGCCCGGTCGATTCGTTCGTCGGCTCGAAGAATTACGACGCGGGCGTGATGTCGTGCGAATACCTGGCGAAGGCGATCGGCGGCAGCGGCGAGGTCGCGATCCTCGACGGCATTCCGGTCGTGCCGATTCTCGAACGCGTGCGCGGCTGCAAGGCCGGGCTCGCGAAATTCCCGAACGTCAAGCTCGTCGATACGCAGAACGGCAAGCAGGAGCGCGCGACCGCGCTGTCGGTCACCGAGAACATGATCTCCGCGCATCCGAACCTGAAGGGCCTCTTCAGCGTGAACGACGGCGGCTCGATGGGCGCGCTCGCCGCGATCGAAGGCTCCGGCAAGGACATCAAGCTGACGAGCGTCGACGGCGCACCCGAGGCGATCGCCGCGATCCAGAAACCGAACTCGAAGTTCATCGAAACGACCGCGCAGTTCCCGGCCGACCAGGTGCGCATCGCGCTCGGCATCGCGATCGCGCGCAAGTGGGGCGCGACGGTGCCGAAGGCGATTCCGGTCGACGTGAAGGTCGTCGATCGCGGCAACGCGAAGGGTTTCAGCTGGTAAACGACGTGCGACGCGACGCGAAGGGCGGCGGCGCGGCCGACGCTCTTCGCACGGAGAAGCCGATGGACACGATACTCAGGCTCAGCCACATCACGAAAAGCTTTCCCGGCGTGAAGGCGCTGTCCGACATTCATCTGGAAATCGCGCGCGGCGAGATCCACGCGCTGCTCGGCGAGAATGGCGCGGGCAAGTCGACGCTGATGAAGATCCTGTGCGGCATTCATCAGCCGGATGCCGGCACGATCGAGATCGACGGCGCCGCGCGCCATTTCGCGGATTATCACGACGCGGTCGCGGCCGGCGTCGGCATCGTGTTTCAGGAATTCAGCCTGATTCCGCACCTCGATGCCGTCGACAACCTGTTCCTCGGCCGCGAGCTGCGCAACCGCTGGGGCGCGCGCGACCGCAAGCGGATGCGCGCGGCGGCCGCGGCCATCTTCGCGCGGCTCGGCGTGGCGATCGATCTCGATGCGCCGATCCGTACGCTGTCGGTCGCGCAGCAGCAGTTCGTCGAGATCGGCAAGGCGCTGTCGCTCGACGCGCGCATCCTGATCCTCGACGAACCGACCGCGACGCTCACGCCGGCCGAGGCGGAGCACCTGTTTGCGATCATGCGCGAATTGAAGCGGCAGGGCGTCGCGATGATCTTCATCTCGCATCACCTCGACGAGATCTTCACGGTGTGCGACCGCATCACGGTGCTGCGCGACGGCCAGTACGTCGCGACCACCGAGGTCGCACGCACCGACGTCGAGCAACTGGTGCGCATGATGGTCGGCCGCCGCATCGAAAGCAGCTTTCCGCCGAAGCCGGTATTGCCGGCCGACGCGCCGGCCGTGCTCGAGGTCGATGCGCTGCAGATCGAGCGCGACGGCCCGGTGAACCGCTTCGCGCTGCATGAAGGCGAGATCCTGGGTTTCGCGGGACTGGTCGGCTCGGGCCGCACCGAAACCGCGCTCGCGGTGATCGGCGCGACGCGCGCGCATCGCAAGGAACTGCGCGTGCGCGGCGCGGCGGCGAAGCTCGCCGATCCGGCCGATGCGCTGCGCGCGGGCATCGGCATCCTGCCGGAAAGCCGCAAGACGGAAGGGCTCGTCACGTCGTTCTCGATTCGCGACAACATCTCGCTGAACAACCTCGGCAAGTACCGGTCGATGCGCTGGCTGATCGACCGGCGCGGCGAGGCGCGCACCACGCACGACGTGATGCGGCGCGTCGGCGTGAAGGCGCCGTCGATCCACACCGAGGTCGCGACGCTGTCCGGCGGCAACCAGCAGAAGGTCGTGATCGCGCGCTGGTTGAACCATCACACGTCGGTGCTGATCTTCGACGAGCCGACGCGCGGCATCGACGTCGGCGCGAAAGCCGAAATCTACGGGCTGATGCGCGAACTCACCGCGCGCGGCTACGCCATCATCATGATCTCGTCCGAATTGCCGGAAATCGTCGGCATGTGCGATCGCGTCGCCGTGTTCCGGCAGGGCCGCATCGAGGCGACGCTCGAAGGCGACGAGATCGATCCCGACACGGTCATGACCTATGCCACGGCCGGCACGCGAGGAGCGACCCATGAACCTGCCTGATTCTTCTTCCACGCGTTCGACGACGCTCGCGGCCGCGGCCGGAAACGGCGACGCGCCGCCGCCCCGCGCGATGTGGGCGCAGTTGCGCCGTTCGACGCTGTTCTATCCGCTCGTCGGCCTGATCGTCGTGTGCATCGCGATGATGATCGCGAGCCCGAGCTTCCTGTCCGCTGCGAACCTGGAAAACGTGCTGCGCCAGGTCTCGATCAACGCGATCATCGCGGTCGGCATGACCTGCGTGATCCTGACCGGCGGGATCGACCTGTCGGTCGGCTCGGTGATGGCGCTGTCGGGCACGCTCGCGGCGGGGCTGATGGTCGCGGGCGTCAACGCGGTCGCCGCGCTGGCGATCGGCATCGCGGTCGGCCTCGGTTTCGGCTTCCTGAACGGCGTGTTTGTCGCGTTCGCCGGGATGCCGCCGATCATCGTCACGCTCGCGACGATGGGCATCGCGCGCGGCCTCGCGCTGATCTACACGGGCGGCTATCCGATCGACGGGCTGCCCGACTGGGTTGCGTTCTTCGGCAGCGGCAAGGTGCTCGGTATCCAGGCGCCGGTGCTGATCATGCTGGTGGTCTATGCGATCGCATGGCTGCTGCTCGACCGGATGCCGTTCGGCCGCTACGTGTATGCGATCGGCGGCAACGAGCAGGCGACGCGGCTCACCGGCGTGCGGGTCGCGCGCGTGAAGCTGATCGTCTACACGCTGGCCGGGCTCACGTCGGCGCTCGCCGCGATCGTGCTGACCGGGCGCCTGATGAGCGGGCAGCCGAACGCGGGCGTGGGCTTCGAACTCGACGCGATCGCGGCCGTCGTGATGGGCGGCACGTCGATCTCCGGCGGGCGCGGGGCGATCCTCGGCACGCTGGTCGGCGCGCTGCTGCTCGGCGTGCTCAACAACGGGCTCAACATGATCGGCGTGAACCCGTATGTGCAGAACGTGATCAAGGGCGGAATCATCTTGCTCGCGATCTACATCAGCCGCGAGCGATCGCGGTAACGACCGATCAATCAGCCATCCGAATCACTCAGGAAAGAGACAACTCATGACGACACCCGAAGCCCAGCCGCGCATGACCGCGGTCGTCTGCCACGGCCCCGAGGACTATCGCGTCGAACAGGTCGCGAAGCCGAATCCCGGCGCGAACGAACTCGTGATCCGCATCGCCGCGTGCGGAATCTGCGCGAGCGACTGCAAGTGCTACACCGGCGCCAAGATGTTCTGGGGCGGCCCCAGCCCGTGGGTGAAGGCGCCGGTCATTCCCGGCCACGAATTCTTCGGCTACGTCGAGGCGCTCGGCGACGGCGCGGCCGAACATTTCGGTGTCGCGCTGGGCGACCGCGTGATCGCCGAGCAGATCGTGCCGTGCGGCAAGTGCCGCTACTGCAAGTCGGGCCAGTACTGGATGTGCGAGGTGCACAACATCTTCGGTTTCCAGCGCGAGGTCGCCGACGGCGGGATGGCCGAGTACATGCGCATTCCACCGACCGCGATCGTTCACAGGATTCCACTCGGCGTATCGCTCGAGGATGCGGCGATCATCGAGCCGCTGTCGTGCGCGATCCATACGGTGAACCGTGGCGACGTTCAGCTCGACGACGTCGTCGTGATTGCGGGCGCGGGCCCGCTCGGGCTGATGATGACGCAGGTCGCGCACCTGAAGACGCCGAAGAAACTCGTCGTGATCGACCTGCTCGACGAACGGCTCGAACTCGCGCGCCAGTACGGTGCCGACGTGACGATCAACCCGCAGCGTGACGACGCGCGCGAGATCGTCCGCGCGCTCACCGACGGCTACGGTTGCGACGTGTACATCGAGACGACCGGCGCGCCGGTCGGCGTGAATCAGGGGCTCGACCTGATCCGCAAGCTCGGTCGCTTCGTCGAGTTCAGCGTGTTCGGCGAGGATGCGACCGTCGACTGGTCGATCATCGGCGACCGCAAGGAGCTCGACGTACGTGGTGCGCACCTCGGGCCATACTGCTATCCGGTCGCGATCGACCTGCTCGCGCGCGGGCTCGTCACGTCGAAGGGCATCGTCACGCACGGTTTCGCGCTGGAAGACTGGGACGATGCGATCCGCGTCGCGAAATCGCCCGAATCGATCAAGGTGCTGCTGAAGCCGGCCCGCTGACGGCCGGCGTGCGCCTCACCGGAGACATCATGGAATACGTCATAGGCGTCGACATCGGTACGCAGAGCACCAAGGCGCTGCTCGTCGACCGGCACGGCACGATCGTCGCGCGGCGCTCGGCCGGCTACCAGCCCGATACGCCGCGCCCGCTGTGGGCCGAGCAGTGGCCGCAGGTATGGTTCGACGCGGTGCGCGACTGCATCGCGGGCTGCGTGAGCGACGCGCGCGCGCAGGGCGTGCCGGCCGACGAGATCCGTGCGGTGTGCGTGAGCAGCCTGTACGGCGGCTCGGGCATCCCGGTCGACATCGACATGCGGCCGCTGCATCCGTGCCTGATCTGGATGGACCGGCGCGCGACCGCCGAAGTCGACTGGGTCAACGAACACGTGAACGTCGAGCGGCTGCGCGTGATCACCGGCAACGGCGTCGACAGCTACTACGGCTTCACCAAGATGCTGTGGCTGCGCGACCAGCGGCCCGACGTGTGGGCGAACGTGCGCTATTTCCTGCCGCCGAACGCGTACGTGATCTACCTGCTGACCGGCGAGGTCGCGGTCGACCACAGTTCGGCCGGCAATATCGGCGGCGTGTACGACGTCGCGCGCCGCGAGTGGTCCGACGACGCGCTCGACATGCTCGGCATTCCGGCGACGATGATGCCCGAGCGGCTGGTCGATTCGACGGACGTCGTCGGCGGCCTGCTGTCGCAATGGACCGCGCAACTCGGGCTGCCGGCCGGCACGCCGGTCGTCGCGGGCGGCGTCGATGCCGCGGTGGCGACCTTCGCGGCCGGCGCGACGCGCACCGGGCAGCACGTCGCGATGATCGGCACCAGCATGTGCTGGGGTTACGTGAACCGGCATGTCGATGCGCGCCATGGCCTCGTCAGCATGCCGCACGTGTTCGACGGGCAGCGCGACCTGTACGTGTTCGGCGGCGCGATCACGGCCGGCGCGTCGGTCGCGTGGTTTCGCGACCAGTTCTGTCACGCGGAAATCGATGCGGCGCGCCTGCTGCCGCACGGCGATCCGCACGTGCTGCTCGAGGAGGCGGCCGAGCGCGTGCCGGCCGGCGCCGACGGCGTGCTGTTCCTGCCGTACCTGATGGGCGAGCGCAGCCCGGTATGGGATGCGAAGGCGAGCGGCGCGTTCGTTGGATTGAGTCTCGCGCATACCCGTGCGCATCTTTATCGCGCGGTGCTCGAAGGCGTCGCGTTCGCGTTGCGCCACAACATCGAGGCCGGCCGCCGCGGCGCGGTGGCGCTGGACGACAGATTGATCGTCGTCGGCGGCGCCGCGCATTCGGCACTGTGGATGCAGATCGTCGCGGACGTGACGGGCTTTCCGGTGTGGACGATCGAGCAGGACGTCGAAGCCGCGATGGGCGCCGCGCTGCTCGCGGGCGTCGGCGCAGGGCTCGTGTCGCGCGATGACGCGCAGGGCGGCTGGGTCACGCTCGTCGAGCGCGCACGGCCCGATGCCGGTCGCGCGAAAACGTACGACGCGCGTTTTGCGCTCTACACGGCGCTCTATCCGGCACTCAAGCCGATCATGCACAAGCTGGGCACCTCATCATGAACACACGATTCGATTTCGGCGGGTCAACGGTGCTCGTCACGGGCGCGTCGAGCGGCATCGGCCGCGCATGCTCGGTGGCGCTGGCGCAAGCCGGCGCGCGCGTCGTCGCGGCGGCGCGAGACATGGCCGCGCTCGACACGCTCGCCGGCGAGATTGCGTGCGATACGTTGCGCCTGGACGTCGGCGGTGACGAGCAAGCGATCGATGCCGCGCTCGCCGCGTACGATGCGTTCGACGGCCTCGTCAATTGCGCGGGGATCGCGTCGCTCGAGCCGGCGCTCGAGGTCGGCGCCGCGCAGTTCGATCGCGTGATGGCCGTCAATGCGCGCGGCGCGGCGCTCGTCGCGCGGGCCGTGGCGCGCAAGATGATCGAACGCGCCGGACGCGGCGCGGCGCAAGCACGGGGCAGCATCGTCAACGTGTCGAGTCAGGCGGCGCTCGTCGGCCTGCCCGCGCATCTGAGCTATTGCGCGTCGAAGGCGGCGATGGACGCGATCACGCGCGTGCTGTGCATCGAACTCGGGCCGCACGGCATTCGTGTGAACAGTGTGAACCCGACCGTCACGCTCACGCCGATGGCGCAGTTCGCATGGAGCGCACCGGAGAAGCGCGCGCCGATGCTCGCTGCGATTCCGCTCGGCCGGTTCGCGGAGCCGGACGAAGTCGTCGAACCGATCCTGTTTTTGCTGAGCGATGCGGCGTCGATGATCAGCGGCGTGTCGCTGCCGATCGACGGCGGATATACCGCGCGCTAGACCGCGTCACGGCAGTAGCGCGCTGCATTCTCGGAGCGGGGCAGTGTGCGGCTAGACCGGATCCTTGCTCGGCGGTCCGTCCGGCTGCTGCGGGTTGTCGTGATGACCGGGCGGCGACGAGAACGGATCGTCTTCCGGATCGCGGTTCGGGTCGGCCGGTGGTTCGGGCGTCGGGGTCGTGTGATCGCTCATGGAGAACTCGTGCAGTGCGTGACGGCGGTGGCGCGGCGGATGCGCCTCGTCTCCGTTATAGGCAATCGGGCGCGCGTTTGCAGCGGGATTGTTGCGGTGGGTGATCGATCGTCGGAGAAATCCGCTTATTGGCGGTGTTCGTGCGGAATCTTGTGGGCCCGTGCAATCGAAGTCAGCGCAAATCCGCCGGGGTATCGACGTCGCGCAGGATGCCGGGATCGTCGACGTCGAGCAGGGTCACCGGCGCGCTGGCGAACAGTGCGCGGGCACCCGTGTCGCCGTCGAGGGCGGCGAGCGCATCGAAGTGGTGCGCGGCGAAACCGACCGGATGGCCGCGCACGCCGCGATGCGCGGGTGCGACGATCGACGCGTCGTCGGCTTCGAGTGCACGTGCGACCGTTTCGTAGGTGGACGCCGCGATCCACGGCATGTCGCCGAGTGCGACCAGCCAGCCGTTCGCATCGGGCGTGGTACGGACGCCGGCCGCGAGGCTCGCGCCCATGCCGCGCAACGCGTCGGGCGCGTACACGACCTGACAGCCGGCTTCGTTCAGCAGAATCGCAAGCTTTTCGGCGCCGGGACGCACGACGGCGATCACATCGGCGGTGGCGGCCGCGAGACGGCGGGCGGCGGCGACTGCGACCGGCGTCCCGTCGGGAAGCCGAGCGAGCAGCTTGCTGTGCAGGCCGCTCGGGTCGAAGCGTTGACCAAGGCCGCCGGCGAGCAGGACGCCGGTGGCGAGTGACGCATAGGACATCGGCGCGGGGGGAGTGAGGCAGGTGCTGCAATTGTGCGGGAGCACACGGGGATCGGCAAGTGAGGATGTTACCGAGTCACGTATGCCGGATCGGGAAAACCGTCATCGCGATGCTTCGTCGAGCATGCTCTCCTCGACAGGACCGTAAATTGCGTGCGATTCGTTCTGCATGACGGCCCAATAGCGGTCGCCGAACGACCAATGCCACCATTCGGACGGGTAATTCGTGAAGCCGGCGCGGGTCAGCGCGTCGATCAGGATCTGGCGGTTTCGCGCGGCCGGGCGGCTGATGAACGCGTTGTTCGTGTAGCACGCGCCGGACGATTCCTGGTCGGTGGCGTTCATGATGGTGCCCATGTCGATCTCGATGCCTTCCGCCGAGATCAGCGTGAGGTCGATGGCGGCGCCCGTCGGATGGGCGGCGACTTCCGGCGGCGCGACGTAGTGGCTGGTCAGGGCGACCAGGGTGTCTTCGTCCGGCCGCGGATTCAGCGTCCGGCGCAGATGCGCGAGATGCTCGGCGAAGTACCGGCGCTGCAGGGCCAGCGGACGGTAGCCTTCCTTGACGTACAGGCGCAGCCCGGCGGGCAACGCATGCGCGGCGGCGATCAGCCGTTCCGCCACGCCGCGACGCACTTTCAGGAAATGAGGGCTCCTGCTTTCGATATCGCGGCGGTCGAGATCGACGGCGATGCGGTCATGGAAGCCTGCGAGATCGACGAACCCTTCGTGTGACTCTCGCAGGGCGATCGAGCGGACGGCGGGATCGGAGAGCGGTATCACGGTAGCGGGCAAGGGGCGCGAGGACGGTTGCGGGCCGCTGGCCGATGTCGAGTGGGGCGGCCGCGGTCGTTTTGGTCAGACGAATCGCCAATATGCCAGAGTCTGGTGTGACCTGCGCGGCAGTTTGCCTCGCGGCGTCAAGACGCTTACCAAAGCGTCTTGACGTGTGCGTACGCGCGGATTTTTTCGTCGCGGGTGACGAGCGGCGCGCCGAGCCGCCGCGCTGTCGCGACGATCATGCGATCGGCCGGATCCTTGTGGAACGTGCCGGGCAGGTCGGTGGATTTCGCGGCGATGTCGGCATCGACGGGCACGAAGCGCATGCCATCGATCTGCGCGACGGTGGCGAGCCACGCGTCGACGTCCATCGTCAGGGCGAGGCGGTCATTGCGCACCAGCATCGCGATTTCCCACGCGGAGATGGCGGATGCGGCGAGTGCGCCTTCGCTCCGCGCGCGATCGATTGCGCTTCTTGCCTTCTTGCTGAGCGCAGGATCGCCCGCCACCCACCACACCAATGCATGCGTATCCAGCACGATCACCGCGACGCCTCCCAATCATCTTCCGCAATCGGATCGAGAGGATTGTCGTAGCGCATGACCGAACCGCGCAATATGTCCAACGGCTGAGCTTCGCGGGAGCGATACGGCCGGATCTCGAGCGTTGGCTTGCCGTGGTCGGTGACGATCAGGCTTTCGCCCGACGCCTCGACGAGCCGGAAGTATTCGAGTGCGCGAGCCTTGAATTCGGATTTCGATACGGGAGCGTGCGGCATCATGATATGTACATGGTCATAAGACTATAGTCATTTTAGACCCGTATTCCGACGAGACGCAAGCACCGGGGCGTGACCGGCTCGCGCTAGGCATCCGCCCACTTCCTCAACAGGTTGTGATAAATCCCCGTCAGTGAAATGACCACCGGATCCTTCGCCCCTTTTTCGGCGGAAAGCGCCTGAATCTGCGTATCGAGCTGAAACAGCAGCGTGCGATCACCGTCGTCGCGCACCATGCTCTGAATCCAGAAGAACGACGCGACGCGCTCGCCGCGCGTCACAGGCGTCACGTGATGCAGGCTCGACGCCGGATACAACACGAGATCACCGGCCGGCAGCTTCGCGCGATGGACACCATACGTATCCTCGACGCACAGCTCGCCGCCGTCGTATGCATCGGGTTCCTCAAGAAAAAGCGTCGCCGACAGGTCGCTGCGCACGCGGAAATCCGTGCCGCGCAGCAGCCGGATCGCGTTGTCGACGTGCGTGCCGAACGTCTCGCCGCCTTCATAACGATTGAATAGCGGTGGAAATACCTTGAGCGGCAGCGCCGCCGAAAAGAACAGCGGATGACGGGCAAGTGCATCCTGGATCGCATCGCCCACCGCACGCGCGGCCGGCGAGCCTTCCGGCAGTTGCCGGTTGCGTTTCGCGAGCGCCGACTGCGCGCCGGACGTCGCGTTGCCGTCGACCCATTCGGCGGCATCGAGCAGGTCGCGGCACTGCGCGACTTGCGCTCGGGTCAGTACACCGGGGATATGAAGCATCATGATGCGGATTCCATGGCGTGCGGCGTCAGCTGCATGGCCGCCGAACGAAAGGCGTCGAGCGGCGACGACACGAGATACGCGCGCATCTTCGCGATGAATGCGGGTGTCGCGGTGGCCGGCACCCGCGCGAGCCACGCGAGCGCTTCGTCGACGCGCCCGCGCTCGGCGAGCAGCCGTGCATAGTTGAACTGGCCGCGGAAGTCGCCGGCAACGGCGGCGCGGCGATAGTGGTCGAACGCGGCGTCGGTGTCGACCGCGACGACCCACCCATCCTCGTAGAACCCACCGATCAGGTTGATCGATTTCGCATGGCCGAGCGCGGCCGCGCGGCGGAACCAGTCGAGCGCGTCGGCGCGGTTCTCGTCGACGCCATTGCCGAGGGCAAGTGCGGTCGCGTAGTTGTACATGCCCCAGTCGAGGCCCGCCTGCGCGGCAAGCCGGTACCAGTACACGGCGACCGGCGCGCAGGCGGCCGTGCCCCAGCCGAACTCATAGCAGCGCCCGAGCATGTTCATCGCCATCGGGTGGCCGGTCCGCGCGGCATGCCGGAACCAGTCGAGCGCGGCGGCCGGATCGCGTGCGACGCCGTGCCCGTCGAGCAGGTATTGCCCGTAGACGGCCTGCGCGTCGACGATGCCGTGGTCGGCCGCTGCCGCGACCCACGCGGCGGCGCGCTCGGGCGGCCCGGCCAGGATGTCGGCGAACTCGCGCGGCGATACCGACGCGAGCGCCTTCAGCGACACGGCTTCCATCGATCAGTAGCGCGCGTTCAGCGTGACGAACGCCGAGCGGCCCGGCGCGATCGACGCATAGTGCGCCGGATACGCCTGATCGAAGTAGGTGCGGTTGAACAGGTTGTTCACGTTCAGTTGCAGGTCGAGCTTCTTGTTGATCCGGTACTGCGCCATCGCGTCGAAGCGCCAGTACGACGGCACGGCGCGCAGGTTCGCGGGATCGCCGAATACTTCCGACATATAGAACGCGCCGCCGCCGACCGTGAACTTCGGCGTGACGTCGTAGTTCGACCACATCGTCAGGCTGTGTTTCGGCGTGTTCGGGAAGCGGTTGCCGTTGTTCGCGGCGTCCTTGCCGTTGTCGCGCAGTTGGCTTTTCATGTACGTGTAGCCGCCGAACACCTGCCATTGCTTCGTGATCTGGCCGGCGAGGCCGAGCTCGAGACCCTGCACGCGCTTGTTGCCGACCATCGCGTACTGGTTGTTCGGCAGCGTCACGCGTGCGTTGGTCGTGTCGATCTGAAACAGCGCGGCCGTCAGCGACAGCTTGTCGTTCAGCACGTTCCACTTCGTGCCGAGCTCGATGCTGCGGTTTTTTTCCGGCGAAAGCTGATCGGCGTTCGGGCCGACGCCGCCGCGGCCCGGCGTGAGCGACTGCGTTTCGCTGCCTTCGCCGAGCATCATGCCGGCGGGCGTCGACGAGGTCGCATACGACGCGTAGATGCTGCCGTTCTGCGCGGGCTTGAACACGAGGCCGGCCTGCCAGTTGAAGAGCGTGTCGTCGCGCGTATAGGTCTTGCCGCCATTCGCCTTGGTATCGGTGAAGCGGGTCGAGTAGTCGTCGACGCGCACGCCGGCGTTGACTTGCCAGCGCGGCGTGATCTCGATCGTGTCGAAGCCGTAGATCGACTTCGTCGTGGTGCGTGCATGCGCGTAGTCATTGTTGCGCGTGATCGAGCCGGCCCATGGATCGTTCGGGTTCGGCGACCACAGGCTCGTGCAGTTGTAGCCCGACGCGGCGCCGATGCCTTTCTGGCAGATCGTGCCCTTGTCGGTCGCGACCGTATACGAATCGCGCTTGCCCCATTCGCGCGACAGCTCGATGCCGGTCGTGAAGCTGTGCTTGAACGGGCCCGTGCGGAATTCGCCGAACAGCTCGGTCAGGTTCGCGAGGCTGTTGATCGAGCTGTTGCGGTTGTTGTTGCGGCGCCAGACCTTGCCGTTCACCACGTTGCCCTGGCTGTCGTCCGGCTGCGTCCAGATGTAGTCCTGCGTCGATTCCGTGTAGCGCGTGGTATTGCGCACCGTGAGGTTCGGCGTGATGTCGTGCTCGATCTTGATCGTGCTGATGTCCGACGTGGTCTTGCGGAAGTCACGGTCGATCAGGCCGTAGAAGTTGTGGCGATCGACGGGCGCCGGATAGATCGTGCCGACGTTCGCGGGCTTGTTCGAGGTCGTGTAGAAGTACGGGATGCCGCCGTCGGGCATGTCGTCCGTCTGCAGGTGGTAGTAGCTCGCGGTCACGCGCGTCGGCGTGCCGAGACCGAACGCGATCGACGGCGCGACGCCCCAGCGCTCGTTGTTGACGGCGTCGCGACCGGCGACGTCGTTGTTGTGGCTCATCAGGTTCAGGCGGAACGCGGCGTGCTCGGCGAACTGCCAGTTGCCGTCGGCGGTGAAGCGGCGATAGCGGTCGGTGCCGAGGCCCGCGCTCGCGGCGGCCGTCGTGCCGAGGTGCGGGGCCTTCGTGATCAGGTTGATGCTGCCACCGGCACCGCCGCGGCCGCCGTACGCGCCGTCGGAACCCTTGGTGATCTCGACGCGTTCGGTATTGAAGATCTCGCGCGTGGTGGCGCCCGTGTCGCGCATGCCGTCGACGAACATGCTGCCCTGCGTGTCGTAGCCGCGGATGAACGGACGGTCGCCGAGCGGGTTGCCGCCTTCGCCGGCGCCGAACGTGATGCCGGGCACGGTGCGCAGCGCTTCGGTCAGCGTCGCCGCGCCGCTGTTCTGGATCAGTTCCTGCGGGATCACGGTGACGGATTTCGGCGTGTCGACGAGCGGCGCGGTGAATTTCGCGGAAGCGGAAAAGTCGGCCTTGTAGCTGTGCTCGGTCTTGCCCTGGATCTCGATCGGCGCGAGGTGGCCTTCGGTGCTGGCGGGCGCCGCGGGCGGCGTACCGTCGGCGAACGCGGGGCTCGCGGCGAGCACGCTGCACAGGGTGGTGAACTTACCGAGCTTCAGCTCGTCCGGACGGGATTTCATGGTGCGCTTCGACCTCGCGATGTGGCCCGGGGCGGTGCGTTACGGAAATGTGTACGCCGCCGGGAATTATTACGATTTGTTTTCAGGCGGCATTCTATGTAATTTTTCTTTAAATGAGAAGCGTTCTTGTTCGCGTTTGCAAGGGAATTGTTGACGAATGTTGCAGAGGGGGCGAAGGCTTGCGGGGCGCGGAAAGATGGCCAATTGGCCGAGTGGGAAGGGTGTGGCGGCGGGGCTAGAGTGATTGCGTCGCGTGGCGCCGAGTGACTGCAAAATGCCAAGATGAATGCATTGAAAGCCTTTTGAAGGATTGGAGCGTGCCCGTCATTACCGTTCGAAACTTGCCTGATGAGGTGCATCGTGCGCTTCGGGTTCGTGCAGCCGGCATGGGCGCAGTACCGAAGCCGAGGTGCGTGACATTCTCGAGCAGGCCGCTCTGCCAGACGGACGACCGAAGCTCGGTACGTTGCTGATGGAAATCGGGCGGGGAGCCGGAGGCGTCGATTTCGACGTCGAGCGCGACAACACGCCAACCCATCCGATGAGCTTCGAATGATCCTTGTTGATACGAACGTCATGACCGAGCCGCTCCGGCGCGAGCCGAACGCGGCGGTGATCGAGTGGCTCGATGCGCAGAACGTCGAGACATTGTTTCTCGCCGCGATCAGTCTCGCCGAAATTCGATTCGGCATTGCGGCGTTGCCGGAAGGGCGACGGCGAGACAGGTTGCATCAGGGCATCGAGCAGCGCGTGCTGTCGCTGTATCGAGGCCGGATCCTGCCGTTCGACGATGCGGCGAGCAAAGCGTATGCGAACTTTCGGGCGCGGGCCCGTGTTGCAGGTAACGCGATCGCGCATCTCGATTGTTTTATCGCCGCCACGGCCGAGGTGAACGGCCTGATCGTGGCCACGCGAGACGTCGCGCCGTTCCAGGCGTTGGGCCTGCGCGTCATCGACCCATGGAGTGAGTAGTCCGCGATCGTCGGTTCTTTCACCGTGCCGAAAATGAAAAACGCGCCGTGTAACACGGCGCGTTTCGAATCGAACAAGCTTGCCCGCTCCCCGAGGCGATGGCGGGCGGGCGCGACACTTCCGGTGCGGCGTCAGTCGATCCCGTGAAACACCGCATCCTCCGGCCCGAGGTACGCCGGCGGTCGCCACGTCGCGTCGCGCATCGAATGCTGGACGAGATTCTCGACACCCAGCAGCACCGCGAAGATCGCCATCCGCACCGGAATGCCGTTGTCGGTCTGCCGGAAGATCGCGAGACGCGGGTCGCGGTTCAGGTCGACCGACAGGTCGTTCGCGCCGGGCCGGCTGTCGCGCGGCAGCGGGTGCATGATCAGCGTGTCGGGCTTGCACACCGAGTCGACGAGCGCCTGGTTGATCTGGAAATCCGGCGTATAGCCTTCGAACGACTCGTCGGTGAAGCGCTCCTTCTGAATTCGCGTCGCGTAGACCACATCCGCGCCGCGCAGCCCGGCCGCGAGGTCGTTCGTCTGCTCGACCACATGGCCGTTCGTCGCGATCTGCTCGACGATGTACGTCGGCATCTCGAGCGTCGGCGGCGACACGAGCGTGAACTTCAGCCCGCGGTACAGCGCGAGCAGCTTGACGAGCGAGTGCACGGTGCGGCCGTATTTCAGGTCGCCGACCAGCGCGATGTGCGCGCCGTCGACGATCTTGCCGAGCCGCGAAAACTCGCGCTGGATCGTGTAGAGGTCGAGCAGCGCCTGGCTCGGGTGCTCGCCGGGGCCGTCACCGCCGTTGATCACCGGCAGGTTGGTCGCGCGCGCGAATTCGGCCACCGAGCCTTTTTCCGGGTGGCGGATCACGAGCGCGTCGACGTAGCCGGCCATCACGCGGCTCGTGTCGTAGATCGATTCGCCCTTGGCCATCGACGAGAACGTGAATCCCGTCGTGTCGCACACCGAGCCGCCGAGCCGGCAGAAGGCCGCGCCGAACGACACGCGCGTGCGCGTGCTGGCTTCGAAGAACAGATTGCCGAGCACCGCGCCTTCGAGCACGCGCGAAATCTTGTGGCGGCGCGCGATCGGCTGCATGACATCGGCCACGCGGAACAGCGCCTCGACCGAATCCCGCGAGAACTGGTCGACCGAGATCAGTTGCGGCTTGCCTTCGAACAGGAACTGCTTCGCGAGCCCTTGTTTATCTACGCTTTGCGTATAGTGCTCGCCGTCCGGCGCCGAGCGCTCGACGATTTCCGACACGAAGCGCTCGACGATCTCGGGCATCCCGCGCGATTCCTGCGAATCGTCCGGAAGCAGCCAGGTATCCAGCGCGCGCCGACTGACGCCGATGCGATTCGCGAATGCCTCGCGGGTCATGTTGAGGCGGCGCATCGCGTCGCGGAGGAAGGCTTGCTGGGGAACGGTCATCGGCGGCTCCTGGGCGGAAAATATACGCGGTGCGTATATTAGTTCCTGGCGCGATGAAGTCAAGAAAAATCTGCGCGCATGCGCGGTGTGGCGCGCATGACACTCGACGGAGCCGTACTGGCGCGCGGCCTGCGTCTCCGTATAATCAGGTCAGGCCCCGTGTCCGGCAGTCTGCCGGGCGCCAGCCGCACACGATTCGCCCGGTCGGGCATGTTGATTCGAAGGAGAATGAGAATGACGCGTACGATTGCTGCAATGCTGCTGGTGGTGACCGCGGCGCTCGCCGGTTGCAATACGGTCGCCGGCGTGGGCCAGGACATTTCGAAGGGCGGCCAGGCGATCAGCGATTCGGCTGAAAAGGCCAAGTAAGCCGACCGGTTCCGGCATGCAGAAGGCGCCGGGCCTTCCCGCGATTGCGGGGAGGCCCGGCGCCTTTTTTACGCCTGGGTCGATGCCGGTGGTGGCGTCAGGCGCGTTCCACGAACGCGTAGCGGCCTTCGACCTTGCGCGGCGTGAACCAGCCGTAGTCGGGGAACAACCGGGTGCGGACGAACCACACGTAACCGACCAGCACGACCGTGATCGCGAGGCTCGGCAGCGCGGCCGCCGGATCGCGCCCGAGATCGGCGACGGCCTTCGGTATCTGTAGCAGCGACAGCACGATGAACGCGTGATATGCGCCCACCCGATGGGTCGCGAAGCCCCAGATGAACAGCAGCGACAGCGGCACGGTCAGAGCAAGGAAGACGGTGACGAGGACGTTGCCGGCACCGGATACGAAGAAGTAATACGCAAGCATCAGGCTGATGACCAGCTGGGCGATGCCGAGCGCGATCAGGATCCGGATGTGCACCTTGTTCTTGCGGCAGCGTTCGGGGTCCGGGCGTGACGCGATCAGGTGCGCGAGCACGCGATCCTTGAGCCCCTGTCCGGACAGCTCGGCCAATGCGTCGGCCTTCCTCGTTCCCGCGGACAGCAGCACCGCGATTCTTGTTTTGGCTTCCTTCCTGTTCATTGCGTGGCGGATTGTTGTTCGATGGTTGTCAAAGGATGTGGCCACGCGAATATTGCATCTTGCGCAGTCGTGCGCAACGGTTTTGCGGTGCGCGGACACATTCCTACAGTCGCCGGCTGTGTTGCGGGAGGGCGGAGGGCGACGGGAAGGCGCCGGGGCCCTTTCCGTCGCGAGGCAATGAACGCGCGAGTCAGTCGATGGTGGTCCGCGCGGTGAGCGTGGTGCGTGATGCGGCCGATGGCTCGCGCCGTCGCGTCGCGCCGACGAGCATGCCCGCGACGACGAGTGCAATGCCGGCGACACGCGTGTCGGTCAGCGGTTCGCCGAACAGCGCGACCGCGAACAGCACCGCCGAAACCGGCGCGATCGCCGTGAACAGGGCCGCCTCGGTGCCGCTCGTGCGCGCCGAGCCCGCATACCAGCACAGGTAGCCGAGCACGGTCGGGATCAACGCGTAGTAGACGATCGCCGACACGGCGCCGACGGTCGAGCCGCTCGCCACCGCTTGCCATTCGAACGCGGCCGGCACGAGTGCGAGCATGAAGCCGAGGCCCGACATCGCGGTGGAGAGCGCGAGCGGCGGTAACGGCGCGGCAAGCCGCCGGTTGAGCAGGATGAAGACCGCTTCGCATGCGACGGCCGCCAGCACCAGCGCATCGCCGGCAAGTGTTTGCAGCGACGGCATCGCGTGGCCCGGCGCGAATGTGACGAACAGCACGCCGGCCGTGGCGAGCACGGCGGCCAGCCAGTCGCGCGGCGTCTGCCGCTCGCGCAGTACGACGGCCGCGATCAATGTCGACATGGCCGGCAGCGTGCCGAGCATCACGCCCGCATCGAGCGGCGACGACAGTTTCGTCCCGCTGATCAGCAGCACCGTATAGCCGACGCCGCCCGCCGCCGCCTGGATGACGAGCAGCACGGCGTCGCGTGCGGAAATGCGCGGCCAGCGCATACGCTGCGCGCGCATCAGCGCGAACAGCAGCGGGGTCGCGATCAGGAAGCGCAGCGCGGTGGCGGCGAACGGCGGGAGGCCGCCGGCCGCGAGACGGCTCGCGATGACGGTGCTGCCGACGCCCGCCATCGCGGCGGCGAGATAGAGATAGCCAATCAGTCGTGTCTTCATGCGCCGCATCGTCGCGTACGGCGGTGGGGTGCGTCTTGAACGAAATTGCAGCTGGGGCGCGCGGTGAATGCGGTGCGCCGTCGACATGCACCGACGCAATCGGTCGCGGCTGCCGTCGAGAGGTGGCGACCGCCTTTGAATGCAGTGCGCCCGGTAGCGCCGCACTGCGTGGGCGATGCCTTGATTAACCCGCCTGCGTGAACCGCCCCGGCGTGATCCCGAACTGGCGTGCGAACGCACGCGTCAGGTGGCTCTGATCGGCGAAGCCGGCTTCGGCCGCGGCATCGGCGATCGGCAGGCCGCTGGCCAGCAGCGTGCGCGCCAGCCGCGTGCGCGACTGAACCAGATAGGCGTGCGGCGTGATGCCGAGCTCGCGCGCGAAGCCGCGCAGCAACTGGAAGCGGCTGACGCCGCTCAGGTCGGCCAGCTCGGCGAGCGACACGGGAGCAGCTGGCGCTGCATCGAGCCGCTCCCGCGCGACGCGGACGGCCGGCGCGACGCCGGCCGCCGGCAGCGTGCGGTTCGCGTGCCGGGCGAGCAAACCGGCGACGAGCATCACGAGCGCTTCGTCGCGGGCCAGCGGCGGGGTTTCGCCTGCGACGATGCGCGCATGCAGCCGGCCGACGGCGGCCGTGAGCCGCGCGTCGCGCACGGCCGGGTGGGCAAGCTCGACGCCGCCGAGGCCTTCTTCCGCGGCGACGCCCGCGACCAGCGCGGGCGCGAGGTACAGCATCCGCCAGCGTCGGCCGGTGTCGGCCTCGAGCGGCGAGCCGTCGTGCATCTCGCCGGGGTTGACCATGATCGCGTCACCCGCCAGCGCGTCGACCTGCCCGCGACCGCTCCACGACCGGTGCGCACCGCTGACGATCACGCCCACCCCGAATTCGTCGTGCGCGTGGCGCGGAAATGCGCGGTCGGATTCGAGGCTGATCGCCTCGATGCCTTCACCGGTGCGTCGGTAGTGGGTGACACGATGCATGTGCGCTCCTCGCGCCGGTCGCGGCGCGGATCACGTGCACTTTAGCGCGTTCCGGCGTCGCGCGCCCTTCATCCTTTTGGCGGATATCGCGCGGCGCGTGCAGCCGGCACCATGTGTACATCGGCAGCGTACACGGCCCGCCGGGCCTGAAGCTGCATGGGAGACGGCAGGTGGAACGACAGGACCCGGTATTCATTCAGGTTGGCGCGCTCGCGGACGGCTTCGCGCCGGAGGCGAACATCCTCGCCCCCGTCGACGCACTCGTCGGGCGGACGCTGGCGCTTGGCGACGCATCGGGCGCGTGGCGCGTCTATACGTTCGAGCCGGATGCGCTGCAGTGGCGCGATGCGGCGAGCGATACGGGCGGCCGCACGCCGTGCCGCGTGACGCGGCTGCGCGACGGACTGTACTTCGTCGACTACATCGATGCCACCGCCCGGGCGACGTCGGTCAGCCTCGTGATCGATCTGGACACCGGCGTGTGGACGTCGGTCGTCGGTACGCTGCCGACGGAAGCCGACACGCGCATCGATGCGTTCACGCGCGTCGCGCGCGGGCTGCCGCTGACGGCCGTCGACGCGCAATTCCGGCACGGCACGCTCGGTGGCCACGCGCGGCCGGGGCCGCTGCATGCGCCCACGCGCGAGCTGATCGGCAAGCGGACGATGTACCGCTACAGCCCGACCGAATGCTACGAGCACATCTACCTGAACGAGAATTTCTACGCGTGGCAGTGCCTGCAAGGCGTGGAAGGAGGGCTGGCCGATGTCGACCGCTGCCATTACTTCAAGATGGCGGACGAGCTGTATCTGTTCGTGTGGCGCGAGAAAGTGGTGCCGACGCTCGGCGTCGTGCTGATCGACCTCGCGCAGCGCAAGACCGACGGCAAGATCTTCGGCTATCAGGGCGGCGATTTCGGCACGCTGTCGAATTTCCAGATCGGCGCTTACGCGCAAGTGCTGAACGAAACCGTGTATCCGTCCGGCGGCGAGGCGCAGCGATGACTGCCGTGCCGGGCAGCGGCCGCCTGCGCGCGGATTTCGGCGGCCGTGTCGTGCTCGTCACGGGCGCCGCGCAAGGGATCGGCGCGGCGATCGCGCGCCGTTTCGCGGAATCCGACGCGTTCGTCGCCGTGGCCGATCTGAACGGCGACGCGGCAGCCGCGCAGGCCGACGCGCTGGCCGGCGCGGGCGGCGACGCACGCGCGTATCGGGTCGATGCCGCGAGCCGGGGTGAACTGGATGCGCTCGTCGCGGCGGTCGAACGCGACGGCGGCCGGCTCGATGTCGTCATCCACAATGCCGCGTATTTTCCGTTGACGCCGTTCATGCAGATCGACGAGCCGACGCTCGACCGCACGCTGTCGGTCAACCTGTCGGCGCTGTTCTGGCTCGCGCAGGCCGCGTTGCCGGCATTCGAGCGGGCGGGGGCCGGCAGGCTGCTCGTCACGTCGTCGGTGACGGGGCCGCGCGTCGTCTATCCGGGGCTTGCGCATTACGCGGCGTCGAAGGCCGGCGTGAACGGCTTTATCCGGGCGGCGGCGCTGGAGCTGGCGCGCCGCAACGTGACGGTCAACGGCGTCGAGCCGGGGATGATTCGCACGCCGGCGGCCGGCAATCTCGGCGACGCGTCGGTTGCGGCGCAGATCGCGCGCGACATTCCGCTCGCGCGGATGGGCGAACCGGAGGACATCGCGAACGCGATGCTGTTTCTCGCGTCGGCCGACGCGGCGTACATCACCGGGCAGACGATCGTCGTCGATGGCGGGGCGACCTTGCCGGAGAGCGGGGCGGTGCTGGGGGATCGATAGCGAGCGGCTGCTCGAAGGGCTGCGGCGAGGCGGTGGCGGCATAGGCGCGCGTACCGGGCCGCCGCGGGCCGTGCCGCATGCCGCCGCCGTGACTACAGCCAGCCGTTGCGGATGAATTCGACGATCGAATAGCGGCGATGCTCGAGATCGTGCTGCCGGACGGCCTCGACGATGCGCGAGACGCCGTCCGCATAAGGCGTCTCGCCGGATACGCGCGATTCGAACTGCAGGCTGCATGCGCCGTCGTCGATGCGTATCCGGTGAACCGCATGGCGGCCGAGCTGATCGTCGGGGATGCCGAATTCGCTGCGCTGCACGGCCGGGTCGCGCACGGAGCGGATGTCTGCCGGCTGCACGCCGAGCGACGCGGCGATGCCGACGGCCGTGCCGGGGACGGACGTCTTGCCGGCCTGATGCGACTCGGTCACGCTGATCTCGCAGTCGCGAAACAGGTGGCCGCTGGTTTCCAGCATGCTCATGAACTTGAGCATCAGGATGTTCGTGTTCGGACACAGCACGACCGGAAAGCCGGACGTCCCGGTTTCGAGGACGGAGCCGGTCGACAACTCGACGAGCGGCGACGCGGTGGCCTGGCAGAACGCGATCGCGGCGGCGAGTTCGCGGCCGGAACCGGCATGGACGACGATCGACCGGGCGTCGGTTCGCGCGGTGTCCGACCAAGGCATCACGCGGCAGGTGGCCGGGTCGAGCTTGTGCGAGCCGAGCAACTCGTTGGCGAGTTTGCCGGTTCCGATGACGAGTACTTGCATGGGATTGACGGGTTGAGGTTCGGGTGGCGAGTGGGCGGCGGCGATGCAGGCTGTCGAGCAAGCCAGCTGCCGTGCCGCTTGCCGCGCCGGGCGGGCATCGCGCATTATGCCCGTCCGTCGGTTGGCGCGCTTGTCGGTCCGGGCATGTGGTGTCGCGGCGCATCGGCTCGCCGACGCCCTCGGCAGCCCACCTCGCCCGCGACGTTGCGATGGCCCGCGGCGCGTGCGTGTGGACCGCGATCCGCTTCGTGGCGCAGCCGCCGGGCTGGCGCCCGGGCAACCGAAGCGAAACGACGGAGGAGCCGCGCTGCCGCACCTTGATCCCGTGCGCACGAACGCGTGAACGGCGCTACGCTGTCGGCATTTCATCCCATCACCCTCGATCCAGGAGAACACATCGATGGAACACGACCTGAAAGGCAAGGCAGTCGCGATCACCGGCGGCTTCGGTCATCTGGGCGTCGCGACGGCCGCGTGGCTCGGCGAGCGCGGCGCACGCGTCGCGCTGATCGGCCGCGGCGCGGCGCCGGCGGCGCAGGCGCTGCCCGGCGTGCCGGCCGATGCGCTGCGCATCGGCGGCATCGATCTCGTCGATCCGCAGGCCGCCGTGCAGGCGCTCGACACGGTCAACCGCGAATTCGGCCGGGTCGACGCGCTGCTGAACATCGCCGGCGCATTCGTGTGGCAGACGATCGCCGACGGCGATGCCGCCACGTGGGACCGCATGTACGAACTGAACGTGAAGACGGCGCTGAACGCGTCGAAAGCCGCGCTGCCGTACCTGGTGGCGAGTCAGGCGGGCCGCATCGTCAACATCGGCGCGGGCGCGGCATTCAAGGCCGGCGCCGGAATGGGCGCGTATGCGGCCGCGAAGGCGGGTGTCGCGCGGCTCACCGAGGCACTGGCGGCGGAACTGCTCGATCGCGGCGTGACCGTGAACGCGCTGCTGCCGAGCATCATCGACACGCCGCCGAACCGCAAGGACATGCCCGACGCCGACTTCTCGCGCTGGGTCCGGCCCGAGCAGCTCGCGGCGACGATCGGATTCCTGCTGTCGGCCGACGCGCAGGCGATCACCGGTGCGTCGATTCCGGTGAGTGGCCGCGTCGCGTAGTACGCCGGAGGAGGGCTCGCCGGGTTCGGCCGTGCGTACAATGTCGCACCGGCTTGCACGGCCGGAACCCGAGACCCGAACCTGAGACCATGACTCAGCCCATCATCCTGATCGTCGAAGACGAACAGGCGATCGCGGACACGATCGTCTATGCCCTCGGCACCGACGGCATGCAGACCGTCCACTGCACGCTCGGGCAGGCGGCGCTCGACCGCCTGCGCGACACGCAGGTCGATCTCGTGGTGCTCGATGTCGGCCTGCCGGACCTCAGCGGTTTCGAGGTATGCCGGCGGCTGCGCACGTTCACCGATATTCCGGTGATCTTCCTGACCGCGCGGCACGACGAGATCGACCGGATCGTCGGGCTCGAGATCGGCGCCGACGATTACGTCGTCAAGCCGTTCTCGCCGCGCGAGCTGGCCGCGCGGGTGCGCGTGATCCTGCGTCGCCTCCACCGGACGGCCGCACCGGAACCGGCGCCTGCACCCACGCCCGCTTCGGCCGACGCGCCGGCACCGATCGCCTCCGGCTTCACGCTCGACACCGACGGCGCGCGCGTGTCGTGGCTAGGTCACGCGCTGGACCTCACGCGCTACGAATTCGGGCTGATGGCGCTGCTGGTCCGGCATCCGGGGCGCATCTACTCGCGCGAACAATTGATGGATCTCGTGTGGCACGAGGCGCTCGATTCGGCCGACCGCACGGTCGACACGCACATCAAGACGCTGCGCGCCAAGCTGCGCGCGATCGATCCCGAGCGCGACCCGATCCGCACGCATCGCGGCATGGGTTATTCGCTGCAACCGTAACGAGCGGCACCGTCCATGCATATCGGCCTGCGCATCTTCTTCGGCTTTTTCCTGATCGTCGGCCTGGCCGCGCTGATCACGCTGCGCGTGTTCGTGCAGGAGGTGAAGCCCGGCGTGCGCGAAGCGATGGAGGACACGCTCGTCGATACCGCGCAGGTGCTGGCGGCACTGGCGGCCGACGACATGGCGAACGGACATATCGCCGACGGCGCGTTCGCGCGGCAGCTCGGGAAACTGCACGAGCGCCCGGTCAGCGCGAACGTGTGGGGTATCCAGAAGAACGCGATCGGCTACCGGCTCTACATCACCGACGCGCACGGCATCGTGCGCTACGACTCGTCCGGCAGTGCGGTCGGGCAGGACTATTCGCGCTGGAACGACGTGTACCGGACGCTGCGCGGCGAATACGGCGCGCGCAGCACGCGCAGCGATCCGAACGACGACGGCAGCACCGTGATGCACGTGGCGGCGCCGATCCGGCGCGGCAACGAGATCATCGGTGTGCTGACGATCGCGAAACCGAACCAGACGGTCGCGCCGTTCATCGCGCGCAGCCAGCGCAAGATCATGCTGTACGGCGCGTTGCTGATGGGCGGCGCGATCCTGATCGGCGTCGCGTGCACGTGGTGGCTGGTGCTCGGTCTGCGGCGCCTGCAACGCTATGCGCGTGCGATCGCGGCCGGCGAGCGCGCGTCGATGCCGCTGCAGGGCGCGAACGAACTGGCCGAACTGGGGCGCGCGGTGGAAAGCATGCATCAGCGGCTGGAAGACCGCCAGTACGTCGAAACCTACATCCACACGCTCACGCACGAGATGAAAAGCCCGCTGGCCGCGATCAGCGGCGCGGCCGAGCTGTTGCAGGAAGACATGCCGGTCGCCAACCGCCGGCGCTTCACCGAGAACATCCGCCGCCAGGCCGGCCGCCTCGAACAGATGATCCGCAAGCTGCTCGCGCTGGCCGAGGTCGAGCAGAAGCAGCGCCTGT
Source organism: Burkholderia sp. BCC0097 (assembly GCF_902832985.1). Lineage (NCBI taxonomy): Bacteria > Pseudomonadati > Pseudomonadota > Betaproteobacteria > Burkholderiales > Burkholderiaceae > Burkholderia > Burkholderia sp. BCC0097. The sequence continues at coordinate 695,086 of NZ_CADFDM010000001.1, forward strand.
CGGTGCACGAGCCGGTCGCGCTGCGGCCGGTGCTCGAACAGCTCGTCGACGATCTCGAGCCGCGCGCGCGGCAGCGCGGCGTGAGCCTGCGGATCGATGCGAGCGATGCGGCCGATCCCGCGGTCGTCGACGGCGATCCGTTCCTGCTGCGGCAGGCGCTCGGCAACCTGCTCGACAACGCGCTGGATTTCGCGCCGCCAGGCAGCACGATCCGGATCGCGCTCGAGCGGCGGGCGCACGTGGCGGTCGTGCGCGTCGACGACGACGGCCCCGGTGTGCCCGACTATGCGCTGTCGCGCGTCTTTGAACGCTTCTATTCGCTGCCGCGGCCCGACGGACAGGATCGCAGCACGGGCCTCGGGCTGTGTTTCGTCCGCGAAGTCGCGATGCTGCATCGCGGCCAGATCGCACTCGCGAACCGCGCGGAAGGCGGGGCGTGCGCGACGCTCACGCTGCCGTCGGCGGGCTGACCGCGCTTCACGCTCGCCACACGTTCGCTTCACGCCGGCTTCAATCGCCCTTCACCGGGGCCGCTCATGCTGACCGTACCTCCACTCCGGTACCTGCCAGCAATGAATCGAGTCCTGTTGTTCAAGTCCATGATCACCGCGTTTCTCGCGCTGGCGATCCTGATCCCGCTGCAGATGGTCCAGAGCATCGTGCGGGAACGCGCCGATTACCGGCAGAGTGCGCTGCAGAGTATCTGGGCGAGCTACGCGGGGCCGCAGACGGTGACGGGGCCGGTGCTCGTCGTCCGTTACACGGAAGTCACGCGCGTGAGCGACGACGCGCGGGCCGGCGGCAAGGCGAAAACCGGCCTGAAAAGCGAGGCGAAGCGGCTGCTCGTGTTCCCGAAGACGCTGAAGGTCGACGGCACGCTGTCGGTCAGCGTGCGCTATCGCGGTATCCATAAAGCGCTCGTGTACGGGCTCGACAGCCGGATCACGGGCACGCTGCCGCTGCCGGACCTGAAGAAGCTGCCGCAGGCCGACGGCCACGTGAGCTTCAAGATCGACGGCGCATACGTGGCGCTCGGCATCGGCGACCTGCGGGGGCTGAAGGCGCAGCCCGACCTGCGCATCGGCGGCAATCGGATCGACGTGGAGCAGGGCACGCGGCTCGACAGCCTGCGCCAGGGCGTGCATGCGAACGTCGATCTCGCGGCGCTGGCGGCGGCAAACGCCGGGGCGACGGTCGTGCCGTTCAGCATTGGCCTGCCGCTGGCGGGCGCCGAATCGGTCGCGTTCGCGCCGGTGGGTGACCAGAACGACTTCTCGCTGAAATCGACGTGGCCGCATCCGAGCTTCGGTGGCGAGTTCCTGCCGGCGGAGCGCACGATCGATGCGCGCGGCTTCGTCAGCAACTGGCACGTGACGTCATTCAACACGAAGGCGCGCGAGCAAGTGGCATCCGGCAACGGCGGGGGCGAGATCGAGATGGCGTCGGTATCGGTGATCGAACCCGTGAACGTCTATCTGCAGGCCGAACGCGCGACGAAATATGGTGCGCTGTTCGTGATGCTCACGTTCGCGAGCTTCTTCATGTACGAGCTCGTGAAGCGGCTGCGCATTCACCCGATCCAGTACACGCTGGTCGGCCTGTCGCTCGCGCTGTTCTTCCTGCTGCTGCTGAGCCTGTCCGAGCACATTGCGTTCGGCTATGCGTATCTCGCGGCGAGCGGCGCATGCATCGGGCTGCTCGGCTTCTACCTGTCGTTCGTGCTGCACAGCGTGAAGCGCGGCGCGACGTTCACCGCGCTGCTCGCGATGCTGTACGCGGCGCTCTACGGGCTGCTGCTGTCGGAAGACAACGCGCTGATGCTCGGTTCGCTGCTGCTGTTCGCGATCCTTGCCGGCATCATGACGCTCACGCGCCGCGTCGACTGGTATTCGCTCGGCGCCGCGTGGCAGCCGCTGGCCGACAGGCCGGCAACGGTGAAGCCGAGTGCGCCGGCGAAGTAGCGAGCGGGTCGAGAGCACGCGCGCGCCGGTCGGGCATACAGCGGCCGGCGCGCGTTTGCACACAGGCCGATGTCTTTCACGCGGCCGTCGCCGGCCGACGAAACCGCGCCAGCGGAATCTCGGCGATGGCCGCGATCTCGATCAGCAGGTCGGGATGGTAGAGACGTTCGACCTGGACAGTCGTCGTCACCGGATAGGGTTCGGCGAAGTAGGTCTTGCGGATGTCGCCGGCCTGCATGAACGCATCGATGTCGGTGGCGTAATGGACGAGCGAGATCACGTCGCGCATCTGCCCGCCCAGCGCGGCCAGCACGTCACGGATGTTGTCGAGCGTTTGCCGGACCTGGGCGCGCATGTCGCCGGCGCCGACTGGCTGCCCGTCGCGGTCGAGCGCGACCTGGCCCTTCAGATGCACGATCCGGCCGTCGCCCTGGATCACGGCCATCGAGAATGCGCCGAACGGCGCCCAGACTTCCGGTGGATTCACGGCTTCGGCCATCGTGCGGCTCCTGTGGGGTCGAAATGGGCGAGCACAGCGGCGTGCCGCATGCGGCGATTGCGCCATGACGGATGCGTTCATCGTCGACCCGCCCGGCCTGCCGAATGCGGCGGCGGCCCGGATCGCCCTATACTGACCGCTCCACATTACCGGACCATGCCGTGCCGAACCAAGCCTCCGGAGATTCGTCCGTCGACGATCCTCGCCCGACCCCGCCTGTCCAACCCGAACTGGAAGACTGCTGCAACAGCGGCTGCTCGCCGTGCGTCTTCGACCTTTACGACGAGGCGCTCGCGCGCTATCGCGTCGAACTGGCCGAATGGGAGGTGCGGCACGCACAGCGCGCGCCGCACCGATGAACCGGATGCCGGCGAGCCGCCACGCCGCGCCTGTGCCGTGCCTGTTTGCGGGCCTGGACCGATGCGACGTGTTTCCGTTCGTGTCGACCGTCACGCATCCGGATGCAGCCGCCGATGCAGCGGCCCGAGCGCCATCGACAGCGCGATGCAGCCCACCAACACGATCGTCAGCGTGAACATCGACGCCCTGAACCCGTGCACGTAATCGAGCGCGGCCGGATGCGCGCCGAGCCGCGCGAAGAACACGCCGCCGATCGTCGCGGCGCCGACCGCCGCGCCGATCTGCAGCATCGCGCTGACCATTCCCGACGCGACTCCCGCGCGGGCCGCATCGACTTCCGCGAGCACGATCCGCACGACCGACGGCAGCACGAGCCCCTGCCCGATGCCGATCGCCGCGATGCCCGCATAGAAGCCGGGCCCCGGCGCGCCGTCGCGGGCGAGCGCGGCGGCGATCGCGACGCCGGCCGCGAGCATCGCGAAGCCGAGCGTGAGCACGCGATACCCGCCGAACCGCGCGACGAGGCGCGGCATCAGTAGCGGGCTCGCGAGGAAGCCGAGCCCGAGCGGCAGGATCGCGAAGCCGGACGCGAGCGGCGACCAGTTCAGGCAGCCCTGCAGATAGATCCCGTAACTCAGGAAGAACGCGCTCAGCGTGTAGAACAGGAACGCGAGCAGGAGCCCGAGCGCGACGACCGGGTTGCGGAACAGCCGCACGTCGAGCAGCGGATCGTGGCCGCGCGCGAGCCGGCGCGCTTCGACCGTCAGCAGCGCGCCGAGCATCGGCAGCGCGCCGACGCCGCACGCGATCATCCACAGCGGCCAGCCGGCTTCCCGACCATGCGTGAGCGGGTACACGAGCATCAGCAGGAACAGCGACATCAGCACCGTGCCCGGCACGTCGATGCGCTGGCCGCGCGGCGCGCGGTTTTCCGGGATGAAGCGCCAGCTGCCGATCAGCGCCAGGATGCCGATCGGCAGATTGACGAGGAAGATCGCGCGCCAGCCGAGCCCGAACGGATGCAGGCTGATCAGCGCGCCGCCGCCGAGCTGGCCGATCACGGCCGCGAGGCCGAACGCGAACCCGTAGAAGCCCATCACGCGCACCTGTTCCTGCGGGCTGAACACGCTGCGGATCGTCGCGAGCACCTGCGGCGCGAGGATCGCGGCGAACAGGCCCTGCAGCACGCGGCCGCCGACGAGCACCGTGCCGTTGCCGGCGAGCCCGCACAGCGTCGACGCGAGCACGAAGCCGGCCATGCCGACCATGAACATGCGCTTGCGGCCGTACAGGTCGCCGAGACGCCCGCCGGTGATCTGGACGACCGCGTTCGCGCACGCATAGGCCGACACGACGAGCTGCAACTCGGCCTGGCGCGCGCCGATGCCGTCGCGAATGGCCGGCAGCGCGAGATTCACGATGAAGTAGTCGAGCGGCGGCAGAATGGCGCCGACCAGCAGGACCACGAGCGCCCAGCCGTGATGGCTGCGCGGCGTCGCCGCGGCGGCCGAGCAGGCCGGCGCGCAGGGGGCGAGGGTGTTGTTCGTCATGATGAAAGCAGATCCAAAGAATGAGGGCCCGATAGACGATCGACGCAAGCAGGCCGTTGACCCCTTATTCTGGGCATCGCCCATGGTTCGGAAAAGCGGGAAAGAGTGGTAGCATCCATCGGGTTAGTCGATGGATAAGGAACGACGATGCGCGGTTTCGACCTGGACCAGTTGCGGACTTTCGCGGCGGTCGCGGATGCCGGCAGCCTGACGGCCGCCGCGCCGCTGTTGCACCTGTCGCAATCGACGGTCAGCGAGCAGGTGCGCAAGCTCGAATCGCGCGCCGGCGTGCCGTTGTTCGTGCGCAGCAAGCGCGGCGTCGAGCCGACGCCGGCCGGCTCGCGGCTGCTGCAGCACGCGCGGCGCATCGTCGCGCTGAACGAGGCCGCGTTCGACGAGCTGCGCGGGCAGGCGATCAAGGGCGAACTGCGCGTCGCGATCACCGATTACTACCGCACGAATGAAGTGGCGGGCATGCTGGCGCGGTTGCGGGAGTGCTACCCGCAGTTGAGCCTGCACGTGAGCGCGATGAAGAGCGCGGAGATCGAAGCGGCGCACGCGCGCGGGCAGATCGATCTCGGCGTCGTGATGAACATGTCGAGCGGGCCGTTCCGGCCGGTGTCGGCCGACACGCGCTGGGTGCTGCGGCGCGAGCCGCTGTCGTGGGTCGCGTCGCCCGCGCTTGCCGAGCAGTTGCCCGAGCCGCTGCCGCTCGTGCTGCTGCCGGACGACTGCATGATGCATCAGGTCGCGGTGCGCTCGCTCGACGAGCAACACACGCCGTACGTGCTCGTGCACAGCGCGTCGGGCGTCGCGGGGTTGCAGTCGATGCTCGCGGCGGGGCTCGGCGTCGGCTGCCTGTGCGCATCGGCGATCGGCGACGGCCTGATGCGGCTCGGCCCGAAATACCGGCTGCCGCCGCTGCCGGACGCGGTGTTTTCGCTGACGCCGCCGTTGCCGGGCGAACGCGAGACCGTCACCCAGGCGCGCGAGGTGCTGTCGCGTCAACTGCTGATGTAAAACCATGCCGCGCGACACCGAGCGGCGCGTCGGGGGCCACGGGCATGAACGACGAACTGAAGAATCAGATGGCCGCGAAGCTGCAGCATGCGCTGGAGCGCGTGGTCGACGAGCGTTCGCTGATCCACTTCCTGCGCGTGCTCGGCCATGACTGGCACACGGAGCGGCAGCTCGAGGCCGACGCGCCGCTGTCGCCGTATGCGCACGCCGCGCTCGGCTGGGAAAACCGGTCGATCGGCGAATACCTGGAAGCGATGATCGACTGGGCCGAGGCGTCGGAAGAGGGGCTGCGCTTCTACGACGTGCCCGATAACCCGTGGCGGCGCATCGCGGACATCCTGTTCGCCGGGAAAATCTACGAATAGCGCGACCCGCGCGATTCACGCCCACCGCTTTCTACTCGGCGACCTCACCGTCCGCATACGCCCGCAGCCCGTTGGCCAGCGTATCGAACACGGCCCGGCAGCGCGGGCTGGTCCGCAGGTCTTCGTGCATCACGACCCAGGTGTCCAGCCGCATCCCGAGTGCGTCCGGCAGCACGCGCACGAGCCGCGCGTCACGTTTCGCGAGCGCCGACTGGCAGAAACCGATCCCGTAGCCGGCGCGGATCATCGCGAGCTGCGCGAGATTGCTGTCGGTGCGCAGCGCGAACGCGTCGCGCTTCCACAGCGGCATGCCGCGCCCCGCCGAGCGGATGAACGGCGTGACGGTATCGAAGCCGATCAGCGCGTGATGCGCGAGCGCGTCGATCGTCGCGGGCGCGCCGTGGTGCGCCAGGTAATCGTCGCGCGCATACAGCCCGACCTCGATTTCGCCGACGCGCCGCGCGACGAGTGCGTCCTGCGCGGGCGGCGCCATCCGGACCGCGATGTCGGCCTCGCGCTTCAGCACGTCCTGGATGCGGTCGGTCGGCACCAGTTCGATCACGAGCCCCGGATGATCGCGCCGCAACTGCGTGAGCATCGGCGGCAGCACCTCGACGGCGATCACGTCGCTGGCCGAGATCCGCACGATGCCGCGCACGCCGGCGCCGTGGCTGGCCGCCGCGCGCTCGAACGCGGCCGCCGCGCTGCGCAGCGCCTCCGCGTGACCGCGCAGCGCGAGCGCGGCCTCGGTCGGCAGCAGGCCCGACGGCGAGCGGGTGAACAGCGTCTGGCCGAACGCGGCTTCGAGCGCCGCGACATGGCGGCCGGCCGTCGGCTGCGTGATGCCGAGCGCGCGCGCCGCGCCGGACAGCGAGCCTTCCGTCAAGACCGCGAGGAAGGTGCGGTAGCGTTCCCAGTTCAGATCGATGGTCATACATAAATGTATAGCTGATCTGCCAGGTTCGGCAATTCCTTGATAGTCATCGGCGCGCCAGAATGCGTGTCGTGATGGTTCCATTCAAGGAGAGCGGCAATGATGGCAAACGCAGGCGGGACGCAACGGCAGGCCCTCGTGCTCGGCGCGAGCGGCGGGATCGGCGGGGAAGTCGCGCGGCAGTTGCGCGATGCAGGCTGGCAGGTGCGTGCGCTCAAGCGCGGGCTCGATGCCGAGGTCGTGGAGCGCGACGGTATCGCATGGGTGCGCGGCGACGCGCTGGATCGTGATGCGGTGGTGCGCGCCGCCCGCGGCTGCCATGTGATCGTGCATGCGGTGAACCCGCCCGGATACCGGAACTGGGCCACGCAGGTGCTGCCGATGATCGACAACACGATCGCGGCGGCCCGGGCCGCGCAGGCGACCGTCGTGCTGCCGGGGACGGTCTACAACTTCGGCGCCGATGCGTTTCCGGTGCTGCGGGAAGACGCGCCGCAGCATCCGGCGACCCGCAAGGGCGCGATCCGCGTCGAACTGGAGCGGCGGCTGCAGGACGCCAGCGCGCACGGCGTGCCGGCGATCGTCGTGCGCGCCGGCGATTTCTTCGGGCCGCAACTCGGCAACAGCTGGTTCTCGCAGGGGCTGATCAAGGCGGGGCGGCCGGTCGCCGCCATCAGCGTGCCGAGCCGCGGCGTCGGCCATCAATGGTCGTATGTGCCGGACGTGGCCCGCGTGATGGTCGAGCTGATCGAGCGGCGCGAGACGCTGGAGCCGTTCGCGCGTTTTCATCTGGGCGGACATTGGGATGAAGACGGCATGCAGATGGCGCTGGCCGTGCAACGCGTCGCGCAGCGGCACGGCATGCGGCCGGCGCTGCGCGATTTCCCGTGGTGGCTCGTGTACGTGGCTGCGCCGTTCGTCACGACGATGCGCGAATTGCTCGAGATGCGCTACCTGTGGCGCGAACCGATCCGGATGGACAACGCGCGCGTGACCGCGGTGCTCGGCCGCGAGCCGGTGACGCCGCTCGATACGGCGGTGGAGGCGACGCTGGCGGGGCTCGGGTGTCTCGGGTGAGCAACGGCGGGTAGCCCAGTTGCACCGAGGCACGGAAACGCATCACGGCGAACCGAAGAAGCCCCGGGGTCACAATTCTCCACATACCCGCGTGCGCCCGATGCGCATCATGTCGGTCGGCACCGATAAGGTGAAAACGGGGGCGAGATGTTGCATTTCGGCTGGAAAGCGTCGGTTGCGGGGGCGATCATGTTCACATTGAGCGGGTGTACCAACCTGGCAGGTGTGCTGTACTGCGGCAACTCGCAGTTCAACTTCCCGGACTACCACTGCTTTGAGTCGTACCGGTAGGAACAGGCGCGACGACTGACAGCCGCCGTGCCCGCGTCCTTGCGGTTTTCCGCTCGCGGTCAAGCCACGACCGGCAATACCTCGACTGCATAGCGATGCGTGAGGCTGCGTCCGAGTACCGGATCGTGCAGTTCCATCTCGAACGCATCGCCGTCGCCCATCGAGGCAATCGCGCCATGCACGGCGACGGTCCCGCCATACATCGCGCAGCGCGCGGGCATCGTGCGGCGATCGTCGAACCGATGCCACAGCGCGTCGGGCGCGAGCAGGCCGCTGACCGCGCCGTGCTGGTATGCGCGCCGCTCGCCGTTGTGCGCGATCAGCCACGAACGCAGCTCGAGCGCATCCCAGTGATCGGCGACATCCGCATGGCGCCACGCGTCGCGGCCGAGCGGCTTCGCGCACACCTGCTTCGACACGGCGACGCCGTACGCTTCGACTTCGCGATCCGTGTGATCGGAGCCGATCGTGACCAGCGTGCCGGCCGGGCTGTCGACCAGCACGCATTCGATCTCGCCGCCCGAGCGCGCGCCGAGCACGCCGATCGACGGCGCCTGCGTGAGCAGTGCGGACGACACGCGATAGAAGCACGGCGTGGTCGACGGCGGCGCGACGCCGAGCGCCGCGAGTTCGTCGATGTGCGCGCGGATCGCGGCCGGGTCGCGGCCGGCCCAGCCGGCGATCACGACGCGTTCGACGTCGACGTCGACGTCGGCCGGCGCACCTTGCAGGGAAATCACGTTGAACGACAGGGTTGGCATGCGGTTATCCGTTTGAAGTGCGAATGAATGATGGGGCTGGCGGCGGCGCTCAATCCTCGAGCGGCCGGTGCGCGGTCTCGCGCGCGGCGACGAGCGCGATCGACGTGACGACGAGCGCGGCGGTGACGTACAGCGACACGGCCGTCGTCGTGCCCGTCTGCCGGAACAGCGCGGCGATCACGAGCGGCGCGAAACCGCCGCCGACGATGCCGGCGAGCGTGTACGCGAGCGACGAGCCCGCATAGCGCACGCGCGTCGGGAATTGTTCGGTCACGAACGCGCCCTGCGGGCCGTACATCACCGCGTGGATCACGAGGCCGATCGCGACGGCCGCGACGATCGCCACGGGGCGCGCGGAATCGAGCAGCGCGAAGAACACGAACGCCCACACGATGCCGGCGATTGCGCCGGCGAGATACACGGGCCGGCGGCCGAAGCGGTCCGACAGCGCGCCGAAGAACGGCACCGCGAGTGCATTGCAGGCCGTGCCGATCATCACGGCCGTCAGCGCGACGGGGCGCGACAGGTGCAGCACGGTCGTCACGTAGGTCAGCGTGAACACGACGATCAGCGCGTACAGCACGTCAGAACCGATCCGCGAGCCGCCCGCGATCAGCAGGCGCTTCCAGTGGTATTTCAGCACGTCGGCGACGGGCACTTCGGCGGTTGCGTGCGATTCGGCGAGCTGCTCGAACTGCGGCGTTTCGTCGACGCCGCGTCGCACCCAGAAGCCGAACACGACGAGCAGCGCGCTGGCCGCGAACGGCACGCGCCAGCCCCACGACAGGAAAGCATCGGACGTGGTCGACAGCGTGACGAGCGCGATGCAGCCGGTGCCGAGCAGCGTGCCGAACGACGGGCCGATCTGCGTCCACGACGCGGACAGCCCGCGCCGTTTCTGGTCGCCGTGCTCGACCGACAGCAGGACCGCGCCGGCCCATTCGCCGCCGAGCGCGACGCCCTGCACGAAGCGCAGTGCGACGAGCAGGATCGGGCTCAGGATGCCGGCCTGCGCATAGGTCGGCAGCGCGCCCATCAGCGCGGTCGTCACGCCCATCAGCACGAGCGTGAGCATCAGCACCGCGCGGCGGCCGATGCGGTCGCCGAGGTTGCCGAACACGAAGCCGCCGAGCGGGCGCGACACGTAGCCGACCGCATAGGTCGAGAACGCGAGGATCGTGCCGGCCAGCGGATCGACCGACGGGAAGAACAGATGGTTGAAAACGAGCGCGGCGAGCGTGTTGTAGATCGTGAAGTCGTACCACTCGAGCGACGTGCCGATCATGCTCGCGGTCGCGAGTCGGCTGTTGCGGACACGGCGGGGCGCGTGGGCGGCGGGCTGGGCGAGAGTGCTCATGGTTTCGGGCAGGTCGTGACGGATGACGGGATGGAGCGCGGGGCCGGCGTGGGCGTCGGCGTCGGGCGTTCAGGCAGGCAGTGCGGCGGCGACGGCGGCGACGGCGGCCGGTTCGGCCGCGGCCTGGGCGTCGCGATGCGCAGTCGGTAGCGGTGCGGCGGCGCGCCACAGCAGATCGAAGGTGCGCACGTCGTCGTGCCCGGCGAGCGTGGCGGCTACGCGCCGCGTGGCCGCTGCGTCGCTGCCTTCGATCAGCACGAGCGCATCGGCGGCCGGGCTGGGCGCCGCGGCGGCGCCGATCGGCGCGGACAGGTCCGGCGACGTACGGAAGAGCCGCGCGGCGTGGATGCCCGGCTCTTGCAGCACGACGTCGAAGCGCGCGCGCAGGTGCGGCACGTCGATGCGGTCCGGCGGCAGCACGAACAGCGCGAGATGGGCGCCTTCGCCGTCGCCGGCCTCGATCGTCAGCTCGCCGACGCGCCGTTGCGTGCCCGTCATGCGCTCGAAGTTCGCGAGCGACCACGCGGTCTGCTGCGTGAACGCACGCCGGTACGCGTCGCCGCGGAATACGTCGAGCGTGTCCGTCACGTACAGCGCGAGGTATCGGCGCGGGCCGCCATCGGTCGCGCGAAAGCGCCGTGCATGCGTGAAGCCGGGAATCGCGACACGTTCCTGCATGTGCTCGCGGTCGTACCACGCGTTGAAATCGGCTTCGTGCGCGGGGTCGATATCCGTCCAGACGCAAAGCTGGCCGTGCGGAAGGGAAAGGCGGGTCATCGCGGGGTTCCTCGTGACGGGTATGTCAGGAACCCCAGTGTCCCGAAGACGGTCCGCGCCCGTCCAACAAGAAAACAAATTCGCGGTGAACAGGTTTTCTTATGAGCGGCGTGGACGGCGTTTCGCGGCGGGCGCGGCAGGCGAGGCGGCTTTCGGCGTGCGCTTCGCTTTCGCCGACGCGTTCGTCTTTGTCCCGGCTGCCTTGCGCGCAGGCGTTGCGTCGACGCGATCGGCGACGGCCGGGTTCGCGAGGTTCGCGGCGGCCGCCATCGCGCGTGCCACTTCGCTCGCGAGTTCCGCGATACGCGCGGTGACCGGCAGCCCCTGGCTGCGGTACGTCGCGACGAGCGGCAGCGCGGGGAATTCGGGCTCGACGTCGAGCAGTTCGAGCGCGCCTTCTTGCAGCTCCCGCCCGATGATCGCAGGCGGCAGCGCGGCCACGCCGAAGCCGTCGGCGACGAGTCGGATCATCGCGGCAACCGACGTGATGCAGTTGATGCTGGCCGGCCGTTCGACGGCCGCGAACAGCCGCTCGATCGTCGCGTGCGGCCCCGAGTGGCGCGAGAAACTGATGATCGGAAACCCGGCCAGTCGCACGACGTCGAGCGGCTGGCCCCCGAGCCCGAGGCGCGGGCTCGCGGCCCAGCGCACCGGGAATTCGCACAGCGGCAGGTTCGTGAAGTCCGGGCCCGGCACCGGCTCGGTTTGCAGGATCAGGTCGACGCCGTCGGTGCTGAGCAGGCGAATCAGATGCAGCGTCGTGTCGCTCGTGATCTCGACGTCGAGGCGCGGATAGCGCTCGCGCAGTTGCGCCATCAGCGCGGGAAACCAGCTGTGCACGATCGATTCGATCACGCCGATCCGGATCAGGCCCGCGTCGCTCGCCGCGTCGATGTCGCGCCGCATTTCGCCGTCGAGCCGCACGATCCGCTCCGCGTAGGCCAGCATGCGCCGGCCCGCGGGCGTGAGCGTGGCCGAGCGCGTGTTGCGGTCGAACAGGCGCACGTCGAACGCTTCCTCGAGCGACGCGATGCGGCTCGACACGGCGGCCTGCGTCGTGTGCAGTTTCTCGGCCGTGAGCCGGAAGTTTTCCAGCTTCGCGAGCCAGACGAAGGTTTCCAGAAACCGGATGTTCATCGAATTCCGAACGGTGAGGCGGTGCCGGGCGAAGCGGCGGGATCGGTCGATGGTAGCGGATTTCCGGGCGGAAAACGGCCAGGCGGCGCCGTGCGTGTCGTGGGCGGGTACCGGTAGTCGCCCACGACACGCTGCCCGCTCGATGTCTCCCGCGCGCGGCGTGCCTGCTGGCGTCAAAGCCGGTCGAACGCGAGCGTCGGCACGTCGACGACCATCGCGCCACCGTCCGCGACGAGCGTCGCGCCGGTCACGAACGATGCGTCCGGCGACGCCAGGAACGCGCAGACGGCCGCGATCTCGTCGGGATCGGCCGCGCGCCGCAGCGGCACGTCGGCGCTCACGCGGGCGTACGCGCCGTCGAGCGAATCGCCGTGCGCGGCCATCAGCGGGGCCATTTCCGCATCGGCCATCGGCGTGCGGACCCAGCCCGGGCAGACGGCGTTCGCCCGTACGCCGTGCGGGCCGTAGTCGCGCGCGAGCGATCGCGCCAGCCCGAGCAGCGCGTGCTTGCCGACGGTGTAGCCGCATACGCCGGGCCCGGCCGCGAGTGCCGCGATCGACGCGACCAGCACGATATTGCCGCGCTGCGCGATCAGGTCGGGCAGGCACGCACGCGTGCTGACGAACGCGGTGTCGAGGTTCGCGTGCATCGCGTCGCGCCATTGCGCGTCGTCGGTTTCGTCCGCGCGGCCGATGCCGTGGCCGCCCGCGCACGCGACGAGCGCGTCGACGCGGCCGAAGCGTTCGGCGATGCGCGGCAGGAAGCCGGCCCAGTCGGCGGGGCTGGCCGCGTCGCCGGCCAGCGCGAGGCCGCCCGTTTCGGCAGCCAGCGCGTCGAGCGGCGCCTGGCGGCGCCCGATCAGCACGACGCGGTCGCCGCGACGGGCGAAGCGGCGTGCGCATGCGGCGCCGATGCCGGTGCCTGCGCCGGTGATCGCGATCGTGCGGGGTGGCGGGTGCGTCATGTCGTTCTCCGGAAAGGGGGCGTTCCGGCCACTTTAGGCCGCGCCGGCGCGCGCCGGTATCCGCCGAAAGGATGAACGCGTGCTGTCCGGATGGACGGGTGCGGCGGCCGTGGCCCATTTTGCAAAGGCTGACGATGTCTGACGCCGAATCGCTCTATCCTCCACATTTTTGGGATAAGCCGCGAAAGCCCGGCAAAATAGTGCGAGCGGGCGCTTGCAACGACGCGCGGCGCGTCGGCCAGCCGATTCCGGTCGTAAGAATGGCGCGGCCGGCAAAGGCGCGGCCGGCAATGGCGCGCCCAGCAAAGGCGCGGCAGGCCGGATCGGCGCGAGCGGGCGTCCGACACACAGGTAGCGCATCCGCCGACGGCTCGTGTCGCCACGGCGTATCGCCCGGTTGCGCGCTGGCGCGGCCGGACCATCGACAAAAGAACAGGGAGGGGCCGGCAATGAGGCTGGACGACGAAAGAGAAAGCGCCAACGTCGAGGATCGACGCGGCGGCGGCGGATTCGGCGGTGGGCGCGCGACGATCGGCATCGGCACGATCGTGGTCGCGCTGGCCGCGTCGTATTTCTTCGGGATCGACCCGCGCGTCGTGCTCGAAGGCGCGTCGGCGCTGCAGGGCCGGCAACAGCAGGCGCAGCCCGCGCCGACCCAGCACCAGGGCGCGCCGGCGAACGATCCCGGCGCGGTGTTCACGCGCAAGGTGCTCGGCAATATCGAACGCACGTGGACGGGCGTGTTCAACACGCAGCTGCACGCGCAGTACGAACCGCCGAAGCTCGTGATGTTCACGAACTCGACGCCGACCGCATGCGGCACCGGCCAGACCGCGATGGGGCCATTCTACTGCCCGGGCGACCGCAACGTGTATATCGATCTCGGCTTCTACGACGAGCTGCGCAAGCGTTTCGGCGCGGGCGGCGATTTCGCGCAGGCCTACGTGATCGCGCACGAAGTCGGCCATCACGTGCAGAACCTGCTCGGCATCGCCGACAAGGTCGACGCCGCGCGCCGGCGCTCGAGCCAGGCGCGCGCGAATGCGCTGTCGGTGCGGATGGAGCTGCAGGCCGACTGCTTCGCAGGTGTGTGGGCGAACAACGCGCAGCGCGCGAACCAGCGGCTGATGGAGCCCGGCGATTTCGAGCAGGGGTTGAAGGCGGCTGCCGCGATCGGCGACGACCGGCTGCAGCAGCAAGGGCAGGGCTACGTCGTGCCCGAAAGCTTCACGCACGGCACCAGCGAGCAGCGCGTGTACTGGCTGCGGCGCGGGATGGAGTCGGGCGAGGTGAGCGCCTGCGACACGTTCGCCGCGAACGCCCGCTGAAACGAGGCGCGCGCACCGCCGCGCGCCGGCATCGTCCCGCCTGAACCGGCCGCCCTGGTCGGCCCGGGACGATTTGCCGATTCGTGCTCACCGGCGTTTTTCGGCGCCGGTAGGCTGGCCCGGACGTCGAGATTCGATGCGTCCATCCGCCAGCCGATTTCCCATGCCGACCTTGTCCGTTTCCGCCGACCACGCTCCCGCCGACTGGCAGCGCGCGCTGCATGCGTGCGTGGATGCATTCGACGCGTTCGCGAGCCCGTCCGCGATCGTGTTCTACCGGCTCGACCAGAGCGGCGAGCCGGCCGATTTCGAGCTGTTCGGGATGCCGGAATCGATGCACCGCACCTATGTCGCCCGCTACCGGATGCTCGATCCGCTGCATCCGTCGCGCTGCGCGGCGGGCGACCGCGCGGTCGTCACGCTCGCGTCGCAACTGCCTGACGAACGACGCGCGGCATCCGCGTACTGGACCCGTTTTCTGCGGCGGCACGACGTGGCGGACGTCGTCGAGATCTGGCTGCGCGACGACGCGGGTCGCACGGTCGGCGCGTTCTCGCTGCTGCGCTTCGGCATCGGCGACGCGAACGGCAACGGCACCGCAGGGCGGTTCGCCCCCGGCGAGATCGACGCGCTCGCGCGGCTGCAGCCGGTCGCCGAAGCGGCGCTGAGCCCGCTGCTGCGCGCGCGGCGCGGCATCCACCGGATCGGTTGCGAGGAACGGCTGACCTACCGCGAGGAGCAGATCGCGCGGCTCGTGCGCGACGGCCGCTCGAACAAGGAGATCGCGCGCGACCTCGCGCTCGGGCCACCGACGATCAAGACGCACCTGATGCGCATGTACCGCAAGCTCGGCGTGTCGAACCGCACGGAGTTGGTCGGCGCGCTGTTCCTGTAAGTTTTTTCCCTGTCCGCAATCCCGCCGTGCCGTTCGTCGGACGATAACGCGGCGTTCGTCCGTCGCGACGCCACGCTTGTGCGCGTCCGGCTCACCCGCCTCTGATTCCCCCACGCGCTGCCAATTTGCGCTCACCGCGCGTGATTCCTCGTCGATACAGTGGTTCGACGCCCGCGTGCCTCGGCGGCACGCGGTCCAGCCACGACAATCAGCGAGACGCCCATGAGCAACACGAACTTCGTCGCCGTCAGCGACACCGTGCGCACCTTCGTTGCGCGCGACTTCGGCCTCTTCATCGACGGCGCCATGCAGCCCGCGCACGCGGCAGCGCGCGTCGACGTGCACGACCCCGCCACGGGCGAGCGGCTCGCGAGCGTCGCCGATGCCGATGCGCACGACGTCGACCGCGCCGTCGCCAGCGCGAAACACGCGTTCGACACGCGCGTCTGGAGCGGGCTGCGGCCGGCCGACCGCGAACGCATCCTGCTGAAACTCGCCGACCTGATCGAAGCCGATGCCGAAACGCTCGCGCAGCTCGAAACGCTGAACCAGGGCAAGTCGATTCACGTGTCGCGCGCGGTCGAAGTCGGCGCGAGCGTCGAATACGTGCGCTACATGGCCGGCTGGGCGACCAAGATCACCGGCCAGACGCTCGACGTGTCGATCCCGTTCCCGCCGGGCGCGCGTTACACGGCCTATACGCGCAAGGAGCCCGTCGGCGTGGTCGCCGCGATCGTGCCGTGGAATTTCCCGCTGATGATCGCCGTGTGGAAGCTGATTCCCGCGCTCGCGGCCGGTTGCACGATCGTGCTGAAGCCGTCGCCGGAAACCCCGCTCACCGCGTTGCGCCTCGCCGAGCTGGCACGCGAAGCCGGCGTGCCGCCCGGCGTGTTCAACGTCGTCACGGGCGGGCGCGTCTGCGGCGCGGCGCTCGCGAGCCACCGGTCGATCGCGAAGATCTCGTTCACGGGCTCGACCGCGACCGGCAAACTGGTCGGCGCGGCGGCCGTGCAGAACATGACGCGCTTCTCGCTCGAACTCGGCGGCAAGAACCCGATCGTGATGCTCGACGACGTTGACGTCGCGCAGGCGCTCGACGGCGTCGCCGCCGGCGCGTTCTTCAACCAGGGACAGGTGTGCGCGGCCGCGTCGCGCATCTATGTGCATCGCAGCAAGTTCGCGCAGTTGGCCGACGGCCTCGCGGGCGTCGCGCGGTCGATGAAGCTCGGCGCGGGCCTCGACACCACCGCGCAGATCAACCCGCTCGTGTCCGCGCAGCATCGCGACAAGGTGCTCCAGCACATCGAAGGCGCGCGCCGCGCGGGCCTCACGTTCCTCGCGGGCGGCACGCCGGCCGACGATCTGCCCGGCTATTACGTGAAGCCGGCCGTGATCGCCGATCCGCATCCGGACAGCGCGATCGTGCGCGACGAGGTGTTCGGCCCGGTGATCGTCGTCGTGCCGTTCGACGACGCGGCCGACGCGGTGCGCCTCGCGAACGCGTCGCCGTACGGCCTCGCCGCGAGCATCTGGAGCAACGACCTGAAACGCGTGATGAACCTCGTGCCGCGGATCGAGGCCGGCACAGTGTGGGTGAACTGCCATATCCCGCTCGATCCGTCGATGCCGTTCGGCGGCTACAAGCAATCGGGCATCGGCCGCGAATTCGGCCAGTACGCGATCGAAGGCTTCACCGAAACCAAATCCGTCTGCATCGCGCATTGACGCGCGGGCCGATCCCAAAACCGCAAAAAACCGATCCGAAACTGGAGATTGCAATGAGCTACAACGAAGCGAAGTTCTGGCACCCGATGCTGCACCCGAACGAAATGAAACAGCGCAAGCCGATCCGCATCGTGCGCGGCGACGGCTGCTACGTGTTCGACGAACAAGGGCGCAAGCTCGTCGACGGCGTCGCGGGCCTGTGGAACGTGAACGTCGGCCACAACCGCCAGGAAGTGAAGGACGCGATCGTGCGCCAGCTCGACGAGCTCGAATACTTCCAGTTGTTCGACGGCATTTCGCATCCGCGCGCCGAAGAGTTGTCGAAGAAGGTGATCGACATGCTCGAGCCGGAAGGGATGCGCCGCGTGCTGTACAGCTCGGGCGGGTCGGACTCGGTCGAGACCGCGCTGAAGATCGCGCGTCAGTACTGGAAAGTGCGCGGCCAGGCTGATCGCACGAAGTTCATCTCGCTGAAGCAGGGGTATCACGGCACGCACTTCGGCGGCGCGTCGGTGAACGGCAATACGGTGTTCCGCCGCAACTACGAACCGAACCTGCCCGGCTGCTTCCACGTCGAGACGCCGTGGCTGTACCGCAACCCGTTCACGCAGGACCCGGAGGAACTCGGCCGGATCTGCGCGGAAATGCTCGAGCGAGAGATTCAGTTCCAGAGCCCCGATACGGTTGCCGCGTTCATCGCGGAGCCGATCCAGGGTGCGGGCGGCGTCATCGTGCCGCCGGCCAACTACTGGCCGCTGGTGCGTGAAGTGTGCGACCGCTACGGCGTGCTGCTGATCGCCGACGAAGTCGTGACGGGCTTCGGCCGCAGCGGCAGCCTGTTCGGCAGCCGCGGCTGGGGCGTGCGCCCGGACATCATGTGTCTCGCGAAGGGGATTTCGTCGGGCTACGTGCCGCTCGGCGCGACGGTCGTGAACGCGCGGATCGAGGACGCGTTCGCCGCGAATGCCGATTTCGGCGGGGCGATCATGCACGGCTACACGTACGCCGGGCACCCGGTGGCATGCGCGGCCGCGATCGCGAGCCTCGACATCGTCGTGAAGGAGGATCTCCCGGCGAATGCGGCGAAGCAGGGCGCGTATCTGCTCGAAGCGCTGCAGCCGTTCGCGGAACGCTTCGCGGCGGTCGGCGAGGTGCGCGGCAAGGGGCTGATGCTCGCGCTCGACCTCGTCGCGAACAAGGACACGCGCGAGCCGATCGATCCGCTGTCGGGCTATGCGAACGCCGTCGCGGAAGTCGCCCGCGAAAACGGCGTGCTGGTGCGCCCGGTCGGCACGAAGATCATCCTGTCGCCGCCGCTCGTGATCCAGCGCGAACAGCTCGACCGGATCGTCGACGCGCTCGCGGCCGGCTTCGAGGCCGTCCCGTTCGCGTGACGGCGAAGCCGCGACGGAGGGTAAACGCCGTCGCGGATTTGCCGATTTGCGCTATGACCGGATTATTTTGCCTGCGTATTTTTTCGACATCGGATCACGCCGTGATCGACAGGGGCCCGGGCATCGACGCGCTGAAGCATCGCCCGGGGCCGACCGCATAGCATCTGGCCCCGGCCGCCGACGAAGCGCCGGTTCGGGCCAACCTACGAAGGAGACAACGATGTCGGGATGGTCGGGAATGACCGGCGCCGCGGGCGATACGCCCGCCGGCTCGCCGGCTGAAGCGGGCGGCGGCACCGCCTTGAAGGCGGGGGCGGTCGGTTTTCCGACCGCGCTGGCGAGCGCCGTCGGCCTCATCATGGCGAGCCCGGTGATCCTCACCGCGACGTCGGGCTTCGGGATGGGCGGCTGGGCGTTCGCGGTCGCGATGATCATCGCGTTCGTGATGATGCAGGCGCAGGCCACCACGTTCTCCGAAGCCGCCGCGATGCTGCCGACGGCCGGCTCGGTTTACGATTACCTGTCGTGCGGGCTCGGCCGCTTCTGGGCGATCACCGGCACGATTTCCGCCTATTTCCTCGTGCACGTGTTCGCCGGCACCGCGGAGACGATCCTGAGCGGCATCATGGCGCTCGTGAACTTCGAATCGCTGAACGCCGCGTTCGAGAAGCACAACAGCTCGTGGCTGGTCGGCGTCGGCCTCGTGGTGACGTTCGCGATCACCAACATCATCGGCATCAAGGTATTCAGCAAGCTCGAGATCGTGCTGACGGCCGGCATGTGGCTGTCGCTGATGATCTTCGGCATCCTCGGGCTCGCGGCCGCGCCGGCCGTGCATCTCGACGGCTGGTTCGGCGGCTCGGAAGTCGGCACGTCGATCCCGGCCGTGCTGTCGCTGGTCGGGATGGCGATGTTCATGTTCGTCGGCTGCGAGTTCGTCACGCCGCTCGCGCCGGAAATGAAGGCGCCGGGCCGCACGATCCCGCGCGCGATGGCGCTCGGCCTCGTCGGCGTCGCGATCTGCATGTTCCTGTACGGCGCGGCGATCCGCCGCCAGGTCGCGAACGTGCCGGTGAGCCCCGACGGCCTCACGCACCTGCTCGACACGCCGGGCGCGATTCCCGCGTTCGCGCTGCAGGTGCTCGGGCCGTTCGGACGCGTGTGGTTCGGCATCGCGTTCCTGTGCGCGGGCGCCGCGACGATCAACACGCTGATGGCCGGGCTGCCGCGCATCCTGTACGGGATGGCGATCGACGGCGCGCTGCCGCGCTGCTTCGCGTACCTGCATCCGCGGTTCAAGACGCCGGTGGTCGGCATCGTCGCGTCGGCGATCGTGCCGATCTTCCATGCGTGGCTGATCAACGGCAATCTCGACAGCATCCTGCACCTCGTGCTCGCCGCGACCTGCGCATGGGGCACCGCGTACCTGCTCGTCACCGCGTCGGTCGTGATGCTGCGCATCCGCCGCCCCGACTTGCCGCGGCCGTACCGTTCGCCGCTGTTCCCGCTGCCGCAGATCGTGTCGAGCGTCGGCATCGTGCTCGCGATCTGGTACATCACGCCGCCCGGCATGAACCCGCGCGACATCTACGTGCCGTTCGGCGCGATGCTCGGGCTCACCGCGCTGTACGCGCTGTTCTGGACGCTGGTCGTGCAGCGCCGGCATCCGTTCAGGCCGGTGCCGGTCGAGGACGTGCTGCGCAACGAGCACGTCGCATCGTGAAGGCCGCGCTCGCCCGCTGGCGCGTGGCGCCCGATGCGCCGCCGCCCGGCCATCGGCCCGGCGCGATCGCCGCGCGCGTGCTCGCCGACTTGCGGGCCGTGCGCGATGACGACGGTGCTGGCGGCGTTGGCGGTGCCACGGCGCGGTTGCCGAATGGCGTGCGCGTGCGCGTCGACGAGTGCGTCGAGCGTCAGTTCCTGATGCATACGGTCAGCGTGAGGGTGACGGTGGCCGCGAACGGGCCGGCCGCGCAGGGCAGTGCGCGCGTGCGGCAGGCCGGCTGGCTGCGCCGTACCGGCATCGCTGCGGTGCTCGCGCCCGGATGCGCCCCCGCCTTCATCGACACGCTGGCCGCGCTGCTTGCCGACCCGGCGCTGGCCGACGCGCTGCGGCCGCTGCACCTGACCGACTGCGTGATCGACGCGCACGACGGCCGCTGGATGCTCGCGATCGTGCCGTTCGGCGGCAGCGAGGTCGTCAACCGGATGCCGTCGTTTCGCCGCTATGTCCGGCTGATCGACGAGCAGGCCGCGGCGCTGTCGGCGGCCTGTCTTGCGTTCGAAACCGCACTACGCGGGATTTTGCGAGGGTAAGCTGTGGCGATGCGTGCCGCGCAAACCCGGCGGCCGCATCCAGGAATCAGGGTTTTACCGGAGATGCCGATGCTGTTCCAGTCACGCTCACACGAAGACGTGCACGATCACGGGCTCGCGATCGCGGGCTGGCATCAGGTGTACCGTCAGATGACGCCGGGCCGCTTCAAGGGCACCGTCACGCAGGTGTTGTACGACGATTTCCACTTCTTCCGCGAGACGACCAACCGGCGTGTCGCGCAAACCGGCCTCGCGCCGGCCGGGCGCACCTCGCTCGCGGTACCGTTGTCCGTGCCCCTCGCGGGCACGTTCCAGGGCCAGCCGGTCGACGGCTATGCGCTGCTCGCGCTGCGCGCCGGCGAGGATTTCGAATTCCACACGCCGGAAGGGATGGGGCTCGTCGGGATCAGCGCGTCGTCCGACATGGTCGACGAGCTGTGCGAGGCCGAATTCGGCGCGGCCGGCGCGCGCAGGCTGCGGCACGTGACGCGGCTGTCCGACGCGCAGGGCGTCGCGCTGGGCGTGCGGCTGTCGGCCCTGATCGACGATGCCCAGCGCAACCCGGGCTGCCTCGAATACGCGGCGACCCGCAAGATGTTTCGCGACGCGATGCTCGGCATGTTCCTCGATGCGCTCGAACAGGGTATCGGCGTCGAGCGCCGCGACATCACGCACGCGACCTACAGCGATATCGTGAGCCGTTGCGAGAAGCATCTGCGCGACCGGCCCGAAGAACCCGTCACCGTGCTCGAACTGTGCCGCGCGCTGCGCTGCAGCCGCCGCACGCTGCAAACGAGCTTTCAACGCGTGGCCGACGTCACGCCGGTCGGCTACCTGCGCACGATCCGGCTGAACGCGGTGCGTCGCCTGCTGCGCACGACGTCGGCGCAGCAACTCGGCGTCGGCGAAGCCGCCGCGAGCTGGGGCTTCACGCATCTCGGCTATTTCGCGCGCGAGTATCGCGACCTGTTCGGCGAACTGCCTTCCCAGACGACGCGTCCCGAATGACGCATCCGCACCGCGACGGCGCCGCCGGGCACCGTCGCGGGCCGCACCCCTCACCGTTTGCCGATTTGCGATAGAGGTCCGGAATTTTCGCTGGATAAAGTCCTGTCACCCATATCGACAACACATTCGGTTTGCACTGCGAATCGATGATCACAGAGGGGCGGGACATGAAAAACGGACGACGACTGACCGCGGCCGCGGCCATGCTGGCTTGCACGCATGCGGCGCACGCGCAGACTTCGGGGAGCGTGACGCTGTACGGTACCGTGGATACCGGCATCATCTATTCGACGAACCAGCAGTTCACGCGCGCCGACGGCAGCACGGGCGGCGGCCATGCGTGGCAGATGGGCGGCGGCAACCTGGTGCCGTCCCGCTTCGGCTTCCAGGGCGCCGAGCCGCTCGGCGGCGGCCTGGATGCGGTGTTTACGCTCGAGCAGCAGTTCCTGTCCGCGAACGGGCAGGCGCTGCAAGGCGGCACCGCATTCAGCCGGCAGGCATGGGTCGGGCTGCGTCAGGAGGGGATCGGCACGCTCGGCCTCGGCCGCCAGTACGACTCGTACACCGACATGCTCGGCGCGTACGTGTCGAGCAACAACTGGGCGACGCCGTACGGCTCGCATCTCGGCGACGTCGACAACCTGAATGCCGCGTTCAACTTCAACAACGCGGTGAAGTTCACCAGCGCCGATTTCAACGGGCTCACGTTCGGCGGCACGTTCAGCTTCGGCGGGCAGGCCGGCGATTTTTCCGCGAAGCGCGGCTATGCGGTGGCCGCGACGTACACGCGCGCGCCGGTGGCGTTCTCGGTCGGCTACCTCGACCTGCACCAGCCGCTCGACGCGGCGCTCGGCGGCGCGAGCGGCTATATCGGCGATTTCGCGTGCAGCAACCCGGGCGCGATGTACTGCCTGCTGCAGGATGCCGGCTCGATGCGCGCATTCGGCGCGGGCGGGTCGGTCACGCTCGGCGCGGCGACGGTCGCGCTGACCTACACGCACACGCGGCTCGGCGACAGCCGCTATTTCTCGACCGCCGCGCAGCCGCGCACGCAGGCGTTCACGTTCGACATCGGCGAGCTGAACGTCACATACATGTTCACGCCGGCGCTGCAAGGCGGTGTAGCGTACATCTTCAACGCCGCGCATACGGACGGACGCGGCACGACGCGCTTCCACCAGGTGAACGTCGGCGCGAACTACAGCCTGTCGAAGCGCACCGCGCTGTATGCGGTCGCGATCGGCCAGGTCGCGAGCGGCACGGGGCTCGGCACCGATGCGGACGGCAACGCGGCGAACTATGCGCAGATTCCGGTGCTCGCGAACAGCAATTCGAGCCGGCAACTGGCGGTGATGGCGGGGATTCGTGTGAACTTTTGACTCGGATCGCGGGCAGCGGCGGCACGTCGGTGGCGTGCCGCCGCGCGGTCCTCATGCGCATGGCCGGCGCCGGTCGATTGCTGGAAAGCGATGCTTGAAAAAAGCCGCCCGTATGCTTGACTGAATGGACCCGGATTGACGGAACCCGCGCGTCGAATCGCCCGGCTTGCGGCTTGCCACAATACCTTCACGATCTGCGTGAACAATGGCGACGCTTCAGGCGACCCGACGTGTCGCCGGCGTTGCACACGTGTGCAACACACGAATGTTCCGCTCCACCGCCGATCGAGAGAGACCACATGACCTTGCTGAGCCGCCTGCGCGCGCTGTCCGCCGCCGTTGCGCTATCCGTTGCCGCCACGCACGCTTTCGCGGCGGATCTCGTCATCGCCGGCCGCGACGACATCTACGGCAAGGGGCTGGCCGATGCCGTCGCCGGCTTCAACAAGCTGCATCCGGGCACCGAGATCGAGCTGCTCAAGCTGCCGAACGCGAACCTGTACCAGAAGCTCAAGCTGTCGATGCGCGAAGGCACCGGCGCGTACGACCTCGTGATGATGGACGACACGTGGGCGCCCGAATTCATCGGCAACGGCTGGCTGAAGCCGCTGCCCGCGTCGCTCGCGGATGCCGATCTCGTCCCGTCCGCCGTCGCGCTCGGCCGTAACGCGGCGGGCGCGCTGTACGCGCTGCCGATCGTCGGCAACGTCGAGATGTTCGCGTACCGCAAGGACCTGCTCGCGAAGTACAAGCTGCAACCGCCGCGCAACTGGGACGATGTGCTGAAGATCGCGCAGACCGTCGGCGGTGCGGACAAGAGCGTGTCGGGCGTCGTGTTCCGCGGCACGAAGGGCAACCCGGTCGTGACGGGCTTCCTGCCGATCCTGTGGGCATACGGCGGCGACGTGTTCGACCGTGCCGGCAACGTGACGATCGATTCGCGCGAAGCGCAGGCCGCGCTGAAGACGTTTCTCGCGCTGAAGGCGTTCGCGCCGAAGGACGTCGACGTGTACGGCGCGGCCGAAGTGCGCGACGCGCTGCAACGCGGCACGGCCGCGCAGTCGATCGAGGTGTGGCCAGCCTGGGTGCCGGCGCTCGACGACGCGAAGCAGTCGCGCGTGGTCGGGCAGATCGCGCTGCAGCCGCCGCCGGGGCAGACCGCAGGCCCGGCGCCGATGCTCGGCATCTGGCAGATGGGCATTCCGAAGGACGCGCCGCACGCGAAGCTCGCGCAGGACTTCCTCGCTTACCTGACCGCACGCGATACGCAGACGCGCCTCGCCGGCATCGGCATTCCGCCGACTCGCCGCAGCGTGTTCAACGATCCGGCGCTGGTGCGCCAGTACCGCTGGTATCCCGATCAGCTGAAGGCGCTCGAGGCCGGCCGTGCGCGGCCGCGCGTGACGGACTGGCAGCAGGTCGAGAGCATTCTCGGCGATCAGCTTCAACTCGCGCTGACGGGGCAGGCCGCGCCCGACGCCGCGCTGCGCCAGGCGCAGCAGAAGATCGCGCAGGCGACGGCCGCCGCCGCGGCCGGCAAGTGACCGCGTGCTTCAACGTCAACCCGGTGGCCGGAGTCCGCGCATGAAGGTGTTCGGCCGCAGCCTGCCGTTCGTCGCGCTGCTCGGGCCCGCGCTGCTGGTGCTCGCCGCGCTCGCGCTGTATCCGGTCGCGCAGGTGCTGATCGACTCGTTCTGCCGGGTCGACTACTCGGCCGGCCGCCGCGCGTTCGTGGGGCTCGCGAACTATCGCGCGGTGCTGGGCGACGACGCGTTCGCGGCCGGCTTCGGCAACACGCTGCGCTTCACGATCGTCGCGTCGCTCGCCGAAGTCGCGCTCGGCTTCGGCCTCGCGCTGCTGTTCGTGCGCGCGTTTCCGGGCCGGCGCATCGCGCTGCCGCTCGCGATCCTGCCGATGATGCTGTCCACGCTCGTATGCTCGGCGATCTGGCGCAACTGGCTGAACTTCGACGGCTTCCTGAACGCGCTGCTCGCGGCGTTCGGCATCGAAGGCGTGCGCTGGCTGTCCGATCCGCATCTCGCGCTGTGGTCGCTCGCACTCGTCGACGTCTGGCAGTGGACGCCGATGGCGTTCCTGATCGTGCTGGCCGGGCTGCAATCGATCCCGCAGGAGCTGTACGAAGCCGCGCGCACCGACGGCGCGAGCGAATGGCAATGCCTGCGCGACATCACGCTGCCGCTCGCGGCGCCGCAGATCGGCCTCGCGCTGCTGCTGCGCTCGATCGACACGTTCAAGCTATTCGACAAGGTCTATGCGCTGACGGGCGGCGGTCCCGGCAACGCGACGCAGACACTGTCGACCTATATCTACGACACGGGCTTCCGCTTCTTCAACGTCGGGCCGGCGAGCGCCGCGTCGGTGCTGATGCTCGCGGCGTCCGCGCTGCTGGTCTCGGGATACGTATGGCAGACGGTTCGCAAGCGGCGCGCATGACGACGCGATCGGCGGGCATCCCGCGCGCACGAACGGGCGCTGCATTCGGTCACGCGATGCCGTGGGCGCTGCGCATCGCCGCGCTCGCACTGTTGCTGCTGCCGTGCCTGTGGATGGCCGGCGCGGCCTTCATGCCGACGCTCGAGCGCCTCGATCATCCATTGCGGATCTGGCCGGCCGCGCCGACCGTCGAGCATTTCGCGTCGGTGTGGGCGAACGGGATCGGCGCACCGTTGTTCAATTCGCTGCTGGTCGGCTTCGGCACGACGCTGCTCGCGCTGGCGCTCGCGTTTCCGGCCGCGTATGCGCTCGTGCGGTTGCGGTTTCCGGCGCGGCTCGACCTGCTGTTCCTGGTGCTCGTGCTGGCACTGAAGCTGATGCCGCCGATCACGATCGCGGTGCCGCTGTTCGCGCTCGCGAAGCGGCTGCACCTGCTCGATTCGACGCTCGGCCTGATGCTCGCGTATCAGATCTACGCATTGCCGATGGCGATCTGGATGCTGCTCGCGTTCGTGCGCGACGTCCCGATCGAATACGAGGAAGCGGCGTGCATCGACGGCGCGGGGCTCGCACGGAGGCTCGTGCAGATCGTGCTGCCGCTGTGCGTGCCGGGGCTGATCGCGACCGCGATCTTCGTGTTCATCGCCGCATGGAACGAATTCCTGATCGCGCTGCTGTTCGTGTCGACGCCGAGCCGCTTCACGCTGCCGCTCGCGATCGCCGGCTACGTGACGGAGAACGGCATCGACTGGGGCGACCTGATGAGCGCGGGGCTGATGGCGTCGCTGCCGACGCTGGCCGTGGCCGGCTATGTGCAGCGCTATCTGTTGCGCGGGTTCGCCGGCGGGCTGAAGTGACGCGCGGCTTGGCCGCGCCCGGTCCTGCGTCGTCACAAGCAACTGTCCCGCACCACCTGCGTGACCGGCACGACGCGCGTGCGCGACGGGCCGTCGAACGTCTGCATCCGGTCGGCGAGCAGGTCGATCGCCGCCAGCGCGAGGCCGCGCGTGTCCTGCCGCAGCGTCGTGAGCCGATACGCATCGTATTCGGCGGCGGGGATGTCGTCGAAGCCGATCACGCGCAGGTCGTCCGGCACGCGCAAGCCGAATTCGCCACGCGCGACGTCGATCACGCCGAGCGCGAGCAGGTCGGACGAGCAGAACACGCCGTCGGGCCGCTCGCTCGCCGCGAACAGCTGCCGTGCTGCGTCGATTCCGCTGGCATGGGTGTCGGACGGTGTGTCGATCACCTGCGCGAGCATCGCGTCGAATGCGTCGCCTTGCCCGATCGCCTGCTCGAATGCCGCGGCGCGCGACCGTGCGCTGTAGCTCGTGCGGTGTGGCCCGATGAACGCGAGCCGGCGCGCGCCGGCCCGCACCAGCCGCTGCGCGGCGTGGGCGGCGCCCGCCGCGTTGTCGCTGACGACCACGTCGGCGCCCGGCAGGTTCGCCTCGCGGTTGATCATCACGACCGGAATCCGGTGTTCGAGATACCGCTGCGCGACCGACAGCGGCGGCGACGCGGACGTCATCACGAGGCCCGCGATCCGGTAGCTGAGCAGTTGTTCGAGCGATTGCCGGACCTGGCGCGGATCTTCCGCATTGGTCACGAGCGGCGTGAGCGCGCGCTGCCCGAGCGCGGCCATCAGGTCCGACAGCAGCCGCGCACGGAACGGGTTCTCGAACCCGGCCGTCACGACGCCGATCATGCTGCTGCGCTGCGTGATCATGTCGCGCGCGATCAGGTTGACCTGGTAGCCCAGCGCACGCGCGGCGACCATCACGCGCTCACGAGTTTGCGGTGCGATGCTTGCCGTCGGCGAGAACGCGCGCGACACTGCCGAGCGCGAGACGCCGGCCCGCGCCGCGACATCCGACGCCGTCACCCACGGTTTTCTTTCCTTGTCATTCATCGATTCATGATCCCTTCGCGCCACGATACGGGCATGCCGCCTGCCGACTGGATGTCGGCGCTCGACGACGCGCGGCCGCTGCATACGCTGACCCTACCGGGCAGCCATGACACCTGTGCGTATACGGTCGACGATTCGCTCGTGCGCACGCAGCGTGCGCCGCTCGACGCGCAGCTCGCGCATGGCGTGCGGCTGCTCGACGTCCGCTGCCGGCACGTGCGCGACGGGTTC
Organism: Burkholderia sp. BCC0097; assembly: GCF_902832985.1. NCBI lineage: Bacteria > Pseudomonadati > Pseudomonadota > Betaproteobacteria > Burkholderiales > Burkholderiaceae > Burkholderia > Burkholderia sp. BCC0097. Next base: position 722,782 of record NZ_CADFDM010000001.1, read on the forward strand.
GACATCCATCACGGCGGCATCGCGCTCGGCATGACGTTCGACGACGTGCTGGCAACGTGTACGCAGTTTCTCGACGCGCATCCGCGCGAATGCATCGTGATGTCGGTGAAGGACGAGTGGCCGGCGCACGCGTGCACGCGCGGTTTCGATGCGACGTTCGACGCGCATCGCGCGCGGCATCCGCGGCTGCGCTGGCATGCCGGCGGCCCGCTGCCGACGCTCGGCGACGTGCGCGGCGCGGTCGTGCTGCTGCGGCGCTTTCGCAGCGGCCGGCCGCTCGGCATCGACCTGACCGCGTGGCCCGACAACGCGACGTTTACGATCGACCATCCGGACGGCGCGTTCGTGATCCAGGACGAATATCGCGTGCCGGTGGCCGCGTCGATCGCGTGGAAGTGGCGCGCGATCGATGCGCTGCTGACGCATCTGCCGCTGCCGGACAGCGGCCGCTGGGCGCTCAATTTTTGCAGCGGCACGGGGATGGGCGCGAATCCGTCGGTGGTCGCACACGGCGATGGCCGCGTGCCGGGCATTCATGCGCGTCTGGCCGAGCGCTTGCGCGAACAGCCCGGCCCGTACGGCGCGATGCTGCTCGATTTCTGCGATGACGACGACTGGGCACTCGTGCGCGCGCTGATCGAATGCAACGATTACACGCCGGAGCAGGGCGTTTGGCGCAAGGCGTTTCGCTGTTAGTCAGCGAAGATTCGCGTTGAAGAACGCGAGTGCTTTGGCGTCGAGCGATGCATGGAACGCGGTGCGATCGAATCCCTTTGCGTCCGTGCAGATGTCGGGTGCGTGGTGAGCCAGTTGCTCGGGACACGGCGCGAGAAACGCGAAATGCGCGGAATTCGGCACGACGTGGAATTCGGGCCGTTGCGGCAGCAGCGCGGCCAGCGCGGGCGCCGTATCCGGCGTCACGCCGTCGCCGCCTGCCTCGGATGCCCAGAGCTGGATCGGCGCGCGGACGTTCTTCAGCGTGTCGGCGGTCGGGAATTCGTCGAGTGGATCGGCCAGCACGTAGGCCTTGATGCGTGGGTCGTGCGTGAGCGGCGCCTTCGGCAGGTCGCCGGCCCGGATTTGCTTGCAGATCGGCCAGGCCGGGTCGGGGCAGGCGACCGGCGCGTGCGCGAAATCCGGATTGCCGCCGGCCAGCACGAGGCCCGTATAGCCGCCGCGCGAAAAGCCGAAGAAGCCGATGCGTGCCGGGTCGATGTGCGCGGCATCCGGCGCGTGATCCAGCATGTAGTCGACCAGGCGCTTGATGTCGGCCGGGCGCTCGACGAATTCCTGCAGATCGGCCGCGCGGCTCATGTCGGAGAACGTGTCGCCCGGATGGTTGATCGCCGCGACGACGTACCCCGCATCGGCGAGCGTTTCGGCCAGGTCGTGGTGGCCGAGGAACGAACCGCCATGGCCGTGCGAGATCACGACGAGCGGCAGCTTGCCACCGGCGGTCGGGCAGTCGCGGCGTCCTTTCAGTGTGTAAGGGCCGACCGTGAGTGTCTGCATGGCGTCCGCGCAGGGCGTCCAGACCATCGCGCGCAACTCCGGGCCGGCCGCGTCGGCAGGAATCCGAAGAAACTTGACGCCGGCCGCGTGCGCGACGGTGGCGCACAGGCAGAGCAGGGCAGCCAGTAGCCAGTGTTTCATGTCGATTCCCGGAGCAAGGGGGCGCGGCAGGCCGCCGTCGCAATTCGCCGTATCGTGACGAAAATCGGCGGCGATGTACAGCGGCGTCGATCGGCAATCGTTCGTGCATGCGCCACCGCGTCGCCGGACGAACGGCTCGCGGAACGGTTTCCTCGTTGCGACGCTCGACGCGCTGACTGCGTTGCCCGCCGACACGCTCACGGATGTAATGTTTTCCGCAGGCCAGCCGTATGTTGCAGGAGCGCGAGAGAGCGTTCTGATACCGCGTCAGCGTGTCGCGATCGCCACTGCCGCACCGGCCATCGCGGTCGCGCTCGTGCGGTTCGCGATCCGTTTCGCACGTGCCGACGTCAGGAAGGCGCGAGCGCGCGACGCGAGCAGCGACCAGAAGCAGTCGGCCAGGATCAACACCGCGAGCATCGTGCCGACCAGTTCGGCCCACGCGGCGACGCCGACGTGCGTGAGGTCGACGATGGTCGGCAGCAGCGCGAGATAGAAGATCATGATTTTCGGATTGCCGAGCGTGACCAGCATCCCCGCGACGAACATGCGCCACGGCGACTGGCCGCGCGGCAGGTTGTCCGCATCCGTGCCGGTCGGCGCGGTCCACATCTTCCACGCGAGGAACAGCAGGTACGCGACACCGAGCAGCTTCAGCACGATCAGGCCGGTCGCGAACGTGTGCGCGAACGCGGACAGCCCCGCGACCGCGAGCGTGAGCCACAGCGCTTCGCCGAGCCACATGGCCGCGAGGAACGGCAGCACGTCGCGCACGCCGTTCGTCAGCACGCGCGCGACGAGCGCGGCGACGCTCGGGCCGGGCGTGCCGGCGGTGACGAGCAGGGCGAAGGCAAAGACGACGAGTGCGGACAATGTCATGACGGACCTCGTGGATCGGGCGTTCGAAACGAAACGTATGAAGTTTCGATTATAGTGACCGCCGTTCCAGACTGTCTTCCTGAATTGCCGTCATGCCTGCACCGATCCGGATTCGCCCCGCCACGCGGGAAGACGCGGCCGCGATGGCCGCCGTGGAAGTCGCCGCCGCGCAGCGGTTTCGCGAGATCGGCATGGCCGACATCGCCGACGGCGAGCCGACCGATGCGGCTGCCGTGCTCGTGCGAATCGACGACGGTCGCGCCTATGTGGCGGTCGATCCGCAACGCACGTGCGTGGGGTTCGCGTTCTACCGGCTGCTCGATGCGCGGCGGCTGTATCTGGAGGAACTGGATGTCGCGCCGTCGCATGCCGGACAGCGGATCGGCGCGCGCCTGATCGAGCAGGTAATGGCGTGCGCGGCGCGGGAGCACGTCGAGCAGGTCCTGCTGTCGACGTTCCGCGACGCGCCGTGGAATGCGCCGTACTACACGCGCCTCGGCTTCCGGATCATCGACGATGCGGCGCTCGACGACACGCTGCGCGCGATTCGCGCGCACCACGTCGCGCTCGGTCTCGACGAAACGCGGCGCGTGTTCATGCGACGCGCCGTGGCGGCCTGATGCACGGTGCGGACCGATTCCGGCGTCGTCAGCGCCGCCTGTCGCTTCCGAACGAACGCGACGCGAACGCGGCTTCGATGTACGCGAGAAAATCCGTCGCGGGGCGCGTCAACTGCAGGCCGGGCGGCGTGAGCCGATAGAGCTGCAGCGGTGGCGGCGACAGCGGCAGCGGGAGCGGCGTGAGCGCCTGGCCGAACACGGTTTCCGACAGCGAGTGCCGGGTCCACGAGAAGATCGCATCCGTCGTGAGCAGCAGGCTGTAGAACAGCGCATACGACGTGCAGCGCGTGATGCAGCGCGGCGCCGGCAGGCCCGCGTGCGCATGGAGGGCGCGAATGTGCGCCGGAAAATTGTCGCTCGGATCGGTGTGGATCCATTCGGCCTCGCGTAGCGCGTCCAGCGATGTCGCGCCGGCGAAACGCCCGTTCTCGCGGGTGACGAATGCGGTGTCGAAGGTGCGGATCGGCTTCACGTCGGCGGACTCGGTGACCTCGCCGGTGATGGCCGCGAACGCGAGATCGAGGGTCCGGCTATGCAATTGCTCGGTCAACTGGCTGAACGACAGTTCGCGCAGTTCGCACTCGACATGCGGCCAGTGGCGTCGAAATTCGGCATAGGCGTGCGCGAACCCCGTGACCGCGACGATTGGGGTGAAGCCGAGCACCAGCCTGCCTTCACGCAGCCCTTTCAGATGTGCGATGTCGTCGCGCGCGCGCTCGAGTTCCCGCACGACCGCATGCGCGCGGCCGAGCAACACGTCGCCTTCCGGCGTCGGCACGACACCCCACGGCTTGCGTTCGAGCAGCGCCACGCCGAATTCGCCTTCCAGTTCCTGAATCGCCTTGCTGACGGCCGGCTGGCTGACGTGCAGCGTTTTCGCGGCAGCCTTGATGCTGCCCGCCGTGGCCACTGCGACCAGCGCGCGTAATTGGTGGGTTTTCATGATGCGGAGGATATAACCAAATCTTATTCGTATCAAAATTGATGTGTTTTTTGACCCGATGCGTCTCTCCATACTGGCCTGCAACGGTTGCGATGCAGCCGATCCAATGGAGCCAGACAACATGACGCAGGACCTTGCCGCGACGCTCGCGGCGATCCGTGAAGCGGCCCCCCGCTTCGTCGCGATTCGACGCGACATCCACGCCCACCCGGAACTCGGTTTTGCCGAAACCCGCACCGCGCGGCTCGTCGCCGCGCAACTGGCCGAGTGGGGCTACGACGTGACGACCGGCATCGGCGGCACCGGCGTGGTCGGCCGGTTGCGGCGCGGTACGTCGTCGCGCACGCTCGGCTTGCGCGCCGACATGGACGCGTTGCCGATCCGGGAAGAAACGGGCCTCCCCCATGCGAGCACCGTCGCCGGGACGATGCACGCCTGCGGTCATGACGGCCATACCGCGATCCTGCTGGCGGCCGCCCACCATCTGGCCGTACAGGGGCGCTTCGACGGCACGCTGAACGTGATCTTTCAGCCCGCGGAGGAAGGACTCGGCGGCGCGAGGCGAATGATCGACGAGGGCCTGTTCGAGCGCTTTCCCTGCGAGCGCGTCTATGCGCTGCACAACGCGCCGGGCGTACCGGTCGGTCATTTCGCGCTGCGCTACGGCGCGATGATGGCGTCGTCCGATTCGGTGATGATCACAGTGACGGGCAAGGGCGGGCACGGCGCGATGCCGCAGCACGCGAGCGATCCGATCGTCGCGGCGGCGAACATCGTGACCGCGCTGCAATCGATCGTCGCCCGCAACATCGATCCGGCCAAGGCGGCAGTGGTGACCGTCGGTACGTTCCATGCCGGCACGGCCCCGAATGTGATTCCGGAGACCGCGACGCTGCAACTGTCGGTCCGCTCGCTCGACGCGGCCACGCGCAACGAGGTCGAGGCGCGGATTCGCCGGATCGCCGACGCGCAGGCCCAGGCCTACGGGACCGTTGCGCAGGTCGACTATCAAGCCATCTCGCGCGTGGTCGTCAACGACGCCGCTGCCGCGGATCTCGCGGTCGAGACGATCACGGCGCTGGCCGGCGCCGGTGGGCTCACGCTGCTCGACGACGGTGTGATGGGCAGCGAGGATTTTTCGTGGATGACGGAACGCGTGCCGGGTTGCTACGTGATGCTCGGCAACGGACTCGATTCGCACGGCGGCTGCTCGGTTCACAACCCGGGCTACGACTTCAACGACGACGCGCTCGGCTGGGGCGCGGCCTATTTCGTCGGTATCGCGGAGCGCTTCCTGGCAGCAGTCTGACGAGGGCGCTGGCCAGTCGCGGCAATTCGGAATTTTTCTCGATGAAAAATAAGGAAAACGAATGAAGAAGAGACTGACATGTGGCGCTGCGTGCCTGGCGCTGGGCGCCGGAAATGCCTGCGCCGTGCCGTATCAGGACGTATTGCTCGCGACGGTGCCGGAGTTCAACGGCGGGCTGAAGGAGGGCGTGGCGCTGTACGGCTCGGTCGACATGGGGATCAACTACCAGTCGGTGGCTGGGCGGTCGACGTGGCAGACCCAGAGCGGCGGCGAGTGGACGTCGAAACTCGGCTTCTTCGGGCGCGAGAATCTCGGCGGCGGATGGCGCGCCGAATTCAATCTCGAAAGCGGTTTTCTCGCGAACAACGGTGCGCAGCAGGATACGCAGTCGTTCTTCAACCGGCAGTCGTGGATCGGCCTCGTGTCCGACCGCTATGGCCGGCTGCGGGTCGGCAAGCAGATCGGCACGGGGCTGCCGCTGTTCATCGACGTGTTCGGCACCGTGGGCACCAATTCGGTGTACACGTGGCTCGGCGCGGCCGCCGTGCAGACGGCGCGCGGCGTCGGCTACAACAGCGACCTCGGACCGGGCGCGACACAACTGCCGGCGCGCGTCGACAACGCGATCACCTATCGGACGCCGATCGTGGCCGGCACCACGACGCTGATGCTGATGTACGCGCCCAGCAACGTTGCGGGGCGCGCGCCGGCCGCGTCCGCGCAGGGCGCGCTGCTGCAGTGGTACAACGGCACGACCTATCTGGCGGCGAGCTACAACCAGGTGTGGGGCGTCAATGGCGCGAGCACGGTACGCAACGACCTTTACGGGCTTGGCGCCGTGTACGACACCGGACGGCTCGTGCTGTCCGCGTCGTTCAATCAATATGCGCCGAAACTTGCCGGCGACGGGATCGCGCGCGTGTACACCCTGGGCACGATCGTGCCGTTCGGCGTGAATGCGGTTCGCGCGTCGGTCGTCTATCGCGATACGTCGGGCGTGCGCGATGCCGCCGGCCGGCCGGCGAAGGATTCGGCGCTCGGCGTCATGCTCGGCTACGACTACCTGTTGTCCAAACGTACCGGCCTCTACGCGCGGGCGGGGTTCATCCGCAATTACGGGATGTCGACCGTTCTGCTGAACGGCAATCCGTTGCCGACCGAGCCCGGCGGCTCGACACCGCGCACCGGCATGACGCCCGTGACGATGTCGCTCGGCATGTATCACAACTTCTGAACGAGGGCTTCGGATGAGCACCCTGAATCGCGCGGCTGCCGCGCAGACCGTCGACGCGCGACGCGCGATGCGGCGGACCGTCGCCGCGGCTGCACTCGGCAACGGACTCGAATTCTTCGACTTCACCGTATACAGCTTCTTCGCTGTACTGATCGGCCGGCTGTTCTTTCCGGCGTCCAGCGATGCGGGGGCGTTGATGCTGTCGCTGGCTACGTTCGGCGTCGGTTTCGTCGCGCGGCCGCTCGGCGGCGTCGCGATCGGCGCGTATGCGGACCGCGTCGGGCGCAAGCCCGCGCTGGTGCTGACCGTCGCGCTGATGGCGCTCGGCACCGGCATCATCGGATTCGCGCCGACCTACGCGCAGATCGGCATCGCGGCGCCGTTGCTGATCGTGATCGGCCGGTTGCTGCAGGGTTTTTCGGCAGGTGGCGAGGTCGGGGCCGCGACGACGTTGCTGATGGAGTCGGGCGGCACCCGTCGGCGCGGCGAACTGGTGAGTTGGCAGATGGCCAGCCAGGGCGGTGCGGCGCTCGCCGGCGCGCTCGTCGCGTTGACGCTGTCGCGCAGGCTGTCGCCCGATGCGCTCCAAGGATGGGGCTGGCGTGTGCCGTTCGTGCTCGGCCTGCTGATCGGGCCGGTCGGGTTTTATCTGAGACGCCATCTCGACGACACGCTGCCGCATCCGGCAGCCGGCGCGCCGCGTGTCAGCCGCCGCATTCCCTGGCGGCAGGTCGCGGCCGCCACGTTGCTCGTGATCGGCGGCACGTCGACGATGTATACGATCGTGTTTTTCCTTCCGTCGTTCCTGACGCTGACACTCGGCATGCCGGCTTCCGTCGCGTTGCTGTCCGGTTGCACGGCGGGTGGGGTGATGCTGGTCGGCTCCCCGTTCGCAGGCCGGTTCGCGGACCGCCTGCGCCGCCGCAAGCCGATGCTGCGAACGGTGTGTGTGATATCGACCGCACTCGTGCTGCCGGCGTTTCATGCGATGCACACGTGGCCGTCGGTCTTCACCGTGCTGGCGGTCGTGATCGTGCTGATCGGTCTGATGACGCTGTCGAGCCCCGCGGGCTTCGTGATGATTCTCGAAGCCTTGAGACCGGAAGTCCGTGCGACGTCGCTCGGGATGATCTATGCGCTCGGTGTGACGATCTTCGGCGGTTTCGCGCAGTTGATCGTCAGCGCGCTGTGGCGGGCGACGGGCAGCTTCTATGCGCCGGCCTGGTACGTGCTCGCCGGCGGGGTGGCCAGTCTCGTCGGCCTGGCGCTGTTTCGCGAGGAAACGGCACGCTGAAGCAGCGTGCCCACGCGACGAGAAGGGCGCGGCGCACGGCCGTGTGCCGCGCGTGTCGTCGGCCGTCAGGCCGCGTCGCTCAGCGCCGGGTAGTCGGTGTAGCCCGTTTCGCCTTCCGCGTAGAACGTCTCCGGCACCGGCTTGTTGAGCGGCGCGCCGATTTCGAGGCGGCGCGGCAGGTCCGGGTTCGCGATGAACAGCTTGCCCCACGCGATCGCGTCGGCGGTGCCGTTCGCGAGCGCGGCCTGCGCGGTGTCGAGCGTGAATTGCTCGTTCGCGATCAGCGGGCCGCCGAACGCTTCCTTCAGGCGCGGGCTCAACTGGTCGCCCGAATACGATTCGCGCGTGAAGATGAACGCGATCTTGCGGCGGCCGAGTTCGCGCGCGACATAACCGAAGGTGGCCGCCGGATCGGAATCGCCCATCGTATGCGCGTCGCCGCGCGGTGCGAGATGCACGCCGACCCGGCCGGCGCCCCACACGTCGATCGCCGCGTCGACCACTTCGAGCAGCAGGCGCGCGCGATTCTCGATCGGGCCGCCGTACGCGTCGGTGCGGCGGTTGGTGCTGTCCTGCAGGAACTGATCGAGCAGGTAGCCGTTCGCGCCGTGGATCTCGACGCCGTCGAAGCCCGCAGCCTTCGCGTTTTCCGCGCCCTTGCGGTATGCGGCGACGATGCCCGGAATTTCGTCGAGTTCGAGGGCGCGCGGCGTCACGAACGGGCGCGGCGGACGCACGAGACTCACGTTGCCGCCCGCGGCGATCGCGCTCGGTGCGACCGGCAGGTCGCCGTTCAGGAACATCGGATCGGAGATTCGGCCGACGTGCCAGAGTTGCAGCACGATGCGTCCGCCGGCCGCGTGCACGGCTTGCGTGATCTGCTTCCAGCCTTCGACCTGCTCGTCGGACCAGATTCCCGGCGTGTCGGCGTAGCCGACGCCTTGCGGCGTGACCGACGTCGCTTCGGTAATGATCAGGCCGGCCGACGCGCGCTCGGCGTAGTAGCGCGCCATCAGTGCGTTCGGCACGCGCGCCGCGCCCGCACGGGAGCGGGTGAGCGGCGCCATCACGATGCGGTTCGGCAGGGTCAGGTCGCCGAGAGTAACGGGATCGAACAGCGTGGGCATGGCAGATAACCTCTTCACGAAAGGCGGGGAAGCCGTCGCGTCATGTGCGATGGCGCCCCGCATGGCCGGTTCGGCCGTTGGCTAGAGTTCGCGGCGCAGTGCGTCGTGAAATGCGTCGATGACGGCCTCGTTGCGCTGGAAGAACGCCCACTGGCCGATCCGCGTCGACGTCACGAGCCCCGCGCGCTGGAGTGTCGCGAGGTGCGCGGAGACGGTCGACTGCGACAGCCCGCAGCGCGCGTCGATCTGGCCCGCGCAGACGCCGTGTTCGTACGGTAGCGTCTGCTGCGGGAAATGCTCGCCGGGCGTTTTCAGCCAGACGAGGATCTCCCGGCGCACGGGGTTCGAAAGCGCTTTCAGGATCGCGTCGATGTCGAGTTCGGTCGGCATGGAAAGGCTGGGCGTTCGGTCAGGCAAACGGGTATCGTCGTTAGGCGAATCATATATCGGACTTTGACGATATGTTTGAAAGCACTATCGACAATGGGGTTGATAGCGTGGGGCGATCGCGAGGGCGGATCAACGCCGGGGCACCGCGCCTTCAACCCGGCTGCCCGGTTTCAGGTCGCGTCGGCGACGATCTCCTATCGCCGCCCGCGTAACATACGGGACAGCGTTCCTCGTGTTTACGGAGTCCTTTCATGTCTGTTCGGGCCGTCATATTCGATTTCGACCTGACGCTGGCGGATTCGTCCGCCGCGATCATCGAATGCACCGAGTACGCATTGCATCAGCTGGGCGCCGCCGGTCCGACGCCCTCGCGGATCCGCGCCGTGATCGGGCTGCCGCTGCCCGACATGTTCCATTCGCTGACGGGCGAAACCGAAGCGGCGCGGGCCGAGGCGTTCGCACGGCACTTCGTGGCGCGCGCCGACGAGATCATGGTGCCGGGCACCCGCATCTATCCCGAAGTGCCGCCGCTGCTCGCGGCGTTGCGCGAGCAAGGGCTCGCCGTCGCGATCGTGTCGTCGAAGTTTCGCTACCGGATCGACGCGATTCTCGAGCGCAACGGCTTGCAATCGCTGGTCGACGTGTTGATCGGCGGGGAAGACGTGCAGCGCCACAAGCCGGATCCGGAAGGGCTCGTGCAGGCCCTGGCGCGGCTCGGTTTGCCCGCTGCGGCGGCGATCTACGTCGGCGACCACGCGGTGGACGCCCAGGCGGCCGAGCGTGCCGGCGTGCCGTTCGTCGGCGCGGTGAGCGGCATGACGTCGTTCGGCGCATGGACGCAAGCCGGCAAGCAGGCAGTGCCGACGCATATCGGCGAACTGGTCGGCATCGTGCAGCAGATGCAGTGTCGCGCGGACGAAACGTGCGCCGACGCCGAACGCGGTGCGCAACCGGCCGGCTGACCCGTTTTGCGTGACCGGCAGGCGGCGCGCGACGGATTTTGCGACCATCGCCGTTCAAGTCATATCCGCCACTCGAGCTGCCGCCATGTCCGTCATTTCCGTCGCCTTTTCCCGCATTCGACGCTCGCGTGCGCCATCGGTCGCCCGGGCCGTGTCATATGCCGTTCCGCTCGTGCTGGCCTGCGCCGCCGTCGGCATGCTGGTCGGTGCGCGGCCGGCCGAAGCCATGACACCCACGCAACGCGAACGGCTCGAAGCGCCGGTCAAGGCCGTCGCCGACCAGCGCGTGACCGTCGACACGCCGCAGGGCAGCGCGGTGCTGCCCGTCTACGCCGACCATCCGCTCGATCAGGCCGCGCCCGACGTTGTACGCGTATTCATCGTGATTCACGGCACGCTGCGTAATGCCGACGCGTACTACGCATCGGGGCGCAAGGTCGTCGAAAAGGCCGGTGCGGCCGGCGCGGGCACGATGGTCGTCGCGCCGCAGTTCCTGACACGCGCCGATGCGCGCGCGTTTTCGTTGGGCGCATCGACGCTCGCGTGGACGCAGGAAGGATGGAAGGGCGGCGAACCGGCCCGCCAGCCGGCCCCGGTCAGCTCGTTCGCGGCGCTCGACGCGTTGCTCGCGCATTTCGCCGACCGCAGCCTGTACCCGTCGTTGTCGACGGTCGTCGTGATGGGCCATTCCGCCGGCGCACAGTTGCTGCAGCGTTATGCGGTGGCCGGGCGCGAAGGCGACGCGCTGGCGCGTACCGGCATCGCGGTGCGCTACGTGGTCGCGAACCCGTCGAGCTACCTGTATTTCGACGACGAACGGCCGAATGCCGATGCGCTTGCGGGGGGCGCCTGTCCGCGCGCGACCGAATGGAAATACGGGTTGAAGTCGGCGCCGTCTTACGTTGCGTCACAGGACGTGCGCGATCTCGAAACGCGTTACGTCGCGGGCCATGTCGTGTACCTGCTCGGGCAGGCCGACACGAATCCCTATACGCATTTCATCGATCGCTCATGCGCGGCGATGGCGCAGGGGCCGTACCGGCTGGCGCGCGGGCTCGCTTATTTCGATTACCTGAAGAACCGGCATCCGGACGATCTCGCGCAGCAGGTCGTCGAAGTGCCGGGTGTCGGACATGACGGCCTCGGCATGTTCACGTCCGCTTGCGGGCTGGCCGTGCTGTTCGGGCAGGCGTTGCCGCGGTCGTGCCCGGTCATGGCCGGCACCGCGGCGGACTTGCGTGCGCCCGACGAAAATGGATCGATCAGAAAAATGCAGGAATCGGGAAGATAAATTCATTTCCACGCGCGGCCTTCGCGGTTCAGGATGACGGCGTGCCCAGGAGTTCCCCGATGAACATCACGATCCTCGACGACTATTCCGACACGCTGCGCACGCTGCCGAGCTTCCGCAAGCTGGACGGGCATGCGGTCACGGTCTGGAACGACCCTGTGCAGGACGACGACGTACTGGCCGAACGCCTGCGCGATATGGAGGTGCTGGTGCTGATCCGCGAGCGCACGCAGATTCGCGCACCGCTCATCGCGCGGTTGCCGAAACTGCGGCTGATCAGCCAGCGCAGCGTCTATCCGCATATCGACATCGATGCGTGCACCGCGCACGGCGTGATCGTGTCGTCGAACCAGCACGCGGGCACGCCTTCCTATGCGGCCGCGGAACTCACGTGGGGCCTCGTGCTGGCCGCGATGCGCCAGATCCCTCGGCAGATGCAGGCATTGCAGGCGGGCAACTGGCAGATCGGCGTCGGACGGACGCTGCGCGGGCGTACGCTCGGCATCTACGGCTATGGCCGGATCGGCGCGGAAGTCGCACGATACGGCGCCGCGTTCGGGATGAACGTGCTCGTCTGGGCGCGCGAAGCGTCGCTGCAGCGCGCACGCGACGACGGCTGGCGCACGGCGCCGGACAAGCGCACGTTCTTCGAAACCTGCGACGTGCTTTCCCTGCACATGCGGCTCGTGCCGGCCACGCACGGGATCGTGACGGCCGAGGATCTGGCGCGGATGAAGCCCGACGCGCTACTGGTGAACACGAGCCGCGCGGGCCTCGTCGCGCCGGGCGCGCTCGAAGCGTCGTTGCAGGCAGGCCGGCCCGGGATGGCGGCGGTCGACGTGTACGACACCGAGCCGCTGCGCGATCCGCAGCATCCGTTGCTGCGCTTGCCCAACGTCGTATGCACGCCGCATATCGGCTACGTGACCGAAGACGAATACGAAACGCAGTTCTCGGATGTGTTCGACCAGATCGTGTCCTATGCGGCGGGGCAGCCGATCCACGTGGTCAACCCGGATGTGCTCGCGCGCGAAGCGGCATCGATCGAGCCGCTGATTCTCGATCTGCTCGAATGGATCGGGTCCGGCGCGCGGCCGTACGACGAGGTGATCGACGCGTGGCGCACGTCGTGCCCGCGCCTGCCGGTGTGGGAGGAGGCCTGCGCACGCGGCTACGTGGTCCGCCATCATGCGCCGGGCGGTGTGGCCGAGGTTGAAGTGAGCGAAGCCGGCCGTGCGCATATCCGGGCCGCGCGCGCATGACCGTGCCGGGCAGTCGGCGCGCGGTGGCGTCTCCCGCGTGTCATGCCGTTTTTTCCGGGGCCGGCGCGGCGTCCGGATCGAACACCGTCAAGCCTTCCGTCGGGTCCATCGGCAGCTCCCACGGCCGGGCGGCGATGGCCCGTTTCGCCGCGTCGTAGCCAGCCTGCCGGCGGGCCGCGACGCCGGCAGGCGTGAAATCGATATCCTTCCACTGATTGTCGCCGTCGAGCCGCGGTGCGGCGAGCTTGATCAAGTGCATCGTGGTTTCGCATCCCCACGCGGCGAGCCGTCGCACGGCCGGCGACGCGCGGTCGGCTTCCGGCACGTGCCGGACCAGTTCGCGGATCACGTGACGCAAGCGGTGAATCTGCTGCTGGCGCGCGATGTGGCTGTCGGTGCGGCTCGCGTACTGGATGTCCTTTTGTCGTTCCGACACCTGCCAGATGCTCTCGGGCTCCGGGCCGGCCGGATTCCACATCTGCACCGAGAAGATGACCGAGCTGCGGCGCGGGTTGTCGTCGAGCACGACCTCGACCGGTGTATTCGAATACACGCCACCGTCCCAGTACGGCGCGCCGTCGATCCGTATCGCCGGGAACGCGGGCGGCAGCGCGCCCGAACTCATGATGTGGTCGATGCCGAGCCGCGTATCGCGCGAATCGAAATAGCGCATCGTTCCCGTGCAGGCATTGACCGCGCTGACGGTCAGGCGCGGATGGCCCGCGTTCAGCAGATCGGGATCGATCAGCGACGCCAGCGTGTCGCGCAGCGGCGCGATCCGGTAGTACGACGCACGATCGACGCCGAGCCGTACCAGCGGCCCGAGCCACGACGCCGGATTGGGCTGGAAGAAACCCGCGATGCCGCCGCCGATGATCATCAGCTCGGCCAGTGCCCGGTCCCAGCCGGGCAGCAGCGGCGGGACGTCGAAGCGGGTTCGCTCCGTCACGCGATGCCAGAATGCCGACAGCTGGTCGTAGCGCCGTTCCGGTGGATTCCCCGCGATCAGCGCCGCGTTGATCGCGCCGATCGACGTGCCGACCACCCAGTCGGGCCGGATCCCGGCTTCATCCATTGCCTGGAATACACCAAGCTGGAACGCGCCCAGTGCGCCGCCGCCCTGGAGCACGAGCACGACTTGCCCGGGGAGGTCCATTCGTGCCGGCTGGCTCGTGGTCATGGCTTGCCTCGCTGCGTGTGACGGTGGGATCGGAACCGAACGGTTCGATTCAGTTTAGGCGATCGACGGCGCGGAGCCGCCCGCTGCGCAATGGCGGCTTGCGCTTTTTGCTGCGCCGGTCGCTTTCGATCCTTGGGTGCGGCGGGCCGGCGGGCGGCACGTGCACCCGGTTGACGCCGAAATCGCGCAGGCCGCCGGCGTCGCCGAGACGCTGGCGGATGCGCTGCGCGCACGGCGCATCGAACGGCCGCGGGTAGCCACTGCCGCGGCGTTCGGGCACGGCCTCGACATCGAGGGTGGGCATGGGCGGCGCCGTGTGCGGCGCGGACGAAGGGGACGACGGTCACTATCGGCGGCGGCCGCCCGTCGTTCCCCCGCGCGTTGCGTGGCGGGCCGCGTCATTCGACGGTGATCGTCTCCTTCATGTACGGATGAATCCCGCAGAACACCTTGTAGACGCCCGGCTTGTCGAAGCGGAACGCGTACGTCTCGTCCTGGTCGAGCGCCTTCGAATGAAAGATGCCGGCGTCGTTGACGACGGTATGCGGCTCCGCGTCGAGGTTCTTCCACGTGATCGTCGTGCCGGCCTTGATCGTGGTCGACATCGGCGAAAACATGAAATTGCGGATCGTCACGAGCGGGCCGTTCGGGCCCTGCGCGAACGCGGTGGGCGGCGTGCCGGCGGCGGCCCCGCACAGGAGCAGCGTCGCGACGAATCGAGATGGCTTGAAGCGGATCATGTCGGTCTCCTTATATTCATCAGGCGAGCGTCGCATCGTGCAGCGTCGACGCGACCGGATGGCCCGCGAATTCGACGGTCGTCACGCCGAGCATCGACGGCAGCCGGTCGCGCGGCACCGTGAGCGGCACGGGGCCCGGGCCGTTGCCGGCCGTCGGCTGCGGGAACGCGGTCGAGCGAGCGGTATGGAACGTCACGTTGCCCTCGACCTTCGACACGATTTGATGGATGTGCCCGTTCAGGACGGTGACCGAGCCGAAGCGGCGCAGCAGCGCCATCGTCTGCGGCGCGTCGCCGGTGCCCCAGCCCCACGGTTCGTAGATGGTCCACATCGGCATGTGCGAGAACACGACGATTGGCGTGCTCGACGAGCGGCCTTTGAGATCCTGCGCGAGCCACGCGAGCTGCTCGTCGCCGAAGCTGCCGAGCCCGTTCGGCTTGAAGTGCATCACGTTGACGAGGCCGATGAAGTGAACGCCCGCGTGGTCGAAGCTGTAATAGCCGCGGTTGTCCGACGCCTTGCCGAATCGGCCGAAATATTCGGCGCCCGAACCGTCGGTGACGTCGTGTTCGCCGGGCACCGTATGCAGTTCCGGCACGCGCAGCGCGGACAGCAACTGCGACGCGTGGTCGAATTCCTCGGGCTTCGACAGGTGCGTGATGTCGCCGGTATGGATCGCCAGCGCGGGCAGCGCGGGCATCCCGTTGACGAGGTCGATCGTCTGCTTCAGCGTGGCCGACACGTCGGGATTCGCGTCCTTGTTGAAGCCGATGTGCGTATCGCTGATCTGCACGAACAGCGGCCGGCCCGCGTCGGCCGGGCGCGCCTCGCCGGTCTGCGCGAGCGCGAGGTCGAACGGCGTGAGGATGCCGCCCGACAGCGTGAACAGCGTGCCGAGGCCGCCGAAGGCCATGCATTGCAGGGCCTTGCGGCGCGACGGGCGGGTGGGGGGCGATGAAGACATGTAAGCCTCGCATTCGTGTGACGAAACCGGACGGCCGGATCGTCCTGGAATAAGCCGGCGCCTTCCCATGCGATACCGGCGAAGCGGCGGATTTATTCCCGACCGTTGCGAGATCGAACGCGCGTGTCGGCGGCCGGCGGCGCGATGCGCGACTGCCGCCGGATGACCCGTCAATGTCCTGTAAGTGACACGTCACATTTGCGTCACGGCCGCCCGATAGCCTCCCACTCCGAATCCCCTCTCCGGAGCCCTTCATGCCGAACCTCGCGGCAACGGACACGGGCGGTGCGGTCGGTCGCCGCATGCGCACCCTCGGCCTCGCGCTGCTTTTTCCGATCATTGTCAGCGGCATCGCCCCTGTCGGCATGCGTCCCGGCGCGGATCGCCGCTTAGTCAAGGAAGGCCCGGTGCTGTCGTTCGCGCTGCCGATCACCTCGTACCGGGCACTGCACGGACCGTCCTGATTCGCGCCGCTGCCGCGACGCCTGGCCGCGCGGCACGCGGCCGGACCCATCGATTTTCAATTCAACACAAGACACAAGACGCTACCGATGGATATCAGTTTCTTCGATCCGAATCGCACCGCCAACGCGTCCGCGTGGCGCGTGCTGCCCAACCGCTGGGACGCGATCGCGTTTCCGCTGATCATCGGCATACTCGCGATGGCGATCGTCGGTTTTCACCAGACGATGGCGCCGATCGGTGTGCTGCAGACGCAGAAGATCTCGCTCGATCCGTCGAACCTGCCCGAATACGCGTTGCGCACCACGCTGCGGATGCTCGCCGCGATGATCGCGTCGCTCGTGTTCACGCTCGTCTACGGCACGCTCGCCGCGAAAAGCCGCCGTGCGGGCATGGTGCTGATCCCGATCCTCGACATCCTGCAGTCGGTGCCGGTGCTCGGCTACATCTCGTTTACGGTCACGTTCTTCCTCGCGCTGTTTCCGGGCCGCGTGCTCGGCGCCGAACTGGCCGCCATTTTCGCGATCTTCACGAGCCAGGCCTGGAACATGACGTTCAGCTTCTATCAGTCGCTGCGCACCGTGCCGCGTGACCTGAGCGAAGTGTCGCGCGGCTTTCACCTCACGGCGTGGCAGCGCTTCTGGAAGCTCGAAGTGCCGTTCTCGATGCCGGGCCTGATCTGGAACATGATGATGTCGATGTCCGGTGGCTGGTTCTTCGTCGTCGCGTCGGAAGCGATCACCGTCGGCAACCAGAAGATCACGCTGCCGGGTATCGGCGCGTATCTCGCGCAGGCGATCTCCGACAAGAATCTCGGCGCGGTCGGGTGGGTGATCGTCGCGATGTCGGTCGTGATCCTCGCCTACGACCAGTTCCTGTTCCGTCCGCTCGTCGCATGGGCCGACAAGTTCCGGATGGAGAACACCGCGTCGGGCGATGCGCCGCAATCGTGGCTGCTCGACATGATGCGGCGCACGCACCTGATCCATCAACTGCTCGTGCCGGCCGGCTGGCTGCTGTCGCAGGCCGCGCGGATTCCGCTGCGCGTGCCGTCGCTGACGGGCACGCGCGTGCGCGGCGCATCGGCGCGCCGTTCGTCGCGCATCGGCGACATCGTGTGGGCCGCGTTCGTGATCCTGCTGACGGCGTACGTCGCATGGCGCGTCGTCAGCTTCGTCGCGACCGGCGTGACGATGGCCGAGGTCGGCCACGTGCTCGTGCTCGGGCTCATCACGCTGCTGCGCGTGCTGGTGCTGATCGCGATCGCGTCGGTGATCTGGGTGCCGCTCGGCGTGCTGATCGGGCTGCGCCCCAAGTTGGCCGAGAAGATCCAGCCGCTCGCGCAGTTCCTGGCCGCATTCCCGGCGAACCTGCTGTTCCCGGTGTTCGTGATCGTCATCGTTCATTTCCACCTGAACGCGGACATCTGGCTGTCGCCGCTGATCGTGCTCGGCACGCAGTGGTACATCCTGTTCAACGTGATCGCCGGCGCGATGTCCTATCCGAACGACTACAAGGAAGCGACGAAGAATTTCCGCATCCGCGGCTGGCAATGGTGGCGCCAGGCGATCCTGCCCGGCATCTTCCCGTACTACGTGACCGGCGCGATCACCGCATCGGGCGGTGCGTGGAACGCGAGCATCGTGTCCGAGTTCGTGCAGTGGGGCGACACGAAGGTCGTCGCGCACGGTCTCGGCGCCTACATCGCGCAGACCACCGCCGCCGGCGATTTCCCGAAGATCATCCTCGGCATCGCCGTGATGTCCCTGTTCGTCACCTTGTTCAACCGCCTGCTGTGGCGTCCGATGTACGCCTATGCGGAATCCCGGCTCCGTCTCGATTGAGAGTAAGCGCGATGCAAAATTCGAACGTTATCAACGCCCCCGTCAAGACGTCCCAGCCGCTGCAGCCGCCCCGGCTCGGCGAAGAAATCCTGCGCGTCGAGCATGTGAGCCGCGGCTTCAACAAGACCCAGGGCGAGCTGCTCGTGCTCGACGACGCGAACCTGTCGCTGCGCGAAGGCGAAATCGTCGGGCTGCTCGGCCGCTCGGGCTCGGGCAAATCGACGCTGTTGCGCATCATCGCCGGCCTGATCGAACCGACCGGCGGCGAAGTGACCTACCTCGGCAAACCGCTGCGCGGCCCGGCCGAAGGCGTCGCGATGGTGTTCCAGACCTTCGCGCTGTTCCCGTGGCTCACCGTGCTGCAGAACGTGGAAGCCGGGCTGGAGGCGCTCGGCGTCGGCGCGCGCGAACGGCGTGAGCGTGCGCTCGCCGCGATCGACCTGATCGGTCTCGACGGCTTCGAGAACGCGTATCCGCGCGAGCTGTCGGGCGGGATGCGCCAGCGCGTCGGTTTCGCGCGTGCGCTCGTCGTCGACCCGACCATTCTGCTGATGGACGAGCCGTTCTCCGCGCTCGATGTGCTGACGGCTGAAACGCTGCGTACCGATTTGCTGGACCTGTGGACGCAAGGTCGCATGCCGATCAAGTCGGTGCTGATCGTCACGCACAACATCGAGGAAGCGGTGTTCATGTGCGACCGGATTCTCGTGCTGTCGTCGAATCCGGGCCGGGTGATCGCCGAGATCAAGGTGCCGTTCAAGCATCCGCGTAACCGGCTCGATGCCGATTTCCGCAAGCTCGTCGACGACATCTACGCGAAGATGACCGCGCGTCAGACCGACGAAGCGACGAAGAAGGGGCTCGAGCTGGGTAGCTGGATGCCGCGCGTGTCGACCAACCTGATGGCCGGCCTGATCGAGACGCTCGCGATGGCGCCGTACCATGGCCGCGCGGACATGCCGGAAATCGCACGCTCGCTGCATCTGGAGGTCGACGAACTGTTTCCGATCGCGGAAGTGCTGCAGCACCTCGGCTTCGCCGACGTGCGCGAAGGCGACGTGTTCCTGACGCCGCCCGCCCGCGTGTTCGCGGAATTCGGCACGCAGGAGCGCAAGCTGATGTTCGCGGATCACCTGCTGAAGCACGTGCCGCTTGCCGCGCGGATCAGGAAGGTGCTGAACGAGCGTCCGGGTCATCGCGCGCCGCGCGTGCGTTTCGAGCAGGAACTGGAGGATTTTCTGTCCGACGAAGCGGCGGAGGAAACGCTCGATGCGGTGATCGACTGGGGGCGGTATGGGGAGGTCTTTTCGTACAACGACAAGACGGAAGTGTTCAGTCTGGAGGATGTCGAGTCGTAAAGCCGGAAAGTAGAACTGTAGGGCGCGACATCCATTCGTCGTCGATGTCGCGTCGACGTCGGAGCGTGACAATTTTCTACATTTCCAAATTCGGTTATTTATCATATTGTCGGCTTAATGTCGCTCGATATATTGAAGGTTTATAGGGGGGATTTATTGGATATCGTTCCGTCTAAAATCTACTTGAATTTCGCGAGAGTGGATTTCTCCGGTAGTGACCGGTGAGCCTCTTGGTGGCAGTATTAAGACCTATCTTTCTCATTCAGTGGTTGGATTTTAGTGGTGCTTGTTGAGATCGCTTTTGATGTAATAAGAGATAAGAAAAATAGAAATTTAATTTTATTTGTATGAAAATTTCATCAAATAAAAAATTGATTTATGTGAGTGTGTAAATATTTCGAATTGCCAGATATGTGACCGGTGCGTGTTCATTTTCGTGAGCACATGCTTCACTGGCGAGAGCGTTGTGGCACTGCGTCCCTGAATGCGTAAATGGGCGAGCGTGCCGGTGTAAAACCTCTCGTTCAACGGCAACCATGCGAACCATTCAGGATGTACTGAAACACCCCAATTCGGTCGTTACCCAGCCGCTGCATCTCGAGATTGCGGCGCTCGATGCGCCAGTCTCCGTTTTGTCGTTCGTCCTGACCGAGGAAATGAATACGCCATTTCTCGCGGACATCACCGTAACCTCGCAGGACAAGCGGATCGACGGTGCGACTATTGTGGGCCAGCCGGCAGTCTTCACGATCGAGGAGCATGCTTCCGTGCCGGCGCTGGCCGCGGTGATCGATCCGGTCCGGCATGCGGCGCGTACAGTGCACGGCGTCGTCACGCAATGGACTCGCGTCAGAACGTCCCGCGACGAAGCAACCTACCAAGTCCATCTGAAGCCGCGTTTCGCGCTGCTTGAAGAGGTGCACGATTCGGCCGTATTGCTGGACAGGTCGTTTCGCGAGCTGCTGAGCGACATGATCGTCGATCGCAGCCTGTTCCAGTCCTTCGACGTCGAGTTCGAGCTGGAAGGGCTCGACGGGAAGCTGGAACAAACCGTGATGTATGAGGAGACGGTCGCGAACTTCATCGACCGGCACTGCCGGCGCGCGGGAGTCTATTACTACTTCAAGCAGGCGAAGAAAGAGGACGGCCCGCAACGCGACACGCTGGTGTTCGGCAATACGCCTCGGGGCTATATGCGAGCGCTCGAGGTGCCGTTGATGCCGCATTCCGGTCTGACGAGTTGGCACGAGGCGGTTCTGACGCTGGAAGTCACGCGCGCGCTGGTGCCGCAGACGGTGCGCGAATGGGACCACAACTATCGCGTCCCCGACGATCCGCTGCAGGTCGAATCGATCGTGGCCCATGACGACCCCTCGGTATACGGGAGCGTCAACCGCAGCATCGAGCATTTCCATTCGGTCGAGGAGGGGCAGGCGCTGGCTGACGCGCGGCGTGACGAACTGCTCACGCGGCAAGTGCGGCTCACGGGCACAAGTAACGTCATCGGCATGACGCCTGGCATGGTGGTGCGGATCACCAATGACGAGGTGGACGAGGCGCCGCACGGGATGGTGATCACGAAGCTCGTCACGATTGGTAGCCGGAGCCAGTCGGTGGTCAACACCTTCGAAGCGATTCCCGCACATCGGACCTATCGGCCCGAATATGTCCCTGAAAAGCATTGGCGATGGATCGCCGGCATGCTGATTGGTGTGGTCGAGTCGGGCGATGACGAGCCGTACGCTTGGATGGACGAATATGGCCGATATCGCGTCAGGCTCCTGTTCGCCCGGCACAGCGGCAAGCGCGGCACGAACAGCATGCCGTTGCGCGTGCTGCGTACATCCGCGTCGTACCAGGGCGGCCTGCACATCCCCTTGCTGCCGCGGTCCGAAGTACGCGTCGTCGCGACCCAGGGAAATTGCGACCGCCTGCTGATCGCGGGGGCTCTGCATGACCATGCGCGTCGGGACCTCGGCCATGGCAAGGAGGGTTGGTATAGCCGCGCCGTATTCCGCTCGCCATTGCTCGGCAACAAGTTGCGCTTCGAGGATCTGAAAGACCACGAGGGCATCCGGTTGGCGACGGTGTTCGGGCAGTCGTCGCTCAACATGGGCCATCTGGTCGACAGGGACAAGAACAAGCGCGGCCAGGGTTTCGAATTGACGACGCAGAACTGGGGCACGTTGCGCGCGCCGAAGGGGCTGTTCGTTTCGGCAGACGCAGCAGGCGGATCCGGGACGCCGCATCTCGACATGCCCGCCGCTATCGCGCAACTCAAGACCGCATTGCAGCGCGTAACGGACCTTGCGGCCGCGACGACGCAAGCCAAGGCCGACCCTGCTGACCGCGCGACGCAGGCGGCGCTGCTCGACGGCCTCGATCAGCTTCGCGACGCGGGGCTGCTTGCGAGTGCTCCCGGCGGCATCGCATTCGTGACACCGAAATCACTGCAGCAATCGGCGGGTGAGAACGTGATCGTGACCGCAGGCCGGGACATGGATGTGAGCATCGTCAGGCGGCTGCGCATGGTCGCGGGTGACCTGATCTCGCTGTGTGCGCACAAGCTCGGCATCAAGATTTTTTCGAAAGGAAAAATCGAGCTTCAGGCACAAGGCGCTTCAATGGATCTCTTCTCCGACGAGCAATTGCACGTGTCGAGCGCCGGCGCGAATGTGCTCGTGAGCGCCAAGACAAGGGCGATGGTGGCTTGCGGCGGCGCGTCGATGACTATCGAGAACGGGAATGTCGTCTTCAATTGCCCGGGTGAATTTCGTATCAGGGCTTCCTCGTTCGTGTTCGAAGGGCCGCGCCATACATCCATCAACTTGCCGCAACTGCCGGTGAGCGACTACTCGCCCAGTTCAAGATACAGCCACACACGGTAACGACATGATCATCAGCCCACCTTTTTTGCCCAAAGCCGGCCTTGCGGCGCCGACCGGGACGAACCCCGATCCGATGATGGACGCCGTAGACGAGCGCGAATGCGATCACGGCGTCTATCCGATCGCCTTCGATCGGCGCTGGCATTGCGGCATGCATCTTCAGCCCGATGAGAAAGGCGAGGTGTACGCGATCGCCGATGGGGAAGTCGTTGCCTATCGGGTCTGCCAGCATGCGGTCGACAGCGGCAGGAGCCATACGGGATTTGTGTTGCTCAAGCATACGACCGAGACGGGCGAAGGCCGTACGCTGATCTTCTACTCACTTTATATGCATCTGCTGCCGCTGGTGGAATATAGGAAGCACGGTGCGGACAAAGAGCGTTTGCCGGAATTCCTGCGCATGCCGACTGGCCCGGTGAGCAAGGGGCAGGTGACGCCGGCTGTCTCGGGAGAGGGCAAGAAGATCCGGCGCAAGGATGTACTGGGGTGGCGCGGCCAATATGAGGACATGCCGCATTTGCATTTCGAAATCTTCATGTTGCCGGGGGATTTCGACGCTTATTTCGGAAGCACGCAACTGGGTAGCAGCACGCCCACTTCGCCGAATGGAACGGACTGGTGGGGGCACGCGTATTTCGTCATTCCGGCAGGCAGCAACTTTCGTCGTTTGCCTGAGAAGGCTGATGCTCGAAACAAGTTGCACGGGATTGAATTCAAGCCGGGTCACGAGGGCTCGAATACCTTGCCGTTGCTTGTCGAGACCTACTTCAGCGTCGGCTCGAAATACACCAAGGTCTGGAGTATGGCGGAGGACGGCACCCGCACGCTGCTTACGCCGCAACCCGTCAAGGAAAAGGACTACGAATACGACCTGTACAAACGTGCGACGGAGCTTTATTCGTCATGTCCGAGCGACGGCTACGAGTTGCTGCGCTTCGGTCGCATCCTGTCGCAGTCTCAAACACTGGCGGCAGATGCGCGCACGACGTGGATGCAGGTCAATTGGGCGACAGGCAAGGCAGGCTACATCGATATCAATGACCCAAGTATCCAGAAGTTCTCCGACGCAGATTTCCTGTCATTTATGGGCTGGCAGAAAATCAGTGAAGGGAGCACGCCGTTCGACATTGATGGAATGTGCGATGTGGCTGCGTTGAAGGAAATACTGGGCGATGCCGCTCCGTACGAGGTACCGGCAGTGAAAGATGAAACGCCGGAAGCTCATACGACGAGAGCGCTTTCAGGGTATGTGCAAGGCAACGCGCAGGTACGGCAGCAGTTGCGCGGGCTCATCTGCAACGCACCGAGTGAATGGGACAGTACGAACAACGAGGAGCGCTATGCGCGTCTGCTCGACGAGGGTGGCTACTATCACGGAAATAACAAAGGCTACAACGATTTCATGAAATATTTGAAGGAGGTTCAGTTTTGGGACAAAACAGGGCTTCCGGCGGGGCAGAAGTTGTGGTTTTTTCATCCGCTTGCGTTCATTCGGCATTTTAGGAAGTGCGGGTGGCTAAGCAAGGACGAAACCGCTCACTGCATCCGCAGCACGATTAGGGAAAAAGGGCGTGAGGTTGCTCTGCTCTCAAGGTCTGTCGTTATTAAGCGGCTTAGTGAGGCGACGGAGCGGCGTCCGGAAAATTTACATGCGAGTTTTTATATTATTGCTAGAAAATATGGAATCTCGTCCAGTTTTTTGCGTCTCGCACATTTGTTCGGTCAGTTGACGGCAGAAACGGGGCGCCTGGAATTTATGCTCGAAGGTGGTGGTCCTTCATACTTCGATAAATATGAACCTGGCCATCTGGAGGGCAACAACCTCGGCAACACGGAGAAAGGTGACGGAATACGATTTAAGGGGCGGGGATTGATCCAGGTTACTGGAAGATATAACTATAAATTGTATGGAGAATATCGAGGTAGGGCTTTCGATACGGATGAAACTAGTTCCTTGCTTGTAACGGATCCCTATAACACATGTGATGCTTCGGGGTGGTATTGGGCATCGAAACAGCGACGGCGGCTTGTTAAAAATCCGATAACTCGTAAAGACGAGATGGTGCCGCTTGGTAAACTCAGCATCAACTACTGGGCCGACCAAGGCGGGAGCGATGCTGTGACACTTCAAGTTACGAAGTGTATCAATCCAGCCGGTGTGGCTATTGATTGGCGCAAGCAGGGGTTTAATAACGCTTGGTACGAGCTCAATGATGAGGTAGGACCGAATGTCGACTACAAGCCAGTAATGTGAGGAATCGTGAGGCTAATCATTTTTCTTAGATTTGGTATTTTGGGTCTTGTGGCATTTGTATGTGTGGCGAGCGGCAAGGAACCAGAGAGAGTGTCGAGAGCTGATTGTCATTTGTCGTTTGCGGTTCCCAATGGTTTTGAGTATGTCGACGTGAAGCACACCATCACATTGGGGAAAGATGAGTGCTACATACCGTTTCTATATACGGGGCGGCTCGCGCTTAAGCGAGCGGGCGCTATACCGCGCATGTCCGACGACTGGCGCGCTTTGACAGATTTTTCTCTGACCGTCGAGGCAGTGCCGGTAGCGGATACTCTGACGAAAATCGAGTCGACGGCGGGGGCGCCTCAAAACGGTCTATTTAAGATGGTGTCGCGGGAGCATATTCGGTTGTCAGGTGGTGATCTCTATATCATAAACTACTCAGCTAAAGAACCGACGGCGATTGATGTTGGGTATCAAAAAAGGCAGCTAGTTTTCATCGCTGGCAACGGTGCGCGCTCGACTGTTTTTCGTCTGTATTATGGAAATCGAACTGATAAGGTAGGTAAGGAGAGGGAGCGGGCGTTCAGGGGTCTATTCTCGTCATTTCGCTTTTTTTGATTTGCTGGGTAGGCCGAAAAGCATGCATGAATTCAGGGCGGTAGTGTGCAAAAAAGATGTCGCTATGGGAATTAACGAAGAGGTGAGTGATTCAGAAATGTCCAAAAATAGTTTTTGGTTGATCAGACAAGCTTCTCTTGCGTGCTCCAGTCTGCTGTGAAGGCAAGGCCAATTTCTTGGTGCGTTGCCTCCTTAAATAACTCGATGGATCATCAAAAAATGAAATCTCCCATCCGCAAAGACGACAAACTCGAACACGGCGGCGAAGTCACCAATGGCTCACCATGGACAACATTCATGGGCAAACCGCTTGCCCGCAAGGGCGACGAGGCATTCTGCGAGCAGCATGGCCAGACCGTCATCGACGAAGGCGCCGACAAGTTTCCCGATCGCGACAACAAGCCATTCGCGCTGGACGGCCATCGCTGCGCATGTGGTTGTCGATTGATCTCGTCGTTACCGAACGTCCACTTCGAATAATGCCTGTCGACCTTTCCCAGGCGGGGCGCCCGAGCGCCTATCCGAGCCATCCCCGCTTGTGGCCGTGGTGGTTCTGCATCTGGCTAGCCTGCGCGGTTTCCGGAGCAGCAATTGCCCTGCTGACCTGGCCGAAGGGTGAACGGGCAGGTAGCCTCTGGTTCTGGTTCTGCATCGTCGGTATCCCGAACGGGCTATTCGGCCTTCTGTTCGCGATCGAACGCGCACGCTATGAGGCCATGTGGTACCGCGCATACCACCGGAATCTCCTTCGCGATCGATGGCTGGCGGAGCGAATCCGTGTCGCGCAGCAACCGCTTCGAGTGCTTGGCGTGGGTTACTGCTTGCCTTTGAACGGCCAGACGCTTGCCCAGGCGATCCGTGCCGGCGCGCGTCTGCCGCGATCGCAACAACCTCGCTATGGCGCGGGAGTCGTCGTGCATTGTCGCTTTGATGACCCGCCGGAGAGATCCGACGAGGTCGGCGACATCGACGAGATTGATCTGGCCGGCGACAGTGAAGCCGATGCCACAGCAGATGCACCGCCAAAGCGACCCCTTACTCAGTTGGCGTTCAGGATCGCCGAAGCGCTCGAACCAATCGCAGCGAGCCTGCACGCGCTGACGCACTACGAAGCCACCCACTGGCCGAAGGTGCGCGTACTGGCCGAACCCGGCAAAGAAGCTTTGCGCGAGCAGGAAGTGCACGACGCGCTGCAGTTAGCCGGTCTGCCGCTGCTTGCGGTGTCAGCCGCACCAGCTTCGCACGGGTTACTGATTGCAGACGCATGGCTCGACACCCGTGACGCATGTCCGCTGCTCGTAATCGCAACGGCATGGCATGAAGAATGGCCTCCTACCGGCAGTACGGAGGGATGTGTCGCGGTGCTGCTCGATGCCGGCGTCTACCGTCTACCGGAAGGGGTGCCCGTGATGGCGTCCCTGCATCGGCCTGTCGAGGGCAAGCGTGACGAGATCGAATACGGTTTCGCGAATGCCGTGATCTGGGGCGATACCGATTCCGATGCCGTGACGCGTGCCTGGATCACGCGCGCGATCAAGCGTTGCAATAAGGGGCTACGCATCGCGAACCTGACGACGCTTGCGAATAGCGACGCGCAATACGACCTCACCACCATCGTGGGGGATTTTGGCAATGCCAACGGCTGGCTCTCCATCGCAGCCGCTATCGAATGCGGTGCTGTCGACGCGCCGCAACTGATCGTCGATGGCGTGCAGTCCGCCATCATCCATGTGCTTCCCGGTATCCCCGGGAAGGAAACTTCGTTGCCTGGACACACTCAGAATGACCGATCCGAAACTGACTTTGCGATCGCTTGACTCGGCACGCGCTGCAGATGCTCAGCCCTCCGGACGCGTTGCGCTCTGGGGCGTGGT
This sequence comes from Burkholderia sp. BCC0097, assembly GCF_902832985.1. Lineage (NCBI taxonomy): Bacteria > Pseudomonadati > Pseudomonadota > Betaproteobacteria > Burkholderiales > Burkholderiaceae > Burkholderia > Burkholderia sp. BCC0097. The sequence goes on from NZ_CADFDM010000001.1 coordinate 749,913, forward strand.
GGTTGCGGCACTGATCGTCGCGGCTTTCGTGATCGGCCTTGTATGGGCGCGCGGCGACTTGTTCGATCTCGCGCCCGGCGGGGCGCGGATGCAGATGGTGGTCGTCATCGTCATTGCGTTGATCGTCTTCGTTGCCATACATCTCTGCTTGTTTTTTATTGGCGCATACAGCATCGCCGGACGGATGTTTCGGCGGGACATCGGCGAGGCGACGAAGGCGCAGAAGCCGCTGAAACGCGACGCCCGTCTGCAACGCCTAGTCGAGGAACTACAGGTATCGCAGGGCCGGCTCTGGCGATACCGATCACCGTGGCTGATGGTGAGCGGCGCGGACACGTTGATCGATCAAGTCGCGCCGGGCCTGAAGCGTGCGGGCGCGATGCCGGTCGGCAACGCGATCCTCGTACATGCAGCACCTGACGGCATCGACGCGGGCGTATGGCGCAGGCAGATCCGTAAGCTGCGGAGCAGACAGCCGGTCGACGGCGTTGTGCACGTCACGCACGTGGACGAGCGCGATATCGAATTGCCGCGCGTACTTGCTGCGCTGGCGGCCGACATCGGCTGGGCCGCGCCTGTCACGTTGCTGCACGCCGTGCCCGCGCAGGGCGATCGCCCCGAAACGTTCGAAGCGATCGGTGCATTTCCGCGGGCGGCGTACAAGGGGGAGCAGCCGGCGCTGGACTTGCGCGATCAGCTTGCCGCGATCGAACGTGGTACGGCGGACGCGGGCGTGCAGCAATGTACGGCGCCCACGCGGATCACCTATCTAGCTGAAATCTCGCAATACATCGGGACACAGCTCGAATACATCGTTACCGGCTGGCAAGTGCTCCTGGCATCGCAATGGTTGCGCGCGCCCCTGGCTGGCGTGATGTTCGCCCCCGTATTTAAGGCGACAGCGGCCATGCCGACGCCGGTGCCGATCGCTGCGGACCATAGCGCACCGGTGACGAACATGTCGATTGAGTTCCCGCCGCAACCCGCTGCACTTCTACCCGCGTGGGGCGCAATCGCCAGCAGGCGACGCATTGGCCGGCGGGTAGGATTCTACTGGCCGAATGCGCTGGCGATCGGCGTGATCGTTGCGGCGATAGCGTGGTGCGCATGGATGACCGCATCGTTCGTCGGCAACCAGCAACTCATGCGCGAAGCGAAGGCGGCAGCGCGCGCAGCGGTCGATGCGCGGCCGCAGACCGCTGCCGCCTGGCGCGCGCAACTGGCGCTACAACAGTTGATGGAAAGGCTCGAATACCGGCAGCAGCATGGCGCACCGTGGTACCTGCGGGCGGGGCTGTCCCGCAATGACGATATCCTCGCCGGTCTCTGGCAACCGTACCGAATCGCTGCGACCCGCAACTTGCAGGCGCCTGTCGTACAAACGATCGACGAACTGTTGAAGGCAGCAGATCAGGCGCGCGCCGATAGCCTGCAATCTCAGGACACGCGACGTAGTACCTACAACGCGCTCAAGACTTATCTGATGCTCGGCGAGCCCTCGCTTGCCGAGCCCGCATTCCTGAAGCGCGCGCTCGTCACCCTGTGGGCGCGGCCGGTCGAGATGCCGCTCGGCGAGCGTGACGATACTGGCAGGCGGCTTGCAGGCTTCTACGCCGATCACCTGAAAGCGCATCCCGAATGGCGGATCGCGACTGACGATCGCATCGTGACTTCGACCCGCAACATGCTGGTCACGCAGATGGGACTCGCATCGGCTGACGACACGGTGTACCAGCGCATTCTCGACGAGGTCAAAAACAAATACGCCGACGCGTCGCTCGAAACGCTCCTGAGCGGCGCCGATGCGCGCGGGATGTTCGCAGCGTCGCAGACTGTCCCGGGGATCTATACCCGTGCCGCGTGGGACGGCATGGTCGCCGCGGCAATCGACAAGGCGTCACATGAACGCCGGATCAGCAGTGACTGGGTGCTGTCCGGTCCGCAGGGATCGCAGAGGGTCGGCAATACGCTCGCGTCGGGCATGATCCAAGCCACGGCAATCGGCGCTGAGAAACGCGCCGCCGAGGAACTGAAGCAGCGATTGACGGTCCGGTATTTTGGCGAATACACGGCGGCATGGCAGCGCATGCTCAACAGTATGCAATGGCAACCGGCGCCCAATCTCAGCGGTGCGATCGAACAGCTTTCCCGACTGGCGGACGCTCAGACGTCACCGTTGATCGCGCTGATGAGATCCGTGCAGTATCAGGCGTTAGCGGGGCGGCCATCGCAGGCGCTGGCCGACACCCTGGTGAGAAAGGCGCAGAACCTGATCGGGGCTGACGACGAGGTGGGGACGACCGTCGTCAACCCGCTCGACAAGGCGTTTGGCCCGCTGCTGGTGCTGATGGGCGACACGGGCGCGGCGTCTCCCGGGGAAAACGGAAAGCGCGCCACGCCGGCCGACATCGCGCTAAGCGGTGTCAGCTTGTCGCGCTACCTGACGGCCGTCACGACGATGCGGCTGAAGTTGCAACAGATCGCGAGCAGTCCGGACGCTCAGGTCATGGCGCGCTCGCTCGCCCAGGCAGTATTTCGAGGAAAGTTGTCGGAATTGTCGCAAGCGCGCAACGACGCGGCGCTCACGGCCGCGAGCCTGGGTACGGCGTGGGCGGGTTTCGGCGATACGGCGTTTGCGCAGCCGCTCGAAGCCGCATGGCAGACGATCCTGCAACCGGCAGCAGCGAGCCTGAATGACGCATGGCGAGCCGGTGTTGCCGCACCGTTCAACGCGGCGATGAGCGGCCGCTATCCGTTCTTCGATACGCAGGCCGATGCGTCCTTCGCCGAGCTTGGCCGCTACGTGCGGCCCGATACCGGATTGATTTCGCGTTTCGTTGCGACGCAACTGGCCGGTGTGATGAAACTCGAGGGCGACCATTGGGCACCCAGCGAGCTCGCCCCGCAGGCGTTGCGGTTCGATCCGGCATTCCTGAGCGCCGTTCGGCAGTTGTCGACGGTTGGCGCACAGCTCTACCCGCAGGCCGACGCCGGGGAGAAGTTCGACATGATGGCGCTGCCGACGCCGAACGTGACGCGCTCGGAACTGTCGTTCGACGGCATGCAGATCGTCTATTTCAATCAGCAGGAGCGCTGGACCCCGTTGGCGTGGCCCGGCAACGGCCTGAACGGGCACGCGAGGCTCACATGGCAGACGCTCGACGCCGGCCTGCGACAGGCATTTGATGCGACCGGCGATTGGGCATTCCTGCGTCTGCTGAGCCAGGCCGAGATCAAGCCGCTCGACGGCACGCGCTATCGGCTCACGTGGAACACGGGGGGCGATGAGCCGTTGTCGTACGTGTTGCGCACGCGGGTCGGAGCCGGGCCGATCGATTTGCTGAAACTGCGCGGGTTCCGCATGCCGGATCGCATTTTCGTCGTCGGCAAGGCAGGTGCCGTGCCGACGATGCCGCTTCTGCCGCCGCTGCCACCGGATTTCCAGCCATGAGTGAAGACAAGACCCATCCGACGAAGCACGCCGGCGGCGGTTTCGGGACGGAGGACGACTGGTACCTGCGCTATTTCGATGCGGAGATGCGATACCTGCGCGAGGCGGGGAGGGAGTTCGCGAGGTCCCAGCCCCAAGGCGCCCGCCGCGTGGGGATGACGATGCCCGGCGCGCGCCACGACAGTGTCGAGCAGACCTACGAGGGTTTCGCGTTTCTCACGAGTCGGCTGCGGATGAAGCTCGACGACGCCGCGCCGGAAATCACCGATCCACTGCTCGATCATCTGTGGCCGCATGCAGGCCGCACGATTCCGTCGCTGACCATCCTCGAGTGCGTGCCGCGCTCCGGCGAGGCGCGGATACTCGATACGCTGCCGCCGGGATTGCAGGTACGTTCGACACCGGTCGGACCGGACGGGACGATATGTGTCTATCGAACCACTCGGGCGATACACCTGTTGCCGCTCAACGTGCGTGAAGCGGGCGCGCGCATGCGCGAGGACGGCCGTACGGTGATCCGGTTCGCGTTCGACCTGCTGCACCGAGAACAGCGGTTGCTGGACGACCTGTCGCGTATCCGGCTATACCTGCATGGCGACCGGCCGACTGCATCGGCGCTGTACGCGGTTTTCACGCGCCAGGTGGAGTCGATCGGCGTGCGCATGCCGCGCCTGCTCGACGGCCAGCTACAACCCCGCCCGGCGATGACGATCGAGGCGGCGGGCTTCGGCGCGCAGGCGCGACTGTGGCCGACCGACCTTGATGCACGCGACGCCGATCTCGACTGCGAGCAGACGATGCTCGAATATTTCTCGTTCCCCGAGAAGTTCCACTTCGTGGACTTGTGCGGTTTCGACGCGGCCAGTGTGCCGCCGGGCGAAACACGGCTTGAATTCGAGATCGTGATTCGAGACCGGATTCCCGGTGACGCCACGTTAGGCGCGGACAACATCCGGTTGTTCTGCACGCCGGTGATCAATCTGCTCGAACTGGACGCGCAGGCCATTCGCCCCAATGCGCATGACCGCGACTATCCGGTGCGCGCCCCGGCCTCCGCAGGCGAGCACGTCGAGCCCTACGACGTACTGTCGGTCGTGGCGACCGATCCGCGTACCGCAAGGCAATACCCGTATCAGTCCATCAAGGCATTCCGGCACCGCGGCGGGATGATCCGGCACGAGTCGCCGGATCGGTACTACCACGCTTCGATTCGGCAGGGCGTGACGGGCCGGCGCGAGATGGTCGTGACGTTGGGCGGACATCTTTGGGATGAACCGGGCAGCTTGCCGGACGGACACGTAACGGTCCGGGTGTTGGCAAGCAACGGGCGCCTGCCGCGGATGGCGCTGCGTGAATCGATGGTTACCACACCTGCTTCGACCTTCAATGGTGTCGAGCGCGTGCACAATTTGACGGCCCCGACGATGCCGCTGTATCCGCCGCGCGGCGGCGATTATGACTGGCGGGTGATTTCTCACTTCAATGGGGCCGGCACAACCGAGCTGAACATGATGGACGCGAATGTGCTGCGCGGCGCGCTGTCGTTGTACGACTGGACACGAGAGGACGATAACCGGCGACGCATCGATGCGATTCATCACGTTTGGCTCGATGAGGAAACGGAACTGGTGGGGGCGCGTGTCGACCGTATCGTGAATGTGAACGTGGGTATCGAGCCGTCGGGTTTCGCCGGGCCGGGTGACGTCGCGCTGTTCGGCGACGTACTCAGCCGTTTCGTCGGCCGCTATGCGTGCTTCCATTTCGCGGTGCGGCTCGTTCTGTATGAAGGCGTGGGCGGCCCGAGCCGGCGCTATCCATGCACGATCAAGACGGGAGGCTGGCTGTGACACCGCGAGCACGTTCGATGATGCGAAGCATTCGATTGGCGGCTGCTATTGCGATGACGGCCGCGTTGCTGTCTGGCTGCGGTATGTGGCAATCGATGAAAGAGACGACCGCCGGCATGACACGCGCGATTTTCGTCACGAAGGTCAAGCAGATGAACCTCGTGATCGAAAGCCGCGCCGCACTCAACGAGAACGAGCAGGGACAATCGCTACCGGTCGTGATGCGTGTCTATCAGTTGAAGGATGTGAATATCTTCGAGAATGCAGCTTACGTCTCGCTGCTCGATGACGACAGTGCGTTACTGAGGGCGGATCTGCTCGACAGCATGGAGACCACGCTCGTGCCGGGCGCCACGGTGACGCTGTCCGCGCCAATGGCAGCCGACGCGCAAGTTGTGGGCGTGGCGGGATTCTTTCGGGATCAGCGCGATGCCGAGTGGCAACTGGTGATTCCGAAGTCGCAGTGGAAGAAGACGAATCCCGTCAAGCTGGTCGTGACGGGCAACCGGATGGAGCTGGCGCCCTGAACGAGGGAACGCGACGGTGGTTGGCGTGGCGCGTTACCAGTGGGGTATGAAGTTCGGGATTCGAATTGCACACGCAACGAGGCCGAGCGCTGATGCCCAGGCCTGAATGACGAGGCGCCATCACTCCGGCAAATCCCGCCGACTCACATCCCACTCGATCCCGCCCGCATTGAGCTGCTCGATCTTCTCCATCCGCTGCCGCGCCAGTTCCGGCAGCCGGTTCGTCACGCCGATCACCAGCGCTTCGGCGAGCGCCAGCGCGGGCACGTTGGTCTGCAGCATCGCGAAAGGGCGGCCCTGGATACGCAGCACGATCTCCGCGAACTCGCCGATCGGCGAGCGCCATTCGTCGGTGATCAGCAGGATGCGCGCGCCGAGTTGGTGCGCGGCCTGCGCGAAGCGGATGCTGTCCTTCTGGTAGCGGCGAAAATCGAAGATCACGAGCACGTCGGTGCGCCCCATGTCGGCCAGCGCGACGGACGCGAGATTCACGTTCGGCTCGACGTACTGCACGTGCGGCCGCGTGTAGGCGAGCATGAACGAGAACAGCGACGCGAGCGGTGCCGTATAGCGCCCGCCGCCGCAGAAGACGCGCACGTCCGGATCGGCCAGCACCGCCACGGCTGCGTCGAACGCGGCCGCGTCGAGCCCGTCGATCGTCGTCGCGAGCGATTCGGACAGCCGCTGGAAAATCGCCGCGTGACTATCGCGCATACCCGTTTCCGAATGGAACGCATCCATCCGCGCGAGCGGCGAATTCATCGCGGTGTCGATCTCGTCGTGCAGCGCCTGCTGGAACGACGAGTAGTTCGGAAAACCGATCCGGACGACGAAGCGGAACACGGTCGGGTCGCTGACTTCCGCCTGCTTCGCAAACTGCGCGATGGGGCCCAGGCCGAGACTGGGATAGCGATCCAGCAACGCCTGCGCGACCTTCTGTTCCGACGGCGTGAAGCTATCCATCTGGGATAACAGCAACGCCCTGATGCTCGTCCCCATCGGCACTCCGGCTCTCTATCTGAATTGAATGACCAAATGAAACGGCAGACGTGCGTCCGCCGGCGACTGCACGCATGTTAGCCGATTGACGGGCGACAGGCCGCGTGCGGTCCCAAATTAGAGGGACGTATCACCCGGCCCGACGATATGTTCATATGTGTAATAAATCAAACATTCGTCGGTAGACATCTCGGCGTACCTTCATTTTAAATTCAGTAATTACCCTAGTTTTTGACGCAAAAAAGCGAGTGATATGATCGCGGCCTCGCTGAAATGTATCGTTTATTACATGTCGAATCGGCAGCGTCGACAACCAGTCGCGCGTCGACGCATCCCGGCATGGTCCGGTTTATTCGTCTGGAGGATTCCGTCATGAGGCGGCTCGTAGTACTCACCCTGTTGTCGGCAATCGGCGTGTGCGCGTTCGCCGCGTCGGACCCGGCGGTCGAAGCGAAGAACGGCATGGTCGTGTCGTCGCAGCATTTCGCGTCGCAGATCGGCGTCGACATCCTGAAGGCGGGCGGCAATGCGGTGGACGCGGCGGTGGCCGTCGGCTATGCGCAGGCCGTGACCAACTCGTGCTGCGGCAACATCGGCGGCGGCGGTTTCATGACGATCCACCTGGCCGACGGTCGCGACCGCTTCATCAATTTCCGAGAGACCGCGCCGGCCGCGGCATCCGCGAACATGTATCTCGATGCGGCGGGCAACGTGATTCCGGACCAGAGCCTGTACGGCTATCGCGCGGTCGGCGTGCCGGGCACGGTGGCCGGCCTCGATCTCGCGCAGCGCAAGTACGGGAAGCTGACGCGCAAGCAGGTGATGGCGCCGGCGATCCGGCTCGCACGCGACGGCTTCGTGCTGACGCGCGGCGATACCGACATCCTCGACACGACCGTCGAGCGTTTCAGGAAGGACCCGGAAGCCGCGCGCATCTTCCTGCGCCCGGACGGCACGGCGCTGCAGCCGGGCGACCGCCTGGTGCAGAAGGATCTGGCCCGCACGCTCGAGCGCATCGCGGAGCAGGGGCCCGACGCGTTCTATCACGGCGAGATCCCGAAGATCGTCGAGGCGGCGGCCAGGCGCGGCGGCGGCGTGATCACGGCGGCCGATTTCGCGTCCTATCGCGCGCAGGACATGGCGCCGCTGACGTGCACGTACCGCGGCTACGAGTTCGTGTCGGCGCCGCCGCCGAGCTCGGGCGGCGTGACGATGTGCGAGACGCTGAACATCCTCGAAGGGTATGACCTGCGCAAGCTCGGCTACCACTCGGCCGCGGCGGTCCACTACATGATCGAAGCGATGCGCCATGCGTACGAAGACCGCAACACGCTGCTCGGCGATCCGGATTTCATCGACAACCCGGTCGCGAAGCTGACGAGCAAGGAATACGCGGCGCAGATCCGCAAGAGCATCCATGCCGATACGGCGACGCCGTCGGTCGACGTGCAGCCGGGTGTCGGCGTGCACGAGAAGCCGGAAACGACGCATTACTCGATCGTCGATCACGACGGCAATGCGGTGTCGACGACCTATACGGTCAACGGCCGCTTCGGCGCCGTGGTCATCGCGCCGGGCACGGGTTTCTTCCTGAACGACGAGATGGACGACTTCACCGTGAAGGTCGGCGCGCAGAACCTGTTCGGCCTGGTGCAGGGCACGCGCAACTCGATCGCGCCGGGCAAGCGTCCGCTGTCGTCGATGGCGCCGACCATCGTGAAGAAGGACGGCAAGGTGTTCATGGTGGTCGGCTCGCCGGGCGGCTCGCGCATCATCACGATCACGCTGCAGACCGTGCTGAACGTGATCGACTACGGAATGACGCCGCAGGACGCAGTGGCCGCGCCGCGCATCCATCATCAGTGGCTGCCCGACGCGGTCTATTACGAAACCTACGGCCTGTCGCCCGACACGCTCGCGATCCTGCGCAACATGGGCTACAAGATGGTCGAGCAGACGCCGTGGGGCGCCGCCGAGCTGATCATGGTCGGCCTGCCGGGCACCGAAGCGGCGAGCCGCCAGAGTTCCGGGAACGATTCGTCCGTGTCCGGCAACGTGCGCGTCGGCTTCATCTACGGCTACAACGACCCGCGCCGTCCGGCGGGCTCGGCGATCGGCTACTGACCCGATCGTTCCATCCTGAATCGCTGCCGCCGGCGTTCGCGTTGCCGCGAATGCCGGTGCGGCGGCAGGCGCGTCCGTCAGCGGGCATCCGCCGGCACGAGCGGCATGCGCGCCTTTCTTCCGTCAACTCCATCGCCACCCGGCGAATTCAGTCATGAACAAACGAATGTCTGCGGCAGGCTGGATCCTGCTCGCGATGGCAGCCGGCATCCTGGTCGGCTACCTGATCTACACGCAGCTTCCCGACAAGCAGGCGGCCACGGAAGTCGCCGGCTACATCTCGCTCGTCTCCGACGTGTTCCTGCGGCTGATCAAGATGGTGATCGGCCCGCTGGTGTTCTCCACGCTGGTCGTCGGCATCGCGCACATGGGCGATGCGTCTTCGGTCGGGCGCGTGTTCGTGAAGGCGCTCGGCTGGTTCGTCACCGCGTCGCTGATCTCGCTGCTGCTCGGCCTGCTGATGGCGAATCTGCTGCGGCCCGGCGAGAACCTCGGCTTGCCGCTGCCGGACATCGGCGCGTCCGCGCATCTCGCGACGTCCAAGTTCACGCTGAAGGATTTCGTCGGTCACATGGTGCCGAAGTCGATCGCCGAGGCGATGGCGAACAACGAGATCCTGCAGATCGTCGTGTTCTCGATGTTCTTCGGCGTGGCGCTAGCCGCCCTCGGCGAGCGCGGCAAGATCCTCGTCGCGGCGATCGACCAGCTCGCGCACGTGATGCTGAAGATCACCGGCTACGTGATGAAGCTCGCGCCGCTCGCGGTGATGGCCGCGATGGCGTCGACCGTGGCGGTCAACGGGTTGTCGATCCTGCTGAAGTTCGCGGTGTTCATGGGCGATTTCTACGCGAGCCTCGTGCTGCTGTGGGCCACGCTCGTCGCGGCCGGGCTGCTCTTCCTCGGCCGCCGCGTGTTCAAGCTGCTCGCGCTGATCAAGGAAGCATTCATGCTGTCGTTCGCGACCGCGAGCTCCGAAGCCGCGTATCCGAAGATCCTCGACGCGCTCGACCGTTTCGGCGTACGTCGCAAGATCTCGAGCTTCGTGATGCCGATGGGTTACTCGTTCAACCTCGACGGCTCGATGATGTACTGCACGTTCGCGACGCTGTTCATCGCGCAGGCCTACGACATCCACCTGTCGCTCGGCACGCAAATCACGATGCTGCTGATCCTGATGCTGACGTCGAAGGGGATGGCCGGCGTGCCGCGCGCATCGCTCGTCGTGATCGCGGCCACGCTGCACCAGTTCAACATCCCTGAAGCCGGGTTGCTGCTGATTCTCGGTGTCGACACGTTCCTCGACATGGGGCGCTCGGCCACGAACGCGGTGGGCAACTCGATCGCCAGCGCGGTGGTCGCGAAGTGGGAAGGCGAGCTGATGTCGGAGTCCGAAGCGAGCGCGCATGCCGCGCATCTCGATGCCGAACTTGAACGACAGAACAACGCTCCGGCCTATGGCGCCGGTCAGCCCACATCGACCTGACGGTCAGGCCGCCAGCGCTTCGTCGATGCACGCCGCGAGCACCATCGCGGCGGCGTTGCCGGGCGTCGAGCCGAGCAGTTGAGGCGCATAGACGCTGTCGCCGATCTCGATCGATCGCCCCGACAGCGCGCACACGCCGCGCTTGCGCGTCGTGAACAGGCGCCACTTCTGGTAGCCGTAGTGCCCGGTGCAGGCGTCGCACCACGAAATCATCACGGTGTCGGCCGTGGGCCGTTCGAGCACGCTGATGGTCGGCTTGCTCGTCGCATCCCACGACGGCAGCCGGTCGCGCGTGACGCTGCGCCGTCGCGGCCCGCCCCACGAGACGGACGGCATGTCGAAGCTGCCGATTGCGGCGACGGTCATGACCCAGGGCGCTACACGATTGTTCATGTTTCTGTTCCTCGAAACGTTACGCGGTGCCGCGACGCGCGGCATCACGACAGGCGGATGCGCGGCTGCACCCAGCCGTTGATCCGTTCGGCGATCCACAGCAAGGTCGCCTTGGAGAAACCGTGCAGCGCCTGCTGGTGCCGCCGGTAGAGCATCAGGTGGCTGAACTGCGCGAAGCGCCCCTGGATGAAGCCGCCGCGGAAGAAGCCGAACTGCCCGAGCGTGCCGAACGCGTCGTAATCGCTGATCGACACCAGCGCGCCGAAATCGTGGAACGCGAACGGCGGAATCGGCGTACCGTCGAGCCAGGCGGGCAGGTGCTTCGCGAGATGCTCGGCCTGTTGCGTCGCGACCTGCGCGGTCGGTGGCAGCGGCCGCTCCTGGCCGTCGGGCAGCAGGCTGCCGCAATCGCCGATCGCGAACACGTGCTCGTCGCCGGTCGCCTGCAGCGTGGGGCCGACCACGATCTGGTTCGCGCGGTTCGTATCGAGCCCGCCCAGCGCCTGCATGAAATCGGGCGCCTTCACGCCGGCCGCCCACACCATCAGGTCGGCTTCGGCGAACGAACCGTCGCCGTAATGGAAACCGTTCGCGTCGGCCGACGTGACGCGCGTCGACGTCAGCACGCGAAAGCCGATCTGTTCGAGCCGCCGCTGGGCCGATGCGGAAATCCGCGGCGGAAACGCGTTGAGGATGCGCGGGCCGCTTTCGAGCAACGTGAGTTGCAATCGCTCGCGCACCGTGTCGTCGCCGTACGCCTGCGCCACTTCCAGCAAACGGCTCAGCTCCGCCGCGAGTTCCACGCCCGTCGCGCCCGCGCCGACGATCGCCACGCGAAACGGCTCGTCGCGCGCGATGCTGCGGAACACGCGCATCCGTAACGCTTCGTTGAAGGTCTCCGCCTGCTGCTGGCTGTCGATGAAGTAGCAGTGCTCGCGCACGCCGGGCACGCCGAAATCGTTGGCCTGGCTGCCGAGCGCGAGGATCAGCACGTCGTATTCGAGTTCGCGTGCGTCGATCACCACGTCGCCGTCCTGCGAGCGGATCTCGCCGAGCTGCACGCGGCGGCGCGCGCGATCGAGCCCCTTCAGTTCGCCGGGCTGGTACGTGTAGCCGTGGTCGCGGGCATGGGCGAGGAAAATCACCTGTTGCTGCTGGACGTCGCGCGTGCCGGCCGCGATCGTGTGCAGCATCGGTTTCCAGATGTGCGTCGGACTGCGATCGACGACCGTGATCTGCGCGCGCCCGGACCGGCCGAGACGCTCGCCCAGGCGGGTCGCGAGCTGCAGCCCGGCGATCCCGCCGCCGACGATGACGATGCGTGTAGGGGTTGTCATGTATAAATCATCAAGTGATGAATAAGGTATGATCCTAGCGCTTCCCGGCTCCGCGTGTCAACGGAGCGGGGCAGGCCGCCCGCTTCCGGTACGTGAAACCGGGGACCGAACACGGGCATTCGAATCGTTCAAGGAGCAGGAAAAACGTGGCAGAAGTCACTGAGCGCGCGCCGTCGAAGCGGCGTACGCGCGGACGGCCGCTGGCGGATGCGTCCGTCGGCCCGGACGTGATATTGCGGGCCGCGCGCCGCACGTTCGCGAAGCGCGGCTACGACGCGACGAGCGTGCGCGAAGTCGCGCGCGAGCTGGGCATCGACGCGGCGCTGATCGCCCATCACTTCGGTACGAAGGAAACGTTGTGGCTGGCGGTCGTCGAGCAGATCGTCGAGCTGGCCGAACCGATGTTCGACGCGCTGCGTGCGTTGCGCGCGTCGTCGCTGCCGCATCGCGACCGCGTGCGGCGCGCGCTCGAGCTGTGCGTCGATCACGAATTCGCCGAGCCGGATATCGGCATGTTCTTCTCGACGGCGGCGACCGAGGAGGGCGGGCGGCTCGACCGGCTGCAGGAGCGGATCGTGCGCCCGTATCACGACGCGATGTTTCCGCTGCTGGCGGACGCGGTCGAGGCCGGCGCGATCCGTCCGGTCGAGCCGAACGTGCTGTTCTTCATGATCGCGAGCGCGATCGGCACGACGGTGTCGTACAGCCACATGATGCTGGAGTACACGTCGCTGCCGACACGGCCGGAGGCGTTCCGCGAGGCCGTGCTCGGCGTCGTGTTCAACTTCCTCGGCGACCGGGCCTGAGCGCCGCGCGCGCGATGCGCGCGGTCACGTCGCGGCAACCAGCCCCAGTTCGCGTACCGCGTTCCGCGCGCTCTCGCGCAGCGCATCGACGAGCGGCGATGACGTGCGGTACGCGAGCGCCAGTTCGTACGCGAGCGGGCTGCCCGCATCCTTCAGTTCGCAGAACGTAATGCCTTGCGGATGCATCGGCACGAACAGGCGCGGCATCAGCGCGACGCCGATGCCGCCCGCGACGAGCCCGGCCGTCGTCTGCATCTGGCGCGGCTGCTGGACCACCCGCGGCGCGAAGCCCGCCTGCGCGCACGCCGTCACGATCAGCGCATGCATGCCCGGCCCGTGGTGCGCGGCAAACATGACCCACGGTTCATCCGCCAGCTCGGCCAGCGCGATGCGGCGGCGGTGCGCGAGCCGGTGGCCGTCGGGCAGCGCGGCGACCATCCGGTCGCGCAGCAGCGGTTCGACATGCACGTCGCCGGCGTCGGCCACCGGCAGCACGACGAGGCCGGCGTCGGTGCGGTCCTGCCGCAGCGCGAGCACCTGGTCGGCGGTCGTGCCTTCCTCGAGCTGGAAATCGACGTTGGGATGCCGTTCCTGAAACGCGCGGAGGATCAACGGCAACAGCGCGTTCACGGTGCTGTCGACGAAGCGCAGCCGCAGCGTGCCGCCGAGGCCGGCGCCCGCGCGGCGCGCCACGGCCACCGCGCGCTCGGCCTGTTCGAGCGCGCGCCGCGCTTCGAGCAGGAAGGCCTCGCCGGCCGGCGTGAGCCGCGCGCCGCGGTTGTCGCGTTCGAGCAAGGCGACGCCCAATTCGTCCTCGAGCTTGCGGATCGCCGTGCTGAGCGGCGGCTGGGCCATGTGCAGCCGCTCGGCCGCGCGCCGGAAGCTGAGCGTTTCGGCGACCGCGATGAATTGCCGGAACTGGCGCAGATCGATCATGCGATACCTTTTACGTATCAAGATGTCATTGAATTCGTATTTTACCTATCGTCGTACGTTGCCCACACTGCAAATGTCACCGATCGTCAAAACAGAGAAAGGAGGGCAGGTCATGACGGACAACGAACGGCAGCGAACGGCCATCGTCACGGGCGGGTCGAGCGGAATCGGCTTCGCAATCGCGAGCCGGCTGGTGCAGGACGGGTATCGCGTCGCGATAGTCGGGCGCGATGCGGCGCGGCTGGAGGCGGCCGTCGCACGGCTCGGCGGTGCGGCGATCGGGCAGGCAGGCGATCTGAGCGTGCGGCGCGACGCGGAAGCGGTGGTCGCCGCGATTGCCGCAAGGTGGCCGCGTATCGACGTCCTCGTCAACAACGCGGGACTGACCGGACGCGTCGGCGCGGATACGAAGGCGGGCGAAGCGGAGGCCGTATGGGACGCGGTGCTCCAGGCGAACCTGAAAAGCCTGTTCCTGACGACGATGGCCGTGCTACCGCACCTGGCCGATCGCGCCGCGCGCATCGTCAACATCGGCTCGATCGCGGCACGCGCCGGCAGCCTGTTGCCGGGCGGCCTCGCCTATGCGGCCGCGAAGGCCGGTGTCGAAGGCTTCACTGTCGCGCTGGCACGCGAACTCGGGCCGCGCGGCGCGACGGTCAATACGGTCGCGCCCGGCTATATCGCCGGCACGCGTTTCTTTGGCGACAACGGGGTCGCGCCGGCCGTCGCGGCAATGATCCGCGTGCAGACGCCGGTTGGCCGCGCCGGACAACCGGACGACGTCGCGGACGCGGTCGCGTGGCTCGCCGGGCCGCGGGCGTCGTTCGTCACGGGCGCGACGATCGCGGTGAACGGCGGCTGGCGCGTCGGGTGACACGGCGCGCGTGCGGCCGGCACGTCATTCGGCATCGGTCGGCGGCTTGTCGCCGAGCCAGCGCCGCGTGCCGGGCCCGTTGCGGCCGGCGCGGTCTTCCGGGTTGGTCAGCTTGCAGCGTTTCAGCGACAGGCAGCCGCAGCCGATACATTCGTCGAGGTTGATGTAGAGCCGCTGCAGCTCCTCGATCCGGCTCGCGACGCGCTGCTTCCAGCCGCGCGACAGCCGCTGCCAGTCCTTGTTGCTGGGCGCGGTGTCCTCGGGCAGGCTGACGAGCTGTTCGGCGATTTCGTCGAGCGAATAGCCGATCTTCTGCGCGAACACGATGAACGCGATCAGGCGCAGCACCGCACGCGAATAGTGGCGATGGCTCGAGCCGTTGCGGTGCGACTTGATCAACCCGCGCGTCTCGTAAAAACGCAGCGTCGACGCCGGCACGCCGCTGCGCGCGGCCACTTCGCGGATCGACAGCAGCGGCCATTGCGGGGTTTCCTGGATACCCATGACGCCCTCCGGGAAAGCTTGACTTGAAGTTAACTTCAACTTTTATGCTACGCGGCAGTTTAACCCGTCGCGAGGCATCATGCTCTCCTTTTCCCTACGCAGGACCTCGCCTTTGGGCGCGGCCTGCGCCCTGTTGCTGGCGTTGTCGGGCTGTCACGACGGCAAAGACACATCGTCGGCCCAGCCGCTTCCCGAAGTGGGCTTCGCCACCGTCGCGCCGCGCACCATCCGCCTCGCGGACGAATTCAACGGGCGCGTCGAAGCGGTGGACGCCGTCGAACTGCGGCCGCGCGTGAGCGGCTACCTGCAGCGTGTCGCGTACAAGGAGGGCGATGTGGTCGCGCAGGGCGCGCTGCTGTTCGAGATCGATCCGCGCCCGTACCGGATCGCGCTCGACCGGGCGAATGCGCAGCAGCAGCGCGCCCGTGCGGCCGCGAGCCTCGCGAACGTGCAGTTGAAGCGCGTGCAGACGCTGATCGACGCGCATGCGACGTCGCAGGAAGAACTCGACAACGCGCGCGCCACCGCGGAGCAGGCGCGCGCCGATCTGCAGGCGGCCGATGCGGCCGTGGCCGACGCGAAGCTCAATCTCGGTTTCACCGAGGTGCGCGCGCCGATCGCGGGCCGCGTCGGCCGTGCGGTCGCGACCGTCGGCAACCTCGCGCGCGCAGACGACACGCTGCTGACGACCGTCGTCTCGCAGGACCCGGTCTACGTGTATTTCGATTGCGACGAGCAGAGCTACCTGCGCTACAACGCGCGGCGCGCCGATTCGACGCATCGCGCGATCGGCGCCGATCCGGTGCGCGTCGGGCTCGCGAACGAGACGGGTTTTCCGCATGCGGGCACCGTCGATTTCCTCGACAACCGGCTCGATCCGCAAACCGGCACGATCCGCGCCCGTGTGCGGCTGCCGAATGCGGACCATACGTTCACGCCGGGGCTCTATGCGCGCGTGCAACTCGTGAGCGGCCGCGACCAGGACGCATTGCTGGTTGACGACAAGGCCGTGCTGACCGACCAGGACCGCAAGTACGTGTACGTGATCGGCCCGGGCGACAAGGCGCTGCGCCGCGACGTGACGATCGGCCGCGAACTCGACGGCGAGCGGATCGTCGAGAAGGGATTGCAGTCGGGCGACCGTGTGGTGGTGGACGGCGTGCAGCGCATCTACTATCCGGGCGCGCAGGTGAAGCCGAAGGCGCTGCCCGCACGCGCCGCGGCGGGCAACGCCGCGCAGGCGCTCGCCGATGCCGGCGCGCCTGCCGCGCACTGACGGGAGCGAGACGATGGATTTCTCCCGCTTCTTCATCGACCGGCCGATCTTCGCGGTCGTGCTGTCGATCGTCATTTTCGCGCTCGGCCTGATCTCGATCCCGATGCTGCCGGCCGGCGAATATCCGGAAGTCGTGCCGCCGAGCGTCGTCGTGCGCGCGACGTACCCGGGCGCGAACCCGAAGGAAATCGCCGAGTCGGTGGCCGAACCGCTGGAAGAGGCGATCAACGGCGTCGAAGGCATCATGTACATGAAGTCGGTTGCCGGGTCGGACGGCAGCCTGCAGGTCGTCGTCACGTTCCTGCAGGGCGTCGATCCCGACACGGCTGCCGTGCGCGTGCAGAACCGCGTGAGCCAGGCGCTGTCGCGCCTGCCCGAGGAGGTGCGCCAGTACGGCGTGACCACGCAGAAGCAGTCGCCCACGCCGCTGATGTACGTGAGCCTCTATTCGCCGGATAACAGCCGCGATTCGCTGTACCTGCGCAACTACCTGACGCTGCACGTGAAGGACGAACTGTCGCGGCTCACCGGCATCGGCGACGTCGGCGTGTACGGCTCCGGCGACTACGCGATGCGGCTGTGGCTCGACCCGAACCGGCTCGCGTCGCGCGGGCTCACCGCGAGCGACGTGATCGCGGCCGTGCGCGAGCAGAACGTGCAGGTGTCGGCCGGCCAGCTCGGCGCGGAACCGTCGCCGAAGAAAAACGACTTCCTCGTGTCGATCAACGTGCGCGGCCGTCTGCGCACGGTGCAGGAATTCAGCGACATCGTGCTGCGCAACGGCGACGACGGCCAGGTGGTGAAGCTGTCCGACGTCGCGCGCATCGAGCTCGGCGCGGGCGACTACACGCTGCGCTCGTATTTCAACGACAGGCATTCGGCCGTGGTCGGCATCTTCCTGTCGCCGGGCGCGAACGCGCTCGACGTCGCGAAGGCCGTGTATGCGAAGCTCGACGAATTGTCGAAGCGCTTTCCGCCCGGCGTCGCGTATCGCCCCGTGTGGGACCCGACGGTGTTCGTGCGCGAATCGATCCGCGCGGTGCAGCACACGCTGATCGAGGCCGTGGTGCTGGTCGTGCTCGTCGTGATCCTGTTCCTGCAGACGTGGCGCGCGTCGATCATTCCGCTCGTCGCGGTGCCGGTGTCGGTGGTCGGCACGTTCGCGTGGCTCTACCTGCTCGGCTATTCGATCAACACGCTGACGCTGTTCGGGCTCGTGCTCGCGATCGGGATCGTCGTCGACGATGCGATCGTCGTGGTCGAGAACGTCGAGCGCAACATCGCGCAGGGGTTGAGCCCGCGCGATGCCGCGCACCAGGCGATGCGCGAGGTGTCGGGGCCGATCGTCGCGATCGCGCTCGTGCTGTGCGCGGTGTTCGTGCCGATGGCGTTCATGTCGGGCGTCACGGGCCAGTTCTACAAGCAGTTCGCGGTGACGATCGCGATCTCGACGGTGATCTCCGCGATCAATTCGCTGACGCTGTCGCCCGCGCTCGCCGCGAAGCTGCTGCGTCCGCACGGCGCGCCGAAGGATGCGTTGACGCGCGCCCTCGACCGCGCATTCGGCTGGCTGTTCCATCCGTTCAACCGCTTCTTCGAGCGCAGTTCCGATCGCTATCACGGCGTCGTCGGGCGCACGCTGAAGCGGCGCGGCGTGGTGTTCGCCGTCTATGCGGCGCTGCTTGCGGCGACCGCGCTGCTGTTCAACGCGGTGCCGGGCGGCTTCATCCCGGTGCAGGACAAGCTGTACCTGTTCGCGGGCGCGAAGCTGCCGGAAGGCGCGTCGCTCGCGCGCACCAGCGCGGTGACCGAGCAGATGACGAAGATCGCGCTCGGCACGGACGGCGTCGAGATGGTGCCGGCGTTTGCCGGGCTGAATGCGCTGCAGGGCGTGAACACGCCGAACATCACGAACTCGTACGTGATCCTGAAACCGTTCGACCAGCGTCACCGCAGCGCCGCGCAGATCAACGCGGACCTGAACGCGCGCTTCGCGGCGATCGATGGCGGCATCACCTATGCGCTGATGCCGCCGCCGATCCAGGGTCTCGGCAACGGTTCGGGCTACTCGCTGTACCTGGAGGATCGCGGCGGGCTCGGCTACGGCGAATTGCAGAAGGCGCTCACCGCGTTCCAGGCCGCGGTCGCGAAGACGCCGGGGATGAGCTATCCCGTCAGCTCGTACCAGGCGAACATCCCGCAGCTCGAGGTGAAGGTCGACCGGCTGAAGGCGAAGGCGCAGGGCGTCGCGCTGACCGATCTGTTCAATACGTTGCAGGTGTATCTCGGCTCGATGTACGTGAACGACTTCAACGTGTTCGGCCGCGTGTATCGGGTGATGGCGCAGGCGGATGCCGGCCACCGGCAGACGGCCGCCGACATCGCGATCCTGCGCACGCGCAACGCGAAGGGCGAGATGGTGCCGATCGGCTCGATGGTGACGGTCGGGCCCGCGTACGGTCCCGACCCGGTCGTGCGCTACAACGGCTATCCAGCCGCCGACCTGATCGGCGACGCCGATCCGAAGACGATGTCGTCGTCGCAGGCGATCGCGAAGCTGCAGCAGATCGCGAAGGACGTGCTGCCGCCGGGCATCACGCTCGAATGGACCGATCTCAGCTATCAGCAGGTCACGCAGAGCAACGCGGCGATCGTCGTGTTTCCGCTCGCGGTGATGCTGGTGTTCCTGGTGCTCGCGTCGCTGTACGAGAGCTGGACGCTGCCGCTCGCGGTGATCCTGATCGTGCCCGTGTGCATGTGCGCGGCGCTGTTCGGCGTGTGGCTGTCCGGTGGCGACAACAACGTGTTCGTGCAGGTCGGTCTCGTCGTGCTGATGGGGCTCGCGTGCAAGAACGCGATCCTGATCGTCGAATTCGCGCGGGAGCTCGAGATCCAGGGCAAGGGAGTGGTCGAAGCGGCGCTCGAAGCGTGCAAGCTGCGGCTGCGTCCGATCGTGATGACGTCGGTCGCGTTCATCGCGGGCTCGGTGCCGCTGCTGATCGGCAGCGGTGCGGGCAGCGAGGTGCGGGCGGCCACCGGCGTCACCGTGTTCGCGGGGATGCTGGGCGTCACGCTGTTCGGGCTGTTCCTGACGCCCGTGTTCTACGTGGCGATCCGCAAGCTCGCGGGCGGCACGCCGGCCGTCTGGAGCGAACAGCACGGCACCCTCGAAGGAGAAAACCGATGAGCGCCGCTTTCCGTCTTTCCGCGCTCGCGATGTCGGTGACGCTCGCCGCATGCGCGGTCGGCCCGGATTTCAAACGGCCCGATACGGCCACGGCCGCGCGGTTCGCGCGCGACACGCATCCGGCGACGCAGCGTGATGCGGCGCCGGCCGATACACCGCACGATATGCCGTCCGACGCGTCGGCGGACGCCGATGCCACGTTCTGGCGCGGGTTCGGCGATCCGGCGCTGACACGGTTGATCGACGCGGCGCTCGCCGCGAACCAGGACTTGCAGGTCGCCGTATCGCGCTACGACGCGTCGAATGCGCTGCTGTCGCAGGCTACGTTCGACCGCTACCCGACGATCACCGCGAGCGGCCAGATCGGCCATCAGCTGATGAGCAAGGACCAGGCGTTCGGCGCGCCGCGCAGCCAGCGCGATACGCCGACGTCCAGTGTCGGGATCAATGCCGCGTGGGAGCTCGACCTGTTTGGCCGCGTGCGCCGCTCGATCGAGTCGCAGCGTGCGGAAACGGCGGCCAGCGCGGCCGACGTGCGCGCGTTGCGCGTCGCGATCGCGGGGGAGGTCGCGAGCACCTACGTCGATCTGCGCGGCTCGCAGGAGCGGTTGCGGATCGCTCGCGAGAACGCCGACAACCAGAAGCAGACGCTCGCGCTGATCAATGCGCGCGTCGGCGCGGGGCGAGGCTCCGAACTGGATGCGGCGCGAGCGCGTGCGCAGTACGAATCGACGACCTCGCGGATCGCCGTGTACGAAGCCGCGATCGGCGTCGACGAGCATCGGCTCGCGGTGCTGACCGGGCAGACGCCGGATGCGCTGATCGGCCGGTTCGATTGGCCGAAGACGGGTACGCCGACAGGCACGCCGGTGCCGCTGCCGGCGCTCGCGGCCGACATCGATCCCGGCACGCCGGGCGACTTGCTGCGCCGCCGCCCCGATGTCGCGGCCGCCGAGGCGCGGCTGCATGCTGCGACCGCGCGCGTCGGCGTCGCGACCGCCGACCTGTTCCCGCGCTTCACGCTGTCGGGGCTGCTCGGCAGCGCGACGAGCAGCTACGGGTTCTTCCGTGCGGGCAGCGACACCAACCTGATCGCGCTCGGCATCGACTGGTCGTTCCTCGACGTCGGCCGCGTGCGTGCGCGGATCGCCGCGAGCGACGCGGAAGCGGCCGGCCAGCTTGCCCAGTACCGGCAGACCGTGCTCGGCGCGCTGGAGGAAACCGAGAACGCGCTGCTGCGTGTCGCCCGCACGCGTGACGAGACCGCGCACCTCGTGCGGGCGGCCGACGACAGCGCACGCGCGGCGCAGCTTGCGCAGGCACGCTTCTCGGCCGGCGCGATCGACTACTACGAAGTGCTCGACGCGCAGCGGACGCTGTTGCAGGCGCAGGATGCGGCGGCTGACGGGCGGATGCGCAGCGCCGCATCGACGGTCGCGCTGTACAAGGCGCTCGCGGGCGGCTGGCCGTCGGGCACGGAGCAGGGCACGCCAGGTCCGCTCGCTCGGTCGGGGCAGTAGCGCGAGCGGCGCGGCAGGCCGGGACGATCTTGCCTGCCGCCTACCGCATGACTACACCGTGGCCGGATCGATCTTGTCGATATCGATGCCGTAACGCCGGATCGCTTCGCCGACGCGCGCCCGTTCGATCACGCCGTCGTCGGCGAGCGCCTTCAACGCCGCGATCACGATGAAGTGACGGTCGACCTCGAAGAACGTGCGCAGCGCCTCGCGTGTATCCGAGCGGCCGAAGCCGTCGGTGCCGAGCGACACGAAGCGGCGGCCGTCGACGAACGCCCGGATCTGGTCGCCGACGATCTTCATGTAGTCGGTCGCGACGACCACGGGACCCGCGCGGCCGTCGAGGCATTGCTGCACGTACGGCACGCGCGGTGCCTCGTCCGGATGCAGCAGGTTCCAGCGTTCCGCTGCAAGCCCGTCGCGGCGCAGTTCGGTCAGGCTCGTCGCGCTCCATACGTCGCTCGACACGCCGAAGTCCTGTGCGAGCAGGTCGCTTGCGGCGATCACTTCACGCAGGATCGCGCCGCTGCCCATCAACTGCACGTGCGGCGTCTCGGCCGCGTGCGACGTGCCTTCGCGCAGCAGGTAGATCCCCTTCAGGATGCCGGCTTCCGCGCCGTCGGGCAGCGCCGGATGCGGATAGTTTTCGTTGAGCAGCGTGATGTAGTAGTAGACGTCTTCCTGCTCCGCGAACATCCGCCGCAACCCGTCGCGCACGATCACCGCGAGTTCGTACGCATAGGTCGGGTCATACGACACGCAGTTCGGAATCACCGACGACAGTACCTGGCTGTGCCCGTCGTTGTGCTGCAGCCCTTCGCCCATCAGCGTCGTGCGGCCCGACGTCGCGCCGAGCAGGAAGCCGCGCGTGCGTGCGTCGCCGGCGGCCCACGCGAGATCGCCGACCCGTTGCAGCCCGAACATCGAATAGAAGATGTAGAACGGGATCGTCGGCAGCCCGTGGTTGCTGTACGCGGTGCCGGCGGCGATCCACGACGCGATCGCGCCCGATTCGTTGATGCCTTCCTGAAGGATCTGTCCGTCCTTCGCTTCCTTGTAGTAGCTGAGCTGGCCCGCGTCCTGCGGCGTATAGAGCTGGCCCAGATGCGAGTGGATGCCGATCTGGCGGAACAGACCTTCCATTCCGAACGTGCGCGATTCGTCCGGCACGATCGGCACGACCAGCTTGCCGAGCTGCGGGTCCTTCAGCAGCGTGCCGAGGATGCGCACGAACGCCATCGTCGTCGACAGGCCGCGCTCGCAGGTGTCCTTCAATTGCGCGTCGAACGCGGCGAGCGGCGGCGTCGGCAGCGGCCCGACCGCGTGGAAGCGGGCCGGCACGTGGCCGCCGAGCGCGGCGCGGCGTTCCGCGAAATAGCGAGCCTCGGCGCTGCCCGGTTCAGGCTTCAGGTAAGGCAACTCATCGAGCTGCGCGTCGCTGACCGGCAGTGCGAAGCGGTCGCGGAAGGCGCGCACCGCCTCCGCGCTCATTTTCTTCAGCTGATGGTTCACGTTCTGGCCTTCGCCGGCTTCGCCCATCCCGAAGCCCTTGACGGTCTTCGCGAGCACGACCGTCGGCCGGCCGTCCGCGCGCATCGCCTGCGCATAGGCCGCATGCACCTTCTCCGGATCGTGGCCGCCGCGCGCCAGTTTCCAGATGTCGTCGTCGGACAGGTCGGCGACGAGATCGCGCAGTTCGGGATACTTGCCGAAGAAATGCTCGCGCACGTACGCGCCGCTTTGCGATTTGAAGGTCTGGTAGTCGCCGTCCACGCACTCCATCATGCGCTGGCGCAGCAGGCCCGTCGTGTCGCGTTCGAGCAGGCGGTCCCAGCCGCCGCCCCAGATCACCTTGACGACGTTCCAGCCGGCTGCGCGAAACGTGCCTTCGAGTTCCTGGATGACCTTGCCGTTGCCGCGCACCGGGCCGTCGAGGCGTTGCAGGTTGCAGTTGACGACGAAGATCAGGTTGTTGAGCCGTTCGCGCCCGGCGAGCGAGATCGCCGCGAGCGATTCGGGCTGGTCCATTTCGCCGTCGCCGAGAAACGCCCACACCTTGCGGCCCTGATGCGCTTTCAGCCCGCGATATTCGAGATAACGCATGAAACGCGCCTGATACGCGGCCGTGAGCGGGCCGAGCCCCATCGACACGGTGGGGAATTGCCAGAAATCCGGCATCAGGCGCGGATGCGGATACGACGACAGCCCGTCGCGACCGGCTTCACGGCCGGTCTCGCGGCGGAAATTGTCGAGCTGCGCGTCGGTGATGCGGCCTTCCAGATACGCGCGGCCATAGATGCCGGGCGCCGAATGGCCCTGGATGTAGACCATGTCGCCGTCGAACGTATCGGTGCGGCCGCGGAAGAAGTGGTCGAAGCCGACGTCGTACAGCACGGCCGCCGACTGGTAGGTCGCGATATGCCCGCCGACGTTCGAATGCCGGCCGGCGCGCAGCACCATCACCATCGCGTTCCAGCGGATCATCGCGTTCAGCCGCCGCTCGAGCGCGAGATCGCCCGGGTAGGCCGGCTGGCGCTCGCGCGGCACCGTGTTCACGTACGCGGTCGTCACGCGGCCGTGCAGGTCGCCATGCCGGGCCGCGTCGAGATCCGCGAGCTGGTCGAGCAGGTAGTGCGCGCGCGGGCGTCCTTCGAGCGCGATCACGGATTCGAGCGCATCGAGCCATTCGCGGGTTTCCTGCGGGTCGATGTCGGGTAACGCGAGAGGTGCTGTCATGCAGTGTCTCCAGAAGCATCAGGCAGCGCGCAGCGACGGTCGTGGCGCCGCGTCGCGCGACGAAACGCCCGCCGGTCGGCGGGCAACTAGTTGCAATTGCAATCGTGTGACGGGCATTGTTATCGAGGTAAAATTTAATTGCAACTGCAATTAAATGAAAGGAACGACCTGACATGAGCGCACCCGAACCCGATCTGTGGTTCTCGTTCGTCCGCGCGCACCGGACGATGATTCGCGAGATCGAGCGTCGCCTCGCGGCGGCCGGCCTGCCCGCGTACGCGTGGTACGACGCGCTGTGGGGGCTCGAAAGCGGGCCCGACGGCACGCGCCGCATGCACGAACTGGCCGACGTGCTCGCGATCGAGCGCTACAACCTCACGCGGCTCGTCGACCGGCTCGAACAGGAGGGGCTCGTCACGCGAGCGCGGTCGGCCGACGACGGCCGTGCCGCGTTTGCGAGCATCACGGACAAGGGGCGCACGCTGCGCAGGAAGATGTGGAAGGTGTACCAGGCGACGGTTGCGGAACTGTTTCTCGACCAGTTCACCGGCAAGGAGCAGGCGACGATGACCGCCGCGCTCGACCGCGCGACCGCCGCGGCGCGCGACGCGGCGGCCGACGCGAAGTAGCGGCACGCGGCGCGTGCGTCAGCCGCGCGCATGGTCGCGCATCGCCCGGGCGGCCCAGGCGGCCGGCACGCGGCCATCGTCGGCCAGCAGGCGCAGCGCGACCGCGACGATCCAGCGCGCGGTCGGCACGCGTGCGCCGAGCCCGGCCGAATCCGCGCCGAGCGCGGTGAAGCGGGCCGGCACGAACGCGCCGATCTGCGCGGCGACGTGCCGTGCATATCCGGTCACGGCAAGCACCGGCGTGCCGCCTTCGCCGAGGCAGGCCCGTACGTGCGGGACGCGTGGCGCGTGATGCGGATGCAGCAGGTTCCAGCGTTCGGCCGCGCGACCGTCGCGCGCGAGCCGCGTATAGCTCGGGCAGCTCCAGATCGTCGAGTCGATCCGCCATTCGTCGTGCAGCAGCTTGGCGGCTTCCGTCACTTGCGCGAGCGTGCTGCCTGCGCCGCACAGCCGGATGTGCGCCGACGCGCCGGCGGCCGCACGCCGGCCGGCCCGCACCATGCCGCTGAACGCATCGCGAGCCGCCGCGGCCGACAGCGGTTTCGCATCGAGCCCGCAGTCGTCATGGCTCGCGAGATAGAAGAAGCCCGGTTGCCCGGAGACGTAGAGCGTGCGCAGCGCGTGACGCAGGATCGCGATCGCTTCGTGTCCCGACGCCGGATCGTACGGTGTGCATGCCGCGTTTGCAGCGAGCCAGTGCGGGACGTCGGGCGTCACGCCCTTCGGCCATGACGACGCGGCCGTTTCCGCATCGTTGACGAAGATTCCGCGATCGACGGTTTCGATCGATGCCAGCCGTAGCCGATCGATCTCGCGTGCATGCAGCAGGTACAGCAGCGGCCGCTCGAAACACTTGCCCGGATCGAGAAAGCGCAGCGGCCACGCACTGATGTGGCGATGCGCGTGCGTGCCCGGAAACGATTCACGCGCATCCGCGCGGACGATCCAGGCGCGTTTCGACGTCGTCGCATCGTGTTCGAGGCAATCGGCGGCCGCGCGCATCGCGCCGAGCGGGGACACCGCCGCGCCCGGCGGCGCGAGCCGCCGCGTCGTCAGTCGTTCGAGGCAGGCCGCCGCGGCGCGGCGGGTATCGGGTGTCCGCACGGGCGGACCGGGTCGCGCAGTCTGCATGTCCCTCCTTCGAGTACTGGCTTGTCGCCGGCGACATCGGTTCCGGCATAGGATTGCAATTGCAACGATTGTAGTTGCAACGACAACCCGATGACAAGGACCGACATGACCTCAGCGCACTCCCTCACGTTCTATACGGCCGACACGCCGAACGGGCACAAGATCGCGATCTACCTGGAAGAGGCCGGGCTCGCGCACGATCGCGTGCAGGTGAATCTGTCCGCCGGCGAGCAGCGCAGTCCGACGTATCTCGCGATCAATCCGAACGGCAAGATCCCGGCCATCGTCGACCACGATGCGGGTTTGGCCGTATTCGAATCCGGCGCGATCCTCGGCTATCTCGTCGAGAAGACGGGCTGCCTGCAGCCTGAAACGCTGGCCGAGCGCACGGCGGTCCAGCAATGGCTGCATTTCCAGATTGGTGGAATCGGGCCGATGCTCGGCCAGTTGTGGTGGTTCCTGCATGCATCGAAGACGGGCAACGCGGAAGCGATCGACCGCTACCGCAAGGAGGCGCTGCGTCTCTACGGCGTCGTGAACGGCCGCTTGTCGGAATCGGCGTATCTCGCGTCGTCGCGCTATTCGATCGCCGACATCGCCGCGTTTCCGTGGCTGCGCACGGCGGGCGAGCTCGATCTCGACGTTGCCGGCTTCCCGCACGTCGAGCGCTGGCTTGCCGAGATCGCCGCGCGGCCGGCCGTGCAACGAGGCCTGATCGCCTGCCGCGCGCCAGTGGCCGAGGCGGCGCACTGACATCGCATTGCCCGCGCGGCCCGGACGGTGCGGGGCCGGCCGCCTGCCGGGAAACATCGTTCTCCTTCGTCGTAAACGTCTCGAATGCAGGATATTTGCGCCGTTCGATCCGCTTTGGCGTGGCCGTGAATCGATGACGAAGTGGCGTACGGCCGCCACCCCGGCCGTCCAGACGCACGAATAGCTGGAGAGCCGATGCTTAGCATCGCGGCCGGCGGCCTACCGCGGCGGCCGCCCGGTCATTACGCTTGGGCGATCATCCACTCTGTCCGGAAGGTCGCCATGTCCCGGCTCGACTACAAGCTGCTCGGCCCCTGCCTGCTCGCCATCGCGCTCGACGCGATGGGGTTCGGGCTCGTCTATCCGATGATGTCCGCTATTTTCAGCGACCCGCACGCGGGTATCCTGCCGGCCGACGCCGGCGCGCACGCGCGCAATTTCTATCTCGGTCTCGGCTACGGGATCTACCCGCTGTGCATGTTCTTCGGTTCGTCGCTGATGGGCGAGCTGTCCGATCGCTACGGCCGCCGGCGGGTCCTGCTGCTGTGCGTGCTCGGCCT
The DNA here is from genome assembly GCF_902832985.1 of Burkholderia sp. BCC0097. Classification (NCBI taxonomy): domain Bacteria; kingdom Pseudomonadati; phylum Pseudomonadota; class Betaproteobacteria; order Burkholderiales; family Burkholderiaceae; genus Burkholderia; species Burkholderia sp. BCC0097. The sequence goes on from NZ_CADFDM010000001.1 coordinate 776,986, forward strand.
CGCGGCCGGCTACGCGATGATGGCGGCCGGCGCATGGCATGCCAGCGTTGCGCTGCTGCTGGCCGGCCGCGGGCTCACCGGCCTGATGGCCGGTTGCCAGGGCATCGCGCAGGCGGCCATCACCGATCTGAGCACGCCCGACACGAAGGCGTACAACATGAGCATCATGTCGCTCGCGTTCAGCGCGGGCGTGATCGTCGGCCCGGTGCTCGGCGGCGTCACGTCCGACCGGACGATCTCGCCGCTGTTCGATTACGGCACGCCGTTCATGCTGGTCGCCGCGCTGTCGCTGATCTGCGCGTGCTGGACCTGGGCGTCGTATCGCGATTCCGCCGCGCCGCGCGGCGATACGCGCATCGATCCGTTGCTGCCGCTACGGATCATCGTGGAGGCCGCGCGCCAGCGCAACGTCGCGTTCCTGTCGGTGGTGTTCTTCCTGATGCAGGTCGGCTACGGTCTCTACCTGCAGACCATCATGCTGCTGTTGCAGGCGAAATTCGGCTATACGAGCGCGCGGCTCGGATTGTTCAGCGGCGTGATCGGCCTCTGCTTCGTGTTCGGCCTGCTGTGCGTCGTACGGCTGATGCTGCGCGTGTGGCGCGTGATCGATATCGCGAAGACGGGCCTGCTGGTGGCCGGCCTTGGCCAGATCCTGTCCGCGCTGTTCCCGCACGAACCGGTGCTGTGGGCGCTCGCGATGGTCGTCGGCTGCTTCGACATGGTGGCGTACACGACGATGTATACGGCATTTTCCGATGCCGTCAGCTGCGATCGGCAGGGCTGGGCGCTCGGCGTCGCGGGCTCGGTGATGGCGGTCGCGTGGGTCGTGACGGGCGCGCTGACGAACCTGCTGCCCGTATTCGGCGAGACCGGTTTGCTGCTGATCGGCGGCGCGGGTTTCCTGCTCAGTTTCGCGATGATGGCTGCGTATGGCCGCACGCGGCGGGGCGCGCGCGCGGCCGTGTTGTCGTAGGTGGCTCACATGCACGTTGGCCCGATCCTGTCGGACGTTGTCCCGCGCGCCGCTGTCGCATGACGCCGCGCGGCCCGACACTGGCGCGTCGCGGCCGGAGAGGTTCCGGGCTGCGTGCGGCGGCGCCGGCAGGCCCGGCGCGCCGTTCCGTCAATGTGTCAACCGAGAGAGCTTGCCATGCAACATCCAACCATCCGTACCCTGGCCGGCGCGAGCGCGCCGACGTCGATCGCCGCCGCCCGCACCGCGCTGCTGGTGATCGATTTTCAGAACGAATACTTCAGCGGCCGGCTGCCGATTCCGGACGGGCCTCGTGCGCTGGGCAATGCGCGGCGCGTGATCGCGTTCGCCGACCGCGCGGGCATTCCGGTGTTTCACGTACAGCACGTCGGTGCAGCCGACAGCCCGATCTTCGCCGACGGCAGCGACGGCTTCCGCTTTCACTCGGACCTGCAGCCGGCGCCGCATCACGCAGTCGTGAAGAAAACGTCGGTGAGCGTATTTCCGACGACGGACCTCGATGCGCGGCTGAAGGCGGCCGGCATCGACACGCTGATCGTCACCGGCCTGATGACGCATGCGTGCGTGGCCGGCGCGGCACGCGATGCGGTGCCGCTCGGCTATGCGGTGATCGTCGTCGACGATGCATGCGCCACGCGCGACCTCGACGTCGCGGACGGCGGCACGGTGCCGCATCGCGACCTCCATCGTGCGACGATGGCCGCGCTGTCGGACACGTTCGGCGACGTGCTGACGACCGAGCAGGTGCTGGCGCTCGGCGTCGCGTGACGGCGGCCGGGTTCGCGCGTCGGTCGGCCCAGCCCGGCGGCCGGCCGATGCGCGGGCTCCGTGCATCAGAACATCGTGTTCCGGTTCGCGGACGTTTCGGGCACCGGCTGGATCACGTCCCAGTGTTCGACGATCTTGCCGTCCTTCACGCGGAAGATGTCGACCACCGCTTCGCCGCGATCGCCCGGACGCTCGGTCGCATGAACGTGCAGGTAGACGAGGTCGCCGTCGGCCGCGCTGCGGACGATGCGCGCGCGCGATGCCGGGTTCTTCTGGAACGCGCCGACGAAGTACGACACGAACGGCTGCTTGCCGTCCGGCACGTGCGGGTTGTGCTGCTTGTAGTCGTCCGCGACGACGGCGGCGGCCTCGACCGCTTCGTGCCGGTTGAAGAAGCGGTCGTAGAACGTCAGCACGAGCTGGCGGTTGGCTTCCTCGGCGGCCAGGTCGCGCGCGGCCGGGCCGGCGGCCAGCGCGGCCGTCGATGCGGCCAGCAAGACGAACGCGGCAACGGCGCGAACGGGGGAGCGGAACGAAGGCATGTCGCGTTTTCCTCGGTTGACGATTCGTGGACGGATGCGCGAGCGCAACTGGGTGTTGCGCTCGCGACGACCGGCGGGCGATGACGGCTTGGCCGCGGGATGCATGTCGTATCGGCACGAAGGTTTCGCCGACCGGACCATGAGGTTGCAGGTGCCGGGATGGCGAGGCGCGCGGCATCGTCATGCTTCGTTGAACTGGCGAATCCGGGGCGGTTGTCGGGCCGATCGAATGGTACAGTTGCCGCGAACCCGTCACAAGAAGTCACCGCGGTGTGAACAGGTCACGCCGCGGTGACCGTGCATCGCCCGTGAAAGAGACTCCCGTCATGCCGCTTCCGTCCGCCGACGAATCCGTCGAACTCGATCAGCCGTGCCCGATTCGCGATGTGCTCGACCGCATCGGCGACCAGTGGAGCCTGCTCGTGCTCGAGGCGCTGGCGGGCGGAGCGATGCGCTTCAACGAACTCGGCCGTACGATCGGCGATGTGTCGAAGCAGATGCTGTCGCGCACGCTGAAGCGGCTCGAACAGGACGGCTTCGTCAGTCGCACGCTGTTCGCCGAAGTACCGCCGCGTGTCGAATATGCGTTGACCGACCTCGGCCGTTCGTTCCAGACGCCGATGCAGGCGATGATCCGGTGGGCCGACGAGCATCATCGCGCGATCTGCGCGGCGCGCCGTCGGGCGCGTGAGCTGGAAGGGGGCGGGCGCTGAGCGCGGCGCGCGCATCGGTTCGCCGATTGACGATGCGCGGCAGATGAGCGCGATGGATCGAAGCATGGCCGGACGCATTCGCATCGCCATCGCGTGGCTTCGTTATCCGAAGGATGTCGTCGAAATGGGCGGCCCGACGACAGGTTGACCGGGCGCCCCTGCCGTCGCGCATGATTCCGTGGCGCGGACGGCGGCGGTTCTCGCGCGCTGTTCCGCTCGGGCGCTTCATCGGCCGAAGCCGAGCCGCTGCTTACCGCCACGAACCGTCGACGTAGACCCAGACCGGCCCCTGGCGGCGCCAGTAGCCGGGCACCCAGCGGCGCCCGGGGCGCCGCGCGACCCAGCGGCCGGACACCCATATATAGCGGCCGCGCTGCCAGCGCCAGTAGCCGTCCGTCCATATATAGCCGTGCGGCCGGGGTGGTGGCGGGCGACGGTCGTGGCGTGCCGCCGGCGGCGCGAAGCGCGGCCGATCCGCATAGGGCGGCCGGCCGGGGGCATGGTTCGGGCCGGCGGGCCGGTACCCGGGCGGGGCGGGCTGGGCCGCGGCGGCGCGCAGCCAGCCGGTGCCGACGAAGGCGGCGGTCAATCCGATGGCGCGCAGCAACGAGCGTCGATTCATGGCGGTTCCTGTTCTGTATTCGAGGCTGCCTTACATTAGCCTGCCGGTACGCTTACCGGGTTACGCAGGCGGTTAAGGCTGTTACCGCGTGTCACGGCAGGCGCGAGCCGCCTTTTCGCTTTCTAACGGCTGACGGGATCTCGCGGTGGTCAGGCGTCGCTCCCTGTTTACCGGTCGAGGGCGACGTTTTAGATGCGGGATGGCCAATATTTGAGATTGAATCGGGTAACAATTACCGATTTAGGGGTGCCGAATCGAATCCGCTTGTTGTTTCTATGCAACCGTCAAGACGATGACATGAAAGAATGGTGCGATGAAAGGCTCCAAAAAGCCGTCGTCAAGAAGTCAAAAACAAGCGTTAAAACAAATACTTATGACGAGTCCCCACTTTCATTATTTCTAGTTCTGGAAAAGCTTATTTCTTTATTTGCGGATCGCTCCCCTAGGGTACACCCCTAAACTCACGGTTCCCAAACGGGCAACTATCCGGGCGCCGCCAGCAGGACCGATGGCGCTCCCGGGCGGTTGCAGACCGTTTATGAACAAGGTCGCGAGACCTGCCTCTTTTTAGAAGGGAGCTCCACGAATGAACAAGACTCTGATCGTTGCAGCAGCTGCAGCATCGTTTGCTACCGTCGCTCACGCGCAAAGCAGCGTCACGCTGTACGGCGTGCTGGACGCAGGCATCACCTACCAAAGCAACGTCGGCGGCAAGTCGCTGTGGTCGATGGGCTCGGGCATCGACCAAAGCCGTTTCGGTCTGCGTGGTTCGGAAGACCTCGGTGGCGGCCTGAAGGCAATCTTCACGTTGGAAAGCGGCTTCAACATCGGTAACGGCCGCTTCGCAAACGGCAACGGCGGCATGTTCAACCGCCAGGCTTTCGTCGGCCTGTCGAGCCAGTACGGCACGGTCACGCTGGGTAAGCAATATGACGCAACGCAAGACTACCTGGCGCCGCTGACGGCAACGGGCTCGTGGGGCGGCACGTACTTCGCGCACCCGCTGAACAACGACCGTCTGAGCACGAACGGCGACGTCGCGCTGAACAACTCGATCAAGTACACGAGCGCTAACTACGCTGGCCTGCAATTCGGCGGTACGTACTCGTTCTCGAACAACACGAACTTCGGCAACAACCGCGCATACAGCGGCGGTCTGTCGTACCAGTTCCAAGGTCTGAAGCTGGGTGCAGCATACTCGCAAGCAAACCTGGGTGACGGTACCAACACGAACGGCGCATCGACGCTGGGTGGCCAAGGCCGTGTCCGTACGTACGGTGCTGCTGCTGGTTACGCATTCGGCCCGGCACAAGTCGGCGCTGCATGGACGCAATCGCGTATCGACAACCAAGCTGCTGGCGTTCCGACGCTGCGCGCTGACAACTACGAAGTCAACGCAAAGTACAACCTGACGCCGGCTCTCGGCCTGGGTGCTGCTTACACGTACACGAACGCGAAGGTCAACAACGGCAGCTCGCACTGGAACCAGTTCGGCGTGCAAGCTGACTACGCTCTGTCGAAGCGCACCGACGTGTACGCACAAGCTGTGTACCAACGTGGCGCGAAGGGCAACAACATCGTTGGCACGGGCATCTACAACGGCGACAACACGACGGCATCGAGCTCGTCGGTCAACCAAACCGCAGCAACGGTTGGTCTGCGTCACCGCTTCTAAGCGTGACGGGCGGGGTAACCCGCTTCGCAGCATCGAAAAGGCGCCTTCGGGCGCCTTTTTTTCGTGTGCCGAGTGCGATGGCGGCAATCCGGATCGTTCGGATGCAAAAAAGCGAGGCCGGTGCCTCGCTTTTTTCGTTCTGCGCCCGTATGGCGCGGCGCGGGGCGACCGGTGGCTCAGCGCGTGTATTCGCCGTTGGCTTCCGGCTGGAACACGATCGCGGCGACCTTCATCAGTTTTTCGGCGCCACTCGGCTGCATCACCTTGACCATCTGGCCGCGTTGCGTGCCCAGCAGTGCCATGCCGACGGGCGAGAAGACGTTCAGGCGGCCGAGTTCGAGGTTGGCGGCGTCCGGATAAACGATCGTCCACGTGGCCTGTTCCTGGGTCGCTTCGTCGAGCAGCGTGATCTGCGAGTTCATCGTGACGACGTTCGCCTTGATGGCGTCGGGCTGGACGATATCGGCGCGTTCGAGCAGCGTGTCGAGCATCGTCTGGAAGCGCGGATTGTGCTCGGCGTGCTTTTCGAGGCGAGCGACGTCGAGTTCGGTCAGCTGGTAAAGGCGTTGTTTCATGGTGGTTCTCCAAATGATCGGCAGGGGCAGGCGTGGCGTGCCTGTGAGGATCGCCCGGAGCCTGTCTAACCTGGCTCCGGGTGGAGACCGAGCGGTCAGATCAGGCGCCGGGCAGGGGCGAGCGGTGCCTGGGCCGTGCGTCGAGCGAGGGGATGCGCCGGCTGGCCGGCGCGCGCGCGCACGCCGGCCGGGCCGGACGGCGAAACCGAAAGGGGCGTGAGCGCGTACATGGTGGATGGAATATCGGCTGGCGAATAAAACCTTACGATTCTACAACACAACCTTCCAGGCATGTGATCGGGTTGTTGGCGTTTCGTCAGCGATTGTTGTGTAGATGAAGCAAGTTGCAACGAGCCTGTCCGGAAACAGTGGGCGATTTTTTCCAAAAATGCAACGCTGTATGTTCAAACTAAGGGTTTCCCCTTGGAGGGGCGCGCACTACACTGGATTCAATCGCTTCAGACAGTCTTGTCGAGGCGACGTCAAAAGAGAACATATTCCGGAGGTAAATCATGAAGTCGATCATCTACGCAGCCATCGCCGCATCCGTCCTTGCCGCTCCGATTGCATCGTTCGCGCAGTCCGAGCAGGGGTTGACCCGCGCTCAGGTCAAGGCCGAACTCGTGCAGCTCGAGCAGAACGGCTACAAGCCGCTGGCGAGCGATTCGCAATATCCGAGCGACATCCAGGCCGCCGAGCAACGCATCCAGCCGAATCAACCGATGCTCGCGCAAGCCGATACGAGCGGCTACGGTGCGGTGGCGACGGGTGCCGCGCAAGGCGGCCGCCGCGTGACGCGTGACGCGCCGAATCCCGTGAATTCGGTGTACTTCGGTAACTGATTGAACATCCCGGTCTGCCCGAGCGCACCGCTGAATTGACGAGACGCGCGCGAACTGCGCGTGCCGTCCGCCCGCAGGAGCAGAACCTCCGTCGCCGCATGCCGGCGGCTTTCCGCCCAGACGCTGACGCGTTTGGGCCTTTTTTGCTGGGCGGATCAGGCGGACGTGACGGTGGGCGTGCCGTGGATATAGTGTTCGAGCTGGCTGATCGTGAACTGCTGATCGGCAATCACGCTCTTCACGAGGTCGCCGATCGAGATGAGACCGACCAGCTTGCCGCCGTCGAGCACGGGCAAGTGGCGCATCCGGTGCTCGGTCATCAGCGCCATGCACTCGTCGGTGGATTGCGACGGTTCGACGTAGCGCACCTTCGCCGTCATGATTTCCTCGACGCGGGTGGCTTTCGACGAGCGGTCCTGCAGGACGATCTTGCGCGCGTAGTCGCGCTCGGTGACGATGCCCGCGATGTCGTCGCCGTCCACGACCAGCAGTGCACCGATGCCCTTTTCCGCCATCAGCTTGATGGCGTCGTAGACGAGATCGGTCTTCGTGACGGTGTAGATGGTACGGCCCGAATCCGGCTTGGCCTTGAGAATCTGCGCGACAGTCGTGCTCATTCGCTTTCTCCGTGTGCAGGTCGATGCAGGGCAGGCGGGGCGTGCTGCGCGTCACCCGGTGAGCCCAGTATAGCCGGGCGGGCGGCGGCAGTCGCGTGACGTTTCCAGATTAGCGGTAAACTCCCGTCACGCACCATCCACACAACTCCTACATTCCTGAAGTTTCGATTGAATTCATGATGTCTTCGCGTCCCCAATCGCCCACGCCGGGCAAATGAAGATAATCATAGGAACATTCTCCCCCCTCTTTTATTCATTTTAAGACCTTGATTTTAATTGTAATTTTTAAGACTTTGGCCTCCAGCGTGGTCTTTCCGAAAGTGGTCTAAAAATGTCGTACTTACGCGGAAGTTACGCGACGCGGTATACTTGATTCCGTAAATTCACAATGTGTGCGTGGCACGGGGAATCATGGCGAAGGAAAGTACGACAAAGGTGAACATCCGGTCGCGCACCGCGCGAGCGAAGCTTAAGCATCAGAATGAGCCGTATTGGGATGCCATCCGGCGCGGTCTGCACATCGGCTACAGAACGTCCACGCTGGCTCCCGGGACATGGGTTGGGCGCATGTACAAGGACGGGCGCTATCACCATACGACGCTCGATGGGCAACCCGAATTTGACGACGCTCGAAGGCAGGTTGAGCAGTGGGCGGATGCGCTGATCCAAGGTGCTGCGAAGAAAGCGGATAGTCCAGATACGCCCCTTACCGTAGAGGATGCTTGTAAGAAGTACGTTGAGAATTTGGAGGCTCGCAAGGGGGCAAAGAGCGCCTACGACGCGTCTAATCGCTTCGAACGGTTGGTGTACGGTAAGCCGATCGGAAAGACGATGCTCGCGCTGTTGGAGACGAAGAACATTGAAAAATGGCTTAACGCCCAAACGGCGGGGGCTGTCGGGGATGATGATATCCGTAAGGCTCGGGATTCAGCTAACCGCAATCTGAAAAGTCTAAAGGCTGCACTCAATTTTGCGAGAAGAAACAAATGGGTTGCAAGTGACGTTGAATGGAAGGTGGTTGGCTATTTCGAGAAAGTGGATGTTAATCGGGATGGCTTTCTGACAATCGAACAACGTAATCATTTGCTCGGCTGTATGCCAGACGATTTGCGTTTGTTCGCAACCGCGTTGATGCTTCTTGGTTGCCGTCCGGGAGAGTTGGCTAAGGCTCTTGTGTCGGACTATAACCCGAATACTGGAACGCTTACCCTGCGTCCAAGCAAAACGAAATCGCGCGCAATATCGCTGTCTACCAAGGCGCAGGAATTATTTGGTGAGCAGGTGAAAAATAGAGGTGGCGGCGCTCCCTTGTTCATGACTGACCGACACAAAAAATGGACTGTTGACGCATGGCATAGTCGATTTGTAAAGGCGCGATCTAAGGCAGAAATGCCGAACGCGGTTCTATATTCTGCGAGACATAGTTTCATTAGCGAACTGCTGACGAAGGGTGTACCAATACATGACGTGGCGAAATTTACGGGAACGTCGGTCAAGCACGTGGATAAGAATTATGGCCACTTGACCAAAGAAGGGCAGGACCGAATTAATCGCATCGCGATACTTTGAAAAGCCGTCCGGCATTCCAACCGGGCGGCTCTTTTGCTTTCGGTGTCTCCGCGAGTAGCATTTCCACGATTTTCTATGGGAACGCTATCCGGTCTGAATAAGGGCAAGCGGGTCGATGTGGCAGGGATGGGGTGTTATCTGCGTTTACTATCTGTGTTTACTATATATCCAATATAGTCATTTCCAGAAAAGTCTGTAAAACACCATATCGATGGTCAGTGAAGTGCGTGTTTCACCGGTCTTGGTCTGTAAAACACACGCCTTCCATCCCGCGATTTCGCGGCACTATTCCGCGAAAGTGCGGAATCACTATATAGAACAGATATAAACACAGATGTAAACGCAGATAACGCCTGTCGAGTCTGTCGGTGCATGCTCGTGCTGTGTAAATGCTTCTGAAAACGAGACCTTTTTGTTCTGTACAATGCAAACAAGCCATGTTCCAATTTGACGAGTGTATTAATCAACGTCGAGGAACATATGAATAAATCTGTAAAAACTGGAGTGGAGTTCGTATCTCGCGCCGTCCAAGCAAACAAGATATTCGCCGCCAAACAATCGTGCGTCGCTGAGGAACACTCGAATGCCGCATCTGGCGTTGAGGAACACGACGGGCGGAGATACGTCGTCCTGCGCAATGTAAGGGGCGTGCTGGCCGTATATCGCATCCGAAACGATAACGACCGTCTGCGCCGCCTCAAACGCATCCCGTCATTCGTGATTGGGTAAAGCTCGGCGGGTAGGTACCCCTCAAATGTGCAGGATGCGCATCGCAAGGAACCAGAGGACCCATTGCGCAACAACAGCACCGACAAGGGAAGCGACTACGGTACGAGCCGGTCGTCTCTGCGAGAACAGGAAGAAGCCAAGCAGAGCAAACAAGATCGGCGGGCCGAACAGGTAGACGAACAACTCAATTGTGGAGCCAATCGTTGCGCGGCATGCGTCAACGCCTCCGCCACAAGTTCCGGCCGGTGGGGTACACCAATGCTCGATCACCGTGCATAGACGCGAATCAACCGCAGACCATGAGATCACGCTGACGAGTCCTGCGATCGCAAAGCCGATCGTTCCCAATAGCCGCCGCATCATTTGATTTCCCAAAAGAGGATTTGCTTCGAGTTCCGGAGGTCTGACCAACCCAGACGGGTGCCGGCACCGAACGCTTGGAGGCCCATCACCCGGCCAAAAGTCGCAACCGCATCGGGGGCGCTGCTGACGGTCAGGCGCGAACCATTCCATAGATCGATGTGCCCGCCACTGGCGTTCGCAGCGGCCTCGCCGTCACGTGACCAGTAGCGCGAGAACTGGATAATTCCCGTGCGTCCTTTCACCTTCGATTCCCAATCGGCCCCGGTGATGTTCTCCGCTTTCGGCAGTCCGGCGAAAGGCTGAAGTTGCAACCATTCGCCAAGTTCATCCGCACGTGTCGCGGTCGGCTTGCCTTCGAGCATGATGCGGCCGATGGTCTGAGAGCCGGACATGGGCTTTACCGTCTTCTGTGAAAACGACCTCATTTCCACGCCGACGCGATGCAACATCACACTTATGCGGATAGCACACTGATTGTCGTAATCTGGGTTGTTGTACGGATTGCCGTAAGGGTAGGCGTCCCAAAGCTCTTTGAACGTGATCGCCTTGACGGGAATCTCTCGCTGCGAACCTGCTTGCTTGTTCGTGTCGATCTTGCTCGGTTTCGTGTGCGGCATCGATCATTCCCCGTGGTGCTTGGCGATAGCGTCGTCGCCCCAGTAAACGGTGTAGCTGCCCGGATCGTCCCCGGTGTAGACGCGCGGTATCGTCCCGCCGGCATCGAGTCGGCCGAAATGCACGCGGCCGTCTGCGGTTTCGACGTAGTACGGCAAGCCTTCGACCTGATGTTCGGTTGCCTTAACCTGCTCATCGAACGCGCCTTTCTTGACCGATGCGACGCCGCCATCCGCAGTACGGCTTGATACCACCTTACCGTGCCCCTCGATCATGTCGTCGCACCAAGTTTCGCCGCCGAGGCCGGCAATGATTTTCGGTGGTTTTGGGCATCCGCAAAGCACGATGTCCTGATCGAGCGCTTGCTCGCCAGACATGCTCATGCGGTACGGGCCGCCCGATTTCGCGATGACTCCGGGAGACTTGCAGGCAGCGCAGAAGGCTGGGCCGCCGATCAATGCGACCTGATGCCCGTTCATGGTGATGGGTGGCCCGCCATGCGGCAGGACGGTGCCACCGCTCGACAACGTATCCCCGACCACTGCGAGTTTTCGCAACATGCGTGTGCCCCTCGAATATGTGGCGTCAGCGCGCAGCGCCTCGGCCTCTCTCAATATTGTTCGGATGAATCGATGCAGATTCTACCAAGTCGAGCTAATAGAGGGCATCCGCAGACACTAACCGACCGAGCAGAAAAAAGCCCCTTGGACGAACATCCAAAGGGCTTCTTCATTGAATCAGTACGACGCCACGTAGCGCGGCTTCCTGATCTACCGTGATTCTGAGCGCCGTCGGTCTTTTACTCGCCGCCTTCCATGTCGCGGATGGTTTCGAGCAGGTCAGCTTGTTTCGCCACCGCATCGAGCATGAAATCGTTGCTGACTGCGAACGCTGCCGAAGCGCTTCCGGCCACATGGTTGTTCAGATAGTTGACCGTGCCATCGCGGGATTTGATCCAGTCCTTCTGCATCTGGTTCAGTGCTGCGATGCCCGCCGAATCATTGGCCGCCTTGCGGTGCGCTATCAACTTGTTGTAGGCCGCGTTCAACCGTTTCTTTTGCACTGCGACTGCGGCATCGTAGCAGCGCGCTTGCTGTTCCTGATCTTGAGCGTGGTCGAAACACTGCTTCACCGGATCAGCCTTCGTCGGCGTGGCAGCGTGAGCTGACGTGGCGAGAGTGGCGAACGATACGACGGCTGCTGCGATGATTTTGTTCATGATTGCGCTCCTTGTAATCGGATTTCTGATTTGGTTTTCCAGACGATCGGCGTTCTCTTGTTGCTCCGACTTCCGGGGGAATTCTGTTTTAGTGGGTACCTGCGTTGGTCGGCTGGTTTTCGGTGCATGTGGTGGTCATGCCGTTTGCTTTCGTGGAGCAGTAGCCGATCCAACCGTCGATTTCGCTCGAGTCGAACGTGATTTGCGCATCACGGTCCGCAGGCCAGTACGAGACGGCGTAACCACACTGCTTGCTCGCGAAAATAATCGCGGGCTTGTAGACTGGCGAATTGAAGTTGACCGGCGTTTGCTTGATCAGCTTGATGTCCGGGCAGGATGCGGACACGTTTGGCAGTTTCTGTTGCGCGGATTCGCTCGCCTGATCGGTATCCATGCCACGATCTTTCGCGGCGCGCGCCCACTGATCGGCGGTAGATGCGCGATGGTCGGCAATCGCATTTTCTCGGGCGGCGTCGCTGTTGGCGCTCGCCGCTTTCGCTGCGGTTGCAGCTTCTGCGGCGTTTTCGGCGCGCTTGGCAACCATCATCACGCCGACCATCGTAGCCTGACAGCGGTTGGAGAATTCGTAACGTGCCAGACTTGCGGCCGTCATGAGATTCGCGAAGTTTCCGTACGCTTTGGTCGCACCGGCCGTGCACGCTTGATCAGCCAGCGCGGCCCCCTTCTTTTGCACTACAGTGCGCATCATGCTGCGAAGTTCCCCACCGCTCGGGCCGGACAACTTGTCGCCGCCCATTTCGTAATTCAGTAGCTTCAGGTCTGCCGCGCAGGAATCTAGAAAGCGCGCGACCGTTTCGCACGATTGCGGGAGTGCCGCACCTGCCGCGTGTGCTGTGCAGGTGATGATTGCGGCGGCGGACACGACGGCCAGCTTGACGATTGTCGCTGCGGAATTGCGATTCATTGCTTCGCCCCGAAAGGTTTGTTTATTTGGGCAGCGGCGCTCGCCGCTGCTCGCTGGAATAAAAAGCGCCGACAGGGGGCCGTCGGCGAAAGAAGGTTCCGGCCATCAAAGGCACGAGATTTTTGCCGGAACCGGCCAAGATGTGCCCGCGGCTCCGAAGTGTCGCGGGGAATTCGCTGCAGCACATAATATACCTCATAGGGAATAATATGTGTGGTGACGCCCTTCACGCTGCGGTGCGGAGAACAGACACTTCCCCGACTACCGGGGAGGACATCTGTCTTGAGCAACGCTGCACAACTTGCGAAGTCCATTGGCGACGCCATTTCCGCTCGCCGGAAGGCGCTTGGAATGACTCAGGAAAAGTTGTCCGAACTCATCCAGATCGAGCAATCTTCCCTATCGCGAATCGAACGAGGGACCTTGATTCCAAATCTCGAACGACTAGCAGGGATTGCCGAAAAGCTCGACTGCCGTCTTGCCGACTTGTTGGGAGCTAGCGGAACTAGTGCAATGGATCGCGCGATCCGTATTCAGGAGCGACTGGAAAAACTGTCGCCAGCGCAGCAGGAAGCATTCGAAAAATTGATCAACGATGCATTTGAATTGGTTGAGGCGTCGTCGAAAAAGCGAAGCAGGTCGGGCGATTGATGTCCGTGATTGACGCAGGTTCTTGGGGCACGGCGAACTGGCACTGGTCGCCGGGCGAAAAGCCAGACAGGTAACACGGATACTGTGGCGGGGCCGGTCCAAGAAGTCCACGCTGTTCGCACCCGACGGCACGCACATCGCATATGAGATCGACGATGTGTTTTGCCAGGTGTGTAAAACTATCGGAAAAATTCAATGCGTCGGCCCGCGACTTTCGATGACCGGGCCGACGATCGTCGCGTTGCCCTGAGTGATGATTTGTGCGTTTGCAAGTGTTCGGTACCGCCGTTGCTCGTCGCGTCGCAGCATGTCATGTCGGTTGATGTCTGACGCGACATGAGAAGCCGATTAGTCGGCAGTCGCAGGTTGTAGATATAGCTACCAAGAACGCCAAAAATACAAACAGGGGAAGGTATGAAGCCCAAGGGGATCGCACGCATGCTCGCGCTTGGCGGGTGCGCGTGGGCATTGCTGTCGGGTTGCTCGTTTGAGCGAGCGCAGACAGCGGCCGCAGCGCAAACGCAGATGATTGGACTCTCGAAGAGCGAGGTCTTGGCGTGTATGGGTATCCCAGCGGCGAAGGCCGTTGAGGGAGCTACAGAGGTATGGAGCTACGAGACGGGGAACGGGCGAACCGATACTGTTTCCAATGGCTACTCGAATACCAATGCGGCTGTAACTGGAGCCGCTCAGGCGGCTCGTATCGGAAATTCTGTCTACGCGACGGGCGCAGCAGCAGGGAGTAGCCAGACGAGCAGTTTTGGATTCGGATCGACACGCCGCAGATCGTGCACCGTCTCGATCGTCATGACGAACGGCTCGGTGTCCCGCGTGAACTATAGTGGACCAACCGGCGGCGTTTTAACAAGAGGCGAACAGTGCGCGTTCGCAGTTCAGAACTGTACGCACTGACCTGACGATCGATATTTGCTGTTGGTAACGAAGCCCGGAGAGGTAGTCATGACTGGCTGTTTGGAACGGGATGCCGGTAACGGCGCATGGTGTCGCGTAGGCTCGTACGAGTTCGTGCACCGAGCGGTTGGACGATCACCAATCGCATTATTCGGCGCAGGCCCGTGTGGACGCTGCAAAACGGCTACAGATCGGAGGGCGGATTTTTGTCACCGTCCGATGCGATGACGCTACGCGATCAGTTGGGCGGGCTTTCGTGCTCCACGCAGAAGGAGGCAACGTAAGCGCTTCATCCGAGACGGTTCGCGACCACTCCACTTCAGCCTACGATGTCGAGATAATTCTGAACATCATGGGCCGACATGCACGACAGTCGATGTGGACACGAAATCCGTATCGGGTTTGCCGTGTTCGTCAAACGTGCCGTTGTGGGCTTCCATATCTGCCGTTAGCACCACTGTACTGCCGATTCTCAAGACGATGGTACGCATGTCGTTCATTTCTGCATTCGGCGCGAATTCGTACTCACCGCCAGTGTCTGCCAGTAGGTCGATATCAGGGACAACCGCGTCGCGCTTATTCGGCGTAATGATCGCATTGGCCTTGGCTTCGTCCGAAACCTGTTGCACGCATAGCACGAACGAGTCGCCGTCCTTCTTGACCAGACGGAAGGCCACACTTCGAGGATTCTTCGACTTCACATGCACGACGAGCAGGCGTAGATCGTCCCGGTATGGGAGCACCTGCGTTTCGATGGACAGATTGCTTTGCCAGTTGGTAGCCCCGGCAAGATCGAACTGATAATACGCCCACACGCCGCCGCCGAAGATCGCGAGGCACGACAACACCTTCAGAGCAAGGTCCGCTATATCAAGTGCTCTTTTCATGGCGAGAGTCCCATCCGAGATGTGTCATGATAGTGGATAGAGGTGACCGTTCGAATTCAGGGAATCGGAGACGAGGATGATGGGACGCTCCACCAAGAATCAGAAAAAGCAAGAGCAGGAAAGACGTGTGTTTGAAATGTTCGCACGCGATTTCGAACTGCCTGCCGGGGAAATCCTCTATGGCGACAAGCCCGATGTCGTCATAAATGGGCAGCGTAGGATTGGCATCGAAATTACAGACTTGTACCTTGCCGATGGAAACGATCCAGACAGCGAGCAGGTGCAGCGACGGCACCGTGACGCAGCAGTCCAGCAAGCGCAAGCACTGTATCTCGAAGCGGGCGGGCGCTCGACAGAGCTTCATTTCGCCTTCGATTTCGACAAACCTATCCGTAAGATTGAGCCGCTTGCAAAGGCAATCGCGGAGCTAGGGCTTCGTATCGAAAGCGGACCGTCCGGCAACGTTCCTGATGACATGCTCGAACACATTCCTGAATTGACTTGGGCATACTGGAACGGTCGAGAATATCCTGATGCCAGATGGCGGGTTACGCAAAGCTATGCTACGCCCTTACTCTCGCTGCCACGCGTCGAAAAGGCTATAGCCGAAAAGACGGTACTGGCGAAGGAATACCAAGAGTGTGACGCGTATTGGCTGTTGGTGGTCGTAAATTTCTGGAACCCGGCATCCGATCAGGACATTTCTTGGCCGGAAGCAGCGACAGTTCACGCAGGGGCCTTCGAACGAATCCTGCTCTACAGGACGCACTTTGCGCCTTTCCAAGTGCCGATGCGGCGATAACGTAGGCAGACCGGGGACGTATGTGCTCGCAAATTATGAGCCGACCGCGCCGGATGCAAAACGGATGTTCGAGCGTGTTCTCAACGGTCGCAAGCCTCATCAGGCATGGCTTTGTTCGCAGCTTGGCATATCCGACACCGACTATGTCCGATGGCTGCGGATGTTGTTCATGCTCTTTGTGGAATCGGGGGAGGGGGGGCTCTCTATGCTAGAGAGCATGGTGAAAGCAGTGTTTGAGCGAAAGAGCCATGCTGCGGCAGTCATGGTGTGTAGCTATGGCGAAGCACGATGCCTACTATCTGATCGTGGTTTCAGTCAATTTACAGATCGGCAGGACCAGATCGGCTTAGAGTTTAATCTTCGCCACAACGCTTTTATTCGTTACCTGTTTGCCGATCACGCTGGGTTGGTTCCTAACGCGCCACGCGAACTAATTGAGTGCCATCAGAAACAGAACCATCCGGTCCAGCTTTACTATCGCGTAGACGATCTCGAATGTCTACGAGCGTTTAACCGGAACGCAATCTACTTTTGCCATAGTCGCGTATTCTGTTCGTCCCGCGAAGAAATTCTTCTCTAGGAGCGCCACCCGCGTAATCAGGTCGAGGCCCTTACTCGGGTGGTTGTCCTCCTTGTGTTGCATAGCGGCGTTTCAGCGCTTGCATCTAAGGTCCTGCAGGGCGGAACTGATTCATGCGGTCTGACGCTGTGTGTTTGGTCTAGTCCAGCCTTATCACCTCACTCCGGGAGTATCGGCACCATGCAACGCCAACAATGCAGACGCGACAAAGCCGCCACCTATTTCTAGGTGAGCGACTGAGGCTCATCACGCACAGGCGCGACCTGCCGGGGGCCTAAACTGCGCAGGCCCGTTTAGTTCACTTGACGCCTAGCATCACAGTGCTAGACTGCAAACGTCATTACAAGAAAAGCTGGTAACGATGCTTGGCCTAGGGCGATCGACCTCTCACAGTTTTCGCCCTAATCTGCTTAGCGCAGATGTAGCCACGCCAAGATCATGTAGTTCACAGCGATTGCGAAGTACAAGAACGACGGATGAAGCGAGTGCATGTCGCACCTCCATGCTCAGGTTTGAACAAGCCGCCGACTCGACCAGGAGTTTGGCGGCTTCACTTTATGTAGCGGTGCTTCCTGCTACATGAATTCATCCTAAACCCTTTCTTATTTTTTTTCACGAACTCTACGTATGAGTTCGTCATTCTCGACAATACTGCGCGGTGATAGAGGGAGACTGTGGTATGCCTACCCGTTGGGCTGCAACGCTTCCCAGCCTCTGTATCTGCCTCGCGTCGATTGGGATCATGACTCCCTCGATGACGTGGAACATGTTGTCGAGATTGCACATTTGCTCCTCGACTTAGCGCCCGCAACGTCATCGTTTTCCCGCCGTCGTCCTTCATGAGCAGTCCGAGCGTGTCCGTTCTCGAAGATTGGTTGCGGTGGCCTACTCTCCGTCAACGTCAACGTCAACGTCAACGTCGGGTCATTGCTGTTCTCGATGATCATGTTCTCAGCGACTATCGGTCACGCGAATCCAATGTGCTGCCGGCACTATCGAGTGCTCGGGTGAATTAAGTGAATTCATAATAGTCCGCTTCACGCTCCCGAACCTGTCGATCCGCATCCGCCGGCCGCAGACCTGCGCCAAGGTCAAATCCCGATGGCTTAACGAATTCAGGCCCAGCCACGTTGCGGGGCCTTTTCATTTCGGTACGTTGGCATACCGGGTCGGCCGTGCGAATTGATGCGCGAGCCGGTCGCAAGCTTCCGTCGTCAGATTGTCCAGACCGATTGCGCAGGCCCAGAACGCGCAACCGGCGCGTGGCCGCGCAATGACGCTTTCAAACTTCGGATGTTTGCATATGGCGTGACGAAGCGTGCACATACGGTCTGGGAGGTGACTTCCCCGGAATTGGTGATTGTGCGGCTGCATGGCCGCAACGTTTCGGCCTGGAGCGGGGCAGAGTCAGTGGCCGAACGGTTCAATTACGAGTATGGGGAGGACGAGCTACGCGAGCTTGCACGACCCATCGCGGAAATCGCGGGGTGTTCGGCCAATACTCATGTGACGTTCAACAACTGCTATCGGGATGTGGCGCAGCGCAACGCAGGGACGATGATGGAGCTACTAGGCGCGACAAGGGATGTGGGGTGATTTTGCGGAGGCCGAAGAACGTGACTCTCAGGTAGCAAGCTTGTCAACTGAGGTATATTAGGTGCTGAAAGCAAAAATATTCAGACCAAATATGCTCGGGGGCATGATGGTGGCAAGAACAATACAAGAGTTTTCGACGGAACGAGAAATCCCGTATTTGTTACATTTCACCAGACTATCCAACCTCCAATCCATCCTTACGCACGGGTTGGTATGCCGTGATAGGTTGGATGGGAGGAATATTGTTGGCACCGTGAACGATCATCATAGGATCGACGGCACGGATGCCGTATGTGTGTCAATCGGTTTTCCCAACTACAGAATGTTCTACCCGTGCCGGTGCGACCATCCAGACGAGGAATGGGTCGTAATCGTTATCCGATCCTCTGCGCTTTGGAAGTTGCCATGCGCTTTCTGTACCGAGAACGCAGCAGCCGCCCGAGTCACAGCTATCCCGCTGCATCAGCGAACCGGACTCGCTGCATTTCGAGCCATGTACGATGACTTTGACGATAAAATTCGTGCCAATCTGAATTTGAAGAACTACATGCCGACCAATCCGCAGGCGGAGGTACTGATGCTGGAAGGTGTACCGGTGGAGTACATCGCGGGCGTTGCCGTGCGAAATAGCGTAATGAAGGCTCAGCTTGAGGCACTGCATCCGGGTCTCAAAGTGTGGAGCCATGACGTTTTTTATTCGGCCCGCAGCGACTACGCGCACTGGAAGCCACAGCAAGCATAGACATGGCTACACGCCCGATATTCACCCCGTCCCTTAGTGGCCCCTTGCTCGTCTCGACGGAGCTTGTGGAGTTCCAATGGTTTCCTGGCATGGCAAAAAGCCAAGCTCAGAAGTCAATTGAGTCACTTCATCAGGTGGCGAAGGAACGACTGCACGTCGATAGAGTGTTGGAAATATCCAGCAAGTCCAAGGACGATTACGGCGTCAAGCTGAGTGCGTTTAATCTTATGATTAGAACGCCACGTCGCCAATACAGTCTTGAGTGTGCCTATCAAGCCAGCAAGGTATTTGAGCGTGGCGGCCCCTTCACGGACCTGCTAAATGCCAAGTCAATTGATGCGAAGCGCGATCCGCGCCTTACACAGTTCGGCAGACTGATTAAATTTCAGTGGTACGGCACGGACTGGCCGCTCCAACCCCGAACTGCATTCTATGACTGGCTTTATATCAACGCTTTGCACAGGCAACCTGAACTTGCTGAGATTGTTTTGACTTACCGCGCGTTCTCTGACATTGCGTTTAACCCCGAACGCTCGATCAACTGTCAGGCGTACGCCGCTGCACTTTATGTATCATTGTATGAGCGTGGGCTGTTGAAAGACGAGATTTTGAAAAATCAGGACGAGTATCTGCGTGTGATAAACACGGGTGCGGTCAGTAACGCGCACGAAAACACCCTTCGAAATAGATCTCTACTTGATGAGTAGAACAACGGGGATGTTCATGAATATCAGACCAATCGTGGCAGTGAGCTTGCTGTCGATCACGCTTACTGCTTGTGGCCCAACGCATGTGTCCGGACTGGATCGAGTCGTCAAGGTTGAAGAGTTCGACCAGCAACTTGACCTTAGAAGGCGCGTAATGGCCGAATGCAATTCGAATCCCGGTCAGTTGAAAGACGATCCGAATTGCATCAATGCGAATGCGTCTCAGGACAAAGCTGAAAAGCTGCGCGCAGAAGAACAGCAGAAAGCGGCAATGGCTCTTGTGGCCGGGGTGGCTGCGATGGCAGCGAACCCTAGTGCAATGCGGCAGGACGAAGCGCGCCGCATAGCTGCACGGCAAGACATTGGTGTTTTCCTACAGGCACTTAAGCTTTACCGCCTCGACAATGGACGTTATCCGTCGCAAGAGCAGGGACTCGCCGCACTGGTTCATAAGCCGACCATTGACCCCGTCCCGAACAACTGGAAGGACGGGGGCTACATCGAGCGCCTGCCGAACGATCCGTGGGGCAATTCCTACAAGTATCTGAATCCGGGCGCGCACGGAGAGATTGACGTGTCCAGCTACGGCGCGGATGGCAAGGAAGGCGGCGAAGGCAACGACGCTGGCATAGGTTCGTGGCAGTAGGCCATCCATGTCGCGAGGCGATCCCTTCATTCCTTTCCTGCTGCCTATTGGAATCGTGGAGTGCCCCTGTATCGACAGGGGCGAATGCCGCTGCTCATATATCAATCGTTGACTGGACTCCGCAATGGACTCACGTACCTTTAGCATTCAGCAAATTTACCAAGACAGACGCCAGTACCGGGTTCCGTTCTACCAACGACCCTATGTGTGGAACCGCGAAGACCAATGGGGAAGGTTATGGGAAGACATTCGTGATAAGGCTGAAGCGCGTCTAGCTGGCGACAAGGTTGTTCCGCACTTCATGGGGGCGGTTGTACTGGAGCCACAGAAAAAACAGGTCTGGTTGGCGTAGAGCGTCATCACATCATCGATGGGCAGCAGCGTCTAACCACGATGCAATATGTACTAGCTGCGCTGGTGCATGCCTTGCGCGAATGGGACCAACTCACCTTCCTGCCAATCGTTGAAGGATGCTTGCATAACTCCAATCCCGAAACAATGGAGGATCGGGAGGTTGAAGTCTTTAAGCTGTGGCCGACTTTTCGCGACCGCGATCAATATGTTCAGGCGATGACTGCCGAGTCGTTGGTACAGTTGCGCGAGCGCTTTCCCAGTAGCTTCACTCAGTCAGGCAGTCTCCGAAAGATTGGTGTCGATCACCCGCCGGCACTGGAGGCCATTGTCTTCTTTCTCAGTGCTATGACCGACTGGGCGCGGGAACAATCAGAAGCAAAGCCCGCAGATATTGCCGTTGCGTTGGCCACTGCTGTTCTGACCGATCTGTCCATCGTATGCATCTCGTTAGGCGAAGAGGACGACGCTCAAGTGATCTTTGAGACACTCAACGGGCACGGTGCTGAACTGCATGCGACAGACCTTATTCGTAATTTCATCTTCATGCGGGCAGGAGGAAACGCAGATGACCTCTATGCGAATCTCTGGTGCCAGTTTGAATCGCCTTTGTGGTCCGAGCCGCAATCACGTGGCCGATTAAACCGCCCTCGGTTGGAGTGGTTCGTACAAACAGCCGTCCAGGCTGAGACGGGCGATGAGATCGACATTGGACGCCTTTACACGGGATATCGTCGCTTCGTGGACGGTTCACCAGAGCTGCGTGGGGCTTCGGCACAACTGGACATGCTAAACAAGCATGCAGAGCACTATCGCGCCTTGGTTACCGGGACGGGTGATACTCCTATCGGTGTGTTTGGGCGACGGATTGGGGTCTGGGATGCTTCGCCAACCCACGCTCTGGCACTGAGAGTGGCGGCTTCGGCGCTGTCGGTGGACGAGCAGCGGGAGTTCTATGAATGCATCGAATCGTATCTAGTCCGTCGTGCCATCTGCGGGTTGACCCGAAAAAGTTACAACAAGGTGTTCGCTCAGCAATTGAAGAAGCTTCAGGCCGGTCAATTGGGGGTTGCTGCATTTCGTGCGGCGTTGGCCGAGCCGAGCGGAGAGGCGTCAAGGTGGCCGCGCGACGAGGAATTTCGCCGTCATTGGTTGGAGGGCGACGCGTATCCCGGGCGATTGGATGCCGCTAAGCTTCGGTCGCTCTTTCATCGGTTGGAAACAGCGCTGCGCTCTGAGCGTAGCGAGGAACGGGTACCGCTAGCACTAGATACGCTAGATATCGATCATATTCTGCCGCAGAGTTGGTCCAGCTATTGGCCGCTGCCCGATGGCACAAGCGTCTCGACCAATGACGTGCATGAAGCGCGAATTCTCCAGTTCGTGCCGGACAATCTTGACAAGCGTTCTACGGCCATTCTTGCCCGTGAGCGGGCGGTGCCGCAGTTGGGTAATCTCACTTTGGTTCATTACGGTGTAAATCGATCACTACAGAACAGTGCCTATGCAGAAAAGCGTCAAGCATTGTTCGAGCATTCGAATCTACAACTCAATCGCGAGTTGATGCAACTCCAGCAGTGGGACGAGGTTGCTATTGCGAATCGCGGCGAAAAGCTGTTTGAGGTGGCGCGGGTGCTGTGGGGCGGTCCTGCATCACTCTAATAAGTGAGCAGCCGCCCCAAAAAGTGGAGCGGCTGTCTTCTCATATCTCGGGGTCGTCATAAGTGTTTGTGAGGGATTTTTGAGTATGGAGACGCATTCCTCATTGCGCTACTTTGACGATTAAACAAATTTCCTAAGGGGGCGCGGCAGGGTTTCGATATACTTCGAGTACCACGTCGTCAGCGCCTGCATTCCCGAACCCGTCGCCATAACCTTGCGATTAATTTTTACTTCGCCATCTGGGGTAGTCCACGTTGATTGCACGACCGCAAGCAACCCGTTATTTACGTATTTCTGCATTGGCAAGCCGCTATCCTTGCGAAGAATTTCGCAATCCTTCAGGGCGCGGCGCAAGTTGATATGTCCAATGGGCTTGATCTTTGATAGCGTTTTTGCAACTTCGTCAAAGGTCAGCAGGTCATCTGACGCCCGCATAGCTTCCGCAAACTGCACATCCGGTTTGTGATACTCGATCACCTTGGCTTGTTCTTGATTCTCGTTTTCGAGCGCTGCGCGCTGTTCCTCCAAGTCTGCGGCCAATCGAAGCGCTTCCCCAAGTGTTTGCGGAATCTGGAAAGTAGATTTTGCCGCCTGAGTCTCCAACTCCTGCCAGCGGTCAACGAGACGCGCCGTAAATTCAGGCGATAGCTGCGCGACCACCACGATACTGTCGCGCTTGCCTTGCTCGCCGCGAAACACATATTCAACAGAGGGACGGCCCCTGGTTGCCTTTTCCTGCATTGCAGGTAAAGCAATTACGCCCCGTTCGGTTAGGCGCTCGATAGCTACGCGCACGTTGTCGTGTCGTGATCCAACCAAGTCCGCGATTTCGCGTGATGACATGGTGACGGTCTGCGTCTGGTCGAAATTCATTAGACCATTGCTCATAATGTACTCTCTCCAAAAATATTTGGGAAATCTGTAAATCTGGGTGTGCGCTATGCTAGTTTCGGCAGAACACTAATAATTGCGGCGAGCAGGGCAGTCGCGATTACTGCGGACAGCGCCAGATTGCCCGCAGGGTGTTGGCGAATTTGTTTCATCATTGTTGATCCCGTTTTTCAGATTCAGCCAATTCCCGGCGCAGTGCTGCACGTGTCAGGCGAACAATGCTCGTATCGCGTTCCGCTGCGAGCTCTTTAATCGATGCGTGCATTTCTGCCGGCACCTCAACGATGATTCGCGCCAATTTTCTTTCTTGAAGCATGGTGAATTTCCTTGTTGGATTGTTCTTGAAAAATCTATTTACTTTTCCTGTTCTTAAATTGAGTGTTGATCGTCGGAAATTAGTTGCGTCATTTGAAGAATGAAGTTGCGTATATCGCAAAAGTCTAAATAATCGGGAGTAAACAAAGAAAAACCCCGCTGGATCGCTCCGAGCGGGGTTTAATTAATGTACGGCTGCATAGCACTTGCGGCGAGTCTGTCGGCACGTTCGTTCTCTGCATGGCCGTGGTGGCCGCGCACCCATTGCCATTTAACGGCGTGGACGGCATAAAGAGCCTCTAGGCACTGCAACAGATCGACGTTGAGAGCCGGCTTACCAGCCACCGGGGTAGATTTCCACGGGGGTCATAGGTATTTCCTGATTATTCGGATTGGCTGAACAATTTTCCTTTCAGGCAATCGGACCTGCGCGCTACGCGCTTGTGTCCGTAGCTCGCGCCCGCTGCGCGGTCACGAAACCGCCTTCAGTATTTATAAAGAAAAACAGGATATAGAAAGATGCGGGTTATATTCTGCTGTAGGTGGGAAGTCCGGACGAACCTATCCCAAGGGACAGTCTAAAAAACCTTCCCTTAGGAGTTCATCCAGGCTTCCCACTTACAGCATATACTCATGCGATTAAACATGTCTGCCATAGTATGGGTCCCGCCGGAATCATAGCCGTAAGTGTCCACGCTATGACTTAGTGAGAGTTACCCTAACACAAGGATACCGCTACCGGCCTCACTCAACACAGGCCCGGGCCAACCGCTGAGACTTAACATGAACTCTGAACCGTCATGTGTTACTCAATCTCGTTGAACATACGAAATCTGCATTCCTATCGCCGCCGGGACGTTTGTAGCTACCAAGTACGCCCGTTAGTTTTTAGCACCGCCCCAAGTGGTTATTGTTCGGTCCCCCGAACGGTGCCTAGTCAGAGAACAATTTTGTGCTGTCTTCTCGCCGGATGGTTACGGTCCCGCACGTTCGCTGACTCAAGATATTCATTGGTCGAATTTAATTTCCGGTCGCCCATCGAATTAATTTTTCCTACCCTGTTCGATCAAATTGGGTTGCGTGCGGCTAATTTCGGGGTGTTGGCTGGCACAACCTGCAAAAAGTTTACCTATGCTGCTCGGATTGTTCGCTCGAGTCTTGTTAATATGGGGCTGAAGAATTCATTGATTTTTTATGGCGAACAATCTTTTCGTCGCACCACGCGAACCCGTTGGAGTGCCTGAAAAGGGCTGAAAAAATAACCCTTACTTGTTTGATCGGAGGCAGGGCGTATAATGCAAAATCCCTGCCGCATTTGCATCTGCGTGGAGCAAGTGCACTCAGGGCTGTAAAATAGAAAGGCCCGCGCTCCAATATAGAGGGCGGGGCTTTCAGCCGGTCAGTTTGTAGATTGGGCTATCAGCGAGTACATGCGCCGTCTACGACCCATTCTTGCGGTGCGCCATTAGCCGACACGCGGAGATAGATAGTAGAGCGTTCGAAGATCGTGAGCGATTCGCCTTTGGTATAGTGCTTCACGATATTGCCGGGTCCCGCTTCATTATACGAGGTGCAGATTTTTGCTGTTACCGGCAATGTTTGACCAACAGCGACCGGAATGGGTTTTTTAGGGTGCGTGTATCCGTATTCACGGGTGAGTCGATCCAAACCACCCTGTAGCGCGTTACGGGAGTTGTTCGATTTCATTTCCGCACGGTTGACTTGCCCGAACGGCATCGTTGTTTCTACCCACTCATACGCCGTCACGTGAACGTCTGAGCCGTTTGAATCGAGTACAAATCGAATTCTGTCTACGGGCGTAGTGCTGTACGAATTGCCTAGGAGCAATTGAGCAAAGACGGCTTGCTGACCTTCTAGCGTCCTGCTGCAAACAACCATGTTCGGATTTGTTTCAGTGACCATCCCACCGACCGTGGAGCATCGGGCAATCAACAGATTTTGTACATCCGCAAGCGTTGTACCTTCGAAGGTCGTTTCTGGATAACCCGACGTAGTTTCCGTCATCAATGCTTGCTGTGTGGCGCAGCCAAACAGAAACGGCAGTGTTGCAGTAGCAAGTTTTAGTCTCATAGGTTCCCCGTTATTTTTGATTTCTTGTTTGTGTTGTTGTTTGTGCTTTGCTTGCTACGACCAGCAGTTACAATCTGCACCGCATCCGGGCGGGGTAAGGCACTCAGACGAAACGGGAGGGCTGCTCAAGTCCATAGGCTGATATGGAATTCTATCTCCCCCGTTAATCAGGCGATTGTTCTCCCAAGATTCGATAACCCCAATGTCGCGCTCGCTACAGTGATAGCAATACATGTACATGGAATAATTTTCGTAAAGGAAGCTGCGCAGTAATTCTCTTAATTCATATGGGTCAACATAAAACCATTCGGACAATTGGCCGGACTCGATGTGGACTATTCGTTGGTAACGCTGCCAAAGCATCTGTTTGGCCGCATCTTCAATTTCATGAATCTTCGTTGCGCTAACGCCCTCTTTAATTTTGAAGGCGTAAAATAGGGTGTAAAATGGATTTTGAGGGCTACTCGCTCTTGTTCCAAGTTCGCCAGTGGTTAGCCCAATTTTGGCTCTGCCGGGACGTTCAAGGTCAACCCCGATGTAGATCCATCCGACAACGGAGTTTTGCTGTCGCTGCCTCTCCCACTCAACTTGAGACGATTTAAAATCATCATAGTCGTACTCGTTGAATTCATCTTTCCAATATTTATTTATGGTCACTTTCCACGCTCCAAGTCGAGGCACGGCGCTACCCGCAACTCTCGGAGTCTAGCGCGAAATGGTGGAGGTAGCACAAAGCCTCATATAGCCGCAGGCCACGGTAGGGCACAAAGGAGGCGACCGTACGGTAACTCCTTGTCACGAACCAAATTCAGGATGACAGCGAAGTCTGCTACGTCGCCAAAGTAAACTTTTGGGTATATGAAGCCTCAATACCTGACGCGCTCGACCCCATCGCTCTGACGCCGATCCCCTTTGAGCAGATCAAGCGCGGCACGCGCGAACGCCCAGAGCTGGTGGCACAGGTTGTTTCCATCCTCCAACGCGACCTAGCCATTGCGACCCAGCTTGCTAGGCGTGCTCCTAGCGTACTGAACGCGCCGGTACATCCGGCGATTAGACAGGCCCTAATTGACCTTGCAGCGGACGTCATAAAGCAGGGCGCGCGGACCCGGCGGAGCCCGCGGTACATGCCAGTCCGGAAGAGGTTCGTGAGGTCGCACACGACATCTTACGGCGGCTGGGGCGGTGAAGTATCAAGAAAGTGGCAGTGCGGTAAACTGCGCTTAGTGACGGTCTGTTTTGTTGTACTTACGCGACAACTTACGCGGCGGACCAAAGAAACTTCACCAAATCAATTACTTATGAAAGATTCAGGTTTGCCCACGCCGGGCAATGGCCAGGCCGACGAGTGCGTGACGCTCGTCGCCACGGCGTCGCTGCCCACGCGCTACGGTACGTTCACGTCATACGCGTTTCGCGTATCGGGCAGCGATGCCGAACATCTCGCGCTCGTGATGGGCGACGTGACGGGCGAACAGTCCGTGCTGACCCGGCTGCATTCCGAATGCCTGACCGGTGACGTGTTCGGCTCGTACCGCTGCGATTGCGGCGAGCAACTCGATCTCGCGTTGCGTTACATCGCGGCCGAAGACCGCGGCGTGCTGCTGTATCTGCGCGGCCATGAAGGCCGCGGCATCGGCCTGAGCAACAAGATCCGCGCATACGCGCTGCAGGAGCAGGGGCGTGACACCGTGGAGGCGAACCTCGATCTCGGCTTGCCCGACGACGCCCGCGAATACGACTCGGCTGCTGCGATCCTGCGCATCCTTGGCGTGACGTCGGTGCGGCTGATGAGCAACAATCCGAAGAAGTTCGATACGCTTGTGAAGCATGGCATTCCTGTCTGCGAACGCGTGGCGCTCGCGGTGCCCGTGCGTGAGGAAAACGAACGGTATATCCGCACGAAGCAGACGAAGTTCGGGCATTACTTCGAAGAAAACGAGTAACCCGAGCGGGCGGCGCTAGCGCCTGTTTCTCGTCATCTGTTGTTCCGATCGTCGCCGGTACACGCGACGATCGCGATTTCCTTCCCCTCATGCGTTCCAGTGCCGCGCTTGTGACGTCAACTGCGTTGGGCGTGGCATTCGTCCTTCCGTACTCCCGTAACGATCACGCCATCGAATCGATATCGAAAACCTGACGCTGCATCGTTGGCGACCGGCGAGTGCGGATGTGCTACCGCCGGCGGCAGCCACCCCGGCGTGTAACGCCTCACGCACGTCTGCCCATCAGCGCCACGTGCCATTCTGCAAAACGATCCGGTAACCGTCGGCATCCTCGAAGGTCTGACCTGATATTTCCCAGTACGGATTGAACGACGTCACCGGCATGAAGCCATGTACGGTCGCACGCTCGCAGGCGGCTTCCCATTCCGGCCGATCGGGCAGGTAGAACACGATCAGGTCCTCGGGCGTCGGTGACGGTGCGATCGGATGGTCAGGGCAGTGCGTGAACTCGAAGTGATAGTCGAGGTCTTCGCGTCCGAGCATCACGCCGGAAAAGCCGTCGTGATCGTCGAAGCGCGCCAGTACCGACAGATCGAGGGCGTCGCGATACATGCGTTCGGTGCGGGCGAGGTTGTTGACCGGGCGGGCAATGCGCAGATGGGCGTGCAAGATGACCTCGACGGGAAGTGGCGGGCCGATCAATGATAAGCCGGTCGATCGCGATTGGGCGAGGCGAGCGGATCGTGTTTCGGGCGATACTGGCCGTATCGAACGATATCGATTCGGCCCGGCCAAACGAATCGAATTGTGTCGAGCCTTGTCTCGCGAAAGAAAAACATGACGCATTTCGATCCAGTGTGCGCACTCCGCATCACAGCGGCTACCCATCGGCAAGACCTTCGCATTCATGCGTTCGGCGGCGCTTGCCGCACGACGTGCGGGCACGCGCATGCCGGTAGGGAACTGACGAATGGGTAAGCCCGATCTGCGCCGGCCGGTTGCCGGACCTTACCGCCAGTCGCGATGGGCAGCCGGGCTGGAGGCCGCGTTCGGATGGGTGGCAAAGGGGACGTTGGTGCTGGCCGGCCTGGCGATGGTCGCGTTGGCGGCGCTGACGGGCGACGTCGGTGCCCTGACGGACCTGCCGACGACCAGGAAGGGCTGGCTGTACCTGCTGCTGGCGCTTGTCGTCGCGGTCGCGCTGATATTTGCGATACACCACTACTGGCTGCGACCGACTGGTATGCGTCCAGCAGGCTAGCCGGACGGGGAGGGTGATGTGGCCCCGTAAATCATTTGGGCAATAAAAAAGCCCGCTACTGTGAGCGGGCTGAATCCATGTTTGGAGACATGGAGGAGACAGACGTAAATTTAAGGGAAAACCCGGACGTTTGCAAGCCCTCGTTGCATCCGCGCAACTTGCCGCCGCGCAGACCGCCTTGTGGCGGCGCACGGCACGGCCTCATTCACATGCCGGCGGCCCGTGCGTGCGCCGCAACCGCGCCGAACCGCTCCTGCGCGACGGGCAGCGCGTATTTGCTGCGCATCTCCGTCTCGATCCACGCGCATGCCTCGCGCGCGCAGTCGGTCAATGCGTGCCGCGTCGCATGCCCGTCGATGTCGTAGACGAAACGCACGCCGACCTCGTCATCGTCAACCTGCCGTTCGAGCTGATTAAGCTGCAGTTGCGGCCCGTGCTGTTGCGACAGCGCCCGCAATTCGTCGAAGTGATATTCGAGCCAGTCCGCGAAGAACAGCGCGTCGCTATGGCTGGGCAGGCGGAAGGCCGCGCTGCGCGACGGGCGCGCCGCGGTTTCGGCCGCCGCCGCATGCGGTTCGCCGCCGGTGGCGACGGGCAGGGCGACCGGCGCGAGCGGGTGCCGAATCTGGCGGTACGGCTCGCGGTCGCGCAATGCGTGCCATAGCAATTCGTCGCCGGCGGCGCCGGACGGCTGCATCGTCAGGTCGTGGCGGCCGCCCCCGGCCGGCGCGATGTCGCGGATCACGAGGCGCAGCGAGCACAGCGGCTCGTCCGCGACCAGCAGCGTTGCCGGGCGCGGCAGCCCGCACACGAGCGGCGCGGCGCCGACGGCACGAAACACGAGCCCGCGGCGGTCGAGCCGCACGAGCGGCAACGGCCTGGGAAACGACGGATACGCGACCGCGATGCGGGCGCCGCCGGCGCTCGTCAACCCGGGCATCATCGCGCGAAAGACCTGAGACTGATCCACGTTGGTTCTCCTTCGTTACGATGCCGCCCGGATGGAACGCGCGTTCCAGCTCAGGCGGCGATAGCTTGCCGGGTAGTCTGCCCCGGCTCTATTCCTAGCGCAGCAAACGTTTGCGGATCGATGTCGATCCAGCACGCGACCACCAGACGCCCATCTACCTGCTTCGGCGGGCCTGCGCGGTGCGCGTGTATGCCGATCCGGCGGAACAGCCGCTCCATGCTCGCGAACGTCACGCCGATCAGCTGCCGCGCGCCGAGCTGCGCCGCGCACTCGACGACGGCCGCGAGCATCGGACGCACGGCCCACTCCGCGTTGCCGGAGCCGCCTTCGTCGTCGGTCGCCGCGAATCGGGACAACTCCCAGACGGCGGCCGATTGCGGCAGCGGCATGTCCTCGGCGACCAGGTCGGCGAACAGCGACTTCAGCAGATACGGGCGCGTCGTCGGCAGCAGGCGCGCACATCCGCACATGTCGCCGTCGGCGTTTCGCGCGAACACGTAGACGGTATCGTCGCGATCGAACTGGTCACGCTCGAAACTTTCGTTCGCCGACGGGAGCGCCCAACCGAGCTGTTCGACGAACACACGGCGCCGATAGCGCCCGAGATCCGCCGCGAGTTCGTGTGGCAACCGCCCTTCCTCGTGAACGAAGGTCTGCATGGATGTCCTCGGATCTGTGCTTTTATATGCGTGCATTACAGCGCGCGGCACGAGGAGCCTGTAACTGGTAACTCTTACAGGGTGGCGACGTAAAGACGCCGTTCGGGACGTGGTAACGGTTTCTTGATCGACGGGATTGAAAACCGGGCGGCTTTTATTTATAAAGAGCGCCAGTCTGGCAAAATCGTCGGAAGAATGCGCGGCCGGTTGTCACTGGAGCGTGGGGCCGGCATGATAGGCGTCGTTGTGCCCGAGCAGGGCCGACGCGACCGCGGCAGGCCAGTCGATCGCGGCGAGTCGCGCGGCGAGCGCGGCGGCCGTGCGGAACATGCCGATGTCGGCGCCCTTGGCGTCGATGGCCATCACGTTGCTGCGGACGTCGCCGCCCGCGATCACGAACGTGCCCGTCGCGCGTTCGAGGTACCAGTCCCAGCCGACCGTCACGTAGGCGACGCCGGCACCGGGCGGGCGATGCCATTCGGTATAGCCGGCGAGGCGGGCGTCGATCGCGTTGTCGCGCAGTTCGGCCAGCAGCGACGGATCGAGGCCGCTCGCGACATGGTCGAGCGCGAGTGCGGCCAGTGCGCCTTCTGACAGGCGTACGTAGCCGTCCGGGGACGGGCCGGGGACAGGGTGCAGCAAGGGTGAAGTCATGCGCGGAATGTATCAGCCTCGAACGGGTGCTGGAACCTGACAAGTATGACAGCGTGACGTTGTCGGAGAACGAATGGAACTGCGCTGGCAGGATGCCTACCAACAATTCAGCGCCGCGGAAGACGAGCAGCAGCTCTTCCAGCGGATCGCCGCCTATTCCAAGCGGCTCGGATTCGAATACTGCTGTTACGGCATTCGCGTACCGCTGCCCGTTTCGAAGCCCGCGGTCGCGATCTTCAATACCTATCCGGACGGCTGGATGGCGCACTATCAGGCGCAGAACTACATCGAGATCGACTCGACGGTTCGCGACGGCGCGCTCAGCACCAACATGATCGTCTGGCCGGACGTCGACCGGATCGACCCGTGCCCGCTGTGGCAGGACGCGCGCGATTTCGGGCTGTCGGTGGGCGTCGCGCAATCGAGCTGGGCGGCGCGCGGCGCGTTCGGCCTGCTGAGCATCGCCCGCCATGCCGACCGGCTGACGCCGGCCGAGATCAACATGCTGACGCTGCAGACCAACTGGCTCGCGAACCTGTCGCATTCGCTGATGAGCCGCTTCATGGTGCCGAAGCTGTCGCCGGCGGCGGGCGTCACGCTGACCGCGCGCGAGCGCGAGGTGCTGTGCTGGACGGCCGAGGGCAAGACCGCGTGCGAAATCGGCCAGATCCTCAGCATCTCGGAGCGGACGGTCAACTTCCACGTGAACAACATCCTCGAGAAGCTCGGCGCGACCAACAAGGTGCAGGCGGTCGTCAAGGCGATCTCGGCGGGGCTCATCGAAACACCTTGACGCGACGGCGGCGCCGGAGGCGGCGGCCGCCACGCGGCTCACTCCATCATCGGCTCCGCTTCCTTCGCGGTCCAGCTCACGCTGGAAATGCTTTTCTCCATGCTCATCCGGCTCGCGATCTGCTCGAGCTTCTGCTGATCCTTCGGATGCAGCTTCAACGTCGCGGTGACCTTCAGCCGGTCCGGCTGGTCGGGCACGTCCTCGCTCGTGAGGCTCTGGAACGACAGCGGCTTCGCATACATCGCGTTCGACAGCAGCGTGCGGATGTGCACTTCGTCGGCGGCAAGGCAGATCACGGTGATCTGGTATTCGCGCACGAGATCGGCATTGGAGACGGGCGTCGCGTTGATGGCCTGGCTGACGCCGCGCAGCACCGTATTGGTGAGCAGCACGACGCCGGTACCGGCGAGCGCGGGCACGTAGTGGCCGGAGCCGGCCAGTACGCCGACGGCGGCCGAGCACCACAGCGTCGCGGCCGTGTTGATGCCCTGGATCGAGCCCTTGTCGCGCATGATCACGCCGCCGCCGAGAAAGCCGACACCCGACACGACATACGCGGCGATCTGCGTGACGCCCGCGACGCCGTTGCCGGTCAGCACGCCGAGCGTGACGAACAGGCACGCGCCGCTCGCGACGAGCGTGATGGTGCGCAGGCCGGCCGTGCGCTGGCGCATCTGGCGCTCGAGGCCGATGGCGACGCCGCAGGCGAACGCGGTGAAAAGGCGAAGTGCGAAATCGAAAGTCATGGTTGTCCTGCCGTGCAAGAAGCGCATGCCGGCACGCGCCGCCGCGGCGCAAGGCCGAAGGCGACGCGGCGCTAGCCGTCATCGCGCGGTACTGTACCGCGCGAATGCGTCATTCAGTGTGAAACGGGTGAGCGTGCGGCTCGCGGAACGCGAGCCGGGGCAGGAGAACTGCGGCGGACAGGCGTTCAGGCGGCAAGCGGCGCACGCAACGGAGTGCTGCAACTGTCCACGATGGTTCCTGAAGGAAGAATGGGCGGCATTCTAGTGGGCGGCGCGCGCCTGCGTCAACCGCCTTGCGGCCGGCGCTACTGCGCCGAGCCGATCGTCCCGGTCGCGAGCGCGAGCGCGGCGGCGGCCGACAATGCGCCGGCATAGCTGTCGACCTCCGCGTTGCGCGCGGCGAGCAACTGGCTTTGCGCGATCGTCGCGTCGGTGACCGAGCCGACGCCGTTCCGGTACGCGATCAGCGCCGCGTCGTAGCTCGTTTGCGCGGCATCGACGAGCGCCTTCGCGGCGTCGTGCGACGCGAGGCTCGTCTGCACCGCGTTCTGCGCGGCGACGACTTGGCGCACCGCTTCCTCCTTGGTCCGCGTGAGGCGCGCGGATGCGCTTTCCGCGTCGTTGCGTGCCTGCATCAGCACGGCCGAGCGCAGGCCGCCGTCGTACAGCGGGATCGTCACGCCGAGGAACACGCCGCCGCCGTAGCGGCTGCCGTTCAGGTTGACGGTCGGCGCCTGGTCGCCGATCGCCGGCAGCGCGGAAATGGACGTGCCGCCGCTCGCATACGACGTCGACGCGGACAGGAAGATCTTCGGCATGAACGCGGCTTGAGCCGCCTTGATCTTCGCGCGGTTGGCTTTTTCGACCGCGAACGCGCCCTGCAGGTCGGGGCGGCGCGCGATCGCGTCCGACACGATCGCGTCGACCGACGAACCGAGCGCGGGCGGCAGCGGCCGCTTCGGCAGCGCGGCGATGGTCGGCTTTGACAGCGGCGAGATGCCCAGCGCGGAGACGAGGGCGAGGTAACTGTCGCTCTCGGCGCCGTTCGCCTGCACGAGCGCGAGGTTCGCCTGCGCGCGGTTCTGCGTCGCCTGCGCGAGCTCGACGACCGTGCCGACGCCGTGCTTGAGCCGTGCGCGGGACGCCGCGAGGATCGCATCCGCGTTCGTGAGCCCCTGTTGCGCGCTGAGCGCGCGCGAGCGGGCGGCTTCGTAGCGGTAGTACGAGACCGTGACGTCGTGAATCACCTGCTGGTGCACGGCCGTGAACGCGACGTTCGACGCGATCGATGCCTGTTCGGCCGCTTCGACGCGCGCCGCGCGGCCGCCGAAATCGAACAGCAGCCATTGCAGCGACAGCGCCGAAATCGTGCCGTGCGCGGTGGTGTTGCTGGATGAATCGCCGAGGATCGTCGACGTCGAGCCGTGGTTCGCCTGGTACGCACCCATCGCCGTCGCCGACAGGCGCGGGAGATAGGCGGACTTGGCGAGGCCCACCGCGAGCGCTGCGTTGCGCGCGTCGTTCCATGCGATGCGGGTCAGCGGATTGGCCGATTCGGCGAGATCGATCAGCTCGGGCAGCGTGTACGCATGCGCGGCGTCGAGCGCGGCCGGCGGCGACACCGACGCGAGTGCCGGCGAGGCAGGCAGCGTGTAGTCATGCGCACCTTGCGCGGATGCGCGCGGCGGCGCCGCCACGATGTCGCCCGCGGCGGACGTTTGCGGCTGCCACGGGCGGTCGGACGCCTCCGGCGCCAGATCGATCGACGACGTCGCGCAGCCTGTCAGCGCGACGGCGGTCGCGAGCACGGTGGCGACGATCGCGGCGGCCGGCGGTTCAGGTAGGCGCATGAGGGGCAGGCTCCTTCGGTGTGGCTTGACGGGCGGCGTCGGCGATCTGCGCGAGCCGCGTGTCGATCAGGTTCAGCAGCGCATCGCGCGCGGGGTCGGTGCGGGCGGCGCTCGATGGTGGCGTCGGAGCGGGCGTGCGGGGTGTTGTTTCGTCGTCGCCCCGTTCAGTGACGCGCGAGAGTTGCGCGCCGATTGCCGCGTCTCCCGGCCTGCGTTCGGCGAGCAGGAACAGCGGGCCTTCGATCGCGCCGAGTTCCGCGAGCGCGCGCCGCCGGGTGGCGAGCCACGTCGCGGCCGGCCGCACCCACGACGGCTCGTAATGGACCAGGCCGAGCTCCTGCGAGATCGCGCCGTGGCGGGCGAACGCTTCGGCGGCCAATGCGCGCCGTTCGGCCGGCTGCGCGATCTGCGCGATGCGTCGCCACTGGTCGAGCAGCGCGGCGAACGCGACGTCGATCTGCTTGCCGATGCTGACCGGCCAGATGCGCGTGAACACCAGATACACGACGACGTTGCCGAGCAGGATGCCGATCGTGCGGTCGCGCGCGATCGTCAGGTCGAAGCCGGGGCCGGCGCCCTGGATCACGCACAGGAAAAACGCGAACGCGACCTGGAAGCCCGCATACGCGATGCGCGGCGAGCCGAACGCGATCCACGCGGACAGCCACGCGCCGGCGAACACCAGCGCCATCAGGTGGCCGACCGACGACAGCGCCGGCACGACGAACACGAGCGCGGCGGTGCCGAGCAATGCGCCGATGATGCAGCCGAAGATCCGCAGCGTGAGCTTTTCGACCGTTTCGGCCGTCGAGCCGAGCGACACGATGTAGCAGGTGACGACGCAGGTATGAATGCCCGACCAGTCGAGCTGCGAGTACAGCAGGTAGCAGAAGATCGCCGCGGCGGTCGTCTTCAGCGCATAGCGGATGTGGTCGGGATTGGTGCGTGCGTCGGGCAGGAAGAAGCCGCCGCGTGGCACCGGTGCCGGCGCGGCGACGGGTGCTTCGGGCGTGGCTGCAGCGGCGGCGGGCGTTGCGTCGGCCGAAGCCACCGCCGTTGCATCGGCCGTCGGCGCCGTCGCGCCCGGCTCCGCGAAATGCGTGATCGCTGCCTGGAGATCGGTCGCGGCGATGCGCGCGAGTGGCGGCAGCGCGTCGACGGGCGGCAGCGCGAGCGTCACGTCGACCGGGTAGCCGCCGCGCTCCAGAATGGCGGCCATGTCGTCGAGCGTCGCGGCGATGGGCGTGGCGAACGCATCGGGCAGCCGCGCGTCCGGCTCGCGATCGGCCAGCGCGACGCCGACCATCAGCGCGGTGCTCGACGCGACGGCCTGCCGCAGCGCCGCGAAGTCGGCGGCGCTCGACGAGCCTTCGAGCTTCGACAGCTTGAGCCACGTGAGGAGCTGCTTGTCGCCTTCGCGCAGGCTCGCGTCGAACGCGGCGCGGGCGTCGTCGTCGCCGCGCAGTCGCCGTGCGGCGAGCCGCAGCCGCTTCGCGAGCTGCGCGTGCGCGAGCTTGCGCGGTGACGGCGCGATCAGCAGGTTGACGACGATGGCCACGCCGACGGGGATCGCGATCGTCAACCAGATGTACAGCAGCGCGCGGGTGGCGGCTTCGCCGAACGGTGCGAGGCCGAGCTGGTCGAGCCCGAAGCCGACGATCATCGCGAGGATCGCGCCCACCGGGCGCAGCTTGCTCGCGGAAGTCAGGTACAGGAGGGCGACCGACAGCACGGCCATGCACGCGACCCGCAGGATCGAATAGTCGATGCTGAAGATCGCGATGCCGAGCACGAGCCCGATCACGATCGTGACGATCAGCAGCAGCGCGGCCGCGAGCACGACGCTCGTCACGCGGTCCGCGCGGATCATGAAGAACACGACGTACGCGGACAATGCGGCTTCGGGCGTGCCGTACGCGGCCGTCACGAACGCGGTCAGCGCGCAGATCAGCGCGACGCGCACGGCGATCGCCGCGCGCCCCGGAAACGGCGCGAGCAGCCGCAGGACTTCGCGCGGGCCCGGCGCGCGAACGTCAGCGGCAGGCTGAGCCATGCCGGACCTCGACGATCGCGCTTGCGCCGACACGCACGAGCTTGCCGTCGGGTTCGTCGAGCTTCACGCGCACGGGGAAGCGCTGCGCGACGTGCACCCAGTTCACCGAGCGCTGCACGATCGGCAGCGAGCGCGGCAGGTTGATGCGATCGCTGTCCGCGATGCCGGCGCCGATGCCGACGACCTTGCCCGTGAGCGGGCGGTCGCGGTCGATCATCGAGTAGACGGTCGCGCAGTCGCCGACCGCGATGCGATTGAGCGACGTCTCGCGGAAATTGCCCACCGCGAACCATTCGCTCGCGTCGATCAGCGTGAAGATCGACTGGTTCGGCGCGAGGGTTTCGCCGGGCAGCACGCTCAGGCCCGTCACGAGCCCGTTGTGCGGCGCGCGCACGACCGTATCGTCGAGCGCATGCTGCGCGCGGGCCAGCGCGGCTTCGCGCGCATGCAGCGTCGCGATCGCGTCGGCGTCGTCGCCGATCGTCTGCGCGGACGCGCGCTGTTGCTCCTGCGCCTGCGCGAGCGACACGGACGCGTCGCGCTGGCGCACCTTCGCCTGGTCGAACTGTTGTGCGCTGACGTAGCCCTGCGCGGCGAGCGGCGCGAGCCGGTTCACGTCGCGCGTCGCGAGCTCGTAGTTCTGCGTCGCGCGCTTGACCTGCTCGGCGGCGACCGACGCATTCGAGCGCTCGCCGATCAGCGAGCGGCGGCGCGTGTCGAGCGACGCGCGCGCGAGTTCGAGGTCGGCCTGCGCCTGCGCGACGGTCAGCCGGTACGGCACGGGATCGATCACGTACAGCAGGTCGCCTTTCGCAACGCGCTGGTTTTCATGCACGGCGAGCTGCACGATGCGACCGCCGACCGGCGACGCGACGTGCACGACGTCCGCGTCGATCGACGCGTCGTCGGTGGACGGGTAGGCCGTCGTGCGGTGGTACGCGTACGCAAGCGCCGCGATGCCGAGCGCGACGATCGCGAGCGCGATCACGCGGCCTTTGACGGAGGGGCGGGCGATGCCGGCGGCCTTCATGCGAACGGCCCCGTGCCGGTGAGCCAGACGATCACGGCGACCACGAGCCCGATCGCGGTGCAGACGGCGAGCTGGTAGGGCACCGTCGCGGCCCAGCCGGTCGCGACGAACACGCGATGCGCGATGATTGCGCCGACGACGCCGACGATCGCGCTGACGAGCCACAGCGGGAAGTACGCGCCGAACAGCACGTAGGACGGTGCGCCGCGCGATGCGCAGCCCGTGAGCGGCAGGGCTGGCGCCAGCACGGCGGCGACGCGCAAGGGCACGCGCGGCGTTGTTTTTCTCATGGTGTGACGAGCTCGACGTTGGGGTGGGATGCCGGGCGCGGCGCAATGCGAATCGTCGCGACCGGGCGGGCCGCGACGACGATTCCGGGATACGGAGCCGATCATAAATCAGCCCGATGCGGATCGCCAGCGATCCGGCATGCGTTTACGGCACGGGTCGTGGCTGGCCGGGGCCGCGCCGTCGCTCATGCCGGACGGTCCGGCAGTGCGTGTCGGCAGCGATGATCGGGCCGCCGCGAGTCTGCCAGCACCCGCTCGCGTAGGGTTGCTAACGGACTGTCAAGGATCGTCAGACGGAAAGCGCGCAGTGGAATTTGCCCGGCCGACGCAGCGGCAATCGGCGCGCAAACCGTCGATTGCCGCTCGAACGCATGCGAATCCGGTCAGTCCGCCTGACCGCGCGCATCCTCGACGAGCAGGCCGACGAGATCGCGCGCGAAGCGCGGCAACGCATCCAGATCGGCGACGCAGATCTGCAACTGGCGCTCGGCCCAGTCGTCCTCGAGCGCGACGAGGCGCAGCGCCATCGTCCTCGCATGGCGGCGCGCGGTGCCTTCGGGCAGCACGCCGACGCCGACGTTCGCCTCGATCATCCGGCATGCGGTTTCGAAGTTGCTGACCTGGATGCGCCAGCGCAGCGTGCGCTGCACGTCGGCGGCCGCGCGCTTCAGGAAGGTATGGATCGCACTCGCCTCGGGCAGGCCGATGAAGTCGTGGTCGAGCGTCGCGACGAACGGCATCGACGCCAGGCTGGCGAGCGGGTGACCGAGCGCGGTCGCGAGCACGAGACGGTCGCGCCGGTACGGCATCGCCTGCAGCCCGTCGGTGCACACGTCGCCGGCGACGATGCCGATGTCGATCATGCCGTCCTGCACCGCGCGCACGATGTCGGGGCTCAGCCGCTCCTGCATGTCGATCGTCACGTCCGGATGGTTGACGAGATAGTGACGCAGTACGCCCGGCAGGAACTCGCTCATCGCCGTGGTGTTCGCGAACACGCGCACGTGGCCTTTCACGCCCGACGCATATTCCTGCAGGTCGCCGGTCAGTTGCTCGAGCTGGCGCAGCACGCGGCGCGCATGCGCGAGCAGCGTGTCGCCCCGGCGCGGTCAGCGTGACGCCCTGGCTCGTGCGGCTCAGCAGCTTCACGCCGACCTGCTCCTCGAGGTGCTTGATGCGGGTGCTGGCGGCCGGCACCGACAGATGCGCGCGTTCGGCGCCGCGTGTCAGGCTGTTCGCTTCCGCGACGTGCGTGAAAAGTTTGAGGTCGACGATATCGAAGCGCATGGACGTGGCGGCGGGAGGATGGCCGATTATCGCGCGAAGCCGCGCGGCGCTGCACCGTCGGCGGCGACCCGTCGTCGCGGCCGGGATCTGTGTACCATCGTGCGTAGGGCGCGACGCGCGGCACCGGGGCATCACGGCCCGTGCGCCGCGAGCCGCGGAGGCGGTCGTGTAACGAAGGTGAACGTTTCATGCGAAGTTTCTTTGTCCGGTTCATTGCAATCGGCGTGCTGTTCCATCTGTACGTCGGGATGCGGATCATTCCCGATGCGTTCGCGTCGCCGCTCGCGCGTACGATCGCGGCGCTCGTGCTGGCGAGTTTCGTCGTCTTGATTCCGGTCGGCATGTTCTCGCGCCGCTTCGACGAAGGCTGGGCGGCCACGCTGGTCGGCTGGGCCGGCGCGCTCGTGATGGGCTTCTTCTCGTCGCTGCTGGTGCTGACGCTCCTGCGCGACTTCGTGCTGCTCGGCGTGCTCGTGTGGCGGCATCTCGGCCATGACGGCGCATGGCCCGGCGCCGCGCCCGACACGGCGCTCGGCGTGCTGGTGGCCGCGGTGCTCGTGACCGCGATCGGGTTCGTCGGCGCGCGCCGTACGGCGGCGGTCAAGCGCGTGTCGATTCCGGTCGCCGAGCTGCCGGCCGCACTCGACGGGCTGACGATCGTGCAACTGTCCGATATCCACGTCGGGCCGACGATCAAGCGGCCCTACATCGAACGGATCGTGCGCGCGGTCAATGCGCTCGACGCCGACCTGGTGGTCGTGACGGGCGATGTGGTGGACGGTTCCGTCAAGCGCCTGCGCGAACACACCGCGCCGCTCGGCCAAATGCGCTCGCGGCACGGCACGTTCCTCGTGACGGGCAACCACGAGTACTACGCGGGTGCGCATGCATGGATCGACGAGTTTCGTCGTATCGGGCTGACGGTACTGCTGAACGAGCACGTGTTGATCGAGCGCGGCGGCGCACGCGCGGTGCTCGCGGGCGTGACCGACTTCACGGCGGGCGGCTTCGATCCCGCGCATCGCAGCGACCCCGCGCAGGCGCTGGCCGGTGCGCCGCGCGACGTCGGCACGAAGATCCTGCTCGCGCACCAGCCGCGCAGCGCGGAAGCGGCGAACCGCGCGGGCTTTACCGTGCAGTTGTCGGGGCACACGCATGGCGGCCAGTTCCTGCCGTGGCCGCCGTTCGTGCGGTTGCAGCAGCCGGTGGTCGGCGGACTGAACCGCTTCGGCGACATGTGGCTGTATACGAGCCGCGGTACCGGCTACTGGGGGCCGCCGAACCGCTTCGGCGTGCCGTCCGAGATCACGCTGATCCGGCTGACGCGCGGCTAACGGATGGCAGGGAGGCGGCCGTGACGCAATATGAACGCGTATCGCGGTGCACGGCGGTTTTCTCGGCGGCTTTCTTTCAGCGGGGAATGACAGCGCATGGCGGGGCGCGGCGCCGTTGGCTAGTATGCAGACATGCCTCGTTTGTTCCGTTCCTTGCCCGTTCCTGCCGACATGTCGACGCCCGATCTCTTTGCTGATACGCCCGCGCCCGACGTGGACTGGTACCCGGACTGGCTTGCGCCACCCGCCGCGGACCACGCGCTGGCCGCGCTGATCGACGAGGTCGCGTGGCGACAGGACACGATCCGCACGCCGCGCGGGCGCATTCCGTTGCCGCGGCTCACCGCGTGGCAGGGCGAGCCCGATGCCGTGTACGTGTACTCGGGGATCCGCAACGTGCCCGAACCCTGGACTCCGGCCGTGCTCGGGCTGAAGCACGCGGTCGAGGCGACGTGCGGCGTGGGTTTCAACAGCGTGCTGCTCAATCGCTATCGCAACGGGCTGGACAGCCTCGGCTGGCACGCGGACAACGAACCCGAACTCGGCGACGCGCCGGTGATCGCGTCGGTGAGTCTCGGCGCGATGCGCGTGTTCGATCTTCGCCATCGCGCGACCGGCGTCACGCATGCGTACCGCCTCGTGCATGGCAGCCTGCTCGTGATGCGCGGGCGCACGCAGGTCGAATGGCAGCACCGCGTGCCGAAGGCGCCGGGCGTGCAGGGCGAACGCGTCAACCTGACCTTTCGACGCGTGTCGATGGCGGCCGGATAGATCGCGCCCCGTTTCGGGGATTCACGAAAGGCCAATGCAAGCAATCGGTCGCCTGTGCGGCACGTTGCCGCACGAATCCGGTGCCGCGTTGTCCGGCCGGGCGCTCAGGCTTGTCCCGCAAGGCTTTCAGGTAGATTCGATCGACCCCCCGGTTCCGATAGGTGAGTGAAACCTCTGATGGTGCGTCGCAACAATTATTGACTACACTGAGGAATGGCACAAACGCGTCGGCAGGCCGACGCGACCCTTTGGACATGCCTCCATGCGTAGCCGATGCAGCGCGCGACGGGGCAGGAGCACAACGCGTGACCGTACTCGACCCTTCCTTCGAACCCTCGCTACACGTCTTCGAGCAAGACGGCGGATGGCAATGGGCGCTGACGGTGAAGCGGGCGACCGGCGTCGGCGTGAAAGTCGTGGCGTTCAGCCGCGAAGGCTTTCGCGGCGAAGCCGAGGCATACGCCGCCGGCCAGCTTGCCCGCGCCGAATATGACCACGCCGTGACGGCCTGACGCCGCCGCGGCGACTCCGCCCGAGGATCGTCTTCCTCCGTGCCGTCCGTTGCCGGACGGTGCTTTCCCGACTGTTTCTCATTTCTGGTTTTTCGCTGGCCGTTTTGCCACGCCAATCGTCCGTGCGGTTCGATGCTGAAGCATCGCGCCGGCTCCGACACGCGTAGCGGAAGCCTGCGCGCGGGTTTGCGACCTCCCGAGCAAGTGCGAGCCCCGTATGGCGGAAGCGCGCCTGGAAGATGCCGAGCCATATCGTAATAAGATATTACGTTATCGCATCGGCGGGACGATGACGTCCCGCATTCCTGAAAGGAGCTATCCGTGCAACTGACCCAGTTAGGCGGGCATGTCGCCCAATCCGGCATCGCCGAACGGCAAAAACACGCGCAGGCGCTGATGTTCGGGATGGCGAACATCGACGAGTACGTGTCCGGCGGCGTCTGCTACGACGCCGCGGCGTATGTCCGGTATCTGCTGCGCGCAGATGCGATCATTGCGCCCGGTACGCTGCTCGACACGATCGGCCAGCTGTGGAAGACGCGCTTCAACTTCGAGACCGGCAATCAGTGGGACGGGCGCGCGAGCATTCCGGCGGGCACCGCGGTCGGCTTCGCGCGCGGCACCAATGTCTTTCACGCCGCGATCGCCGTCGGCGGCACCCGGATTCGCGGGATCAACGGCGGCCTGCTGGGCGCCGGATGGCTGCATCCGGTCGATCTGGCACGCGTGCTGCAGCCGGACCCGGCCGGCGGCTTTACGTACGACCGCACGACCATTCGCGTCTATCTGTCGCGTCTGTAGGCTGCCTGGCGTCGAAGCTCACGCTTCGGCCATCGTTGCCCGACCGCGTGCCGCGTGCCAGCGTCGCGCGGCCGCCTTCCCGCCGTCCGGCGATTTCCGCATGGCGTCGCGCTGTCCAACGCTGCTATCCTCTCGACCTTGAATGGCGCGTCATGGTGCGTGGATGCGCGTGCTGCATCGCGGCGCCGCGCAGCGGTGCGAGCCCACGCGCGCACTGAGGTAGCATGACTGAATCTCCACGGCGATCCATGACCTGTTTCGTGACTGATTTCCTTCCGTCCATGTCCACATGGTCAAGACAACGATGAGCGATGCACCTGAGCCGGCGGCGCCTGGCGACGACGAGTCGTCGGGCGGCGGCGCTTCGTCCTATCTGGTGCCGGGGCTCGAACGCGGGCTGCGGATCCTCGCCGAATTCTCCGCGCGCGAGCCCGTGCTCGGCGCACCCGAGCTGTCCAAGCGCATCGGCATTCCGCGCACGACCACGTTCCGCCTGCTGCAGACGCTCGAGGCGCTCGGTTTTCTCGAACGCGTGAACGGCGACCGCTATTTCCGGCTCGGCGTCGGTGTGCTGCGGCTCGGCTTCGAATACCTGAATTCGCTCGAACTGACCGATCTCGGTACGCCCGTGCTCGAACGGCTGCGCGATTCGACCGGCCTGTCGACGCACCTCCTGATCCGCGACCAGCGCGACGTGGTGTTCGTCGCGAAGGCGCAAAGCAATGCGTCGATGTTCGGTTCGGTGAAGGTGCACGTCGGCACGCGCTTGCCCGCGCATGCGACCGTGCACGGCCACGTGCTGATGGGCGACCTGACGCGCGATGCGCTGCGACAGCTCTATCCGGAGAAGAAACTCGAACAGTTCACCGAGCGCACGCCCGGTACCGTCGACGAGCTGTACGAGCGCGTGCGTCATTACGCGCGGCTCGGCTACGCGGTCAGCGAGGCGGCGTTCGAGAGCGGCATTTCCGCGGTGACGGCGCCCGTGCGCGATCATTCGGGCTCGATCGTCGCGGCGATCACCGCGACGGTGCCGCGCTCGGAGATCGGCGAGGCCGGCGAGAAGGAGCGGCTCGTCGAAGCCGTGTGCGGCGCGGCGGTCGACCTGTCGCAACGGCTGAACTATCGTCCGCTCGAAAGCGACCCGACGTTCGCGCATGCGCGCCACAAGGTCGCGATGTTCTGACGTTCGCGCATCGAGCCGGCCGCGGCGCGCGGTATTGCAGACGAAGAGAGCGGCCCGCGGGCCGCTCTTGTCGTTTTCGGGCACCGCCGGCGCGGCGCCTGAGTTCGCTCAGAACGAGTGATGAATGCCGGTCAGCACGATCACCTGGTTCGCGGTG
Organism: Burkholderia sp. BCC0097; assembly: GCF_902832985.1. Classification (NCBI taxonomy): domain Bacteria; kingdom Pseudomonadati; phylum Pseudomonadota; class Betaproteobacteria; order Burkholderiales; family Burkholderiaceae; genus Burkholderia; species Burkholderia sp. BCC0097. The sequence continues at coordinate 820,887 of NZ_CADFDM010000001.1, forward strand.
CTCGACACGCCGGCCGTGAAGAACGCGGCCTTCGCGCCGCCCGAACCGTGTTCATAGAGCACGTTCGCATACAACTGCGTGCGCTTCGACAACGCGTAGATGTCGCCGAGTTCGACCTGCGTCCAGCGGCGGCCGGCCAGCGTCGTGGTCGCCGCGCCGCCCGCGATCGTGTTGAACGCGCTGCTGCGGTAATTCACGCCCGCGTCGTAGCTCTGGAACGTGTCGGAAAACCCGTTCGACTGCATCTTCACGCGCGTGTAGAGGCCGTGTACGAGGAAGTCGCCGATCTGGTACGACGCGCCTGCGCCGATGTTCTCGACCTTGCTGGCGAGATAACCGTTCGCGGTGTTTTGCCCCTGGAACGACGTGATGCCCGTCTGGCTGATCAGGATCGAGCGGTCGTGCTCGTTCGAGTAGACGGCCGACGCCTTGAACGGCCCGTTCGCATAGTTCAGCGCGACGCCGACCGATTTGCCGGTCGAGAAGTTCGTCGTGTTGCCGAGCGCGAGCGTCGCCGCGGCCGAGAAACCCGCGAAGGTCGGCGAACGGTACTTGATCGAATTGTTGTACGGCACGTTGCCGGTCGCGGCGAGCCCGTCGATGTTGCCCGGATGGAACGCGTACCAGCTCAGCGCGAGATACGCGGTACTGAGCGGATCGAGATAGTCGAACGTCAGCGGCGTCTGGCGGCCGAGCGTCAGCGTGCCGTAGCGCTCGGCACTGAGGCCGACGAACGCCGCGCGGTTCCAGATCGTGTTCGCCGTCGCGAACTGCCCGTTGTTCGTATAGAAGCCGTTTTCCAGCTGGAAGATCGCCGACAGTCCGTTGCCGAGATCTTCCTTGCCCTTCAGGCCCCACCGGTCGGGCTGCGTATTGCCCTGGATCATCGCCCACTTCGCGTGGCCGCCGACGTTGTTCACGTACGCGACGCCCGCATCCAGGCTGCCGTACAGCACCACGCTGCTCTGCGCCCACGCGCCCGACGCGGCGCCCATCCCGATGACTGCTGCTGCTACCGCATGCTTGACCATTTGATCTCCTGACTCTCCAACCTGATGAATACATGTTGTGACGGCCTGCGCGGGGACGGCCGGCCGTCGCGCATGTTCATCGCCGAGTGGGCATTCTTGTGTTCCATATAAGGAACAATGTGCCTTTAATGGAATGGAGTATAGTGGCGGCGTGCGCCCGATCAAAAATAAATTTTTCGGGACGGATGAGCGCCGGGCAGACGCCCGGCAATCCTGCGTGATGTCTTGAAAAAGCCGATAAATCCCCGTCGAATAACAAAAAATTACATTCGGCAGGGTAGGCGGAGGGGGCGGTCGAGCGAGGTGTCGGTGTTTTCCCTAGGACATGCAGCTTTTTATTTTGATCGCAGAAAGTCGCTTCTATAATCACCATCCATAAACTGACGTTCCGAATATGGAACAAATCGGAACAAACCGAGAGTCGATCAGAAGGAAGGGTGTGAGATGTCTGAACAATGGATTTGCGCCGGTCACGCCGGCGCGCTGTCGGAAGACACGCCGATCGAGTTCAAGCGGACCGACGGCGTGGAAATCGGGATCTACCGCGTCGGCGACGACGTGTATGCGCTCGAGAACGTATGCCCGCATGCGTACGCGCTGCTGACGCAGGGGTTCGTCGACGAAGGCACGGTCGAATGCCCGCTGCACGAGGCCGTGTTCGACATCAAGACGGGCGCATGCCTGAAGGGGCCGGGCGGACGTGCGCTGAAGCAGTACGCGGTGCGCCTCGCCGGTGAAGAAATCCAGATCAAGGTGGAATGACATGAAAGAAGCGACCGTCAACTTCAATCCCTTCCTGAAGCCGTGGGTGGCGCCGCAGCCGAACAACGTCGCGGGCAAGGGGCAGATCGAGATCCCCGGCCAGGTCGAGAACCAGATCTGGCAGAACCGCAAGGCCGCACCGACCCAGTACGAGAACGACCTCGGCGATGCGCTCGAACGCGTGTTCGAGAGCGGCGCGACCGAACTGGACGAGGTCGTCGCGGGCCTGAACCGCATCGGCTTTCGTGCGCCGGACGGCACGGTTTGGACGCCTGAGCGTTTCCGCGCCGAAATGGCCTCGCTGGCGGAATGAACGCACCGACCGCGCCGCGCGCCTGAGCGCCGCCCCGACAACCGCATCCGGAGCACACTGATGACGTCCCCCGATCAACACGAAACCCAACACGACCCGGTCCGCGACTATCTCGACCGCGGCATCAAGAACTACTGGTATCCCGTCGCGCCAAGCTGGCAGGTGTCGAACGCGCCCGTCGGCCTCACGCGCCTGTCCGAGCAGATCGTGCTGTGGCGCGATCACGAAGGAAAAGTCCACGCGCTGGAAGATCGCTGCCCGCACCGCGGCGCGCGCCTGTCGCTCGGCTGGAACCTCGGCGGCAACATCGCGTGCTGGTATCACGGCATCGAAGTCGACGGCGGCGGCACGGTCAACCGCGTGCCGGCGGTGTCGAACTGTCCGCTCGAAGGCACGAAGTGCGTGAAGTCGTATCCGGTCGAAGAGAAGGCCGGCGCGATCTTCCTGTGGTTCGGCGACGAAGCGCACGGAGAGCCGGCGCCGCTGAACCTGCCGGAAGAACTGGTCGCCGACGAGTACGCGCACTTCCTGTGCGTGTCGAACTGGAAGTGCAATTACCAGTACGCGATCGACAACGTGATGGACCCGATGCACGGCGCCTATCTGCACGCGACGTCGCATTCGATGGCCGAAGGCGACAAGCAGGCCGACATGCGCGTGCGCAAGACGGACACGGGCCTGATGTTCGAGAAGATCGGCCAGCGCGACGTGAACTTCGACTGGGTCGAGCTCGGCGAAACGGGCTGCCTGTGGATGCGCCTCGCGATTCCGTACAAGCAGAAGTTCGGCCCGGGCGGCAACTTCGGGATCATCGGCTTCGCGACGCCGGTCGACGGCGACCACTGCCAGGTCTATTTCTGGCGTACCCGCAAGGTCGGCGGCTGGCAGCGCGACGTGTGGCGCTTCATGTACCGCAACCGCCTCGAAGGGCTGCACTGGGACGTGCTCGAGCAGGACCGCTACGTCCTCGAAAGCCTCGCGCCGCATGCACGCGATCACGAATACCTGTACCAGCACGACGTCGGCATCACGCGCGTGCGCCGGATGCTGCGCCAGCGTGCGCAGGAGCATCTGTCCGCGCTCGACGCGCATCGTGCGGCGCACGCCGCCGCGGAGCCCGCGAATGGCTGAGTTCGCTCCGGTCATCGCGCTGCCCGGCCGTCGCGTGCTCGTCACGGGCGGTGCGCGCGGCCTCGGCGCCGCGTTCGTGACGGCGCTGGTCGAAGCGGGCGCGCAAGTCGCGTTCGGCGACGTGCTGGCGGAAGAGGGCCGCGCGCTGGCCGCGCGGCTCACGCAAGCCGGCCACACCGCGCATTTCTTCGCACTCGACCTGGCCGACCCGGCGAGCATCGATGCCTTCGTCGCGCAGGGCGCGGCGGCGCTCGGCGGCCTCGACGCGCTGATCAACAACGCGGCGATCACGAACTCGGGCGGCAAATTGTCGACGGAGCTCGACGTGTCGACGTGGGACGCCGTGATGAACGTGAATGTGCGCGGCGTGTGGCTCGTCAGCAATGCGGCGCTGCCGCACCTCGCGCGGTCGGGTCGCGGCGCGATCGTGAACCTCGCGTCGGACACCGCGTTGTGGGGCGCGCCGAAGCTGCTCGCGTACGTCGCCAGCAAGGGCGCGGTGATCGCGATGACGCATGCGCTGGCACGCGAGTTCGGCGCGCATGGCGTGACGGTCAACGCGATCGCGCCGGGGCTGACCGAAGTCGAGGCGACCGCGTACGTACCGGCCGAGCGTCACGCGTTCTACCTGCAGGGCCGCGCATTGACGCGCACACAACTGCCTGAGGACGTGACGGGCCCCGTGCTGTTCCTGCTGTCGGATGGCGCGCGCTTCGTGACGGGCCAACTGCTGCCGGTGAACGGCGGCTTCGTAATGAACTGATTTGAAGTTTTCACTCGGAATGAAGGAGAGGACGATGGCGGACGCCGATCTCGAACGCAAGTCGTGGGACCAGCCGGAAGGCGCAAGCTTCAACGACTGGATGGAAGGGCGCGTTGCGCGCTACGAAACGCGGCGCTACGACTGGGACGCGCTGAAGTTCCAGGCCGACTACGACCCGAAGTACCGCCGCGCGCAGATGCGCTATGTCGGCACGGGCGGCACGGGCGTCGCGAAGGACGTCAACACGGTGCCGGCAGGCAACTTCACGTTCTCGACGATGGTCATCCCGGCCGGCAACATCGGCCCGAGCCACATCCATATCGACGTCGAGGAAATCTTCTTCGTGCTGCGCGGCAAGATGAAGGTGATCTGCGAGCGCGACGGCGAGACGTGGGAAGCGATCCTCGGCGAGCGCGACCTGATCTCGGTGCCGCCGGGCGTGTATCGCACGGAAATCAACATCGGCGAGGAAGATGCGCTGATGTGCGTGATGCTCGGTTCGTCGAAGCCGATCACGCCGACGTATCCGCCCGATTCGCCGCTCGCGAAGATCAAGCGTTGAGACGGGGCGGGTGAAGCAATGAGTGTCATCGACAAGCGTGAACTCGACCGCACCGCGGCGTTCGCCGCGCTGCTCGGGCAGTTTCCCGAGCAGCGTTGCGCGGCCGGCGCGGCGGGCACGATCGGCTACCGCGAGGCGGGCGCAGGCAAGGCCGGCGCGCAGCATGCGGGTCGCGCGCTGCCCGTCGTGCTGCTGCACGGGATCGGCTCGGGCGCCGCATCGTGGGTCTGCCAGCTCGACACGCTGAGCGCATCGCGGCGCGTGCTTGCGTGGGATGCGCCCGGTTACGGCGTGTCGACGCCCGTGCACGGCGCGTCGCCGGCCGCCGCCGATTACGCGGCATCGCTGAACGCGTGGCTCGAGGCACTCGGCATCGAACGCTGCGTGCTGGTCGGTCATTCGCTCGGCGCGATCATCGCGGGCGGTCTCGTCCGCGTGATGCCCGCGCGGATCGCCGGGCTGCTGCTGATTTCGCCCGCCGGCGGCTACGGCAGCGCGCCAGCCGACACGCGCGAATCGCGCCGCGACGCGCGGCTCGCGATGCTCGCGGAACTCGGCCCGGCCGGGCTCGCCGAGCAGCGCAGCGGCAACATGCTGTCCGGTTTCGCGAACGAGGAGGCAAAGGCATGGGTGCGCTGGAACATGGCGCGCGTCGTGCCGGCCGGCTACGCGCAGGCCACGCATCTGCTCGCGAACGCCGATCTCGCGGCCGATCTCGCCGGCTTTCGCGGCCGCACGGCCGTGGCCGTCGGCGCGAACGACGCGATCACGCCGCCCGCCGCGTGCGAGCGGATCGCCGCGGCCGCGCACGTCGGGCTGCAGGTGATTCCGCAGGCGGGGCATGCCGGCTACGTGGAAGCGCCGGCCGTTTATTCCGCGCTGATCGATACGTTCTGTCGTCAGTGCGACCCACAGCGGGGGCTGGCATGAGCGAACCGCTGCAACAAAACGAATCCGACAACGCGAAGGCCGAAGCCAGCTATGTCGTACCGGGCCTCGAACGCGGGCTGCGGATTCTCGCCGAATTCTCGCCGCGCGAGCCCGTGCTCGGCGCGCCCGAACTGTCGAAACGGCTCGGCATTCCGCGCACGACGGTGTTCCGTCTGCTGCAGACGCTCGAATCGCTCGGTTTTCTCGAGCGTGCGGACAAGGATCGCAACTACAAGCTCGGCATCGCCGTGCTGCGGCTCGGCTTCGAATACCTGAGCTCGCTGGAGCTGACCGATCTCGGCCTGCCGGTGATCGAGAGCCTGCGCGACGCGACCGGCTTCACGACGCACATCGTGATTCGCGACGGCCGCGACGTGGTGTTCGTCGCAAAGGCGCAGAGTCAGTCACCGGTGTTCAGCTCGATCCGCGTGAACGTCGGCACTCGGTTGCCCGCGCATGCGACGACGCACGGCCACGTGCTGATGGGCGACCTGTCGCTGAAGGAGCTGCATGCGCTGTATCCGGAAGGCGCGCTGAACCGGATGACGAGCGCGACGCCGGAAACGGTCGACGCGCTGTACGACGTGATCCGCGAGGATGCGCTGCGCGGCTACGGTGTCAGCAATTCGTCGTTCGAGCGCGGGATCTCGGTCGTCACGGCGCCGGTGCGCAACGAGACGCAGAAGATCGTCGCGTGCATCACGGTGACGGTGCCGCGTCCGGAGATCGACGCGGCGCTGATCGCGGACGGGCTGATCGACAAGGTGCAGCGCGCGGCGGCGGAATTGTCGCGGCGGCTCAATTACCGCTCGGATGACGAGCACACGTTTCTCAAAGCTTTAGGACTCCGATGATCCAGATCGATCTGACCGGGCAAGTGGCGGTGGTGACGGGCGGCTCGTCCGGCATCGGCCTCGCGACGGCCGAGCGGTTCCTGCAGGCCGGCGCGTCGGTCGCCATATGCGGCCGCGACGGCGACCGCCTCGCACGCGCCGAAGCGATGCTGCGCGACAAGTACGCGGGCGTACAGCTGCTGGCCGCGCGCTGCGACGTGCTCGACGAAGCCGATGTGACCGCATTCGCGCAAGCGGTGTCCGCACGTTTCGGCCGTGCCGACATGCTGGTCAACAACGCCGGCCAGGGCCGCGTATCGACCTTCGCCGACACGACCGACGATGCCTGGCGCGAAGAACTCGAATTGAAGTACTTCAGCATCATCCGCCCGACGCGCGCATTCCTGCCGCTGCTGCGCGATGCGGCCGCGCCGACGATCACCTGCGTGAACTCGCTGCTCGCGCTGCAGCCGGAGCCGCACATGGTCGCGACCTCGTCGGCGCGCGCGGGCGTGCTGAGCCTCGTGAAGTCGCTCGCGACCGAACTCGCGCCGCAGCGCATCCGCGTGAACTCGATCCTGATCGGCATCGTCGAGTCGGGGCAGTGGCGCCGCCGCTACGACACGCAGGCGCAGCCCGGTGAAAGCTGGGAGGACTGGACGGGCGCGCTCGCCCGCAAGAAGCACATTCCGCTGAATCGCTTCGGCAAGCCTGACGAGGCCGCCTGGGCACTCTTTTATCTCGCAACGCATCTGTCGTCCTACACGACGGGCAGCCATATCGACGTTTCTGGAGGCTTTGCACGCCATGTCTAAAAAAACCACGGTTGGCGAGCTGATTGCCGCCTTTCTCGAGCAGTGCGGCGTGAAGACCGCCTTCGGTGTCATCTCGATCCACAACATGCCGATCCTCGACGCGATCAACTCGCGCGGCAACATCCGGTATGTCGGTGCGCGCGGGGAAGCGGGTGCGCTGAACATGGCCGACGGGCTGGCCCGCGTGTCGGGCGGCCTGGGCGTCGCGTTCACGAGCACGGGCACGGCGGCCGGCAATGCGGCCGGCGCGATGGTCGAGGCGCTGACGGCCGGCACCGCGCTGCTGCACGTCACCGGGCAGATCGAGACGCCGTATCTCGACCGGGATCTCGCGTACATCCACGAAGCGCCCGACCAGTTGTCGATGCTCGACTCGATCTCGAAGGCCGCGTTCCGCGTGCGCACCGTCGAAACCGTGCTGCCGACGATCCGCGAAGCCGTGCGCATCGCGCAGACGGCGCCGACGGGCCCCGTGTCCGTCGAGATTCCGATCGACATCCAGGCGGCCGAAATCGAATGGCCGGAAGACCTCGCGCCGGCGCACGTCGCGGTGCGCGAGCACGACAGCGCCCGCGTCGCGAAGCTCGCCGACGCGCTCGCGGCCAAGCGCCGCCCGCTGCTGTGGCTCGGCGGCGGCGCGCGCCATGCACGCGAGGAAGTCGAACGCCTCGTGAAGCTCGGCTTCGGCGTCGTGACGAGCGTGCAGGGCCGCGGGGTGCTGCCGGAAGATCATCCGGCGACACTCGGCGCGTTCAACGTGCATGCGTCCGTCGAAGCGTTCTACAAGACCTGCGACGCGCTCGTCGTGGTCGGCTCGCGGCTGCGCGGCAACGAAACGCTGAAGTACAAGCTCGCGCTGCCGCAGCCGCTGTTCCGCGTCGATGCCGATGCGCTTGCCGACAACCGCGGCTATCGCAACGAGCTGTTCGTGCACGGCGATTCGAAGCGCGTGCTGGCCGAGCTGGCCGACCGCCTCGAAGGCCGCCTGTCGGTCGATCCGCAATTCGCGGCCGATCTGGCGGCAGCCCGCGAGGAGGCCGTGGCCGACGTGGCGAAGGGCCTCGGGCCGTACAAGAAGCTCGTCGACACGCTGCAGGGCGCGGTGGGCCGCGACTACAACTGGGTGCGCGACGTGACGATCTCGAACAGCACGTGGGGCAACCGCCTGCTGAAGATCTTCGAGCCGCGCTCGGGCGTGCATGCGCTCGGCGGCGGCATCGGCCAGGGCATCCAGATGGGCATCGGCGCGGCGCTCGCGGGCGCGGCGGCGAAGACGGTCTGCCTGGTCGGCGACGGCGGCCTGATGGTCAACGTCGGCGAGCTCGTCACGGCCGTGCAGGAAAACGCGAACGTGATGATCGTGCTGATGAACGACCAGTGCTACGGCGTGATCCGCAACATCCAGGACGCGCATTACGGCGGCCGCCGCTGCTTCGTGCAATTGCACCAGCCCGATTTCGCGCAGTTCTGCGCGAGCTTCGGCCTCACGCACTACCGGATCACGTCGCTCGACCAGGCCGAAGCGATCGTGCGCGAAGGGATTGCGAAGGAAGGGCCGGTGATGGTCGAGGTCGACATGCTGTCGGTCGGCTCGTTCGCGTCGAACTTCGCGGGGCCGCCGGTGAAGAAGGACGAGCCGACGGAGCGCCAGTATGCGTAACGGGCAAAAGCGGGCGCGCGCCCCCGTCGACGTCGCGATGATCGGCTTCGGCGCGATCGGCGCGGCCGTGTACCGCGCGGTCGAGCACGATGCGTCGTTGCGCGTCGCGCACGTGATCGTGCCGGAACACCAGCGCGCGGCGGTGCAGCGCGAGCTCGGCGGCGCGGTGGAGGTCGTGTCGTCGGTCGACGCGCTGGCTCGCCGTCCCGAGTTCGCGCTCGAATGCGCGGGCCACGGCGCGCTCGTCGATCACGTCGTGCCGCTGCTGAAAGCCGGCACCGACTGCGCGGTCGCGTCGATCGGCGCGCTGTCCGATCTCGCGCTGCTCGACGTGCTGTCGCGGGCCGCCGACGAAGGCGGCACGACGGTGACGCTGCTGTCCGGCGCGATCGGCGGCATCGACGCGCTGGCGTCCGCGAAGGAGGGCGGCCTCGACGAAGTGCGGTACGTCGGCCGCAAGCCGCCGCTCGGCTGGCTCGGCACGCCGGCCGAGGAATTGTGCGACCTGCGCGCGCTGACCGAGGAAAAGGTGATCTTCGAAGGCACCGCGCGCGACGCCGCGCGGCTGTATCCGAAGAACGCGAACGTCGCGGCGACGGTGGCGCTCGCGGGCCTCGGCCTCGACGCGACGCACGTGCGCCTGATCGCCGATCCGGCCGTCGAGCGCAACGTGCACCGCATCACCGCGCGCGGCGCATTCGGCGAGATGTCGCTGGAAATGAGCGGCAAGCCGCTGCCCGACAACCCGAAGACGTCCGCATTGACCGCGTACAGCGCGATTCGCGCGCTGCGCAACCGCGCGGCCTGCTGCGTGATCTGACCGGACCATCGAGCATCCGTCCGCGCCATGGCGAGGGCGGATGCGCAGAGACAGATTTGTGGGACTTGTGACATGACTCCTTTCGATACGCGCCTCGTACCCGACGGCAACCTCCTGATCGGCGGCGAGTGGCGGCGCGGCCGTGGCGCGCCTTACACGAGCATCTATCCGGCCGACCAGTCGGTGAACATGGAAGTGTCGACGGCGAACGCGGAAGACGCGGCCGATGCCGTCGTGGCGGCCGACGCCGCATGGCGTCGCGCCGATTGGGCCGGGCTCAAGCCGCACCAGCGCGCGCAGGTGCTGTACCGCATCGCCGACCTGATCATGCAGCGCCACGAAGCGCTCGCGAACCTGCAGCGCCGCGACAACGGCAAGCCGATCGGCGAGACGCGCGTGCTGGTGGCCAGCGCCGCGAACACGTTCCGCTACTTCGCGGCTTGCCTCGAAACGCTCGATGAAGAGTTGACGCCGTCGCGCGGCGACTACCTGACGATGAGCGTGTACGAGCCGATCGGCGTGATCGCGGCGATCACGCCGTGGAATTCGCCGATCGCATCCGACGCACAGAAACTCGCGCCGGCGCTGGCCGGCGGCAACGCGGTGGTGCTCAAGCCGGCCGAAGTCACGCCGCTCGTGTCGCTCGCGCTGGCGCGCATCTGCGAGGAAGCCGGCGTGCCGAAGGGCGTGCTGAGCGTGCTGCCGGGCAAGGGTTCGGTGATCGGCGACGTGCTCGTGCGTCATCCGCTCGTGAAGAAGGTGTCGTTCACCGGCGGCACCGAAGTGGGCCGCGGCATCGCGCGCATCGCGGCCGAGAAGCTGATGCCGGTGTCGCTCGAACTCGGCGGCAAGTCGCCGACGATCGTGTGCGACGACGCGGATCTCGATCACGCGGTCAACGGCGTGCTGTACGGCATCTTCAGCTCGTCGGGCGAAGCGTGCATCGCCGGTTCGAGGCTGTTCGTGCAGCGCGCGGTGTACGACGCTTTCATGCAGCGCCTGGTGGCCGGCGCACGCAAGCTGCGCGTGGGCGACCCCACGCGGCCCGACACGCAGATGGGCCCGCTGATCACCGCGAAGCATCGCGAATCGGTGGAACGCTACGTCGCGCTCGGGCTGGAAGAGGGCGGCCGGCTGCTGTGCGGCGGCGAGCGGCCAGCGGGCGACGGGCGCGAGCACGGCTTCTTCTATGAGCCGACGATTCTCGAAGGCTTGCCGAACAGCGCGCGCATCTGTCAGGAAGAAATCTTCGGGCCGGTGCTGGTGGCGATGCCGTTCGACGACGAAGCGTCGCTGATCGCGCAGGCGAACGACAGCGTGTTCGGCCTCGCGGCCGGCATCTGGACGCGCGACTACAAGCGCGCATGGCGCATCGCGCGGGCGCTGGAAACGGGCACCGTCTGGATCAACACGTACAAGCTGTTTTCGATCTCCACGCCGTTCTCGGGCTGGAAGGAGAGCGGGATGGGGCGCGAGAAAGGGCGTCTCGGCATCCGCGAATACATGCAGCAGAAGAGCCTCTACTGGGGCTTGAACGACGCGCCGCTGCCGTGGGCGAACTGAGCGAAGGGGAATGACGCAATGAGCATCTTGGGAATCGAGCAGATCACGTACGGTGTCGACGATCTGGCCACCTGCCGGCGCTTTTTCGCCGACTGGGGCTTGAAGGAAGTCGCGCACGACGACACGCGTGCGCGTTTCGAGACGTTGAACGGCTGCACCGTGCTCGTCGTGAAAGCCGACGATCCGTCGCTGCCGCCCGCGTTCGAGGCAGGCCCGACGCTGCGTGAAGTCACATGGGGCGTCGCGACGCCGCGCGAACTCGATGAACTGCGCACGAAGCTGGCCGGCCAGCCCGGCTATTACGCGCAGGACGATGCGCTCGGCTGTATCGACCCGAACGGGATGGCGATCCGTATCGAAGTGACGCGCAAGCGCGCACTCGACGTCACGGGCTCGCCGTCGAACGTGTGGGGCCAGACGCTGCGCGTCGACCAGCCGAGCCCGATCTATGCGCGCGCGGAGCCGGTCGAAGTCGGGCACGTGGTGTTCTTCACGAACTGCCTCGACGCGCAGGAAAAGTTCTATCACGATCTGCTCGGCTTCGAGACGTCGGACCGTTATCCGGGCCGCGGCGCGTTCATGCGCTGCGCGCCGCACGGCGGCCATCACGACCTGTTCCTGCTCGCGCTGCCTACGGCCAAACGCGGCCTGAACCACGTCGCGTTCACCGTGCGCGACATCCACGAAGTGTTCGGCGGCGGCATGCACATCGACCGCTGCGGCTGGGAAACGCAGCTCGGCCCGGGGCGTCATCCGGTGTCGTCCGCGTACTTCTGGTACTTCCAGAATCCGGCCGGCGCGCTGATCGAGTACTACGCGGACGAAGACGTGCTGACGCCCGAATGGCAGCCGCGCGAATTCGAACCGGGCCCGACCGTGTTCGCCGAATGGGCGGTCGACGGCGGCCTCGACGGCAACACGCGCCGGCAGAAGAACGCGAAGGCGCCGGAAGGCAAGTTCATGACGGAGCGCAAATCGTGAGCGAAGCAAACACACAGGAGCAGCCCGCGTCGGGCACCGTCGTCGTGATCGGCGGCGGCCAGGCGGCCGGCTGGGTGCTGAAGACGCTGCGCGCCGAAGGCTTCGCGGGCCGTCTCGTGATGATCGCCGACGAGCCGCACCTGCCGTACGAGCGCCCGCCGCTGTCGAAGGCCGTGCTGGCCGGTGACGCGGACATTGAAACGGTGCGCGTCGTGCGTCCCGATGAATTCGACGCGCTGAACGTCGAGGCATGGCAGCCGGAACGCGCGGCGTCGATCGATCGCGCCCGCCGCGTGGTGACAACCGAAAGCGGCCGCGAGATCGAATACGACCGGCTCGTGATCGCGACCGGCGGCACGTCGCGCCGCCTGCCCGAGGCGCTCGTCAAGACGTCTAACTTGCATTACCTGCGCACGCTCGACGAAGCGGCCGCGCTCGGCGAGAAGCTGCGCGCGAGCCGGCGCGTGCTCGTGATCGGCGGCGGCTGGATCGGCCTCGAAGTCGCGGCGACCGCGCGCAAGCTCGGCGTCGAAGCGGTGGTCGTCGAAGGTGCGCCGCGTCTGTGCGGCCGCTCGGTGCCGCAGATCGTGTCGGACTTCCTGCTCGATCTGCATCGCTCGAACGGTGTCGACGTGCGGACGGGCGCGGCGCTCGCGTCGCTCGACGCGCAGCCCGACGATGCGTCGAAGGTACGCGCGACGCTCGCCGACGGCACGACGATCGACGCCGATTTCGCGGTGGCCGGCATCGGCCTCGCGCTCAATGCATCGCTCGCGAGCGACGCGGGGCTCGCGGTCGACGACGGCATCGTCGTCGACGAATACGGCGCGACGAGCGACCCGGCGATCTTCGCGTGCGGCGACGTCGCGAACCATCACAACGGCTGGCTGAAGCGGCGCGTGCGGCTCGAATCGTGGGCCAACGCGCAGAACCAGGCGATCGCGGCGGCGAAGGCCGTGCTCGGCGTGCGTGCGCCGTACGCGGAGATTCCGTGGTTCTGGTCCGATCAGTACGACGTGAACCTGCAGATCCTCGGTGATCTGCCGGCCGATGCGCAGCTCGTCGTGCGCGGCGATCTCGCCGCGCGTCGTGCGACGCTGTTTTTTGTCGGCGACGGGCATGTGAGAGGTGTCATCGCCGTGAACAACGCGCGTGAGTTGAAGCTCGCGCGCAAGTGGATGAACCAGGGCCGGGCAGTGGATACGGAAGCCTTGGCAGACACGACCCAAGCGCTTGCCTGACCGGCCCAACCCGGAAAGAGATCCAGGAGATCCTCCGCATGAGCACTTTCGACAACGTCGTGGCCGGCAAGGCCACGATGGAAGCTGCCGCCTCCACGCCCGGCGCGATCATCGCGCGGCTCGAGCGGCTTCCGGCCAACGCGATGCAGATCCGCGCACGCGTGCTGATCGGCACCGCGACGTTTTTCGACGGCTTCGACGTGATCACGATCGCGGCGACGCTGCCGCTGCTGATTCACAAATGGGGGCTGTCGCCGACGCAGATCGGCATGCTGATCGCGTCCGGCGCGATCGGCCAGCTGATCGGCGCATTCCTGTTTCCCGCGCTCGCTGAAAAGCATGGCCGCGTGAAAGCGATCGCGTGGAGCTCGGCCGTGATCGGCATCACAAGTATCGCGTGCGGCTTCGCGCCGACCTTCGAGGTGTTCGTGCTGCTGCGAATCCTGCAGGGGCTCGGGCTCGGCGGCGAGTTGCCGGTCGCGGCGACGTACATCAACGAGATCACGCGCGCGCATGGCCGCGGCCGCTTCGTGCTGCTGTACGAGATCGTGTTCCCGATCGGCCTGCTCGTGTCGATGGCGCTCGGCGCGTGGCTCGTGCCGCGCTTCGGCTGGGAGATCATGTACTTCGTCGGCGGGCTGCCGGTGATCCTCTCGCTCGTGCTCGCGCGCCTCGTGCCCGAATCGCCGCGCTGGCTCGCATCGCGCGGGCGGCTCGCGGAAGCCGGGCGTGCGGTCGGCGTGTTCGAAGGATCGGTACGCGGCGAGCTGCCGCCGGTCACGCAGGCGGCCGCGTTCGACGAGATGGTGCGCCAGCATCCGAAGCGCAGGATGAGCGACCTGTTCAGCGCCGCGTATCGCAAGCGTACGCTCGCGGTGGCGACGTTGTGGGCGACCTGCGGCTTCATCCAGTACGGGTTGTCGACATGGTTGCCGACGATCTACAAGAACTTCTATCACGCGCCGCTGCAACTCGCGCTGAATCTCGCGGTGATCGGGTCGGTGATGGGCGTGCTCGGGTCGCTGGCCTCAGCGCTGCTGGTCGACAAGCTCGGCCGCAAGCCGGTGATCGTGTGGTCGTTCGTGCTGTGCGCGCTGTCGCTGGCGCTCGCGGGCATCTATCACGCGGCGTCGGTGTACGTGGTCGCGATCTTCTGCTCGCTGTCGCTCGGGTTGATGGCGTCGGGCTTCATTACCGCGTACGTCTACACGCCGGAGCAGTATCCGACGAGCATCCGCGCGTCGGGCTGCGGGCTCGGCAGCGCGTGGCTGAAGATCGCGTCGTTCGTCGCGCCGATGGTCGTGCCGCACGCGATCATCGGCGGGAATCTCGCGCCGGCGTTCTACCTGATCGGCATCGTGCCGCTGATCGCGGCGGTGACCGTGCATTTCGTCGGGATCGAGACGAAGGGGAAGGTGCTGGAAGCGCTCGAAGCGTAAGCGTATTCCGCAGCGGCGGATGGCGTGAACCGAAAGGCTCGGGCGATGTTCCCCGGGCCTTTTTGTTTCGCGGCGATCCCGCAATGGTGAGCAGGGCGCCGAGCGTACGCGCGATTGTTGGCGCGCGGCTCGCGTGTTCTAATTCACGGTCCCGATTTCGTTAGACGAATGCCATGCCCCTGTTCGAACCCGTCACGCTGACTACTTCCCGCCTCGTGCTGCGGCCGCTTCGCGACGCCGACGCGCCGGCCTTCTTCGAGATCTGGTCCGATGCGGAAGCGATGCGCTACTTCTCGTTCTCGCCGATGACGCAGATCGAGCAGGCCGAGGCGCGCGTCGCGCGCAACGTGCAGACGTCCGCGAGCGGGGGGAGCCTGACCTGCGTGCTGGCGCTGCGGGAAACCGGCGAAGCGCTCGGCGAATGCGCGCTGTTCCATGCGAACGAGCAATGCCGGCGCGCCGAGATCGGCTTTAGCCTGCGGCGCGCGTTCTGGCGCGGCGGATACATGCGCGAAGCGGCGTCGGCGTTGATCGACCATGCCTTCGGCACGCTGCGGCTGAACCGGCTCGAGGCCGATATCGATCCGCGCAACGCTGCGTCGGCGGGGCTGCTCGAGCGGCTCGGCTTCGTGCGGGAAGGGCTGCTGCGCGAACGCTGGATCGTCGGCGACGAAGTGTCGGACAGCGCGCTGTACGGGTTGCTGGCAAGCGATCGCGGCACGTAAGCGGCCGACTTGCCGAATTCGCCGGGCGAACGTACGCTTGGTCGACCCCACGATCGACCAGCAGGTTCTCGACCATGCAAGCCCATCCTTTGCGTCTTTCCCCCGGCGACGATCTGCGCGGTGCCATCGAGGCAGCGCTACATCGGCACGAAGCGCACGCGGCCTTCGTGATCCAGGGCATCGGCAGCCTGCACGTCGCGCATTTGCGCTTCGCCGGCATCGACCAGCCGACCGAGTTGCGCGGCGACCTCGAAATCCTGACGCTCGCCGGCTCGGTATCGCCGGACGGCGCCCATCTGCATATGTCGGTCTCGGATGCGGACGGCCGCGTGACGGGCGGCCATGTCGCGAGCGGCTGCGTGGTGCGCACGACGGCCGAGATCCTGCTTGCGCTGCTGCCCGCGCATCGTTTCTCGCGCGAGCCAGACGCGGGCACTGGCTTCAACGAACTGGTGATCCGGCACGATCCTTCGTGAGCCGAGCGGCGACGCCGCATGCGTGTCGTGCAGCGGCGATCGCGATGTCGTTTCCACCCTGCATAAAAAAAGCGCCGCGGCCATTCGGCCCGCGGCGCCTTTCGGTGCGCTGCGACGTCGACCACCCGCCGCAGTCCGACTGCGTGCTTACACCTGCACGGTGTCGGCCACTTCCTTGAAGTCCTCGATCTGGTCGAAGTTCAT
This sequence comes from Burkholderia sp. BCC0097, assembly GCF_902832985.1. NCBI lineage: Bacteria > Pseudomonadati > Pseudomonadota > Betaproteobacteria > Burkholderiales > Burkholderiaceae > Burkholderia > Burkholderia sp. BCC0097. The sequence goes on from NZ_CADFDM010000001.1 coordinate 837,136, forward strand.
GTACTGGTAGATCTTGTCGCCGTTCGCGGTGAGCACGCCCATGTCGGCCATGTACTCTTCCTTGGTCGGGATCTTGCCCAGACGCGAGCAGATCGCGGCCAGTTCCGCCGAGCCGAGGTACACGTTCGTGTTCTTGCCCAGTCGGTTCGGGAAGTTGCGGGTCGACGTCGACATGACGGTCGCGCCTTCGCGCACCTGTGCCTGGTTGCCCATGCACAGCGAGCAGCCCGGCATTTCGGTCCGTGCGCCGGCCGTGCCGAACACGCCGTAGTGCCCTTCTTCCGTCAGTTGCTTCTGGTCCATCTTGGTCGGCGGCGCGACCCACAGCTTGACCGGAATGTCGCGCTTGCCTTCGAGCAGCTTCGACGCGGCACGGAAGTGGCCGATGTTGGTCATGCACGAGCCGATGAACACTTCGTCGATCTTCGCACCGGCGACGTCGGACAGCGTCTTCACGTCGTCCGGGTCGTTCGGGCAGGCGACGATCGGCTCGTGGATGTCGGCGAGGTCGATCTCGATGACGGCCGCGTATTCGGCGTCGGCATCCGGCGACAACAGTTGCGGGTCGGCCAGCCACTGTTCCATCGCCGCGATGCGGCGTTGCAGGCTGCGCGGGTCCTGGTAGCCCTGCGCGATCATCCACTTGAGCAGCGTGACGTTGCTGTTCAGGTACTCGATGATCGGTTCCTTGTTCAGGTGCACCGTGCAACCGGCAGCCGAACGCTCGGCGGACGCATCCGACAGCTCGAACGCTTGCTCGATCTTCAGGTCCGGCAGGCCTTCGATTTCGAGAATGCGGCCCGAGAAGATGTTCTTCTTGCCCTGCTTGGCGACCGTCAGCATGCCTTGCTTGATCGCGTACAGCGGGATCGCGTTGACGAGGTCACGCAGCGTGACGCCCGGCTGCATCTTGCCCTTGAAGCGGACCAGCACCGATTCCGGCATGTCCAGCGGCATCGTGCCGGTGGCGGCCGCGAACGCGACCAGGCCCGAGCCTGCCGGGAAGCTGATGCCGATCGGGAAGCGCGTGTGCGAATCGCCGCCGGTGCCGACGGTGTCGGGCAGCAGCATGCGGTTCAGCCACGAGTGGATCACGCCGTCGCCCGGGCGCAGCGCGATGCCGCCACGCGTGCTGATGAAGTTCGGCAGCGTCTGGTGCGTCTTCACGTCGACCGGCTTCGGATACGCGGCGGTGTGGCAGAACGACTGCATCACGAGGTCGGCCGAGAAGCCGAGGCACGCGAGATCCTTCAGTTCGTCACGGGTCATCGGGCCCGTGGTGTCCTGCGAGCCGACCGAGGTCATCTTCGGTTCGCAGTACGTGCCCGGGCGCACGCCCTGGCCTTCCGGCAGACCGCACGCGCGGCCGACCATCTTCTGCGCGAGCGAGAAACCCTTGCCGCTATCGGCCGGCTGGTGCGGCAGGCGGAACAGCGTCGACGGCGCGAGGCCGAGCGCTTCACGCGCCTTCGCGGTCAGGCCGCGGCCGATGATCAGCGGAATGCGGCCGCCGGCGCGCACTTCGTCGAACAGCACGTCGGACTTCACCTGGAATTCGGCGATGACCTTGCCGTCCTTCAGCGCCTTGCCTTCGTACGGGCGCAGTTCGACCACGTCGCCCATGTTCATCTGCGACACGTCGAGCTCGATCGGCAGCGCGCCGGCGTCTTCCATCGTGTTGTAGAAGATCGGGGCGATCTTGCCGCCGAGGCACACGCCGCCGAAGCGCTTGTTCGGGACGAACGGGATGTCTTCGCCGGTGAACCACAGCACCGAGTTGGTGGCCGACTTGCGCGAGGAGCCGGTGCCGACCACGTCGCCGACGTAGGCGACCAGATGACCCTTTTCCTTCAGCGATTCGATGAACTTGACCGGGCCGCGCTTGCCGTCTTCTTCCGGCGTGATGCCCGGGCGCGCGTTCTTCAGCATCGCCAGCGCGTGCATCGGGATGTCGGGGCGGGTGGTGGCGTCCGGTGCCGGCGACAGGTCGTCGGTGTTGGTTTCGCCCGTGACCTTGAACACGGTGATGGTCAGGCTTTCCGGCACTTCCGGACGGCTCGTGAACCATTCGGCATCGGCCCAGCTCTGCAGCACGGCCTTCGCGTGCGCGTTGCCCTTGTCGGCGAGTTCCTTCACGTCATGGAACTGGTCGAACATCAGCAGGGTTTTCTTCAGCGCGTCGGCGGCGACGGCCGCGACGGCTTCGTCGGACAGCAGCTCGATCAGCGGCTGGATGTTGTAGCCGCCGAGCATCGTGCCGAGGAGTTCGGTCGCGCGTTCGCGCGAGATCAGCGGGCAGGCGGTCTCGCCTTTCGCGACGGCGGCCAGGAAGCCGGCCTTCACGCGGGCGGCTTCGTCGACGCCGGCGGGCACGCGATGGGTGATCAGGTCGAGCAGCGTCTGCTCTTCGCCGGCCGGCGGGTTCGTCAGCAATTCGACCAGTTCGGCGGTTTGCTGAGCCGTCAGCGGCAGGGGAGGAATACCGAGCGCGGCGCGGGCGGCCACGTGAGCACGAAAGTTTTCAAGCATGGGGAGACCTGCTGATATTGCGTTGGAGGGGAAGGCCTTGCCGGCACTCCGGGGCGATTCCAGGCACTGCTTTGAGCGGGATTCTAATCTCAATGAGGTGGAACGTCAAATGTCTTATGTCTTATATAAGACTTGGTGACGCGAAAGACGGGAGGCGCGGCTCCATGGCGGAGCGGGCCTTGCCGGGCGGGGTCCGGCGGGTGGATGCAGGGTGTCGGTTCAGGTCGTCGGTGTCGCACATATCTGCACAAGCCCGCAGGAAACGGTACACACGACGCGCATTCGGGCGGCTACGCTTCTGTCACGCAGCTTGCAATCGGGTTCCGGAACGGGAGGCGGAAACAGGCGCGCGCCTGTCGATCCGGCTCGAGCGGCAGCGATTCCCTTGACTTCGGCGATCCACGACATGCGCTCCAGAGACGCGATTTTCCTGATGGCGGCGCTCGTCGCGTCGCCGGTCGTTCACGCGGCCACGACCGGCGACGCAGCGCGCGACGCGGCCAGCCGGCCGGTCGCGCTGGTCTATCGCGGCCCTGCCGCGTGCGACGGGTGCCCCGAAACCATCGCCGCCCGCCTGCGGGAGTCGGACTACCGGTTCCGGGTGATCTACGTGGGGCCGGCGGAACCGCTCAAGATCACGCCCGCGGCGCTGGCCGGTGCGGCGCTCTATGTGCAGCCGGGCGGCGGGCAGGACATTCCGGGCGCGGCGGCCGGCATCGGCCGACATGCGATCAGGGCCGTGCGCCAGTACGTCGCCAACGGCGGCCGATACCTGGGGCTCTGCATGGGCGCGTACCTGGCCGGCGCGCAGGGTTTCGGGCTGGTTGCCGGCGATATCGACTCCGAGGTCGACCGGCCGGGTTCGACGCTGCACGGCATCGCCGACACGGTGACGCCGGTCGTCTGGCGCGGGAAAAAGCGCTGGATCTACTATCAGGACGGCGCGAGGCTGCCGGTCGCGCCGCTCGGCTCCGGCGGGATCGTGCTGGCGATCTACCCGAACAAGGACATCGCGGCCGCCACGTACCGCTACGGCAAGGGGCGCGTCGGCCTTGCCGGCCCGCATCCCGAAGCCGATGAAAGCTGGTATCGCCAGAACGGCCTGACGAACCCGGACGGCGTGGCGCCGGACATGGCCTACGACCTGATCAACGCGACGATGAAGCCGTAGCGAAGCGGCCGCGGCGCGCGGCTTATTTTCGTTTGGCCCGATATGCGTCGAGATTTTTCCGTGCCTGCGCGCGGATCGCGCGCTGCATGAAAGGCGTCCAGCCGAGCAGCGCGCCCTTCATCCCGAGCGCCTGACGCGCCCAGCGCCACAGGTCGAAATGGTCGCGATGCTCGACGATGCGTCCATCGCGAAACCGGAAGCGGGCGTCGATCCGGTTGACCACCCTCCGTCCGGTCGCGGCGAACCGGTATTGCGCGCTCCACTTCGCGCGCCCGGCCTGATCGTCCGCGGCGACTTCGCCGAACGTCAGCGAGAACTCCTGGGCCCGCGCGACCAGCATTCGCCACATGTCGCGCGCGAGTTCGCCGCGCAGTTCGCCGAACGCCGGATCGCTGAACACGATGTCGTCGGCATAGCACGCGAGCATCGCGTCGATGTCGCGCTGCTGGAAGGCCGTGTAGAAGCGCTGGATCAACTCGGTGTTCGAATGGGTCATGTCGGGCGTAACGGGCAGGGAGGGCGGACGGTGACGTCCGTCGAAATGTCGATCGGGGCAGTGGCGGCGGGCAGCACGAACCGGCGCCCGCGCCCGCGACTTCGGGCGTGGCGGGCTCGCCGCCGGATGATGATACGCGTCAGCGCGCCGCCATCGCGACGTCCTGATTGCCGCGGCCCGTCACCAGGCAGCCCGACATGAAGGCCTCGCTCTGGCTGCCGGCGGCGGCTTCGCCGAAGCCGCGACCGAGCGCGTCGGCCTTCACCTGCGCGGCGCCTTGCTCGCACGCGAGCGGGCTGGCGTCGCGGCCCTGCGCGTGCAGGATCGCGCGATCGCCGATGAGATACGCCAGCAGGGCAAAAACAGCGATATGGACGGCTCGTCTCATGGTTCGTCTCCTCGTCGCTCAAGCGTAACGCGGACACGTCCGACGAAGCACTTGGGGCTTCCCCCGGTAAACGTCTGCTGAAAGCGGTGGGGGCAGGGCGATCCCGTCCTGTTTTTCCCCGCCGCCCGACGGACGGGCAATGCGCGGGAGTTTGACGAATGTCAGGGTGCGGGCGGGCGGCGGCGGCCGCGCGACCGTTCAAGGCGATAGCATGAATGCATGATTTGACGGAGCGTGATGCGGGATCAACGCATCGGGTCCGGCAAGCACGCAGGTGTTGAATATCGCTGTCTAAATAGTGAGGAATCCAAATGTTGAACGTCTCTTCCGTGCTGATCAGTCTTGCCCCGATGTGGGCCATCCTGCTGCTGGCGTCTTCGGCGGCCGCCTATTTCGTGTTCTGGCGCAAGGTCATCGACTAAGCGCCGCGCGACAGCGTGCGCACGATGCGCACGCGCGACCTGCCGCACCCGTTATTGCACCGCCGTCACCGGCACGTTCGAAATCCGCACCAGCCGGGCCATCACGCTGCGCCGGAACACCGCCATCAACGTGTGCAGCGGATCATGCCGCGGCGCGACCACCACGATTTCGTCGCACCCGGTCTCGGCTGCCACGGCCGCGATCGTGTCGGCCACCGGGCCGACCTTCATCACGACGGTGTATTTGACACCGGCCTCCTTCAGAATCCGTTCCGCCATCGCCAGATCACCGGATGCGAATTTTTCTTCGATCGCACGCAACCGCGACAGCGGGTGCCAGGCCTCGAGCCGCGTCGATTCGAGCGGCGCCTGTACGTTGATCAGTACGACCTCCGATGCGCAGCGCTCGCGATACAGAAACGTCGCATGGCGAACCGCCTGAAGCGAGCGCGGCGAATGACCGACCGGAACCAGCAGCTTGAGCATGGACGATGAACCCCGAAACGAAGTGCTTCCAGCGTAGCGGGCGGCCGCGCGAAACGATCTAAAGAGATCGGCTGGCCGCATAAAAATGTCGTCAACATGCGCGGTCCGGTGGCGCACCGATTAAAAATATAAAAAATTTAAGTTTATGCGCATAAACGATTTCATCCGTCGCTGCTGGCCTGGGCACTTCGGCCTGGGACGCCCGGATTTAGTCGGAACCTCAATGAATCGCGGCGGAAAATATCGGAGGTCGAGGACCCGGCGTCACGTAGAGTAGAGCATCGGCCGCGGCGCGGCGGCCTCCCGGCGGGCAGGGGAGCGAGCGCCAGCAAGCGGCCCGCCATTCCGACTCCAGGAGACCCGCATGCCGCACGGCGCCCCGCAGTTTCTCGCTCCCGCTTCCATTTCCGTCGATCCGATCGTGCGCCTGTCGGCCGGCGAACTCGCGTCGGCGATCCGCACCAAGGCGGTTTCGTGCGTCGAGACGATGCGTTCATATCTCGATCACATCGAGCGCGTGAACGGCGCGATCAACGCGATCGTCGCGCTGCGCGACCGCGATGCGCTGCTGGCGGAAGCCGCGGAAAAGGACGCGGAGCTGGCGCGCGGCGAGTACCGCGGCTGGCTGCACGGGATGCCGCAGGCGCCGAAGGATCTGGCGATGACCAAGGGGCTGCGCACGACCTACGGCTCGCCGATCTTCCGCGAGAACGTGCCGCAGGCCGATTCCGTCGGCGTCGCACGGATGCGCGCCGCCGGCGCGATCTTCATCGGCAAGACCAATACACCCGAGTTCGGGCTCGGTTCGCACACGTTCAACGAGGTCTACGGCGCGACGCGCAACCCGTACGACCTGACGAAGAGCGCGGGCGGCAGCAGCGGCGGCACGGCGGCGGCGCTCGCGTCGCGGATGCTGCCGGTGGCGGACGGCAGCGATTTCGGCGGGTCGCTGCGCAATCCGGCCGCGTTCTGCAACATCGTCGGCTTCCGTCCGTCGCAGGGCCGCGTGCCGCGCTGGCCGGGCGTCGACGTGTTCGTGCAGCAACTCGGCATCGAAGGGCCGATGGGCCGCACCGTCGGCGACGTCGCGCAACTGCTCGCGATCCAGGCCGGCTACGACCGCCACGATCCGCTGTCGCTTGCGGAAGATCCGGCGGTGTTCGCGCAGCCGCTCGACGCGGACCTGCGTGGCAAGCGCATCGCGTGGGTCGGCGACTGGAACGGCTATCTTGCGACCGAGGCCGGCGTGCTCGCGCAGTGCGAGCACGGTCTGGCGACGCTGCGCGAGACCGGCTGCGACGTCGATGCCGCGCTGCCGCCGTTCGCGCCCGACCGGATCTGGCGTTTGTGGCTCACGCACCGGCACCTGCTGTCGGGCGGCGGGCTGCTCGCGCACTATCGCGACCCGGCGCGCCGCGCGCTGCTGAAGCCCGAGGCGATCTACGAGGTCGAAGGGCTGCTCGCGCTGCAGGGCGCGGCCGTGTTCGATGCGAGCGTCGAACGGACTGCATGGCATCAGGCGGTATTGAGCTTCTTCGACCGTTACGACTTCATCGCGGCGCCGACCGCGCAGGTGTTCCCGTTCGACGTCGAGCAGCGCTGGCCGAAGGAGATCGCGGGCCGCGCGATGGACACGTACCACCGCTGGATGGAAACGGTCGTGCCGTGGACGCTGGCCGGCTGCCCGGTGATCAACGTGCCGGTCGGCTTCAACGACGCAGGGTTGCCGATGGGGATCCAACTGATCGGGCGCCCGCGCGCCGATCTCGCCGTGCTGCAGCTCGCGCACGGTTACGAGCAGGCGGCCGACTGGGTGGCGCGGCGCGTGCCGGCATGGATGGCGGCGTGATGCCGCGGCCGGCAGGCGGTTGTAACCGGTAGCCGGGTGACGGGTGACGAAACGGGCGGTGGCGAGCTGCCCGTTTCGCTCTGCATCGTTCGACCCGAGGTTCGCCGGCCAAGCCGGGCCGGCATCCATTGATGCAACCCGGGAAAGAATCGCGATCCGTGCCCGACGTCGAGCGGCAAACGTGCGCGAATCCGCGCGGCGGGGCCTGCCGCTCGACGAATTGCAAGTAGCGGCGCGACCTGATTTCGTTTCGATGTGTTTCAGTCGTTGCGGCGGCGCGCGACGCGCTTCGACAATATCGCGTCAATACAATTCGGGCACGAGGGAAACACATGAAGCACATTCGCGCGACGGGCCGGCATCTGGCCTCGGCAGGCATCGCGTTCGGCATCCTGGTGAGCGGTGCCGCGCATGCGCAGCTCGACTTGCAGTCGATCGGCGCGTCGCTGCTCGGCGGCGGGCAGCAGCAGGCGGCGCCTGCGCAGGGCGGTGTCGCGCAGTTGCTGCAGGCCTATGTCGGTGCGAACCAGCAGGTGCTGAACGGCCAGTCGTCGCTCGCGTCGGCGATGGGGCTGACCGGGGCCGCCGGGCAGGCGCAACAGGCCGCGAGCCAGTTGTCCGGCGGCGATGCGCTGTCGCCGGCCACGCTGTCGCAGATGGGCGGCGCGCAGCAATCGGTGTCGCAGGCGCTCGGTCAGGCGTTCGCGAGCGGCGGCGCCACGCACGGCCCGATCGACAAGCAGGCGTTCAGCAACGGCCTCGCGTCGCTCGGCCAGGGGCTCACGCAGTATTCGCAGCTGCAGTCCGGGCTCGGCAGTCTCGGCTCGACGAGCGCCGCGTCGCTGCTGCAATCGGGCCTGAATCCGCAGAGCATGCAGGCCGCGTCGTATATCGCGCAAAGCGCGCCGGGCCAGTTGCAGTCGCTTGCCGCGACGCTCGGCCAGGCCGTACAGTTCGCGACGAGCCAGGGCATTTCGGTGCCGCCGGTGGCGTCGTCCGCGCTGAAGCTGCTGCCGTAACGTAGTGCGGATGCCGGTGCGAGTGCGATGCGCGGCCGGCATCGCGCACGCCGGCACGAACGATAGGCCCGCACAACATGGGGATTTCGCGCGATGCTATCGTGGCGTGTTCCCTTATCGGTGCCGGTTCATGACTGACTCGTTCGACCTCTCGCGCTATTTCTCCCGCATCGGCTACGACGGCCCGGCCGAGCCGACGCTCGACGTGCTGCGCCGGCTGCATCTGCTGCACCCGCAGGCGATTCCGTTCGAAAACCTCAATCCGCTGACCGGCGCGCGCGTCGCGCTCGACCTGCCCGCGCTCGTCGACAAGGTGATCGAGCGCCGCCGTGGCGGCTACTGCTTCGAACTCAACAAGCTGTTCTACACCGCGCTCACGACGATCGGTTTTCGCGTGACGCCGCTGATCGCGCGCGTGCGCTGGATGCGGCCGCCCGAGATCGTCACCGCGCAGACGCACATGCTGCTGCGCATCGACCTCGATGGCGCGGCGTGGCTCGCGGACATCGGCTTCGGCAGCGCGACGCTGACCGCGCCGCTGCGCTTCGTGCCGGGCGAGCGGCAACTGACGCCGCACGGCGCGTTTCGCGTGATCGACGCGCCGGTGGACGGCGAATTCGACATGCAGTTCGAGATCCCCGACGGCTGGCAGACGACCTACCGCTTCTCGCTGAAGCCGGCCGAATGGATCGATTACGACGCCGCGAACTGGTTCACGTCGACGTATCCCGAATCGATCTTCGTGAACGACCTGATCGCGTGCCGCGTGCTGCCGGACGGCCGCGCGGCGCTGCTCAACACCGTGCTGACGCTGCGCGACGCGGCGGGGGCCGGGCGCACGGTCACGTTCGACAACGCAGCCGACTGGGCCGCGTGCCTGCGCGACACGATCGGCATCGATACGGCGGGATTCGATCTCGACGCGCTGTTCGAGCGGCTCGCGGCGCGCGCCGCGAAGTAACGCGGACGCACGACCTCCGACGGCGGCGCCCGCACCCATGCCGCCATCGTTCTCGATTGACTTTTGCTAGATTGCTAGCATACTAGTACCCATGACCGACGAAGAAGTGAAGCAATTCAACGTGTACCTGCCGCTCGGCCTGATCCGGCAGGTCAAGCATCGCGCCATCGAGACGGAGCAATCGCTGTCCGCGCTGGTGGCCGACGCGTTGCGCGCGTATCTGGCCGCGCCGCCGCCCGGCGCGGGACCGTCCCATCAGGAGGAGTGAGCATGTCATCCGAACGAATCGAAGCCGTGTATCTGACCACCCACAACTGGGGCAAGTCGGCGAAGTTCTTTCAGGCGCTGGGCTTCAAGCTGGAATTCGAAACCGATCACCACTCGGGCCAGTTGCGCAGCGGCGACGGTCCGTTCCTGTTCATCGCGGAAGTGCCGCCGAGCGAAACGCCCGACATGCAGGTCGTACTCAAGGTGGCCGACGAGCAGGCGGTGCAGCCCCAGCCGATCGTCGACGTCGTCACGCCGTTCGAGGGCACGCACTGGGGCACGCGCGACATGACCGTGCGCGATCCGGACGGCCGCGTGTGGCGTTTGCAGGCGCCGGGCAAGCAGGGCGCATGAGGTCGGACATGACGGAGATCCGCGAAGACGACGCGCCCGACGGTACGGCCGCGCGCGTCGCGCTGTGGCGCGCGTTGCACGTCGAGCTCGACGCACCGCCGCATGTGCTCACGGACGAAATCGGGCTGCAATTGCTCGCGCCCGAACCCGGCTGGCAGCAGCGCGGCGACATGGACCCGCAGTTTACGCGGCCGTTTCGCGCGTCGATCGTCGCGCGGGCGCGCTTCATCGAGGATCTCGTGATCGAGCAGGCCGCGCGCGGCGTGCGCCAGTACGTGATCCTGGGCGCGGGGCTCGACAGCTTCGTGCAGCGCCGGCCGGAGATGGCATCGTTCGTGACCGTGTTCGAAGTCGACCAGCCGGCGCCGCAGCGCTGGAAACAACGCCGCCTGGTCGAACTCGGCTACGGCGTGCCCGACTGGCTGCGCTTCGTGCCGGTCGATTTCGAGGCGAAGCAGTCGTGGCGCGACGCGCTCGTCGGTGCGGGCTTCGATGCCGGCCAGCCGGCGGTCGTGGTGTCCACCGGCGTCAGCATGTACCTGACACGCGAAGCGAATGCGGCCGCGCTGCGCGAAGTCGCGTCGCTCGCGCCGGGTTCGACGTTCGCGATGACGTTCCTGCTGCCGCTGGAGAACGCGGATCCGGACGTGCGCCCGGGGCTGGAAATGGCCGCGAAGGGCGCGCGGGCGAGCGGCACGCCGTTCATCAGCTTCTTCATGCCGGACCAGATCCGGGCGCTCGCTCGGGAGGCAGGTTTTGCGAAGGCCGAACACGTGTCGGCCGCCGAGCTGACGCGCCGTTATTTCGCCGATCGCACGGACGGCCTGCGGCCGCCGAACCACGCGGAAGAGCTGCTGGTCGCGACGGTCTGAGCCGTCGCGACAGTCTTGCTCGTCACGCCCGTTCGAGCACGGCCATTTCCCGCACGACCACGAGCAGCACCGCGAGGCTCGCGCCGCCGGAGGCGCGCAGATCCGCGAGCAGGTGCTCGTAGCGCGCGAGCGCGGCCTCGCGGCGCGCGCGCCATGCGCCGACGATCGTGTCCGCCGTGGTCGAATCCGGTGATTCCGCGAGCGCGCTGGTCGCGAGCGTGCGCTTGAGCCGCGCGACTTCCGCGAGTGCGGCGGCGCGCGCGAGCATGTCCCAGTGCGTCGGCGTCGGCAGGTTCGCCGCGCGTTCGCCGATCCATCCGTAATTGAGCAGCGTGCCGAGCGAGAAATACACGCCGGCGACGAGTTCGAGGCTGCGATTGCAGGTCGCCGCCACTTCGGCGATGTCGAGCAGAGCGGCTGAAATGTCGCCGCTTGCGACGCGTACCGCGAGCGCGCTGTCGACGCCGGCGTCGACCAGCACGCGCTGCCGCTCGGACAGCGCTTCCAGATCGTCGGCCGGCAGCAGCGACGGCAGTTGCGGCGCGATTCGCTGCACCGCGTCGCGGCAACGCGCGATCAATCCGGCGACGCCGCCGTCGGCCACCGCCCCCGACTGCAGATGCCGCAGGAACCACAGTGCCGCGCGCTCCAGCAGCCGCGCGACGTCGACGAACATGCGCGCCTGCACGTCGTCTGCGACGCGGTTGTCGAGCGCGTCGATGTCGCGCCACACCGCATCGAGGTCGAACACGTCGCGCGCCATGATGCAGGCGCGCACGATGTCGCCCGGCTTCGCGTCGGTTTCCTCCATCAGCCGGTGCACGAATGCGCAGCCGACGCGGTTCACGAGCGCGTTGGTCAGGTGCGTCGCGAGAATCTCGCGGCGCAGCGGATGGCGGCGCATCGGCTCGCTGAAGCGCTGTTGCAGCGGCTTCGGGAAGTAGTCGACGAGCATCGCGGCCACCAGCGGGTCCTCGGGCACGTCGGATTCGAGCAGCGCGTCGTAGAGCCACATCTTGCTGTACGCGAGCAGCACCGCGCGCTCCGGCGACGTGAGGCCGAGCTTCGCGGCCTGCCGCTCGGCGACTTCGTCGTCGGTCGGCAGGAATTCGATCACGCGGTTCAGGCGGCCCGCGCGTTCGAGCCAGCGCATCAGCCGCGCCTCGGCGTCGAGCAGCTCGACCGCGTAGCGGCCCGCGATCGACAGCGCCTGCGTCTGGTAGTAGTTGTCGCGCAGCACGAGCAGGCCGACTTCGTCGGTCATTTCCGCGAGCAGCGCGTTGCGCTGCTTCTCGGTCATTTCGCCGTCGGACACGACGAGCCCGAGCAGGATCTTGATGTTGACTTCGTGATCCGAACAATCGACGCCGGCCGAATTGTCGATCGCATCGGTGTTGATGCGGCCGCCGCGCTGCGCGAACTCTATGCGGCCGAACTGCGTGCAGCCGAGATTGCCGCCTTCACCGACGACCTTGCAGCGCAGGTCCGCGCCATTCACGCGCACCGCGTCGTTCGCGCGGTCGCCGACCTGCGCGTGGGTTTCGCGCGCCGCCTTCACGTAGGTGCCGATGCCGCCGTTGTACAGCAGGTCGACCGGCGCCTGCAGGATCGCGCGGATCAGCTCGGTCGGCGGCAGCGCGTGCGCGTCGATGCCGAGCGCGGCCTGCACCGCCGGCGACAGCGGGATCGTCTTCGCGGTGCGCGGATACACGCCGCCGCCCGGTGAAATCACCGACGTATCGTAGTCGGCCCAGCTCGAGCGCTCGAGCGCGAACATACGCTGGCGCTCCGCGAAGCTCGTCGCCGGGTCGGGGTTCGGGTCGAGGAACACGTGCCGGTGATCGAACGCGGCGACGAGCCGGATATGCGGCGACAGCAGCATCCCGTTGCCGAACACGTCGCCGGACATGTCGCCGACGCCGACCACGGTGAAGTCGGTGGCCTGCGTGTCGATGCCCATCTCGCGGAAGTGCCGCTTCACCGATTCCCATGCACCGCGCGCGGTGATCGCCATCTTCTTGTGGTCGTAGCCGACCGAGCCGCCGGACGCGAACGCGTCGTCGAGCCAGAAGCCGTATTCGTGCGAGATCGCGTTCGCGTAGTCGGAGAAGGTGGCCGTGCCCTTGTCGGCGGCGACGACAAGATACGGATCGTCGGGGTCGTGGCGCACCACGTCGGGCGGCGGCACGATCGCGTTGCCGGCGAGGTTGTCAGTGAGGTCGAGCAGCCCGCGCAGGAACGTCTGGTAGCACGCGATGCCTTCGCGCATCCACGCTTCGCGATCGCTCTGCGGCGGCGGGTTCTTCACGACGAAGCCGCCTTTCGAGCCGACCGGCACGATCACGACGTTCTTCACCATCTGCGCCTTCATCAGCCCGAGCACCTCGGTGCGGAAATCCTCGCGGCGATCCGACCAGCGCAGGCCGCCGCGCGCGACGCGCCCGCCGCGCAGGTGCACGCCTTCGACGCGCGGCGAATACACCCAGATCTCGAACATCGGCTTCGGCTCGGGCAGGCCGGGCACCTTCGCCGGGTTGAACTTGAACGACAGGTACGGCTTCGATTCGCCGTTCGCGTCGGCGAGGAAGTAGTTCGTGCGCTCGGTCGCGTTGATCACGCCAAGGAACTGGCGCAGGATGCGATCCTCGTCGAGGTTCGGCACCTGGTCGAGCGCGCCTTCGATCGCCTTCAGCAGCCGTTCGGCCCGCACGTCGCGCGTGTCGCCGATGCGCGGATCGAAGCGCAACAGGAACAGCTCGACGAGTTGCCGCGCGATCGCCGGATTGCCGGTCAGCGCGCGTTCGATATATGCGTCGCTGAAGGTCGAGCCGACCTGCCGCAGATATTTCGCATACGCGCGCAGGATCGTCACTTCGCGTGCGCTCAGGTGGGCGCGCAGCACGAGGCGGTTGAAGTCGTCGTTCTCGATCCGGCCGCTCCAGATCCGGTCGAACGCATCCTCGAACAGCCCCTTCACGCGCTCGATGTCGAATTCGGTATCGTCGGCGAGCTCGAGGCCGAAATCGTGTACCCACGCATGCGCGGCATCCTGCGTCTGGATCCGGTACGGCCGCTCCTCGTCGACGCGCACGCCGAGATGTTCCAGCATCGGCAGGCTGCGCGACAGCGCGATCGGGTCGCCCGCGCGATACACCTTGAAGCGGAACGCGCGCGGCTCGGCCTCGATCGGCCGGTACAGGTTCATCGCGAGCTGGTTCGAGTCCTTCACGCGCTCGATCAGCTCGATGTCGCGCACGGCCGTGCGCGCTGGATAGTCGTCGCGATAGCCTGCCGGGAATGAATCGGCATAGCGCTGCAACAACCGGTTGCCTTGCTCTTCGCCGAATGCGTCGAGCAGCGCGTCGGCGAGATCGTCCTGCCAGCGGCGTGTGACCTGCACGAGCCGCGTTTCGAGTTCGCGCGTGTCGACGTCGGGCATCGTGCCCGGCTCCGCATGCACGACGAAGTGAATGCGCGCGAGCGCCGATTCCGACAGCAGCGGCGTGAATTCGACGTTCACGCCGTTGTACGCGTCGACCAGCAGTTTCGCGATGCGGCGTCGCAGGTCGGTGTTGTACTTGTCGCGCGGCACGAACACGAGGCACGACACGAAGCGGTCGAACCGGTCGCGTCGCACGAACAGCCGCGTGCGCTGGTGTTCCTGCAGGCGCAGGATGCCGAGTGCGATGTCGTAGAGCTGGTCTTCGTCGGCCTGGAACAGTTCGTCGCGCGGATAGGTTTCGAGCACCGTCACGAGCGACTTGCCGAGATGCCCTTTCGGCAAAAAGCCCGCGCGCCGCACGATGTTCGCGCACTTGCGGCGCACGATCGGAATCTCGGTGTACGAACCGAAATAGGCAGTCGACGTGTAGAGCCCGATGAAGCGGCGCTCGCCGCTGACCTTGCCGTCAGCGCCGACGAGTTTCACGCCGACGTAGTCGAGGTAGCCGGGCCGGTGCACCGTCGCGCGCGAATTCGCCTTGGTCACGAAGATCGGCCATTGGCCGGTGATGATGTCGGCGGCGGCCGGCGGCAGCGGCGTCACGTCGGGCGCGTCGGACGTGCGCAGCGATTCGCGCAGGATGCCGAAGCCCGAGCCCTCGATGCCGCGCAGGCCGAAGCCCGTGCCGTCCGATACGAGCGCGTAGTCGCGCTGGCCGAGGAACGTGAAGTGATCGGCGGCCATCCATTCGAGGAACGCGCGCGCCTCGATGTCTTCCGCGGTCGCTTCGCGCGCCTTCATCTCCTTGATCGTCGCGCGGGCGATGTCGACGATCCTCGGCCAGTCCTCGACCGACGCGCGTACGTCGCCGAGCACGCGCGCGATGTCCCCGCGCAGCGTGTCGAGCAATGCGGCGTCGCCGCAGCGGTCGACTTCGAAATGGATGAACGACGCGAGTTGCGACGGGCCGTCGCCTGAGGTCGCGCCGCCCGCGTCGACGCGCTCGATGCCGCCGCCGGCGCCGCGCCAGATGCGGAACACCGGATGCAGCGCCGAATGCAGCGCGAGCCCGAGACGGTTGATGGCCATCGTCACCGAGTCGACCAGGAACGGCATGTCGTCGTTGACGATCTCGATCACCGTGTGGTCGGAATGCCAGCCGTGCTGTTCGACGATCGGGTTGTACACGCGCAGGCGTTCGCTGCCGGGCACGAATTTCTGGGCGGTCTGCCAGTGCGCCATCGCGGCGCCGTACAGGTCGGCGATGCCGCGGTTCTGCAGATCGTCCGCATCGACGAAATCGTAGTAGTGACGCAGGAAGGGTTCGACGATCCGGAACGTGGCTTCGGGCAGGCGAGCGCGCGCGAATTCGACGACGTCGGAGAGCAGGTGTGCGACGACTTCCTCGTTCTTCGCTTCCATGGCGGTCTCCGTCGGGTGGCCATTGGCTGCTGCGTCTGTCCGGCATTATGCGCCGATTGCGTGACAAAGCGATGTGCGGGTGCACAAGGGCGGTGGGTGTGAGGCGGACATCTGCAGCGCCCGTAGCCGGACGCTGCAGATGTGGGTCAAGTCAACTCCGGCGGCTTCAGGTCGGGATGTCGCATGTAGAGCGGGTTCATGAAGTCGACTAGCATCGTGTTCAATAGCGAGGAAACGAAGTCGCGATAGGCGACGAATTCTGAATCCGGGCACGACGCCTTGACTGGCAGCAGAGAGCGATCGAGATCGGCCCCCATTTGTAGGATCATATCGTTCAGGGCATGCGCGACTTGCTTGTCCGTGATCATGGGATTCACCTTGTTAGCATCCGGCTAGTGCGTTGCAACTGTTGACGCAGTTCCAGAATTTGAAACCGAAGTTGCCGGTCGGTAGGGTCATTGCAGAACACTTCGCGCGGCACATCTCCCTCCATTGTGCGCAGGAGGTGTTTCTGGGCTGGGGCTTCATGCCCGGAGCGTTGTCGGTAGTCGGAGGCGCGACGAAAATGAAGTTCGTCGATTCTCGCTTCGTCGTATAGATAACGGTGAGATCTTCCGAAAACAACAGCACCGCATCAAATTCATGACCGAACCTCGGGGCACAGGATGACGTTGTTGGCGATAGCGTCAGATTCAATCCATCTTCCGGACCGCCGGATTTGATTTTCCCGGTCAGCCTGCATTGACCGATATCGACGGTTGCATCGACAAGGTTTTTTTCGATACGAAACTTGACAGGGGTGTCAGAGATTGTCGCCAGCCAGCTCCCCGCACGGACCCCGCCGCGAGTTTTGGTTTTGGAGTGGTATGGTTTGGCAACGAAGCTGGTGGTTTCGCCGCTACTGCTCAGCATGACGCCGATTGATCGACTACTCGTCTCTTGAATTCCAACCGTAACGTTGGATGAAGTCGACGTCCCCGGAACGTGGTCGACGCCATTTGATCCATCGCGTCGATCGTATACGATGTATCCAGAAATGTTCTCTTTGTTTCCGTATACAACTAGAAAGCGGTTGTCGGAGGCCTTGATGATTTTGTACGCCGTTCCATTCTCATTGGCTTCCCATGTTTCGAGAGGAGTGGTGGAGCGGTGATCTTGCTTCGTGTCGGACGTCGTGGATACGGATTTGCAGGCGCCGGGATTCGCGAAGGAAATCAACGAAAAAAGCAGGGCGGCAGAGTAACCTTGGAGTGTTCTGATTTTCACGGTGTCTACTTGCAGTAATGAGTTGAGTGTCGGCATGAATTTGCGTGCCGGAGTTCATTGCTGGCGATGACACCGATGAAGGTGAGTGGCTGGCTATTGTGATAAATGCGATTCTTCTTGGTGAACGAATTGAAAATAGTTGTTAAGTAAAATGCAGTGATGAAATTGTCTGCGTGATGATAAAAATAGTAGTTGCCGATGTTGATGTCAATGACAATATATTGGGATAACTAACAAATGTGAGCGCCTGAGAGCGAGGTGCCGCGTCCTCGTGGTGCGGACGCAGGCCTTTTACGCGGTGCTCAGCCCTCGTCGCTCCACAGCTTGCCGGCGGTCGCCCAGTTTTCCTTCTTCACGTCGGTGAGGATGATGTCGACCGAGCCGGGCGTGCAGCCGAGCGTTTCGCACGTAACGCGTGTGATTGCTTCGACGAATGCGCGCTTCTGCTCGACGGTGCGGCCTTCGAACAGCTGGATATTGAAAGTCGGCATGGGATAAGGCTCCGCTTGGAATGGATTGAACGATTGACGGTGAACGATTCGGTCGGGTGCGGAGGCAACGT
Organism: Burkholderia sp. BCC0097; assembly: GCF_902832985.1. Taxonomy (NCBI): domain Bacteria; kingdom Pseudomonadati; phylum Pseudomonadota; class Betaproteobacteria; order Burkholderiales; family Burkholderiaceae; genus Burkholderia; species Burkholderia sp. BCC0097. The sequence goes on from NZ_CADFDM010000001.1 coordinate 854,642, forward strand.
CAGTCGCGATACGACGGATCGATCCGGTCGAGCCGCCGCAGCAGCGCCGGCCATTCCAGTTTGCCTTCGATCCCGCCGCCGTCGCGCAGTTGTTCCGCGGTGCGCTCGGCGATGGCCGGCTCCGGCAGCACGAGCGGCCCGCCGCCGGCTTGCGCGCGCACCTGGATGTCGCACGCCTTGATCAGCGTATCCATCAGCACGTAGGCTTCGGCGACGGTCCGGCCGACGGTCAGCGTGCCGTGGTTGCGCAGCAGCATCGCGGATTGCGCGCCGAGGTTCGCGGTCAGCCGCGCGCCCTCGGCCGGCGAGAACGCGAGCGCTTCGTAGTCGTGGTACGCGAGGTCGCCATGAAAGCGCAGCGCATGCTGCGACGCCGGCAGCAGCCCATCGCGCTGGATCGACACGGCGATGCCGGCCGTATTGTGCAGGTGCATCACGCAGACGGCGTCGGCGCGCGCGGCGTGCACGGCGGCATGCAGCGCGAAGCCGGTCACGTTGACCGCGTGCTCGCTGGCGCCGATCCGGTTGCCGGCCAGGTCGATCTTCACGAGATTCGACGCGCGAACCTCGTCGAACGTGAGGCCGAACGGGTTGATCAGGAAGTGGCCGGGTTCGCCCGGCACGGTCGCGGACAAATGCGTGTAGATCAGGTCGTCCCAGCCATTCAGCGCGACGAGCCGGTACGCGGCCGCGAGGTCGACCCGCAGCTTGCGTTCGGCGTCCGAAATCGGGCCGCCGGGCTTCACGGAATCAGGACGGTGTGCGAATGACATCGGGTTCTCCGAGGGTGAGGCGGCGCGCGACGGCTACGGTTGCCCACGACGCGAGCGCGAACGGGGCCGTGAACATGGGGATGCCCGCACACATCGCGAGCCACTGGAGCAGCGCGGCGAGGGCGGCGGCCGCGAGCGCCGCACGCGGGCCGCGCGGCATCAGCGCGAGCGCGGCGAGTGCGCCGTTGAAGCCGAGCAGGCCGTCGGCGAATGCGTCGCCGTTCGCACCGAGTGCGACCAGCAGCACGGTCGATACGAGCGCACCGCCAAGCGCGAACACGGCCGCGCGGCGCGACCCGACGGCGAGGCCGGCGACGACCAGCGTGCCGGCCCACGCGCCGTGCGCGAAGGTGGTTTGAGCGACGCCCGACAACAGCGCGGCGGCCGCGGAATCGAACGTCAGCATCGGGCCGGCGCTCGCGCCGTCCGCATGCTGCAATGCGACAAACGGCAGCCACAGCGCGGTGACGGCCAGGCACGGACTCGAATACGGGCACTGACGCCAGCGGGCGAGCGGCTTGCGCATAGCGCGTTGCACGAGCGCCGCGCCGATCGCGACCAGCGGCACCAGCGCGACGGCGGCGAGCGGATGGGGCGCGAACAGCACGGCGATCAGCGCGGCCAGCGCGCCGTTGAAGCCGTGCAGCCCCTGTTCGACGTCGCGGCGTTCGGCGCCCGTCAGCACGGCCGTCATGCTGGCGGCGGCCGAGCCGACCAGCGCCGCGCACGCGAGCCGCAGGTCGGTCAGCGCCAGCGCGACGAGCAGCAGCGCGCCGGTGAGCGCATTCGCCTGCAGCACGACCTGCCCGATGCCGCGCAGCAGGATGCGCAGGTCGATCGACGGCGAGGCGGGGCGGGCGGTAGGCATGATGGCAGCGGAACAGGATGAGCCGCGAGCATAGGACACTCCGCGATGCACCGGAATAGGGAATTCTGGATAGTCAGGATTTGTGCGACGATGCTCCGCAGTGCGAAAACCGGGAGGCGGAAAGATGCGTGAGGTGCGGTGGGCGTCGCTCGAAGGCGACGGGGTCGAACATCTGACGTTCGACCGCAGTAGCGGCGCAATCGTCGTCGAAAGCGCCGTGGTCGGCCAGCGGTATGGCCGCGCGTACGGACTCGCGTACCGGGTCGAGTGCGATCCGCAGTGGCGCGTGACCTACGCGGTGCTGAAGGTGATGGGCGGCGGCACGCTCGAACTGCACGGCGACGGGGCCGGGCACTGGCGCGACGGTTCAGGCCATGCGTTGCCGGAACTGGACGGCTGCATCGACATCGACATCGCCGCGACGCCGTTTACGAATTCGCTGCCGATCGGCCGCCTCGGGCTCGCGCGCGGCGAGCGGCGGCCGATCGACGTCGCGTACATCTCGACGCCGGATCTGACGGTCACGCCGGTCAAGCAGGCGTACGCGTGCATCGAACCGGGCCGCCGTTACCGCTACGAAGGCATCTTCCGGAATTTCACCGCGGAGATGGACATCGACGACGACGGGCTCGTGATCGACTACGAAACGCTGTTCAAGCGCCTGCCGCCGCTGCGCTGAACTGCGGCCCCCGTTTGCGCGGCTGGCGCCGCCGCCGGTACTGCCGCGACCGCGGGCCGTTCATGCGCGGACGCGAAGCGGTCGATCCGCGACGCGATCAGGTCCGGATGGCGCAGCACGATCCAGTGCGTGCCGTCGATTTCCTCGCGCACGTGCTCGCCGAGCCAGCGGTCGAGGTCGACCGACATTTCGGGCGTCACGTAGCGGTCGCGCACCGGAACGAGGATCTGCACCGGCGCCTGCGCGTACCGCTCACGCGGCTTGCGAGCCCGCGCGAGAAAGTTCGCGCGGTACATCTGCATCCCGTTCAACGCATTCTTCAGTTGCACGGGATCGCGCTCGGCGCGCACGCGTTCGGTGAGCTGCAGCCAGTGCGGCCACAGCGCGGCGCCGCCGAGCCGCCACACCAGCGACGGCACGACCGGCAAATGGAAGAACCCGATGTACCACGACTTCAGGCTCTGCTTGAGCCGCAGCTTCGCGCGGAACACGTGATCGAGACACGGGCCCGAGATCGACGTGTACGACGCGATGCGGCCGCGCAACGCCGGGTCGGTCACGGCCTCCCAGCACTGGATCGAGCCCCAGTCGTGGCCGACGAGGTGAAACGGCCGGCCGCCGCAGGTCGCGTCGGCCACCGCCCGCAGGTCGCCGGCGAGCCGCTCGAGCGTGTAGTCGGCGCGGCGGCGCGGCGCATCGGATGCACCGGCGCCGCGCACGTCGTACGCGATCACGCGGTAGCGCTTCGCGAGCCGCGCGCGGATTGGCGCCCACACGGCCGCCGAGTCGGGATAGCCGTGCACGAGGATCAGCGGCGGCGCGCGGCGCGACCCACTGGCGTAGACGGCGAGTTTCACGTCGCCGGACTGGACGGTCAGCATCTCGTGAGCGCGCGCCATGGCGTCATGCCTGCGCAACCGAGTGCAGCGGCACGCGGCGCGGGGCGGCCTGCGCCGCATAGCGCGCGTTGGTCGCGTCGATGTTCTCGAGCAGCGTGTCGAGCTCCTGCAGATATTGATGGTTGTCGTGATCCCACGGGTGGAAGCCCGGGCGGAAGTAGTCGAGCCATTCGCGCGCGATGCTCGGGAACACGCCGGTCCTCGGGCTGTACAGATACTTCACGAGGCGCCACATGCCGCCGAACTTGCCGTGTTCGCGACGGTGCGCGCGCATCAGCCGCACATGGAAGTCGAACACGATCGTCCAGAAGAACACCGTCGTCGTCAGCATCGTGCCGGTACGCAGCAGGTAGCTGCCGAGGCCCGGCTTCATCACGGTGCGCCACACGTCGTACGACACCGCCTTGTGCTCGGTTTCCTCCATCGCATGCCACATCCACATCTGCTGGTAGCCCTCGACCGAGCCGTCGATCCGGTGTTCGTGGCCCGACAGCAACTGGTTCGCGAGGATCGCCGTGTAGTGCTCGAGCGCGATCGTGATCGCCAGCTGCATCGAGTGCGGCAGCACCTTCTTGAACCAGCCGAGGATCGTCCACAGGCGCTTGTCGAGCTTGTGCGCGGGCAGGCCGGACGCCTGCAGCAGGTCGTTGTACTCGATGTGCTCGCGCGTGTGCATCGCTTCCTGTCCGATGAAGCCGATCACCTGCTTCTTCAGTTCGGGGTCCTCGATCCGGTCGCGGTAGTTGCGTACCGAATCCATGAAGAAGCGCTCGCCGGCCGGGAACAGCAGCGACAGCGCATTCATGAAGTGCGTGACCGGCACACCCTGCACGTGCCAGTCCTTCGCGCGTTCGGGTGGCAGCGCGAAACGGATGTCGCGCCGCACGGGCATCATGTTCGGTGTCGTCATGATTGTTCTCCCTGATTGCCTGCATTGTTGTAGGTGGCGTGCACCGGGGCCGGCGCCGGCGTGCCGCGTGCGGCACGGCGGGCCTTCGCGGCCTCGCGGCGGGTCGCGAGCACGACGAGCGCCTGGTAGGCGGCCGGCAGGATGCGCGCCATCCAGTCCGCGCCCTTCGCGTCGCGGCCGATCAGCACGCGGCGCTTGTTCTTGCGCACGCCGGCGAGGATCGTGCGCGCGGCGTCGTCGGCGGTCGTGATGAAGAACTTCTCGAAGCTGTCCTTGCCTTGCTGTTCGCTCTCGACGATGAAGCCGACCATGTTCTTCGCGACGCGGCTCGACTGCGCGATGTTCGTGCGGATGCCGCCCGGATGCACGCAGGTGGCCGACACGCCGCACTTCATCATGTCCAGCTCCTGGCGCAGCGATTCGGTGAAGCCGCGCACCGCGAACTTGGTCGCGTTGTAGCCGCTCATGCCCGGCTGCGCGAAAATGCCGAAGATGCTCGACGTGTTGATCACGTGGCCGTCGCCCGATGCCTTCAGGTGCGGCAGGAACGCCTTCGTGCCGTGCACGACGCCCCAGAAGTTGATGTTCACGATCCACTCGAGATCGCTGTATTCCATGCCTTCGATCGTGCTCGACAGCGCGACGCCCGCATTGTTGAAGATCAGGTTGACCTTGCCGTGCTCTTTCGCGGTGTCGTCGGCCCACGCGAACATCGCGTCGCGATCGCCGACGTCGAGGACCCGCGTCGACACGCGCACGTTCGGCGCGATCGCGCGGACGATCCGTTCGGTTTCGGCGAGGCCGACGCCGTTCTTGTCGGCGAGCGACACATGGCAGCCTGCCTGCGCGAGCTGGATCGCGAGCGCGCGGCCCATGCCCGAGCCGGCACCCGTGATCGCGGCGACCTTGTTGGCGAAATCTCTCATGTCGTGGCTCCTTGTCTGGCTCAGACCGCTTCGGCGGACGTGGAAGCGGAAGCGGCCGGCGCGGCGGCGGGCCGCGCGGTCGTGTCGTGCGGTGCGCGATACGCGTGGTAATCGGCGATCGAGAAGTGCGCGGTGGCCTGGCGGAAGCGCCAGGTGAAGCCCGGCCACAGTGTCGTGTTCTTGCCGGTGCGCGGGTCGAGGTACCAGCTCTTGCAGCCGCCCGTCGACCAGATCGCCTTCTTCAGCTTGCCCTGCAGGTCGCTGTTGAACTGCGCCTCGACGAGCGGGCGCACCTCGATCGCCTCCGCGCGCTCGCGGCGCATCGCCTGCAGCGCGCCGAGGATGTATTCGATCTGCGACTCGATCATGAACACCATCGAGTTGTGGCCGAGACCCGTGTTCGGGCCGACGATCATGAAGAAGTTCGGGTAGCCGGGCAGCGTCGTGCCGAGATACGCGTGCGCGCCGTCGCGCCACGCATCGACGATGTCGAGGCCGCCGCGGCCGATGATCGCGCCGCGCGGATACGGGTCGGCCACCTGGAAGCCGGTGCCGTAGATCAGGCAGTCGACTTCATGGCGCTTGCCGTCGGTCGTCACGACCGCGTCGGCTTCGATATGGTCGATGCCGGTCGTGATCACGTCGACGTTCTTGCGCGACAGCGCCGGGTAGTAGTCGTTCGAGATCAGCACGCGCTTGCAGCCGAGCGTGTAGTTCGGCGTCACCACCTTGCGCAGCTCCGGGTCGGGAATCTGCTTGCGGATGTGGCGCAGCGCGAGCTTCTGCACGTTCTTCATCAGCGACGGATGGATCGCGAAGCCGAGCACGCGCGATTCGAGCATCCAGTAGATGCCGCTGCGCACGACCTTCTGCGTGAACGGCAGCGTGCGGAACAGCCATTTCTCGAAACCGCTCAGGTTACGGTCGGGCTTCGGCATGATCCACGGCGGCGTGCGCTGGAACAGTGTGAGTTCCTTCACGCGCGGCGCGATCTGCGGGACGAACTGGATCGCGCTCGCGCCGGTGCCGATCACCGCGACGCGCTTGCCTTCGAGCGGGTAGTCGTGATCCCACTGCTGCGAATGGAACGCACGGCCCTGGAAGTTTTCGACGCCGGGAATCGCCGGCAGCGCGGCGCGCGACAGGCCGCCCATTCCCGACACCAGCACGCGCGCGGACAGCCGCTTGCCGTTCGCGAACGTGAGGCGCCAGCGTTGCGCGGCTTCGTCGTACTCGGCGCGCTGCAGTTCGTGATTCAGCCGCAGGTGCGGGCCGACGCCGAAGCGCTGCACGCAGTCTTCGAGATACGCGCGGATCTCCGGCTGCGGCGCGAACATGCGCGTCCAGCGCGGGTTCGGCGCGAACGAGAACGAATAGACGTGCGATTGCACGTCGCATGCACACCCGGGGTAATGATTGTCGCGCCACGTGCCGCCGACCGACGCGGCCTTCTCGAGGACGACGAAGTCGGTCACGCCTGTCTGTTTCAGGCGGATCGCCATCCCGAGGCCGGCGAAGCCGGTGCCGATGATGGCGATGTCGATGGTTTCGTCCAGGCCGTCATGGCCGGGTGGACCGAAAGGCAACGTGCGAGCATTCATCCGGGTGTCTCCGATTTGGCTCATTTTTGAATGTTACATTGTTTGATGTAACGATAGTGGGTGAACCCGGAAACCGCAAGAGGGTAGAAGCGGCGCTCTAAGGGCCGGAAGCCAGACGGGAAAAGGCTGAGCGGGGTTTGGAACGGCCCGGTTTCCGCAATGCGGGATGGCCGGAGAAGGCCGTCGGCAGGGCGAGACGGGAAAGAAACGGGACCGCCGGCGTACGACGGTCCGTTTGAAACGGTATCAGGGACGGATCGAGCGGGCGGCCGTCTCATGGAAAACCCCGGCCACGATCGTGACCTGCGCGAGCGCGTAGAGGCCCCAGATCAGATAGTCGATGCCCGGAAAGCCGCCAAGGAAGCGGCCGACGCCGATCAGCGTGTCGGAGCCGACGAAGATCAGGCTGCCGACGGCGACCAGCGGGCCGCGCGTGCGGGCAGCGAGCGCAAAGCTCGCCATCACGCACAGCACGAGCATGTAGACGGCGACCGGCGCCAGCAGCTCGCCGAGGTGCGGGAAGAACGCCGCGTAGAACGCCGGCGCGGCGATCCACAGCCCGACGAGCGCGACGATGCGCCAGCCGTGCGGCCGCGCGCGCCACCGGAAGAAGATCGCGCAATAACACAGATGCGTGAGCAGGAATGCGCCGAGGCCGAGGACGAACGACAGCGGCCAGTCGGGCAGCGCGAGCAGCACGTCGCCGAGCACGGCGGTCGCGAGCGCCGCGCACAGCCACGCGCGTTCGCGCGGCGCGCCGCAGGTGCTGCCCGCCGCGAGCAGCAGGATGCCCATCGCGGCTTTCGCGGCGGCCTGGCCCGGATAGGGCGCGGCGGCGAGCGACAGTCCGTACAGCAACGCCGCGGCGATGGCGAGCGGCCAGAGCCGGCGGTAGGTAGCGGGAAGCGTGGCGATCAAGGCGGGTGTCTCCGGTTTGTTGCCGTCCGCGGTGGACGGCGCGCCGTCGAGGGCGCGGCTGCCGGCCATTATCCGGAAGAACGGATGCGCGAAAACCGGCGAATCCTTCTAGGAAACGACGGCGACGAGCCGCGATGCCGCCGCTGGTTTTTCCGTGCGTTGCCCCGGCTGAACCGGGGCAACGGCTGCGATTCGGCTTGCTATGATCGCCGCGGTATTGCCGTTGTCGATGTCCCGCCTGGCCGCGCGACCGGATGCGCGAGCCGGGGCGTGCCGATGAATCCATGCCGTGCCCGGCCCGCGCGCTGATGCGAAGGGTGGCGCCGGCTCCCCACGAAAACAGGTCCGACCATGACCGAACTTCTCCACGGCGACGGCGCGATCCGTCGCACGACGCCGTACGGTTCCTCGATCGAAAACACCTATGCGGGCGTGCTGTCGTTCATGCGCCGCAATTACTCGCGTGCGCTCGACGGCGTCGACGTCGCGATCTCCGGCGTGCCGCTCGACCTCGCGACGACCTATCGTTCCGGCGCGCGGCTCGGGCCGGCCGCGATCCGCGCGGCGAGCGTGCAGCTCGCGGAGCTCCATCCGTATCCGTGGGGCTTCGATCCGTTCGACGATCTCGCGGCCGTCGACTACGGCGACTGCTGGTTCGACGCGCACAATCCGCTGTCGATCAAGCCGGCGATCATCGAGCATGCGCGCACGATCCTGCGCTCGGGCGCGAAGATGCTGACGCTCGGCGGCGATCACTACATCACGTATCCGCTGCTGGTCGCGCACGCGGAGCGCTACGGCAAGCCGCTGTCGCTGATTCACTTCGACGCGCATTGCGATACGTGGGCCGATGACGATCCGGACAGCCTCAATCACGGGACGATGTTCTACAAGGCCGTGAAGGAAGGGCTGATCGATCCCGCGACGTCGGTGCAGGTCGGCATCCGCACGTGGAACGACGACTTTCTCGGGATCGAGCGGCTCGATGCCGCGTGGGTGCATGACCACGGTGCGCGGGCGGCGGTCGAGCGGATCGTCGAGATCGTCGGCGCGCGGCCTGCGTATCTGACCTTCGACATCGATTGCCTCGATCCGGCGTTCGCGCCGGGAACGGGGACGCCGGTGGCGGGAGGCTTGTCGTCAGCGCAGGCGCTGGCGATCGTGCGCTCGCTCGGGGCGGTGAATCTGGTCGGAGCGGATGTGGTGGAGGTGGCGCCCGCGTACGATCATGCGGACATCACGGCGATCGCGGCCGCGCATGTCGCTTGCGATCTGCTTTGTTTGTGGCGGCAGAAAAAGGTGGCGAACGCGTTGCGTTGAACGCGTGCCGCGCGGGACATGAAAGCGGCCGGCGGGGCATCGCGCCCGGCCGGCCCGCTGATGGATGGGGGCGCGAACGTTACTTCGCCGCCAGCGCGCTCGCAACGTTCTTGTCGACCCAGGCGTTGTCGGCCACGCTCAGCTTCTGCGGAATCAGCTTCGCCGCGTAGAACGCATCGGCCACACCTTGCTGCGCGGCGACGATGCGCTCGTCGAGCGGCACCGCACCGAACGGCACGCGCTTGATCCACGTCTCGACGAGCGCCTGCGGCAACCCGACCTTCGGCGCCAGCAGCGCGGCCGTGTCGGCCGGATGCCCATTCACCCACAGGCCCGTTTCGCGCGCCTGTTTCAGGATCGCGCCGACCACGTCGGGATGCTGTTGCGCGAAACTCCGCGTCGCCTCGTAGAAATTGTTGGTCGCCGCGAGCCCCGTGTAGTCGGACAGCGTGCGCACCTTCAGCGCGCTCTGCGCGGCCGCGTAGTACGGGTCCCAAACAGCCCACGCGTCGACGTTGCCGCTTTCGAACGCGGCGCGCGCGTCGGCCGGCGGGAGATACACCGGCTGGATTTCGTCATAGCGCACGCCGGCCTTCTTCAGCGCCTCGAGCAGCAGGTAGTTCGCGCTCGAGCCCTTCTGCAGCGCGACCTTCTTGCCGCGCAGGCCGGCCACCGTCCGGATCGGCGAATCGGCCTTTACGAACACGGCCTCGTTGTGCGGCGCCGGCGGTTCCGCGCCGACATAGACGAACTGCACGCCGGCCGCCTGCGCGAACACGGGTGGCGGCGCGCCCGTGTAGCCGAAGTCGATGCTGTTCGCGTTCAGTGCTTCGAGCAGTTGCGGGCCGGCCGGGAATTCGAACCATTGGACGCCATAGCCGAGCGGCTTGAGCCGCGCTTCGAGCGCGCCCTGCGCCTTGACGACCGACAGCAGGCCGGCCTTTTGATAACCGATGCGCACGATCTTGTCGGCGCCGCCTTGCGCGAACGCCGACGCGGCGGACAAGGCAACCAGCGAGACGGCGGCGGCGCGGGTGATCCAGCGGGTGAAACGAATCATCGAATGAACTCCATGCGAGGCATCTTCGGAGAGCGGCCGGTGCCGCTCGGTTGGAAGAATCGTCGCATGGGCGATCGTGCCCGCAAACGAAGCATTGCCGATATGGATATGACGGCGTCGGCCCTATGCTTTGTCGTCGTGGCCTGCCGGATCGGACGTATCCGGCGCGCCGGACTGCCGCGCGGCTTCGTCGCTGAGCTTCTTGTCGAGGATCGTCGCGACCCGGCCGCCGAGATACGCGCTGGCCGCGGTTTCGAGCGCGCGGTTCGTCTCGCCTTCGACGAACACGGCCGCGAGCGGGCGCAGCCGCCAGATCGCGTCGACCAGTTCGGGCACGTCGGTGGCCGGCGGCAGCGTACCGGCGTCGTAGCGGTCGAGCCGCTTCACGACGAGATCGACGAGCAGCCGCGCGATCGCGTCGAAATGCGGCCGCGCGAGGCTGATCACGTCGAGAAGCTCGCGCGGCGGAATTCCCTCCTTCGTCATCGCGGCCGCCGCCTCGAGCAGCGCGGGGCTTTTCGCGACGAACGACAGGCCGCGCCGTTCGAGCAGACCGAGCTCGGTCACGCGAGACAGTTGCGTGGTCGCTTGCGCACCGAACATCTGCGCGAGTTGCGCGAGCGAGTAGGTTTTCGGCAGCTCGTGCGACCAGCGGCCGCCGATCGCGTTCTCGAGGCCGAGGATCGAGCGCAGGTCGTGGCCTTCGTCGATCGCCTTGATCAGGTCCTGGATGTTCGACAGCGTGTAGCCGCGCGCGAGCAGATGATTGATCAGCTTCAGGCGCGCGACGTGCGTGTCGTCGTAGATGCCGACGCGCCCGCGTTTCTCCGGCGGCGCCAGCAGCCCGCGATCCTGGTAGGCGCGGACGTTGCGCACGGTGGTGTCGGACACGCGCGCGAGCTCGTCGACCGTGTACTCGTTGCGGGAATCCGGCGTGGCCTCGTCGGGCGTGGAATGAGTCTGTTTTGACATGCGGCCATTCTAGCGCGCGGCGGCAGGCTCGGGCGAGGCGGGGCGCGTATTCGCGCCGTCGCCGAGCGGGCGCTGCAGCAGCGCCGTGTCGATCCAGCGGCCGTGCTTGAAGCCGACCGCTTTCAGCAGGCCGGCCGGTTCGAAGCCGAACGCGCGATGCAGCGACGTCGAGCCGCCGGTGCCGCCGTCGGCGATCACCGCGATCATCTGCCGCCATGGGCCGCCTTCGCAGCGCGCGATCAGCGCCTCGAGCAGCGCGCGGCCGATGCCGCGGCCGCGCTGCGCCTCGTCGATGTAGATCGAATCCTCGATCGCGAAGCGGTACGCGCTGCGCGTGCGGTAGGGCGTCGCGTACGCGTAGCCGGCCACGCGGCCGTCGCATTCGGCGACCAGATACGGCAGCCCGTGGTTGAGCACCGCGTCGCGGCGTGCGCGCAGTTCGGCGACGTCGGGCGGCGTTTCCTCGAACGACGCGACGCTGTGGTGAACGTGGTGTGCATAGATCGCGTGGATCGCATCGAGGTCGGCGTCGGTCGCGTCACGCACGACGCAGGTGGGAGCGGTAGACATGGCGGCAGGGCGGGCGAAGTCAAAACGCTACTATGCCGGCCGCCGACGCGCGTGGCAAAGCCGTTTGCGGTTTCGGCGAGTTCGGCGGCTTACAGCCGGCCGTCCGCCGCATGAACCGCATCGGCGATCACGTCGGCGACGCGCTGCACGCGCGGCGAGCGGCGCACGTCCGGATGAACGACGAGCCAGATTTCGCGCTCGATGTCGCAACGCGGCGCGGCCGTCAGCTCGACGAGCGGTGCGCCGGCATGCGCGGCCGGATCGTCGACGAGAAACCGCGGCAGCAGCGCGACGCCGGCCCCGGCGGCGCACGCGCGATGCTGCGCGGCGAGGTCGTTGGCGACGAATGCAAAGCGGCGCCCGGCCGCGACGCGTTCGAGCCATTGCTGCTGCGGCGTTTGCGCGAGCGCGTCGTCGTAGCCGACGAACGGCCAGGTGTCGGGCGGCGCGTCCGCCCATTCCGGTGCCGCGCACAGCGCGAAGCGCATCGTGCCGAGCCGGCGCGCGGCGAGCCCCGGTTCGCTCGGCCGCGACAGCCGCACCGCGAGATCGGCTTCGCGCGCATACAGGTTGGCCGCATGCATCTCGCCCATCAGGTCGATCCGCAGCGCCGGCCACGCGCGCTGCGCACGGGCCAGGCGCGGCGCGAGGAAATGGCTGGCGAACACTGGCGACGCCGATACGCGCACCACGCCGTCGAGCGCGGCCGCCCCTTGCGCGGCGCGCGCGAACGCATGCGCGTCGGCTTCGAGGCGCGCGGCGTGCTCGGCGAGGTGCAGCCCTTCGTCGGTCGCCGGCCAGCCGCGCGGCAGCCGGTCGAACAGCCGGATTCCCAGTGCCGATTCCAGCGCGTCGATGCGCCGCGCGACCGTCGAATGCTGGACTTGCAGCGCTCGCGCGGCGGCCGACAGGCTGCCGCCGCGCATCACCGCCAGAAAGTAGCGGATGTCGTCCCAGCTCATCGGCGGCGCGGGTATGTTGGCAGAATCGTGATCGGTCGAATTTTGCACAGTAGATGGGCGCTCAGCGTGAATTCCGTTCGATTATGCACGATGAGATCATCGTGTCACTTCATTCGATAGCGAGGAACGTCATGCCCCCAACTGCCAACGCCATCCGGATCGGGATCGACCGTTACGGCGATGCCGGCGTGCTGCGCCGCGTCGATGCGCCCGTCGGGTTACCCGGGACCGGCGAAGTGCGGATTCGCCAGACCGCGATCGGCGTGAATTTCGTCGACATCTATTTCAGGACGGGCGCGCACAAGTTGCCCGCGCTGCCGGACGCGCTCGGCGTCGAGGCGGCCGGCGTGATCGACGCGGTCGGGCCGGGCGTGACGGAGTTCGTGCCCGGTCAGCGTGTCGCTTATGCCGGCATGCCGACCGGCAGCTATGCGAGCCTGCGCACGATGCCGGCCGAGCGCGTGCTGCCGATTCCCGACGGGCTGAGCGACGAAGCCGCCGCCGCCGGGCTGCTGAAGGGGATCACCGTCTACATGTTGCTGCATCGCGTGCGGCTGGTCGGCGCCGGTGATACGGTGCTCGTGCACGCGGCGGCCGGCGGCGTCGGGCTGCTCGCGACGCAGTGGGCGCGTGCGCTCGGCGCGCGGGTGATCGGCACGGTCGGATCGGCCGCGAAAGCCGCGCTCGTGCGCATGCACGGCGCCGAAGCGGTGGTCGATTATCGCGAGGAGGATTTCGTTGCTGCCGCGCGGGCGTTCGGCGGCGGCGCGGGCGTCGACTACGCGATCGACGGAATCGGCGGCGACGTGCTGACCCGTACGCTCGGGGCGATTCGTCCATTCGGCATGGTCGCGAGCATCGGGCAGGTGGCGGCGATCGGCGCACGGCAGACGTTCGATCTCGACGAGTTGGGCCCGGCCCGTTCGATCGCGCTTGCTCGACCGAGCGTGCTCGGTTTCATCGCGCGCGACGTCGGCGCCTATCGGGACGCCGCGCGTGCGACGCTCGACCGGCTGGCGGGCGGCATGCACGTCGAGATCGGCGCGCGGCTGCCGCTCGAACAGGCGGCCGATGCGCACCGGTTGCTGGAGTCGCGCGCGACGACGGGCGGTGTCGTGCTGCTGGCGTGACGACGGGCGCGGGTTGCTCACGACGCGGCTCGACGGTCGCGTCGCGAGCCGCCCGCCGCTCAGTGGTGCTTGCGCAGCGGCGCATCCTCGACGAACCACGCGAGCACGAACGCGATCGCGATGACCGTCGCGGCCGACAGATACACGACGTGCAGCGAGCCGGCGAACGCATGTAGATACGCGTCGCGCACGGCATCCGGCAACTGATGCACGGCGGCCGGGCCGAGCGCGGGCGGCAATTCCGTGCCGGCCGGCAGCGCATGCGTCATCCGCGACTGCAGCCCGTGCGAGAACAGCGCGCCGAACGCGGCGACGCCGAGCGAGCCGCCGATCGAGCGGAACAGCGTCGCGCCCGACGTCGCCACCCCCATGTGCCGGAATTCGACCGTGTTCTGCACGGCGAGCGTCAGCACGGGCATCACCATCCCGAGGCCGATCCCGAGCAGCGCCATGTACGCGTACATCGTGGGCAGCGGCGTGTCGAGCGTCAGCGTCGACAGCAGCGCCATCGCGACGCCGCCGGTCAGCGTCCCCGCGATCGGGAACATTCGGTACGAGCCGAGCCGCGAGATCAGCCGTCCGCTTGCGATCGACGTGACGAGCATCCCGCCCATCATCGGCAGCAACTGCATGCCGGCCTGCGACGGCGTCGAGCCCTTCACGACCTGCAGGTAGAGCGGGATGAACGTGACCGAGCCGAACAGCGCGATGCCGACCACGAAGCCGATCAGGCTGACCAGCACGAAGGTGCGGTGGCGAAACAGGTCGAGCGGCATGATCGGCTCGGCCGCCAAGCGCTCTTCATAAATGAAGCCGCCGATCGCGACGAGGCCGAGCACGAGCGTCATCCACAGCTGCGGCGACGTCCACGGCAGCAGCGAGCCGCCTTCGCTCGTGAACAGGATCACGCAGGTGAGGGCGGTCGCGAGGAACGCGGCGCCCATGTAGTCGATCCGGTGCTTCACGTGCGCGGTGTGCGGCCGGAACGCCATGCCGATCACCGCGAGCGCGAGCAGGCCGAGCGGCAGGTTGATCGTGAAGATCCAGCGCCACGACAGGTGTTCGACCAGGAAGCCGCCGAGCAGCGGCCCGACGATCGTCGCGAGGCCGTAGACGCCGCCGAACATCCCCTGGTAGCGCGCCCGGCGATCGGGCGGGACCAGATCGCCGATCGCGGCCATCGTGACGACCATCAGGCCGCCGCCGCCGAGCCCCTGCAGCGCGCGCAGCACGATCAGCTGCGTCATGTCCTGCGCGACGCCGCACAGCGCGGAGCCGGCGAGGAACAGCACGATCGCCGCCTGCAGCACGATCTTGCGGCCGTACAGGTCGCCGAGCTTGCCGTACAGCGGCAGCACGACGGTGGACGACAGCAGGTACGCGGTGACGACCCACGACAACTGGTCGAGCCCGCCGAGTTCGCCGACGATCGTCGGCAGCGCGGTCGACACAATCGTCTGGTCGAGCGCGGACAGCAGCATGACGAGCAGCAGCGCGGCGACGATCAGCCCGGTCGGCGCGTCGCGGCGGGCCGCGTCGGCGGCCGGCGGAGTGAGGAGGGTGTCAGGGGTCATCGAGATATCTGCCATGGCAGGGAATTGGGTCGAAATATAGCCGTGAATGATTGACTAGTCAATTTCTGCCCAGCCTTGATATGTTGCAGTCGTAACGGGAGATTGCCGCCGGAAAAATTGACCACGATCAGCCGCAAGGCAGGGCCGGACTCAAGTTTTTTGCAGGCAAACCGTAATAGAGAGGGCCGCGGACCGATTGCCGCGGCTCTTTTCACCGCTCACGTGCCGTCATGAACCTGAACGCCCTGTTTTCCCGTTTCTCCATCCGTACGCGGATCTTCTCCACGCTCGGCCTCGTCGCCGTGCTGCTCGTCGTGTCGGGGCTGATCGGCCTCGCCGGCATGCAGAGCTCCAACCGCGCACTCGACGAGGCCTATACGCGGCAACTGGCGGCGAAGACCGCGCTGTCCGCGGCGAGCCTGAACCTGACGATCGTGCGCACCACGCTCGACCGTGCGCTGCTGCATCCGGAAGCGCCGGAGGTGCCCGAGCTCGTGAAGAAGGCCGAGGGCTATCTCGCGAAGGCCGACACGGCATGGCGCAACTACGCGGCGATGCCGCACGACGGCGACGAGGGCCCGCTCGCGAGCCGCCTCGATGCCGCGCGCCAGGCGCTGATCGGGCAGGCGCTGAAGCCGATGATCGATGCGATCCGCGAAGGGCGGCGCGACGAAGCCGACCGCTTGCTGATGACCGTCGCGCCGCCGCTGTCGGTCGCGCTCACGCAGGCGACCGACGCACTCGATGCGTACCAGGCCGCGCGCGGCAAGGACGTGTACGACACCGCGCAGACCTATTACGGCTGGATGCGCATGGGCGCGATCGCGGGCATCGCATTCGGGCTGGCCGCGTGCCTCGGCTGCGCGATCGGGCTGCATTTCGCGATCACGCAACCGGTGAATCGCCTGCTGTCGCATTTCCGCCGGCTGTCGGACGGCGACCTCACGTCGGAAGTGCGCTGGTCGTCGCGTGACGAGATGGCCGAACTCGTCAAGGGCGTGACGGGCATGCAGCGCAGCCTCGCGGATACGGTGCGCCAGGTGAGCCAGGGCTCCGAAGCGATTTCGACGGCGACGCACCAGATCGCGGCCGGCAACACCGACCTGTCGCAGCGCACCGAGGAACAGGCGTCGGCGCTGCAGCAGACGGCCGCGAGCATGGAGCAACTGACGGCGACCGTGAAGCAGAACGCGGACCACGCGCTCGAGGCGCAGGCCTGCGCGGACAGCGCGAGCGAGATCGCGACGCGCGGCGCGACGGTCGTCGGCGAGGTGATCGGCACGATGAACGAGATCGACCAGAGCTCGCAGAAGGTCGCCGACATCATTGGCACGATCGAAGGCATCGCGTTCCAGACCAACATCCTCGCGCTGAATGCGGCGGTGGAAGCCGCGCGCGCGGGCGAGCAGGGCCGCGGCTTCGCGGTGGTCGCGGGCGAGGTGCGCACGCTGGCGCAGCGCTCGGCGTCCGCGGCGAAGGAAATCCGCACGCTGATCGGCGAATCGGTCGAACGTGTCGCGACCGGTTCGCGGCTCGTCGGCATGGCCGGCACGACGATGCAGGACATCCAGCAGGCGATCGGCCGCGTGACGGGCATCATGACGGAGATCGCGGCCGCGTCGAGCGAGCAGCGCGACGGGATCGAGCAGGTGAACCGCGCGGTGTCGCAGATGGATCAGGTGTCGCAGCAGAACGCGGCGCTCGTCGAGCAGGCGGCCGCGGCCGCGGCTTCGCTCGAGGAGCAGGCGGATGGGCTGCGGCGCGCGGTGGGGGCGTTTCGGGTGGCTTGAGCGTGACGAGGTGAATTGCCGCGGATCTGCGGGCTGATGCGACCTGTTTCACGGGTCGGTCGGTACTCTCGTCGTTGATTCGACCGAGCCGTCTGTCGAGAAACAAAGCCCCGCTAGCGGGGCTTTGTTTCTTATAAATCAAAGCTTAGTATGTAAACTTTAAAACAAAGGTAATCTGGCGCGAAGCCAATCCCACTTGGAGGGGGGGATCGTCAGATGTTTTTTGTAATTCGATTCATCGGTCAAGTCGATATAGCGAACCAGATTACCCTCGTAACGCAGGGGCGGGTGAGAGCTATCTCCGTGATACCAGTTGACGGAGAAATATCGCCTCGCAAGAAGCTCGCCATTTTCACTAAACACTCTTAGTTCGATGTTGTCGTCGGTCGAATCCTGATCATTCCCGTCAGTGCCACACAGCTTGAATCGATACCAAACGCCATTCATATTTTTTATGCCGCCATCCAATGTATCAGGGCGGTCATAGAAGTCGCATCGGCCGTAGGTGGGGCGACTGAAATGAATGATCAAACCTGTGCATATATAAATGATAATGGCTAGGCCAATGTATCTGATGATTCTATTCGACATATTTCACCAAGATTAAGATCGATCGGCCTCTTCAGCTTCAAATAGACTGGACTTGAATATATCATGAAGTCTCTGCCTCTGTGATGCCTCTCTCGCCAGCGACTGTAGTCTGCGTTGTAGATCGGAAAGTAAACGTCGTTTTTTTTGAATTTTCCGAACGGACTTCTTCGTGTGTCGACTGGATTTTTGATATTTTTTGACCAAATATCAATGTCGAATTCTCGCTTTGGCGAACTTGATCCGGTGAGAAGCGACCCTGTGGCGATGATCACCCCATGCCTGTTCCAGTGGCCCAAATACTGTTTTCCGTTGAATGAGTAGTTGTCTTTTACGTAAACATAGATATGCGTAATTTTCCCAGTGGCGCTTAGGCAATAAAAGGTGCTTGATTTTTCATATCTGAAGTATTTTTCACTGGAAATTTCAACATTTCCAATGTCTGCATAAATGTTGAAGTTGGCCAATGCTCCTGTGAGGTCCGTTGGGGAAAGATTTTCCAGTGTGTCAAAATTTCCTATTTTAGATAGCTGAAATTGCCAGGTGTTATGAAATTTTTGCAAATTTCCTGTAAACGAGGTGGTGTTGAAATTGAATGTCGAATTTCTGTCAAAAAATAGCTCTTTGACAAAAGACTTCGTGATATCTGATGCTGTGCGTATGGCGCGCTCGCTGTAGATATCGCTCGCAAGAAGTTTCTCGTATTTTTTTCTGACATTTCCGAATTTCAATACCCAGTCAAGGGTAACGTCGTCGTTGTTCATCGGTTGGACCGACGTTGGATCGTCATTGTAGGTATGCGCCGCGCCCGCAAACCAGATTCGCGCAAGCCTGGCTGAAACCTTCCAGCCCAGATTGTCCATCGCAATCGGCACGTCCTGGAGATCGAAAGGCGGCGGGTTTTCACAAACCTCCGATTCCGCCTGCGTCGGCGGTCCCTTGGTTCTTGCCTGATCGGTTTGTGGCGGCGGTTGAGGTGCTGCTGGGGGCTTCGGGGCATTCGAAGGCTTGGAAATCGCCTTCGGAGGCGGTGGCGGCGGCTTTTCCCCCGGTGCAAGCCTGTCGATCGATACGCTCCTTTGCGTATCAAGCGGGACGCACCCTTGGGAACCCTTGTATTCCCTCAACTCCGATCCGAACAACCCCTTTTTCGGTTTGTAGTACGGCAGCTTTTTTACGTCGGCCATGGACTATTCCGTTTGCAACGAATGGCCCGGCATCGTAAAAGCCAGCTGCAAACGAACAAACCATCAGGTATTGCCGAAACGGGTCGAAACGAGCGTGGACAAGGGCCCGGAGCATCGGGAAATGTGCCCGATTGTGTCGACAACCACGATCTCGGGGATTGTCCCGGAGCGGCCAGGCGAGCGCCGCCGCATCACCCCACCGCCAGTTGCGCGGCCGCGCGCGACGACGCGACGATCAGCAGCTTCATCGTCGCGCGCGTCGCACCGACGAACAGCTTGCGCGCGGCACGCGCGTCGAGCATGTCGAAATCGACTTCGGTGAGGATCACGCACGGTGCCGACTGGCCCTTGAAGCGGTAGATCGAATCGAGCAGCACGTCGCCCTCGCGATACTCGGGGTTGCCGAACAGGTCGTACTTGCCGGTGAAGCGCTTGATCCGGTGCGGGCCGAGCTGGTCGAGCGGCGCGAGCACCGAGCCTTCGCGGCCGCGGTACGACAGCACCGCGATGTCCTGCTTGCGGAAGCCGAGCGACAGCGCCTGCGTGATCGCGCGCTTGGTCGCGTCGATGCAGGCTTGCGCCAGTGCGTCGCCCGACGCGCCTTCTTCCCCGTAGGCCGACACCGACGGATCGGAGCCGTCGAACGGGCTGCCCGAGCGCAGTTCGGCCGCGAGCGGCTCGACCCGGCCGACGACGTCGCGCACGAATTCGAGCAGGTCGCGCGGGCTGCGGTAATTCGTGAGCGCCTTCAACGTGACCCAGCCGGGCAGCGCGACGGGTTCGCGCATGTACAGGTTCTGCAGCGGATCTTCCAGCCACCACCATGCGCCGTCCGGCGCGAGCAGACGCTCCAGCGCGGCCGCCCACGGCGCATGGAAATCCTGCCCTTCGTCGACGATCAGCACGTCGAAGCGCCAGCGTTCGGGAATCGGCGCTTGCGCGAAGCGTGCCTCGAGCCGTTCGAACTCGCCGGGCACCTGGAAATCGGGCGTATAGCCGCCGTCACGCGCGACCCAGTCGCACAGCTGGTGATAGTTCGCGATCTTCGCGCCGGGCGGTGCGATGCGCGCGATGTAGTCGGCGAGCGGCCGGTTGAAGCAGACGTAAAGCACGCGCTGGCCGGCCGCGACGGCATCGCGCATCACTTGTACCGCGAGCTGGGTCTTGCCCGACCCCGCGGTGCTGGTGACGCGCAGCCGGAACGGCGTGAAGTCGAGCTGGCGCGCCCATGCGGCGAGCCCGCCCGACAGCCGCGTGACGAGCGTGCCGGCTTGCCCGACGAGCGCGCTCGTGTCGGGCGTGAGCGCGAGTTCGTCCGCGAGGAAATGGTGGAGCTTCGGCGCGTTCGGAAAGTGCTCGTCGTCCTCGGGCAGGATCTGCTGGATCACCTGCGCGAGCTGCGCCTTGCGCGACGCATCGACGATGCGGTCGGGCGCGACGCCGGCGATCGACGCGTCGCGGATCGAGTAGTCGGGGCAGTACAGCAGCGCCTCGACGCCGTAGACGCCCGCGCCGAGCGCAGCCGTCAGGCGCCGGTGCAGCGTCTCCTGCGTGCGCGCGAGCTGGATCGGGACATTGCGCTCCTTCTGCAGGTAGACCTTCACGAGCCCTTTCGGGGTCTCGCGCAGGAAGCCGGCCTTCTGTTCGATCAGCAGCACGCGCCCGGCCGGGCTCACGACGACGAACGCGGCTTCGCCGAACACCGAGAATGCCTGGTCGGCGCGCGTCCAGTGGACGCCGTGATACACGGTGTAGCCGTCGGGCAGCGCGTGTTCGAGCGCGGCGAGCGTTTCGCGCTCGCGTTCGGCCGCGCCGGTCGCGGCGAGGCTTTTCCAGTCGTCGGGGATGAGGCGGGCCATGGCGTCGGACGGCGGATGCCGGCGTGGGCGTGAACGGGTGCGGCTATTGTACTGAGGAACCCGTTCATGCCCGCGGCGCCGCGCGGAGGTTGGCCGTTTGCGATTCGGGCGGCCGGCCCGGCGGACGTCAGCCGCGCGTGAGCCGCTTCGCGAGATCGGCGCTGAGGATCGCCATGCGCGCGGGTTTTTCGTAGCACACCACGTCGAACGCGCGGATCACTTCGCTGATGTCAGCCTCGCTCGCGCGTCCGGTGAGCAGGTCGCCCGTCAGCACGAAAATCGGCGCGCCCGGGTTGTCGGACGTGCGCACGGCCTTGATCGCGGTGGCGGCCGTGCTGTCGTCGAACAGCCATTCGGTCAGGACCGCGTCGAAGGCCTGGCCCTGCAGTGCGTCGACGAACGGGGCGAGACCGTCGAATGCGGCCGTCGCGAAACCCTGCCGTTCGAGATAGCGGCACAGCTCGGTCGCGCTGACCCGATCGGGATCGATCACCGCGACGACGAGCTTGTCGCTCTCCGCGCGGCGCGGGTAGATCTCGATCTTGTGCACGTCGTATGCGTTCTGGTACAGCACGCCGGTATGGCGCAGCACGCGCCAGCGGCCGTTCTGTTCGTACGCGACGAACTCGGGGCGCGCGCCGGCTTCGAGCGGTGCGCCGATCCAGGCGGTGCACGGAATCTCGGCGACGCCCGCATACAGGACGGCTTCCTGGGAATAGGCGCCGACCATGCCGGGGTCGAGCGTTTGCGCGCCGAACAACTGGGCGGCGGGTTCGCCGTACGCTTCGGCGACTTTCTTGATCTGCGCGAGCGTCCACGGGCTGCTGCCGCGCAGTTTGCGGTGGCCTTGCGAGAAACTCAGATCGAGGATGCGGCACAGCTCGGTGGTCTGCTGGCGCTTGCCGATGCCGTTGCGGGTCATCAGTTCGCGCACGCGCTCGGCAACCGCGAGGGAATCCGTGGTGATTGCTTCAGTGGTCATGCTACGGGGACGGATCGTGACGTTCAGAACGACGCCTTGCGGCAGTCTCGGCGGACAGTCTTCATGACGTCCAATGGCGAGCCGACCGGCCACGCACGGAAAAGATAACTTTACCGCAAAATGGTCGTCATTCAGTGTTGTGAAAGGTGGGTTTGTGTGAAAGGTGTGTCATCAAGTTACGTCCGATCTGCCTCGGCGCGAGCGCGCGGCGGGGCGTTCGACGCCTTCAAGTCCGCATTCCGACGCGCCGGGATGGGATTGACGACGAACCGGGATGCGATTCCGCACGAGGCGGCAGGTAATCGCCGCGCGATGCACCAACGCGGGGCGGCGCCCATGCCGGACCGCCGTATCCCACCCATTTTTGCAGGACGATCGATGGACGGTTTCCTCTAGTGAAACCAACGAAGTTACATTTTCGGCGTCGGCAAAGCCGCATGCTACGATTTCGCCGTCTCAAAAAAGTGTTGAACCGATGCAGAAGAAATTCTTGATGCGCGGATACGAAATGAACTGCGAGCCGCGCGTGACGGAGAACGGCAAATACGCCGCGCAAGTCGAGGTCACGAAGGTGGGTTTCAGCCGTGAGGCTGCGTTCCGCAAGCTGGGTGAATTCGACACCGAAGCCGAAGCGGTCGCGTACGCCAGACAATTCTCCGAAGAGTGGTTGAGCCGCTATGCGTAGCGCGGCGGCGTGTGCCGATGCCCGTGCCATGCGGGCATCGGGCCGAGCGGCGGTGTAGTGCGCCGGACCGCTGGCATTGCTGCCTGAATATTGCGAATGCGCCTGGAAATTTGTAGATTGACGACTCCCGTCGTGGGGTATCGATCGTCCGAAGGCAACGCAATTGGAGACCGCGAATGTCCACCTTGTGCATGCAGACCGTCGTTCACGGCAAGACTGTCCAGGTCGTGCTGTCGCCCGAGAGGCGGACAGCCAGGATCGACATCGTCGATGACGAAACCGGCAGCTACCCGCCCCGCACGATGAGCATCGAGCAGTACGTCGTCGCCGGCATGGCCGACGACGAAATCGCGCGGCATGTTCTCGAAGTCGTCACGATGTCGATCGAGCAGCTCGCGAGGCTGCAGCCGTTCGACCGTACGGCAGGCACGCAAACGCGCTATTCGCACTGAGCGCTTGTGCAGCGGCCGCCCCGCGCCGACCGCGAAGTCCTGACTGAATGATTGCGCGGTGATCGGGCGTTCGACGTGGCGTGGTCGAGCGCGACGCGCATCGATTGCGCGTTCGCGCTATGCCGGCAGATACATGAACGGCTCGCCGTCTTCCCGCTCGACGGACAGTTGCTGCTGGCGCTGATCCAGCGCGAACAGCTGCTTGCCGTCCGCCGCCTCGGCGATCGCGGCATCGACGCGCTAAGCTTCGCCGGCCATGCACTGACATCCGACCGAAAACAATGACCACCACCTATCCGCTGCACGACGCATTGAGCCACGCCGATACGGCATTTCCATCCGAAGCCGACGTCGTGATCGCCGGCGCCGGCATCATGGGCTGCGCGGCCGCGTACTACCTCGGCCTGCGCGGCCTGAAAGCCGTCGTGCTCGACAAGTCGCGCATCGCCGGCCAGCAATCGACGCGCGCGTGGGGCTTCGTGCGACAGCAGGGGCGCGAATCCGCCGAAGTGCCGCTGATGATGGCCGGCATGCGGATCTGGGAAGGCCTGGAGCAGGCGCTCGGCTTCGATCTCGAATGGCGGCAGGGCGGCTGCCTCTACCTGGCGGACAACGAAGACGACTGGGCCTCGTTCCAGGCGTGGCTCACCGTGGCGCGCGAGCACGGGCTCGACACGCGCACGCTGACGCGCGCACAGATCGACGAACGCGTGAACGGGCTGTCGACGCATGCGCGTACCCTCGGCGGCTTGTACACGGCGACCGACGGCCAGGCCGAGCCGCGCCGCGTGGCCGCCGCGTTCGCGGCGCGCGCGACCGAGGCCGGCGCGCGTTTCTTCGAAGGCTGCGGCGTGACCGCGATCGAGACGGCGGGCGGTGCGGTCGTCGGCGTCGTGACCGAACGCGGCACGATCCGCACGCGGCGCGTGATCTGCGCGGCCGGCGCGACCAGTTTCCGGCTGCTCGACGGCGTCGGCATCCGGCTGCCGCAGCAGGCCGTGCGCGGCACCTGCATGCGCACCAACGTGCTGCCCGACGTGTCCGCGTCGACGATCTGGGGGCACGGTCTCGGCATCCGGCAACGCAAGAACGGCGCGATCAATCTCGCCGACGACATGCAGGTCGACGTCGATCTGACGCTCGGCCACCTGCGCGGATTGAGCCTCTTCTGGCCGGAATTCTGGTCGCAGCGCGACAAATTCCGGCTGCACCTGAATGCGTCCGCCTGGCGCGACGTGTTCGCACGCATCGGCGGCGCGACCGGGCCGATCGAGCCGCGCGATCCGCAGCCGCAGCCGAATCGGGCGCATGCGCCGCGCGCGCTCGCGAAACTCAAGGCAATCTTTCCCGCGCTGAAGGATGCGCAGATCGTCGAGGCGTGGGCCGGCCTGATCGACGTGCTGCCCGACGGCATCCCGGTGATCGATGCACCGGGTACGCCATCGGGGCTCGCGATTGCGACAGGGTTCTGCGGGCACGGCTTCGCGATGGGGCCGATCGTCGGCCGGCTGCTCGCCGAATGGATCGACACGGGCGCGCCGTCGCTCGACCTGTCGGCGTTTCGCGCGCGGCGGTTCGTCGACGGGACGATGGTGCGGCCGCGCAGCATGCTGTGACGGCCGGGCGCACGCGTTCCCGTCGTAGAATCGAGCCCGCATCCTTCAGGAGATTCCCCGTTGGCCACGCCATCCGATCAGCGCCGCTCGTTGCGCATGCGTCTGCGTCGCGCCCGCAATCCGTGGCAGGCGCCGCGTGCGCGCACGCTGTTCACGCGCCCCGCGACGTCGCCGCTGCGCACGCTGCTGTTCCGTCTCGGCGCGGTCGTGCTGTTGTGCACGCTGGCGTTCCTCGTGCTGTATCTCGATCGCGACGGCCTGCGCGATTCGACCAAGAGCACGCCGATGACCGTGGCCGATCTCGTGTACTTCACGATGGTCACGGTCGCGACGGTCGGCTACGGCGATATCGTGCCCGTCACGGCGCGGGCGCGCCTGCTCGATGCGTTCTTCATCGTGCCGATCCGCATCGGCATCTGGTTCATTTTCCTGGGCACGGCGTATCAGTTCGTGATCCAGCGTGTCATCGAGGAATTCCGCATGAAACGCCTGCAGAAGCAACTGTCCGATCACATCGTCGTGTGCGGTTATGGCCTGTCGGGGTCGATCGCGGTGCGCGAGTTGCTGGAGAGCGGCGTCGATCCGGCGACGATCATCGTGATCGATTCGCAGCAGCAGGCCCTCGAGGCGGCGACGTCGCTCGGCGTGACGGGGTTGCTCGGCGATCCGGCGCACGAGGATCTGCTGCAGCAGGCGCAGGTGCGCGCGGCGAAGGCCGTGATCATTTCGGTGACCGACGATCCGACCGCGATCCTGCTGACGCTGTCGGTGCGCAGCATCGCGCCCGATACGAAGATCGTCGTGCGGATCCAGGAGAACCTGTATCAGCGGCAACTGCGGCAGGCCGGCGCGGACGTGATCGTGTCGTCGACGAAGATCGGCGCGCTGTTGCTGGCGGATGCGGTCCACAGCCGCTACATCGTGCCGTTCGTGAACGACATGCTGTCGACGCGCGGGCGCGCGACGCTGCTGGAGCGCGAGGCGTTGCCGCATGAGATCGGTTGCCTGACGAACGTCGTGCCGGGGGCGATCGTGGTCGGGCTCGATCGCTGCGGGAAGATCTATTCGTTTTACGAAGATCCGCCGTGCAGGATCGAGGCCGGCGATACGCTGGTGGTGATTCAGTCGGCGCGGATTCCGGATCCGGATGCGTGAGACGACCTGTCGCCCGTTGAGTTTGAACGGCGTCATGCGCTAAACGGCTCGTGAGTCTCGATGAAACGCTGGCCGGGATGGATTCGCCGAAGCGGCGCGGCGAGCACCCGTCAGTTTCCGGTCGACAGGTATTGCTGCGGCGCTTGCCCGAACAGCCGCCGGAACATCACGATAAAGGCGCTCGGCGTGCTGTACCCGAGATCGAGCGCGACGGACGCGACGCTCGCGCCTTGCGCGAGCCGCGTCATCGCCTCGGCCGCGCGCATGTGCTGCCGCCAGTGGCCGAAGCTCATGCCCGTTTCGTCGCGGAAATGCCGTGCGAGCGTGCGGCTGCTTGTGCCGATCTCGTCGGCCCAGCAGTCGAGCGTGTAGTCGTTCGCCGGGTCGGTCATCATATGCTCGCAGATCGCGAGCAGGCGCCGGTCGCGCGGCAGCGGCAAACCGCCTTCGCCCAGCGGCGGCGCTTCATCCAGCAGCTTCAGCAGCAGCGGCACCGACAGCGCGGTGCGGCCGTCGGGTGGGTATTCGTAGCCAGGCCTTTGCGTGGTGGTGCTGCATGACGTGAATCTGGCCGCGCGCTACTGCGACCGGCTCGTCGCGTTGCGGCAGGGGCGCATCGTCGTCGATGGCACGCCGGCCGAGTTCATGCGCGACGCCGTGCTGACCGACGTCTACGACATCCGGATGGGGACGGTCGCGCATCCGATGGGCGACGGGCGCATCGGGTTCCCGTATTAGGTGACGTTCGCGTCGTCGCCGACCAGTGCGCCAACCATTCGGTATCGCGCACATGAGCGGCGAAAACGGCGCCACGGCGGATGCCGGCGTGTGTCGGTGCGTCCTTATCCGGGAAAAGTGAAGTCTCCACCGCGCTGCAACTGTCCATTGATATTGGCGGGAGCGTAGAACGCCACCTCGAAGCCTAGCGCTTCGCAAGCGCTCGATCGACTCAAGGATTGAGACGATCCTTGTCGGGCACCACGCAAAACACGGCTCGCCTCACGGCATGCTCACGCCGTGAACCCGCGACCAGTGGGCCAGCGAGCAAGCCCGAAACATCATGGCGCGTTCGTGCTCGTTCAGCGGGGACGAATCGGCGCAGCGGCGCTGTAGCCGGGGTACGTCGAGCAAGCCGGCGATGCGGTCGGCGTCCGTCGCCAGTATTTCGCGGGTGTGCTGGCGCAAGGCCTCGCCGTTGCCTTGATCCTTGGGCAAGGCCGACTTCCTGCGCAAGCGCACGGCTTCCGGCAACGCACCGCGCGACGCTTCACGCAACATGGCTTTTTCCACGCCATCACGTAGCGCCAGCTCGGCCGGAACGGTGGCAGCCAGGTCCAGAACATCGGTATCGCTGAAGGGTACGCGCGCTTCCAGGCCATGTGCCATGCCGTGGATATCGCCGTTATGCAACAGCCTCTGCAACCAACGATGGCGCACCAGCCATTGCGTGGCGCGCAAACGCGAGGCGGGCGTATGCCAGTCGTGTCCGGCGGCGATCGCCAGTTGGCGATAAACCTCGCCGTAGTGTTGCAACGGTTGCGCCAGCAAGCCGGGCCGTAGATAGGGATCGGCGGTCAAGCGTTGCAGGATATGGGTCGGATCGCGCGTGGCGTGCGGGTCGAGCAGGAAGTGATAGCCGTAGTGCGTTTCATCGGCGGCATCGCCCACCAATACCGTCTTGAGACGCGTGCTGGCGGCTCGCGCCAGGGAGTGTTGCGCCAGCTCCTGTTCCCACGCGGGCAGTGCATCGTTTTGCGTGGCCAATTGCAGCAGATCCTGGGCCAGTGCCGAGCGCGTCGGTGCGACGTCTTCGCGTGGCAGGCCCAATTCGTTTGCGGCCTGTTCGGCGAAAGGTTGATCATCGGAAGCCACGATCAGCGAACGCGCGTAGTCGTAGCGATGGTGATCTTCAAAGCGAATGGTGAAGCAGGGCGGCGTCGCGCCTGCCGCTCGCGCCAGGCCGCCTATCAGCGTGGAGTCGAGGCCACCGCTGAAAAACAGGCCGACCGGTGTATCGGCGATCAAGCTACGCTGGACGGCCGCAGCGAGGCGCTCGCGCAGCGCGTGGGCGATATCGTCGGCCTTGGCAGCGGGGTTTTCGGCAATCTCCGGCGCCCAGCGCGATAGCTGCAAGCGATCGTGATCCAGGCGCAGCAGATGCCCGGGCGGCAGGTAGGCCATACCTTCGAACATCGGTTGCGCCACGCCGCTGAAGAACGGCGCCACCAGGTATTCCAGCAAGGCGTCGATATTCGCACGCGGCGCTTGCATCGCAGGCAGCAGTCCTTTGGCCTCCGACGCAAACAGGAATTCCGCCCCCTGTTGCAGGTAGACGAACGGCTTGACGCCCAGCCGGTCGCGCGCGGCAAAGGCTCGTCGACGATGGGCGTCCCACACCAGGAACGCGAACATGCCATTGAAGCGCCGAAGACATGCTTCGCCCCATACCGCATACGCGGCTAGCACCACCTCGGTGTCGGTATTCGTGCGGAACGACCAGTGCGCGCTCAGTTCGCGGCGTAGCTCCGCGTGGTTGTAGATCTCGCCGTTGTAGACCAGCACGTAACGATGGTCGGCACTGCACATCGGCTGCGCGCCGTGCTCGGCGTCAAGCAGAGCCAAGCGGTTGTGAGCAAGCACGGCGTGTTGGTCATGCCATACGTCCTGGTCATCGGGCCCACGATGCCGTTGTCGTTCGCGCATGGCGAGCACCCGCTCGACCTGTGCCGGTGCGTGGCCGTCATAGCGAATCAGCCCTGCCAAGCCGCACATCAGACAGTCACGCCCAACCGATCGGGGGCAAGCAACGGCGTGGTCCACAGTACGCGGTCGACATCGTCGCTCAAGCCGGGTGCCGGCAGTTGTAACGCGGACGCCAGTGTCTCGATACGGGTCTTATACACCCGCGGCACCGACGCCATCGCCGGTGGCAAGCGACTGCGCGTAAGGCCACGTACTCGTTGCGTAGGCAGGTGCATGAGGTCGGACGGAATTCGTGAAGGCCAGCGGGCTAGGCAGCGACATGATCGGGATCATGCGTAGGAAGCGTTGATGATAAACCGGTTCATTCTTCAGCGTTCCCAGAGGGTTCGAGGGGAGCGTTGTCGTAGCAGCTGCTACGGCGGGGTCGGCGACGCCGCCCAATCAAACTGGAAGAAAAATCGAAGCCTGGCGCGAGCACTCGCTATTCTTTCAAAATACCGCTGCATGTTCCGTGGGTTCGTCCGTTGCGTGGACGAGCCGATTGCCGCCGAGCGATTTTGCTCGATACAGTGCCTGGTCGGCAATGGAGAGCAAGTGGGTAAGCGAAGCCGTTTCATGATCCGACTCGGCCAGGCCAATGCTTACGGTAGCGCGAATGCGATTGTCGTCAGCGCCATGCGATATCGCCGCAAACCGGTTGGCGACGGTTTCTGCCACCGTGCTTGCGCGGCGGGTGTCGTAACCCGGCAGCAGCGCAGCGAATTCTTCGCCGCCGATGCGCGCGAGAACCACGCTCGTCTCTGCGTCGACAACGGATCGAACCGTATCCGCGAATGACTTCAATACCTCGTCGCCGGTTTTGTGCCCGAAGCGATCATTGATTCTCTTGAATTGATCGAGATCGAATGCAAGGAGCGTGACAGGTAGCCCACGTATCCCGTGCTCGTGGATAACCCGCTCCCCCTCTTCGAAAAACAGCCGGCGATTACCCAGGCGAGTCAGGTAATCGGTACGGGACTCCTGCAAGAGCTCGCCATGAATTTCTTCCCGTGTCAGGCGGAGCAACGTCATCGGCAAAATAACGGAATAAAGGACCCCTTCGTACATGGTGATTTTGCTGGCAATCGATTGTGCGCCGGCTCCAAAGACCGAGATCAGCCATGGCAGCGCGAATGCTCTGGTGGTATAGAACAGGGCGTGGATTCCCGTCACCGCCACCGCGACGCGTCGGGATTGAACCGCTGGAATGCCATCGCGTCGCGTGAGCTCGAGGGCCGTCATGGCGGAGACGAGCGCGATCGGGACTGCGCTGACATAGAGCCAGATGACCGTCTGAGAGGACGCCGTAGAGGCCGTCCATGTCAGCCCCATCAGGAGAAGCAAACCCATTGAGCTTCTGACATACCGTCGGCCATTGAACATGGCGACGGCGTGCAGAACCAGCAGATAGCCACCCAGAATCACGAGGTTGCTCACGGCGGCGCCGGCGGCGCCCAGCAGTTCGCGCCGAAATGCCGCCAGCGCGCAGCCGCCTCCGAGTGCCGCATATCCAATCGCCAGCATTCGCAGTTCGTTGCCGCGCTTGGGATGTGAAATATGTTCCCAGTACGTCATGGCGGAACTGGCAAGCAAGGTTCCGATCGCCAGGAGGTAGAGGGTAGCTAGATCGACTGTCATTGCCGACGCCAAGGCGCGTCCCCGCCACGACGAGGAAAGGTTGAGGGAATACCGAGATAACGGCAGAAGCGTCGAATTCTTGAAAAAAGTCCGGTCCAGATCGCCAGCGGCGAGAATCCGTGTTTCCGACAGGGGTGGCCAGGCGTCGCGAGGAGGAGCCAGGGCAGGCCGCGCTAACGAAACGCCCGCATCTGCCCCGTCATCATCTGCAGCATCTTGTTGGCGGCCACCGACAGCTTGCGGCCCACGCGCGTGACCATGTGCGCTTCGGCGTTCTCGAGGATCGGATGCGCGATCTCGATCGCGAACAGCTCCCTGGCCTGCAGTTCGGCCGTCACCGCGAAGGCCGGCATCACCGAGATACCGAGCCCGGATTTCACGAACTCCTTCAGGATCGCGAAGGAATTGGTGGTGATGATCGGCGCGAGCCGTACGCGCTCGGCGTATTCCACGGCCTCCATCATCTGTCGCGTGCCGTAGGACGGGTGAGTGGCCGCCAGCGGGTAGGTGGCGAGCTGCTGCACCGTCAGCACCTTGTGGCTGCGGCGCGGGAAGTCGGGGCCGACGATCGCCATCATCGGCTGCCGCTTCGACGCGCGCGACACCAGCTTGGGTTCGGCGGGAGGGTTGTACACCAGGCCGATTTCGCCTTCGTCGTTCGAGATCTTGCGGATCACGTCGTTGGTGCTGCCCACGTCGAGGTTAACGCGGATGCCGGGGAATTGCCGGCAGAACTGCTGCATGGGCCCGGCCAGCAGATCCGAGACGAAGCCTTCGCCCAGCACCAGGCTGACCTGGCCGGTCTTGAGCCCGCGCAGCTCCTGCAGGCGCGAGATCAGGTCGTCGCGGTGCGCGAGCTGCTCGCGGAAATATTCGATCACGCAACGTCCCGCCTCGGTGGGCGTCACGCCGCGCGCGTGGCGCTCCACCAGGGTAGCGTCGAGCTCCTTCTCCAGCAGCCCGATCTGGCGGCTCACGGCCGAGGGCGCCACGTCGAGCCAGTCGGCCGCGGCGCGGATCGTGCCGCAACGCACGGCCTCGTAGAAATAGACGATGCGGCTGTCGGTCAGGGTATCGCTCATGATTCGAGTGTTCTAAAAAAGAGAACAATATCAATATTGGCGTTGATTGATTATACGGATCGCCGGACCGAACATCGTAGCCATGCAAGGCAGGCGCAAGCTGGCGCGCCGGCCTCGAACCAACAGCTATCAGGAGTCGTCGGATGAAAACGGTGGGCGTGATCGGTCTGGGCAACATGGGGCGCGGCATGGCGGGTTCGCTGCGGCGCGGCGACTACACGGTGCTCGGCTACGACGCGGCGCCCGGCGTGGCGCTCGCGCTGGCCGAACAGGCGGTGCTGTCGGCGCGCGATTCGGTGGCCGAAATCGCGCGCGACGCCGACGTGCTGCTGCTGTCGCTGCCGACCTCGGCGGTGGTCGAGGCGGTGGTGCTGGGCGCCGGCGGCGTGCTCGAGAACGCGAAACCGGGCTCCATCGTGATCGACACCACCACGGCCGATCCGGACAGTACGCGGCGCGTGGCGGCGGCCTTGGCCGAGCGCGGCATCGGCTTCGTCGACGGCCCGGTGAGCGGCGGCCCGAAGGGCGCGGCCACCGCCACCATGACCATGGTGCTGGGCGGCTCGGACAGCGATATCGCGGCCATCGAGCCGATCCTCGCGGCGATCAGCGCCAAGCGCGTGCATGTGGGGCCGGTGGGCGCCGGCCACGTCACCAAGCTGCTCAACAACCTGCTGACCGGCGTGCACCTGCTGGTCGCCAGCGAGGCGGTGCGCACCGCGCGCGCGGCCGGCGTCGATCCGGAAAAGCTGGTCGAGGCGCTCAACGGCGGTTCCGGCCGCAACAGCGCGACGCTGACCAACTACCCGACCTGGATCTTCAATGGCAAGTTCGATTCCGGTTTCACGATGAAGCTGATGCGCAAGGACGTGCGGCTCGCGCTGGGCCTGCTCGACCAGTTCGACAGCGTCGCGCCGGTGGCGCGCGAGGCGGCGCGCGTGTGGGCGGCCAGCGAGGGTTCCGTCGCCGACGGCGAGGACTTCAACCGCATCGTCGACTTCCTCGATCCGGCCTGAGGCGGGGCAGCCCGCGCCACGATCCCGCTCGACTCACCTACACGGAAACTGACATGACCCAGCACGCAGACCAGTTGCTCGCCGCCTTCGCGCACTTCTTCCCCGGCGCCGCCACGATCGGCTCGTATATCGACGGCGAGCTCGTCGCCGGCCAGGGCGACACGATCCAGCTTTACGATGCGGCGACGGGCGAGGCCACGCTCGCCTATCGCGACGCCGGCGCAGCCGTGATCGACCATGCCGCCGACAGCGCTCGCCGCGCGCAGCGCGAATGGTGGGCGCTCACGCATGCCGCGCGCGGCCGCGTGATGCAGGAGGTGGCGCGCGCGATCCGCGCCGAGGCCGAGGCGATCGCGCGGCTGGAGGCGCTGGGCTCGGGCAAGCCGATCCGCGACTGCCGGGGTGAGGTGGGCAAGGTCGCCGAGATGTTCGAGTACTACGCGGGCTGGACCGACAAGTTCTACGGCAGCGTGATCCCGGTGCCGACCTCGCACCTCAACTACACGCGCCGCGAGCCGGCCGGCGTGGTGCTGCAGATCACGCCGTGGAACGCGCCGGTGTTCACTTGCGGCTGGCAGGTGGCGCCCGCGGTGGCGATGGGCAACGGCGTGCTGCTCAAGCCCTCGGAGTTGACGCCCTTCACGTCGCTGGCGGTCGCCAGGCTCGGCGAGCGGGCCGGCCTGCCGCGCGGCCTGGTCAACGTGCTGGCCGGCTTCGGTCACACCGCCGGGCAGGCCGCGATCGCGCATCGCGTGGTGAGCAAGGTGGTGTTCGTCGGCTCGCCGGCCACCGGCGCGCGCATCGCCGAGGCCGCCGCGCGCCGCGTGCTGCCGTGCGTGCTGGAGCTGGGCGGCAAGTCGGCCAATATCGTGTTCGCCGATGCCGACCTGAAGCGCGCGGCGCTGACCGCCCAGGCGGCGATTTTCGCCGGCGCGGGCCAGAGTTGTGTGGCCGGCTCGCGTCTGCTGGTGCAGCGCGCCGTCTACGACGAATTCGTCGCGATGGTGGCTGCCGGGGCGAAGAAGATCCGCGTCGGCGCGCCGCTCGACGAGGCAACGGAGGTGGGCCCGATCAACAATCGCAAGCAGTACGACCACGTGATGTCGATGATCGCGCGCGGCGTGGCGGCGGGCGCCACGCTCGCCAGCGGCTCGGCCGAGGGCGTCGAGGAGGGCCGCGGCGGCTACTTCGTGGCGCCCACCGTGCTGGCCGGCGTGTCGAACGCGATGGAGGTGGCGCGCACCGAGATCTTCGGGCCGGTGGTGGCCGCCATCCCGTTCGACACCGAGGAGGAGGCGATCGCGATCGCCAACGACACCGACTTCGGCCTGGCCGGCGCGGCGTGGACCACCGACGTCGCGCGCGCGCATCGCGTGGCCGCGCAGGTGAATGCCGGCACTTTCTGGGTCAACGGCTACAAGACCATCAATGTGGCGTCGCCGTTCGGCGGCTACGGCATGAGCGGCTACGGCCGCTCGAGCGGGGTCGAGGCGCTATACGAATACACGCAGACCAAGAGCGTGTGGGTCGAGACGGCCGAAGCGCCGCCCACCGCGTTCGGTTATCTGTAATCACCGGTCCGCATGCGACGGCAGCCGGGCTTCAAGGGGAGATTCGTCATGGAACACGCACTGGGTATCGAGCGCCGCGAGCTGGGCGGCGCGGCCACCGCCAAGGTCCTGCTTTACGCGGCCGGCATTTTGCTGGTCGCCGAATGGATCGGCTCGTTCACGTTCAAGCTCGGACCGGGCAAGGTCGTGCTGCTGCCGATGATCTGGGCGCTGCTGCTCGGCGCCGCGGTGGGGCTGGCCAGCGCGCGCTGGAACAGCAGCGCGCGCCTGAGCGTGCCCGACCAGTTCTTCGCGGCCGCGATCCTGCAGCCGGCGCTGCTGCTGTTCGTCTCCAAGCTCGGGCTGATGGTGGGCAGCGCGCTGCCCAAGCTGGCGTCGGCGGGCTGGGCGCTGGCCTTCCAGGAATTCGGCCACTTCGTCGGCACCATCCTGCTCGGCCTGCCGCTCGCGTTGCTGCTCGGCATCAAGCGCGAGGCGATCGGCGCGACCTTCTCGGTGGGCCGCGAGCCGAGCCTGGCGATCATCGGCGAGAAGTACGGGATGGATTCGGCCGAGGGGCGCGGCGTGCTGGCCGAGTACCTGACCGGCACCGTGTTCGGCGCGGTGTTCATCGCCGTGTTCGCGGGTTTCGTGAGCAGCCTCGGCATCTTCGATCCGCTCGCGCTGGCGATGGGCTCGGGCGTCGGCTCGGGCAGCATGATGGCGGCCGCTTCGGGCGCGATCGCCGCGCAGCAGGACCCGGAGACGGCGAAATCGGTGCTCGCGTTCGCCGCGGCCAGCAACCTGATCACCACCACCATCGGCACCTACTTCACGCTGTTCATCTCGCTGCCGCTCGCGGTCTGGGGCTATCGCGTGCTGGAGCCGCTGATCGGCCGTACCACCAAGGCTTCGGCACAGCCCGAGGCGGCCAGCCCGTCGTTGGGCGAGGTGCGGACCGAGGCGCCCGCGCTCGGCTACGGCGGCAAGCTGCTGGCCTGGATCGTGACGGCCGCGATGGCGCTGGTGTGCGACTGGATCGCCCACGGCACCACACCGTTGGCGGGACTGCCGGGGATCGCGATCATGGTGGGCGCGACGATCGTGGGCGACGCGCTGGCGCGCGTGACGGGGCGGCGGATTCCGGCGGTCTGCTGGGTATCGGTGGTGGCGATGTTCCTGACCTCGCCGTGGTCCCCGTGGGCTTCGCAGATCGCCGCGCTCAGCTCGCACAACGATTTCCTCGGCGTGACCACGCCGATGCTGGTGTTCGCGGGGCTGTCGATCGCCAAGGACATCCCGGCCTTCCGCCGGCTCGGCTGGCGCATCGTGCTGGTGTCCTTCGTGGCCAATGCCGGCACCTTCATCGGCGCGACCCTGGTGGCGCAGCTGTTCCATATCTGATGCCTCGCGGCGCGGTGGCGGGCGGCATGGATCGGCCCGCCGCCAGGCCACGCCGCGACGACAGACAAAAGTGCTTCCCTCCGCATGAAACTGATCGATTCCATCGTCGCGCACGCCGACGAACTGACGGCGATCCGCCGCGATATCCATGCCCATCCCGAGGTGGGCTACGACGTGTTCCGCACCGCCGAACTCGTCGCCGAGCGGCTCGAGCAATGGGGTTACGCCGTCACGCGCGGCGTCGGCCGCACCGGCGTGGTCGGCACCTTGAAGCGCGGCGGCAGCGCGCGCGCGATCGGCTTGCGCGCCGACATGGATGCGCTGCCCGTGCAGGAGGCCAACACCTTCGCGCATCGCTCGACGGTGCCCGGCGCGATGCATGCGTGCGGCCACGACGGGCACACCACCATGCTGCTGGGGGCCGCGCGCCATCTGGCTCGGCATGGCGAGTTCGACGGCACCGTGCAGTTGTTCTTCCAGCCGGCCGAGGAAGCGGGCGGCGGCGCGCGCGCGATGATCGAGGACGGCCTGTTCGAGCGTTTCCCGGTGGATGCCGTGTTCGGGCTGCACAACTGGCCCGGCATCGCGGCCGGCGATTTCGCGGTGCGGCCCGGGCCGCTGATGGCCTCGACCAGCCTGTTTCGGATCGACTTGCGCGGGGCCGGCTGCCACGCGGCCATGCCACACCTGGGCCGCGATCCGGTGTTCGCGGCGGGGCAGGTGCTGAGCGCCCTGCAGGGAATCGTCACGCGCAACCGCAATCCGATCGACGGCGCGGTGCTGTCGGTCACGCAGGTGCATGCGGGCGAGGCGATGAACGTGGTGCCGACCGATGCGTGGCTCGGCGGCACGGTGCGGACCTTCTCCGATGCGACGCTCGACCTGATCGAGACGCGCATGCGCGCCGTGGTGGCCGCGACAGCCGCGGCCTTCGATTGCGAGAGCGACGTGGATTTCCAGCGCCAGTATCCGGCTACCGTGAACGACGCGGAGCAGACGGCGGTGGCGGTAGCGGTGATGCGCGAGCTGGTGGGCGACGCGCATGTGAACGCGGCCGTCGATCCGACCATGGCAGCGGAGGATTTCTCATTCATGCTGCGCGAGAAACCGGGTTGTTATGCGTTCCTCGGGAATGGGGCGGGCGATCATCGCATGCATGGGCATGGCGGCGGGCCTTGCCTGCTGCATAACGCCAGTTACGACTTCAACGATGCGTTGCTGCCGGTGGGAGCGAGTTATTTCGTGAGGCTGGTGGAGCGGGTTTTGGGGCGAGCGCCATGAAGATTGGCTGCGCATCCGATTCGGCCAAAATTCGCCGCCCACGTGCATCCTCGCTCAAATATCCCGCAGATCACACAGCGGCACAGACGACAGAGGCACCGCGCCATCGGCCGTAATCAGTACCTGCTCCTCGAGCTTGACGCCCTCGATGCCGTTCTTTTCGCCGATGAAGCTCTCGACCGACACCACCATGTTCTCCTCGAATACGCCGTCGTAACCCCATTCTTCGAAATCGACCGCATAGGCCACGCTCGGGAACTCGTCCACCAGGCCGCAACCGTGAACCATCATCATGTAGCGGTTGTGGACGTACTGCGACGGTACCGTCCAGCTTTTCTCGGCGAACTCGCGAAAGGTCACGCCCGGACGCAATAGCGCGCAATTGTGTGCGATCTGATCGCGGGCACGGCCGAAC
Organism: Burkholderia sp. BCC0097; assembly: GCF_902832985.1. NCBI lineage: Bacteria > Pseudomonadati > Pseudomonadota > Betaproteobacteria > Burkholderiales > Burkholderiaceae > Burkholderia > Burkholderia sp. BCC0097. The sequence continues at coordinate 891,246 of NZ_CADFDM010000001.1, forward strand.
AACGTACGTTGCGCGGCCGAAGGTGCCTTGCCGGGACACACGAAGCTGCGTGAAATATCGGAAAGGTAACCGCCCGGCCCGACCATGTCGGTGTCGAAGCCGACGATGTCGCCGGCGAGGATCTCGCGATTGGTGGCATCACGGAACCATGGGTTGGTGCGTGGCCCGGAGCTGAGCAGGCGGGCCTCGCTCCATTCGCCGCCATGGGCCGTATTGGTGTCCTGCAGCACGCTCCACAGCTGGTTCTCGGTGATGCCGGGGCGCAATGCCTCGCGCATCCTCGAGACGCCGAGGTCACACACGTCCATCGAAATGCGATGTTGCTCGATTTCCTGAGGGCCCTTGATCATGCGTGCCATTTCAGTCAGCGGTTGTGCGTCATGCAAGGACAGGCCCTCGGCGCGCAGCCATTCCGCACCCCACGGGTCGCACTTGTCGAGTGCGAGCCGGCGGTTGCCGCCGCCGTGCTGCCGCACCACGTCCGCAATGCTGCGCGCCCACTCGCGTGCCTTCTCGTCCACACGCGGCCCGGCGAGAAAGAAGTTCCAGGGAATGGTCGGCCGGATTTCGTCGATCGTCTCGATACCTTCGCTGTTGTGTCGGCTAGTGGAGAAGTCGAACAGAATCACGGGGCCGTCCGTGGCGACGAACACGTAACGACTTGGCGAGTGCATCACCCAGACGCCGAGACTGTTGGTGTCGGTTGCGTAACGGATGTTGATCGGGTCGGCCAGCAGCATCCCGGCGTAGTCGTGCCGCTTCAGTTGCGCACGTAATCGCTCGAGTCGATATGCGCGTAGCGCCGGGCGATCGAGCGCCTCGAATGCCTCGATCAGCCCGGCGTCGACCGAACTGGCCCGATGCCCTTGCGAGAGCGGGTCCTGCCGGAACTGGCGGTGCTCGGCCGGGGCGGCCGTCGATGCATCCGTGTCATCAGTGAAGCGGCGGTTCATTCGATTACCTGTCAGTGAGGGGAGGTGGGCCGACGATGTGCAGCCGGGGATCGGTGACGTCACCTCGATCGAGATTGATTAGTGATGCATATAAATGGGAGCATGGTTCAGTGGCGCCCTTCGCCGGGGCGGGCCAGCGTCGTCCCGCCCCGTGGCACCAGTATCGTTCGTGGGCCGTCCCCGCGTAAACGCAAGGAAAAAATCTTCGCCTGTTAATGGAAAGTGAACGTGTCCGGCCGGCGCCTCAGGCGGCCATCTGCTGAACGAAGGAGCCCTTGACCCAGGACGCCACGGCCTCGGTGGCCGGTGTGCCGGCCGAGTTGCGCGCAACCGTCAGATGGAAGCCGTGGCAGCGCACCGGATCGGTTCGAATGGGCTGCACGAGCAGCCGGCTGGCGAGAAAGCGGCTCATCAGCGGCGGTCCGATCAGCGCGAAGCCTTGCCCGTCCAGCGCCGCCTGGACCAGGTTGGTATAAGTGTTGACCGTGATGTTCGGCTTGGTTCCGTCCATGCTGACGCCATGGTTGGTAAACCAGGTCGACCAGCGTGTGAGGCGATCGTAGGGCCCTTCGAGGTGGATCAGCGGATGTCCGAGCAGGTCGGCGGGATCAAGCGGCGTGTCGTGGTCGACCAGGTAGGTGGCCGAGCAGGTGGGCGCGATGGTCTGCGAGATCAGCAGGATCGAATCCTCGGCGGGCGGCGCGGAACTGTAGGTCACCGCGAGATCCACATCCTTCTCGCCCAGGTACGGCAGGTCCGACACGATGAAGCGCAACTCGATGTCGGGGTACTGCGCGCGGAAACTGCCGAAGTTCGGCAGCAGCCAGTAGGTCACGAAGCCGGCGGTCGCGCTGATGGTGACGATGTTGTTAGCCGGCCGCGAACTGATCTCGATGGTGGCCTGCCCGACCTGCCGCAGCGCGGACGAGATGGCCGTGTGATACCGCACTCCGCTGTCGGTCAACCGGATGGTGCGGTCGACGCGGTCGAACAACTGCACGCCGAGGAAATTCTCGAGCGCCTGGATCTGCTGGCTGACGGCCACGCGCGACACGTTCAGTTCGACGGCCGCCCGCGAGAAACTCAGATGACGGCCGGCTGCCTCGAACACGATCAAGGTGTTCGGCGGCGGCAGCGTTGATTTCAATGAACTCATGTATCGGTCTCCTGTCCACGCGGGGCTCAGCGACGCATTGCCACGACTGTATCGTGCCGCTCGGCAGCGTGCTCGCGCGCGTCGCCGCCGAAGGTGCGGCTTTGCGCCTGCCGGCGCTCCTGGCCGGGTGTCAGGCCGAAGGTTTTTCGGTAGGCGGAAGTGAACACCGAGAGCGACTGGAATCCACAGGCTACCGCAATATCGGTCAGCAGCATGGCGCTTTGCTGCAGGAGCTGGCGAGCACGACGCAGGCGCAACAATCGATAGTGCTGCATCACCGGCTGCCCCACCGCCGACCTGAACAGCCGCAGCAGCCTGCGTTCGCGCACGCCGGCACGCTGCGCCAACGCTACCAGCGACAGCGGCGTCTCGATGTGCGCTTCCATCAATTGCAGCACTTCGGCGAGCAGCCGACTGGTGGAGCCGTAGCCGGCGGGCGGTTGCAGCGCGCCGGGATGCCGAACCCGGTCCACCGCCAGATAGGTCGAGATGCGCTGCATGAACGCGTCGCCCATCGACAAGCCGACGAGGTACAGCATCATCTCGAGCGGTGCCACGCCGCCCGCGCAGGTGATGCGATCGCGGTCGATGCGGAAGATACTGCGCTCGAACGTGACGTCGATGAAGCTTTCGGCTTGCGCGTGCAGGTATTCCCAATGGATCACGCAGGTGTGGCCGGCCAGCAGGCCGGCCTTGGCCAGCACATAGGCGCCGGTGCAGATGCTGCCGAGCAGCGCCCCGGCATGGGCGAACTGGCGGACCCGTTGCAGATGTGCCGGCGTGGTCGCGTGCTGCACCTCGTTGCCGGCGCAGACGAACACGATATCGGCCGGGCCCGGCGCTTCCGGCACGTCGACTGACAGCGTCAGGCCGTTGCTGGCCGGTACGGGCCGCCCGTCCACACTGATCACGGACCAGCGGTACAGCGGCTTGCCGCTCAACTGGTTCGCGATCCGTAACACTTCCAGCGCGTTGACGAAGGCGATCATGCTGAAATTCGGCACGAGCAGGAACACGAAATGCGAAGCGCTGGCGACCTTCGCCAGCGTTCTGTCGACCGGCACCGGCGCTTGCGGTGCGAGCGGGAGCAGGGGCGGCATGATCGGACGGTAGCCGGTGAGCAACGGGGCGCGCGGCTACGGCCGGATCACGGCCTTCACTTCAAGATAGGCCTCGAACCCGGCTTCACCGCATTCCCGGCCGTTGCCGGACTGCTTGAAGCCGCCGAACGGGGCACACGAATCCCAGCCCGGGGTGTTGATTTCCACCTGGCCCACGCGCAGCCGCGCGGCAGCCTGCGAGGCGGCCGCCGCGTCACCCTGCACATACGCGGCCAGCCCGTAGGGGGTATCGTTGGCGATCTCGATCGCCTCGTCGACGGTGTCGTAGGCGATCAGCGATACGATCGGCGCGAAGATTTCCTCCCTGGCGATGCGCATGTCCGGCGTGACCTGCGCCACGACCGTCGGCGCGATGAAATAGCCCGTGTCGACGCCGGCCGGCAGGCCGAGGCCGCCTGTCACGACGGTGGCGCCTTCCTGCTCGGCCGACGCGAGTAGCGCGCGTGCCCGTTCGAACTGGATCTGGTTGACCACCGGCCCGAGCGTGGTGCGCTCGTCGAACACGTCGCCGCAACGCAGCGCTTCGGCAGCGGCCTTGGCGCGCGCTACCGCTCGTTCGTATTGCGGCCGGTGTACGAGCATGCGCCCCGGCGCGGTACACGACTGCCCGGCGTTGCGATACGCGGCATGGACGCCGGCGGCCACCGCCGTGTCGATGTCGGCACCGGGCAGGATCAGGTTGGCCGAGTTGCCGCCCAGCTCCTGATGGACGCGCTTCACGGTGTCGGCCGCGGCCCGGGCCACCTGGATGCCGGCGCGGGTCGAGCCGGTGAAGGACACCATGTCCAGATCCGGATGCTCGGCGATCGCGGCACCGACGGTGGCGCCGTCACCGTTGACGAGATTGAACGCGCCGGCCGGCAGGTCGGCGTCGTGCAGCAGTTCGGCGAGGTAGAGCGCGCTCAGCGGCGAGTATTCGCTGGGCTTGAGCACGACGGTGCAGCCTACCGCGAGTGCCGGGATCAGCTTCGTGATGATCTGCAATATCGGGAAATTCCACGGCGTGATCAGGCCGCACACGCCTACGGGTTCCATCACGAGGGTGGTCCTGCCGCGCGTCTTTTCGAACTCGAAACGCTCGAGGATCTCGATGCCGTTCCGGATATGCGCCAGCGAGCCCGCCACCTGCGCCTGCCGTGAGAAGCTGATCGGCGTGCCCATTTCGAGCGTCATGCGCCGCGCGAACTCCTCGCTGCGCTCGATGAACAGCGTTTCGATACGGCGGAGCATGGCGAGTCGCGTATCGGCCGACGAGGTGGAGAACGACGGGAACCTGCGTTTGGCCGCCGCGACGGCGGCGTTCACGTCCTCGCGCGTGCCCATCGCGATCTCGCCGACTGGCGCCAGGCTCGCCGGATTGATCACGGCGCGCCGCGCCGGATGCGTGGCAGGGACGAATTGGCCGTCGATGTAGAAATGGTCGAGGTATCGCACGATGGTCCTTGAATTGAGTGGCTACGGGAAGCGGGGGGCTCGCGGGTTCAGGCCGCCGTGGTCGGAACGCCGGCGGTATCGGGCACGCTCGATTGCTGTTGTCCGCGAACCTGCCGCGGCACGATGGCTCGCACCACGTCGCGCATCGCACACTGACCGACTACCGCACCGCCGCGGGTCACCGCGAAACTCCGGTCGAGATCGCCTTGCGACTTCGCCAGGGCGGCCTCGAGCGTGTCGCCTTCGTCGAGCGTGTCGCCGGCTCCGTACGGCGCGGATGCCGACGGGCTCATCACCGAGCCCACCTTCAGCACGCGTGCGCGGTTGATGTCGTTGACGAATCGCTGGATGTAGTCGTCCTTCGGCTGCAGCACGATGCTTTCCGGGCTGCCTTGCTGCACGACCTTGCCGTCCTTGAGGATCACGATGTGATCGGCGATCTTGAGCGCCTCCTCGAGATCGTGCGTGATGAACACGATGGTCTTGTTCAATTCCCGCTGCAATTCGATCAGCAGGTCCTGCATGTCGGCACGGGTCAGCGGATCGAGCGCCGAGAACGCCTCGTCCATCAGCAGCACGTCGGCGTCCGAGGTCAGCGCCCGCGCGATCCCGACCCGTTGCTGCATGCCGCCCGAAAGCTGGTGCGGATAGCGGCCCTCGAAGCTCGACAGGCCGAGGCGGGCGATCCAGCGCCGTGCCTCCTGCTGCACGGCCGGTCTGGCCTGACCGCACACCTTTTTCGCCAGGCCGACGTTGTCGAGCACGGTCAGGTGCGGCATCAATGCGAAGTTCTGGAACACCATCGACACGTTCGAGCGGCGGAACTCCAGCAACGCGCGCCCCGACAGCCGGGTGATGTCGCGCCCGTCCACGAGGATCTCGCCGGCCGTCGGCACGATCAGGCCGTTGAGATGGCGGATCAGCGTCGATTTGCCCGAGCCCGACAGGCCCATCACCACCGTGATCGCACCGGCACGCATGTCGACATTGATGTCGTGAAGCCCGATCACGTGGCCGTGCTTGTCGAGCAGTTCGGCCTTGCCGATGCCGCTCATCACGAGCGGCATCATCGACTTGGCCTCCGGGCCGAACACCTTGTAGCACTGGCGCACGGCGATCTTGATGTCCTGGCTCACTGCTGGCCTCCTTGTTTGTGGACGGCGAGACGCGACATCGATACCTTCGTGACGCGATCGAACAGGATCGCGAGCAACACGATCGACAGCCCGGCCAGCAGACCCACGCCGAGCTCGAGATTGTTGATGCCGCGCAGCACCAGCACGCCGAGCCCCGGCGCCGATACCAGCGACGCGATCACGACCATCGACAGCGACATCATGATGGTCTGGTTCACGCCAGCCATGATGCTGGGTAGCGCCAGCGGCAGCTCCACGCCCACCAGCTTCTGAAACCAGCTCATGCCGAACGCGGAGGCCGCCTCGCCGACGGTGCCGTCCACCTGGCGGATGCCGAGATCGGTGAGCCGGATCATCGGCACGATCGCGTAGAGAATGATGGCGATCCCGTAAAGCTTCGGGTCGGTCACGCTGAACAGGAAGATCAGCGGGATCAGGTAGACGAACGAAGGCAGCGTCTGCAGCATGTCGAGCACCGGCAGCATGCTGCTCTTGAGGCGGTCGCTCTTCGACATCGCGATGCCCGCGGGGATGCCCAGCACGATGCAGATCAGCGTGCAGGTCAACACGATCGCCGTGGTTTGCAGTGCGTAGTGCAGATAGTCGACCAGCCCGAGGCAGAAGATCAGGGCGGCCGTCATCGCGGTCACCTTCTTCGAACGCGACAGGCCGTAGGTGATGGCCAGCAGCGCCAGCGTCGCCAGCCACCACGGCACGATTTCCACCATCTGCAGCGCGAGCTGCAGCATCCACGACAACGGCTGGGTGATCGGGTCGAGTACCAGTTTCAGGCCGTGGCGGATGTGCAGGAAGCCCTGCTCGATGCCGGTGGTCAGGTCGCGGGTGCGGGGGATGGCCGCGCAGTCCGCGTTCAGTGCGTCGAGCGACGGAAACGGGAAGTTCCATCCGCTGCCCTGATTCGATGACGAAGCAGCGGACTTCGACAGCAACTGAGCGAGGGAGACCGGCCCCGACTGGGCATGGGCATCGCACCATGGCCGCAGGCCGACCGAGTCAAAAAATGCGTTATCGATGTTCATGGATGTCAATCCTCGCGTCCGGGGCCGCTTGAGTCATGGATGCATTGCGTTGTGGCAGGGCGCGAAAGCGATGCATCGGTCTCCGGGTTCGCCTGCCTGCCCGGAGCCGGTGGGGTGCCTTACTTGATGACGGAGCTGACCTTGGCCAGCGCGGCGGGCGACACCCAACTCTTCCACTGATCCTTATAGTGCGTCAAAAAATAGGCGGCGGTTTCATCGGCCGTGGCCTTGTTCGTCTCCTGCCAGGACAGCAGCTGGCTCATCAGCGTGTTCGAGAACGACACGCGGCTCATCAGGGCCGCGATGTCCGGATGCGCATCGCGGAACGGCTTCGACATGGTGGTCAGTACGGGCGCACGCGGCCAGCCCGTCTTGCCCGGCGTGGGGCAGTCCAGACGCGCGTTGCACTTGGCGATGGCCGGTACCACGGGGCCCATGTCCACACTGACCATCGGATACTTGCCGAGCAGCGCGGTCGGTGCCCAGTAGTAGCCGAACCACGGCTTCTTGTCCTTGTAGGCTGCCGCCAGCGAGGCCGCGAGCGTTTCGCCGGAGCCGAAGCTGACCACCTTGATGCCATGTTTCTCCAGCTCGAAGGCCTTGATCAGGTTGTTGTTCGATACCGTCGAGCCCCAGCCGGGCGGGCCGTTGTCGAACTGGCCGCCGACCAGCTCCGGATGCGCGAGGATGCCGTCGAGGGTCTTCAGTTCAGGATGCTGGTCCACCAGATACTTGGGCACCCACCAGCCGTCCTGGCCGCCGTCGGCGATCACGTTGGCGAGCGACACGATCTTTCCCTGCTTTTCCAGCGTGTAGTACACGTCGGCCACCGCTGGCCAGACTTCGGTGAGGATGTCGGGCTTGCCGGTTTCGGACAGCGAGGTCAGCGCCGGCACCGTCGAGGTCGGTACCTTCTGCACCTTGCAGCCGTAGCCCTGTTCCATCAGGAAGCTCGATACCGCCGTAACGATTGCGGCGGATGACCAGTTCATTTCCGTGATGGTCACCGAGCCGCACTCCGCCGCCATGGCGGGGGTGGCGATCGGGCCGATCAGGAGGGCTGCAGCGAGAATTGCGAGTCGTGATTTCATACACTGAATCTCCAACAAAGGCTGGGTGGACAGGAACGGTAAAACGACGAGGCCCGGGCCTCCTTACGTATGCTGCGCGGCCTCGACGGCCGTTGCGGCTCGATGTGCGGCGAGGATCATGTCGGCGCCTTTCTCGCCGATCACGAGGCTGATGGCATTGAGATTGCCGCTCGGAATCTGCGGGATGATCGAGGAGTCGACCACGCGCAGGCGGTCCACACCGATCACTTTCAAGTCCGGCGCGACCACCGCGTCGGCATCGACGCCCATCTTGCAAGTGCCGCACGGATGGAAGCTGCCGCCCGCGTTCTCGCGCAGGTACGCTTGCCATTCGTCGTCCGTCTGTACGTCGTCGCCGGGTTTGCACTCGCCGGTCACGTAGGGCGCGAAGGCGCGCGAACGCAGCGCCGCGCGTGCGATGCGAGCGCCGGCGATCAGCGTCTCGCGATCGTAGGCGTCGGCCAGCATGTTGAACTGGATGCTCGGCGGCGCGAGCGGATCCGAGGATTTCAGTTTCACCTCGCCGCGGCTGCGCGAATTGTTCACGTTGGGCTGCAGGTTGATCGCCGCCTCGGGCTCCATGCGGATGCCCTGGTCGGTGTAGCTCGAGGAAAACGCGCCGAAGTGATACTGGATGTCGGGATAGGCCAGCTCGGGCCGCGTGCGCACCAGGCCGACGCCGCTGTACGAAAAGGTGGCCTGGCCGGAGCGCGACAGCAGGAAGCGCGTGCCGTACTTGAGCATGCCCAGCGCGTTGAATTCCTGGTTGGCGGTGCGAACGTTCACATAGGCCTTGACCTGGCAGGCCGGGTGCTCCTGCAGATTGCGGCCCACTGCGCGGTTCTCGACGATCACCGGAATACCGGCCAGGTTCAGCTGGTCGGCCGGGCCGACGCCCGAATGCATCAGGATCTTCGGCGAATTGATGGCGCTCGCGCTGAGGATGACCTCGCCGTGGCAGCGCTCCACGCGGCGCTGGCCGTCGAGATCGAATTCGACGCCGACCGCCACGCGGTTCTCGATCAGGACACGGCGCACCAGCGCGCCGGTCAGCACGCGCAGGTTGGGGCGGCGCCTGGCCGGATCGAGATAGCCTCGCGCCGCGCTCCAGCGCAGGCCGCGATGCTGGGTCGAGTGCAGGATGGCCACACCCTCGGTCGGCTCGGCATTGAAGTCGGCATTCTTCGGATAGCCGAGTTCTTCCATCGCGTCGAGGAATACACGCGTGAGCGGCGGCACGCCGCGGATCTCGCTGATCACGATCGCGCCGGTCTTTCCGTAGGTTTCGCTGACGCCGTCCCGGTTGCATTCCACCTTGCGGAAGTAAGGCAGCAATTCGTCGTACGACCAGCCGGTATTGCCGAGCGCGGCCCAATGATCGTAGTCGCCACGGTTGCCGCGCACGTACCAGGTGGCGTTGATCGAGCTCGACCCGCCGAGCACCTTGCCGCGCGGCACGACCTCGGTGCGATCGTTGCGCGTGGGGTCCGGCTCGGTCGGAAACATCCAGTCGGTTTCCGGATCGTTCATGGCTTTCATCGCCAGGGCCGGAATCTTGATGGCAAAGCGGTTGTCGCTGCCGCCAGCCTCCAGCAGCAGCACCCGGTGGTGCGGATCGGCGCTGAGGCGATTCGCCAGTACGCATCCCGCCGACCCTGCACCGATGATGATGAAATCCCAGCTCATTGTTTCGTGCCCTTTCGAACCTGTACGGGTGCCTGGCAATCGCGCGGCGGACCGAAAACGAAAACTCGTGCGTGGCTACGTGCGCGGGCGCGGGCGGCCCGTTCTCGCACGGCGCGTCACGCCTGGCGCGCGGTAGCCGGTTGGCCGCGCGTGCGTTCCACCAGCCGCGTCAGCGTGCGCATCAGCACGGCGATATCTGCGGCCGACACGCCGTCGAGCTGCGCATCCTCGAAGGCGATCCAGCGCGCGCGGATCGACTGGCGCAAGGCCAGCCCCGCGTCGGTCAGCCGTACGCCGCCATCGGCCGCGCGGATCAACAGCGCCTTCTGGGCCAGCCAGGTAACGGCGTCCTCGACATCGCGCTGGCCGAGATAGGTCTGGCGGGCAACGTCGCCGACCTTGATGCCGGGGCTGGCGTGAACACTGGCCAGCACGCGTGCCACCGCGATGCTCACGCCTTCGGCGCGGCGATGTTCGTCGAAGGCTTCGGACAGCGCATGGTGCGTATCGAAGATCAGTTGCAGCAGGTTGTTGCCGGACGGCCCGGTGCCCGCGTTGGCGATCTCGGCGGAGTCGCCCGGTACCTCGGGCGGTTCGCTGGCAATGCAGTACTGACCCTGGCTGAAGATGAGCGGCACGCCTTCGAAGCGCGTGAGCCGCGTGACCCGGCCGATCAGCAGCAGGTGGTCGCCGCCGTCGTGACGGGCGTGCACGTCGCATTCGAAATGGGCGAGGCAGCCATCCAGCAGCGGCGAGCCGAACGGGTCCGGGTGCCAGGCCACGTCCGCGAACTTGTCCTCGATCTTGCTGGAGAAATGGCGCGACAGCTCGATCTGTTCGGAAGACAGAATGTTCACCGCGAAATGCTCGCAGTTCGAGAATGCCGGGAAGCTGCGCGATTTCCGGTCGATCGACCACAGCAGCAGCGGCGGATCCAGCGACAGCGACGAAAACGAGTTGACGGTGACCGCCGAACGGCGCTCGCCGTCCACGGTCGTGACGATGGCGATGCCGGTGCCATACTGGCTCAGGCCGCGACGGAACATGCGCGGATCGTCGGCGGGGTTGCCCTGCTCGATCGGCACGAGCGTGCGCTGCGTGGAAGATTCGGAGATGCGCATGATCGGTTTGACAGTCTCAAGAGAGTTTCACGAAAACCGGCGTTCCCTGCACGTCAGGCGTAGAGGCTGCGCGGTTCCGGCAGCCCGAGGTTCTGGCGCAGCGTGGTTCCTTCGTATTCGGTACGGAATCGCCCGCGCCGGCGCAGTTCAGGCAGCACGTGATCGGCGAAGTCGTGCAGTGCGTGCGGCAGGTGGGTCGGCGCGATATTGAAACCGTCGGCGGCCTTGCCGTCGATCCAGGCTTCCATCGCGTCGGCCACGTCGTTCGCGGTGCCGATCACGGTCAGATGTTCCTGCGACATCGCGATCCGCTTGTACAGTTGCCGGATCGTCAGGCCTTCGCGCTGCGCCGTCTCGTAGTACATGCTCGCGCTGCTGCGCAGCCCGACGTCTTCGAGCGGCGGGGGCGGCACCGGGCCATCCAGGTCCATGTGCGAGAGATCCCCGAACGAGCGTTTCAGGATCGACAGCCCGACCAGCGGATCGATCAGTTCCTGGAGCATCGCGTATTTCTCCTGCGCCTCGTCGCGCGTGCGGCCGACGATCGGCGTCAGGCCGACCATCATCAGCAGTTCGTCCTCGCTGCGGTCGAGGGCGGGCAGGCGATCCTTGACCGACGCGTAGTATTTCTGCGCTGCCGCCATGCTCTGCTGCGCAGCGAACACGATGTCGCAATGTTTCGCGGCGATCTGCTGGCCGACCTCGGAGGTTCCCGCCTGCACCAGGATCGGCCGCCCCTGCGGCGAGCGCCGCACGCTGAGCGGGCCGCGCACCGAGAAGTGCTTGCCCGTATGACCGAGCACGTGCAGCTTCGACTCGTCGTAGAACACGCTCGATTCCTTGTCGTGCACGAAGGCATCGGCGTCCCAGCTGTCCCACAGCCCCGTCACCACGTCGACGAATTCGGCCGCTCGCTCGTAGCGGGTGTCGTAGTCGAGATGCTTGGCGCGGTTGAAATTCCACGCTTCCTGCTCGGACCAGGACGTCACCACGTTCCAGCCGGCGCGTCCGCCGCTGATCTGGTCCAGCGAGCCGTACTTGCGTGCGATGTGGTACGGCTCGTTGTAGGTGGTGGACGCCGTCGCGACCAGTCCGATCTGCCGGGTCTGGCTGGCGAGGGCAGACAGCAGCGTGAGCGGCTCGAGTTCGACGTTGTGGCTCGAGCGGCACAGCGAGCCCTTCGGCACGTCGTCGTAGCGCACGCCGATGCCGTCCGCGAGGAACAGCAGATCGAACTTGTTGCGCTCGGCGAGCCGCGCGATGTCCAGATACAAATTGAACTGCGACGCAGCATCGGCCTGCAGCTCCGGGTGGCGCCATGCCCCGAGGTGGTATCCCATATACCTGATCGACAGCCCGAGTTTCATCTGCTTCTTGCTCATCGGATCCTCTGCATTTCCGTATCCATCGCGACAGGCGCGAGGGGGGCCCCGGCTGTCAGGTCGGTTGGCCGGACTGCTCGGCCACCAGCGTGCTCCGCGCCGTTCCTGTCACGCTTCGGCGGTAAGTGAAACTGATCATATCGACGCAGTTATGCCCGGTAAACGCAGGAAAATAATATCGGAATGTAAAGTTATTCTTAACTTGGGGTTTGCGAGATTTGGTCAGCGGAAACCCGCTGTGCGGCCTTCGCTAAAAAGGCGTCGCCTCGCGCGGTGCCTTGAGCGATCGTGGAAGCGCGGCGCTCCGGACATCGCCCGTCGCGTGCAAAAAGTCAGATGTTGCCGGGGTAATTTTTTGTCGTACGTATGGACCGGACGCGGTAACGACTTCAGGTTCTTTGCTACCGAGTACAAACCCGATCTTTCCAGCGTGGTCGTGCGAGGAAGGAGCGGTGGCCACCAGGTGGTCGGCGGCGGCCCGATGCCGCGCAATCCGATTGCGCCGCCGGCGCTCCGCTCGCCTCGCGTCGCGAACCGACGCAGCTTGACGTCGAAGTCTTACGTCAGGTCGATGCCGGTACTTCGGTCGCCCGTTAACCCAGGCTTATCACGCTTCCTTTTTTTTTCCTGCGTTTACGACCGAATGCGAACGAAGCAAGATTCGCCTTGCCACTTCAAGGCCGCGCAGTGCACTCGTTCAAGGATTTCAAAACCTGGAATCTTTGCGAAATCCTCGCGTACGGCGTGCTTGCCTGGCATACGGCTTCGTTCGCTACCGTTCTTGGCTACCGAAACAAACGAGGAGACAGGCGTGGGCCGGAACCGGCGGGATTCGTTGGAATCCAGAAGATTTTCTCAGTACCGCAGTCGATTCACGACATCGATGTGTCCGTCGTCGGAGCAGCCGCTACAAGGGAACGTACACGACACTCTTCACTGAGATGCCAAACCTCGTCGATATGAATGGATGGCCGACGAGTCGACCGATATTTCCAGCGATGGTGCACCAACCCGATCAACCGGGAGCGTTAATTATTAGGAAACCGAAATGAATATGGATCGGATCGAAGGCGCGCTTGAGGCGATGGCGCGAGGCTCGATCGTCGTTGTCGTAGACGATGAGGATCGAGAAAACGAGGGGGACCTCATCTTGGCTGCCGAGCATGCAACGCCCGAGGCAATCGCCTTCATGGTGCGATTTACGAGCGGTATGCTCTGCGTCGGCCTCACGGGCGAGCGCCTTGACGAACTCGAGCTTCCTCTGATGGTAGAGCGCAATACCGACTCGATGAAAACCGCATACACCATAACCGTCGATTACCGCCATGGGACGACGACCGGAATCTCTGCCGCGGACCGAGCGGCGACGATACGCTCGCTGGTCGACGAACGGGCCTCGGCGGGGGACTTCAGTCGGCCTGGCCACGTGTTCCCGCTGCGTGCGGTGCCCGGTGGTGTATTGCATCGTCGGGGACACACGGAGGCTGCGGTGGATCTGGCCCGGCTCGCGGGCCTCAGGCCCGGCGCTGTATTGGCGGAGGTGGTCAATGACGATGGAACCATGGCCCGCAGGCCGGAACTGGAAGCATTTGCGAGGCTGCACGGCTTGCCGATCATCTCCATTGCCGACCTCGTCACATACCGAAGCAGGAAGACGAGCATCTGGCACGAATCGGAAGCCGTGCTTCCGACGATTCCTTGCGCCGTTCCAGCATAAATACAAGCAACCTTAAAGCCTGAGCGTTGCGTTATTTTCTCGATTCACCCGGTGTTCGATGTCCATCATAAATTTAATTGTACTAAGTAAGTATTTGGAGATCATGGAATGAAGAAAATTGTTGCGACATCTATCTTGGCAGCGATTGGTGCTTCCGCGCATGCCCAAAGCACGGTCACGCTCTATGGTCTCATCGACGAGGGTTTCGACTTCACAAATAATGTCCGTGGCGGAAAAGTTTATGAGCTCCAGAGCGGTTTCGTGCAAGGGAGTCGATGGGGAGTGAAGGGCACGGAAGACGTCGGCGGCGGGCTGAAAGCCATCTTCCAGCTCGAGAATGGGTTCAATGTCAACAACGGCCGTCTGGGACAAGGCGGCCTCATGTTCGGCCGCCAGGCATATGTCGGCCTCGCAAGCGATCAATTCGGCACCGTTACGTTCGGTCGACAGTACGATTCTCTCGTCGACTATCTCGCGCAGACGACGGCAAACGGGAACTGGGCAGGCTACATGTTCTCGCACCCCTATGACAACGACAACACCGACAACACGTTTCGTGTGAACAACACGATCAAATATGCGAGTCCGGTCCTTTCTGGCTTCCAGTTCGGTGGCACGTATAGCTTCAGTAATGACACAAATTTTGCGAACAACCGCCAATACAGCGTTGGGGCGCAGTATGCGAGTGGCGGACTGTTGATCGCGGCAGCCTATTTGCAAGCGAACAATCCGTCGGCAACGGCAGGCGGAGCCATCAATAACGGCGGTGACGAAAATTTCGTCGCGCAACGTCTTCGCGTTTTCGGTGCCGGCGTCAATTACAGCTTCGGTCCCGCAACGATGGGCTTCGCGTATACGAATACGTACGTGACGCAACCTCAAAGCTCGGGGTACGTCGGGGCCATCACACCGTCGAGCGGCACGCTTTCGTCCCTGCGGTTCCAGAACTTCGAGGTGAACGGGAAGTACCAGTTCACACCGGCGTTTTACGTGGGTGCGATGTATACCTACACTCGGGCCGATTTCAATGCGACGACCGGTGGACAACATCCGAACTACCAGACTGTCGGGTTGATGGCTGACTACAACCTGTCGAAGCGAACGGATGTTTACCTCCAGGGTGCGTATCAGCATGTTGGTGGCGACAAGACCGGAAGCGTGCTGGACGTCGCCTTCGTGCCTGGAGCGGACGACGTTTCCTCCAATCGCAATCAGCTCGTCGTGCGTGCCGCAATCCGCCATAAATTCTGACTATCCTGCCATGCCCCCATTGTTGCCGGCAGACGTGCACTGGGGGCGACGGATCGGCGTGCCCATGGCATGACCTTCGTGTCCGATCGGACGCATCATGCCGAATTTCTCTACTGTTGAACCGGGCTGTTTCCTGGCTCAGGGTTCGACGGTTGGCAGATGCTTGCCCGATCGGCATACAGTCGTTGCCGGCGAGCATACGGGGAAAGTTTCTGTAGAAAAACTACATTTTCGTCGTGGTTGATTTGAGCGACCTCGATTCTTTGTGCAGGAAAGCTACATGGAGAAAGGGGGGCGGAGGGGAATTTAAAGATAGCCCATTAAAACTGACAGGTTGTTCAGGGCTTGATTGCGTACTTATACTACATCCTCCTCCTTCTCTCGATGGCGGGGTGGATATTATTCATGTACTAAAACTACGGAAGAAGGCGAGGATGTCGTGCTTGTCAGCGTCTTCAACCCACCGCTACATGGCACCGAACGCCATACGCTCGACGGCGCGTTCGATTCGTGTCCTGAGCATTCAGTGAAGCGGCCGTAGTCGGGACGCGCTCCGACCAATCTTGCAGGGGCATACGCGTGATGCGCGTCGATCAGCCGGCCTTTCTGGGTTCTCTCTTTCTGGCGCGTCTTGCAGACCAGATGCTGCTCTTCCTGGTACCGCTCGTCGTCTTTCAGGTCACCCAGAAAGCGACGTGGTCCGGGCTCGCTTTTTTCATCGAAACGCTCCCGCGATTCATTGCCTTCCCGATCTGCGGTGCACTGAGCGACCGCGTGTCGCCGATTCGCGTGCTGCGAATGAGCCAGGCCAGCCGGGCTGTCGCTTGCCTGATCGGCATCGTCGGCTATGTCGCCTGGAGCGGAATCGGCTGGCTGATCGCGCTGTCCGCCGTATGCGGCGTACTTACGAGCCAGGGTCTCGTCGCTCGAGAAGTGCTGCTGCCGCAGATCTTTCCGCTGCAGCGCTTCGAGAAAGTGCTGGCCCATACGCAGCTCGCCGATCAGTCGGGCGTCGTGCTCGGACCGATCGTCGCCGCGGCGCTGCTGGGGTCGCGCACCTGGGAGTGGGGCGTCGCTTGCGCGGCGCTACTGTTCGTCGCGGCGGATCTGTTGGCGTTCGTATGGCAGCGCACCAGCACGGCGCGCATTACGCGTCCCGAGCACGCGGTGGGGCCATGGTATGCGCCGTTCGGCGTGGCGCTGACGCATGTCCTCACGCTGCCGGGGCTCTCGCGGCTGGTCCTGCTCGCGGCGGCGGAAAACCTCGTGATCGGGACAACACTGGCGACGTCGGCTGCCATGGTCACCGGTACGTTTCGGCAGCCGGGCGGTTTCTATGCGGGGCTGCAGGTCGCGGGTGCCGTCGCGACGGTCGCGATCCTGTTGTTCGTCGCGCGTAGCGAAGTATCGCGCGCGCGGCTCGGCATCGTCGCATTCGTCGCGATCGCGGCCGGCGGCCTCGTGATGGGCCTGTCGGGTTCGATCGCGATGTATGTTGCCGGTTTCCTGATGGTCGTCGGTTTCGACAAGATGTTCAACGTGTACATCCGCAGCGCGCGGCAGGCGATCATTCCCCCTCGGGTCTACGGCAAGACGACGGGCGTCATCGTCCTGCTGAACAACGCGACGCAGCCGCTTGCCGGGCTGCTCGTCGGGCTCTTCTCCGGCCGCGGGCGCGTGGCGCTCGTCGTGACGCTGACGTCGATCGGCATGGCGATACTGGGTGGCGCGATCGTTGCCGTCGGCGCGACCCGGACGCGATCGACCGCGCGCGTTTCGGACTGACGCCACTGACGCCCAAGCCGACGACGCATGGGCCGCATCGGCCTACGCAGCGGGCGCGACCGACGCGCCGGTAATCTTGTGCCGCGCGAGTGCCTCGGCCACGAACCCGGATGCCTTCGCTTCCTCGACGAAGGCCCGCAACGTGTCGGCTGCCGCCGCACCGCGGCTTTTCGGCAAACCCATCGCCTGACGGATCACCATGAATCGCTCGTCGAGCAAACGCAGGCCAGGCGCTTGACGTGCGTCTGCCTCGAGCTGTTGCTTGACGCCGGCGGCGACTTCCAGACCCTCGTCGAGGAACGTCCGGACGACGGTCGGAGACGTCGGTGCCCGCACGATCCGCGCATGCTTCAACTCGCGCGTCAGGAACAAATCGTAAGCGCTTCCCTCGCCAACCGCGACGCGGATCGACGGCTGGTCGACATCGTCGTTAGCGAGAATCGATGATCCGTCTCGCACCATGTAATAGCCTTCGATCAAGACGTACGGATCGGTAAACGCGATGGTTTCGCCTCGTCGTGGATCGATCGCGAAGAAGCCGACGTCTGCCCGCTCGTCGCTGACCGCCTGAACGGACTTGCCCGCCGTATCGAACACCACCAGTTCAAGTTCCACGCCGAGCGTGGCGGCAAAGGCGCGCGCCAGATCGACCGAAACACCGGTTGGTGCGCCCGATATGTCCTTGCCCGCGAGAATGGGATTCCCGAGATTGATCGATGCCCGCAGCTTGCCGGCCGGTGTGAATGCGCGAATGACGGATGGATCGGGTTTCATGTTGAGAGCGTGAAGAACAAAAATCGTATGGGGACACGGGCCTTCAGCCGCAGACCCGTGCATCGCTCGACTCCCGTTGCGCGAGCGCTCGGGGCCTCAGCAGTATCGCGACGGCCAGCACGCTGGCGAGTGCAATACCGCCCGCGAGAAAGAACGCGCTGAAGAACGTATGGCTTTCCTGCACGAGAAAGCCGGTGGCAGCCGGGCCGACGATGCCCGCGCAGTTGGCGATCGCGTGTACGCAGCCGCCGACACTGCCGAGTTTCGGGCCGGGGATCGTGTCCTGAATCAGCGCCCAATAGGCGCTGCCGCTCAGATAAAGGGCAAACACCGCAACGGCCATCAACAGCAGCGCACCGAGCGTCGTGGTCACGGCGCCGGCCAGCGTGACGCACACGCCTGCCGTGCCGAGACAGGCGATCAATACCCGCTTGCGCGCAAGCAGTGCGTTGCCCGTGCGGCGAAAGATCAGATCGGACAGCACGCCGCTCAGTCCGTAGCCGATGAACCCCAGCAGCCAGGGCAGCACCGTCGCGAGACTCATGCTTTTCAGGCTCAGGTGACGGTCCATCATCAGAAAGGTCGGGAACCAGGTGAGGAAGAAAAACAGGATGTAGCTGTAACCGAAGTACGAAATCATCGCTGCGAGAATGGCGGGCTGCTTCAGGTAGAAGCCGAGGGGCCGCAGGTCCGCAGGGCTTTCGGGGACGCTTCGGTCGGATTCGATCAGCCGACGTTCCGCATCGGAGACGCGTGGATGCTGGTGCGGCTTGTCGGTCGCCATGAACACCCAGAACACCAGCCAGAGCAAGCCGAA
The DNA here is from genome assembly GCF_902832985.1 of Burkholderia sp. BCC0097. Lineage (NCBI taxonomy): Bacteria > Pseudomonadati > Pseudomonadota > Betaproteobacteria > Burkholderiales > Burkholderiaceae > Burkholderia > Burkholderia sp. BCC0097. Next base: position 909,710 of record NZ_CADFDM010000001.1, read on the forward strand.
ACACGCGATGCCGGCGAATGCGACGCGCCAGCCGTAAGCGGCCGTCAGCAGGCCGACTACCGGCCCCGCGACCGCGCCGCCCAGCGGCAGGCCGCAATTCGCGAAGCCGAATGCGGTCGCCGATTCCTTGTGCGGAAACCAGTTGTTCACGATCTTGTTGATCGTCGTCGCGAGCGGGCCTTCGGCCATGCCGAACAGGGTGCGGACCGCCAGCAGCGAGCCGAAGCCGCCGGCAAGACCGGTCGCGCCGCATAGCAACGACCACGTCAGGACTGCCCCGGAGAAGACGCGCTTGCCGCCCCAGCGATCCGCTGCCCATCCGCCGACGAAATTGAATGCCGCGTAGCCGATGAAGAACGTCGAGAACAACAGCCCGAGGCTGCTCGGCGACATATGCAGTTCCCGCATGACGGCGGGGGCGGCGACGGACAGCGCCGCACGGTCGAGATAATTGATGAAGCCTGCGACGAACAGCAGCAGGACGATGCGCCATCGAATGTTTGTCACCTGTCGCTCCCTGGAGCTTGTTATGTGCTTGACGGCCGTGCGCTCGAACGCGCTGCCCGGTCCGTCGCTTGTCGTTTCGCTGCCGCGCCGTGCATTCGGAACGGCGCGAGCGTGGCGCGCCACGCTCGCGAACGCGGCGTTCAGCGCCGCGGACGGGCGGTCGCTTCCAGCATCGCGAGCTGTGCCGCGCCGATATCGATGCCTTCCGCCATCTGGCGTTCGAGGCGACCGAGCTCGATCTCGCCGGGCACGATCACGGGCGTCTCCGGATCGGCCGGTTTGGAGCCGTGCAGGATCGCCGTGTAATCGGCCATGTGCGTGGCGAGCCACCCGGTGCTGCCGAGCCGGGTCGTATCGATGAGGATGAAGAAGTGGCCGAGATTCTGCGGTTGTTCAGGGTCGTCCTCCCACGACTTGACGTGCGTGAGATACGCCGCTCCGGAAAGCAGTCCCGCGAACAGGTCGACCACCAGTGCGAGACCATAGCCCTTGTGGCCGCCGATCGGCAGCAGAAAGCCGTCGAGCGCGGCTTTCGGATCGGTGGTCGGTTTGCCTTGCGCGTCGGTGGCCCAGTCGCCGGGAATCGGTTCGCCGCGCTTGAGCGCGTTGCGGATCTTCGCCCGTGCCGCGACGCTGATCGCCATGTCGAGCATGAACGGACGGCCATTCGGGTTCGGGACGCCAAAGCCGACGGGACTGTTGCCCAGGCGGGCGTCGGTGCCGCCCCACGGCGCAATCGTCGTCGTCGCGTTACTGCCGATGATGCTGGCGAAGCCCTGCATCGCGGCGAGGTACGAATAGGGTGAGACGGGGCCGAAGTGATTGCTGCCGCGCACGAATACACAGGCAATGCCATGTTCGCGTGCGGCCGTCATCGCCAGATCGAGTGCGCGGTGGCCGACGAGCGGGCCGATGCCGTTGTCGCCGTCGAGGCGGTGAAGGGCCGGTGCCACCTGCTCGGTGGTCATCGAAGGTGCGGGATTGATGCCGCCGATGCGCAGGCGCGAGCCGTACGATTCGATACGGCTCGTGCCGTGCGTACGCAGGCCGAACAGATCGGCAAGCACGAGGATCGTGGCGGTGTCGGTCGCATCGGCGCGCGTCAGGCCGAGCGCGCAGAGTGCCTCGATGGTCAGCTCGGTCAGATGTGCCTTGCTGACGATGCCGTGGGTGGGAGTGGGATGTGTCATGGAACGCGTTGTCTCCTTCGATTTGAAAACCGTGCGGTTCAAGCGGCTGCGAGTAGCACGACGCTTGCGTTTCGCACATGATCGAGCAGGAGCGGTTCACGCAACAAACGCATATTTTCGTTCGATTGGTGCGTCGTGCGCACGAATCGAACCCAGCCGCCGGACGCCCGCGAAGGCTTTGCCGTGCCGCCCGAGGCCGAGGGCCGGCGCTTCGCCTACGCGGCCGCGCTTGCGGGCGGCACACCGGGTGCACGCATCTCCGTCAACAACTGAAGGAAGAAGCGGCCCGCGGAGGACAATCCGCGGCCGCGCCGCTGGATGACACCCAGCGTTCGCCGGATCGGCGGATCGACGAGCGCGACGCTGGCAAGTACCTTGTGCGGGCCGCGGGGCATCGCGAGCCGAGGCACGACACCGACACCCAGGCCCGCTTCGATCAGACTCACGAGCGCGGGCACATGGCGTACCTCGCAGAACCATTTGGGCCGGTCGGCCGCGCCTGCCAGCGCTTCGTCTATGACCGCGCGATTGCCGCTGCCTTGCGCAATGGCCAAATACTCGAGGCTGGCGAGCTCCGCCCACGCGACGGATTTGCGTTTAGCAAGCGGATGACTGCGCGGGCAAGCGAGAACGAAAGGGTCGTCGAGCAGCGGCGTGAATTCGATGTCCGGCTCTTCCGTACCGACGTAAGTCAGGCCAAAATCGGCTTCCCCGCGCGCGACGGCGAGAAAAACCATCGACGACGGCTCGTCGATGAGACGCAGGCGAATGCCCGGGTAGCGCTGATGATAGGTCGCGATGGTTTCCGGCAGGAAGTAGCGCACCGCCGACGGCACGCACGCGACCGTGAGTTCGCCGGTCATCTTGCGGGCAAGATCGTCGAACTCGAGCATCGAGTTGTCGACCTCGTTGAGGATGCGGTGAGCGCGCTCGAGAAACCCGCGACCGACGATCGTCAGGTCCATCTTCCGCGTGGTTCGCTCGAACAGTCTGACGCCCAGCACCTCTTCGAGTTTTTCTATCCGGCGCGACAGCGCCGACGCCGACAGATGCAGTGTGTCGGCCGCCGCGCGAAAGCTGCCGAGGTCGGCCGTCGCCACGAAGGCCCGCAAGTCCGATATCTCGAAATTCATGCCGATGACCACAGCGAGGGAAAGGGATGCTCAGTTTCGGCGTGCCGATGGGGGGCTGTCAATTCGTGCATGCGGCACATGAATTCGCCGGTGCGATCGGCCTGTCTTGCGGCGCGCCATTCCCATTCTGCCCGGTGCCCGGCACGCAGCGAAGTCGGCCGGGTGGCCGGCTCAAGTGATCCTTGCCGAATCCGCCGATGCGCGCAAGCGAGTGATGTCGCGTGCCGGCGATTCTCCAAAGTGGCGGCGATATTCGCGACTGAATTGCGACGGGCTCTCGTAACCCACGCGGATGGCGGCGGTCGTGACGTCGATGTCGTGGACCAGCATCAGGCTGCGCGCTTGCTGCAGCCTGAGTTGCTTCTGAAACTGCAGCGGCGTCATCGCCGTCACCGCGCGAAAATGCTCGTGCAGGCTCGACGGACTCATGCCCGCTTCCGCGGCAAGCTGATCGATGCTGAACCGTTCCCGGAAATGCTTGCCGAGCCATGCGATGGCGCGACCGACCTGAGCCACCCGGCCCTGGCTGGCGGTAATGTGGCGCATCCTGGCGCCGTCGGGACCGGCGAGCAGGTGATAGAGGATTTCCTGTTCGGCAAGCGGCCCGAGCACGGGCAGCGCTGCCGGATTGTCGAGCAGACGCAGCAGGCGCAGCGCCGCATCGAGCAGAGCGGCGCCGGCGTCGGACACTGTCTTGCCGACGGGCGGGGATGGCGCTTCCGGTAATGGCGGCACGCGCAGCGCCAGATCCGCCAGCATGACCGGATCGAAATCGAGGTACAGGCACAGGTAGGGTTTGTCGGGCGTCGCATCGACCACGCGGCCGGTTGCCGGCAGATCGTAGGTCATGACTCCGTAGCGCCCAGGCGCATATTTCAAGACACGGTCGCCCAGCGTGACCTCCTTGTGTCCTTGTGCGACGAGACAGAGTTGCGGCCGGTAAACATTCGGCATCGGCATCGTCACCGTGGAGGATCGAACGAGCGTCATCCGCTCGATCGGGGTGGCCTGGAAGCCGTCCATCGATACGTGCCGGGCAATCACGGAAGCGATTTCAGTCAAGGTTTCCATGCATCCGACTATCGCATGCCGCGCGGAAGGGCGGCAATGCGAACCTGTTTCTGGAGGATCGTGCAGCTATTTCGGGATATCAGGCTAACGGTTCGGCGGCGCCCCGCATCACAGTGTGAGCGGCAGCCGACGCACGGCAAACCCGGTCGCGAAACGAATAGGGAGCGCACATGACAACCGACAATCCGAAAACCCCCACGATTGCACTGGGCACGTGGGCCTGGGGCGACAGCGGCGAGGCGGGCAATGGCTACTTCGGCAGCAGCCTCACGCGGGCTGGCCTGGAAGCGGTCGCCGACAAGGCCCATGCGGCCGGATTCAGCCTGTGGGACACCGCCATGGTGTACGGCATGGGCCGTTCAGAAACCGTACTCGGCGACGTGCTGAAGCGCTTCGCGCGCAGCGACTACCGGCTTTCCACGAAGTTCACCCCGCAGGCCGCGGGAACCGGCGCCGATCCGGTGGCGGACATGCTGGCGCAGAGTCTGGCGCGCCTCGGTACGGATTACGTCGACCTCTACTGGATTCACAATCCAGCCGATGTGGCGCGGTGGACACCGCACCTGATTCCGTTGATCGAGAGCGGGAAGATCAAGCACGTCGGCGTCTCGAATCACAACCTGGGCGAAATCGAACGGGCCGACCGGATTCTCCGCGAAGCCGGGTTTCGGGTCGAAGCGATCCAGAACCACTACAGTCTGCTTTACCGCGATTCCGAGCACGCCGGCATCCTCGACTATTGCCGCGATCGCGGCATCCCGTTCTTCGCCTATATGGTGCTCGAGCAGGGCGCGCTGAGCGGCAAGTACGGTCCGGCGCATCCTTTGCCGGAAGGCAGCAACCGGGCGCAGACCTACAATCGCATGCTGCCTCGGCTGAAAGCGCTGACGGATGCACTCGCCGCGATCGGTCGAAAGCGCGGGGCAGCAGCGCCCGATGTCGCGACGGCCTGGGCCATCGCCAAGGGAACGACGCCGATCGTCGGCGTGACCCGGCCCGAGCATGTCGATGGCCTGGCTCGAGCCAGCCGCATCACGCTTGCCGCCGACGAAATCGCCGAGCTGGAAGCGCTCGCCGATGCTGCGGATGTGAACACGCGCGGTTGGTGGGAGCAGGAGATGCAAGGCTGAAGCGTCGTTGTCCCGGCCCCCCAACGTCCGTTCCGACCACGCCGACGTGGACCGCGCAGTGCCCCACTGAAATTCAATCCCGGCGCATAGCGCGCTGGCCGGTCCCATGTTTCAACCGGCGAATAGCCGTTTTCCGCGCTGATAAATATCCCCCATTTTGAAGAGCACCTTCCCGCCGCGAAGGGCTAACAGCAGAAAATCGGCTCATTACACTGCGCCCGTCGCATCGCCGGGAAGCCTCGATGCGACGTATACGCAGCGCGCAAGCGTTACGACCGGCAAACGAAAGACTTGGGGGTAAATCGTCATGAACAAGCGTTGGGGGATCATCGCGCCTGCCGCCTTGCTTGCTGCAGCCGCACATGCGCAGAGCAGCGTGACCCTGTACGGCAAGATCGAGGACGGGATCAACTACACGAGCAACGCACGCGGCCACGGCACCGTGCAACTGCAAAGCGGCTACGACTATGGCAGCCGCTGGGGCATCAAGGGCACGGAAGACCTTGGCGCGGGCTACCAGGCGATTTTCACGCTCGAGAGCGGGTTCGACGTCAACACCGGCAAAATGAACCAGGGTGGTCGGGAATTCGGCCGCCAGGCCTTCGTCGGCATCGCGTCGGATCGATATGGCACGCTGACGTTCGGTCGCCAGTACGATCCGAGCGTCGACATCTTCTCGCCGCTCACCGCGAACGGTAACTGGACCGGCTACCTGTTCTCGCATCCGTACGACAACGACAACACCGACTACTCGTTCCGCGTGAATAACGCGGTCAAGTACGTGTCGCCGGTATGGCACGGCGTGACCGCGGAGGCGATGTATGGATTCAGCAATCAGGCGGGCGGCTTCGCGAACAACCGCCTGTATGGCGCCGGGCTGCAGTACCAGCAGGGCGGGCTAACGGTCGGCGCGTCGTATCTGAAGATCAATAACGCACGCAATGCCGATTCGACCGGCGCGATCACCGGCGACAACACGTTCGATGCATCGTCGCAGCAGAACATCGGCATTGGCGTGAATTACGCATTCTCGAATGCGCTGGTGGGGCTCACGTATTCGCACGTCGATGTCTACGATCCGACTTCGAATGCGTATTTCACCGGTACGACGCAGCCGACGGGTGGCGCGTGGAAATCGTGGAAGTTCGACAACTTCGAGGTAAACGGCCTCTATCACTTCACGACCGCGTTCTACGTCGGCGCGGCATATACGTACACCCAGACCCGCGTCGCGTCGACGGTCGGCGCGTTCAATCCGAAGTGGCATCAACTGAGCACGAAGTTGAACTACGACTTGTCGAAACGCACGTCGGTATTCGTGGAGGGCGTCTATCAGCATGCAATGAGCGCACACACGGGCACTGACTTCGACTACGCGTACATTCCAGGCGCCGCCGATATCTCGTCGGGCCCGAATCAATATGTCGCGCGCATCGCGCTGCTGCATCATTTCTGACGCGAATGCCGTTCGCGGAAGCGGCATGGCTCCGCGAACGGATACGCGCATTCATCCGGTCGCGCGTGATGATCCGATACATGCCACTTGATCGCCGACACGAGTTCCGGTTCGACAGGAACCGATCGATCTCGCTGCGGCGGGTTACCGACCCGCCGTCGTCGGCGATACCCCGCTATCTGCGTCCCGCAGCGCCGTGCACGCTCAAAGCGGCAGCACGGAAGTCTGCTTGATCTTCTGCATCGGAATCTCGGTCTTCACGCTCTGCACGCCTTCGATCCGGGTCAAGTGGTCGATCTGGAGTTTTCGATAGGCGTCGATATCGGCGGTCACGACACGCAGCAGGCAATCGCAATCGCCCGCCATCAAGTGGCACTCGAGCACCTGTGGCAGCCGTTGAACCGCCTCGGTGAAACGGTCGACGGTTTTCGCGTCCTGGCTCGTCAGCCAGATACGGACGAACACGGTCAACCCCGCGCCGATCTTCGAGGCGTCGAGCAGCGCCGCGTAGCGCTCGATGACCCCGGCCTGTTCCAACTGCCTGACCCGACGCAGGCACGGTGACGGCGACAAGCCCACTTTCTGCGCCAGCTCCACGTTCTGGATGCGCCCATCTTCCTGGAGCGCTCTCAGAATGCGACGGTCCATTTCGTCCAGTTCGATCGCGGTCATTGATCCGACAAGTTTGGTTGAGGCACGCGGTGCCGGAATGTTCGGTTTTTGAAGCATTGAATTGCCAAAACGCTTCCATCTTAGGTCGAACACGCAACCTGAAATTATTTTTTCTACGATAAATTTTGGCCCGTAGCAGCCGGGGCGGTCCCGCTGCCGATCAAGGGGCAACAATGAGCACCGGTTCCGTCCAGCACTTCGAATTCGAACAACATCCCCATCCCGTCCCGGCGGCCGAGCGCGCCGCGCTGCTCGACGATCCCGGTTTCGGCCGTGTCTTCACGGATCACATGGTGACGATCCGGTACTCGGCGGAACAAGGGTGGCATGACGCGAAAATCGGGCCGCGCGAAGCGTTCCGATTCGATCCGGCGACGCTCGTGCTGCACTACGCGCAGGAAATTTTCGAGGGCTTGAAAGCCTACCGGTTGCCGGGCGGCGGTGCGGCGTTGTTCCGTCCCGACGCGAATGCGCGGCGCTTTCGTCATTCCGCCGAGCGGCTGTCGATGGCGCCGTTGCCGGAGACGATGTTCGTCGAATCGGTCCGTGCGCTGGTCCGGGCCGATCGCGACTGGATTCCGGCGTTCGACGGCGCGGCGCTCTATTTGCGTCCGTTCATGATCGCGACGGAGGCGGTGCTCGGCGTGAAGCCGTCGCCGGAGTACCTGTACTGCGTGATCGCGACGCCGGTCGGCGCGTACTTCAAGAGCGGCGCGGCAGGGGTCACGCTGTGGGTGTCGGAGCACTACACGCGGGCGGCGCCGGGCGGCACGGGCGACGCGAAATGCGGCGGCAACTACGCGGCGAGCCTGGCGGCACAGGCGGAGGCGATCCGCGAAGGCTGCGAGCAGGTGGTGTTTCTCGATGCGGTCGAACGCCGCTGGATCGAGGAACTGGGCGGGATGAACGTGTTCTTCGTGTTCGACGACGGGTCGATCCAGACGCCGCCGCTGAACGGGACGATTCTGCCGGGCATCACGCGCGCGTCGTTGATCACGCTGGCCCGGGAGCTGAATTACACGGTGCGGGAAGAGGGCTACACGATCGAGCAATGGCAGGCGGATGCGCGCAGCGGTCGACTGGTCGAGGCGTTCGCGTGCGGCACGGCGGCGGTCGTGACGGCGATCGGCCGGGTCAAGGGCCGGGCGTACGACTTCACGATCGGCGACGGTGGCGCGGGGCCGGTCACGCAGCGCCTGAAGGCGGCGCTGCTCGATATCCAGAACGGGCGCGAAGCCGATCGCCACGGCTGGGTAGACCGCGTGTTTTGAGTTCGGCACGGCGGCCCTCGCGACGCGCGACGGCCGTCATGAAAGCCGTGGCCGGCATGCCGGCCGGAAGCCGCCGCGCTGTCTCCTGGAATTCATCGATCATGTCAGCTGTTTCGTTGTCGCGGACCATTGACCGCCTGTTCATTGTCGACCCTGGTCTTCATCGTCTGCTGGGCGGTGCGCGCGCCGCGCTGGCGAGCGTGCTGGCCGGCGCGCTCGGCATTGCATCGGCGCTCCATCTCGGTTTGGCGATCACCACCGGCGCGGTGGGCATCCTGTTCTCGATGATCGCGCCGCTCTTCCTGCGCGACGCTCACCGGCTGGACTGGTATGAGTCGCTTGCGTGGCAGTACGGCGTCGCATGCGCAAGCTTTGCCGCGGCCGCCTGCGTGAGTGCGTGGCCGGCCATCGGCAAGGCGGGGTTCGTGATCGTCCTGTTCTGTTCGATGCTGTGCCAAACCCGCGGGCCGCGCACGATCGGATGTGCGTTCCTGGCGATCGCCATGTACTACCTCGGTCTTTATCTGCATCCGGCCGCGCTACAGGCCGGCCACATGCTGGCGATGTCGATCGCCGGCCCGGCAGGCGTCGTGCTCGTCTGCCGCGTGCTGTTGCCGGTGCACGCGGCGCCCACGCCACGGCTCATCGCGCGCTCGGTATCGCTGCAAGCGGCGTGCATCGCACGAAGCGACGTGTCGGATGCCGGCGCACTGGATGCGATGGCCCACTTACTGGCGCTGAACGAAGCCGCCATCGCGCTCGAGCATCACACGTCGACACTTGATGAAGGCGACGCGCATGCGTTGCACACCGCGCTCGTCGCATTGGAGATCGCGTCGGCTCGACGCGTGCTGAACCGCGATCGAACCGATGCCGCCGCCGCAGGCTTACGTGCCGCGATTGCCCGCTTCGAGAGCGTCGCCGACGGCCTGGCGGCGCGCATCGCCGCCGCACCGCCGCCCGCGATGCCGCGGGCCGCGCGCGCGGTGCCGTGGACCGCCGGCTGGCGCACGCTTGCATGGTTGCCGGCGATCCGCGCCGCGGCGGCTGCGTGCGCCGCGATGTTGATCGGCGAGACGCTGTCGTCGGAGCGGTGGATGTGGGCGGTGCTCAGCACGTTCGTCGTGTTCTTCGGCACGTACTCGTGCGCGGACACGATCTATCGCGGCGCGCAACGCGTCGCCGGGACGCTCGCCGGCGCGCTCGCGAGCATACTCGTCGTCGGCGCGGCTCATCATGCGAATGCAGTCGTGGTCATCGTCATGGGCGTGTGCGTGTTTGCGTGGGCGTACCACATCCTGCACGCCTATGGGCGCGGCGTGTTCTTTCTCACGGTGCTGATCGGCCTCGTCTATGCGCAACTGGGGTTCGAGATCGGCGCGCTCGCTGAACTGCGGATCGGCGAGGTGTTGATCGGCTGCGCGGTGTCGCTCGCGGCGGCCATGCTGGTGATGCCGCTGGCGGCGTCGCGCCACATTGCGACGCGCTCGCACGGGCTGTTGACGGCGCTGCGCGAACTCGTGCACGACCGCGACGACGGCGCGCGGCCTGGGGCGGCGCAGATGCGCGCGGCCGATCGCCGCTTTCACGACGTGCGCATGGCGATCCGGCCGTTGGCCGCGTGGCGCATGCTCGGTGCGTCGGGCGATGCCCGACGGTTGTCGGACACGCTGCTGCTCTGCTGGCTGTATGGCCGAATCGTGGCGACACGCCTGCCGGTCGAAGCCGGTGGCCCGGATGTCGGATTCGAGCGGCCTGCGCGCGCGGCCGTCGTCACGCGAATCGATGCGTTGATGAGCGATCTGGATCGCAGCCGCGCGATGCGACTCGATGCGGCTGCGAACGTCGGGCACGTAACGCTTGCGGTAGCCGGCGATCCTCCGTTACCGGCCCATCGGGAACTGGCGCGGCTCGACGCGAAGTTGACCGAACTCAACCGCGCATTCGAGGACGCGCTGTTCGGAAAAAATACGGGCGAGGAACGGTCGCATCGCGCCGATGGCAGCGTTCTCGCCTCCGATGTTCGGGAAGCGATACGTTGTTCAGGTATCTGAAGCATCGAGCGCCAGCCGGATGGCGTCGCGCGTCCTGCGTGTCGCCACGGCTGCCTGCATCGTGCGGAATAGCTCGACGAACCACGGGTTGGAAGCGAGCCCGAGCGGGGCGAACGGCTTTGAATCGAGGATCGCGAGCGGCGCGCCGCTTCGCACGCGCTCGAGATCCGCTGCCTCGAATTGCGGCTCACTGACGGCGAATGCATTGCCGAGATCGTCGACACCCTTCAGGTAATGCTGGAAGCAGGCCAGCAGCAGGGCTTCGCGGCGCATGTCGCCGTGACGCGCGATCAACGTCCCGATGGTCTTTTCATGAAACACCGGAATCTTCGACGCGCCGTCGTGCGCGACGCGCAGCAACTGATCGCCCAGTGCGGCGTTGCGAAAGCGCGCCAGCGTATCGCGGGCATAGGCGCGTGCGGACACGCCGTGCGGTAGCGTGAGGATCGAGCCGACGTCCCGGATAAGGAAGGTGTCGAGCAGCGCCGCGAGATCGGGATCGGCCATGGCGTCGTGGACGAAGCGATGTCCGAGCAGAATCGCCGGGTAAGCGAGCAACATGTGGGAAGCGTTCAGCATGCGCCCCTTCATGGCCTCGTACGCATGGACGTCGTCGCGCAATTCGACGCCCGCTGCGTCGAATGCCGGACGTCCGGCGCTGAAGCTGTCCTCGACCACCCATTGCGAGAACGTTTCGGCAACGACGGGCGCCGTGTCGTCGAAGCCTGACAACCGGTTGGCGCGCAGGCGGATTGCGTCCGTCACCTGCGGCGCGATCCGGTCGACCATGCTGTTCGGGAACGCGACGTAACGCTCGATCCAGGCGGCGAGATCGACGTCGGTCGCCCGTGCGAAATCGAGCACCGCGCGTCGCGCGGTATCGCCGTTACCGCGCAGATTGTCGCAGGACATCACGGTGAAGGGCAGTACGTTGTCGGCTCGACGCCGTCTGAGCGCTTCGACGATGAACCCGAACGCGGTACGGGGCGGTCCGCCCAGAAGATCGTGTGCGACGTCGGGCGTATCGAACCGGAATGCGCCGGTCGTCTCGTCGAGGTTGTAACCGCCTTCCGTGATGGTCAGCGATACGATCCGGATCGCCGGATCGGCAAGCCGGGTCAGTACCGCTTCCGGGTCGGACGGTGCGTGCAGATACTCGATCATTGCACCGATGACGCGCACGGCCGTCGTGCCGTCGCTCGAGAACTCCGTCAGCGTATAGAGGCAATCCTGCGCGCGAAGCGCGTCGGCCTTGGCGACCGAGGCCGGGCCGCTACCCAGTCCGATTCCGCATATTGCCCATTTTTCGTGACCGGGCAGATGCAGCACATGATCGATGTAGCGCGCCTGATGGGCGCGATGGAAGTTGCCGACGCCGATATGCGCGATGCCTGCCGTCAGGCGATGGCGGTCGTAGGCAGGAACGGCGACGTGCGGTGCCGCGCGTCCGAGGGTTGCATTGGCGAGCGGATGGCGCGTGTCGTCTTCGCGCGCCGGAGGGGATGCGTTGTCGTTCATGATCGCGAGGTATTTCTCGTTCGGGGAAGGTCAGGCGCGTACGCGCCAAGCGGGCGTCGTGTCCTGCATGTGCCGCAGCCAGCGCTCGACGAGCGACGGCAGCGCGGCCATGTCGTCGAACACGACGGACGCGCCTGCGGCGTGCAGCTTGTCCGTCTGCGTTCGTGCCGCGTGCGCGGCGCCCACGAAGCCGAGTACGGTCATGCCGGCGGCCATCGCGGCGGCCGTACCCGTCGCGCTGTCCTCGACGACGATGCACCGTTCGGGCGCGACATGCATGCGACGGGCGGCGGCCAGATAGACGTCGGGCGCGGGCTTCGGCGAGGGCACCTGGTCGGCCGTGAACAAGCGTTCGCCGAACAGGTCGGCCAGGCCGATCCGGTCGATCACGCTGCGCACGTAGGCAAGATCGCTGTTGCTGGCGCACGCCTTGACGAGCGGGATGGCGGCGAACGCGTCGCGCACGCCGTCGATGGCCGGCGCATTTACCGCGTTTGCGTGGATGTCCATGCGAATCGCCTCGACCATGTCGTCGTCGAGCGGCCGGTCGACGATGGTTGCGACCGTGCGCAGCAATTGCTCGGCTCGCATGCCGAGCAGGGGACGTACGACGTCGCGAAGGCCGGCGAGCCCCCAGAGGTGCTCGAGGCGAGTCACGACGATGCGTTCGGCGATGGCCTCGCTATCGACGAGCACGCCGTCGCAATCGCTGATCAGCGCATGATCCGAAAGTCGACGCGTGGCAGTGAGTTCGTTCATGTCGGTTTCCGTGATGAGAAGGCGGGATGGACGTGACTGGCTTGACCGTGTCCGATCATGAATGGCGCGGCCCGAACGTTCCGCGCTTCAATGCGCGTTCGATGTCCTCGAGGCTGCGACCGCGCGTTTCCGGCACCATCGAATAGATAAACACCCATGCGAGTGCGTTGAGACACGCGTACGCCCACATCGCACCGCCGACACCGAGCCATTTGGTCACGGTCAGCGCAGTGCCGGTCAGCAGGAGGTTCGAGCCCCATAGCATGGCGGCGTGCGCGCCGGTGGCCTGGTTGCGAATCGCGACGGGGTAGATTTCCGCGCCCGTCAGCCAGCCGATGACCTGGATACCGCCGGCGTTGAACACCATGAACGCGATCAGGCAGATGACGATCCACAGTTGCTGCATGGGCAAAACGAAGTCGCCCCGCAGCAGGCAGCCAAGCAGGACGAGGCTGGCTGCCGCGACGGGCAGCGTCGCGAGGCTGAGCGTGCGGCGGCCGACATGGTCGACGATCAGCTTGCCGATGAAGGTCATCACGAGATAGGTGACGGCGACGCCGAGTGCGGCCCAGAGCGATGCCGACGCGCCGAACCCCGCGTCGCGAAGGAACGTCGGCGTGTAATAGATCATCATCTCGATGCCGCTGAGCTGGGTGAACGCGGCGACGCCGAGGCCGGCAATGAGGGCGGGGCGTACCCAGGGCTCGCGCATCGTGCGCCAGCCCGATGTCGCGCCGTCCTGCTGCCGCTCGACCACGTCCCGAATGTCTGCAATCTCGTGTCGGACGGCCACTTGGGATTCCCGCACCTTCGACAACTCGCCATGCGCATCGGCGATGCGATCCTGCTCGACGAGCCAGCGCGGGCTGCGCGGCAGTCGGGTCATGCCCACCATCAGGATGACCGACGGGATGACCGCGATACCGATCATCGCGCGCCAGGAAAACAGGTCGTTACCCGCGACGCCGATCAAGGCCGCGAGCAGGATGCCGATGCCGATCGAGACGTTGAAGTAGGTCACCAGGCGGCCGCGCTTGTCCGGCTCCGCGAGTTCCGCGATGTAGGTCGGCACGATCTGCGTCGAGCCGCCGACCGCGAATCCGAGCACGAGCCGGGAAGCGGCAAGGGACCACGCGTCGGGCGACAGGGCGGCAGCCAGCACGCCGGCCGCATAGATCGCCGAGACGATCGTAATGGTCTTGCGGCGTCCGAATGCGGCCGACATGCGGGTGCCGGCCAGCGCACCGATCACCGCGCCGAGCAGGATCGCCGCGGCGACGAGCTCCTGCGCGCGGTAGTCGAGGCCGAAGTCTCGCGCGATGAGGGGCAGGGCGCCCGAAATGATGCCGGTGTCGTACCCATAGAGCCCGCCGGCGATCGCCGCGATCGATGCGACGGTGCGCATGTAGGCGGACGGGGTGGGCCGGGGGCGGGCCGCGGGTGTGTCGGGAAGGACGGAATCAGAAGCCATGACGGTTTTCCTTGTGGTGCGGCTCGTCGCCCGGGGCGAACGAACGCGTAACGTGACGGCATGTGCCCACTCCGGTAACAGGCGCCGCCGCACGTGCGGCAACGCGTCGCTGAAGTCGCGGAGCGGGAAGTCGCGGACGGGCGCTCAGCCGAGCGCGTGGCTGTGGCCGGGCGGCGTGCCGCCGCGTCGGGCACGTGGACCGCGCCGACAGGAGGGACTTCCGGTTTGTACGTGGGGTGATTGCTTCGTCATGTCGGTCACCGAGTAGGGAAATCGCTCACGGCCCATCCAAACCGGTTTGGGTCGAAGGCGCGACGATTCCTCTGGTTGAGCACGATCTGGAGCCGCACTTTGGAGCAAGGCGCCAGTGTCTCCTCTGGCGCTTCACGGCCTGCGTTGCAGGCGAACGATTCCGCTGTTGCCGGGTGGAATCGTGACGGTATTTCGGCGGACCAACAGGTCAGGCGCCGAAACAGGGGATGCCAGCCGAGAGGGGCTGGCGGGCTATGGCCTCGTGGCGCGCGCTACAGGAAGCATGTCGCTCGAGACATGAACAATTATCCAGAATAAGAGCAAAAGATCAAGTTTACGAAATTATGCCCCGGCGAGCGGCCTGATAAGGGGGCGGGGAGTCGATGATCCGGCGATCCGGTCCTGTCACGTGCGCTCGAGCATCTTGATCGCAGCGGCGGCCGCTCCCGCACGGGTCTCGACATGGAGCTTGCGGAACAGGTGTTCGAGATGCTTGTTCACCGTGCGCGCGGCGATGCCCAGGATGTCGCCGATATCGCGGTTCGTCTTGCCGTGCGACACCCAAAGCAGCACTTCGGCCTCCCGCATGGTCAAGCCGAAGCGTTCGGCGAGTGCATTGCAATGCACGGTGTCGTCTCTTTCCTTGAGGATCACGATCCATTCGCCCGGTTCCGGGCCGCGCGTCGCGCTGGCCGAGCGGCGGATCTGGCCCGAGCTGAATTCGTGCACGGCGTCTCCCGGGGCGCCGCGCGCGAGCCAGTCGACGAACCAGGTGCGCAGTAGCGCGGGCAGCTGCGTCGGCGTATCGGTATCGCGTGCGTTCGTGGTTGGGCGGGCATCGGCGGGGGCGTCATGCGCGCTCGTGTATGCAGCGATATGACGTGCAGCCTGCGGGCTCTGCCACCGAATCGTGCCGTCCGCGCCGACGATCAGCGCGGCGCGCGTGTCGAGCGACAGGGCGGCCTCCGCGTACAACTGCGCGCGTGAACGCCGCACGTGAGCACCGATGCGCGCGCACAATTCCTCGGGCTGCACCGGCTTGGTCACGTAATCGATGCCGCCCACGCGAAAGCCGCGTACGACGTGCTCGCTTTCCGTCAACGCAGTCATGAAGATGACGGGCAGATGCTCGTGGCGTCCATCCTGCTTGATCCGCACGCATGTTTCGAAGCCGTCCATGTCGGGCATCATGGCGTCGAGCAACACCACGTCGGGCGTCACGCGCGCGAGGCGTTTGAGCGCGTCCTCGCCGGACAGCGCGACGATCACCACGTAGCCGTGCGCCTGCAGCGTGTCGGAAAGGAAGGCGAGGTTCTCCGGCGTGTCGTCGACGATCAGGATCATGGGCCCTTCGCGCAGCCATGCGGCCGGGTCGCCGGCGATAGGGGAGGCCGCGATCGTGGTGTGTGCGTCACGCGTTCGCGCCGCGCGCGAGTCGGTCAAGTTCATGCTCGAGTTCCCTTAGCTGAAAACGTTCCGCCAACGAGCGCAACGCGTCGATTTGATCCCGCAACCCGGGCCGGGCCTCGCGGGCGGCGTCGAGTGCTTCGATCACGCCCTGCACGTAGCCGACTTCGAGATGCGCATGCAGATGTTCGATGAGTTCGCGTGGCCATGCGGCGGGCGTGGGCGGCGGTGTCGCCGCCGGTCGCGCGCTGGCGCCGGAGTCCGATGCGATCCAGTCGAGCGTCAGCAGTTGTGCGAGCTTGTCGAGCAGCAGGTTCACCTGCAGCGGTTTCACCAGATAACCCTTGCATCCGGTCGCGCTCGCCCGATCCCGGTCGTCGGCGAACGCGTTGGCGGAGAGCAGCACGATGGGCGCGTTCGACAACTGATTCTCGGAGATCAGGCGGCTGGTTTCGTAACCGTCCATCAGCGGCATCGAAATATCCATGATGATCGCGTCGGCCGTGTGCATCGCCAGCCAGCGCAGCGCATCGGTGCCGCTGGCCGCTTCAGCGACGTCGAAGCCGAGCGGCGTGAGCAATTGCACGACGATGTCGCGCTGATCGTCGAGGTCGTCCACCACGAGAATGGTGCGGCGCGCACCCGTATAGCCGCGAATCGACGCGAGTTCGGCGTGGGTTTCGGCCGCCGCGTCGACGGCCGGGGCGAACAGGCGCACCACGAAGCGCGTGCCGTGCCCGACTTCGCTGTCCACTTCCAGGCTGCCGCCGAGCGCTTGCGTGAGCAAGCGGCAGATCGTGAGCCCGAGACCGGCGCCGTGATCGTATGCATGGGCCGCTTCGCCGCGTTCGAACGGGAGGAACAGGCGCTCCAGTTCGGCGGGCGGGATGCCGGGGCCGGTATCGACCACCTCGAATTTGAGCGTATCGAGCACGTGGCTCACGCGCAGCGTGATCGTGCCGCTCGACGTGAAGCGGATCGCATTGCCGATCAGGTTGGTGAGGATCTGGCTCATGCACTTCTGGTCGGTGCGCACGGTGGCGGGCAGCCGACCGACCGTCTGCACGTCGAAGGCGAGCGCTTTTTCGAGCGCCTGCGGACGCAGCATCGACGTCAGGTGCGCGACGAAATCGGCGAGGGATACCTTGGCGATGTTCAACTGAAGCTTGCCCGCCTCGATGCGCGCGATGTCGAGCAGGCCGTCGACGAGCGCGAGCAGATGCTCGCCGCTGCGATGGATCGTGCGCACGGCGTTGTAGCGCATGGGCGTGAGTTCTTCCTTCGCCTGCAGCAGTAACTGTGCGTAGCCGAGAATGCTGTTCAGCGGCGTGCGCAACTCGTGGCTCAAGCCGGACACGTAACGGCTCTTGGCCTGGTTGGCCGATTCCGCGGCGGCGGTCGCGCGCTTGAGCGCCGCGTCGGTTTTCTGATGCGCGTCGATTTCGAGCATCAGCAATTCGTTTTGCCGCTGCGACTCTTCTTGCGTGACGCGGCGGTTTTCGCGCTCCAGCACGAACCACCAGGCCGCGATGCAGCCCACCAGCGAGAGCGCGAGAAAGATATTCAGAAAACTGCCGGAGAGCGCGTGGGCGATCGATGGCCCGGCGGCGCGCATCGACGTCGCGCTCTGCGCCCAGATCAGATAGAGCACGCTGCCCAGTACCGCGAGCATGGCCAGCACGAGGCTCGCATAGTGAATGAGGCGCAGCGCGGCAGGGCCGAGCCGCGCGCCCGGCAGCACGCGATGCAGCGCGCGGTCGGCCTGCGACGCGAAGCGCGCGTGCGGCTTGCAGCGATCGTGGCAGCGCGAGTCGAGCGAGCAGCACAGCGAGCAGATCGTGCCGCCATAAGCCGGGCAATGCGCCGTATCGTCGGGTTCGAAGGTGTTTTCGCAAATCGCGCAGCGCAGCGAAGTGGCGTCGCCGGTCGGTTGCGCGGCGCGGGCAATGTAATAGCGGCCGCGGGTGAGTACCGCGAGCAGCGGCGCGCATGCGAACGCCGCACCGAACGCGATGAACGACGACATCGCCTGGGCGAGCACGCCGAACAGGCCGCTGTGCGCGAGCATCGCGACGGCGGCCGCGATCAGCATCGCACCGACGCCCACGGGGTTCACGTCGTAGAGATGCGCGCGCTTGAATTCGATATGTCGCGGGCTATAGCCGAGCGGCTTGTTGATGACGAGATCGGCGAACAACGCGCCGATCCACGCGATCGCGATGTTCGCGTAGAGCGACAGCACCTTGGCGATCGCATCGAACACGCCCATTTCGACGAGCAGCAACGCGATCATGACGTTGAACACGAGCCATACCACGCGGCCCGGATGGCTGTGCGTGAGCCGCGCGAAAAAATTGGACCACGCGAGCGAGCCCGCATAGGCATTGGTCACGTTGATCTTCAACTGCGAGACGATCACGAACAGCGTCATCGCGGGCAGCGCCCAGCTCGCGAGGCCCAACGGATCGAGCAGCAGATGATAGGCGACGAGGTACATCTGCGTGGGCTGGGTGGCGTGGACGGCATCGACTTCGTACTGCAGCGCGATGAAGGCGAGCAATGCGCCGCCCAGCATCTTGAGCGCGCCGGGCACGATCCAGCCGGGCCCCGTCGAGAGCAACGCGAACCACCAGCGCGTGCGGTTCTTCGCGGTGAGCGGCGGCAGGAAGCGCAGATAGTCCACCTGTTCACCCACCTGCACGATCAATGCGAACACGACCGTCGACGCTTGGCCGAAGGCGATCAGGCTGAAAGCGCGGCCTTGCGGCGCGAAGCCCGCGAAGGTGGTCCATTGCGCGATCAGGTCGGAATGGCGCCACAGCACGGCTGCGTAGGGCAGCACGAACAGGACGAGCCACAGCGGCTGCGTCCAGCTTTGCAGGCGGTTGATGAGCGTGATCCCGAACATGACGATCGGAATCACCACGAGCGAACTCACGACGTAGGCGATCGCCAGCGAAATATGGAAATACAGCTGGAGCGCGAGCGACATGATGGCCGCTTCGAGCGCGAAAAAAATGAACGTGAACACCGCATACAGCAGTGATGTGACCGTCGAGCCGATATAGCCGAAGCCCGCGCCGCGCGTGAGCAGGTCCATGTCCACGCCGTAGCGCGCCGCGTAATAGCTGATGGGCAGACTGGTGAGCCAGATCAGCACGGAGACGGCCGCAATGGCCCAGACCGCATTCGTGAAGCCGTAGTTGACGACGAGACTGCCGCCGATCGCTTCCAGCACCAGAAACGACACCGCGCCGATCGCCGTATTGGCCACGCGCAGCTCCGACCAGCGCCGGAACGAGCGCGGCGTGAAGCGCAGCGCATAGTCCTCGAGGGTTTCGTCGCCGACCCAGGCGTTGTAGTCGCGGCGCACCTTGACGATGCGTTGCGTGCCGGGCGCGCCCACTGACGGGTGACTCTGGGACATGAGGATGATCCGAAATGGTGCGAAAGCGGCACGAGCGGGGCGCGAACGGCACAACGGCGGACCACGCCGCTCAGGATCGCCCTGCAATGCAAATTACATTCCAGTCCGCGCACCGGGAATACGTCGATTGACGTATTCCGATCCTCAAATTGGCTTCCTACATTGCGTCCAACCTCGACCCAGCCCGCAGCGATCCGCGCCGGGCACCCGATAAGGAGAACGTGATGTCCGCAGACGATCGATTCGATGACGATGCCCGGATGCCCTCGCCGCTGCGCCGGAAAATGCTCGGCGGTCTCGCCGCCGCGCCGCTGATGGCGCTGGGCCTGCCGCGCGGCGCGTTTGCGCAGACGCCGCCCACGGCGAAGGTCAACACCACGCGCCTGGCGGTCACGGACACCACGGTGACGGTCGGCCAGCTGCACTCGGCCACGGGCACGATGGCGATTTCCGAAACCGGCTCGATCCAGGCCGAGCGCCTCGCCATCGAACAGATCAACGCGATGGGCGGCGTGCTGGGCCGCAAGATCCAGATCATTCAGGAAGACGGCGCCTCCGACTGGCCGACCTTCGCCGAAAAGTCGAAGAAGCTGCTGGAGAACGACCACGTCGCGGCCGTGTTCGGCTGCTGGACCTCGGCCTCGCGCAAGGCGGTGCTGCCGGTGTTCGAGAAGGACAACGGCCTGCTGTATTACCCGACCTTCTACGAGGGCCTCGAACAGTCGAAGAACGTGTTCTACACGGGCCAGGAAGCGACCCAGCAGATTGTCTGGGCGCTCGACTGGGCCTCGAACACGAAGAAGGCCAAGACCTTCTTCCTGATCGGCTCCGACTACATCTGGCCGCGCACGTCCAACAAGATCGCGCGCCGCCATATCGAGCAGCATCTGCACGCGAAGGTGGTGGGCGAGGAGTATTACCCGCTCGGCACGACCGAATTCGCGTCGCTGATGAACAAGATCAAGCTGGCGCGCCCGGACTGCATCTTCGCGACCGTGGTGGGCGGCTCGAACGTGGCTTTCTACAAGCAGCTCAAGGCCGCGGGCATCACGCCGCAGAAGCAGTTCCTGCTGACGCTGTCGGTGACCGAGGACGAAGTGCTCGGCATCGGCGGCGACAATTTCGCGGGCTTCTATTCGTCGATGAAGTACTTCCAGTCGCTCGATAACGACAACAACAAGAAGTTCGTCGCGGCGTTCAAGGCGCGCTACGGCCAGAAGTCGGTGATCGGCGACGTGACCCAGGCCGCCTATCTCGGCCCGTGGATCTGGAAGGCCGCGTGCGAGCGCGCGGGCAGCTTCGACGTGGACAAGGTGGTCGCGCATTCGGCCGGCATCGAAGTGGCGAACGCGCCGCAAGGCTACGCGAAGGTCGATGCGAACCACCACCTGTGGAGCCGCTCGCTGATCGGCCAGGGCCAGGCGGACGGCCAGTTCAAGGTCGTCGCGCAGTCGGAGCAGCCGATCCAGCCGAATCCGTTCCCCAAGGGCTACATGTAATCCGTCAACCGCAGCGGCGCGGCGGCCGATGACGCCGCCGCGCGAGGAGCGTTCGATGTCCGCTACCGATATTTTCAACATCACGCTGATGCAGGGCTTCGCCGGTCTGAGCCTCTTCAGCGTCCTGCTCCTGATGGGGCTCGGGCTCGCCGTGATCTTCGGCCAGATGGGCGTGATCAACATGGCGCACGGCGAATTCATGACGATCGGCGCCTATACGGTCTACCTGTTTTCGTGGTTTTCGCAGAACGTCTGGCACGCGCTCACGCCCGTGTATTTCTTCTTCGCGATTGTCGCGGCGTTCGCGCTGGCCTTCGCGGCGGGCTGGCTCGCCGAATGGGCGCTGATCCGCCATCTGTACAAGCGCCCGCTGGACACGCTGCTCGCCACCTGGGGCCTGAGCCTCGGCATGCAGCAAGTGTTCCGCTCGACCTTCGGGCCGAAGGAGGTGAGTCCGGCGCTGCCCGACTGGCTGATGGGTTCGTGGGAACCCACGCCCGGCCTCGACATTCCGGTGAGCGGCATGTTCGTGATGGGCCTCGCGCTGTTGATGACGGGCGGCCTGCTGCTCGCGCTCTATCGCTCGCGCTGGGGCCTGCGCGTGCGCGCCACGGTCGCGAACCGGCCGATGGCGAACGCGGCGGGCATCAACACGCGGCGCACCGACCGCATGACGTTCGCGATCGGCTGCGGCATCGCGGGCGTGGCGGGCGCGGCGTTCACGGCGATCGGCTCGACGGGGCCGACGAGCGGCTCGCTCTATATCGTCGATTCGTTTCTCGTCGTGACGTTCGGCGGCGCGGCGAGCCTGCTCGGTACCGTGGCGTCGGCGTTCGGCATCGCGCAGATGCAGTCGATCAGCGAGTTCTTCCTGTCGGGATCGATAGCGCGCGTGCTCACGCTGCTCACCGTCGTGGTGATTCTCATGCTGCGCCCGCAGGGCCTGTTCGCGTCGAAGGTGCGGCGCGTTTAAGCGCGCGTCGATGCACGCGCGTCATTCACAGCTTCATTCGACTGGAGAGATGGACATGGAACCCATCCAACCCGCGGCGGGCGCCGTATCCCCGCGATCCCGCCCGGGCGCGCCGCCGGCCGGCTGGCGCGCTCGCGTCGCGCGGCTCGACGCGTCGGGCTACGCGGGCATCGTGCTGCTCGCGCTGCTGATCGTGGTCGTGTTTCCGCTCGCGCTCGACACGTTCCGCCTGAACCTGATGGGCAAGTACCTGACCTACGCGTTCGTGGCGATCGGCCTCGTGATCGCGTGGGGCTATGGCGGGGTGCTCAGTCTCGGCCAGGGCGTGTTCTTCGGCCTCGGCGGTTACGCGATGGCGATGTTTCTCAAGCTCGAGGCGTCCGATACGGCCGCCACGCACACGCAAACCACGCCGGGCATTCCCGACTTCATGGACTGGAACCAGCTCACCGCGCTGCCCGCCTGGTGGAAGCCGTTTCACTCGTTGCCGTTCTCGATCCTCGCGGTGCTCGTCGTGCCCACCGCGCTCGCCTTCGTGATCGGCTACGCGATGTTCAAGCGGCGCGTGGGCGGCGTGTACTTCGCGATCATCACGCAGGCGGTCGCGCTGATCCTCTCGGTGCTGATCATCGGCCAGCAAGGCTATACGGGCGGCGTGAACGGCATCACCGATCTGCGCACGCTGCTCGGCTGGGACATCCGCACCGATCACGCGAAGCTCGTGCTGTATTTCGTGAACGCCGCGCTGCTGATCGGTGCGCTGCTCGTCGGCCGCTGGGTTCAGCGCAGCAAGCTCGGCACGCTGCTGCTCGCGATGCGCGACAAGGAAGACCGCGTGCGCTTCTCGGGCTACGACGTCGCGATGTTCAAGGTGTTCGCGTTCTGTCTCGCGGCGATGCTCGCGGCCATCGGCGGCGCGATGTTCACGCTCCAGGTGGGCTTCATGTCGCCGTCGTTCGTCGGCATCGTGCCGTCGATCGAAATGGTGATCTACGCGGCCATCGGCGGGCGCATGTCGCTGGTCGGCGCGGTGTACGGCGCGATCCTCGTCAATCTCGGCAAGAGCTGGTTCTCGGAGAGCTTTCCGAACCTTTGGCTCTATCTGATGGCGGCGATGTTCATCGGCGTGGTGATGGTGTTTCCGAACGGGCTGGCGGGCCTCTACGACGAGCATGTGCGCCCGCGCGTGCGGCGGCTGCTCGGCGTGGCGAACAAGGGGGCGTGAAGCATGAGCAATACCGACTTTCTGCTCGCGATCGAAGACCTGACCGTGTCGTTCGACGGCTTCAAGGCGATCGATTCGCTCAATCTCTATCTCGAACGCGGCGAGCTGCGGGTGGTGATCGGCCCGAACGGCGCGGGCAAGACCACGCTGCTCGACCTCATCTGCGGCAAGACGAAGGAAACGGCGGGCAGCATCAAGTTCCGCAACGAGGAAATCACGCGTCTCGCGGAATTCCGCCGCGTGCGTCAAGGGATTGGCCGCAAGTTCCAGACGCCGTCGATTTACGAAAACCTGAGCGTGGCGCAGAACCTCGAAGTGTCGTTTCCGCGCGGCCGCAGCGTGTTTGGCGCGCTCGCCTATCGCGAGGATGCCGAGGTGGCCGATCGCGTGCGCGACGTGGCCGATGAAATCGGCCTCGCCGCCACGCTCGATATGGAAGCGGGGCTGCTTTCGCACGGCCAGAAACAGTGGCTCGAAATCGGCATGCTGCTCATGCAGGACCCCGAACTGCTGATGCTCGACGAGCCGATCGCAGGCATGAGCGTGCGCGAGCGCGAACTGACGGCCGAGCTGCTCGACCGCATCTGCCGCAATCGCTCGATGATCGTGATCGAACACGACATGGCTTTCGTGGAGCGTATCGCGCACAAGGTCACGGTCATGCATCAGGGGAAGATTCTCGCGGAAGGCCCGATGGCGCAGGTGCAGGCCGACCCGCGCGTGATCGACGTCTACCTGGGCCATTGAGTCCGCCACCGGACGACAACACGGAGAACACATCATGCTGGAAGTCGACGATCTCGTCGTCAGCTACGGCCAGAGCGAAGTGCTGCACGGCATCGACTTTGCCGTCGCGCAAGGCGAAAGCGTGGCCGTGATGGGCCGCAACGGCATGGGCAAGACGACGCTGTTCAAGGCGCTGATCGGCATGCTGCCGGCCAATCGCGGCACGGTGCGCGTGGCCGGCGCCGACGTCTCGAAGGACGAGAGCTACCGCCGCGTGTCGAAGGGCATCGGCTACGTGCCGCAAGGACGGCAGATTTTCGCGTCGCTGACCGTCGAGGAAAACATCCAGACGGGCCTCGAAAACGCGCAGAGCCAGCGCGTGCCCGACGAGCTCTACGCGTTGTTCCCCGTGCTGTTCGACATGAGAAAACGCAAGGGCGGCAATCTGTCGGGCGGCCAGCAACAGCAACTCGCGATCGCGCGTGCGCTCGCGACCGACCCGAAAGTACTGCTGCTCGACGAGCCGACCGAAGGCATCCAGCCGTCCGTCATCAAGGACATCGCCAAGGCGCTCAACCAGATTCGCACGAGCCGCAATATCGCCATCGTCGTGTCGGAGCAGGTGTTGAGCTTCGCGCTCGACGTGGCCGACCGCCTGTTCGTGATCGAGGGTGGGCGCTTCGTGCACCAAAGCACGCGCGATGCGGGCGACACCGACCGCATCCGCGAGTACCTGTCCGTCTGAGCGCGGCGCGGCGCTCGCGCGCCGCGCCGTATGTCAATCCGCGAACCCAGGAGCGAACGTCATGCCCGAGACTCTCATCAAGGTCGACCTGAACCAGTCGGCCTACGAAAACGAACAGGTGCACAACCGCTGGCACCCCGACATTCCGATGGCCTGCTGGGTCAAGCCCGGCGACGATTTCATCCTCGAAACCTACGACTGGACCGGCGGTTTCATCAAGAACGACGACAGCGCCGACGACGTGCGCGACATCGACCTGTCGATCGTGCACTTTCTGTCCGGCCCGGTGGGCGTGCACGGCGCGGAGCCCGGCGACCTGCTGGTGGTCGACCTGCTCGACATCGGCGCGAAGGCCGACAGCCAATGGGGCTTCAACGGCTTCTTTTCGAAGACGAACGGCGGCGGCTTTCTCACCGATCATTTTCCCAGCGCGCAGAAATCGATCTGGGATTTTCACGGTGTCTACACGAGCTCGCGCCATATTCCGGGCGTGAATTTCGCGGGCCTGATTCACCCCGGCCTGATCGGCTGCCTGCCCGATCCGACTCTGCTGGAAACCTGGAACGCGCGCGAAACCGGCCTGATCGCCACCGCGCCGGAGCGCGTGCCGCCGCTCGCGAATCCACCGTTCGCGGCCACCGCGCACATGGGCAAGCTCGCGGGCGACGCGCGCGACCAGGCCGCCGCGCAGGGTGCGCGCACGGTGCCGCCGCGCGAGCATGGCGGCAATTGCGACATCAAGGATCTGTCGCGCGGCTCGAAGGTATTTTTCCCTGTGTACGTGGATGGCGCCGGCCTGTCGGTCGGCGACCTGCACTTCAGCCAGGGCGACGGCGAGATCACGTTCTGCGGCGCGATCGAAATGGCCGGCTGGGTGCATATGCGCGTGAATCTCATCAAGGGCGGCATGGCGAAATACGGTATCCGCAACCCCGTCTTTCAGCCCAGCCCGATCACGCCGACCTATAACGACTACCTGATTTTCGAGGGCATTTCCGTCGACGAGCAGGGCGGCCAGCATTATCTCGACGTCACCACCGCGTATCGCCAGGCGTGTCTGAACGCCATCGAGTATCTGAAGAAATTCGGTTATTCGGGCGCGCAGGCGTATTCGCTGCTTGGCTGCGCGCCGGTGCAGGGGCATATCAGCGGCGTGGTGGACATTCCGAACGCATGCGCGACCTTGTGGCTGCCCACGCAGATCTTCGACTTCGACATTCGCCCGAATGCCGACGGCCCGATCCAGTACATCCAGGGCGGGGTGGATCTGCCGTGTTCGCCGGATCTCGCGAAGGCGTGAGCGACACACTGAAATCACGCCGGAACAGGAGGCTGTCATGCCAATCTACGACTTCGAATGCGCAAGCTGCGGGCCGTTCTCCGTCATGCGCCGCATCGCGGATCGCGAACAACCGTGCTGCTGTCCCGACTGCGGCGCGCAAGGCGACCGTGTCGTCAGCGCACCCTCGCTCGCGCTGATGGGAGGGGCACGCCGTGCGGCACACGCGACCAACGAGCGTGCCGCGCACGCGCCGCGTCAGTCCGGCGACGGGCCGCCACTGCGCCATCGCGCCGGTTGCAGTTGTTGCTCGGGCGGCGCGGCGAAGCTCGCCGGCACGGCGTCGGACGGCCTCAAGCGGCCGGCGGGACGGCCGTGGATGATCAGCCACTAAGGTGTGCCGCGCGCGAGCCGATGCCCGGAAGCAGCGGCCGTCGCGTGCGGCATCAACGTGTACGTGTTAGAGGAGGAAAGCGTCATGCGACAGGGTGATATTTCCAGCAGCCGAGATTGTGTGGGTGTCGCGGTGGTCAACTACAAGATGCCGCGTCTGCACACGAAGGCGGAGGTGCTCGACAACGCGCGCCGTATCGCCGACATGGTGGTCGGCATGAAGCAGGGTTTGCCGGGCATGGATCTCGTGGTGTTCCCCGAGTATTCGACCCACGGCATCATGTACGACCGCCAGGAGATGTTCGATACGGCGTCGACGATCCCCGGCGACGAGACGGATATCTTCGCGGCGGCATGCCGCAAGGCCAACGTGTGGGGTGTGTTCTCGATCACGGGCGAGCGCCACGAGGAGCATCCGCGCAAGGTGCCGTACAACACGCTCGTGTTGATCGACAATCGCGGCGAGATCGTGCAGAAGTATCGCAAGATCATGCCGTGGACACCGATCGAAGGCTGGTATCCGGGCGACCGCACCTATGTGACGGACGGGCCGAAGGGCCTCAAGATCAGCCTGATCATCTGCGATGACGGCAATTATCCGGAGATCTGGCGCGACTGCGCGATGAATGGCGCCGAGCTGATCGTGCGCTGCCAGGGCTATATGTATCCGGCGAAAGAGCAGCAGGTGATGGTCGCGAAGGCGATGGCGTGGATGAACAACACCTACGTGGCAGTGGCCAACGCCACCGGCTGGGACGGCGTGTATTCGTACTTCGGCCATTCGGCGATCGTCGGATTCGACGGGCGCACGCTCGGCGAATGCGGCGAGGAGGAAATGGGCATTCAGTATGCGGAGCTGTCGCTCGGCATGATTCGCGACGCGCGGCGCAACATGCAGTCGCAGAATCATCTATACAAGCTGCTGCATCGCGGGTACACCGGCACGATCCATTCCGGCGACGGCGCGAACGGCGTCGCGGACTGTCCGTTCGGGTTCTATCGCGACTGGATTGCGGATCCGGACGCCACGCGTCGCCGTGTCGAAGCGCTCACGCGTGCGACGCCTGGTACGCCGGAGTGCCCGATCGAAGGCATTCCATACGAAGACTGAGTGCGTACGCGCGGGTGTAATCGGGCGAATTCATGAACGCGATTCGCATCGGTTTCGATCGACTCGCCGGCGCCCGCACCGAAGCCGCGCCGAGCGGGTTCCGGTGCGGGACTCCGACGGGTTAGAAGCGATGCACCATGCCCATGCGATAGACCATCTGGTTCGGCCCTGACGACGCGCCAGCCGATGCGTCCACGATCTGGGCTTCGTCAAAGCTGGTCCCGGTACGGGCGCTGACGACATGCTGCCACGCGCCTTGGAGATACAGCGAAGTGCGCTTGCTCAGGTCATAGTCGAGCATCATGCCGATCTGGTGCCACTTGGGGACATATTTCGTGTCGGACGTGTACAGATGCGCCATGGTGAACGTGTAGGACGCTCCCAGCCAGAGGGCATGAGTGAAGTAGTACTGAGCATTGAGTTCGAAGTTATCGAATTTCCACGCATTCCACGTCGCGCCGTCTTGCAGGGCGGTATTGTCGATCCACGCATTGCCGGCGGGGTTGTAGACATCGACATGGGACCACGCGGCGCCGACGAGTACGTGGGTAAACTGGTAGGAAGCCGCTACGCCGATGTCCTGCTGCGACGAGCCGTTGAAGAGATCGCCACTGTTGACCGCGCCACCCGCCGCGAGCCCGGGATTGTTGAGCTTCAGGTAGGACGCCGCCGCAGTCAGGTTGCCGCTCTGGTAGTTCAGCGTGGCGCCCCAGACGCGATTGTTCGAGAATCCGCCGGGCTGGTTGCTGAAGCCGTACATCGCTTCCGCGGTGAGTCCGCGGTATGTCGGGGTCACGTACTTGACGGCATTGTTGACGCGGAAATCCCAGTCCGTATTGTCGTTGTCGAACGGGTGGGTCGCGATGTCGCCCGCCCAGTTGCCGGCCGCCGTGATGCCGCCGAAGCCGAGCGCGTCGACGCTGGTATCGTACTGGCGTCCGAGCGTGAGCGTGCCATACCGTGAAGACGACAGGCCCACGAACGCTTGACGGCCGAACATGCTCGAATCCTGACCGAGCTTGCCGCTGTTCACGTTGAAGCCGTTTTCGAGCTGGAAGATGGCCTTGTCGCCGCCGCCCAGGTCTTCACTGCCTTTCAAGCCCCAGCGGCTGCCGAATGTGTCTCCGCTCGACATCTGCCAGGCGCGGTGACCGCCTGCATTGCTCGTGAAGTTGAGGCCTTCGTCTATCAGCCCGTATAGCGTGATGCTCTGCTGGGCGTGCGCCGTGCCTGCGAGCAAGAGTGCCGGCGCGAATACGAACCAGGGCAATTTCTTCGATCGACGTTTCATTGAGTTCCTCTGACGGTGTGGTGGGGCAGTCGGCGCTGGATGGCGCTGACTTCGATGTCGTCCCGGAATGCGATCTCGGCGGACGAGGCAGTGTAGGCAGAGGAAAAGCGGTCGCCGCAACGTGCACGGAAAGACTATTTTTCAGTATTCGAAAGTGTCATGCGCCGATGGATGCCCCACGGAAAAATGCGGTGCCTTGGAGCCGCATGGCGATCGAACGCCTTGCGATGTGTTGTTTTATATCTCTCGACGATTGACATGAAGATTTATTCGCGTGAAGCGTCGACATATCGGAACGGAATGTGGGGCTACCCAAAAAAAACGCGCGCGGCCACGAGGGTTCGCGCGCAAACTCGGAGAACGGGTGCAGCAGGCGATTCAGTTGCCGCTCGACGCGACGGTATTGGCCGCCCCGGCACAATCGTGCTGGTACTTCTGCATCAGGCGCGCCTGTGCCGAATCGATATCGTCGGGATAGCTGCTCTCGTCCCCGGACGACGGGTTGTAGCCGACGGACTCCAGCTCGTTCAGTTCGTTGACGAGCTGCCGGTGAGAGACCGGGCCTTTCGCATGCACGAACGGATAGTCATGACATTGCGCGGACGTGAGCTTCGTCCCGGCATGCGCGGAGACGCTCAATGCGAGCATGGCGGCGCACACGAGATAACGGACGGGATGATTCATCTTCGGCTCCTGGATAGCGTTGGGTCGAGGCCGTACGGCAGGATGCCTGCGTCGGCCGCGAGACGAAGATTAGGCGCGGCGGACTAGCTAAACGACAGCGCGATGATGAAACATGTTTTAGGCAAGCTCGGCTCGGGCCATGCACCGGTCGCCGCATGCATTGAAGGTTAAAGAATCGTTCATGCGCGTGCTTCCGGATGGTTAGGCGCGGCGGCGTATCGTCGAGCGATGGATCGATCGATGCCGCGCGCCGCGCGGTGGACACTGGGGTAAGGCAATGAAATCAAAGATCATCATGGCTGGGCTGGTCGCGTTGATGGGGGCGTCGCTGCCGGCGTTCGCGAAGGTGCAGGGAACCGGGCTCGCGATCGCCGATGTGACGCTCGCGAACGCGAAAGCCGAACAGCGGGATCGCGCCATCGATGCCGCACGTGATCTCGCGTCGCATCGTGCGGACGCGGCCGGCACACCATCGCACCCACGCTGATCGCGCGGCGGCGCGCACCGTTCTCAGCCGGTCGCGGCGGCTCGCGTGCGTCGCGAGCCGTGGTACGAAATCGTGTCGCAAAGGCAAGCATGCCGGGTCGTTTTCAGCCTCCGTTGCAATGGCAAATAAGTCAGGATCGAAGCCGACCTTGACGTTATGTTGCCGGATATGAAACTTTCTTCACGAAGCCGACGCGCATCTTTTACGCGTGCACGCATAAGCTCTGCACGAGCGCGTTCGGCCGTCGGGCATCGAAGCGCATACGTCCCTTCGACGAAGACGAGAATCGTACATGGCATCATCCGCTTCCCCGGTCAACGAGCCGGCCCCGCCTGACAAGCCGGCCGTGGACGGCACGGCCGTCGCGCACGTCCTCACGATCGAAGACGACGAAATCACCGCGAACGAAATAGTCACGGAGCTGGAGGGGCGCGGCTTTACGGTCGAATGGGTGGCGAACGGGCGTGATGGCATGGCCCGCGCGCTCGGCAACGAGTTCGACGTGATCACGCTCGACCGGATGCTGCCGGTGGTCGACGGCCTCACGATCCTGACCACGATGCGCAGCGTCGGCGTGCGCACCCCCGTGCTGATGCTGAGCGCGCTCGGTGATGTCGACGAACGGGTCCGCGGGCTGCGTGCGGGGGGCGACGACTACCTGACCAAGCCGTTCGATCCCGAGGAAATGGCCGCGCGCCTGGAGGTGTTGCTGCGCCGGAGCCAGGCCGCGCCGGCCACGTTCGACACGACGCTGGTCGTCGGCCCGCTCAGGCTCGACCTGATCTCGCGCAAGGCGTTTCGCGACGGCGAGGAAATCGTGTTGTTGCCGACCGAGTATCGCGTGCTCGAATACATGATGCGCAATGCCGGGCAAACCATTACGCGGACGATGTTGTTCGAGGCCGTATGGGGCTATCACTTCGATCCCGGCACCAACCTGATCGAAGTGCACATGGGCCGGCTGCGCAGGAAGATCGATCCATCCGATGCGAAGCAGATGATCCAGACCGTACGCGGCGCAGGGTATCGCCTTGGCTGAGCCGGCTACCGTGGCGTCCGCCGCGCATCACGTCCAGCCGGCACCCGCGCGACGCTGGTACTCGAGTACGTTCCGGCTGGTGTCGGTCTATACCGTGACGTTCTCCGTGTCGGTCATGCTGCTGCTCGGCTTCATCGCATCGGTGATCACACACGACATGGAGCGGGAAACCGACACGGTGATCGATTGGCAGATGATCTACTTTGATTCGATCCAGGACGACCAGCTTGCCGCCGCGATCCTGCACCGGATCGAGCACGAGCGGATGCATACCAACTACTACGGGCTCTTTAGCGCGGACGGCAGGCATATCGCCGGCGATGTGCTGGCGTTGCCGGCCGGCCTGTGGCCGAACCGCAGCGGCGTGACGCTCGACCACACGATGCCGATCGCGGGAGACCAGGTGCCGCCGGTCGTCCGCACGATGGCGGAGCGGCGTGCGAACGGCGACGTGCTGGTGCTGGGGCGCGACCTCACGCACATCCTGCGCATCCGCGCGGCGATCATCCAGGCGCTGGTGGGCGGCGGGCTGCTCTGTCTTGGCACGGGCGTCGTGGGCGGCCTGATGCTCAGCGTGCGGCAAATGCGGCGTCTGAAGGAAGTCCGGCGCATCACGCAGTGTATTGCGCAGGGCGACCTCGGCCAGCGGCTGCCGGTCGGCGGACACGACGAGATCGATCTGCTGTCCCATCTCGTCAACCATATGCTCGAGGAGATCGAGCGGCTGATGAACGAGGTAAAGGGTGTCTGCGACGGCATCGCGCATGACTTGCGGACACCGCTCGCCCATGTGCACACGCTGCTCGCGCAGGCGGCACAGCGGGCGGAGCGCCTCGACGATGCCGTGCTGGAGCGTCTCGTCTCGCGGGCACGCCACGAGACCGACGTATTGCTCGATCGTTTCCGGGCGATGCTGCGTATCGCCGAAATCGGTTCCTTGCAGCGGCGCGGCGGATTTGCGGAACTGTCGCTGGAGGATCTGGTCATCGACGTCGGGCAGTTGTTCGAACCGCTCGCGGACAGCCGTGCGATCCGCTTCGTGCAGTCCGTCGAGCCGGTGGCGCGGATTCACGGCGATCGCGCACTCTTGTTCGAGGCGCTGAGCAACCTGCTCGACAATGCGCTCAAGTACACGACGTCGGGCGATACGGTGCGCCTGGAACTGCATGACACGCCGTCCGGGCCGCGCATCGACGTGATCGACAACGGCCCGGGCATCGCAGCCGACGAGCGCGAGGCGGTGCTGCGGTATCGGTACCGCAGCCGCCGTACCGGGCATCTCGCTGGCGCCGGGCTCGGCCTGAGCATCGTGTCGACGGTCGTCAACGTGCACGATTTCACGCTGCGGATCGGCCATGCCGAGCCCGGCACGCGCGTGACGATCGAATGCTGGCCGAGGTCGCTGGGATGATGGCCGTCCGGACGACGCGGCGTGTGTCGGCGTATGTCAGCCGCGAGGCCGGTTGACGATGCGCATCCTGCTCGTGACTTCGCCGCATCCGGAAGCGTCGTGGCTGCACAAGGCGCTGCAGGAAAGCGGGCACAGCGTGCCGCGCGCCGACGATCTGCGCGACGGCTTGTTCCTTGCGTCGCAGGAGGCTTTCGACGCGATCGTCGCGACAGCCTTCGAGCCCGGCAGCGATGCCGCGCTGATCGCGATGTTGCCGCGTTTCGTGGCCGACGGCGGCGGCGCCGCGCTCGTGGTGCTGATCGGCGACGCGTCGGCGCGCGAACGCATCCATATGCTGCGCGCGGGCGCCGATGCGTGTTTCTGCGCACCGTATTCGTTCATCGAGCTGCACGAACGCCTGCAGGCGTTGCAGCGGTTGGCCGGGCCGCGCGATGCGGGCCGTTCGATCGCGGGGGTGTCCGCGTTCGAGACACTGGCGCGCGAACTCGCGGACGGCAAGCTGCGCCTCGCCGTGACGCGCCGCGAATTCCTGTTGCTCGAATGCCTGATGCGCCATCCGAACGCGCCGGTGCCGCGCGACCAATTGATTCGGTATGTCTGGCAGGACAAGGAGGATGTCGATCCGTCGAGCGTCAATCTCGTGGTGTCGCGGCTACGCCGCAAGCTCGCGCGGCATCTGCCCGACGTGCGGATCGATACGGTGAGCCGCTATGGCTACCAGGTGACGCTGCCGGACGCATGAACGCGCGGTTTCGGCCGCGCAACGAACATGACGGGCGCACTGCCGATGGCAGCGCGCCCGGCCGCACGGTCGCCCCCATCAATGCGAATAGAGCGTGGAGTTCAGGTACTTGAGCTGCCCGTCCTGTTCGGCTTGCACGAGCTCGGCGTGGACCTCGGCGCGCGTCTTTTCGTGGATCGGCTGGCCGTAGGGCGGCACCCACTGGCCGGCGGCCTGGGTGCCGGGCGTGCCGTCCTTGGTGGCGGCCGGCGACATCCGCATCGGCTGGCTGCCGGTCAGTGCAAACGCGGGAACGGACAGCGTGCCGATTGCGGCGAGCATGGCGGCGGCGACGATGTGGGCGGTTTTCATGTCTGGAGTCCTCATGATGATCGAATGGGCATCTCCCCGGCGCGGCGTGTCGATATCGGCGTCGTGCACGAGTTGAGGACAAGCATAGAGGAGGGGCGTTAGCGGATCGGCATACGCAACGTGAAAAGAAATTCATGCATGGGCGTGCATTCGCGGGGGACGTGAAACCGGTATGTCGCCAGGATGAAGCAGGTTTCATGTTTCGGGCCGTTTCGATAACGGCGCTGTCATGCCCGCTGCCTAAATTGTGCGCCATCGCATCACGCACGAGCGGCCATGTCGCCCGGGCCGGCGATGCGAGCAGACCGATCCACTCCAACGAAACCATCATGAAGAAATATCTGGCAATTCCGGCGGCGGTCGCATGCCTGCTGGCGAGCGCGGCACATGCGCAGAGCAGCGTGACGCTGTACGGCACGATCGACGCGGGCCTGGACTACATCAGCAACCAGAAATCGGCCGCGGGCGCGGGGCCCGTCTACGGTGTCCAGAGCGGCAACGTCAGCACGTCGCGCTGGGGGCTGCGCGGCAACGAGGATCTCGGCGGCGGCCTGGCCGCCGTGTTCACCCTCGAGAACGGCTTCAACGTCGCGAACGGCAAGCTCGGCAATGGTGGCGACGAATTCGGCCGCCAGGCGTGGGTCGGCCTCGCGAGCCGCCAGTGGGGTACGGTGACGCTCGGCCGCCAGTACGATTTCCTGGTCGACTTCGTCGCGCCGCTGTCGGCGACGGGGT
This sequence comes from Burkholderia sp. BCC0097, assembly GCF_902832985.1. NCBI lineage: Bacteria > Pseudomonadati > Pseudomonadota > Betaproteobacteria > Burkholderiales > Burkholderiaceae > Burkholderia > Burkholderia sp. BCC0097. The sequence continues at coordinate 943,719 of NZ_CADFDM010000001.1, forward strand.
CGGGATTCGGCGGCAACCTCGCCGATCATCCGTACGACAACGACAACCTCGCCAACGACACGCGGATGAACAACGCGGTGAAGTTCCGCAGTGCCGACTACGGCGGCTTCACGTTCGGCGGTGCGTACGGCTTCAGCAATCAAGGCGGCGGATTCAGCAACGACAACACGTACAGCGTCGGCGCGCAGTACGTGAACGGCCCGGTCGACCTCGCCGTCGCGTACCTGCAGTCGAACCAGCCGGGCGGTGTCGACGCGCCGCAGAACACCGGCGGGTCGCTGAGCAGTTCGGATGGCGATGCGATGCTGGCCGGCGGCCGCTGGCGCACGTTCGGCGCCGGCGCGCACTATGCGTTCGACCATGCCGCGATCGGCTTCGTCTACACCAGAACGATCCTGAACGATCCGCGCGAGCTGTCGCAGGGCGGCGCGTACGGCCGCGTGAACGGCCAGTTGCTGACCTTCAGCAACTACGAACTGAATGCGCGTTATTTCCTGACGCCGGCCCTCTCGCTGGGCGGCGCCTATACGTTCACGCAGGGCCGCTTCGACGATGCGGGCCGTGGCATCGCGCCGAAGTGGAACCAGTTCATGCTGCAGGCCGACTATGCGCTGTCACGCCGCACCGACCTCTATCTGGAAGGCGTGTATCAGCGCGTGACGGGCGCGGACGGCGTCGCGGTGCTTGGCCACGCGGGGATCTTCAACCTGGCCGCATCAGGCAACGATCGTCAGGCCGTCGTCGCGGCCGGTATCCGTCACAAGTTCTGAGTGGCCGGGCTGATTTAAAAAACGGCACCCGTCATCGCGACGGGTGCCTTGAAATGCGACACGCCTCGTCATGTCGCAAGGGATTCAGTTCGCTAAACTAGCCATCGTCGCGGCCGGTGCCTGCGTACCGGGTGGGGTTTCATCGATCGACCACCCGCCGCCCAGCGCGGCGATCAAGCCCACCGCCGCGAGTTGTCGACGCGTGTCCAGCTCCAGCATCGCGATCTTCGTATCGAGCTCGGTGGTCTGCGCCGTCACGACGTCGAGATAGCTGACGACGCCGTCCCGATAGCGCGACATCGACAACTGCAACGTGCGTTCGGCCGCGTCGAGCGCTTCCTGTTCGCGATCGGCTTCGTCGCCGAGGTGATGCGTGAGCGCGAGGTTGTCTTCCACCTGCTGGCACGCTTCGAGCACCACCGCGCGGTATTTCGCGCCGTTCTCGGCCAGTTGCGCGCGCGCCTGGTCGGTGAGCGCCTGGCGCCGGCCGCCGTCGAACAGCGTCAGCGCGAGACTGGGCCCGATCGACCAGATCTCGTTCGGCGCGCGGAGCCAGTGGCCGAGGCCCGAGCTCTGGTACCCGCCGACCAGCCCAAGCGTGACGTCGGGGAAGAACGCCGCGCGCACCACGCCGATCTTCGCGTTGGCGGCGGCCATGCGCCGCTCGGCGGCCGCGACGTCGGGCCGCCGCTGCAGCAGCGTCGCGGGAATGCCGGTCGGGATCGTCGGCAGATACGCCGCGTTCAGGTCCGGCGTCAGCGAGAACGCCGCCGCCGGTACGCCCGTGAGCGTCGCGATCGAGTGCTCGTAGAGCGCGCGTCGCGCCCGTACGTCCTCGGCCGACGCACGGGCCGAATCGAGCTGCGTCCGCGCGCGCGACACGTCGAGATCGGACGCGATACCGCCCGCGTGCCGGCTCATCGTCAGGCGCAGCGCGCGCTGATACGTGTCGATCGTATCGGCTAGCAGCTGTTGCTGCTGGTCGAGCCCGCGCAGGCTGAAGTACGCGCTGGCGAGGCTGGCCTGCAGGCTCAGCCGCACCGACGCGAGATCGTCGGCGCTGGCCTGCGCGTCGGCGCGCCCGGCCGCGACTTCGTTCCGCACTTTCCCCCACAGGTCGAGGTCGTAGTCGAAGCCCGCGTCGAGCGTGTTGTCGCCATAGACGTTCGGCTGGTTCGAGCCGCGCAGCGGCCGCGTGGCCGATTGGCGGTTGCTCGAGATCTGCGCGCCGAGGCCGATGGTCGGGAAGAGGCCCGAGCGTGCCTGATCGAACAGCGCGGCCGCTTCGTCATGGCGGGCCACGGCCGCGGCCACGTCGGGGTTCGCCGCGGCTACCCGTGCTTCGAGCCGGTCGAGCACGGGATCGCGGAACGCTTTCCACCAGCCGTCGCGCGCGATGCGGTCGGCCGGCTTCGCGGCCTGCCAGCCGCCGGCTTCCTTGAAGCTGGCGGGCAGCGCCGTTTGCGGCGCGTGATAGGCGGGCGCGAACGAGCACGCGGACAGGAACGCGACGCCGGCGAGCATCGCGCAGAGCCGAAGCCGGTTAGCCATGCGCACGCTCCGTATCGCGCGCGGCCGACGCAACGGTGCGGACCGGCGCCGCGAGCCTGACCGGGTCGCCGGCGGCGAGCGAGTCGGGCGGATTGTCGATCACGCGGTCGTCCGGCGCGAGGCCGGTCGCGATCTGCACGTGCGTGCCGAGATCGGTCGCGATCGTCACGGGCTTGAAGATCGCGCGATCGTTCTTGCCGACCACGGCGACCTGCAGGCCGGCCTGCCGGAAGATCAACGAGCTGGCCGGAATCGTCAGCACGTGGGTGCTGCCGGCCGGCAGCGCGAAATGCACCTCGGTGTATTCGCCGGGAATCAGCTTGCCTGCGGCGTTGTCGACCATCAACTGCACGAGCAGCGTGCCGGTCGAATCGGCGATCGAGTCGTCGGTGTCGGCGAGCGTCGCACGGAAGGTCTCGCCCGGATGCTCCGGCACGGTCAGCGTGGCCGTCATGCCGGGCCGGATCGCGGCGGCCTCGTTCTGCGGCACGCTCACGTAGACGCGCATCCGGTGGACGTCGGACACCGCGAACAGCTCCGGGCCGGCGCCGCCGCCGGCCGAGATCAACTGGCCGATGTCGGTCTTGCGCGCGGTGACGACGCCGTCGAACGGCGCGACGATGCGCTTGAACGCCTCCAGCGCGTCGAGGCGGCGCACGTTGGCCTCGTTGGCCGCGACGATCGCCTGCTTGGCCGCGAGGTCGCTGGTCTTCTCGTCGGTTTCCTGCTGCGACACCGAATCCTGCGCGAGCATCCGGGTCCAGCGCGCGGCCGTGGACGCGGCAAGCTTCTCGTTGGCGAGCGAGCTCTGCAGGTCGGCCCGAGCCTGCTGCAGTTGCTGGTCGAGTTCGGGCGTATCGATCAACCCGAGCAGTTGCCCCGACTTCACGTGCGCGCCGATGTCGGTGTACCACGCATGCAGGTAGCCCGATACCTGCGCGTGGATCGGTGCACTCTCGAACGCGGACAGGTGGCCGGGCAGCACGAGCGTCGCGCCGTCGCCGCCGGTCGACGGCGTGTACGCGACCACGGTCGGCACCGCTTGTTCGGCGGACCAGGTCGTCATTTCCTGTTTCGCGTGCGCGCGGCCGACGATGCCGGTCGCCACGATGCCGGCCGCGATCAGCGCGGTGAGCGTGGCGACGAGCTTGAGGTTGGGCAGCCGTTTCGGCGACTTGATATCGATCTCAGTGGACATGGGAAGCTCCGGACGCGGAAGGGGAGGAAGCGCGGGACGCGTCGTGCTTGAGCGCGTCGCGCCGATGCACGAGGCTGAATACGACAGGCACGAAGAACAGCGTGGCGATCGTCGCGCACGCGAGGCCGCCGATCACGGCGCGGCCGAGCGGCGCGTTCTGCTCGCCGCCGTCGCCGAGGCCGAGCGCCATCGGGGCCATGCCGATGATCATCGCGAGCGCGGTCATCAGCACCGGGCGAAAACGCGTGAAACCGGCTTCGAGCGCGGAGGCCAGCGCGTTGCCGGTTTCGGCCAGGCGCTCGCGCGCGAAACTGACGACGAGGATCGAGTTGGCGGTGGCCACGCCCATGCACAGGATCGCGCCGGTTAGCGCCGGCACCGACAACGGCGTATGCGTGGTGAACAGCATCCAGACGATGCCGGCCAGCGCCGCCGGCAGTGCCGAGACGATCACGAATGCGTCGGCCCACGAGTGGAAGTTCACGACGATCAGCAGGTAGATCAGCACGATCGCGCCGACGAGGCCGAGCAGCAGGCCGGCGAACGCGCCGTTCATGGTCTGCACCTGGCCGCGCAGCGTGACGGTCGAGCCCTTGGGCAGATCCTTCGCGGTGGCCTTGACGACATCGTCGATGTCGGCCGCGACCGCGCCGAGGTCGCGCCCCTGGGTGGTCGCGTAGATGTCGAACAGCGGCTCGATGTTGTAGTGCGACACCACCGCGTTGCCGACCCCGCGCGTGATCGTGGCCAGGCCGCCCAGCAACTGGGACTGGCCGTTCGCGCCGGTGACCGGCAGATTCTGCAGCGCCGACAGCGTGGTCATCCGGTACTGCGGCGTTTGCGCGACGATCGGATAGGACACGCCGTTGCGCGGGTTGAGCCAGTAGGTCGGGTCGACCTGGCTGGTGCCGGCGAGCGTCGCGACCACCGAGTTCGTCACGTCCTGCTCGGTGATGCCGAGCTGGTCGGCGCGCGTGCGGTCGACCGTCACCGTGAACTGCGGATAGGTGCTGGCCTGCTGGATGCGCGGGTCGGCGACGCCCGCGATCAGGCGCAGCTTGCGGTACAGCTCGTGCGCATAAGCGAGATTGGCCTGCTGGTTGGGGCCGGCCACTTGCAGGTCGACCGGGGCCGGCGCGCCGAAGTTGAGGATCTGGCTGACGATGTCGGCGGGCAGGAACGAGAACGTGGTGCCCGGATAGGCGCGCGGCAGGCGTTCGCGCAGCGTGTGCACGTAGTCGGCGGTCGGCGCGTGATCGCGCGACAGCGAGATCAGGATGTCGCCGTCCTGCGGGCCGAGCGTGCCGCTGTTGTTGTAGGTCAGGTTGATCCCGCTGTTCGGCAAGCCGATGTTGTCGATCACTTCGCGCAACTGCGCGGGCGGAATCACGCCGCGAATCGTGTTCTCGATGCGGTCGAGCTCGGCGGCGGTTTCCTCGACCCGCGTGCCGACCGGCGCACGCACGTGCAGCGCGATCTCGCCGGAATCGATGGTCGGGAAGAAGTTGCGACCGAGCGACGGTGCGAGCAGGAAGGACGCGGCCACGATGCAGAGGAAGGCGACGACGAACGGCTTGCGGCGCGTGAGCGCGAGGCCCAGCAGGATTCGGTACGACGCGCGCACGGACTCGAAGCGGCGCTCGAATGCACGCTGGAAGCGCACCAGCGGATTGCGCGACGGCGGGACGTCGTGCGCGCCGGCATGGCCCGCGTGCGGATCCATCACCGCGGCCAGTTCGCCCGATGCGTGACCGGCCGACGCATGCGGCTTGAGCAGGTATTGCGCGAGCATCGGCACGAAGGTGCGCGACAGCACGAACGACGACACCATCGAGAAGATCACCGCCTTGGCCATCGGCACGAACAGAAAGCGCGAGATGCCGTCGAGCATCAGCATCGGCACGAATACGATGCAGATGCACATCAGCGAGACGAGCGCCGGCATCACGATCTGTTTCGCGCCGTCGACGATCGCGGTGCGCGTGTCCTTGCCCTGTTCGAGGTGCCAGTTCACGTTCTCGATCGTCACCGTCGCATCGTCGACCAGGATCCCGACCGCGAGCGCGAGGCCGCCCAGCGTCATCACGTTGAGCGTTTCGCCGGTGGCCGCGAGCAGCGCGATCGCCGAGAGCACGGCCAGCGGGATCGACGCGGCGATGATCAGCGTCGAGCGCCACGAGCCGAGAAACAGCAGGATCATCAGCGAGGTCAGCGCGGCGGCGATGATGCCTTCGCGCGCCACGCCGCTGACGGCGCCGTTCACGAAGGTCGACTGGTCGCCCATCGTGACGAGCTTCAGGCCCGGCGGCAGCGTCTGTTCGACCAGCGGCAGCTTCGCCTTCACGCCGGCGATGATGTCGAGCGTCGATGCCGAGCCGTTCTTCAGGATGCTCATCAGCACCGCGCGGTGGCCGTCCACGCGCACGATGTTGCCCTGCGGCGGGTAGCCGTCGCGCACGTGGGCGACGTCACGGATATAAATCGTCGTGCCGCCGACCGACTTGATCGGCAGGTCGTTCAACGCGTCGAGCGAGAGCGGGCTGTTGTTGAGCTTGATGTTGTATTCGAAGCGGCCGATCTTCTGCGTGCCGGCCGGGATGATCTGATTCTGCTGCGCGAGCGCGTGCGCGACGTCCTGCGCCGACAGCCCTTTCGACTGCAGCGCCTGCGGGTCGAGATCGATCTGCACTTCACGTGTCTTGCCGCCGTACGGCGTCGGAATCGCGACGCCGGGCACCGACAGCAACTGCGGCCGAATGAAGTTGACCGCGTAATCCCCCAGCTTCTGTTCGTCGAGCGTGTTGCTGGTGAGTGCGATCTGCAGCACGGGCACGGTCGACGCGTTGTAGTTGAGGATCTGCGGCGGCGTGGTGCCGGGCGGCATCTGCTTGAGCACGGTCTGCGAGATCGACGTGACCTGCGCGGTCGCCGTGCGGATATCGACGGTCGGCTGGAAGAAGATCTTCACGATGCCGTAGCCGCGAAACGACTGCGACTCGATGTGCTGGACGTCGTTGACCGTCGTGCCGAGCGTGCGCTCGTAGTAGGTGATCACGCGTCCGGACATGTCGTCCGGCTGCAGGCCGGCGTAGTTCCACACGACGCTGATCACCGGAATGCGGATGTCCGGGAAGATGTCGATGGGCGTTCGGACCGCCGCAAGCGGGCCCGCGATCAGGATCAGCAGCGCCAGTACGACGAACGTATAGGGCCGCGTGAGCGCGAGCCGGACAATTTTCAGCATGAGGTGCTGCTCCGTTCAAAAGCGTCGTGAAGAAGAGCCGGATGTGCGCGTCTTCGGGAAAACACCGATGCGCAACCGCTGACCGCATTCTGCGGAGCAGCCCCTAACAACGGGTCGCAAAAAAGATGAAACAAGTTTTAAGGTGCGGGCGCACTCAACCGAGCATGTAGCCCGAGCCGCGGATCGTGCGGATCAGCGGCGCCGCGCCGGGCCGGTTCACCTTCTTGCGCAGGCGACCGACGTGCACGTCGATCAGGTTCGTGCCGGGATCGAAGCGGCAGCCCCACACGGCCTCGAAGATCATCGTGCGCGTGAGCACGCGGCCGGCGTTGCGCATCATGAATTCGAGCACGCGGGACTCGGTCGGCAGCAGCGCGAGCTCGCGCGCGCCCAGCGTCGCGCGTCGCCGCACCAGATCGAGCGCCAGTTCGCCGGCATGCAGCACCGTCTCGACGCGCGTGCCGCGCGGCCGCCGGCGAATCAGCACGTCGATGCGCGCGCACATCTCTTCGAGCGAGAACGGCTTGACGAGGTAGTCGTCGCCGCCGGCGCGCAGCCCCTCGATACGCTGGTCGACCCCGGACATCGCACTCATCACGAGTACCGGCGTATCGAGGCCGACGCCGCGCATCGTGGCGAGGATCGTGAGCCCGTCGAGGTCGGGCAACATGCGATCGAGCGTGACGACGTCGTAGTTCGCGCTCATCGCCCGGGCCATGCCGTCGCGTCCGGTGCGCGCGACGTCGATCCGGTGGCCCGCGGCACGCAGCGCATGCGTGATGTGATCCGCGATCAGCGGATCGTCTTCGATCGTCAGGATGTGGGCCATGGCGTACGCGATCCGGCGGAATCAGGCCGCGGCAAGTTGCATCGCGGTGCGCTCGGGCGCGCGATAGTGATCGACCACGTAGTCGATGAAGCTGCGCACTTTCGTGGACAGATAATTGCGGCTCGGGTAGAGGATCGATACGCGGCGCGGGCCGCCGTTCACGTCGTAGCGTTCGAGAATCGGCACCAGGGCGCCGCTCGCGAGATCGTCGGCGACGAGCGGATGCGGCAATTGCGCGATGCCCATGTGATTGAGCGCCGCGATCCGCACCATCGTGTTGCTGGTCGATGCCAGCGCATTGCCGGTATAGATGCGCGACGAACCGTCGACATCCGAGAACTCCCAGTTGCGCGCGGCGCCGTTCGACACCGTCAGCAGGCAGTGGGTATTCAGTTCGACCGGCTCGACAGGCGTGCCGTGGCGCGCGAGGTAGTCGGGAGAGGCGACGATCACGTCGCGCACGCTCGTCAAGGTGCGCGACACGAAGGTCGAGTTGACCAGGCGGTGATCGTCACAGAAGCACACGTCGTAGCCGCCTTCCACCATGTCGACCTGGATATCGAAGGTCGTCACGTCGAATCGCACGCGCGGATGCTCGATGCGATACGTGGACAGCAGCGCGCCAAGCCCCGCCGCCACCGAGGTGGCCGAAGCGGCGATGCGCAGCGTACCGTGCGGGTCGCGATTGACCTGCGCGAGATTCGATTCGATCTCGTCGAGCTTCTCGATGATCGTGCGGCAGCCGTCGAGATATTCGCGGCCTGTCTCGGTGAGCGACAGGCTGCGCGTGGTCCGGTTCAACAGGCGCATGTTCAGATGGGCCTCGAGCATGCCGACGCTGCGCGTGACCGCGGCGGCCGACATGCCGAGCTGACGTGCGGCGAGGCTGAAGCTCGATAACTCGACCACGCGCGTGAAGACACGCATCGCTTGCAGTTGGTTCATGATCGGCGAGGAATGGAGTTGCCGGAAATGGGGGCGGCGCGTCCGTCTTCAGCGGGCTACGTCGACGCATCGCGCTGCGCCTGCCGGGGCGGGCAGCGAATTCATTATGGAAGGCACGCGTGTGTGAACGCTAAAAAAACAGCGCTGGCCGGATGAAATTTCGTTTAGAAAGCAGTGGTACCCGACGGCCGATGACGCGGCGCGTATTTCTGAAAAATTTCTAAAAAAAGATTCATGCGCGGATCACAAATCTTCAGGCGGCAGACGGATACCGAGATCGATAATGGGATCACGTAACCGCGGCAAGGACGACAGAAATGGCACAACCGTTGAGCATCAAGATGATCGAGGAGCGCGGCAAGCTCGTCGTGCTGATGTCGATCGAACGGGGCGCGGCAGTGCTCGATCCGGAAGATGTGGATGCCGTCATCCAGTACTTGAGTTTGCTGCGCGCGTCGATGCGGCCCGCGGTGCCGGAACGTCCGCCGCACGCGCAGCAATTCGTGACGGAAATGGATCCCTGCTGGTATGCCGAGCGCCATCCGCTGGAGGGCGGCGTGGTGCTGTTGATGCGTCATAGCGGGCTCGGCTGGGCAAGCTTCGCACTCCCGCCGCGCAGCCTTGAGCGGTTGCACGGTTCGCTGACGCAACTGCTCGAGGACGAGCGGCAGGCGATCAGCCTGCCTCACTGAAGCTGCCTGCACGCGCCGGCATTCAGCGTCGTCGTCACGGAGCGGTTCGATAGCGGCCCGGGCGTGAACGCTGCCGTCGGGCGTGGGCCGGCCCGGGCCGCGGCGCGCGCTATCCGCGCCCGACGAACGGCATCGCGGTTGCCATGATCGTCATGGTGAGGATGTTGGTGTCGAGCGGCAGATTCGCCATCTGGACGATCGCGTTCGCGACATGCGCGACGTCCATCCGCGCTTCGGGCGCCAGGCTGCCGTCCGCTTGCGGGACGCCTTGGGTCATCCGTTCCGTGAGCGCGGTGGCCGCGTTGCCGATGTCGATCTGGCCGCACGCGATGTTGTACCGGCGGCCGTCGAGCGCCAGCGACTTCGTGATCCCGGTCACCGCGTGCTTGGTGGCCGTGTACGCGATCGTATCGGGGCGCGGCGCGTGCGCCGAGATCGAGCCGTTGTTGATGATTCGGCCGCCCTGCGGCGTCTGCGTTTTCATCAGCCGCCATGCGGCCCGCGCGCACAGAAAGACGCCGGTCAGGTTCGTCGCGACGACGCTGTTCCACACGTCGAGTTCGTATTCGTCGAGGGAAACGACCGGCGCGTTGCGGCCGGCGTTGTTGAACAGGACGTCGAGCCGACCGAACCGTTGCGCGATCTGTGCGAACGCGTGGTCGACCGACGCTTCGTCGGTGACGTCGACGGGAAACACCTGCGCGTCGCCGCCGGCGGCGCGGACGATGTCCTGCGTTTCGCTCAACGACGCCTCCGTGCGCCCGAGCAGCGCGACGGTGAAGCCGGCCTGGGCGAGCGCGATGGCCGCGGCGCGACCGATGCCGGAGCCGGCGCCCGTGACGGCGGCGAATTTCTTCGAGACAGACATGGCTGGATTTCCTGCGGGTTGGGTGAGGGGAGGCAGGCGACGACCGATGGCATCGCCGCTTCGGCAATGTAGTCGAAATGCGCGACGTGCCTGTTGATGCGGAGCCGCGAAGCGCGATTGACCGCGCGACACGCTCTCGCGATCGGTCGACTATACCGCCGTGGCGTTTGGCGCGCCCGGCAGTAAATCGATCCGGCTTCGCGTCAGGCATTGCGGCCAGGTCGCCGCCACGCCGTTGCGCGCGACGATGACGAAGTTCGTGAATGCGCGATCGGAGACGAGCATCTGCCCTTTGCCGATGTGTTCGCCGATAAAAGCGATCGCGGGCTCGATCGGCAGAAAATCGCCGATCTTACGACGAACGTGGATCACGACGTCCGCGGAACCGATCGTCGACAGCATCTTCCTGAGAAGGTCGCGATCGACGCTGCCAGTCGACAGCAGATGGATCCATTCGCATTTGACCAGATCCACGTCGGGACGATGTTTGAGATAGAGCGCATGCACGCGTCTGGGATTCATCGACTCGGTTCTCCGTGACAGGTGATCGCCATGATCATTTCCGCCGGGCGGCTGCGGCCTTTCGCGTTCGCGCACCGGTTTCCGCAAACAACTCGACCACGACATCGCGCAGCCAGCGGTTTCCTTCGTCCTGATTGACCCGCGTGTGCCACAGCATATGGATCGGCGCACCGGGCAGCGTGACGGGCAGCGCACGCCAGCCGAGCGAGAACGGCGCGGCGAGCTGCAGCGCGAGATGCTCGGGCACCGTCGCGATCAGGTCGGTGCGCTGCAGGATGTAGCCCACGCTCATGAAATGCGGCACCGTCAACCGCACCTGGCGCTTCACGCGGCGCCGCGTCAGCCATTCGTCCACTTGCCCGTGCCCGGTGCCGGCCGACACCACGACCAGATGTTCGGCGTCGCGCCACGCGTCGACCGTCAGCGGCACCCCCTCGAGCGGGTGCCCGCGCCGGAACAGGCACACGTAGCGCTGATCGAACAGCCGGCGCTGATAGAACCCGCCCTTCAGTTGCGGCAGCAGGCCGATCGCGAGATCGACGCGGCCGTCGGCCATTTCGTCGCCGAGGTTGACGCTCGTATTGCGTACGGTGTTGAGCGCGATGCCCGGCGCCGACCGCGACAGGTGTTCGAGCAGCGCGGGCAGGAATACGACCTCGCCGATATCCGTCATGCCGATGGTCAGCGTGCGCGTGGCGTGCAGCGGATCGAAGCCGGTCTCGGGGTTCAGCGCGGCGTGCAGCGTCGCGAGTGCATGCGACACGGGTTCGGCGAGACGCAGCGCGAACGGCGTCGGCACGACGCCGCCCGGGCCGCGCACGAACAGCGGATCGCCGAGCCGGCGGCGCAGCTTCGCGAGCGCGTTGCTGACGCCCGGCTGGCTCATGTTCATCTGCTCGGCGACGCTCGACACGCGCCGTTCGTGCATCAGCCGCTGGAAAAGCACCAGCAGGTTGAGGTCGATATCGCTCAGTTCCATGGGTTTTGCGCGGCCCGGTTCATTGCATTCAGTGATGAAGCAGATTCATTTCATTTTATTGCTGGATGAAAGTCCACTCATGAAAATACCGATACGACGCATGCCTTCGACATGACCGCCGCGTACGCCGAATCCCCCACCTATCCCTATCGGAGACACCTTCATCATGCAGACGGACCTGAAGATCGCGATCGTCGGCGCCGGCATCGGCGGCCTGACCCTCGCGCTTGCATTGCGCGAGCACGGCATCGACGCCCAACTCTACGAGCAGACCCATGAATTGCGCGAAGTCGGCGCGGCCGTCGCGCTGTCGGCCAACGCGACGCGCTTCTACGAACGCATGGGCTTGCGTGCGGCCTTCGATGCGGTATGCGCGGACATTCCGGGGCTCGTCTATCGCGACGGGCGCAGCGGCGCGGTGATCGGCCATCATCGCGGCGAACCCGACTACCGCCGGCAATTCGGTGGCGCGTACTGGGGCGTGCATCGGGCGGATCTGCAGGCCGTGCTGTCGACGGCGGTCGGTCCCGGCTGCCTCCATCTCGGCCATCGCCTGGTCGACCTCGCGCAGTACGCCGATCACGTGACGCTGTCGTTCGACAACGGCACGCAGGTCGAGGCCGATCTCGTGATCGGTGCGGACGGCGCGCGTTCGATCACGCGACGCTGGATGCTCGGCTACGACGATGCGCTGTATTCGGGATGCTCGGGCTTTCGCGGCGTGGTGCCGGCCGCGCGTCTGGATCTGCTGCCCGATCCCGACACGATCCAGTTCTGGGTCGGTCCGCACGGGCATCTGCTGCACTATCCGATCGGCGACGACGGTGACCAGAATTTCCTGCTGGTCGAGCGGCATCCGTCACCTTGGCCGTCACGCGACTGGGTCGTGCCGGCCGAGGAAGGCGAGCAACTGCGCGCGTTCCGGACCTGGCATCCGGCGGTGGTGCAGATGATCACGGCCGTGCCGATCAGCCAGCGCTGGGCGCTGTTCCATCGTCCACCGCTCGGCCGCTGGAGCCGCGGGCGCGTGACGCTGCTCGGCGACGCCGCGCACGCGCTGGTGCCGCACCACGGGCAGGGCGCGAATCAGTCGATCGAGGATGCGGTGGTATTGGCCGCGCAATTGGCCAAGGCCGGCCCCGGGAATTGGCGCGAAGCGCAGGAAGCCTACGAGCGGCTGCGTCGCGGCCGGACGCGCAAGGTGCAATACGCGTCGATCTCGGCGGCCGACATGCTGCATCTTCCCGACGGGCCGGCCGCGCAGGCACGCGACGCGCGTCTGGCCGACCGCGATCGCGTGCTGCATCACCTTGACTGGATTCACGATTTCGATGCGCTCGATGCGGAACCGAGCGAGCGGCAGGGCGGGACGTGGCTGTGAGCGGCGTGCGGCGGGCCGGGCGGCCATCGACGGCGGTCAGCCGGTTACCGGCCTGCCAGCCGGAAGCGGCCGGCGCCACGCCCGCCGGCAGTCACTTCACGCACTCCAACGCATACTTCAACCCCTGCCCGAGCAACCCGCGCCACACGTCCCACGTATGCCCGCCGTCGACGATCCGCAGTTCGGCCGGGTTCTGCGCGCGGCGCAGGTGCGTGTACAGCAGGCTCGATTCCGCCTGGATCGTCAGGTCGTCGTCGCCGGCCGCGATGAACATCGGCACGCGCCAGCTGCGCGCGAAATAGCCGCGCAGCAGCGCCGGGTAATTGAGTTCGTGCCACACGCGTGAATCGAACTGCCGGTCGCCGAACACGCCGACGTAGCGCGCGGCGGAATTGAGCGGCGGTTCGTTCGCATAGATCGCGGGGCTCAGCAGCATCGCGCCGCAGAACAGCCCCGGTTCGAGCAGCGAGAAGCGCAGCGCGCCGAAGCCGCCCATCGACACGCCGCCGATCGCGCGGCCGGCGCGCTGGTTCGACACCGCGAAATGCGCTTCGACTTCCGGCAGCAGGTCGTTGAGGAACGCGCTCTGCATCTTCTCCTTGCGATCGACGTACCAGTCGGTGCCGCCCTGCGGCATCACGATCACGACGGGCGGGATGTCGTGGCGCTCGATCAGCGTGTCGGCGGTGGCCTGCAGCCGGCCCTGCGTGACCCAGTCGTTCGCGTTGCCCGCGTTGCCGTGCAGCAGGTACATCACCGGGTAGCGCGCGCCCTCGGGGTTGTAGCCGGGCGGCAGATAAACCGTATACGACCAGTCGCGCTTCAGCGACGCCGAGCGGAACGTGCGCAGCACGACGCTGCTGCCCGGATTGACGGACGGCTCCAGCGCGGCGGACGGCGTCGTCGCCGTCTGGACGGCCGGCGGCGCGGGCGATGCCGCGGGGGCGGCAGCCGGCGCCTGTGCCGGCGGCGTGGCATGGGCGGTGGCGATGGCGCCGGCGAGCAGGGCGAAAGCGAGCGGAAGGGCGAGTCGGCGCATGGCGAATCGTTTCAGGAGAGGCGCCGGCTATCGTAGCAGCCGCGCGTGACGGCGCGGCGCGTCATGGCCGCGAACGGAACGGCAGCCGCGCGACGAGCGGCCCGTAGAGCTTGGCGACGAGATACAGCAGCCCGATCGCGACGGCGTCGGCGGTCAGGCCGAGCGGCACGTCGAGATAGCCTTCGGTCGCCTGGTAGAGCAGCGAATCGACCGCGAGCGAGATGCCGGTGCCCGCGACGAAGCACAGCAGCCCCTGCCGGCCGATGGTGCCGATCCACGGCATCGCGTGCGCGACCTTCTTCATCCAGCCGAGGTGCACGAGCTTGGCGGCGAGCCACGCGATCGCGAGGAAGTTCACGAGCCGCAGCGCGCCGAGGTTCTGCTTGATCGACGGGTCGGTCGGGAACGGCTCGATGCGCAGCCGGTAGTACGCGCCGGCCGCGACGATCGCGAGCGACGCGGCCGTCAGCAGCCAGCCTTGCGGCCGGGGCGCGAGCGTCTGGTAGACGGGCTGGCAGCGCGCGATCACGCCGAGCACGAACAGGAACTGCCACGCGAACGGATTGAAATCCCACGGCGCGCCTTCGACGGTCGGCAAGAAGCGCGCGACGTGCGGCGCCGCGTACCACAGCGATCCGCTGAACGCGAGCATCAGCCACGGCTGCGTGCGGGCGAGCGGCAGCGCGAGCGGGACGAGCAGCGCGAAGAACGCGTACATCGGCAGCACCGACGCGAGGTACGGCTGGCGGCGGAACAGCAGGATGTCGCGCAGCGCGGCGAGCGGCTTGTGCAGCAGCCCGTCGAGGTCGTTGGTCGGCATGTTCGGGCCGTCGATCGCGAACGCGTTCAGCGCGGCGGTGATCAGCAGCATCAGGCCGGCCGTCACGAGGAACGCCCGGTAGATCTCGAACGCCCGCCGGATGAAGCGCTGGCGCGCGGCGGCCTCGTCGTGCCGCTCGGCGAGCGAGTTGTACGCGATGGCGGTCGCGAAGCCGCCGAGGAACACGAACACCTCGGCCGCGTCGCACAGCGCGTACGCGTGCAGCGTGACGCGCGACAGGATGCTGCCGCCGATGTGGTCGACGACGATGACGAGCAGCACGAGGCCGCGGAAGAAATCGAGCTCGGCGTAGCGGCCGGCCCGGGCCGGCGCGGTCATCGGAGCGCCTTCCGGCGCGGGCCGCGGGCACGGCCGGCACGCGCCGCGCAGGTGTCGGGGTGAAGCATGACTTCGTGAAGAAATGGCGAACGGATGCGCATTGTGCCACCGATGCGACGCCCGTCGGGTTTACGCGGATGGCGGGCGGGCCTGCCGCTGCCGATAAGCCCGGTCAGGCGGTCTGCGCAAGGGGCAGTTGGACGAGCGCAACGCTTTGCGCGCGACGCCCCGGACCCGATGGACGGACGGTTTACGACGTGACACCATTTTGTCCTCACGCGGCCGCACACCGCGTCGTCCGCCCTGCGGGCCACACATACAACAGCTCAAACATTCGCCGGGCGTTCGGCCTGCCCGGCCCTCGGCTCCGGAGATCCGTCATGAAGCACCCCGTCATTTTTGCCGCCGCGCTCGCTGCCTTCGCCGCGCCGGCCTTTGCCGAGACCAGCGTGACGCTGTACGGCGTGATCGACGAAGGCTTCAATTACACGAACAACGTCAACGTCAATGGGGTCGGAAAGACCAATTACCAGCTCGCGAGCGGCTATGCGCAGGGCAGCCGCTGGGGCCTGAAGGGCAGCGAGGATCTCGGCGGCGGGCTGAAGGCGGTCTTCACGCTGGAAAACGGTTTCGACGTGAACAACGGCCGGCTCGGCCAGGGCGGCCGCATGTTCGGCCGTCAGGCGTTCGTCGGGCTGTCCGAGTCGCGCTTCGGCACGCTGACCTTCGGGCGCCAGTACGATGCCGTCGTCGACTATCTCGCGCCGCTGACCGCGAACGGCAACTGGGGCGGCACGTTGTTCTCGCACCCGTTCGACAACGACAACACGGACAACTCGTTCCGCGTCAACAACACGGTCAAGTACGCGAGCGCCGACTGGAACGGCCTGACGTTCGGCGGCACGTACAGCTTCAGCAACAGCACGGGCTTCTCGAACAACCGCCAGTACAGCATCGGCGCGCAGTATTCGCTGGCCGGGCTGCAGGTCGCGGCCGCGTACCTGCAGGCGAACAACCCGGGCATCGGCAGCGCGGGCGCGATCGCGGCCGACGACGCGAACTTCGTCGCCGACCGGCTGCGCATCTTCGGCGGCGGCGTCAACTACACGTTCGGCGCGGCGACGGTCGGCGTCGTCTACACGAAGACCGACGTGAAGAACCCGGTATCGACGGTCTACCTGCCGGCGTCGACGTTCGCCGGTCTCGGGCTGACCGCGACGAAGTTCCAGAACTTCGAAATCAACGGCAAGTACCAGCTCACGCCCGATTTCTACCTCGGTGCGCAATACGTATACACGGACGGCAAGTACGATGCCGCGGCCGGTTCGTTCAAGCCGAAGTACCACACGGTCGGCCTGATGGCCGACTACAGCCTGTCGAAGCGCACCGACGTGTACCTGCAGGGCGCGTGGCAGAAGGTGGGCGGCGACAAGACGGGCACGGCGGCCGACGGCGGCTATGTCGTCGGGACGGACGGCCCGTCGGCGTCGTCGAACCAGTTCTCGGTGCGCGCCGCGATCCGCCACAAGTTCTGATGTCCCGATCGGCCGGCGCCGCGCGGTGAGCAGCCCCGAGCCGGGTGCCGTCATCCTCCGCGGGGCGGGCCGCCGAGCGTTTCCGCGAGCCAGTCGACGAAGATCCGCACGCGTGGGGCCAGATGCCGGCCGTGCGGAAACACGACCGATACCGGCAGCGGCGGCGCCAGCCATTCCGGCAGCACCTCGACCAGCGAGCCGTCCTCGAGCAGCGGCGCGAGCCCTTCGCGCGGCGCCTGGATCAGCCCGAGGCCCGCGACACAGCACGCGAGATACGCCTGCGAGCTGTTCACCGCGACGATGCTGCGCATCGTCACCGTGTGCACCTCGCCCGAATCCATGTCCGTATATTCCCAGTCCAGTTCGCGCCCCGTGCGGTTCGAGAAATAGCCGATCGCGACGTGGTCCGGCAGATCGTCCGGCGAGCGCGGCGTGCCGTGTCGAGCGAGATACGCGGGCGATGCGCAGTTGATCTGCGCGAGCTCGCCGACGCGGCGCGCGACGAGCGACGTGTCGGACAGCACGCCGACTCGCACCGCGCAGTCGATGCCGTCGGCGACGAGATCGACGAAGCGGTCGGTCAGGCTGATCACGACGCGCAGGTCGGGGTAGCGCGCGTGGAAATCCGGCAGCGCCGGAATCACCTGGTTCAGCGCGAAACGTTCGGGCAGATCGACGCGAATCACGCCGCGCGGCGATGCGCCCGCGTCGTCGAACAGCGTCTCGGCATCGTCGAGATCGGCCAGCAGCCGCGTGCAGCGTTCGTAGTAGGTCGCGCCTTCGGCGGTCAGCGTGACGCGCCGGGTGGTTCGCTGCAGCAGGCGCACCTTCAGGTGCTTTTCCAGATACTGGACGGCATTGCTGACCGTCGGGCGCGGCACTTGCAACTGCTCGGCGGCCTTCGTGAAGCTGCCCAGATGGGCGACGCGCGCGAAGATGCGCATTGCATGCAGATGGTCCATGCGGGGGCGGGAGCGTGGCGATTGGAACAGGCTCCATTGTTAATCATCGTCGAATGAATTGGTTGGGGGTTTCGCGTTTATCGCGCGCCGGGATGCGTTCAGAATCCGTTCGATTCAGTCAACACCGCAAGGACACGGACATGGACAAGCATCGACTGGGCCGCACGGGCCCGCAGGTTTCGGCGATCGGGCTCGGCTGCATGGGGATGTCGGACTTTTACGGGCCGGCGGATCGCGACGAAAGCATCGCGACCCTGCACGCGGCGCTCGACCACGGCATCACGCTGCTCGATACCGGCGACTTCTACGGCATGGGCGACAACGAGATGCTGATCCGCGACGCGCTGCGCGGGCGCTCGCGCGAGCAGGTGCTGATCAGCGTGAAGTTCGGCGCGCTGCGCGACCCGGCCGGCGGGTTCGCCGGCTACGACGCGCGGCCCGCGGCGATCCGGAACTTCGTCGCGTATTCGCTGAAGCGGCTCGGCACCGACTACCTCGACATCTACCGGCCGGCGCGCGTCGATCCGGCGGTGCCGATCGAGGAGACGGTCGGCGCGATCGCCGATCTCGTGAAGGCCGGCTACGTGCGTCATATCGGGCTGTCGGAGGTCGGCGCGGATACGATTCGCCGCGCGGCAGCCGTCGCGCCGATCGCCGATCTGCAAATCGAATACTCGCTGCTGTCGCGCGGGATCGAAGTGGACATCCTGCCCGCGTGCCGCGAACTCGGGATCGGCGTGACGGCGTACGGCGTGCTGTCGCGCGGGTTGCTCGGCGGCGGCTGGAGCGCGGCGCGGCAGGGCGAGCGCGATTTCCGGGCGGCGAGCCCGCGTTTCCAGGGCGAGAACCTCGCGCACAACCTCGCGCTGGTCGACGCGCTGCGCGCGATCGCGGAGGAGAAGGGCAGCAATCCGGCGCAAGTCGCGATTGCCTGGGCGCTGTCGCGCGGCGCCGACATCGTGCCGCTGGTCGGTGCACGCAAGCGCACGCAACTGCAGGACGGTCTGCTTGCAACTGAATTGCAACTAACGGTCGATGATCTCGCCCGCATCGAAGCGGCGGTTCCCGCCGGTGCGGCTGCCGGCGACCGTTATCCGGCCGCGCAGATGGCGCACCTCGACAGCGAGCAGGGCCGGGGGGCGGTTCACGGGGACTGAGCGGTTCGGCGGCCGGTGGCGTGTGTGATGCGACGCGAAAGCGAGCGTGCCGTTCGTGCTGCGCCGGCGCGTTCAGCCGGAGCGGCGGGCGCACGAAGAGGCGCTCGCCCGCCCGACCGGCCCGAGCCAGCCTCAGGCAAAGCCAGATGGCGGGCGGCATGGGGGGCAGGCACCATCGGCGCCGTATTCAACGGACGGAATGCCTGTCATGCACATTCATACGCTGACGATCGTCGTACTGGTTTTCCTGTTGGCCGGCGCGGTGAAGGGCATGATCGGGCTCGGCCTGCCGACGATCGCGATGGGGCTGCTGACGCTCGCGATGCCGCCGTCGGCCGCGGCGAGCCTGCTGCTCGTGCCGTCGCTCGTCACCAACGTGTGGCAGTTGTGGCTCGGTCCGTCGTTCGGCGCATTGCTGCGCCGGCTGTGGCCGCTGCTCGCCGGCCTGACGGTCGGCACGCTGACGGGTGGGTTGCCGGCGCTCGCGGCCGGCAGCACGTGGACGCACGCGGCGCTCGGCATCGTGCTGGTGCTTTACGGGCTGTGGGGGCTCGCGGCGGCGCGGCTGCCCGCGCCGGGGCGCCATGAAAAATGGTTGTCGGCCGGGGTCGGCTACCTGACGGGCGTCGTGACGGCCGCGACCGGCGTGTTCGTCGTACCGGCGGTGCCGTACCTGCAGGCGCTGCGGCTGCCGAAGGACGATCTGATCCAGGCGCTCGGGCTGTCGTTTACCGCGTCGACGATCGTGCTCGGCCTGCAGTTGCGGGTGACGGGCGCATTGCAGACGGTCGACCTCGGCGTGTCGGCGCTCGCGCTCGTGCCCGCGCTGGCGGGCATGGCCGGCGGCCAATATGCGCGGCGCGTGATGAGCGAGAAGATGTTCAAGCGTTGCTTCTTCATCGGGCTGATCGCGCTCGGCGCGTATATGGCGGGGTCGGGATGGCGGTGAACGTGCGCCCGGCCGCCAAATGATCCCGAAGCCGGTATCGGTAACCGGCTTCGGGAACGGTCACGGCATGGCGTTCGCGCCGCTCACGCCGGATCGGCGTACCGCAGCGTCCACCCGACCGTGCGGGTCGCGCCCGCGCCCAGTGCGAACGGCTTCGTCGTGCACGCGAAGTTCGAATGCAATTGTCCGATCGGCGTCGTCGACAGCGGATTCGTCGCGCCGTTCGCCGTGTCGAAGGCGGACAGCGCGCAGTTGTCGAACCCGGACGCCGCATAGCCGGTCGCGGCGCTGTTCGCGTACGTCACCGATACGCCGTCGCCGTTGGCCTGCGTCGACGCGAAATCCGCGAACGACGTGAAGTCGGTCTCGATCGCGAGGTTGCCGGCGAGCGTGCCCGAACTCAGCGTATCGCTGCGAGAGACCGTGCCGTGCGCGAACGTCAGCACCGTGTGCACCTGCAGGTCGAGATCCGTCGTGTAGGCGGCGTTCTTCGACGCGAGGCGGAACTTCGTCGTATCGAACGACACGATCACTTGGCCGTTGCTCTGCTGCACGTTCAGGTTCTTGTAGTACGTGACCGGAATGTAGGTTTTCGCGTTGTACGTCACCTGCGGCACCAGCAGCGCATAGCCGAGGTCGGTCGTGCCGTAGATCAGCTTGTCGGAGAACGGCACCGGGTAATACGGCGTGTACGAGTTGTAGTCGGGCGCCTGGCTGAGGTTCAGGTTGATCACGCGCCGGCCGTCGCGCACGGTGAGCAGCGCGGCGCTGTACGGATGCGCGGCGTCGCCCGGCTGGTTGTACCAGGTGAGCGTGTAGCGCGGCAGCGCGTCGAGCCACGCGCGGTAGTCCGCATCGGCCATCGGCGCCTGGCCGCCGAAGCCGAGCTTGTTCCACCACGCGTTCACGTACAGGTACTGGTGCAGCAGGCTGAAGTTCTCGCCCATCACGCGCGGCTTGCCGCGATACGTGTCGGTGCCGCGGCCCTTGACCCACATGTTCACCGACGGTGTCGGCAGCGACGGGTCGTACCAGTACGTGTCGAAACGCCGCGCGGCCTGGTAGATGAATGCATACGCAACCTGTTTCTCGCGATCGGTCAGCACGCCGGCATTGGCCGCGGCCGTCAGCACTTCCATGAATGCGGAATCGCCGTACGGGCCGATCGAGCGGCCGTAGTTGAAGCCCTGGCCGTCGGCGTTCAGCTGCGGCAGGATCAGGTCGACCGACTTGCGCAGATAGTCCTTCAGCTCCGGCGTGAGGTTCGCTTCGTTGCCCATCTCGAACGTGCGCTCGACCACTTCGCCGATCAGCAGCGTGCTGTAGCGGTCGAAGCGCGCCTGGTCGTAGTAGGTCGTGTGCGTGTTCGACGCTTCGTCGGAGAACCCGCCCGACGAATCGTTGCGGATGTGGTTCGTCAGCGTGTACAGCAGCGCGTCGCGCGCGCTCATCGTGGCGACCGCCGGATCGGTCTTCGATGCGAACGACGGGCTGCTCCAGCCGAGCTTCTGGCGCAGCCCGGCAATGCCGTAGGACACCGCGTAGTAGTTCTGAGCGGTGTTGAGCGACGCGATGTCGATCGGCGTGCCGGCCGCCGGGCACGTACTGGTCTTGCCGCTCGCATCCGGGCCGAACATGTCGCAGAAGGTGAGCCGCTGCTGCAGCGTCGCGAGCATCGCGTCGCTGAAGACTTCGTTGAGCATTCCGTGCGCCTTCAGGTTGTTCAGCGCGACGAGGTAGTAGTACTCGCCCCACGACGTGTTCGCATACGTGTAGTTGCTGCCCGACTGCGCCATCATCGCGGTCGTGATCGTCTGGTACGTCGCGAGGTAGCTCGCGTATTGCGGGTCGTTCTTCGACTTCATGTCGATCAGGATGTACGACAGGCCGAGCGCGAGCTTGCCCGGCAGGAATTTGTCGCCGGTATTCGTGTCGAGCACGTGGACGGGCGTGCCGTCGCCGAGATCCATCACGACCTGCGTGAAATCGGGCGATTTCCGGATCAGGTCGAACAGCGCGCGCATCTGGCCCATCATCGTGACCGGGATGTTCGTGCCGGCCGGCACGCTGGTGTCGGGCGCGCCATAGACGAGCGCCTGCAGCGAGTTCGACGCGAGCGTGGGCGTGGTGGGCGTGGTCGACGAGGGGGGCGATGGCGGCGTGTCGGTCATGTCGTTGCCGCCGCACGCGCTGACGAACACGACGGAAAGGGCGCTGAGCGCGGCGCCGAGCGCGAATCTGCTGCGCGGATGCATGGTGTCTCCAGTTTTGAATAGTGATGAAGCACGGGCACGTGTGGCCGATGCCGCGCTCGATGCCCGTACCCGGCTTCCGCCTTGCAAACCCTGATCCCTGAAGGCGGACGGCCTGAATCGCAAATCGAGCAGGCAAGCGTTCCCCCTGCGCGGGCCGTGACCGGCGTCGCGCTCGAGCATTGGAAAACGTTTTCCAAATTTAGGCATCCATCCGCGTGATGTCAATGAACTTTCACATCGGATGTGCCGGTAGAAACCCGAATGGCGTGAGCGGAGGGGGCGAGAGAGGAATCGGAATTACGCGGAAATCGCCGGGATTTTCTCTGATGATCGAATGGTCATCGGGTGAGAGAAATCGCGCTTTGAGGCGGCGGGCGGGAGCATGGTATGGAAGCAGGTTCTCGCCACGTGAAGAGAGAAAACGTTATCCATAAGAATCGAAGTGCAGGGACGCGCCCACGGCCACCGTCTGCCGGGCGTGCCGACCCGCCGTTTCAACGACGTTCAAAGCTGCTTCTCGATCGCCGCCTTGTCGATCACCGACCACACCTGGCGGATCTTGCCGTCATGAAACTCGTAGAACACGTTCTCGGCGAACGTGACCTTGCGGCCGTCGACGGCGAGCCCCATGAACGTCCCCTTCGGCGAACACGCGAAGCGAAGGCGGCACGCGACACGCGGCAGCTCGCACACGAGCAGCCGGATCTCGAAGCGCAGATCGGGAATGTCGCGGAAGTCCTGTTCCAGCATCGCGCGATAACCGGCGAGGCCGAGCGGCCGGTCGTTGTGGATCACGTCGTCGGACACATACTCGCCGAGCGCCGTCCAGTCCTGCCGGTTCAGGCAGTCGATATACGCGCGATAGCGGGTGGCGAGATCGATATCGGTCATGGTCAAGTCTCCGTATGTCGATGGGGCGAGTCGGGCGCGGCGCGCGTTACGGCGGCGGTGCGCCGCCGGACAGGAACGCGACGAACTCGCGCGTGTATTTCGGCAGCGCGTCGAACGACCGCGCGCAGAGCGTCAGCTTCCGATGGCTCCACGGATCGGACAGCTCGACGAGCCGCACGTCCATCGTCAGCATCGCGCGCTCGGCCGCATGCCGCGACACGATGCCGATGCCCACGCCGCTCGCGATCACGCGGCAGATCGCGTCGAAGCTCTTCAACTGCACGCGATAACGAATCCGCTTGCCGATCGCGCGCGCCTGATCGGCGAGATGCACCTGCAGCGCGCTGCCGTCGGTGAGGCCGATGAAGTCTTCGTCGGCGATGTCGTCGAACGCGACCTTGTCGTGCGACGCGAGCGGATGCGCGGCCGGCACGACGACGATCAGCCAGTCTTCACGGAACGGCTGCTGTTCGAGTCCGCCGAGCCCGACCGAATCGGCGACGATGCCGACCTCGGCCGTCTTGTTGCGGATCGCATGCACGATCTCCTGGCTCGAGCGTTCCTCGACGCTGATCGACAGCTTCGGATGGCTCGGCAGGTAATCGGCCAGGGCGTCGGGCAGGTATTCGCTCAGCGACGCGGTGTTGCACAGCAGCCGGATATGGCCGCGCAGCCCCTGGCCGTATTGCTGCAGTTCGCCGCGCATGTGATCGATCTGCTGCAGCACGGTGCGCGCGTGGTGTTCGAGCGCGCGGCCCGCATCGGTGACTTGCGTGCCCGACTTGGTCCGGTGCAGCAGCGGCACGCCGAGTTCGTCCTCCATCCCGCGAATGCGCTCGCTGGCGGCCTGCAGCGTGATGTGCGTGCGTTCGGCGCCGTTCGTGATCGTGCCGGCTTCGCAGATGTTCAGGAAGAGCCGCAGGTCGGTCAGGTCGAAGCGCATGGTGGGCGGAGCGATGGGTGGGGATGGCCGATAAGTTAGCAGGAACCGCCGCGCCGGTCTCAAGGGCAGCTTGAGGCCCGGTTCGCCGCTTCCGCATTTTCGGGGTGCGATCGGTGGCCGATCATGAACGCACATCAACCGGGGAGCCCGTCATGCGGATCGATTCGTCATGGGGCGTGTCGTTCAAGATCGCGCTGCATTTGCTGTTCCTGTGCATCGGCGTTGCATGGGCCGGGGCCGAATTCGTCGCATGGTTGCGGTGAATGTCGCGCCTCGCGCCTATTGAAATCAATCGGCCATAGTTTTTTACGACGAAAATTCTTCCGTTTTGCTGCGAAAAGGCCATCAAGTTTTTCCGGATCGGACCGTATTACCGGTAGCGAATGCCGGCCGGCATCCGGTCCGTGATCGTTTGTCATCATTGTTTGCATCCGGTTACACGTCGGCCGTTCCGTTTTTGAGATGCTTGAAAGATTGTCAAACCGGAGTCGGATCGTCCATGAAAACGCGCGAGATTCACCGCAAGGCGGCGTGGCTGTCGGGCCTGACCGCCGTGCTCGTCATGGCCGGTTGTGCAAGTACGCAGTCCGTTCCGCCGAGCGACACGCTGGCGGGAAAACCTTCTGATGCGAGCCCGCCTGCCGCGCCGTCGGCCGCGCCTATGCCGGCCGCACCGATTCTCGTCGCGCAAAAATACGTCGTGAAACGCGGTGACACGCTGACGGGCATCGCCTCCGCGAACGATTGCAGCGTGGCCGACTTGCGCACCTGGAACAAGCTGGCCACGAACGGCAGGCTGCGCATGGGGCAGGTACTGCGCATCGTCAAGCAGCAACCGCTGCCGCCCGCGGGCGCGGCCGGCACGCAGACTGTCGCGAGTAATGGCGCGGCGGGTAGTCAGGGTAATTCGCAGGCAACTGCACAGGCCACTTCGCAAGCCGGCGCATCGACCGCGAGCGATCGCCAGGTCGTCAAGGAAACGAAGCGCCGTGCGGGCGGCGTCGCGCTCAAGTGGCCGGCAACCGGCAAGATCGTCGACGGGTTCAAGCCCGGACAGAACCGCGGCATCCAGATCGCCGGCCGGCCGGGCGACCCGGTGCGCGCCGCGGCCGACGGCCGCGTGATGTATGCCGGCACCGGCCTGAACGATTACGGCAGCCTGATCATCGTCCAGCACAACGCGGATTTCCTGACCGCCTATGCGCACAACCGCAAGCTGCTCGTGAAGACGGGCGACATCGTGCATCAGGGCGACGCGATCGCCGAGATGGGCGACCTGGACAACTCGCGCGTCGCGCTGCTGTTCGAGGTGCGGCGCGACGGCAAGCCGGTGAATCCGATGCCGTACCTGCCGTCGTCGCAAGGGTAAAGCGCGGCCGTTTCGCTGGAACGCGACGGCGGTCACTGCTACGCTAAGGTTTGTTCATGCGAATCCCGCTATCGCGGGGCCGACGGGCGTCTTCGGGGAAGCGCGGCGAATGCCGTCGCGGGCCGGCCGTCGGCGTGAACGGTCGCGCGTCGCCGATGCGCGGCCGCGTTGCTTCGCGCCACCGTTTCCGACAGAACAGATCTCATTCATGGAACATTCTCCGACCCGCCGCTCGCTGTTGCTTGCCGCCGTGGCCGCGCCGTTCGTTGCCGCGTGCACGTCCGCGCCGGTCGCCGACCAGGGGCGCGCCCATACCGCCCAAGCCGAACTCGCCGCGCTCGAAAAAGCCTCGAACGGGCGGCTCGGCGTCGCCGCGCTCGATACGTCGAACGGCGTGCGCATCGCGCACCATGCGCGCGAACGCTTCCCGCTGTGCGGCACGTATGCGGTCATGGCCGCCGCCGCGATGCTCGCGCGCGGCTCGCTCGACGCGTCGCTGCTGCCGCGTCGCATCCTGTACCGTCGCTATGAAATCGTGTCCGGCTCGCCGATTACGGAAAGCCACGTCGACACCGGCATGACGATCGCGCAGCTGTGCGCGGCGATGCTGCAGTCGGGCGACAAGGGCGCGGGCAACCTGCTGATGGGCGTGCTCGGCGGTCCGCAGGCCGTCACGGCGTTCGCGCGCGAAAGCGGCGACACCACCTTCCGCCTCGATCACTGGGAGCCCGAGCTGAACAAGGCCGCGCCCGGCGACGAGCGCGACACGTCGACGCCGGTCGCGATGGTCGACACGCTGCAGCGGCTGCTGCTCGGCGACACGCTGCGCGAACCGCAGCGTGCGCAACTGACGGAATGGATGGCGGGCGGCGCACGCGCGGCGACCGGCATCGCGGCGGGCGTGCCGCCCGGCTGGCGCGTCGCGGACAAGGCCGGCACCGGCGGCTACGGCACGACGACCGACATCGCGGTGCTGTGGCCGCCGTCGCGCGCGCCGATCGTGATGGCCGTGTCGTTCACGCAGCCGCAGGCCGATGCCGCGGCGCGCGCGGACGTCATCGCGTCGGCGGCGCGCATCGCGGCGGGCGCGCTCACCGCGACGGCCTGAATCTCCGACGTCTCGCGCAAAGCCGGCGTTTGGCTTATCGTGTCGGTCAGCGCGCGCCGGCGTCGGCGCGCGGTCCTTCCGCGCCGTTTTTCGTTTCCCGTTCGCCATGCGCCGACTTCCGCCCCTGCACGCGCTGCAGATCTTCTCGACGGTGGCTCGCCACCGCAGCTTCACGCGCGCGGCCGAGCAGCTGTGCATCACGCAGGGCGCGGTGAGCCGGCAGATCCAGACGCTGGAGGCGCATTACGGGTTTCCGCTGTTCAAGCGGCATGCGAAGGGCCTCACGCTGACGGCGGAGGGCGAGCAGCTGTTGCCGGTGGTCGACGAGAGCTTCGCGCGGATCGAGGACATCTCGATGAAGCTCACGCGGCAGCGCACCGATCTCGCGCTGAAGGTGCCGACCTGCGTGATGCGCTGGATGCTGCCGCGCATCATGCGCTTCCAGGGCGAACATCCCGATCTCCACGTGCAGATCACGACCGCGTGGCAGCACGTCGTCGATTTCTCCAGCGAGCCGTTCGATGCGGCGATCGTCTACGGGACGTCGCCGGGCCCCGGCGTCGTCGCGCTGCCGCTGTTCGACGAACGGCTGACACCCGTGTGCGCGCCCGAGTTGCGGCAGGCGTCGCCGCTCGGCGCGCTCGGCGATCTCGCGCGCCACACGCTGCTGCATCCGACGCGCGACCACCGCGACTGGCGTGCATGGCTCGACCATGCGGGCGAGCGCGGCGTCGATCCCGCACGCGGGCCGACGTTCGACACGCTCGATCTCGCGACGAACGCGGCGATGCAGGGCTTCGGCGTCGCGATCGGCGACGTGACGCTCGTCGACGACGACGTCAGCGCGCGCCGGCTCGAACGGCCGTTCGACATCGTGCTCGAAACGGGCGCACGCTACTTCTTCGTCTACCCCGAGAACCTCGGCAGCCAGCAGAAGATCCGCGCGTTCAGCGACTGGATCGCGCGCCATCGCGACTGACGCGCGGCGCGGCGGCAGCAGCAGCGGGTTGCTACTGGTAGGTGACGACGGCGATCATCGGTGCGCGCGCGTTGCCCGGACGGTCAGGTAAAACGATTGCGCGCGAGGCCTGCGTAAAGGTCGTGGTCTTGATCGTGCGCAGGCTGGCCGCATCGACGAACGCGACTTGTCCGCTCGCCGGACGCGGGCAGTCGGGGCGCACGTGCGCATGCGCGGCGTCGGCCGTGTCGAGCGCGAACGAGCAGGGCGGTTCGACGATCATGCCGGTGAAGTGGATGATGCCGGACGCGCCGGCGGCAAAGGACGAGGACGAGGCCAGAAGCGAGGCAGCCAGGGCGAACGAGGCGGCAAACGAACGATGCTTCATGACAGGCTCCAGAGAGGAAGCGCGTCGCAGCGAGGCCGCTCGAATGGCAGTCCGTCAACGCTGCGGTGCTGTATGCGTAAACGGCAAGTTCATCGAACCTCTTGAGTGAGAAACCGGAAATAACGGCGATGAGCAAACGACGCCGTATTCCTTCAAGCAATTTATCTCAAATTTGTGCGGCCGCAAGTCAGGGTATTGCCGGTCACGTAAACTCGGGGAGCGCGCGCCGGTGGATGCGGGATTCGTCGGTAAATCGTTGAGGACTCAACGAGTCGGCGATGCTGACGATGACGATGCGCGAAAACAAAACGGCCGCTCGTGTACGACGAGCGGCCGTTTTACCCTGAAGCGCGAGGTGCGGTGTTCAGCTCGCGCGCTTGCGGATCGCGCCCACGACGACGAGCAGCACGATCGCGCCGATGATCGACGCGATCCAGCCCGCGCCCTGGCCCGGCGCATACCAGCCGGCCGCGCGGCCGATGTAGCCGGCGACCAGCGAGCCGACCACGCCGAGCACGATGGTCATCAGGATGCCCATCTTGTCGTCGCCCGGCTTGAGTGCGCGGGCGAGGAGGCCGACGATGAGCCCGACCACCAGGGTTTCGATGAATTGCAGCATGGATGCCTCCCGGTTGCTGTTGAGTGGTTGACGAAACGTCATGGACCCGCGCGGCGCATCAGGGTTCCCGGTAGCGGCGAACCCGCGCGCGGCGTGCCGAGTATCGCACGCCACGGTGTCGCACGGATGTCGGCGCCGCCGCGCGCGCGTATCGTTCATTGGTAGTCGAGCAGCACCTGCGCCGCGGCATGCACGGAACCCCCGCCGATCTTCCCACCCGTTTGCAGATAGGACGCCCTGAGCGGAATCGACGGCGACCCGCCGGTGGCCGCGTTGTAACCGGTCACCGTGTGCGATTTTCGCAGCGTCAGCGGCTGACCGGTCGTCGCATCGGCGATATGGATGCCGATGCCGGCCGCAGTTGCATCCGGCCGCAGCTGCATGCCACCCGGTATCCCGGCGACGACGTCGTCGAGCGGCGCCAGTTGGTATCCGATCCGGTTGTAGCCGGCCGGGCAGTTGTTCAACCGCACCTGGAACTCGGTCGCGCCGGCTGTGGAGCCCACCCCGTTGAAGTCGCGGCGCTGCACGGGCGGCAGCGTGACGGTCTGGTCGGGAACCGAGCAGGTTCCGTTGATGAAGCTGACCTTCGCTGCGAGGAAGACGGGAGTCGATCCGCCCAGGAGACCGGATTTGTAATAGATCGTGTAATAGGCGCTGATCATGCCTGAGTTGAGCGAGCCGTCCTGAGGCTGGCGGCTGTCGCGAAACAGCATGACTTCGAGCGTGTTACGCAGCGTCGTCTTCGTCGATGAGACGGCCACGTTGCCATCGACGAGCACGCGCGTGGACAGGCCGGACACGTTGGTTTCCAGGTCGGGGCCGTCGGACACCTGCACCCCGCCTTTCGGATACATTCGGATGCTCGTGATCTGGCACGTGCTCGCGCCGCATACGTCCTGCGGCGTGAAGTAATGACGCGCGACGACGACCCCGGGCGCCGCATTGGCCGGGCTCGAAACCGTGGCCTGCCCGAACGCGTAGAGGCTGGCGGCCGCCGCGTCGGTCGTGAACACCGTGCATGCGAGCAGCAACGTCGATGCAATCGCGGCGACGCGCGACGTGCATCGCACAGCGTGGCCAAGTACCTCGCTCGACAGCGCCATGCGTGGGCGGCGCGCTGTGGATGATGAAGAGAAGTGGATCATCTGGGTTCCTTATTGTGCGGCGGTCGTCGAATCAGCGCGGCAGACGCTCTTGACGGTCTGTATGCCCGACGCGTGCCCGCGACGGTCGACGACGGGGAGTGCGTACGCGATCCGGCAGAACGAGCGGCTGTCGGCGCCCCATCGAACGGTGAGCGCGCCGCTGTCGTTGAGCCCGCGCGCGAAGATCTTGCTGGCCTGGGCGACGACGCCGATTTCCTTGCCGGTTTCGTCCTGCACGGTGGCACCGAACGGCAACGGCGTACCGTCGGCCTGCGGCGCCTGAATAAGTGCCGCGCGGCCAGTGTCGGTCGCGAACCGGATCAGCGGCACCGCGCCGGCGCGCGGCGCGATCTGCTGGCTGGTTTCCTTCAGCTCGACATCCATCGAGATCCCCTTCGGATCGAGCGCGACCGTGTTGAGGCTGTAGGGCGTCAAGTACGGTACGACCGCGAAGCCGTTGCCGTCGACTTTGACACCCGCCGCGTTCGTGATGCGCGCGCCGGCCGCACCGGGCGCCTCGACGATCGCGAACGTCTCGGATACCGGCTGCGAGAACGTGATGCCGCCGCGGTGCGCGACGAGCGCGCCGCGCACGCCGAGCGAACCCTGCTGGAAGTCGGTGCTCGCGCCCGCGCTCGCATTGATTTCGGCCATGCGCGTGCGGTACGTGACGTTTGCGCTGCCGTCCGTGGCCGAGCCCGGCCCGGACGCGTGGTTCGCGCTGACGCTGTACGACAGTGCGTGATCGTCGCCGAGCGAGCCGGACAGCGTCGACTGCAGCCGGGTGCGGCCGAGCGTGTCGCGCGACACGTTTCCCGACACGGTCATCGGGCTCGAGTGGCCGAGCGGGATCGTGACGCTCGCGTAATAGAGCGTGCCCATGTCGCCGCCGGCATTGCGCTGCCGTGTGGCCGTCAGGCTATACGACACGTTGCGGAACTGGTTCGTGTAGCCGATCGAATAGTTGACGTCCGAGCCGGAGCGGTTCCAGTAGTTCACGGTCGAAGCCGTGGCGTTGATGCGTCCGCCGGTCGCGCCGAGGCGCTGCGTGAGCGCAAGCGACGCGCGATGGCGCTGACGCCAGACCGAACTGACCGGGCGTCCGTCCCGGACGGCATCGCGCGCCTGCATCGCGTCGTTGAGGCCGAAATAGCCATCGGTCGAATAACGATAGGCGGCCAGCGCGATGTCGGTGCCGGT
Source organism: Burkholderia sp. BCC0097 (assembly GCF_902832985.1). NCBI lineage: Bacteria > Pseudomonadati > Pseudomonadota > Betaproteobacteria > Burkholderiales > Burkholderiaceae > Burkholderia > Burkholderia sp. BCC0097. Next base: position 974,378 of record NZ_CADFDM010000001.1, read on the forward strand.
CGTATCGATGGACTTCGCATAGCTGACGCGCACACTCGAACCGGTGTAGCGCTTCGCGCCGGGAATCGAGGTCATCGCATGCGTCACGTCCGCGCCGAATGCGCCGAACGACGTATTGAGGGCGCTGCCCAGCATCACGGACGCATAACCGCCGGCGAGCGTGACGCCGCCATAGGCCGTCAGCAGGTTCGTCAGGCCGCGCTGGTACGTGGCCTGCGTGAACAGCGGCTGGCTCGATCCGTACGGATTGCGCAGCGTGCCCGCGACGAAGCTGTAGCGGCCGATGCCCGGCCGCAGCGACATGGGCACGGCGGCGTACGGCACGGAGAACGTGTGCACGGAGCCGTCCGCCTCGGAGACCGACACCTGCAAGTCGCCGCCATACCCGGTCGGGTAGAGGTCGTCGATCTCGAAATTGCCGGGCGCGACCGTCGTCTCGTAGATCGTCACGTCGTTCTGGCGGATCGTCACCTTCGCATTGCTGTTCGCGATGCCGCGTACCACGGGCGCGTAGCCGCGCAGCGAATCGGGCAGCATCCGGTCGTCCGTCGACAGACGCACGCCGCGGAACTGCGTCGAATCGAACAGTTCGCCCGACGTGTAGCTTTCGCCGACGACGAGTTGCGACGACAGCGACGGCAGGTCGCGCTGCAGATAGGTCGCGATGCCCTGGTACCGGCTCTGGCCGCGCGACGACCACGAATACGAACCTTCGTGCCGAAAGCGCCAGGCGCCGAGATTCACGCCGCCGTTCAGGCCGAGGTAGCCTTGAGTCTGGGCGGTATGACCGCTGGCCTTCGACGTGTAGAGGTTGAAGCTGTAGCCGAGCAGGCCGACGGTTTCGCCGGCGGTCCATTGATCGGGGTTCACGTAGCCGCGCGCCTTGCGTGCGAGCGAAGCCTGCGGAATCGAGAGCCGCAGCGTTTGCCGCGCGAAGTCGAACGTCGCGCTGGCTTCCGGCACCGCTTGCTCGACGCGCAGGCATGCGTCGTTGCTCGCAAGCCGCGCGATGACCTGCGGCGCGAGCTTGGTGAAATCGATGCCGACACGCTCGAACAACGCGCGGTCGAAACATGGCCGCGCGTCGCCCGACTCGGGCGCGGCCGCGAAGCGCACGTCGTAGCGGCCGATCCAGTCGGGGCCGACATGGACGTCGACGGTATACGTGCCAGGCGCCGTCACGTTGCGCTGAGCGAAGCGCGACACGTCGAAATGCTTGCCCAGGCGGTTCTGCAGGAAGGCGCCGTCGAACTCGACTTGCGCGAGTGTGCTTGCGGCGGCGGCTTGCGTCGTCGCACGGCCATCGCTCGACCACGCGCCGACGCAGGCCATCACCAGCAGATGGATCGGCTTGATGCGTGGCAGGTCGGCCGCCCGGTGGCGCGGCAGTCGAGTCGAGGTCATGAGCAGTACTCCAGATGGTTTCGGATCGAACGGACGCGTTTCGCCGGCGCAGTCGCGTGGCCGTGCGCGTTGCTGCGTGACGGATGCCGAGTCAGGGGATTTCGGGTCCGGGCCGTCCGGTCGAGACGGCGGAAATGGCGGCGGACGAAAGGAGGGAAAGCGGGCGGCCGCACCCGCAGTGCGCGCTGCCGGCTTCCGCCGCGTTACGGAGCAATGGCGACCGGACGCTTGATGTCGGTCGACCGGCCCCAGTCGTCGATGCTGCCGAACTCGACCGTTGCACCCGCGGCGGGCGCGTCGGCGAGATGCTTGATCGGGAATCGTTGCGTGCTTCGGGGCAGCACATAGCCCATGCCGGCGTCATGCTTGCGGCCCGCGGAATTCAGCAGGACGTTGCCGAAATTGACGACGAACGGCGTCGGGTTGCGTGCCTCGAGCGCGTAGCCGCCATCGACGTGAACCACGCGCCAGTCGAGCTGGCTGGGCGCATCGTCGGCGCTGCCGGCCAGCCCGGCGGGGCGATACATGATCTTGATGCGGGAGCGGAACGCGAGCTGGATGCGGTTCCGGTTTTCTTCTGCCGACGCTTTCGGCGGCACTTCGAGCACGTTGAGCCAGAACAGCGATTCCCGGTCGGCTGGCAGCGGTTCGCCGGTGTGCACGAGACGCAGCGTCTGGCCATTGCCGGCTTCCATCCGGAAAATCGACGGGGTCAGCGTGAACGGCACGTCGATGTGCTCGGGCAACGCGCCGCTGTCGCCGTCGTCGAGCCACGCCTGCACCAGCGCCGGACGCTTGCTGTCGTTCGTGAGCTGGATCGTGACCTCGCGCTCGCTGGACGGGAAGATCACGCGCGTGCCGGCGATCACGACGCTTGCGTCGGCTTGCGACGCGAATGCGGTGACGGCCAGGGTCAGCGTACGGAAGAGCTTCAACAGTTTCATGGGCGTGGAGAGTCGGATCGTTGGACGGAAGCGGGCGGAAACGGACGGAAACGGCAGTTCCGCGCCGCGCGGCGTGACGGGGCGGAGATCGCCGGGGCGGCGACCTCCACGCGTGGGTTCTTACTGATAGATCAGCGAGTACTCGACGCGCGAGTTGACGTCGCCGGCCTTCACGGCGCCGGACGCGTAGTACTCGGCGAAGTAGTTCAGCTTCGCGTTGCCTTCGGCGTCGATATCGGCGATTTGAGTGCTCGCAGCGGTTTGGGCGCCGATGGGGATCAGCTTCTGTTGATCGTCCAGCACGTTGATCTGGACACCTGTCGCGGCCTTGGCGCCCGTGTCGATCGTCAGGCGGCCACTCGATTGATCGACGTTCGCGCCGTTCTCGAAGATCACGCCGACCTTCACCGGATTTTCGTCACCGACCGTGCAGCCCTTGAGCGCCAGCGAGAATGCGCTGCGACCGGCGACGGAGCCCACGTTGGTGAGCGCGGTGGTGCTGACCGGCGGCAGCGGGACGGTGAGATCCGATCCGCCATCGACGCTGCAGGTCGACGCGATGACCTTGCCGACGAAGCTGACCGTGCCGTCCGCCGCGTGGGCCGCGGACGAAAAGGCTGCACCGGCTGCGACGAGGAGAAACGGGATGGCGCTGTGCTTGAGGTTTTTCATGGTTGAAGTCCCAAATAAAGTTCGACGTTCGAAAGCGCGAATTGAATTTAAATCTCAGAATGGCGCGTTTCGGGTTGAATTATGCGGACATCGTAATGATTTTGTAATGTGACTCGTACGAATCGATAATCCATTTATCTAGTACGCGTACTAAGTTTTTGGTTGCCGTAGGGGGCGGTCAGACGGAAGGGATGGGGCTGGCAGGGCGGGGCGTGTGCGCCCCGTTATCGAAATCGGTCGAGGTACCGATTCGTCAGTCGCGCCGCTCGATATTCGCGCTATCCGCCATTCGTGGGCGGTGATGCGTTATTCAGAGCGGATTGAAATGGGAACGGCCGCCCGGCGGGAGGGGCGCGGCGGCCGACATGCCGCGTTGCGGACGCGGCATGTCATGCGGCGGTCGAGGGATCGGGGCGCCGCGCGTTAGGCCACGGGCCCGTCGATGGCCGCATCGAGGCGGCGATAGCCTTCGGTCGCGTTCAGCAGCGTGCGCGTGTAGTCGCGTGCGACCTGCCCGGCCCGTACGTCCTCGATCCGCAACTGCTCGACGATCTCGCCGTGCTGCATCACCGCGACGCGCTGGCACAGGAAGCCGATCACCGCGAGGTTGTGGCTGACGAGGATCATCGTCAGGCGGCGTTCGCGATGCAGGCGGCGCAGCAGGTTCAGGATCTCGGCCTGCACCGATACGTCGAGCGCGGACGTCGGCTCGTCGAGCAGCAGCACGCGCGGCTCGACGATCAGCGCGCGCGCGATCGCCACGCGTTGCCGCTGGCCGCCCGACAACTGGTGCGGATAGCGGAAGCGGAACGCGGGGCCGAGGCCGACCTCGGCGAGCGCGCGGGCGATCCGCGCATCGGCGTCGCCGATCGCATGGATCGACAGCGGCTCGCGCAGCGTCTGGTCGACGGTGAAGCGCGGGTGCAGCGACGCGTACGGGTCCTGGAACACCATCTGCACGTGCCGGCGGAACGCGCGATCGGGCGTGCCGCCGGCCGGACGGCCATCGATCGACAGGCTGCCGGACGCGAGCGGCACGAGGCCCGTCAGCGCCCGCAGCAGCGTCGACTTGCCGGAACCCGATTCGCCGACCAGCCCGAACACTTCGCCGTCGCGCACCGCGAAGCTCGCGTCGCGCACGGCGTCGACGTGACCCGTGCGGGTCGGGAAACGGATCGATACGTGATCGACGTCGATCATCGTGCGGCCTCCTGCGGGTCGTGTGAGCTCGGCGCGGGCGCGGCGGCGTCGAGCCACGCCGGGTCGCGCCGCAGCACCGGCAGTTCGTCGGGCGGGTTCGCGAGCGGCGGGTTCGCCGCGAGCAGCCCGCGCGTATAGGGATGCGTCGCATCGCGCAAGTCGCGCGCGGCGCAGGTCTCGACTACGCGGCCTGCATACATCACCGCGACGCGATCGCAGAACGACATCACGAGCGGCAGGTCGTGGCTGATGAACATCAGGCCCGTGTCGTGCCGCGCGATCATCGCGTCGAGCACCGCGAGCACCTGCATCGACACCGCGACGTCGAGCGCGGAGGTCGGCTCGTCGGCGATCAGCAGGCGCGGGCCGGTCGACACCATCATCGCGATCATCACGCGCTGGCCCATGCCGCCCGACAGTTCGTGCGGATACGCATCGGCGACGCGCGCCGGGTCGCGGATCTGCACGGCCGCGAGCGCCTCGACGATCCGCTCGCGCAGCGCGCGGCCGCGCAAGCCCGGCTCGTGCCGCCGGAACGCTTCGCCCATCTGCTTCGCGACGGTCATCACCGGGTTCAGCGAATACTTCGGGTCCTGCAGGATCATCCCCATCTGGCTGCCGCACAGGCGCCGGCGTTCGCTCGCGGACATCGCGAGCAGATCCTGGCCCGCGAAGCGCATCGTGCGCGCCGACCAGCGCGCGGCGTCGGGCAGCAGGCCGAGCAATGCGCGACCCGTCAGCGACTTGCCGGAGCCCGATTCGCCGACGATGCCGAGCCGCTCGCCGGGCGCGAGCGTCAGCGACAGGTCGCGCACCGCGTCGGTGACGACGCCGTCGTGCCCGCGAAAGCCGATCTTCAGGCCGTCGATCTCGCAGAGCGGCGCGGGCGCGGGGGTGGAATGCATCGGCATGTCAGGCTCCGTGGCGAGGGTCGAAGACGTCGCGCAGCCCGTCGCCGAGCAGGTTGAACGCGAGACTGACGAGCAGGATCGCGATGCCGGGCAGCGTCGCGACCCACCATGCGTCGAGCAGCACGTTGCGGCCCGATGCGACCATGAAGCCCCACTCGGGGCTCGGCGGCTGCGCGCCGAGGCCGAGAAAGCCGAGGCCCGCGACGGTCAGGATGATGCCGGCCATGTCGAGCGTCGCGCGCACGATCACCGACGACATGCACAGCGGCATGATGTAGCGCAGCAGGATGCGCGGGCCCGACGCGCCTTGCAGCCGCGCGGCATGGATGTAGTCGGCCTGCGCGATGCGGATCGTTTCGGCGCGCGCGAGCCGTGCGTATGCCGGCCACGCGGTGATCGAGATCGCGACGACCGCGTTGATCACGCCGGGCCCGAGCGCGGCCGCGAAGGCGAGCGCGAGCACGATCTTCGGGAACGCGAGCGCGATGTCGGTGATGCGCATCAGCACGCTGTCGACGAAGCCGCCGCAATAGCCGGCGGTGGTGCCGATCAACAGGCCGATCGGCACCACGATCACGACGACGAGCAGCGCGATGCCGAGCGTCAGGCGCGAGCCGGCGATCATTCGCGAGAGGATGTCGCGGCCGAGCTGGTCGGTGCCGAGCCAGTGCGACGCGGAGCCGGGCGGCAGCAGGCGATCGGACAGCACCTGACGCAGCGGATCGTGCGGCATGATCAGCGGGCCGACGATCGCGACGACGACCAGCGCCAGCAGGATCGCGAGCCCGAACAGGTTGAGCGGATTGGCCGCGAAACGGCGCCAGCGGCGGTAGGCGAGGCCGAACGCGGCCTGCGCGCGCGACGCGGGCGCATCGGAAAGCAGCCACGCGCGCAGCGTGAGCGGTGCGGCATTCATGGTCGGGTAGCCTTCGGCATGGACGGTGAAGGAAACGGGAGGGAAACGGTCATGTCGAAGCCGCCCTCAGCGCGCACGCGGATCGAACACGCGGTACAGCGCGTCGGTCAGCAGGTTGACGGTGATGAACATCGCGCCGATCACGAGCGTCGCGCCGAGCACCGCGCTCATGTCGGCGTTCAGCAGCGCGCCGGTCAGGTACGAGCCGAGCCCGGGCCACGCGAACACGATCTCGGTCAGCACCGAGCCTTCGAGCAGGTTGCTGTACGTGAGCGCGATCACGGTGAGCAGCGGCACCGCGATGTTGCCGAACGCATGCCGCCAGATCACGCGCCGCTCCGACAGGCCCTTCGCGCGCGCGGTGACGATGTATTCCTGGCTCAACTGGTCGAGCATGAACGAGCGGGTCATCCGGCTCAGGTACGCGACCGAGTAGTAGCCGAGGATCGCGGCCGGCAGCGCGATATGCGACACCGCGTTGCGGAACACGTCCCACTCGCCCGCGAGCGCCGCGTCGATCAGCAGGCTGCCGGTGCGCGGGTCGACCATCCCGTCGTACACGGGATCGAGCCGGCCGGGGCCGCCGACCCAGTGCAGCCTTGCGTAGAACAGCAGCAGCCCCATCAGCCCGAGCCAGAACACCGGCACCGAATTGCCGATCAGGCCGACGAAGCGCGCGATGTGATCGATCGGCCGGTTGTGCTTCACCGCGGCCGCGACGCCGAGCGGCACGCCGATCGCGATCCCGATCAACGTCGCGATCGTCGCGAGTTCGAGCGTGGCCGGAAACACGCGCTTGATGTCGTCGAGCACCGGGTTCGCGGTCAGCAGCGACATGCCGAGATTGCCGTGCAGCACGTCGCGCGCATAGATCAGGAATTGCGTGACGAGCGGCTTGTCGAGGCCGAGTGCGATACGTTCGGCCGCATACGCTTCGGCCGACGCGCGATCGCCGAGGATCGCGAGCACGGGATCGATCGGCACCTTGCGGCCGATCACGAACGTCAGCGCGAGCAGCCCCGCGAACGTGACGGCGAGCGTGACCGCCCAGCGCAGCACGCGCAGCGCCCAGCGTACGGCCGGGCGCCGCGCGGGCAGCGTGCGCAGTGCTTCGAGGGAGGAGGCGGGAGTCGACATGCGGTGAACCTTATTGCTTCTTCAGGTGACGGTACGACACGAGATCGTTGATCGGACCGACTTCGAGGCCGCTCACGCCGGGTCGTGTCGCGACCTGCGCGACCTTCTCGAACATGATCACGAACGGCGAGCGCGCGAGCATCTCCTTCTGCATCGCCTGGTACCGCTGCGCGCGTTGCGCGGCGGTCGGCTCGGCGAGCGCGGCGTCGGTTTCCTTCGTCAGTTGCGGAATGTCCCAGCTGTTGCGCCAGGCCAGCATTTTATAGCTCGACTTGTCGCCGTTGTCGGGGTTCCAGGCAAAACCCTGCGCGTTGCTGTGCGGGTCGATGTAGTCGGCCGACCATTCGCCGATGTAGATGTCGTGCTGGCGTGCGCGGTATTTCGCGAGCGTCTGCTTGTTGTCGCCGGGGATCAACTGCACCTTGACGCCGGCCTGCGCGAAGTTCGCCTGCACGGCCTGCGCGATCTCCGTGTACGGATAGTCGTTGCGCACGTCCATCGTCACCGAAAAGCCGTTCGGCACGCCGGCCTTCGCGAGCAGCGCCTTCGCCTTCGCGACGTCGAGCTTGTACGGGTTCGAATTCAGCGTGCCGAGGAAGCCTTCGGGCAGGAAGGTCTGGTGCACCTTGTAGGTCGTCTTCACGACGTTGGCCTGGATGCCCGCATAGTCGACCAGCCACTTCAGCGCTTCCTGCACGTCGGGCTTCGCGAGCGTCGGGTTCTTCGTGTTCAGGCCGAGATACAGCAGCGTCGCCTGCGGCGAGGCCGTGACTTTCGCCTTGCCCGATTTCACGACCGACGCGAGATCGTCGGGGCTCAGGTCGCGTGCCGCGTCGACGTCGCCGTTTTCCAGCAGCAGCCGCTGGCTTGCCGCTTCGGGCACGTGGCGCAGCACGATGCGCTTCATCGCGAGCGGCAGCCGGTAGCCGTCGAAGCGTTGCAGCACGACGCTGTCGCCGGCCGCCCACTTGACGAGCTTGTACGCACCGGAGCCGGCCTCGTTGGTCTTCAGCCACGCGTTGCCGAAATCGTTACCCTGCTGGTGCGACAGCAGCAGCTTCTTGTCGAGCACCGACGCGGGCCACGAGCCGAGCACGTTGAGCACGAAGGTCGGCGCGTACTTGTGGTCGGTCGTGATCGATACCGTCTGGTCGTCCAGCTTCTTCACGTTCGCCGCGACGTTGGCCTTCGTGAGCCCGATGCCGGTCAGCACCGCGGCCGGCCCCTTGTCGAGCAGCACCGCGCGCTGGATCGACCACGCGACGTCGTCGGCCGTCAGCGCATTGCCCGAGTGGAACTTGAGGCCCGGGCGCAGCTTGAACGTATAGGTCAGGCCGTCGGGGCTCACGGTCCACGACTGCGCGACGTCGCCGTTGAATTTCGACGGATCGCGCAAGTCGACGCGCACGAGCCGGTCGTACGTGTTCGCGACGTATTCCTCCGGCACCAGTTCGTAGATCTCGCCCGGATCGAGCGTCGTGAATTCGTCGAGCAACGTGGCCATCACGAACATGTCCTTCGGCGTTTCCGCATGGGCGGCGGAAAGCGGCACGGCGGCGCACAGGGACACGGCGGCCAGCGCCGCGACGAGCCGGGAAGTCGGGAATTTCATGGGCGCATCTCCATCTGTCGTTTGAGTCGTTGAACGTGAACCTGCATGAAAAGGGGGCGTGCGGCGTCGTTACATCAGGCGCCACGGGCCGCTCGCCGCGTTGTCGATCTGCGGCAGCGCGTGCGAGCCAGGCAGCTCGTAGTGCCACCACTCGCTGTCGATGTGGGCGAAGCCGGCTGCGTGCATCACGCCGAGCAGCAGCAGCCGGTTGCGTTGCACGTGCTCGGGCAACCCCGCGTGAAAGTGGCCCGACGCGGCCACCATCTCGTCGAAGCCGGTGCCCATGTCGAGCGGCTCGCCATTCGTGCCGACGAGCGTCAGGTCGAGCGCGGTGCCGCGGCTGTGGTTCGAGCCGCGGCCGAGATCGGCGACGAAGTTCGGGTCCGGCAGGAAATCCCACAGCACCTGCTGCGCCTGCGGCGGCCGGTACGCGTCGTAGATACGCAGCGTGAAGCCGGCTTGCACGGCGACGTCCACCGCGCGGCGCAGCGCGGTTTCGGCCGGCTCGAGCAGCAGACAGTGCGCGTGGCGGTAGATCGGCTTGCCGGTCAGGTTGCGCTCGGTCGCGTAGACGAGATCGATCTCCACGCGATGCGTGGCGGGCGTGATTTCGACGAGGCGGTGAGGGTTCATCGGCGGTCCGGTTTGCTCAGGATTCGAATTGGTCGAACGTGCGCTGCAGTTCGCGGTTGCGCGCGACGCGCCGGTCGATCGCGGGACCGAGGCGATCGACCACGGCGGTGATCAGCAGGTTGAACAGGCAGGTGAGCGGCGCGAGCGAATCCCAGAACTGGCCGACGTCGGTCTTCACCTGCAGCAGGTCGGCCGGCCACTCGCGCGCCCACGGGCAATACAGATCGGTGACGAGCGCGAACGGCTGGCCGCGTTCGGCGGCCGCCTGGCAATAGCGGCGCGCGCTGCGCGAATAGGCGCGCGTGTCGGTGACGATGCAGTACGGCCGTTCGAACTCCGAATTCAGCGAATCGACGTACGAGCCCGACTGGCCGTCGGAATAGAACACGCGCGGGCGCAGGTATTCGAGGTAGCTGCTGAACGCGTTGCTGATGCCGCGGGTCGACTGGATGCCGAGAATGAAGACGGCATCGGCATGCGCGATCCGGTCCGCGACCTGCGCGAACACCGGTTCTTCGGCGAGCCGGTACACGTGGCGGATCGCGTCGAGTTCGCGCTCGAGCGACGACGCGAGCGAGCCGCCGCCGCGATGGCCGTCGCGCTCGCCGACGGTCGTTGGCGTGGCGGTGGCGCGGCGGTACTCGTCGAGTCGGTCGGTGATCATCCACGGGCGGTCACCGCCGCCGCGCAGTTCGCGTTTCAGGTCGTCGAGATTCCGGTAACCGACGCTGCGCAGGAAACGCCCGACCGAAATGCCGCTGGTGCCGGTTTGCTGCGCGATCTGGTCGGCGGTTTCGAGGCCGAGCCGATCGAGATTCGCAAGCATGTAGCTCGCGATGCGTTTCGCGGTCGGCGTCAGTTCGGCAAAGCGGGATTCGACGGTATGGGCGAAGGCACAGGTCATCGCACTGTTAGATCGTTGTCATTTGATGATTGGATGTCATCTATCTGACAAAGCCAAAATCATTCGCGCCAGCGGATAAAAACTATGGGGTGGCAGTGGGCGATAGGGGCGCAACGACGGGGGAGCAACGCACAGGTGTGTAAAAATATTTCTGACAGGAATATTTTGCGTTTATCTCTGTCAGAGATAATTTGCGTTTATGCCTGTCAGAGATATACTGCATGGACCGCATACAGGACCTCCACCGTGAATCTCATCGTCAATACCCCTGCTCAACTGGGCGAAATCCTGTCGTCCGCGCGTCAGGCCAAGGGGCTGACGCAAGCCGAAGCGGCGGCGCGCATCGGCGTCGGCCAATCGCGCCTGTCGTCGCTCGAAACGACCCGCACCGAAAGCCTGTCGCTCAAGCGGTTGCTCGAATTGACCGCGCTGTACGGTCTCGAGCTCAGCATCCGCACGAAGGACGGGCGCGACGCCGCCGACGTCGAGTGGTAATCGATGGGACGCAAATCGCACAGCCGCGCGCTCTCGATCTGGGCCAACGGCGTGCGGGTCGGAATCTGGCGGATTCCCGCGCGCGGCGACATGGAGCTGCTGTACGACGCCCGCTGGAAACAGTCGGATGCCGGCCGCCCGCTGTCGTTGTCGCTGCCGTTCGGCGTCGGCGATGCGCCTTTGCGCGGCGAGCGCGTCAATCACTACTTCGATAATCTGCTGCCCGACAGCGACGCGATTCGTCGGCGGCTTGCGTCGCGGTTCGGCACGGCGACGACCGAGCCGTTCGATCTGCTCGCCGCGCTCGGCCGCGACTGCGTCGGCGCGGTGCAGTTGCTCGGCGAGGATGAAACCCCAACCGGCCATGACCGGATCGACGGTACGCCGTTGTCCGACGACGACGTGGCGCGTGTGCTCGATCAGGCGAGCGGAGCGGCGGGCAGTGCGCAGGACGACGACGACTTCCGCCTGTCGCTGGCCGGCGCGCAGGAAAAGACCGCGCTGCTGTTTCACGACGGGCGATGGATGCGTCCGCATGGCGCGACGCCGACCACGCATATCCTCAAGTTGCCGCTCGGGCTGGTCGGCAACAAGCGTGCGGATCTGACGACATCCGTCGAAAACGAGTGGCTGTGCCTCGCGATCCTGCGCGCGTTCGGCTTGCCGACGGCGGATGCCGACATCGTGCGTTTCGGCGAACACAAGGTGCTGTCGGTCGCGCGCTTCGATCGCGCGCTGCATCGTGATGGCGGATGGTTGTTGCGCTTGCCGCAAGAGGATTTTTGCCAGGCGCTCGGCGTGCCGCCGCATCTGAAATATGAATCGCAGGGCGGCCCCGGCGTGCCCGATCTGGCCGGCATCCTCCGCCGGTCGGAAACGGCGCAGGCCGACCTCGACACGCTGTTCACCGCGTTGGTGGTGTTCTGGATGCTCGCCGCACCGGACGGGCATGCGAAGAACTTCAGCCTGCGCCTGCTGCCGGGCGGCCGCTTCCGTCTGACGCCGCTCTACGACGTGATGTCGATCTGGCCGGTCGAGGGAGATGGCGCGAACCAGTGGTCGTGGCACAAGGCGAAGCTCGCGATGGCCGTGCACGGCAAGCGCAAGCACTATGCGATGCGCGACATCACGCGTCGACACTTCACTGCGATGGCCGAACATTGCCTGCTTGGCGATATCGCGACACCGATCATCGAACGACTCATTGCGATGACGCCGCACGTGATCGAATCGGTCGGCGCGGCGCTGCCGGCCGGGTTTCCGGCGAGGATCGCCGAACGCGTTCTCGGCGGATTGCGCTTCGCCGCGCAGCAACTCGCCGACATGCCGCGGGAGTGACGCGGGAGTGACGCGGACCCGGTCCGGGCCGGGCAGGTGAAAGCCGGCGCCTCCGCATTTTTCGGTTCCGGATTGCGCGCCAGACCACCCGAATCGATGGCATTGGGCCGCCATCGCGCGGTGCGCCTATCGATTTCCTTTCCTCGCCATTCATCCGCCTGCTGCATCGCAATAATTACAAAATTAAAGCCGATCAGATTTAATCATTAATTCAGGTTAATAATTCATTTAATTTTTTGATGAATATGGATTTAACTTGCGTCACCGGGTGTTCGATTTTCTGTAATTCGAAAAACGGCAAATATTCCGTAATGGAAATTCTCACGATTGCTAAAACGAAGAGGAAATCATGACGAATCTTTCTCGACGCAAGATGTTGACGAGTACGGCCGGCGCCATTGCGGCGGCGGGTATTGCGGTAACGGCGAAGGCCGCTTCGTTCGGTAATCCGGACAGCCCGCCGGAAGGCGCGATGAATGCGCGCAACCGTCAGAGCCTGACCGACCCGGGGCCTAAAAATCCGGCCATCGCCAATCAATTCCCGTCTTTTCAGGATCCGCCGGCCACCGATATCAACGGGATGCCGTTATTCTGGGCGTCTTTCAATAATGCCCATAAACGCATTCAGAATGGCGGGTGGGCGCGCGAAGTGACGCAGGACGATTTCGCGATTTCCGAAACCATTTCCGGCGTGAACATGCGGCTCACGCGCGGCGGCATTCGCGAGATGCACTGGCACCAGCAGGCCGAGTGGGCCATCATGCTCGACGGCCGCTGCCGGATCACGGTGCTCGACGAACTCGGGCGCCCGTCGGTGCAGGACGTCAAGACCGGCGATCTCTGGTATTTCCCGCCCGGCCTGCCGCATTCGCTGCAGGGCCTCGGCAGCGACGGCGCGGAATTCCTGCTGGCGTTCGATAACGGTCGCGCATCGGAATTCAACACGCTGTTGCTGACCGACTGGATCGCGCATACGCCGCCCGACGTGCTCGCGCTCAACTTCGGCGTGCCGGCCGACGCGTTCAGGAACGTGCCGCTCGACAACCTGTGGATCTTCCAGGGCGACGAGCCGGGCCCGCTCGCGGACGCGCAGCGCGCGTCGGCCGCATCGGCCGGTGCGCCGCCGCATCCGTTCATCTTTTCGCTCGGCGACATGAAGCCGGTCAGGAAGACGCGCGGCGGCGAGGTGCGGATCGCGGACAGCACCAACTTCAACGTGTCGACGACCGTCGCGGCGGCGCTCGTCACCGTGCATCCGGGCGGCATGCGCGAGCTGCACTGGCACCCGAACGCCGACGAATGGCAGTACTACCTGCAGGGCGAGGCGCGGATGACCGTGTTCGACACGGGGCCGAAGGCGCAGACGGCCGATTTCCGCGCGGGCGACGTCGGCTATGTAAAGAAGAGCCTCGGCCACTACGTGCAGAACACCGGCCAGACCGACCTCGTGTTCCTCGAGATCTTCAAGACCGACCGCTATGCGGAGGTGTCGTTGTCCGACTGGCTCGCGCATACGCCGCCGCAGCTCGTCGAGGCGCACCTGAACGTCGCGCCGGACGTGATCGCGCAGTTTCCGCGCAATCGTCCCGACGTCGTGCCGCTGTAACGCGGTCGGCGTCTCGTCGTGGCCGGCATGCGGCTTGCTGCTGTGGCAGGCCGCGAGCCCCGAATCGGCTTTCCTCATTCGAACGGACTTCCACCATGATTCCCGTCCCGAGCAAACCAGCCGACGGCCTCGCGCTGCCGGGCCTGTCCACCGAGCCCACCGACGGCGCGGTGCGCGCCGCGCTCGAAGGGCGCAGCACCGGCGTCGCCGCGCTGTTGCCGTTCATCGGCCCGGCCGTGATCGCGTCGATCGGCTACATGGACCCCGGCAACTTCGCGACCAACATCCAGGCCGGCGCCGCATACGGCTACCGGCTGCTGTGGGTCGTGCTGGCCGCGAACGCGATCGCGATGCTGTTCCAGGCGATGTCGGCGAAGCTCGGCATCGTGACCGGCCGCAATCTCGCCGAACTGTGTCGCGACCGTTTCCCCGCGCCGATCGTGTGGGGCATGTGGATCGCATCCGAGATCGCCGCGATGGCGACCGATCTCGCCGAATTCCTCGGCGGCGCGCTCGCGTTCGGGTTGTTGTGCCATTTGTCGCTGTTCGCGGGGATGATCGCGACCGCGCTCGCGACCTGCGCGATCCTCGCGCTCGAGAAACGCGGCTTCCGGCCCCTCGAAGCGGCGATCGCCGCGCTGGTCGGCGTGATCGGCGCGTGCTATCTCGGCGAACTGCTGATCGCGCCGCAGGACTGGCACGCGGCCGCGTTCCATCTGGTGGTCCCGCAGATACCGGATCACGCGGCGCTGACTATCGCGGTCGGCATCATCGGCGCGACGATCATGCCGCACACGCTGTATCTGCATTCGGGCCTCACGCAGGATCGCACCGCGCCGCGCGACGACGGAGAGCGGCGGCGGCTCGTGCGTTTCTCGAACCGCGAGGTCGTGATTGCGCTCGGGCTCGCCGGGTTCGTGAATCTCGCGATGGTGATGATGGCGTCGTCGGCGTTTCATGCGGCCGCGCCGGGCATGACCGACATCGGCGACGCGTATCACACGCTGATCCCGGTGCTCGGGCCGGCGGCCGGCGCGCTGTTTCTCGTCGCGCTGCTGACCTCCGGCGTGTCGAGCTCGGTGGTCGGCACGATGGCGGGGCAGGTCGTGATGCAGGGCTTCATCCGGCGCCGCATGTCGATCTGGCTGCGGCGCGCGGTGACGATCGTGCCCGCGTTCGTGGTGGTCGCGCTCGGCTGCGACGTCACGCGGGCGATGGTGGCCAGCCAGGTCGTGCTGAGTTTCGTGCTGCCGATGCCGATGATCGCGCTGCTGATACTGTCGGCGCGTGAAGACGTGATGGGCGCCTACGCGATGCGGATGCCGCTGCGGATCGTCGCCGGCGCGGCGACGGTCGTGATCGTCGGGCTGAATGCGTACCTGGTATGGGCGGCGTTCAATTGAACGGGTGCGGGCCGGCCGCTTACTGCCGCATGTCCGGCGCTTCGCGCAGCCGCCAGATCGCGTTGCATTGCTGGCCGCCGAGGCTCGTCGCGCGCAGCGTGACGACGGCGCCGGTCGCCACCTGGTACCAGAAATGCGCCATCAGTTCGGTGCCCTTGCGCTGCGCGTGGCCGTCGACGAGCACCTCGCACAGCAGCGGCGACGGCGAACCGGACGGATGCGTGACGTAGACGTTCAGCCGCGCGATGTCGCGGGTCGCGGTGAACACGACTTCGTGGTTCCCGCTGCCGACGAGCATCGTGCCGCCCGGTTCGTCGAGCGCCTGCAGATAGGCGCCCGCGCTTGTCTCGAGCGCGGCGGACGTAACGGTCAGCCCGGCCGATCGCACGTAATCCGCCGCCGCGATGCGTGCGGCGAGTGCATCGGACGGCGCCGGCGTGCCGTCGGACAGCGCGAACGGCGTGCCGTCGCGCAGCGCGGCGTCGGTGTGGTTCGCGTAGTAGCGCCACCGGTCGAGGAAGCGGATGTCGCCGGTCATGTGCAGCGCGCGGATCGGCTCGCCGTGATACCTGAGTGTCGTCGTGCCAGTGGCTGAATCGAACGATTCGTGGATGCCGTACTTGCTGACGAAGTTCTGGACCGGATCGAGCAACGCCGTTTCGCCTTGCGCGCTCCACAGATGCAGGAACGTCGTATCGATGCCGAAGCATTCCTGGAAATCGGTGCCGACGCGGGCGAGGCAGTCGCGCAGATGGTCCGCATAACGCGCCCATGCGTCGGCGGTCCCGGCGACGAGCCCGGCTTGCAGCGCACCGCCGTGGCGCGCGTTGACCTCGTC
The DNA here is from genome assembly GCF_902832985.1 of Burkholderia sp. BCC0097. NCBI lineage: Bacteria > Pseudomonadati > Pseudomonadota > Betaproteobacteria > Burkholderiales > Burkholderiaceae > Burkholderia > Burkholderia sp. BCC0097. The sequence goes on from NZ_CADFDM010000001.1 coordinate 990,391, forward strand.
GACGACGAGGCGCCAGTGATGGTCGCGTCGCTCGCCGATCAGCGGCGTGACGACGAACGTGCAGAACAGCGGGTCGGGGCACACGTGGAGCCGGTCGTCGCCGATCTGCGAGAACAGGTCGAACTGCGGCGCGCAGAACCAGATGTCCGCGTCGTACAGCGCGAGCTTGCGGATTTGCGGATGGCGCGCGCAATACCCGGCGGCCTCGATGAAGCGGCCGACCGGCAGCGCGTAGGCGCCCGACGCGTCGATCACGTCGACCGACTGGCCCGCGAGAATCTGCCGCTTGCGTTCGGACAGCCCGTAGCCGATCACCGCGATCCGCCCGTCGTAGCCGGCGTGCCGCAGCGACAGCAGGAACGGCACGAGCATTTCGTACCACGCGCGGTTGTTGTCGTTGATCGCCACGCACACTGCGTGCTCGCTCGAATGCATGTTGTGGTCCCGTTACGTGTGCCCGGCGCGGTCGCCGCGCGGTGCCGGTCATTGTAGATCGCCGCCGGGTGCCGTGCCGGCGCAGGCCCGGCGCCGGTACGGCGGCCCGCGGCGATTACCCGCGCGGCGGCGTGGCCACGCGGGCAGGCCGGGGCGATTACTTCGCGAGCGTCCGGTATGACACGAGGTCGTTGATCGGCCCGATTTCCGGCCCGGTCGCACCGGGGCGCGTGGCGACCTGCACGACCTTCTCGAACATGATGATGAACGGCGAGTTCGCGAGCACGGCCTTCTGCAGCGCTTCGTAACGCTGCGCGCGCTTCGCCGGCGACGGCTCGACGAGCGCGGCCTCGGTGTCCTTCGTCAGTTGCGGAATGTCCCAGCTGTTGCGCCACGCGAGCATCTTGGTCGGCGACTGGTCCGAGTTGTCCGGATTCCACGCGAAACCGCGCGCGTTGCTGTTCGGGTCCATGTAGTCGGGCGACCATTCGCCGACGAAGATGTCGTGCTGGCGCGCGCGGTACTTGCCGATCGCCTGCTTCGCGTCGCCCGGGATCAGCTTCACGCGGATGCCGCCCTGCGCGAAGTTCGCCTGCAGCGCCTGCGCGATCTCGAGGTACGGATAGTCGTTCGGCATGTCCATCGTCACGTCGAAACCGTTCGGCAGGCCGGCCTTCGCGAGCAGCGCCTTCGCCTTCGCGACGTCCTGCTTGTACGGCCGCGCGTTCGATGCGCCGAGGAAGCCTTCGGGCAGGAAGGTCTGATGCACCTTGTAGGTGGTACTGACGATGTTGCGCTGGATGCCGTCGTAGTCGACGAGCCATTTCATCGCCTGCTGCACCTCGGGCTTCGCGAGGTTCGGGTTCTTCGTGTTCAGGCTCAGGTACAGCAGGGCCGACACCGGCCATGACGCGACCTTGATCTTGCCGGCCTTCGACAGCGCGGCGAGGCTGTCGGGGCTCAGGTTGCGCGCGGCGTCGGCGTCGCCGTTCTCCAGCAGCAGCCGTTGCGCGGAGGCTTCGGGCACGTGGCGCAGCACCACGCGCTTCATCGGGTACGGCGTGCGGTACTTGTCGAAGCGCTGCAGCACGATGGTTTCGTTCGGCGTCCACTTGACGAGCTGGTACGGGCCCGAGCCCGCATCGTTGGTGCGCAGCCAGCCGCTGCCGAAATCGTTGCCTTGCTGGTGCGACAGCAGCAGCTTCTTGTCGAAGACCGAGGCCGGGCACGCGCTCAGCACGTTGAGCACGAAGCTCGGCGCGTACTTGCGGTCGGTTTCGAGCACGACGGTTTGCGGATCGACCACGCGCACCTTCTGCGTGACGTTCGCCTTCGTGAGGCCGAGATCGGCGAGCACGCCGGCCGGCCCCTTGTCGAGCAGGATGGTGCGCTGCAGCGACCACGCGACGTCGTCAGCGGTGACCGGATTGCCGGAATGGAACATGAGGCCCGGGCGCAGCTTGAACGTGTAGGTCATGCCGTCGGCGCCGACCGTCCACGATTGCGCGATCTGCCCGTCGAAGCGCGTCGGGTCCTTCAGGTCGACGCGTACCAGCCGTTCGTAGGTGTTCGCGACGTATTCGGACGGCACCAGCTCGTAGATCCCGCTCGGGTCGAGGGTCGTGAATTCGCCGAGCTGCGTGGCGACGACGAAGATGCCGGGCGGCGTGGCTGCTTGCGCCGGCAGCGCCGGAACAAGCGCGACGAGCGCGGCGCTGACGAACAGCCGGGACAGCAGGTGCTTCATGCGGGCTCCGTTGAAAGGGAATCGTGGGTGCGATTCTCTCATCGACGGCCGCCCGGATGAAAATATTCGGCAGGCGCGCCGGCGGGTTGGCGCGCACGAGCGAGCCGGGCGGGCACCCGGCATCGGCGGGTTCGGATCAGATCGCGCAGCGGGCGACCGCGAAGCGCATCGCTTCCTCGGCCGGTTCGTTGCCCGAGCCGCGCACGACCTTGATCACCGAGCCGTTGCCCGACGGCGTCAGCGTGACGAAGTACGAATTCGAGCCGACGGAGATATCGGTCACGCCGTTGTGCTGCGATTGTTCGGTGCCCGACAGGCGGTCGTCGAGGCAGTTCGCGACCGCGTAGGCCGGACGTTGCGACGACACGTAGATCATCGGTGCGGCACCCGAGCTGGCCGAGTCGGACGAGGGGGCGGAACCGCAGGCGGTGAGCAGGGCGGCGGGCAGGAGCAGCAGGAATCGTTTCATGGTCGGTCGTCGGGTATCTCGTATCGAGGCTGGGGCGCGGGGTGGCGAAACGCGAAGCTTCGCGACGAAACCGCCCGGAATCGGGCCGTTTTTGACGGACGACGAGACGGCAGGCGGCTGACGACGGAGTATACCCGCAGCATTCGACGCCGTCGGCGCGTTGAAACGATTCGATACACAACCAGGACAAGCACCCGCTGCCGCATCGCGACAGCGGGCGTTTCAAGTGGTGGCGAATGGGCGCTTGCCGGTGTTGTCGTCGTTATTGGCCGATCTTGTTGCCGACCGCATTTTCCTGCTGGTTCAGCACGTGCTTTTCGCTCTTCGTGATGTGGCCGTGATCCTGCGCGGCCATGTCCCGCTCTTCCCGGCGGATCTTGCGGTCGTCGCGGTGCAGGCGCGCGGCCTGGGCGTGCGACATCTCGCCTTCCTTCACTTCGTGATGGATGCGGCGATTCTGGTTCGCGAGGCGCTGGTTGACCTCTTCGCGGCGCGGATGCGCCTGTTGCCACGGCGTGTCGGCGAACGCGGCGCCGGTCAGCACCGACATCAGGGTGGCCGCGATCGCGATTTGGCGGGTGAGAGCTCGCATGGTGTTTTCTCCTGTCGTTGCGCTCCGGAATCGTGAGCGCATGACGAAAAAACGCGGCGCGGGCACGGACTGTTGACGTTTCCGCCTGTATCGATTGCAAGTCTTTATTACGCCCGCCGGTGGCGGCGCGAGCCCAGGCGCGCGGGGCGCGGGGGCGGCGCCGCAGCGCATCCGGTCAATGCGCGCCGGCCGCCGCCGCATCGGCATCGCCGCCACCCGAGCGCGCCGGTTTCGTGATCCAGATGAGCGGAATGATCGCGATGAAGATGATCGCCGACACGTAGAAGATGTCGTTCAAGCCCATCACGGCCGCCTGCGAATCGACCGACGCATTGAAGAACGCGAGCGCCGAATCGGGGCTCAGGTGCAGCAGTGAACGGGTCGTGTCGAGCTGCTGCGTGAAGACCGGATTGGTGACGCTCGCCTGTTCGGTGAGCCGCACGTGGTGCAGGATCGTGCGGTCGTTCCACGCATTGCTGATCAGCGACGTGCCCACCGCGCCGCAGAACGTGCGGCCGAAATTCGACAGGCCGGCCGCGGCCGGAATCTTTTCCGGCGGCAGCCCGGACAGGATGATCGACGTCAGCGGCACGAAGAACATCGCCATCGGAATGCCTTGCAGCAGCGTCGGCAGTACCAGATCCCAGTGCGACACGTCGGTGTAGAACGTCGTGCGCATCATGAACACGACCGCGAAGCCGACGAATGCGAGCGTCGCGATATAGCGCGGATCGGTGCGCGGCAGCAGGCGCCCCATGACCGGCGTGAGCAGGATCGCGAACACGCCGAGCGGCGCGGTGGCGAGCCCCGAATCGACCGCGCGGTAGCCGAGATAGCCCTGCATCCATTGCGGCAGCAGCACGAGCGTGCCGAAGAACATCCCGTACGCGACGGAGATCGCGATCGTGCCGCCCGCGAAATTGCGCTGGGTGAAGAGGCGCAGGTCGACGATCGGATTGGCTTCGTTCAGTTCCCATACGAGGAAGAACGCGAAGCCGATCAGCGCGACGATGCCCAGCGCGACGACGACGGGCGAGTTGAACCAGTCGAGATCCTTGCCCTTGTCGAGCATGATCTGCAGCGAGGCGACCCACAGCACGAGCAGCAGCAGGCCGACCGTGTCGATCGGCAGGCGGCGCGTGGCGGATTCGCGATCGCGGAACACGAACCACGTGACGGCCGCCGCGAAGAAGCCGACCGGAATGTTGATGTAGAAGATCCACGACCAGTTGTAGTCGTACGTGATCCAGCCGCCGAGCGACGGCCCCGCGATCGGCCCGACGAGCGCCGTCATCGACCACAGCGCGAGCGCCGTCGCCGACTTCTGCCGTGGCCACGCGCCGAGCAGCAGCGCCTGCGACAGCGGCGCGAGCGGCCCCGCCACCGCACCTTGCAGGATTCGCGCGGCGAGCAGCGTGGGCAGGTTCGGTGCGATACCGCACAGCCACGACGCGAACACGAACAGCAGGATCGACGTGACGAACAGGCGTACCTGGCCGAAGCGCTGCGTGAGCCAGCCGGTCAGCGGAATCGACACCGCGTTCGCCGCTGCGAAGATCGTGATTACCCACGTGCCTTCGTCGACCGACACGCCGAGGTCGCCCGAGATCGTCGGGATCGCGACGTTCGCGATCGACGAATCGAGCACGTTCATGAACATCGCCAGCGAAACCGCGATCGTGCCGATGACGAGCCGGCCGCCCGACAGCGGGCCTGAAGACGAGGGACAGGACATGGCGTTCCTGCGTGATGGACGAAGGCCGTACGGCGCGTGCCGTTCGCCGCACCTGCACGCGACGTGCAGGCGCGCGGCGAAGCGCGCAACGGACGGATGCACGCACGCCGCACGGCGGCCCGGCGAGGGGTGCCGTCGCGTGCGGTGTACGGTTCGATCGGTGAATCGGAATGGCGAAGCCGTGACGGGCTTCGGGACGCGGGCCGGCCGGTCAGGAAGGCGCGACGCGCGTGATGCGTCGGCGGCCAGCGCTCAGGTGGCCGCCGTAGCGTGTGTGGTGATTTTTCATCGCCACAGGCTAACGATGCGGCGAGCGGCGATCAACGCTCGCATGCTCATTAATTCCTTTCCTGCACAGCAATAATGCAGCAGACATGCATCGGTTACAGGCTCTGCGACGCGGTCCGCCACGCGGTGAAGACTTCCGTCAGGAACTCGACGAACGCGCGCACCTTGCTGTCGAGCGTCGCGCGCTTCGGGTAGAGCGCGTGCAGCTCGACGTCGTCGGTGCGATGCCAGTCGGGCAGCACGATTTCGAGTTCGTTGCTCTCGAGCCGCCGGGTGGTGAAGTGGGTCGAAATCAGTGCGATGCCGCCGCCGCTCGCGGCCTGGCGCAGCACCGTGACCGATTCGTTGGAGATCAGCACGGGCCGCACCGGCACGTCGGCGACGTCGCCGGCGGCGTTGGTGAGGCGCAGCGTCAGGCCCGGCGTGTCGCGGCCGACGAACAGGATGTCGTGATCGGCGAGATCCTGCGGCGTGCGCGGCCGGCCCGCGCGGTCGAGATAGTGCGGGCTGGCCGCGAACTTCGCGTGCGACCAGCCGAGCGAGCGCGCGACATAGCCGGAATCGCTCAGCACGCCGGTGCGCAGCGCGACGTCGAAGCCGTGTTCGACGAGGTCGAGCGCGCTGTTGTCGTAGATCAGCACGAGCTGGACCAGCGGGTAGCGCCGGCGAAACTCGGCGAGCGCCGGCTCCAGTTCGAACAGGCCGATCGCGTAGGGCACCAGCACGCGCAGCGTGCCTTCGGGTTCCGTGCGCAGCGCGCGCACCTGGCGGTCCGCGTCGAGCAGGATCTCCTCGGCGCGCAGGCAGCGTTCGTAATAGTCGCGCCCGGCTTCGGTGACGGACACGCGGCGCGTCGTGCGGTACAGCAGCTGGACGCCGAGGTCGTCCTCGAGCTGCTTGATCTTGCGGCTCACGCGGCTGAGCGGCATGTCGAGTTGCGTGGCGGCGGCGGTGAAACTGCCGCGCTCCACCACGCGCAGGAATATCCGGATGCTCTCGAGGTCCATGCGATTCGTTTCAATGTTCGGCCTGCGCGCATCTTACCGTCACGGACCGGAACGCTGCAGGTCGAGCCGATTATCCCGCCCGCTGCAATAACGCATCCCGCCGCTGCCCCGTAGTGGCGCGCGGGGCGCGACCGTATGCTCGCCGCATGAAATTCGCCTTCCCCAGCATGCCGACGCTCGCGGCCGTCCGGGCCGCGCTGCGCGACGCGCGCCCGGCGCTGCCGCCCGGCGCGCTTGCCTTCGCGCTCCGCAATACGGCCGCCTCGCTGCTCGCGCTCTATATCGCGTTCCGGATGAATCTCGACGATCCGAAATGGGCCGCGTCGACCGTGTGGATCGTCGCGCAGGGCAGCCGCGGGATGGGGCTGTCGAAGAGCCAGTACCGGATTCTCGGCACCGCGATCGGGGCGGCCGTCGCGCTCGCGCTGACCGGCGCGTTCGCGCAGACGCCCGAGCTGTTCCTGCCGGCGCTTGCCGCGTGGATCGGCCTGTGTGCGGGCGTCGCGACGTTCCAGCGGAATTTTCGCGCGTATGCGGCGGTGCTCGCCGGTTATACGGCCGCGATCGTCGCGATGGATGCGGTATCGGCGCCGCTGCATGCATTCGATATCGCGGTCGCGCGGTTTCTATACGTCGTGGTCGGCATCCTGTGCGCGGCGCTGTTCGACACGGTGTTCGCGCCGGGCGCGCCGCTGCAGGACGTCCGGACGCGGCTCGCGCGCTATCTCGAGCGGGCGGCGGCGCTCGGCGCGGGCGCGCTGCGCCGCGAGCCGAACGGCGCGGCCGTGCACCGGCTGTTCGCGGACGCGCTCGAACTCGACACCGCGGCGGAATATGCGGCGGCCGGCGCACCGCCGGTGCGCAGCGCGATCGGCCATTTGCGCGCGGCGGCGCTCGGCGTGCTGACGGCGCAAGCGGCGGCGCAGGCGATCCGCGAGCACGCGGCGCGCGCGCACGATGCGTCGGACCCGCTGGTCGACGAGGTCGCGCGCGTGCTCGACGGTATCGCCGCATCGGGCGACGCGCAGCCGAGGATGGCCGCACTGCGCGCACGCGTGGGCGATGCGCTGCGTGCCGAGGCCGCCGCGCCGGCTGCGCCGGACACGTCGCGCCTGCTCACGCTCGATCGGCTGGCGGCGCTGCTCGGCGGGTTCGAGCGCGCCTTCGCGAGCCAGGCGCTGCTCGAGCGGCCCGAACTGCCGCCTTCGCGGGTGCGCTACGCGTTCCACCGCGATCCGGTGCTCGCGTGGCACAACGGCATCCGCGCGTTCATCGCGGTGCTGGCCGCGTCGGCGATCTGGATCTTCACCGCGTGGCCGGCGGGCGGCGGGTTCGTCGCGATCACGGCCGTGGTCGGCGCGCTGTTCTCGACCCGCCCCAACTCGGTGCGCGCGGCCATCGGCTTCCTGAAAGGCTCGGCATGCGCGGCGGTAGCCGGTGTCGTCTGCAACTTCATCCTGCTGCCGGCGGTGTCGGGCTTCGAGATGCTCGCCTATATCCTCGGCGTGTTCCTGATCGGCACCGGGATCGCGATGCGTCATCCGCGCACGGCCGCGATGGGCAGCGCGTTCTCGATCTTCTTCTGGAATTTCACGTCGCCGGACAACACGACGCGCATCGGCGACGCCGCATTCCTGAACAGCGCGCTCGCGACGATGCTCGGCATCGCGTTCGGCGCGCTGATCTTCGCGCTGGTGTTTCCCGGCGATCCCGGCACGAGCCGGCGGCGTCTGCACCGCGCAGTGCGTCGCGATCTGGCGGAGATCGCGCGCGATCCGGGGGCGTGGCACGCAAGTGCGTGGCTGAGCCGCACGGCCGACCGTCTCGCGCGCGAGCTCGGTTTCGCGGGCAGCCTGCCGCAGACGCTGATCGAGCGCGACATGCGCGACCTGCTCGCGATCTGGGGAATCGGCGACAGCCTGCTGTCGCTTGCCGAACTGGCCACGCACGAACCGGTCGCGCGCCGCGTGGCGGCGGTGGTGCGCGCTCGCGTCGCACGGGCGGATTTCACGCGGCTCGAACAGACCTGCGACGCGGCGGCCCGCCTGTTGGGCGGTCGCATGGCCGCGCGCGACGGCGACGCGGCGCAGGCGTTGCTGAACGGCATCGTGCTGCTGCGGCGGATCGCGGACGCAACCGCCGAGCACGGCGGCTTCCTGCGCGGCCGCCGCGATTGAGCGGCGCGAGTCAGGTGAAGCGAGTCAGGTGAGGCGGTACGACGGACCGGGCGTCACCTCGGCCGGCAGCGGCTCGCGGTTCAGTTCGAGCAGCGTGCGCTCGATCTGCCGCGTCATCGCATCGAGCGCGAGATGGTTCGGCCCGTCGCCGAACGGTTCGGCGATCGCATGCGCGATCGCGTCGAGCGCGATCAGCGTATAGGCGACGAAAACCGTGACGAAGGGTGTCGCCGCGCCGATCGAATCGACGAGGCCGAACGGCAGCAGCACGCAATACGCATAGATGGTCCGGTGCAGCAGCACGTCGTATGAAAACGGGATCGGCGTCGACGCGATGCGCTCGCAGCCGCTCACCATCGCGACGAGATCGTCCAGGCGCGCATCGAGCATCCACAGCCGCGTGTCGGCGAGCTGGCCCGCATCGGCGCGCGCGGCGAACGCTTCGCGCAGCGCGTGCACGATGACGACCGGGCGAAACCGGGAAGCGGCGACGCGCGCATAGGTAGCGCCGTCGAGCAGCCCGCGCAGGTCCGCGGCCGGATCGGTGCCGCGCAGTTGATGCTTGAGCGTGTAGACGAATGCGACGACCGTGCGCACGAACGCGCGGCGCGATGCGTCGTCACGGTCCACCGCGCCATAGCAGAGCGCCTGCGACACCAGCGTGCGCGTGGCGGTCAGCACGCCGCCCCACAGTTGCCGGCCCTCGCGATAGCGTTCGTAGCTGGCGTTGTTGCGAAACCCGGCGAAGATCGCGAGCGTCAGGCCGATCAGCGTGAACGGCGTCGGATTCAGCGGCACCTTCTCGCCGAGCACGCGGCCGCCGCCCCACACGGCGACGAGGCTGATCGCGAGCGTCAGCACGAGCTGCGGCAGGATGGTCGGCAGCACCGAGCCGTTCCAGACGAGCAGCATCCGCAGCCAGTGCTCGCGCGGACGAACGATCATCGGCGTGCTCCGTCAGGCGGCGATCGAGGCCGGCGCGGCCGCGCGATGCAGCAGCACGGGCACCGATTTCGACGTCGGCGTGTTGCACACGTCGCCGACGCTGTCGAGCGGCACGAGCGGATTGGTTTCCGGGTAGTACGCACCGATGCAGCCGCGCGGGATGTCGTATTCGATGAGCAGGAAGCCCGCGGCACGCCGCTCGATGCCGTCGTGCCACACGGTTTCCATGTCGACCCATTCGCCGGCTTTCAGGCCGAGCATCGCGAGATCGTCGCGGTTGACGAACACCACGCGGCGCTGGCCGAACACGCCGCGGTAGCGGTCGTCGAGCCCGTAGACAGTCGTGTTGTATTGATCGTGCGAGCGCGTCGTCATCAGCGTCATCAGCCGGTCGCCGTGCAGCGCGCGGGCACGCTGGATCGGCGTGTCGGTCGGCAGCGCGTGCGCGATGAAGTTCGCCTTGCCCGTCGGCGTGGCCCATTCGCGGTCGCGCGAGGCCACGCGCAGATGGAAGCCGCCGGGCCGCGCGATGCGCGTGTTGTAGTCGTAGAAGCCGTCGAGCGTCGCCTCGATCGCATCGCGGATCTTCGCGTAGTCGTCCTTGTACGCGAGCCAGTCGATCTTGCCGCTGCCGAACAGCGCGTGCGCCATGTGCGCGACGATCGCGGGCTCCGACATCAGGTTCGGCGAAGCCGGCTTGTTCATCCCGTACGACACGTGGACCATGCTCATCGAATCCTCGACCGTCACGCCTTGCGCGACGTTGTCCTGCAGGTCGATCTCGGTGCGGCCGAGCGTCGGCAGGATCAGCGCGTCGCGGCCGTGGATCAGATGGCTGCGGTTCAGCTTCGTCGTGATGTGCACGGACAGTTCGCAGCGGCGCATGCCTTCCCACGTGCGCGGCGTGTCGGGCGTCGCCATCGCGAAGTTGCCGCCGAGACCGATCAGCACCTTCACGCGGCCGTCGAGCATGCCTTCGATCGTCTCGACGACGTCGTAGCCGTGATGGCGCGGCGGTTCGAAATCGAACACGTGGCCGAGCCGGTCGAGAAACGCCTGCGACGGCTTTTCCTCGATGCCGACCGTGCGGTTGCCCTGCACGTTCGAATGACCGCGCACCGGGCAGAGGCCGGCGCCGGGGCGGCCGATGTTGCCGCGCATCAGCATCAGGTTGGTCAGCATCTGCACCGTCGCGACCGAATGCTTGTGCTGCGTGATGCCCATCCCCCACGTCGCGATCACGCGTTCGCTGCGCGCATAGAGCTGCGCGAGCGCGTCGATCTGCTCGTACGGCACGCCGCTTTCGGCCGTCAGCGCGGACCAGCTTTCGGCGCGCAGATCGTCGGCGAACGCGTCGAAACCGGCCGTGTGCTCGCCGATGAACGCGGTGTCGAGCACACGCGGCGCACCGGCGGCGCGCGCGGCGTCGTCGAGTTCGAGCACGCGCTTGGCCATCCCCTTGATCAGCGCGAAATCGCCGCCGATCGTCGGCTGGATGAACGTCGATGCGATCTTCGTGCCCGACATCGTCAGCATCTCGAGCGGGCTTTGCGGATCGGCGAAGCGTTCGAGGCCGCGCTCCTTCAGCGGGTTGATCGACACGATCGTCGCGCCGCGCTTCGCGCACTCGCGCAGCTCGCCCATCATCCGCGGGTGGTTGGTCGCGGGGTTCTGGCCGAAGATCAGCAGCGTGTCCGCATGCTCGAAATCGTCGAGCGTGACCGTGCCCTTGCCGACGCCGACCGACGCCGGCAGCCCACGGCTCGTCGCCTCGTGGCACATGTTCGAGCAGTCGGGGAAGTTGTTGGTGCCGTACAGGCGCACGAACAACTGGTAGAGGAACGCGGCTTCGTTGCTGGCGCGGCCGGACGTATAGAACGCGGCCTGGTTCGGGTCGGGCAGCGCGCGCAGGTGGCGCGCGATCAGCGCGAACGCGTCGTCCCATGCGATCGGCACGTAGCGGTCGGTTTGCGCGTCGTAGACCATCGGGTCGGTGAGCCGGCCATGCTGTTCGAGCTCGAAATCCGACTGTTCGAGCAGTTCGGTCACCGTGTGCGCGGCGAAGAAGTCGGGCGTCACGCGCTTGCTCGTCGCTTCCGCGGCCACGGCTTTCACGCCGTTCTCGCAGAATTCGAACGTCGATGCGTGCTGGCGGTCGGGCCACGCGCAACCCGGGCAGTCGAAGCCATCCGGCTGGTTCTGGCGCAGCAGCGTGCGGTAGTTGCCGCCGGCGACCTTTTCCTTGATCAGGTTGATCGTGACGGCTTTCAGCGCGCCCCAGCCGGCGGCCGGGTGGGTGTACGGTTCGATGCGCGCGGTGGCGGATTTCTTTTTCATGATGCGGGTGTCGGGGTCGATGGGTGCAGAGTACGCGCGGCCCCCGTCCCTCTGTGTGTACACCTGTTCACTTCAAAAAAGAGTACAGTTTCGGCCATTCATACAGTGCGGATCGCAACTGTGTTGCTGAAGGGAAGCTGAAAGGGAGGCGCGTGAAGCGTTACGAACAACTGGCCGACGATCTCCAGGCGCAGATCGAGCGGGGCGTGTACCGGCCCGGCGAGCGGATTCCGTCGGTGCGGCAGGCGAGCCGGCAGCAGCAGCTCAGCGTCACGACCGTGCTGCGCGCGTACCTCGTGCTGGAAAGCCGCGGCCTGATCGAAAGCCGGCCGCAGTCGGGCTACTTCGTGCGGGCGCGCGCGGCGGCGCCGGCCGCGGCCGAGCTGCATGTCTCCGCGCCGGCTGCCGAGCCGTCGGCCGTGGACGTGAGCCGGCTCGTGCTGTCGACGCTGCGCTCGATCGCGCGCGACGACGCGGTGCCGCTCGGCTCGCCGTATCCCGACGCGTCGCAGTTTCCGGTGCAGCGCCTCGCGCGCTATGCGCAGGCGATCGGGCGGCGCCGCACGCGCTGGGGCGTGATCGACGACCTGCCGCCCGGCAACCAGGAGCTGATCCGCCAGATCGCGCGGCGCTATGCGGAGCGCGGGGTCGCGGTCGAGCCGGGCGAGATCGTGATGACGATCGGTGCGACCGAGGCGATCAACCTGTGCCTGCAGGCGGTCGCGAAACCGGGCGACACGATCGCGGTGGAGTCACCGACCTTCTACGCGATGCTGCACGCGATCGAGCGGATGGGCATGCGCGCGCTGGAAGTCGCGACGCATCCGGGCGACGGCATCGATCTCGACGCGCTCGGGCGAATCCTCGCGAACGAGCGCATCGCGGCATGCATGGTGATGCCGAACTTCCAGAATCCGCTCGGCTTCCAGATGCCCGATGCGCGCAAGCGCGCACTGGTCGAACTGCTCGCGAAGCACGGCGTGCCGGCGATCGAGAGCGACGTCTATCACGAGTTGCACTTCGGCGATACGGCGCCGAGCGCGCTGAAGTCGTTCGATCGCGACGGGCTGGTGCTGCATTGCGCGTCGTTCACGAAGAGCCTATCGCCGCGCTACCGGATCGGCTGGGCGATGCCGGGCCGTTACCGCGACCAGGTCGAGAAGCTGAAATTCCTGAATACGCTCGCGACGCCCGCGATCGAGCAACTCGCGATCGCCGAGTACCTGAAACACGACGGCTACGATTTTCACCTGCGGCGCATGCGCAAGCAGTATGCGCAGCAGGCGAGCCTGATGAGCGCGATGGTGCGGCGCTTCTTCCCGGAAGGCACGCGGCTGTCGCAGCCGCAGGGCGGGTACGTGCTGTGGGTCGAGCTGCCGCCGCAGGTCGATGCGATGAAGCTGTACACGCTGGCGCTCGCGCAGCGGATCACGGTCGGGCCTGGGCACATGTTCTCGGCCGGCACCGATTACCGGCATTTCATCCGGCTCAACTACAGCTACCCGTGGTCGCGGCAGATCGAGGACGCGCTGAAGGTGCTGGGGCGGCTCGCGTCGGAGTGCGCGGCGCGGTGAGCGTTGCCGCCCGCCGGCAAGGCAGGCGGCCGGCGGCCTGCCGCCGTGGCCGGTATCACGCCGCGCGCGGCGCCTGCAGCCCGGCTTGCGCGGCGTCGACCATCTGGCGCATGTCGAAGCCCGACGGATGCTGGTACACACGCAGCCCGAACTCCGGCAGCACCGCGATCAGGTGGTCGAACAGGTCGGCCTGGATGGTCTCGTAGTCGACCCACGTCGTCGTATCGGTGAAGCAGTACAGTTCGAGCGGAATGCCTTCGGCCGTGAGCGGCAGTTGTCGCGCCATGTTCGTCATGTCGCGGCGGATGCGCGGATGGCCCTTCAGGTAGTTCGCGACGTACGCGCGGAACGTGCCGAGATTCGTCAACTGGCGGCGGTTCGCCGGGCACTCGCCGGCCGCGCCGAGCGTACCGTTCCATTGCTCGATCGCGTCGACCTTGTCCTCGAGATAGTCCTTCAGCAGCGTCAGGCGTTCGAGCCGTTCGATCTCGTCGTTCGTGAGAAAGCGCACGCTGGTCGCATCGATGAACAGCGCGCGCTTGATGCGGCGCCCGCCCGCCTCGGTCATGCCGCGCCAGTTCTGGTAGCTCTCGGTGATCAGTTTCCAGGTTGGCACCGTGATGATCGTGTGATCGAAGTTCGCGACCTTGACGGTATTCAGCGTGATGTCGATGACCGTGCCGTCCGCGCCGGCCGACGGCATCGTGATCCAGTCGCCGATCCGCAGCATGTCGTTCGACGACAGTTGCACGCCGGCGACGAGGCCGAGCAGCGTGTCCTTGAAGATCAGCATCAGCACCGCGGACATCGCACCGATGCCGGACAGCAGCAGGCCGATCTGCTTGCCGGTCGCATCGCCGATCACGACGAGCGCGGCCGTGATGAACATCACGAGCTTGACGAGCTGCATCGCGCCTTTCAGCGACAGGCGCGGCTGATCGCGTTGAGCGGTGCGGTGCGCGTGTTCGAGCGCGGACAGCGTCGCGCTGATGGTCATCGTCACGAGGAACACGATCAGCGCGAACAGCACCTTGTCGACGACCTGCGCGACCAGGCCGGGAATGCCGGACACGGCGCCGAGCCCGAGCTTGATCACGACGAACGGGACGATGCGATTCAGCCAGGTGAAGGCGCCGAATTCGAACAGCGCGTCGTCCACGCGCGTGGCGGACAGCCGCGCGAGCCGCGCGACCACGCGAAACAGCAGGAAGTGGACGACGGCGGTGATCGCGCCGGCGGCGGCGAGCAGGACGAGGATGCCGACGAGCGGCGCAAACCAGGATTCGTTCAGGGTCATAGGGAGGACAGGGGCTTTCTCGTGCGTTGAATCGGCGCCGCGATGCGGCGCGCGCCCGATGAAGGGCACATGAAAGGGACCGTGATTGTGCCATCGGGTTCCGGATGCGTGCCGTGAAGGCGGGGCGAGTGGCTCCCGAATCGGCTCACCGTTGTGCAGGTGTCCTCTGCATCAGGGTGGGGGCGAGCCTCGAATCGACATCACCACAAGCCGGCGCGCGAGCCGGTGGCCGGACGCGTCGCTCGCCAGCATGCAATCGGCCGGAAGCCATGACGGCACGCCTTTGCGCTTCGCTACGCACGATCCGCGATCCATGCAATCATGCGGACGTCGCAGGCGTCGTCGGTGTGCTGCTCGCGTTGGCGTGCGGCCTGTCCGGCCCGTCCGGCGACGGTGAGCGACAGGCGACACCGTCGCGCACCCGTTCGTGGCCCCCGTCACTCGACTTCACGCATTTCACCCATGCAAGATTTCAACGAAAGCCGTCCGTCACGCGTGCGGCTGCTGAAAGGCATCCTCCCGGTCCGCCGTGCGGCGGCGATGCGCGACATTTTCGCGGGCATGTCGCTCGCATCGATGGACATCCCGCAGGTGCTCGGCTACGCGCGCATCGCCGGCATGCCGGCCGTCACGGGGCTCTACACGGTGTTCCTGCCGCTCGTTGCGTTCGCGTGCTTCGGCGCGTCGCGCCATCTCGTGGTCGCCGCCGATTCCGCGACCGCGACGATTTTCGCGAGCCGGCTGTCGTCGATGGCGCCGGCCGGCAGCGCCGAGTATGCGGCGCTGGCGGGCATGGTCGCGTTGCTGACCGCCGCGATGCTGCTGCTCGCACGCATCTTCAAGCTCGGTTTTCTCGCCGATTTCCTGTCGCGCACGGTGCTGGTCGGCTTCCTCGCCGGCGTCGGCGTGCAGGTATCGATCGCGATGCTCGGCGACATGCTCGGTTTGTCCGTACCGTATCCGGCGTCGCGCAGCCTTGCGCAACTCGACTACGTCGTCACGCACCTGGTTCACGCGCACCGGCCGACGCTCGCGCTCGCGGCGCTCGTCGTCGGCGCGATTCTCGCGTGCAGGCGGTTCCTGCCGCGCGTGCCGATGCCGATGATCGCGGTCGCGGGCAGCATCGCCGCGAGCGCGGCGTTCGGTTTCGCCGCGCATGGCATCGCGGTGCTCGGACCCGTGGCGGGCGGCCTGCCGCCGCTGCGCTGGCCGTCGGTCACGTGGCAGCAGTTCCTCGATCTCGTGCCGGTCGCCGCTTCGTGCTTCGTGATGATCATCGCGCAGAGCGCGGCCGCCGCGCGCGTGTTCGCGCAGCAGTACGGCGAGGACGTCGACACCAATGCCGACATCCTCGGGCTCGCGGCCGCGAACGCGGCGGCGGCGCTCGGCGGCGCGTTCGTCGTCAACGGCAGCCCGACGCAGACGGCGATGGCCGACCGCGCGGGCGTGCGCAGCCAGATCGGCCATCTCGCGTTCGCCGCCGTCGTGGGCATCGTGCTGCTGTTCTTCAGCCCGTATTTGCAGTATCTGCCGCATGCGGTGCTGGCCGGCATCGTGTTTACGATCGCGCTCGGGCTGATCAACGTGCGCAGCCTCGCGGCGATCCGCGAGGAAAGCCCCGGCGAATTCACGCTTGCGCTGATCACGGCCGCAGCCGTCGTGACGCTCGGCGTCGAGCAGGGCATCCTGCTGGCGGTCGCGCTGTCGCTGATGCGGCACGTGCGCCACAGCTACCAGCCGCACACGATGGTGCTCGAACCGGTCGCCGGCAACGGGCGCTGGCAGCCGGTGCCGACCCGGCGCGGCGCGATGACGGCGCCGGGGCTGATCGTCTACCGGTTCGGCGCCGACCTGTTCTTCGCGAACGATCACCTGTTCGCTGCCGAAGTGACCGAACTCGTCGACGCGGCGCCGGTGCCGCCGCGCTGGTTCGTCGTCGACGCGGGCGCGATCACCGATGTCGACTATTCGGCCGCGCGGACCTTGGCCGATCTCGTCAGGGCGCTGCATGCGCGCGGGATCGGCGTGCTGTTCGGGCGCGTGAACCGCTATCTGCGTGCGGACATGGATCGTCACGGGATCACCGACGTGGTCGGCGCATCGTGCATCTTCGCCACGCTGCATCAGGCGCTGGAGGCGGCGGGCACGACACCCGCGCCGCAGGAGCCGGGCACGGTGTAGCGCGATGCGGCGCTACGCGAGCGCGCGCAGGCGCGCGAAACCGTTGCGCAGGTAGCGGGCCAGTTCCGTCGCGGCCGGCGTGTGCTGGCCGCGCGGCACATGCAGGTTGATCGAGAAATTCGGCAGGGCGGGCAGGCCGCCGCCGGCCGGCAGGATATCGAGGTCGGGCGGCACGGTGGACGCGAGCCAGACGGTTACGGCGAGATCGGCGCGCACGGTCGCGGCCGTGGCATCGAAACTGCCGTTCTCGAACACGGTGCGCCACGGGCGATCGCAGCCGCGCAGTGCGTCGAGCACCGTCGGGCGGAATGCGCAGGTCTGCGCGACCATCGATACCGGCAGCGGCGAGTGCCGGTGCGCGGTGCCGCCTTTCGCGCCGACCCAGACCAGCCGGTCGACGGCGATGCACTCGCCTCGCGACGCGCCGACCGGGGCCTCGATCAGCGCGACGTCCAGGTTGCCGTGCGTGAGCCCACGCCGCAGCTCCGGCGACGCCGCGCACACGAGCGTGAGCGCGACCTGCGGATGCGCGTGGGTATAGCTTTTCAGGATCGGCGCGAGACAGGTGCCGACCAGATCCTGCGGCGCACCGATACGCACGGCGCCTTCCACCGCGCCGGCGGTCAGTTCGGCGAGCAGCGCATCGTGGGCGGCGAGCAGCCGTCGCGCCTGTTCGAGCAGCCGCTCGCCTGCCGCCGTCAGCAGCAGGTTGCGATGCTCGCGGACGAACAGCGGGCCGGACAGCATTTCGAGCCGCGCGACCTGCTGGCTGATCGCGCCTTGCGTCAGGTGCAGCGCGTGGCCGGCCGCCGTCATGCTGCGATGATCGGCGACCGAGACGAATGCGCGCAGCAGCGCGAGGTCGAGATTGCGTGTCATGCGTCGCATTATGATCGCTAATGGCAGGCATCAAAATGTTTCGCTGTCGTAATGCAAGGATCGCAGGTAAAAACGGGGCTTCGATCAAGACGACCGGGAGCCCTCGTGCCGCTTCACGACTATTTGCCGCTGGTGCTGTTCGTGATCGTGTCCACCGTCACGCCAGGTGGCGCGACGACGCTGGCGACCGCATCGGGCGCCCATTTCGGCTATCGGCGTTCGCTGCCGCTGATGGCGGGCATCGCCGCGGGCCTGGCGTCGATGGCGGCGGCCGCCGCCGCCGGGCTCGGCAGTGTGCTGCTCGCGCTGCCCGCGTTGCAGCTCGTGATGAAGGCGGTCGGCTCGGCGTACCTGATATGGCTGGCGTTGCGCATCGGCCGTGGCGGCAAGCCGCGGCTCGATGTCGACGTGCACCGGCCGCAAGGGTTCGTCAGCGGCGTGTGGATGCTGTGGCACAACCCGAAAGGCTGGGCGATGACGCTCGGTGCGGCCGCGTCGTTCGCGGCGCTCGCGTCGGGGCCGGCGCGGCTCGGCGTGCTGCTCGGCTTTGCATTCGGCGTGGCGGCGATGGCGTCGTTGTCGCTGTGGTGTTTCGCCGGGCTGCTGTTCGCACGCGTGTTGCGCACGGAGCGGCAGTGGCGCTGCCTGAATGCGGGGCTCGGCGTGCTGCTGGTGGCGTCGATCGTGCCGATGTGGCTGCCGTAGCGGGACGCCGCGCACGCGGTGCGGCGCGGCCCGGGTTCAGCGCGAACCGGCCGGTGCGTTGCCCGTTCGTCAGCCGCCGCCTGCACCGGCCGAGCGCAACGGCAGCCGCAGCGTCGTCGCGAAGCTCGCCGCATGCAGCGCGCACAGCAGGCCGAACGCCCACGCATACGCGACGGCCTGCGTGCCGGCCGACGCCGCCTCGGCCTGCAGCCGCCACGCGAGGAACAGCGTGCATAGCGTGGTGAACGTCGGGCCGCCGAGCCGCTGCACGATATTGAGCGACGTGGTCGCCATCGGCAGGTCGCGGCGTTCGACCGATGCATACGCGGCGGCGATCGACGGCGCGCCGATCGCGCTCTGGCCCATGCCGCGCAGAAACAGCGCCGGGACGAGCACGCGCGGATCGTAGCCGGTCAGTGCGAGGAACACGAGCGGCAGCGTGGCGACGAGTGCGAGCAACGCACCGGCGCCGGCCAGCCGGCGTACGCCGAACCGGCTCGTTAGCGCGCCCATCGACGGATAGGTGACGAGCATGCCGAGCCCCAGCGGCGCGAGCAGCCAGCCCATCTCGCCCGGCGAGCGTCCGCATGCCTGGATCAGGAACACCGGAATCAGCATCTGGCCTGCATACAACGCGCCGTTCGACAGGAACTGCGTGCCGGCTGCCGCGCCGAACACGCGCGAGCGAAACAGTGCGAGATCGATCAGCGCATGTTTGCGCTGGCGGCGCTCGAAGCGCAGGAACGCGACGAGCAGCAGCACCGAACCCGCGACCGCCGCGATGCCGGGCACCGAGCCGATCCGCTCGATGCCGTACAGGAACAGCACGAGGCCCGGCGACAGCAACGCAAGGCCGATCCAGTCGAGTGCGCGCCGCGGCGCATCGTCCCGGTCGCCGGGCAGGAAGCGCGCGGCCAGTGCGAGCGCGAGCGCGCCGACGGGCAGGTTCACCAGAAACAGCCAGCGCCACGACGCGTGCTGCAGGATCGCACCGGCCACGACCGGGCCGAGAATCGGCGCGAGCAGCACCGGCACCGCCGCATAGCCGATCACGCGCGCCATCTGCTGACCGGCGACGCGCGCGATCATCATCTGCGCCATCGGCGCGAGCAAGCCGCCGCTGACGCCTTGCAACACGCGAAACGCGATCAGCGACGGCGCGGACCATGCGAGCCCGCACAGCGCCGACGTGAGCGTGAACGCCGAGAAGCACCACAGGTACAGCGCCTTCGCGCCGATGCGGTCGACGAGCCAGCCGCTCAGCGGCAGCACCAGCGTCAGCGCGAGCAGGTAGCCGCTCGTCACCCACTGGATCGTCGCCAGGCTCGCATGCAGATCGGTCGCGAGGCTCGACAGCGACACGTTGACGATCGTCGCGTCGAGCTGCGACAGCAGCGAACCGAGTGTCGCGACCGCGCTGACTTTCCAGATCGTCGGGTCGAGCCGGCCGGCCGCACGGCCCGGCGCCGGCTGGACGCGTGGGTCGCTCACGCGCCGCGCCGGTCGAGCAGCGCGACGATGTCCTGCGTCGTACCGGTCTCGCCGAGGCGCGGGAACAGCCGCTCGATGCTGTTGACGTGCGCATCCGCGTTGAGGTCGGTCATCGCGTCGACGGCCAGCGTCACGTTGTAGCCGAGCTCGTAGGCCTGCCGCGCGGTCGATTCGACGCCGATGCTCGTCGCGACGCCCGCCAGCACGATCTGCGTGACGCCGGCTGCCTTCAGGTGCGCGTCGAGACCGGTGCCGGTGAAGGCGCCCCAGGTCCGCTTCGTCACGACGTGGTCGCCTGGCTGACGGTTCAGTTCGGGTACGAGTTCGGTCCAGTCGGCCGGAAGCTGCGCCGTGCGCGGCGCTTGCTCGGTGCGGCCCGGTGCGCCGCCGGCGACGTTGACCAGCACGACCGGCAGGCCGCGGCTGCGAAAGGCGTCGAGCAGTTCGCGGGCGTGGGCGATCACCGGCGCGACCGGGTGCGCGGTGGGGAGGGCGACGATGCCTTTCTGCAGGTCGATGACGACCAGCGCCGTGTTCGTGTCGAGACGGGTTGCGCTCATGATGGGGCTCCTGGGGAAGGGCGAAGAAAGCCGTGCGCGAATGCTGCGTGGCGCACCGGCCGGATTCATTGCTCGCCGATGCGGCGGATCAACGGGATGGCCGCGGCCAGCGTGTCGATGTCTTGCGGATCGAGCTTGTCGATCGCCGCACCGAGCCACTCGTGTTTCGCGGCGTGGCGCTTGCGTTGCGCATCGAGGCCGGCGGCGGTGAGTTTGAACAGAATCTGGCGGCCGTCGGTCGGATGCGGCTCGCGCTCGACGAGCGCGTCTTCCTCGAGGCTCGCGAGGATCGCCTTCATCGACTGCGGCTTCATCGCTTCGGCGCGCGCGAGATCGGCCGTCGTCATCGGCCCGTGCCGGTGGAGCCGCGCGAGCGCGCTCGTCTGGGACATGCCGAGCCCTCCGGAATCGATCTCGGAGCGCAGCCGGCGGATGAGCTGGCCGACCGCGAGGGTCAGGTCGGCGGCGACGGTGTCGGCGGAAGCGCCGGGTTTGCGTGGCGGGTTCATGCGGCGAAGCATAGAACACGACAGTTAAACTTGCAAGTTTAACTGTCGAATTGATCGCCGGCTGGCGGTGCTGTCCGACGCGACTACGTGCGTCGGGGAGCGACTGGTACGACTTCGCTGTATCGCGGGGTTGCGTTTTCGTGCAGCAGATCGCCGAGGTACTGGCCGAGTTCGTCGGCGGTGAGCGTGGACGGGATCTGCAGATTGGCGGGGCGCCGCTTGCCTTCGGCGCCGAGATCGAACACGGCCCAGCGGCCGTCCGTGCGTACGACGGCGAGCAGCCGGCCGAAGGCGTTGAAGCGGTATTCGTGCTGCATCGCGTCGCTCCCTTGGCGTGGACGTGCCGGCTGCCCGTGTGCGTTTACTGGATCGAACAGGACAGCCAGCGATGGATTTTGATTGCGTCGCTCGATACGCCGGCACGGGTCGGCGCGCCGAGCAGCACGACCGTTTCGCGGCGGCCTTTCACGCGCATGCGCATCACGACGCCGTGCCCCGATTCATTGATGAAGCCGGTTTTCTGCAGCCGGATCGGCAGGCGGCGATAACGAACCAGCGGGTCGGAATTCACGTACACGAGTTCGCCGTCGCCGGGGCGCACGGTGGTCGACAGGTCCGTCGAGAAATAGCGGATCAGCGGATCCTGCGCGGCCGCGCCGACGAGCCGCGCGAGATCTTCCGCCGTCGATACGTTGTGCGGCGACAGGCCGGTCGGCTCGCGGAAGTGCGTATGCCGCATGCCGAGCCGGCGCGCTTCGCGGTTCATCGCCTTGACGAACGCGGCGCGCCCGCCCGGATAGTCGCGGCTCAGCGCGGCGGCCGCGCGGTTCTCCGACGACATCAGCGCGATATGGAACATCTCGCGGCGCGACAGTTCCGAGCCGACCTGCAGGCGCGAACCGGTGAACTTGATCGTGTCGCGATCGCGCGCGGTCACGCGCAGCACGCCGTTCAGCGGACGATCGGCGTCGCGCGCGACGACGGCCGTCATCAGTTTCGAGATCGACGCGATCGGCCGGACGGTGCGTGCGTTGCGCGCCAGCAGCGGGGTGCCGGAGTCGACGTCGAGCACGTAGGCCGCGCGTGAATGCAGCGAACCGGCCGCGCGCGGGGTGTAGCCGCAACTGGCGAGCAATTTCGGTTTCGCGGGCGGGCGCGGCCGCACGGCGGTCGTGCGTTTGGCGCGCCGCTGCTGCGGCGCGGGCGCCGCGTGGCGTTTGGCCGCTTGATGCGTCACGCGCGAGCGGCGATGCTTGACGGCCTTTTTCTTGCGATGGGGTTTCTTCTTGACGGCCTTCGTATGGGCATGCGGCTGCGCATGCACGGTGCGATGCGGCGGCACACGCTGCGCGGACGCATTCGTGGCGAGTGCGAGCAGCAGGAACGACAGGGCGAGGATCAGGGTGGTCCGGGCGCGAGGCAGGCGCGCGATGAGGCCGGTCAAGCGAAAGTCTCCTTTTCACGCGCGATGCGGCTGCGCGGGATGCGTGGGTGGTCGGCGGGTGCGGGAAATTATACGGTCGATCGCGCGGCGATGACGATGGTATGACGCGCAATGATGCGTGATACGGGAGGATTCCGGTCGTTTTCGCGCCGCCGGGCAGCGGTGCGGGTGGAGAGAAAGGCGGGCGGGTGCGCGGTTCAGCGCGGCCAGTTCCGCCGCGACACGACCGCGAAACTGATCGCGATCGAACCCGTCACCGCGCGTGGCGGCGCGTCTTCAAGCGCATCGCCGAAGCGAAAGCGGCGGCTGCGCCCGTCCGTGTGTTCGGCACGACGTTTCGGTGCGCGGGCATCGGCGGCACCGGTGCATGCGTTTGCACCTGCCACATCGCATGGTGGCTCGGCCACGCAGTCTGCCGTTGTATCGAGGGACATGAAGGTGAATTCCGGGAAGGGCATGTCCGTATTGAACGCCATTGCGTTCGATCGGTAAAATGAATATTTCGATCATTAAGATTCCGTTAAAGAATGGAACTGAAACTGCTTCGCACGTTCCTGACGGTCACCGAGCTGTGCCATTTCAGCCGCGCGGCCGATGCGCTGCACATGAGCCAGCCTGCGCTCAGCAAGCAGATCGGTGCGCTGGAGGCAAGCCTCGGCGGCAAGCTGTTCGAGCGCGGCCGGCATGGCGCGGAACTGACGCCGTTCGGCGAACGCTTCCTGACCGACGCGCAGGCGCTGGTGCGCGATGCCGACGAAATCCTGGCGCGTGCGCGGGAAGCGACCAGTGGCCAGCGCGGGCATTTGCGGCTCGGCATCTGCCTGTCCGTGCTGACGCTCGTGCCGAAGCTGATCGCCGAGTTCCGCCGTTGCAACCCGGGTATCGCGGTGACGCTGAGCGACCTGTCGTCGTCCGAACAGACGCGCCGGCTGCGTGCCGGCAAGCTCGACGCCGGTTTCCTGCGTCTGCCGTCGGACGACGGCTTGTCGTCGTTCAAGGTGATCGATGAAGCGCTCGGGCTCGCCGTGCCGCCGCATCTCGGCTTCAAGCGCGTGCCGGCCAACCTCGACGTGCTCAACGAGATCGGCTTCATCGCGCTGCAGCGTGCGCGCGGCCCGGGGCTGGCCGCGCAGATCGACCGGTGGTGCGTCGAGCGCCGCTTCGTGCCGCACGTGATGCAGCAGGCGGAGGACGTGCAATCGGTGCTGACGTCGGTCGCGGCCGGCGTCGGCGTCGCGTTCATCCCGTCGAGCGCGCGGTACCTGTTGCGCGACGCGACGGTGCTGCCGCTCGACGGCCGGGACGCGAAGTGGCGCGTGGGGCTCGCGTGGCTGTCCGATCGCGACGATCCCGTCACCGCGCGTTTCGTGTCGTTCATGCGCAGCGCGCTCAAGGGCGCGTGACGCGGCGTATAGTGTCCGCGATCGTTTTCTCCCTGCATGCCGGCGCGACGCCGGCCGACGAACCCGAACCGATGACTTCCGACACCGACGAATCCCCGCTCGATCCCGCACTCGTCGCCACGCTCGCGACGCTGAACGAAGCCGCCAGCGATCCGGCCGGCAAGACGTGGTCGCTGCCGAAGATCGCGAAGCGCGCGCAACTGCCGATGAGCACGCTGCGCCGCGTGCTGACGCAACTCGACGCCGCCGGCCTGAGCGCGACGACGCTGAACGAGGACGGTACCGGCAGCGCCGCGCTGACCGACGAAGGGCGCACGGTGTGCGCGCAGCTGTTCGGTGCGAGCGACGCCCGCTGAATGAAAAACGGGCCGCTGATGCGGCCCGTTGCATGGGCGTGGCTCGATGCGCACGCCGCGCCGGCCCGCTCTGCGCTCGCGAGCGCGGGCCGGCGCATCGTCATCCGATCGCGATCAGAACCATTGCTTGTAGCGGCGCACGTAGATCGTCTTGACGATCTGCGCGAGCACGATGTAGCCGACCATCGTCGCGGCGAGCCACAGCCAGTAGGTGCCCGGCAGGTGCATGAAGCCGATCGCCTGCGCGAACGGCGAGAACGGCAGCCAGCAGCCGATCGCGATCGCGGTGAAGGTCGACAGCAGCACCGGCAGCGACGCCGTGCTCTGCAGGAACGGGATCTTCTGGGTGCGCAGCAGATGCACGACGAGCGTCTGCGACACGAGGCTCTCGATGAACCAGCCCGAGTTCATCACGATCTGGCCGCTCGCGCCGCCGTTCAGGTGATACAGCGCGCCCGCACCGAACACGGTCCACATCAGGATGTACGTCGTGATGTCGAATACCGACGACGTCGGCCCGACCCACAGCATGAAGCGGCTGATGTTGCCGGCTTCCCACTTGCGCGGCTTTTTCAGGAACTCGGGGTCCATCTTGTCCCACGGCAGCAGCATTTGCGACGTGTCGTAGATCAGGTTCAGCACGAGCAGTTGCGTCGCGAGCATCGGCTCCCACGGCAGGAACGCGCTGGCGACCAGCACCGAGAACACGTTGCCGAAGTTCGAGCTGGCCGTCATGTTCAGGTACTTCAGGATGTTGCCGAACGTCTCGCGGCCCTTGATCACGCCTTCCTCGAGCACCATCAGGCTCTTTTCGAGCAGGATGATGTCGGCGGTTTCCTTCGCGATGTCGGCGCCGCTGTCGACCGAGATGCCGACGTCCGCGTCGCGCAGCGCGGGCGCGTCGTTGATGCCGTCGCCGAGGAAGCCGACCGTGTGGCCGTTCGCCTGCAGCGCCTTGACGATGCGTGCCTTCTGCAGCGGCGTGAGCTTCGCGAACACGGTCGTGCGTTCGACCACTTGCGCGAGCGTCGCATCGTCGAGCACTTCGATTTCGGTACCGAGCATCGGCTTGCCGGGTTCGAGGCCGACCTGGCGGCACACCTTCATCGTGACCGTCGGGTTGTCGCCCGTCAGCACCTTCACCGCGACGCCGTTCTCGCGCAGCGCGGCGAGCGCCGGCGCGGCCGATTCCTTCGGCGGATCGAGGAAAGTCAGGAAGCCGCGCACGACGAGATCGTGTTCGTCGGCGGTGCGGTATTGCGCGCGTTCGTCGCCGCGCGCAATCGTGCGCGTGGCGAGCACGAGCACGCGGAAGCCGTCCTCGTTGTACGCGGTGGCCTGTTCGAGCAGCCGCTTGCGGGCCACGAAGTCGAGCGGGCGCACGCCGTCCTCATCCTGTACATGCGTGGAGACGGCCAGCATTTCCTCGACCGCGCCCTTGCAGATCAGCAGGTGCGCGCCGCGCGTATCCTCGACGACGACCGACAGGCGGCGCCGCACGAAGTCGAACGGCAGTTCATCGATCTTCTTGTAGCCCTGCGGCTTCACGCGTTCGCCGATCTCGTCGGCGCGCGCGACGACCGCGATGTCGATCAGGTTCTTCTGGCCGCTCTGGTGGAAGCTGTTCAGCCAGCCGAGCCGCAGGATGTCCTCGTTCTTGTGGCCGGACAGGTCGAGGTGGTGTTCGAGGATGATCTTGTCCTGCGTGAGCGTGCCGGTCTTGTCGGTGCACAGCACGTCCATCGCGCCGAAGTTCTGCACCGAGTTCAGCCGCTTGACGACGACCTTGCGGCGCGCCATCGCGACCGCGCCGCGCGCGAGGTTCGCGCTGACGATCATCGGCAGCATCTCGGGCGTGAGGCCCACGGCCACCGCGAGCGCGAACGTGAGTGCGCTCAGCCAGTCGCCCTTGGTCAGCCCGTTGATCATGAACACGATCGGCACCATCACGAACATGAACTTGATCAGCAGCCAGCTGACGCTCGCGACACCGCGGTCGAAGCTCGTCTCGATGCGCTTGTGGCTCACGACGTTGCGCGCGAGCGAGCCGAAGTACGTGTCTTCGCCGGTCGCGACGACGACGGCTGTCGCCGTGCCGCTGACGACGTTGGTGCCCATGAAGCAGACGTTCTCGAGATCGAGCAGCGATGCCGGTGCGCCGTTGGCCGCGCCGGCCGCGTGCGTGCTCGCGGATTTGCCGGCCACCGCGCCGAGCGTGTCGTACTTCTCCACGGGCAGCGCCTCGCCGGTCAGCACGGCCTGGCTGATGAACAGGTCGCGCGACGCGAGCAGCCGCACGTCGGCGGGGATCATGTCGCCGGCGGAAAGATGCACGATGTCGCCGGTCACGACCTCGCGCATCGGCACCTCGCGGCGCGTCGGTTCCGACGTGTCGGTCATGGCACGCTGCACGGTCGCGGTCGTGCGGACCATCGCCTTGAGCTTCTCGGCCGCGCGCAGCGACCGGAATTCCTGCACGAAGCGCAGCAGCGCGCTGATCGTGACCATCGTCAGCAGGATCGTCATGCCGACGTAGTCGCGATCGTCGGGCGCCGCGAAGTATACGTCGGTGAAGAAGCTGATGGCGGCCAGCACCAGCAGCACGTAGACGAACGGGTTGTGGAACGACAGCAGCAACTGGCGGGTCCAGTGCGGTGGCTTGTCGTGCGCGATTTCGTTCGGGCCGTCGTGCTGCAGGCGGCCGGCGGCCTGGTCGTAGGTGAGGCCGCGCGTGCTGGTATGCAGCGACTTCAGCGTGTCTTCGAGCGGGCGGGCCGCTTCTTGTGCGGCGCGCATGATGCGCGGGTCGTTCTGCTGGCCGGCGCCGGTCTTGATGAAGCCGCGCTGTTTCTTGTGCGAGGTGTTGTGTCGTGTCGTCATGAGTCGCTCCTTGCGCATGAGGCGGCGGGCGGGGAGCGGCCGTGACGTCATCGACGCACGAACGCTCCCCGCCGCGTCGCGTCAGGCGCGATCGGCTGTGGATCGGTAAAGGCGGGAACGCTCGCCGGCGCGCAGGATGCGCACGGCGTGTCGATGCGCAGCGTCGCACCGGCGAGCGGTAATCGACTACTGTCGTCTGAGTTCATCTGCACTCCTGTCGGTTGAGGAGAATCGGCGCGAGCGATCGGCAGCGGCGCGCGCAACGAGGCGCGCGGCCGGACGGCACGCGAACGGAGAGCGCACGCGGCTGGCGCCGCGCGCAACACGAACGCACACGCGCGACGGCGCGTCGCGTGCATTCGACAACATCGAAAATTCGGCGGGAGATCTGGCCCGTGGTCAGGCCGGAAGGGCGCCGCATCCTGCTTCCCGGGATGCGGCAGAAGACGAGGCTCTGCGCGTTTTCCTCAGGCAGCAGTCAAGTTGGCCAGGGACCAACTACAACTCGCATCGGTGTTCACAGAACACTCCATGTAACTAGACGGGGGCGATGGTAATGGCTCGCTGTGCGAAGCGTCAACCCTTTTGTCAGGCGTTATTTCGAGATGCGTGATCGAGTCGGCGCGCGCGTGCAGTCGCGCTCGATAGCCCATCATGAAACAGCCGCGCGCATGCCATGTCGGCAGGCGCGCGGCCGCGTCGGACGAGGTGCCGGTTACTGGTTCGCGGTCGCGACGGCAGCCCCCGCATCGAGGATGCCCGAGCCTGCCGGCAGCGCGGTGCACGACGTGCCGGCGGCCAGCTTCGCCGCGCGCGTGCCGCCTTGCAGTTTCTGCAGGATCTGCGCGGGCGTGAGGTTGCCGTTGACCGACAGCATCAGCGCGGCGACGCCCGTCACCTGTGGCGCCGCGAGGCTGGTGCCGTTCGCGGGGCCATAGGTGTCCGAGCCCGGCGTCGTCGTGCCGGTGTTCGACGTCGACACGATGTTGACGCCCGGTGCGCTTAGCGCGACATCGGCGCCGAAGTTGCTGAACGATGCGCGGCGGCCCGTCGCGTCGGTCGCGCCGACGGTGATCACGCCGCGGCAGTTCGCGGGCTGGTCGAGCCCGGTCGACAGGCCGTCGTTGCCGGCCGCGACGACCACGGTCACGCCCTTCGCGGTCACGTCGTCGATCGCCTGCTGGAACGTCGTGCTGCATGCGCCGACCCCGCCGAGGCTCAGGTTGATGATCTTCGCGGGGTTCGGATTGTTCGGCACGCCGTTGACGGGAATGCCGGCTGCCCAGCGCATGCCGTCGGCGATGTCGCTCGTCACGCCGCCGCACTTGCCGAGCACGCGCACCGGCAGGATTCGGCTGAGCCACGAGACGCCGGCGACGCCGGTGCCGTTGTTGGCGGTCGCGCCGATCACGCCCATCACGCGCGTGCCGTGCCAGCTGCTGTTGCTCGGCTGGCTGGCGCAGTGATAGTACGGGCCGTTGGCGTTGTCGAGTTCCTGCTGCGTGACCCAGTCGCCCGGATCGGTGGCGTCCGGGCCGCGCGTCAGGCCGTTGTTGCTGGTGTTGACGTTGCTGATGAAGCTGTAGCCTTGCTGGATCAGATTGCCGACGAGATCGCCGTGCGGCCGGTAGCCGGTGTCGAGCACGGCCGTGACGACGGTCGGCGAACCCTTGGTCACGTTCCATGCGGGCGGCAGGTCGATGCCGGCGGCCGGGTCGGACAGGTACCACTGCTGGTTGTAGAGCGGGTCGCTCGGCGTGTCGCGGATCTGCATCGGGTGATCCGGTTCCGCGTAGTCGACATCGCTGTCCGCCGCGAACGCCTGCGCGAGCGCGGCGGCATCGGTGGCGTCCATGCGCTGGCCGAGCGACAGCACGGCCGCGCCGTTCGAGATCGTGCGCTCGACCTGCACGTTCACCGGTGTTTGCGCGACCGTGCTCGCGTACGCGCGTGCGCTGCCGGTCACCGGCGCCGTCCAGCGCGTCATCGCGCGCTGGATCACCGCGTCGAGTCGCGAGCCGCTGTCGATGGCCGCCATCGCGCGCGTGGCCGTCAGCGTCTTCAGCTTGACGATGAGGTGATCGACCGGCGGCTCGGCCGGCGCGGTCTGCGCGGCCATCTGCACGGCGGCCTGCTGCGACGTGCACGCATTGCCGCCGGACGACGCGGGCGGGGTGGTCGGCGCGGGTGCGGGAGCCGGCGTCGGGGCGGGTGTCGGTGCGGGCGATGCGTTGGACGAAGACGGGTTGCTGCCGTCGCCGCCGCCTCCGCCGCAACCGGCGAGGGGCAGGAGGGCGGCGGCGGACAGCATGCCGGCGAGCATGCGCGCATGTGCGGGGCGCGCCAGCGCGAAATTGAAACGTTTGGCTCTCATGTTGAAACTTGATCCTCGTAGATAACCGTCGTGCCGGCGGTGGCGCCGGTCCGGCTGAGCCGGACCTTGTGTTTTTGTCTGACGGTTGCAGCGGGTTGCTGCGACGCGCCATGCACTGGGTAACGGCGTGCGCGGCGGCTTCTTGAGTGCGTTTCGCGAGAAAAACAGGGGGTGCCGCAAACGATTCCGTTGGTGCGTCGCAGCATGAACGCGCGTTTGGAA
Source organism: Burkholderia sp. BCC0097 (assembly GCF_902832985.1). NCBI lineage: Bacteria > Pseudomonadati > Pseudomonadota > Betaproteobacteria > Burkholderiales > Burkholderiaceae > Burkholderia > Burkholderia sp. BCC0097. The sequence goes on from NZ_CADFDM010000001.1 coordinate 1,019,998, forward strand.
CGACCGGCACAGACGGCACGGCCGAGGCCGCGCGCGGCGCGCTCGGGCGAACCGCGTGGCGCGGCCCGGTTTGCGCGGCACGGAAAACATCTTTCAGGATCGAACCGGGGGGAAGGTGGCTTACGCTTGCCCTGATGTGACGCGAATATTGTCGGGCGTAGGATCGCGATTCGATCAACGTTTCATCAGGAGACATGCATGGATCGCCGTTTCCGTTGTCTCGCCGTCGCGCTGGCCTGTGCGCTGGCCGGCGCCGCGCACGCGCAGGCCCTTACCGGTACGCTGAAGAAGATCAAGGACACGGGCGTCGTGTCGCTGGGCATTCGCGAGTCGTCGGTGCCGTTCTCGTATTCGGACAACCAGCAGAAGAACATCGGCTACTCGCGGGACATCGCGTCGCGCGTCATCGACCAGTTGAAGACGGAGCTGAACCTGCCGAACCTCGCGGTGAAGGAAATCCCGATCACGTCGCAGAACCGCATTCCGCTATTGCAGAACGGGACGATCGACTTCGAATGCGGGTCGACGACGAATACGCTCGAACGGCAAAAGCAGGCCGCGTTCTCGAACAGTATCTTTTTGTACGGCATCCGTTTCAGCACGCGCAAGGATTCGGGCGTGAAGGACTTCGCGGATCTGGCCGGCAAGACGGTCGCGACGACGGCCGGTACGTCGGACGAGCGCCTGCTGCGCAAGCTCAACGAAGAAAAAGGGATGAACATGACGATCATCAGCGCGAAGGATCATGCCGAAGCGTTCATGAACGTCACGACCGGGCGCGCGGTGGCGTTCGTGATGGACGAGCCGCTGTTGTACGGCGAGATCGCGAAGGACCGCAACCCGGGTGCGTACACGGTCGCGGGCACGCCGCTCGTTCACGAAAACTATGCGTGCATGATGCGCAGGGACGATCCGGCGTTCAAGCGCGTCGTCGACGGCGTGATCGCGAAGATGCAGACCTCGGGTGCGGCCGAGAAGCTGTACGACCAGTGGTTCATGCAGCCGATTCCGCCGAAGGGCGTGAGCCTCAACTATCCGCTGTCGGCGGAGATGAAGCAGCTGTTCAAGAATCCGACGGACCAGGCGCAGTACTGATCGCCGCGTCGTGGCGATATCGCGCCACCCATGAAAAACCGCCGGCACATGCCGGCGGTTTTGCTTTGCGGCCGGTCGCTCGTGCGCCGGACGTGCGAGTCAGGCCTTGATTTCAGGCCCGCGCGCGGCCGGCCGTGCCGGCGCCGCCGGGGCGGGAGCGGGTGCCATCGAACGCGCCGAAGGTTGCGCCGGCACGATCACGACGACCGGTTCCGGCATGGCCCACGGCGCCATCGCGAACCCGACGGGCTGCGGCATCGGCATCGCGAACGCGTTGGCGAGCGCGATGTGCTGGAGCGCCATCATCTGCTGCTGCATCGCGACCATCTGGGCCTGCGCCACCTGCATCCGGTACTGCGCAACCTGCATTTGCCGCAACGCTGCCGCGGGCGGCAGGCCGTCGGACGACGACGTCTGCATCTCGAAGCTCGCGCCGCCCTGCGGGCTGTGCCAGCTCCACGTGCTGACCTTCATCGGGCCGACGGCCGTCTGGACGACGCGCGTTTCGGCTTTCACGGGCACGGCCTGCCCGTCGACATTGACGAACATCGGTTGGGCGGCCGCCGCGCCGGCCTGCCCGGCCAGGGCGAACACGGGCGCCAGCGCCAGCGCGCCCGCCGCCACCATATACGAACGGAATCGCATCTTCGTATCTCCATCAAACGAGACTGATCGAATCAACAATGACGTGCGGCTCACGGAGTGAGCCATCCGAGACGATGCGGCCGTTGGCTTAAATCAACATTAAAACCGCCGCCGGCGGGCCCGATCGGTGCATGTCGGAACGGGCCGCCATCGGCATTCAACCTCGCCCGTGCCAGGGGCATCCTGTCGCCCGGTGCAACAACAGGCACAATACGGAATTCGCCACCATCGCACGCATGTTCGACACTCGAACATTGGCCGTGCGGCACTGCTGCCCGACCTCCTTCCCCAGTCGTCATGAACGCCACGCTCACTCCCGCGCGCGAGTCGAATTCGCCGCGCTTCCTGCTGTTCCTGATCTGCCTGTTCGCGTCCGCCGGCCAGCTCGCGATCGACATCTACGTGCCCGCGTTGCCCGACATGGCCCGTTCGTTCGCGACCACGCCGCAGGCGATCCAGTCGAGCGTATCCGGCTACATGGCGGCCTACGCGCTGGGCCAGCTGATCTTCGGGCCGATCGCCGACGCATACGGCCGCAAGCGCGTGCTCGCGTTCGGGCTCGTGATCTACACGATCGGCTGCCTGCTGTCGCTCGGCGCGCCGAACCTCGAGACGTTCGTGCTGGCGCGCTGCCTGCAGGGCTTCGGGATCGCGACCACCAACCTGCTGGCGAAGGCGATCATCACCGATTCGTTCTCCGGCCAGGCATTGATGCACGCGTTCACGTACATGTCGATCGCGTGGGGGCTGGCGCCGATCATCGCGCCGGTGATCGGTGCGCACCTGCAGGAATGGTTCGGCTGGCGCGCGTGCCTGGTGTTCCTGCTGGTCTACTCGCTGGCGATGTGGGCGCTGCTGTGGCGCTACCGCGAAACCTTGCCGAAGCCGGTGCATCTCGAGCCGCGCACGCTGATGGCGAACGCGGGCAAGGTGCTGGCCAGCCCGGTGTTCCAGAGCTGCTTTCTCGCACAGGGGCTGTGCTACAGCATCCTGCTGGTGTTCAACATCGTCGGGCCGTTCATGGTGCAGACCACGCTGCACAAGCCGCCGACCTTCTTCGGTTATCTCGCGCTCGGCATCGGCCTCATGTATTTCCTCGGCGGCCTGTCGAACCGGATTCACGGCCGCGGGCTGCCAAGCGCCGAGCAACGGCTGCGGATCGGCGCGCGCGTGATGGCGGGCGCGTCGGTCGCGATGCTGGTGCTGGCGCTGACCGTCGGCCTGCGCGTGTGGACGCTCGCGACGCCGGTGCTCGTGATGGGTTTCTGCGCGGGCGCGATGTATCCGACGCTGATGGCCAAGGGCAATTCGCTGTTTCCGCATATCGCCGGCCTGACGAGCGCGATCCTCGGCTGTGCGCTGCTGCTCGTGTCGTCCGCGATGATGGGCCTCGCCGGCTTCGTGTCGATTCACGTGCTGACGCCGCTGGCGGTGTTCTTCGTCGCGTTGTCGTTCATCGTCGTGTGGATGGTGACCAAGCTGCTGCGGTATCTGTCGCGGCAGCAGGCGGCGCCGGTGGTGTGCGGGAGCGGGGAGGCGGCGTAAGCCGCCTGCCGACCGACTCATGAACCGGATTCTGCTGAAGCGCGTCGCCCGGTCCGACGCCGCCGACCTGATCGCCGCCAACCGTGCGAGCCGGGGCCATCATCTGCCGTGGGTCGATTCGTTCGTCGACCAGGCCGGCTTCGATCAATGGTTCGCCCGCTGCCTGACGGGCCCGAACGTGGGATTCATCGCGCGCGAGCGGGTATCAGGCGCGGTGGTCGGCGTGGTGAATCTCAACGAGATCGTCGGCGGCGTGTTTCAGAGCGCTTATCTTGCGTACTACGGAATGGCGGAGTTCAGCCGCAAGGGGCTGATGACGGACGCGTTGCGGGCGGCGATCGACGTCGCGTTCGGCGAACTCGGATTGCACCGGCTCGAAGCGAATATCCAGCCCGGCAATCATGCGTCGCTTGCGCTGGTTCGGCGGCTCGGTTTCAGGCAAGAGGGATTCTCGCCGCGCTATCTGCGCATCGGCGGCGAATGGCGCGACCACGAGCGCTGGGCGCTGCTGGCCGACGACGCGCGCGAAGGCGGCGCCTGACGGTCGTTTCCCGTCCCGCCTCGTGGGCTTACAGCGGATGCGCGGCGCCTGCCTGCTGCAACAGCGACACGGCAACCGGGTCCGGCAGTCCGTTCGAATCGATCGCCCCAGCCTTGGCCAGCGCGACGAGATCGCCATCGACGCCCGGTTGCCCGACCACGAACGAGGTGGTCAGGAACGCCGGCGCGGCGAGCGTGACCGCATAGCGCTGCTGCAGGTTCGTGACCACGGCCGATTGCGCGGCTTGCACGGTGTCCGGGCTGTTCATGGCCCGCTGGTAGCGCAGGCTGCCCTGGAAATTGCCGATCAGCCCGGCCGTGTTCGTCCCGAGTTGCGCCGCGAGATAGACGAGCATCAGCTCGGTCTCGGGTGTCGCGTTGAAGGTGCCGCCCGCATAGGCGAGCGAATGCAGGCTCGCGCCGCCCGACGCCACGGTGATGACGCACGGCAGCGCCGCGTTGATCGTCACACGGTAGTTGCCGCCGCCGTCCGTCAGCGTCGTTGCCGAGCCGACCGCGCAATTGACCGCCACCTGCGCGCTCGCGAGCGCGTCGCCCGTCGCGGCCGTGCCCGATAGCGAGACGGTTTGCGTGTTGTCGTTGAAGCACACGTCGACGCCGAAACAGGCATCGCCGTTGCAGGCCTGGAGGGCGGCGAGCGTTGCAACGCACAAGACGCCCAGCGCGGGGCGGGTGAAGCGCGTAAGGCGAATGTTCATGGTCGCGGGCAATCGAGAGAATGAAGCAACCGGGCGCGTCGGGGATGCGGCGCTGCTGTCATTCTATGTCCTGAACCGCGGTGTTGCTCGCCCGTTCGGTCCGCGGTTGGCGGGGTGTCGCCGGGCAGACGCGTTATGGGTGCGGGGCGCGGGCCGGCGCCATGACGTACGCGAGCAACAGGCTCAGCAGGATGCTGAGCCCGAGCACGTGCCAATGGCTGGCGAGCAGCCGCTGGAAGTGTTCGCCCATGTCCGGCGTGATCCACCGGCAGGTCATGGGGTGCATGCGAGCCTGGTGGCATTCCAGGATGCCGCCGTTTCGATACGCATCCCACAGGCTGTCGGCGGCAAACAGACCCAAGAAGAGCGGGATGATCTGTACGCCACGCCGGAGTAGTTTCCCCTCGGTTTCGGGTGTCATCGCTGTCGGTCAGGAATTGGCCTGTGTCGGTTCGTCGTCGGCGCCCGAATGCAGCGCGTGCCCGGTATTGTCGAACTAATTCACCCCGTCCACAACGATTTGCGGCTTGGCCGGTCCGATTGAAGGATCGGGTGACTGCACTCGATTTTTCCGCCCAGCCGCAGCCGAAAGCAAATATGCCCGGCCAGTCAGGCGCGGCTCGCCGGCTCAGGGCTTGCGCGCGGTCGGCTTCGCGAACGCGCCGCGCACCTCGAAGCCGATCGCATCCGCGACGTTGCCGCGCGCGTCGACGAGTTCGAGCCGGTGCCGGCCCGGCCACGGCAGCCAGGCGACGCGATCGGCATGCCCGATCACCTTGTCGTCGAGCCGCCATGCGAACTTCGTCGCGCGCCCGGCCGAGCGTTCGAACCAGATCCGCTGGTTCTTCGGCGGAATGTCCGGGTCGATCGCGAAGATCGTGCCGTCGGTCGGCGCGCCGATCGTCAGCGGCGCCCGCGCGCCGTCCTTGCCCGGCGTGACGGGCGCCGCGAGCCGGATCGTGTCGATTGCCGTGCCCGCGATGAACCATTCGCTGCGGGCCGGCTCGATGTCGCGCTCGAACGCGATGCGGCGCGTCTCGACGCCGGCCGGCGCGCGCGGCGCACGGCTCGGCAGGTCGCGGTGCAGGTAGCCGACGACGGCCGACCACACGGGCGACGCGCCCGTGACGCCCGACACGTCCCACATCGGCGAGCCGTCCGCATTGCCGACCCACACGCCGACCGTATAGCGCGATGTGAAGCCGATCGTCCAGTTGTCGCGCATGTCCTTGCTCGTGCCGGTCTTGACCGCCGAGAAGAAGCGCGTCGCGAGCGGGTTGTCGAAGCCGAACGTTCGTACACGCGCATTGTTGTCGGACAGGATGTCGGTGACGACGAAGCTGGCCGCTTCGCTGAACACGCGCGTGCCCGCGTCCGGCCGTGCGAGCGCCGCTGCGGCGGATACGCTGGATGCTGGCGCCGGTGCAGCGGCCGGCAGGTCGACGACCTTGCGTGCGACGCCGCCGTTCGCGAGCGCGCGGTAGGCATTGGTCAGCGACAGCAGCGTGACGTCCGCACTGCCGAGCGCAAGGCTGAAACCGTAGTAGTCGCCTTCCTGCGCGAGCGGCAGGCCGAGCGCGGTCAGCGTGCGCGCAAAACGATGCGGCGTGACGAGCACGAGCGTGCGCACGGCCGGCACGTTGAGCGAGCCGCCCAGCGCGCTGCGCACGCTCACCCAGCCCTTGAAATCCTTGTCGTAGTTCTGCGGAATGTACAGGCCGCCGCCGGCGGCCAGGTTGATCGGCGCATCGTCGAGCAGCGACGCGGCGGTCAGCCGCTTCTCGTCGAGCGCCTGCGCATAGAGGAACGGCTTGAGCGTCGAGCCGGCCTGGCGCGGCGCGAGCACGGCATCGACGTCGCGCGCGCTCGACAGCGCTCCCGACGAGCCGACCCACGCGCGGATCTCGCCGGTCGCGTTGTCGATCACGACGACCGCGCCGTCCTGCACGTTGCGCCGATGCGCGGGTGCGTTCAGTTCGGTCAGCGCGCGCATCAGCGTGTCGCGTGCGAAACGCTGCAGCGGCGCATCGAGCGTCGTGCGGACCTGCGCGCCGGCCGCCGGCTTGACCTCGGCCGCGATGCGCCGCGCGAAGTGCGGGGCGAGGGCGGCGCCGTCGTCGCGTACGGTATTGGCTGGGCGCGCGACGACGAGCTGCACGTAGCCGTCGAGCGACGCGCACGCCTGCCCGGCCTGCATGTCGCGCAGGATTCGGCACGCGCGCTCGGCGATCTTCGCCGGGGCCGCGTTGGGCGCCCGCACGAGTGCGGCGGCGATCGCGGCCTCGCGGGCGTCGAGGCCCGACGGCGCCTTGCCGAACAGCACCTGCGACAGCGCGCCGAGCCCGATCGTCTCGCCGCGGAACGGCACCAGGTTCAGATAGGCCTCGAGGATCTGGTCCTTGCGCCAGCTGCGTTCGAGCCACAGCGCGTTCACGGCCTGCGTGGCTTTCTGCGGCAGCGAGCGCTGGCCCGAGCGGCGCGGCGAATCGCTGAGCAGGCCCGCGAGTTGCATCGTGACGGTCGACGCGCCGCGCGTGCGCTCGTTCCACAGGTTGCCCCACGCGGCGCCGGCGATGCCGCGCCAGTCGACGCCGCTGTGTTCGTAGAAGCGCTTGTCCTCGGACACGACGATCGCCTCGCGGAACGCGGGCGATACGTCGGCGAGCGACACCCAGTCGCCGCGCCGTTCGGCGAGGTCGACACGCGTGCGCTGCAGCGGCGTGCCGTCGCGCGCGAGCAGCGCCCAGTCGGAGCTGCGCCAGTTCCGGCGCACGTCGTCGTAGCCGGGCAGCGCATGCGCGGCGAGCGGCGCGGCCAGCACGACGGCGACGAATACGCGGCCGGCGAAACGCGCCGGCCGCGGCAAAGCCAGATCGATCATCACGTGCTCATTACTTGCCCGCGTCGGCCGGCTTCACGGTCATCGGCGGGTTCGGCCACAGGCCGTACACGGACGGCGCATACAGTGCCTCGACGCGCGTCGGCGGCAGGCCGAACGTGCCGACGTTGTTCAGCCGCACCGTGTACTCCACCGAGAATTTGCCCTTCGGCAAATAGTCGTAGTACGCGCGATAGCCGTCGAAGTCGCGCTCGATGAACGCCGGCCACGCGCCGTCCGGCGTTTTCTCGCCCTGCGTCGCGGCTTCGGAATCGCGGCCGAGGCCCGACCCGAGGATCGTCGCACCGGCCGGGATCGGATCGTTGACGGCGACCCACGTCATGTCGCTCTGCGCATCGATGTCGAGGTGCACGCGTACGACGTCGCCGCGCGTCAGCACGCCGTTGACGGCCGGCGACACGGGCGTGACCGTCTTCGTGATCCGGTAGCCGGCCGCGAACGGCGCACGCAGCGGCACGGCCGCGAGGCTTTCGACGGTCGCCCACGGGCGGCCGGTGCCGTCCTGCGTGACCGACAGCGTGGCCGGCCCCTGCGACGCACGCGGCCACGGCATCAGCACGCTGCGCGCGGCGGCCGCGCGAGTTGCCGGCGTGGCCGATGCGGGCGACTCGGCCGGTGCGGCCGATGCTGCCTGCGACCACGAGATCGAGCGCTCGTTGCCGCCGAGCGCAACCTTCGTCGCGCCGGCAACCGGCGTGCTCTCGTAGGTCCGCGAGAAGCGCTCGACCGCGAGCAGGCCGAGTGCGTTCGACGTCGTCGTCTGCCAGGCGCCCTGGTGTTGCAGCGCGAGCAGGCCGGCCGTCACGCGCGGCATTTCGTCCTTCCACGCCGGGTCGCCCGCGAATTCCAGCGCGAGACGGGCGGCGTTGGTCTCGTTGCTGGTCATCAGCCACCACAGGTCGTCGTCGCGCGCGGTCGAGAACACGAGCTGCGTGCCCTGGTACGTCAGGCGCGCCCGCAGGATCTGTTCGACCTGCGCGCGTTTCTCGTCGCGTTGCGGGATGTCCTTCACGCGCGTCAGGATCGCGTGATAGTCGATCACCGCCGACGTCGGCCACTGGTTCGGTGCGATCTCGATCGAACCGAGCATGCGGCCCTGCGCGGCGCCGTAGCGCGACAGCGCCTCGATCGCCGCGAGCTTGCGCAGGTCGCGATCCTGGCGCGGCGCCCACGCGTTGCGCTCGAGGCGGCCGTCGACGAAGCGTGCGAGCCCGGCTTCGAGCTGCGTGCGCAGGTCTTCCGGCAGCGCGAAGCGCGGATCGAGACGGCTGGCTTCGTCGGACACCACGAGTAGGTACGACGACAGCGTCGGGCTGCCGTGGTGCGAATCGTCGGACGACGGCGGGAAGTAGCTCGCCAGGCCGTCGCTGTCGAGATAGACGGGCATGCGGGCGATCAGCGCCTGCCATTGCGCGGGGTCGCGCAGCCCGATCGCACGCGAGGTCTGCTGTTCGAGGCAGCGGTACGGATAGCGCTCGAACCAGCGCTTCACGCCGGGCAGCCCGTCGGCAAGCTTCGACTGCAGCGATACCGCGATGCCGCCGCGTGGCAGACCTTGCGCGTTGTTCACCGCGCCGGCCGGGGCCGCCACCGGCACCGTCAGCGTGCCGTCGACCTGCGCGAGCGTCGCCTGCTGCACCGTGACCGGCAGCGCGGGCACGACCTTCTGCGCGACGGCCAGCGCATCGGACGCGCGCTTGCCGCCTTGCTCGGCCGCCTCGATGCGCCAGTTCAGCGCACCGGCCGCATCGAGCGCCTGCTCGGGCACGGTGATCGTCCACGCGACTTCGGTCGCCGCGTTCGCCGCCAGCGACACGGTTTGCGGTGCGACGTCGAGGCCCGTCACGCGCGGCGTCACGACGACCTGCATCGCGCGATCGGTCGTGTTGCGCAGCGTGACCTGCGCACGGAACGCGTCGCCTTCGCGCACGAGCGGCGGCAGGCCGGAGATCAGTTGCAGATCCTGCGTGCTGCGGATCGACGTGCTGCCCGTGCCGAAGCGGTCGGGGCCGACCGCCGCGATCGCGACGATCCGGAAGCGCGTGAGCGCATCGTTCAGCGGCACCTCGACGGTTGCGCTGCCGTTCGCATCGAGCGTCACGCGCGGGTTCCACAGCAGCAGCGTGTCGAACAGCTCGCGGGTCGGCGCGCTGCCGCCGCCACCGCCGGCCGGCACGGCCTTGCGGCCGAAGTGGCGGCGGCCGATGATTTCCATCTGCGCGGTGGCCGTCTCGACGCCGTACGCGCGCCGGCGCAGCATCGCGTCGAGCAGGTCCCAGCTGTTGTTCGGCATCAGTTCGAGCAACGCTTCATCGACGGCCGCAATGGCAATCTGCGTGCCGGCCGGTGCCGGCTGGCCGTTCGGCAGCGTGACCTTCACGTGCGCCTGCGCCTTGCTGCGTACCGTGTAGCGGGTCGCGTCGGTCGTCACGGTCACGCCGAGGCGATGCACGCCCGTGCCGACCTTGATCTCGCCGAGGCCATAGCGGAACGCGGGCTTCGACAGGTCGACGAACGCGGTCGGCGCTTCATAGTGGCGGCCTTCGCGCCAGAACGCGCGCGCCCATTCGACCGGCGCCTTCCAGCCCCACGTGAAGAACGAGTACCACGGCACCTCGCGAATCCGGCCGCGCAGCGCGAGCACCGACACGTAGACGTTCGGCCCCCACGATTCGCCGACCTTCAGGTCGACGGTCGGGTTCTTGCCGTTCAGCTCGACGACGTGCGTTTCCATCACGCCGCCGCGCTCGACCGCAACCAGCGCGGTCGCGTAGCGGAACGGCATGCGCACCTGGAAGCGCGCCGTTTCGCCCGGTTCGTACGCGGTTTTCTCGGGGATCACGTCGATCCGGTCGGTGTTGTCGCCGCCGAACCAGAGTTCGTCCTCGCGCGTGACCCATACCGACGTCGACGCATTCGACGTGCGGCCGTCGCCGTCCTTCGCGACCGCGATCAACTGCACGTTACCGGCCTGCTCGAGCGTCGCGTCGCAGGCCATGCGGCCCTTGTCGTCGGTCTTGCCCGAGCACAGCACGCCGAGGTCGCGCGTGTCGCTCTTGTTGTCGTACGCATAGAAACCGCCGACCATCCGCTTGCGCGACGACGTCGTGATGCGCGCGACGCCCTTGATCTCGATCGGCACCGACGCGCGCGGCTTGCCCTGCAGGTCGACCGCCAGCGCCTGCACCGGCACGCGCTGGCCGACCGACACCCAGCGGCCGGCCTTGATGCCGGCCACCACCGCGGCCGGCCACAGGATCGTGTCGCCGCGAATCGTCTGCACTTCGCCGTTCGGGTCGGCGAACGTCGCCTCCAGCGCGATGCGCTTCGGTGCGTCGACGTCCGGCAGGCCCTTGAGCGTGACCGAGCCCGCGCCGTTGCGGTCGAGCGTCAGCGGCAGCTTGTCCGCGATCAGCTTCGTCGCGTCGGGATCGTTGCTCGACGCCGCCGACGACGCGTTGTCGCCGTCCTGCGAATCTTCGTCGGCGTTGCCGTCACTCGTGTCGGGGCGATACGGCGTGAAGCTGAAATCCTCGAAACGGTCCGCGAACGGCGGCGACGCCCATTTCATCAGCGCCGACACCTGCACCGGCAGGTTCGATGCGCCGCCGCCCGACACGTAGTCGATCTGCACCGCGAGCGGCGCTTCCTTCGCGGCGACGAGCGGGCTCTTCTGCGCGTCGCGCGCGCCGATCGAGCCTTTCAGCACCGGCAGGCGGAACGCCTCGACGCGGAAGCTGCCGCTGTAGTAAGTGGCGGTCGGCGCATCGTCCGGGCCGCCTTCGAGTTCGACGCTGTATTCGCCGAGCTTCGCGGCGGCCGGCAGCGTGAACTGCGAATCCGCGCTGTGGTCGGCCGCCCACGTGAGCGGCAGCTTGTAGGTCTGGCCCGTGCCGAGATGGCGGATCGCGACGCGCGTCGGATATTGCGACGGGAACGCGAGACTCTGCAGCGTCTCGGTGCGGATGAAATGCTTCATCGACACGGTTTCGCCGGCGCGCAGCAGCGTGCGGTCGAATACCGTATGCGCGCGTACGGTCGGCGCGCTGTCGGTGTCGGTCGGCACGTTGAAGCGCCACGATTCGATCCCGCGGTTCCAGCCCGAGCTGACGAACGCCATGTCGGGGCCCGTCTTCGGATCGTCCACGCGGGCCGACACGAAGTAGTCGCTAAAGCGCTGTTCCGACGTGCTGCATTCGCGCTTCGGCTCGAACGGCCCGTCGATCTTCAGCAGGCCCTGCGCGTCGGTCTTGCCGGCCGCGATTTCGTCGCCGTTGCAGTCGGACACGCGGATTTGCGCATTCGGCACCGGCTTGCCCTTGTCGAGCGTCGTGACCCACACGAGGTTGTTCTCGCGGCCCTGTTTCAGGTGCACGCCGAGGTTCGTGACCAGCACGGTGGTGCGCACGTACATGCTCGACGGTTTCGCGAGCAGCGAGCGGCCGAGCGCGGGCGACGCGAGTTCGAGCACGTAGAAGCCGGGCTTGTCGATCGGCACGCCGACCACTTCGAACGGGCGCAGCGCTTTCGGATCGGCTTTCGGCAGCGTCAGCACCTGCGCGCCGGGCTCGCCCGCGAGCAGCGACAGCGAGCGCACGTCGATGCGGCGGTTCTTCGGCGCCGGCTGTTTTTCGCCGGCTTCGAGCGGCACGTAGACGGGGTGTTGCCCCTTGCGTTCCAGCAGCCCGGGGATCTGGTCGTCGATCGAGCCGGCCGTCATCGACCAGTTGTCGAAGCGGTCGACGGTGCGCATCCATTGGCGGATCGCGGTGTCGTTCTCGACCTTCAGGTTCGCGAACTGCGCGCCGCCCGCATTGAGGCCGGCGATATGCAGGTCGGCCTCGACGTTGCGCAGCGTGACGGGCACCAGCGCGGGCGTACCGGGTTCGGCGAAGCGCTCGACAATCCCGAAGGTGCCCGACGCGAATTTCGCGAGCGGCGGCATCGGCGCGGTGCGCGTCGCGAGCGGGAACAGGTCGGCGTTGGACAGTGGTCGGTCGGTCACGTCGTGCAGGCCCGACGGCAGCTCGACGGTCAGGGCGGCCTGCGCGGGCAGCGGCGGGTTGAACGTGACGGTCGTCACTTCCTCGCTGTGATCGTCGGCGGCGAAGGTGGGCGACAGCGAACCGTCGGGGCCGCGCAGCTTGATCGCTTCGGCCTGCTTGCGCGAGATCGGTGCGTTGAACGACAGCGTGAGCGGGCGCAGCGGCGTGCAGGGCGCCTTCGCGTTCTCGCGTTCGCACGAGAAGCTCGCGGCGAACGGTGCGCGCACGGTGAAATCGAAGCGCCGCTCGGTGTCGTTCGCGATGCCGCTCGGGCTCGCGACGCCCTTGCCGTAGACGAGCTGCATCTTCGCGCTTGCCGGCAGCGCCTGCGAGCACGACAGCGTCAGCACGCGCGCCGCTTCTTTCTTCAGCCCGAAATGATCGAGCAGGGCGTTACGCGTGTCGTCGTCGGCCGCCGCGACCGGAATGCGGTTGCCGATGCCGGCCGCCTCGCACCAGATGTTCGCGAGCGCCGAGCGCGGCTCGGCCGGGCCGTTCAGCTTCATCACGAAGACCTGCCGCTCCTCGATCTCGCGGGAGCCGGGGCGCACCGACACGGGGAACGGGCCGCCCGTCTGGAACGTGAAGCGACGCGGGCCGCTGGCCGCATTGCCGGCGACCGAGCGCAGCGTGTCGTTGAGCGCGACCGAGCAGCGGACGCCGGGCGGCAGGTCGCTTTCGAAATCGTAAACCCAGGTCTTGTCGTCGAGCCAGTGGCCCTGGCCGCGCGCGGCCGTCGAATCGTTGCAGGTCACGCGCGCCGGATTCGGTGCGGACGCCGAGCCGAACGCGACCATCGGTTCGTCGAACTTGACGACGCTCTGCCGGACTTCGGTGACGGTGCCTTGCGGCGACACGCTCACCGTGCGCGCCGCGCCCGCATGCAGCGACAGCGCCGCGGCGCCGCCGAGCGCCGCGACGGCGCCGATGCGCCAGAGCAGCCGGGTCGTGTGGTTGGTTCGATGCGTTTCTTTGTTGTGCTTGTCGCGCTGCTTCATCGCTCGATTGCCCTCGGAGGGAAGCTTTCTGTTTGATTGCACGGGATTCTAACCGACCGTCGTGCGCGCGCAGCGCGGCGTGCGGGTGCGGTGTGTGGTCGGCACGCGACACGGGTGTGCCTGCCGCGGATTTGTCGCGTCGACGACACAAAAATGCAGCGAAATTTCGATTGTCCCGGATTGCGGAACATTAAATGAACTATAAAAAGATTGTTTGATCCGGCTGGTGCGCGTACATTGCAGGTCCGCGCCAATGTTTGAGAAATATCAAGCGTGGTTTTCCCGAATCCGGTGTTCGAGAGAAGGAAACATGCACAACGACAACACCCCCCAATCGCGTCGTGACAACGACGCAGCCGCAACCGGCATCACGCGGCGTCAATGGCTGCAGGGCGCACTGGCGCTGACGGCGGCGGGCCTCACCGGCTCGCTGGCGTTGCGGGCCCTGGCCGACGATCCCGGCACCGCGCCGCTCGATACGTTCATGACGCTTTCCGAAGCATTGACCGGCAAGAAAGGGCTGAGCCGCATCACCGGCCAGCGCTATCTGCAGGCCTTGCAGAAGGGCTCGTTCAAGACGGCCGACAGCCTGCCGCAACTCGCCGGTGCGCTCGCATCCGGCTCGCTGAATCCCGACCAGGAATCGCTCGCACTGACGATTCTCGGCGCGTGGTATCTCGGCATCGTCGACAACGTCGTGATTACCTACGAAGAAGCATTAATGTTCAGCGTGGTGTCCGATACGCTCGTGATCCCTTCGTATTGCCCCAACAAACCCGGCTTCTGGGCCGAAAAACCGATCGAGAGGCAAGCCTGATGGCCGATACCGATACGCAAAAAGCCGACATCGTCGTCGTCGGATCGGGTGTCGCCGGCGCGATCGTTGCACATCAGCTCGCGATGGCGGGCAAGTCCGTGATCCTGCTGGAAGCCGGCCCGCGCATGCCGCGCTGGGAAATCGTCGAGCGCTTTCGCAACCAGCCCGACAAGACCGATTTCATGGCGCCGTACCCGTCGAGCCCGTGGGCCCCGCATCCGGAATACGGCCCGCCGAACGACTACCTGATCCTGAAGGGCGAGCACAAGTTCAACTCGCAGTACATCCGCGCGGTGGGCGGCACGACGTGGCACTGGGCCGCGTCGGCGTGGCGCTTCATCCCGAACGACTTCAAGATGAAGACCGTGTACGGCGTCGGCCGCGACTGGCCGATCCAGTACGACGACCTCGAGCATTACTATCAGCGCGCCGAGGAAGAACTCGGCGTGTGGGGTCCGGGCCCCGAGGAAGACCTGTACTCGCCGCGCAAGCAGGCGTACCCGATGCCGCCGCTGCCGCTGTCGTTCAACGAGCAGACCATCAAGAGCGCGCTGAACGGCTATGACCCGAAGTTCCACGTGGTGACCGAGCCGGTTGCCCGTAACAGCCGCCCGTACGACGGCCGGCCGACCTGTTGCGGGAACAACAATTGCATGCCGATCTGCCCGATCGGTGCGATGTACAACGGTATCGTCCACGTCGAGAAGGCCGAGCAGGCCGGCGCGAAGCTGATCGACAGCGCGGTCGTCTACAAGCTCGAGACGGGCCCGGACAAGCGCATCGTCGCCGCGATCTACAAGGACAAGACGGGCGCCGACCATCGTGTCGAGGGCAAGTACTTCGTGCTCGCCGCGAACGGCATCGAGACGCCGAAGATCCTGCTGATGTCCGCGAACCGCGATTTCCCGAACGGCGTCGCGAACAGCTCCGACATGGTCGGCCGCAACCTGATGGACCATCCGGGCACCGGCGTGTCGTTCTACGCGAGCGAGAAGCTGTGGCCGGGCCGCGGCCCGCAGGAGATGACGTCGCTGATCGGTTTCCGCGACGGCCCGTTCCGCGCGACCGAAGCCGCGAAGAAGATCCACCTGTCGAACATGTCGCGCATCAACCAGGAGACGCAGAAGATCTTCAAGGCCGGCAAGCTGATGAAGCACGACGAGCTCGACGCGCAGATCCGCGACCGTTCCGCGCGCTACGTGCAGTTCGACTGCTTCCACGAAATCCTGCCGCAGCCCGAGAACCGTATCGTGCCGAGCAAGACGGCCACCGACGCGATCGGCATCCCGCGCCCCGAGATCACGTATGCGATCGACGATTACGTGAAGCGCGGCGCCGTGCACACGCGTGAGGTCTATGCGACCGCCGCGAAGGTACTCGGTGGCACCGACGTCGTGTTCAACGACGAGTTCGCGCCGAACAACCACATCACGGGCGCGACGATCATGGGCGCGGATGCACGCGACTCGGTCGTCGACAAGGACTGCCGCACGTTCGACCATCCGAACCTGTTCATCTCGAGCAGCTCGACGATGCCGACCGTCGGTACGGTGAACGTGACGCTGACGATCGCGGCGCTCGCGCTGCGGATGTCGGACACGCTGAAGAAGGAAGTCTGACCGTGCGGAAATCTACTCTCACCTTCCTCCTCGCCGGCTGCCTCGCGCTGCCGGGCCTCGTGCGCGCGGCCGATTCCGCCGATCCGGCGCAGGTCAAGCGCGGCGAATACCTCGCGGTCGCGGGCGACTGCATGGCGTGCCACACCGCGAAGGGCGGCAAGCCGTTCGCGGGCGGTCTCGGCATGCCGGTGCCGATGCTCGGCAAGATCTATACGAGCAACATCACGCCCGATCCCGATACCGGCATCGGCAACTGGACGTTCGACGATTTCGAGCGCGCGGTGCGGCACGGCGTGTCCAAGAACGGCGACAACCTGTACCCGGCGATGCCGTACGTGTCGTACGCGAAGATCAACGACGACGACGTGCAGGCGCTGTACGCGTACTTCATGCACGGCGTCGAACCGGTCAAGCAGGCGCCGCCGAAGAACGAGATCCCCGCGCTGCTCAGCATGCGCTGGCCGCTGAAGATCTGGAACTGGCTGTTCCTGAAGGACGGCGTCTATCAGCCGAAGCCGGCGCAGAGCGCCGAGTGGAACCGCGGCGCGTATCTCGTGCAGGGCCTCGCGCACTGCAGCACGTGCCACACGCCGCGCGGCGTCGCGATGCAGGAGAAGTCGCTCGACGAAACGGGCGGCAGTTTCCTGTCGGGCTCGGTGCTCGCGGGCTGGGACGGCTACAACATCACGTCCGACTCGAACGCGGGGATCGGCGGCTGGACGCAGCAGCAGCTCGTCCAGTATCTGCGCACCGGCAGCGTGCCGGGCCTCGCGCAGGCGGCCGGCCCGATGGCCGAGGCGATCGAGCACAGCTTCTCGAAGATGACCGAAGCCGACATCGGCGCGATCTCGACGTACATCCGAACGGTGCCGGCCGTGGCCAGCGGCGACGCGAAGCAGTCGCGCTCGTCGTGGGGCAAGCCGGCCGAGGATGGCCTGAAGCTGCGCGGCGTCGCGCTCGCGTCGTCGGGTATCGATCCGGCGCGGCTGTATCTCGGCAACTGCGCGACCTGCCACCAGATGCAGGGCAAGGGTTCGCCGGACGGTTACTACCCGCCGCTGTTCCACAACTCGACGGTCGGCGCGCCGAATCCGACCAACCTCGTGCAGGTGATCCTGAACGGCGTGCAGCGCAAGGCCGGCAGCGAGGACATCGGGATGCCCGCGTTCCGTCACGAGCTGTCGGATGCGCAGATCGCCGCGCTGACGAACTACCTGACCGGGCAGTTCGGCAATCCGGCGGCGAAGGTGACCGAGCAGGACGTCGCGAAGCTGCGCTGACGCGGCACGCAACGAAGCAGGGCGACAACAGAAAAGAGGAGGAGCACAGCACATCGGGCGGGCCCCGATGCCGGTTGTTGCAGAGCGGGGCGGGCGGCGCGGTTGGCCGCTCGCCCCGGTTCACAGGCAATCCGGTGCGTGCGGTTGCGCGCATCGTTTTCGTTGATCACACCATGACACCGAATCAACCGTTTCTCGCGTCCCAGCGCGATGTGCTGCTGCTGCTGTCCCGCATTCTGCTCGTGATCCTGTTCGTGATGTTCGGCTGGAAGAAGATTATCGACTTCTCCGGTACGATCGCGTTCATGGGGAGCGAGGGCGCGCCGGCGCCGATCATTTCGGCGGCGATTTCCGTCGTGATGGAGCTGTTCGTCGGGCTCGCGATCCTCGTCGGTTTCCAGACGCGCGCGCTCGCGCTGCTGCTTGCGCTGTATACGATCGGCACCGGCATCATCGGCCACCACTACTGGACGATGACGGGCGGCGAGCAGATCAACAACATGATTCATTTCTACAAGAACATCGCGATCTCGGGCGGCTTGCTCGCGCTCTGCGCGGCGGGCCCCGGACGTTTTTCGATCGATCGCGGATAAGCGGACCCGAGGCGCGTGCATGGGGTGCGCGCCGGACGGTCGAGACTTCGAGGGGGCATCATTTTGCGACTCAAATACTTCGCATGGCTGATTGCGGCCGCCACGCCGGCGGCTGCGTTTGCACAGACGAGCGTGACGCTGTACGGCCGCATCGACGGCGGCGTCGAATACCTGAACCACATCGCGAAGCCGAACGGTGGCAGCGGGACGCGCTGGAGCGCGGAAAGCGGCGACTGGGGCACCAGCATGTTCGGGCTGAAGGGCGTCGAGGATCTCGGCGGCGGGCTGTCGACGGTGTTCAACCTGGAAACCGCGTTCCAGGTGATGAACGGCCAGACGGGCGGCGGGCGCATGTGGTCGCGGCGCGCGTACGTCGGGTTGAAGAGCAATACGTGGGGCCAGCTGCAGGCTGGCCGCAACCTGTTCATCGACAGCGACGGCGTGTGGGAATTCGATCCGTTCGTCCAGCAGGCGTTTTCGTCGGCGTCGCTCGTGCGCGGCCGCAACTGGCAGCAGACCAGCAACAACATCGAATATCACAGCCCGGTGATCGGCGGCTTCGACGTGCAGGCGCAATACGCGTTCGGCAACCAGTCGCGCGGCTTCAACTACGGAGCGGCCGACGATTTCGGCCGTTCGGACGGGATCATGATCTCGTACCACTCGCCGGTGCTTGATGTGCGCGGCATCTACGACGAGCTGCGCGACAACAACGGCAAGTTCAGCAATATCTTTACGGCGTCGCGTGAGTATTTCGTGGGTGCGAACGTGAAGGTGTCGAAGTTCAAGATCCAGGGCGCGTATACGCACTACCAGGCGCCGGATAGCCCGGCTGGTGTTGCCGATCGTGCCGATCATTACTGGCTCGGCGCGACCTACTCGGCTACGCCGCAGTGGGCCGTGACGGGGGGCGGGTATTACGTGAAGGTGGGTGATGGCGGTGGAGACGCGTCGCACGACCCGTCGGGGCACGCGATCATGTACGTGCTCGGGACCACGTACAACCTGTCGAAGCGCACGTTCCTGTATGGGACGGTTGCGTACGTGCGTAATGGCGGGAATTCGAACTTCTCGCTGCTCGCGACACCGCGTGATGCGACGTCGGGGACGAGCCCGATAACGGGCGAGTCGCAGACAGGCGCGTATGTGGGGATGATGCATACGTTCTGAGCGCGGGCGGTTTGTGTCAGTGAAAAAGGCTCGGGTGATCGAACCCGAGCCTTTTGCGTTTACAGCGCTTGCGAAGCGTTGTCGCAAGCATATTGATGTCGGTAGGCGGAATCGGAGGCGTCGTGTCGACCGGGCATTTCTCATGTCGCCTGCCGCACGTTGTTTGGCTATCGATTAGCTGGCAGGGGGCGCATGGCTTGCGCGCGCATTGCATTGCGGGGAGTCCGCGCTCGATGGCTTCACAGTTTTTAACGTTTATAGACTGAAAGCTCCAAGATAAACGACGGTTATTCGGTTTCTCACTATCTGGCCGGCCGGGCTACGGTGGGCGCTGTCGTTACTGCTGCCGAATGCAGCGACCCCAAGGGCCGCGTGCCTGTGCCGCCCGACGATATCGTTGTGCTCGAAAGCATGACGTAAGTTGAATTCGAGTTGGATTTGATATGATGAATTCGGCTCGGGTCCGGTGTGCGGCTTGAATCGTGTCTATGCCCAAAGCCCCCCGCAGTGGCCGGAAAATTCTGGGCCTTTTCCTATTTCGATGAGATACCAATCTGCCGCCCGGCGCTTCCCGGCGGCCGTTTTTGTTACTACACGGTACGGGGTAGCCTGATGGTTTCCGATCTCCTGAATAAGGCACTGCGCACGCAATACGTGCAACACGGACGAATTGTCCGCCTCGATACGCCGCTTGGCGAAGACTGGTTGGTCCCACTTTATGTCCGGGGGCGAGCGTGCCTCGGGCGAGACTTCGAATTCACGATCGACGCAACGTCGACGCGACTCGAAACGATTCAGGCCAAGGCGCTGATCCGTCAATCCGTGACACTGTGGATTCGGCAAACGGACGGCAGCGAAATGCCGGTTCACGGTTATGTGACTGCGTTCAGTCGCTTGGGCGGGGACGGAGCCAACACCTATTACCAGCTCCGATTCAATTCGTTCCTTGCGCTGCTGAGGCTCGGTAGTGACAGGCGTGACTGGATCGAGACGCCCGCGCAACAAACCGTGTCCGATGTGCTGGGAAAGTATCCGCAGGCGGCCGGCAACTTTACTTGGCAACTGCGTCAATCGTTGCGCTCGTATTCTCAGCGGATGCAATGGGAATCCGACTGGAACTACGTCCACCGTACATTTGAAGAACTCGGCCTTTTTCCGCGTTTCGATATTGCGCAGGACGGCAAGTCTCACAAGGTCGTCATCATGGACGATCTTTTCTCGGTTCCCGAGTTGAAGCACAAGACCATTTTGTTTAGCCGCTCGGTGCAGAACGAAGAATTCGATGGTCTTAGCGAGTGGATCGACTCGCAAGAAATTCAGTCGGCCGAACTCGACACGGGCACATTCGACTACAAACGTCCGGACCTTTCGAAGCACGTCACGATGCCCGCGTTCGATCTTGACGATGTGCCGGGGCTGGGAGAGCAGTACGAATACACGGGGTCGCATACGTGGTCCGATCGCGACATGGGCGAGGCTCAGGCAAACGTTGTCACCGAAGAATGGCGCTCACGCGCGCAACGCTTCTACGGTGTGGGCGCATTGCGTTGCGCATGGCCTGGCCGCTATGGGGTGCTGACCGGGCACCCGGTGCATGATGCGCAGCCGGACCAGGATCGTGAAATGGCGATCCTCTCGGTAAACTGGCTCATCCAGAATAACGTGCCGGGACTCGAGAACCTGATGCGTTTTCGCAGGAGCCTACGCGCTGAAGTCGAGCAAGCGCGCGCGAGCGGTGCGGGTTCGTCCGTGCGCCATGACGACGGCGGCGTTGGCTTCTTCCACGTCGAAATCGAAGCGCAACGGCGCCGCGTCGCGTTTCGTAGCCCGTTCGAACACAAGAAACCGATCATGCAGCTTCAGACGGGCATCATCGGCGGTCCGGAGGACGAAGAAATTTATACGGATGCGATGCTGCGAGCGAAGGTTCGGCTGACGTCCAATCGACTCAATGACGGCGACCAAAACGTATCGGCGTGGATACGCGCGGCGATGCCCGACGCGGGCCACAAGCGCGGCGGCATGTTTCCGCTGCGCAAGAACGACGAAGTTTTGATCGGCTTCATCAACGGTGATTGCGATCGCCCCGTGATTCTGTCGCGAATGCACGGCGGCGAAAGCATGCCCGAATGGCACACGCACGGGCTGACTTCGGGCTTGTTGTCGCGCGAATACGGCGGTGAAGGTTATAACCAACTGATGATGGACGACGCCAGTGGGCAGAACCGCGTGCATTTGTACTCGACGAGTTATAGCTCGCATTTGCACCTGGGCTATCTGATCCAGCATTCGGGCAACACGCGCGGCGCGTTCATCGGGCAGGGCTTTGACCTCAAGTCATTGGGCTACGGTGCGGTGCGGGCCGAACAAGGGCTCTACGTTTCGACGCAACCCGCCGCGACCCAACCGCTGAGCGTGACGGCAGCGTCCGAACAGCTTACCCGCGCCGAAGCAATGCTGGCGACGACGTCGAAGGCGAGCCAGACGAATCGGGCGCAGAGTCAGCAAGACGGCCACGATGCACTGAAAACTTTCACGGACGCAACGCAGCACCCGGTGGCTGGCACGACGAAGGGCGGCCGCACGGCAGGCGGCGGCACGGGCAACGCGAACGGCTTCGCGAAGCCGATCATGCTGTTGTCGAGTCCGGAAGGCATTGCCGCATCGACGCAAGGGTCGGCGCATATCACGGCAAACAAGCAAACCAACGTGGTCGCCGGAGAGGACATCAACCTCGCAGCCGGACGGGCGTTACTCGCCAGTGTGTTGGAGCAAATCAGCCTGTTTGCGGAAAAACTCGGCGTCAAGATCTACGCGGGGAGCGGCCCGATAGACCTTCAGGCGCAGAATGATTCGATGAGTTTGGCAGCTTCGCAGGATGTGAAGATTACGGCGGGCAAGAAGATGTATCTGTCGGCCGATGAAATCTGGATCGGCGCGAACGGTTCGTATATCAAGCTGACGGCGAACATGATCGAGAACGCAACGTCGGGCCAGATTTTGGAAAAGTGCGCAAATTGGGAGAAAACGGGAGCCGCAAGCGGCACGCTGAAAAATCCGCTGCATTCGTCGCCGGTATCGGTCGATGGGGGGCGTTCCGCGCTGTTCTCCGGTTGAATCGCACAGCCGGTATCGCATCAACATAAGAAATCCTGAAAACCGAATCCGAGTCGGGAATCATGACCAAAACGACCCATAAGAAGAAGCACCATCCGGCGGCCGCGCCGCACCCGGCCGCCAAACCTGCCGAGCCGGTCGATACGCCGCTGAGTTGGTCCTACCCGTTCACGCCCGCAGACAAGAGCGACGTGGCCGACCCGACGACGTATTTCAAGGCGCTGGCGAAGTCCGCGACCGGCTTTTATCCGTTGGGCGTCAGCGGCATGTGGCATGGGGGCGTGCACTTCGACGACGGCAGTGCGCAAATGCTCAAGTTGGACAGCGGCGTGCATGCGATTGCAGACGGCAAGATCGTCGCGTACCGGCTGAACACGAAATACGAGGAAACGACGTACCCGAACAACAGGCTGGCGCACTTTTCGACCGGCTTTGTACTGGTCCGGCATGAACTGAAACTGCCGCCGAAACCGGCCCCGAAGGAACCCCCGAAACCGGCGGCGGCCCCCGCATCGGCTCCTGCGTCGGCACCCGTGCCCGCATCGACCACCGCCGCGCCTGCACCCGCGTCCGCTCCGGCAACTCCCGCGCCATCCGACAGCAAACCGGCGAACGACAAGCCGCTCGTGTTCTTCAGTCTGTACATGCACACGATGGATTGGGCCAGCTACCAGAAGGCAATCGAACAGGCCAAATCGAACCCGAAGCCCGATCCGGCGCTTCCCGTGCCGATGTCGTATTGGGAAGGTGAGCGCTACTATCGGGTCGGCAGCAAGGCGAAGGACAAGCAAGCTATCCCGAAGCCGAAAGCGCCCGTGCCGCCCGCGAAACACACCGACGGGGCCGACGATCTGCCGATCAACAATGCGAACGAGAACGTACCGCCGCCCGCTGATACCGATCAGGATGTCGCCCTGCCGCCGCCCGAGACGGGATTGAACATTCGAGAATTGCCGAGCGGCAAGAGCAAGATTATCGGCGTGTTGCCGACCGGGGCCGAAATCATTGCGGGCGAAGGCGACCCGGCTCACCCGGACTGGATCAAGATCAAGTCCATCAAGTCGGGCACGGTTCTGTCTGCCGAAGTCGGTAAGCCGGTGTCCCCCCAAGCGCAGTGGAGTTACGTGTTCAAGGGGGAACTGGACGTCGTAGTCGACCCGCAGCCGCTTGATACGGTCGTGATCCTGAAGGAGCCGCAGCACGTCAAGGCGGGCGAAGTCGTCGCCCACGTCGGCCAGTATCAATGGCCGATGAAGGCCAGTCCGATACCACCGAAGCCGAACTACCCGATGCTGCATCTCGAAGTGTTCGCGGGGCCGGACTTGAAGGACTTCATCGATCGAAGCCGTGCGCGTGCGAAAGAACTGAACGAGAAAAACAAACAGCTTCTGGAAATCGAACCGGGGGCGAAGCTGGTCAGCGAAATTCCCGCACCGGACCAGAAACTGACCCAATCCGGGTTGAAGCTCGTGCCAATAGGTGATGCAAAGGGTTCGCGCTGGATCAAGGTGCAGCCCAACAGCGTGACGAATGTGCCCGCGAAAGGCAAACAGAAGGCCCAACAAAAGTTAGCGCCCGTCGGCAACCCGCTGTGGGTCGAAAGCAGTCTGGCGAACACGATCAGCACGACGAACGTAGCGGGATGGCAGAATTTTCCGCTGGATGTTTCCAAGGCAAGCGGACCGGGCGCGGATTTCAGGAACGTGTTGCGCCGTACTGAACTCGACAAGCTCGGTGAGGGCAATGTCGCGGTCGAC
Organism: Burkholderia sp. BCC0097; assembly: GCF_902832985.1. Lineage (NCBI taxonomy): Bacteria > Pseudomonadati > Pseudomonadota > Betaproteobacteria > Burkholderiales > Burkholderiaceae > Burkholderia > Burkholderia sp. BCC0097. The sequence goes on from NZ_CADFDM010000001.1 coordinate 1,043,837, forward strand.
GACAAGGGCCATCATTGGTGGAACATCACGGTTGGCTCGAAGGACGGCTCCGGCCTGACTGGCTGGGTGTGCGACACCGATCACCCGCACGTACAGCTTCGTAGTCCGTGGGAATGGCCGGGTTTCGAATTGGTGGACAACGGCGGCGTCAGCCCGGCCGACATGTTCAAACGCCATATCCATACGACCGGGCAATATTTGCCGGACGAGGAAGGCACCGAGTTTGCGGTGGAAGCGGTGAAGGTCAACGCTGGCGAATTCATCACGAAGATTGAACAGGCGATCGATACGGACCACGACGGGAAGGTGACGGCGCAAGAACTGAAACACGCACTGGAAACGCAGTGGATGGCTGAAGCGGTGTCGCATCTGGTCGTGCGCAACGAAACCGAATGGGGCGGCGGTCTGGGCAAGTGGGAAGAACTCACCCCGCTCATGCAGAAGCAGACCGAGCTGTGGAAGACGGAACTTGATCGACTCGCGAAGCTTCAGTGGTGGGACCAAATCAAGGGCGTCGATGGCTTCCCTACGGACCTTTCGCCGTGGCACCTTCATCCGATTGGGTTGATCGGGAATTTCACGGGTTGTAGCGCAAAATGTAAAACTAACGTGCTGGACTTTCTCACCACAGAGGGAATGTTCTATGCCTCCGTAGAAGGTTTTCACCTTATCCTCGATTCGGAAGGGTTTGGTGAAATCCCATACGTTCCAAAAAATAGCCAATCCAGCGGCGTAACAATTGGTTACGGCTATGACTTGGGGCAACAAACCGAAGCGATGGTTCGCAGTGATTTGGATGGATTCTTTACCGAGGATGAAATTACCCGGTTACTAACCGCACTCGGAAAACGAGGGGATGCGGCGAGCAAATTTATTCCATCTTTTGCAGATATAAAAATATCGGAACCAAAGGCCCTTGAGATGGCAAAGAGGGTCAAAAAGCGTTACGCTCAGTTTACCGTTGATGCATTCCCGGGTACTACAAAATTACATCCTCATTGTCAAGGAGCGCTGCTCAGCTTAGTCTATAATCGAGGAGCTCAACTTGAAGATAAGCCCGGACAAAAATCACGAGCTCACATGAGGAACATTAGAGCAGCCATTGAGAATAAGAACCTCCCGGAAGTTGCCGTGCAGTTACGTGCCATGAAAGTACTGTGGGAAGGAACTGGGAACGATGGTCTACTCAAACGGCGAGAGAAAGAGGCAGTTCTGTTCGAGAAAGGTATGACTTGTGACTGTTGGAGATAGATTGTGACGAAGAATATCGTTTTTTTTGCACTGATGCTTATTTCGAGCGTAGCCTTTTCGAAGGTGGTCTGCGATGGTCAAACCAACGCAGAGTTAACCAATTGCGCGCGAAAAAATTACGAGGCTGCCGATAAAATTTTAAATGGAAGCTACAATGAATTTCTAAGAAAAGCCACTTCTCCGGAGAGGCAAAATCTCATTGCAGCTCAACGAGCATGGGTTGCGTATAAAGAGAAATATTGCGATGCGGCTTTTGATGCCACCTCTCCGGGGGCGGAGGCATCTATCGACAAATGGACTTGCCTGACATCGGCAACGGAGGTGCGAACAAATGAAATTCGCTACTTAGAATCATCTGTCGGTATGGACGATTTCAGGCGGTCGCTATCCGTCATGGCGAATCTTTACGAAAACGGCGACACCACCAAGGTGATATCGAAGTTGATAAAAAGCACACCCGACGGAAGCAATCCAAATTGGGTTAAATATGTAGATCTGAATTGCAAGATGACTGCGGCAAAGTTACAGGAGGAGCGCAACGCTTGTACAGCTAGACTTAATTTCTTTAAAAACTGGTGACTTTGTCCTTCACTTCGCCTTGACACTCGACAGATGATCAATTTGATTCGAATCGGTGACGACACCGATCACGGCGGCAAAGTCGAAACCGGGTCATCGACTATGAAATTCGATGGCCGCTACGTCGCGCGCAAAGGCGACCGCGTGTCGTGTCCGCAGCATCCGGAGGTGTCGCCGAACATCATCGAAGAGGGCGACGAATCGATGAAGGACAACGGCATCCCGATTGCGCGGCACGGTCATCGCGCTACGTGCGGCTGTTACCTGATTTCGAGCCTCGTGTAACGCTACAACAGCGGCGCGAGGCCCGGTCGCAGTGGACAGCGAACGATCACGGAGCCGTCGTTCTTCGACAGCACGACGAGCTGCGTGAAACCGTTGGCGGGCGCGTAGCGCGACAGGTACCCATCGAGCAGACGGATCAACGTTCCCATGCTGTTTTCAACGAACGCGCTTTCGTCTGCCGCCATCACGATTTCGAAGCCTCTCACAAGGGCCGAATGCGGCTTGATCGCCAGTAGTCGCTCGACGACGTTTCGCTTGACGAACGAAAGTGCCCCGATGTGTTCGGAGCGACGGTCATTCGGCGCAAGCTGGCGTATGAGCTTCACGAAGTCGGGCCATCCCTCACGCGTCAACTGCGTCAGGTTGGCCGTCGTCAACGTGATCACGCGCCACAGCGCTTCCGTCTCACGGGACGCGCTATAAGTCGGCGTCGGCTGTTTCAGCAGCGTGATTTTGCAAGGTACTTGGTCGTTTTCGTTCTTTAAATCGCCCTTGGGCGAGCCGATCCGCATCCGCGACGGCCAATCACGATTCGTGCACGTGAGGTCGACGGCTAATTGCAGCGGCATCTTCGTCGCCGCAATGTTGAACCAGCGGCGAGGTTCGGGACGGCGGCAGCAGCATGTCGTCCGGAACAAACCCGACCTGTGCGACCGGTATCCCCGCAATGGGTATCCAGCGGCCGCTGTCGTCCGCTTCGACGAACGTGCCCCGAACACGCATCAGAACGGTATCCAGCAGAGCTACGACGGTCTGGCGTTCCCCGGTGAGGTGCACACGCAGCGCGTCGGTGAACGTCGGTGCGCCGTCGTCCAGGCGGGCGCGGATTTCGGCTGCCATCAACGCGAACGCCTGCATCATCCGCTGGACGTGTGGGTCGTCCGTCTGTCCGCCTGTAAAGCTCAGGCGAGCCGCAATTCGTGGATACTCGTTGGAGAAGGTTGGGAACTGATCTTCCAGCTTCGCCAGTTCCTGTTCATAGTAGCCGCGCAGCTTGTCGTGCATATCCAACGTCGTAAGGCCTCTGCAGGTCACGATGTGCGTCGTATTGTCCAACGGTCATCGTAGTCGAATCTTCATTCTCCGAGTTCCCGCAGCCCAATAGTCCGACGCCAGAATATGAGTCTGATGAGATTACGGAAACTGCACAACGGCAGGAAAAAGCCGCTTACGTTCGCGTGCAATTGATATTCAGTAACCGATATTGACGGATTTTTGCGTCAGCCGAGGTTTCCTCAATCTCGGCGTGAATATGTTTCGCACTGTTAACTTCGAGGGGCGGCTCGTCGAGGTAAAGTCGGGACGGTAGCCTCCGACGCGGGACAAGATCGGCAGGGTGATGTCGGCGAGCACGCGTCTCTCGTCGTATGGACGTTCGGGACCGTAAAGCATCCCGGCTTGCATGTCGCTGATGAAGAGTGCGCGTTGAGGATAGCGGATCGGACATCGCGTTCTCGAGAGGGACCGGTATGGACGGAGACGCGGAAAGACTCCGTCGGAACCGGCGAGCCCAGAGAGGCATCTTACTGAAAAGCGTCGAGGATCTAGACGGTGGCGATGCGTCGCACGACTCGTCGGGGCACGCGATGATGTGCGTGTTTGGCGCTGAAGCTATTGCAACGCGCGCTCTCGCGCATCGAAGTCCGGTCGGCGCCGTGCGTCAGAACACGCATGCCTCGGTCGTCGTCAGCGTCGCAAACGGGCCGCCAAGCGTCGCATTGTGATGCGCGACGATCCGCTCGGCTGCCAGCGCGGGCGTATCCATGCAGGTATGCGCATCCGCAACGAGCACCGCGCGAAAGCCGAGATCGCCGGCCGCACGGCACGTCGTATCGACGCAGTACTGCGTCTTCATCCCCGCAATCACGATCTCGCCAATACCGGCCGCATGCAGCCACTCGGCGAGCCGCGTGCCCGCGAAGCAGTTCGGCCGCGTCTTGTCGAACACGATGTCGCGAGCGGTATCGATCGCAAGCGCCGGCAGCAGCGCGGCCAGCGGTGCGTCGGGCGCGATCGGCGAGCCGGCCGGGCCGGTGTGACGCACGGCGAACACCGGCGCACCGGCTTCATGCGCGCGGCGAATCAGCCGGTTGATATTGGCCAGCACACGTTCGCCGTCATGCGGACGATCGGGACCATGAAACAGCCCGACCTGCATGTCGATCAAGAGCAGCGCGTGTTTCGGGGAAGGGACTTCGGACATTGCGTTTCTCCTGAGTGGCCGATGCAGACGGAGAAACGACGAGACCCCGTCCGGAACCGGCGGGGCCTGTGGGAATCGGTGACGCTACGATCTTGCGCGCACTCGCCGCACGGGCCCGCCGAAGGCGGTCGTGCGCGTGGTCGTCGAAAGGGTGATCGCGGCGTTGTGCATGGATCAATGATGCCCGATGCGCGCGCGCGACGTCAATGCCGCTTCGCGTGCCGCGCACTGGCCATCGCTCAGTCCAGCGCCTTCCCGGCCTTCTCGTCCATGCAACGAATCGCGAGCAGCGTGAAGACGCCACAGCCAATCGCATACCACGCCGGCGCATTCGGATTCCCGGTCGCCGCGATCAGCCACGTGACGAAGAACTGTGCGAAGCCGCCGAAGATCGCGACGCCGACGCTATACACGAGCGCACCGCCCGTCGCACGCACCGCTCGCGGAAACAACTCGCCGAGCATTGCCCCCGTCGCACCGATGTTGATCGCATGCACGATCGACAGCGCGGCGATGATCGACAGCAGCGACACGGCGCCCGGCCAGCGGTTCAGCGCGATGAACGCCGGATAGATCGCGGCCATCAGCACGATGCGCGTCCACCAGACGATCCGGTTGCGCCCGAACACGTCGGACAGATGGCCGCCGATCGGCGTCACGAGCATCAGGATCGCCCCGGCGACGCAGCCGGCCGTCATCGCCAGCCACGTCGGCAAGTGCAGCACCTGCACGCCGTAGATCGCCATGTAGAACACGATGATGTAATGGATCGACGTGCCGCCGATCGTCACGCCGAGGCCGGCGAACACGGCCTTGCCGTGATGGCGCAGCACGTCGGCGAGCGGCAGCGATGCGATCGGTTCGTCGTGCGCAGCGGCGGGCGAGGGCGCCGCCGCCGGCACTTCCTCGACGGTGCGGCGCAGCCAGTAGCCGAGCGGCACGAACAGCGTGCCGATGATGAACGGCACGCGCCAGCCCCAGCTTTCGAGTTGCGCGGCGCTCAGCGTCGACGTCAGCGCGACGCCGGTGAGCGCGCCCGCGAGCGCGGCGAGCCCCTGGCTCGAGAACTGGAACGACGCATAGAAGCCGCGACGATGCTGCGGCGCCTGTTCGAGCAGCAATGTCGTCGATGCGCCGACTTCGCCGCCCGACGCGAACCCCTGCAGCAGCCGTGCGAGCACGAGCAGCAGCGGCGCGGCGATGCCGATCTGCGCGAAGGTCGGCGCGACCGCGATCGTCGCGGTGCCGAGCGCCATCAACAGCAGCGTGAGGATCATCGCCTTCTTTCGGCCGGCGCGGTCCGCATACATGCCGATCACGAGCCCGCCGAGCGGACGCGTGACGAAGCCGACACCGAAGCTCGCGACCGCGAGCATCAACTGCCCGAACGACGAATGCACGGGAAAGAACAGCTTGCCGATCAGGATTGCGAAGAAGCTGTAGACCGTGAAGTCGTAGAACTCGAGCGCGTTGCCGACGGCGGCGGCCGCGATCAGCCGGCGCTTCTTCGCGGCGGCGCGGGCATCGACCGGCGTGCCGGCGAACGGAAGGGCGGACGTTTCCATGGGATTCCCCGATTAAGCGCGAAACTGCGTGGTGAAGGGCCGTCAGGCCGCGAGCCAGGCTTCGGCGATGCGTACCCAGTAGCTCGCGCCGATCGCGAGGATGTCGTCGTTGAAATCGTAGCCGGGGTTGTGCACCATGCAGCCGCCCTTGCTGCCGGTCCCGTTGCCGATGAACGCGTAGCAGCCGGGGCGCGCTTCGAGCATGAACGCGAAATCCTCGCTACCCATCAACGGCGCGGCGTCGGTTTCGACGCGTTCGGCGCCCAGCATCTGGCGCGCGATGTCGGCCGCGAACGCGGTCGGTTCCGCGTGATTGACGAGCACCGGGTAGCCGTAGTCGTAGTCGACTTCGGCGGTGATGCCGAAACTTTCCGCCTGGCCTTTCGCGAGCGCTTCGATGCGACGTGCGAGCAGCGCGCGCACGTCCGCATTCAGCGCGCGTACCGACAGTTTCATCACGACGGTTTCGGGAATGATGTTGAAGGTTTCGCCGGCCTGTACGCTGCCGACCGTGATCACCGCCGCATGCTGCGCGTCGACCTCGCGTGCGACGATCGTCTGCAGCGCGACCATGATGCTGCCCGCGGCGGACATCGGATCGCGCGCGAAATGCGGCATCGCGCCGTGGCCGCCGACGCCGCGCAACGTGATCGTCACGCGGTCGGCCGACGCCATCGCGGCACCGGAGCGGAACGCCATGTCGCCGGCCGCGCGGCCCGGCATGTTGTGGATCGCGAAGATCGCATCGCATGGGAAACGGTCGAACAGGCCGTCGTCCATCATCGCCTTCGCACCGCCGAAGTTTTCCTCGGCCGGCTGGAAGATCAGGTTCAGCGTGCCGGAGAACTGTCGCGTCGCCGCGAGATGGCGCGCCGCGCACAGCAGCATCGCGGTGTGTCCGTCATGGCCGCATGCGTGCATCTTGTTCGCGTGGCGGCTCGCGTACGGCAGGCCCGTAGTTTCCGCGAGCGGCAGCGCGTCCATGTCGGCGCGCAGCCCGACCGTGCGCGTGCCTTGCCCTTCGCGCAGCACGCCGACCACGCCCGTCTTGCCAATGCCGCGATGCACGTCGTAGCCCCAGCCGGTGAGCAGCTCGGCGACCAGATCGCTCGTGAGCGTTTCTTCGAATGCGAGTTCGGGATGGGCGTGGATGCGGCGGCGCACCTCGACGAGGTCGGGGGCGATCGCGGCGATGCCGGGGATGACGGGGTTCACGGCTTGCAGCATGGGGTCTCCTGTGGGGCGGGTGGAGCGTTTGACGCGCATATGACGACCAAGCATATAAATTTCTTTTGGGTACCAGAAGCTGCTAAATTGCTTTGGTGCACACCGTCGGTTGCCGCTCGGGAATACCCTGAGCCACCGCGTCGCGCCGCGCACCGGGTTTCCACGAATCACGCATTGCCCCATGAAATATCATCAGCTGAAAGCGTTCGTCACCGCCGCGGAGGAAGGCAGCATTCGCGCGGCCGCGCGGCGCCTGAACGTGTCGCCGGCCGCATTGACGAAGGCGGTCAAGGAGCTGGAGATCGCGCTCGGCGTATCGCTCGTCGTGCGCACCGCGCGCGGTGTGCAGCTCACTGCGTTCGGCCAGCAACTGCAGGTGCGCGCGCGGCTGATCGTCGCCGAAATGCAGCGCGCCCGCGACGACATCGAGCAGGCACAGGGCGCAATGACGGGTTCGGTCTCGGCGGCGATCACGCCGGCAGCGGCGGTGACGATCCTGCCCGACGCATTTCGCGCATTCCGGCGCCGCTTTCCGGTCGCGCGCGTCAATCTGGTCGAAGGGTTTCCGGGCGTCGCGCTGCCGCGCCTGCACGACGGTTCGCTCGATTTCGCGGTAGCCGTCGTCGTGCCCGAACTGCTGGCCGCCGAGTTCGATCATGCGGAGCTCTACGCGAGCCGCTCGCTGATCGTCGCGCGCAAAGGGCATCCGCTCGCGTCGGCCACGTCGCTCGCCGATCTCGTCGAGGCCGACTGGCTGATGAACCCGTCGCCGGAAAGCTCCACGCAGGTGCTGTTCAACTCGTTCGTCGCGTACGGGCTGCCGGTGCCGGCGCGTGTCGTCGAATGCCCGAGCTTCGGTCTCGCGCACAGCCTGATGACCGGTTGTGACCTGATCGCATCGATGCCCGAGCAATTGCTGCAAGGCGAATGGGCGCGCGATCAACTCGCGGTGCTGCCGATTCGCGAGCGCTTGCCGGGCGTATCGGTGCAGGTCGTCACGCGCCGCGACAGCCCGCTGACGCCGGCCGCGGCGATGCTGCTCGATTGCCTGCGCGATTCCGCGCGACGCAAGGGGCTGCGGTGAGTCCACGCTCCGCGCGGATCGTGTAGTGGTCCTGATGATCGCGTGTCCGGCATGCGCCGGCCGCGTGCCATTGCGGCGCGCGTCGCGCAAGCCGGTATCATAGCGGCCGGCCCGCCGCTCCGGCCGGCCTCCTTACTCCATCGCCATCCGGCATCCAGCAATCAGAGGCATCACATGACCAGTGCAACCCAATTCGACAACGTATCGGTCGTCAAGCGCGCGAACGTCTATTTCGACGGCAAGTGCGTGTCGCATACCGTGCTCTTCCCGGACGGCACGCGCAAGACGCTCGGCGTGATCCTGCCGTGCGCGCTCAACTTCGGCACGGATGCGCCCGAATTGATGGAAGTGCAGGCCGGCAAGTGCCGCGTGAAGCTCGACGGCAGCAGCGAATGGCAGACCTATGGCGCCGGCGAATCGTTCTCGGTGCCGGGCAAGAGCCGTTTCGACATCGAAGTGCTCGAGACGCTCGATTACGTCTGCAGCTACCTGTAAGACCCGCGCCCTGCGCGCGCGGTAAAGAAAAAGCCCCGCCGAAGCGGGGCTCGTCGCAAGCGGATGGCGCAAGGCCATCCGAAGCGCCTGTTCTCGTGACTTCGTTACAGGCAGGCGTTGATGTCGCCGGCGGACGCTGCATCGCCGCGCACGCCGACCCAGGTCTTCGCACCGGGCTTCCACGACGGACGAACCATCGCGGCGGCGCCGTTCGGCGGCTGCTGGCCCGGTGCGTACACGTCGGTCGCGAGGCCGTTCGCCAGTACGTTCTGCGAGATCACCTGTTGTTGCGACTTGTCGGCCCAGGTCTTGGCGATGCACGCCGAGACCTCGGGCGCGTCTTTCTGGCTTTGTCCCACGTTCTGCACGGCAGGTTCAGCGGCATGAGCAGAAATTGCCACGGTCAATGCGATGAGCGGTAAGTATTTCACGTTCACGTTATCTCCCTCGAGTCGTGATTGATTGAGTGGGATGCGCAGCAGTGCTGCGTGCAAGTGAGATCGCATCGGGCAGGCACGGTTCCGGTCATTCCGAAACAAGTTGTTAACGCGCTTGCCAAATGGCGGCTCGGATGCTGCGCATGTTGCTGCGGCGCGGCATGCGTCGTGTACGGCTCGACGTCATGCGGCGCGCGGTCGGAGCGCTGCCCGGTCGTGGTGTGGTGAGTGGATGGTCGCGGCGGGCGGCATGTGTTTGCATGCCGTGCCGCGACTCTTTATCTGATGGCGAAGTGGAATGGCTAATGAATGGCCCCGTCGCATGAGCACCATGATGACAAACTTTCGTCTGGGGAATTGTTAACCAACTTTAAACGAAGGACAGCGGCGGGAGGCGATGCAGCGCGCGGCATCGTGCAGCGAGGGGAGGTGGGGAAGCGATGCGCGGCGGGTGCCGCGCATGCGGGCAGTGTCAGCCAGCCTTGCGCGAGCCGATGTCGCGCAGGTTGACCGGGACGACCGGACGGAAGCGCTCGCGCTTGTGTTCGTCGTCGAAGTGCTGGAGCGCCGGCTTGATCAGGTCGCTGCGCGACACGATGCCGGTGATGCGCAGCGATTGCTCGTCGGTGACCACCGGCAGGCGTTCGAGGCCGAGCATCGCGAGGCGCGACGCGACGACACGGCAGGTTTCGTGCGTCAGCGCGACGGCCGGCGCGCGGTCGGCGAACGCGGCCGAGATCGGTGTGTCGGCGCCGGCCCGCGCGCGCTGTGCATCGAGCGTTGTGCGGTCGACCAGGCCGAGCAAGCGGCCGTTCTGCACGACCGGGTACGCGCGGTGCGTCTGCGTCGCGCCGAAGTACTGCGTCTCGACGGTGTCGAGCGTCGCCGCGCCGTCGACCGCGACGAGCCGGTCGGCCGACGTCATCACTTCGCCAATGTCGTGCCGCTCCAGCGGATCGACGCCGTATTCGCGATAGATGTGGTAGCCGCGACGTGCGATCTTTTCCGTCATGATGGAGCGCTTCATCACGACGGTCGCGAAGCCGTGCGCGACGAGCGTCGCGGCGAGCAACGGCAGCAGCGCATTGACGTCGTGCGTGAGGCCGAACGCGAACACGATCGCGGTGAGCGGGGCGCCGAGCGTCGCGCCGAGCGTGGCGGCCATGCACACGAGTGGCCACAGCGCCGGATCGCCGCCCGGCAGCACCGGCGACAGCACGGTGCCGAGGCCGGCGCCGAGCATCAGCAACGGGGCGAGCACCCCGCCCGAGGTGCCGGAGCCGAGCGCGATCACCCACATCACGGCCTTCACGATCAGCAGCGCGAGCGCGAGCTTCAGCGCGATGTGCTGGTGCAGCAGGTCGCCGATCACGTCGTAGCCGACGCCGAGCGCGCGCGGCTCGAGCCAGCCGCCGACGCCGATCACGATCGCGCCGAGCGCCGGCCACCACATCCAGTGCACGGGCAGTTTCGCGAAGGTGTCTTCGACGCGGTAGAGCGCCGCCGACAGGCCGCACGCGAGCATGCCGGACAGCAGGCCCGCGACGATGCACGACAGCAGCGCGACGGGCGTCGGCGCGGCGGTCGTCAGCGGAAACAGCGGATCGACGCCGAAGAACACCGTGCGTGCGAAGCCTGCCACCGCGCATGCCAGCGCGACCGGCAGGAAACTGCGCGGACGCCATTCGAACAACAGCAGCTCGACCGCGAGCAGCACGGCGGCCACCGGCGTGCCGAACACGGCCGTCATGCCGGCTGCCGCACCGGCGACGAGCAGCGTCTTGCGCTCGGCGGCGGTCACGTGCACGCATTGCGCGATCAGCGAGCCGAGCGCGCCGCCCGTCATGATGATCGGGCCTTCGGCGCCGAACGGGCCGCCGCTGCCGATCACGACGCCGGACGACAGCGGCTTGAGGATCGCGACCTTCGGCGACATGCGGCTCTTGCCGAACAGGATCGCCTCGATCGCTTCCGGGATGCCGTGGCCGCGGATCTTCTCCGAGCCGAAACGCGCCATCAAGCCGACGATCAGCCCGCCGATCACCGGAATCGCGATGACCCATGCGCCCAGCGTGTTGTTCGCGGGCGAATGCTCGGCGAACGAGAACTGCTGGAAGAAGAACAGGTTCGTGAACAGGTGGATCAGGCTCAACAGCACGAACGCGGCAAGCGTGCTGAGCAGGCCGATCCCGGCGGCCAGCAACGCGATCCTGGGCAGGCGTTCGTTGGTCGAGAAATCGCGTTTGTGCGGGGCGTTCATCGGAATGGTGAGGGTAGGGGTCAGGAATCGATCTGGGGAACCTGGAACGCGCCCTTGAGCGACTTCAGCTCGGCGCGGTGCATGGCCGCGAGACGGGCGAGCAGCGTTTCGCCGGCCGGTTCGAGGTGGACTTCGACCTGGCGGCGGTCGGCTTCGCTCGGCTTGCGCTTCACGAGCCCGAGCGCTTCGCAGCGCGTCACCAGCGCCACGACGCCGTGGTGCTGCGCCTGCAGACGTTCCGCGAGCTCGCCGATGGTCGCCCATTCGCGATGCGGATAGCCCTTGATGTGCAGCAGCAGCAGGTATTGCAGCGGCGTCACGCCTTCGCTTTGCGCGGCGCGTTCGGAGAAGCGCTCGAAGCGGCGCATCTGGTAGCGGAACTCGGACAGTTGCTGAAAATCGCTTTTCGCCAGCGCGCGTCGGGTATCGGTCATCGGGGTCGGACAGTCGGTTACGGTGGCGGTTAATATATCACAACATGATATAAATGGCCGCAATCGTGCAAAATAGTTGCATTCCGTGTTGCGCGGGCGGGTACGAGGCGTGATGCGCGCTACGCGGCCTCGAGCATTTGGGTCTGCTGATAAAGGCCCGTGACGAGATCCGTCTGCGTGATGATGCCGACGAGCCGGTGCGACGCATCGACGACCGGAATATGGTGGTGGCCCGAATGCGTGAACAGCGGCACGAGCGCCGTGATCGGCAGCGTTTCCGGCACCGACGCGACGTCGCGCGTCATCACGGACGCGACGCTCGCGGGCAGGCCGCCGAACGATTGCGGCAACCGCGCGGACAGGCGCTGCCACAGCGGGGTTGGACGGCGCAACTGGCGCGTGAGGTCGGCGCGCGTGACGATGCCGGTCAGGCGGCCTTCGCCGTCGACCACGGGCAGCGCCTTCACGCGATGGCGGTCGAGCAGCGTGAGCGCGGCCGCGACCGACGTCGACGGCGCGACCTCGATCGCATGCTTCGTCATCAGGTCGGCGCACTTCAACTGGCCGAAGGTACGCGTATAAGCCTGCATTTCGGTTTCGCGCAGCAGCGTTTCGAGATCGTCCGGATCGACGTCGAGCCATTCGATGCGACGCTTCAGCACCGCTTCGAGGTCGCCGCGCGTGAAGCCACCGCGCGCGGGTGCGGCGCTGCCGCCCTGCGGTTTCGCTTCGGGCCGCACGCCGCCGTGCGGGTAGCGGTGCCCGGTCAGCGCGTGATAGACGAGCGCGGCCGACAGGAGGACCGCCGATTGCAGCGCGATCGGCTGCAGGACGAAGCCGAAGCCGAGTGCATGGATCGCCGGGCCGCCGACCACGGCCGTGAGCGCGACGGCGCCCGACGGCGGATGCACGCAGCGCAGCGCGAACATGCCGCCGATCGCGCAGGCGATCGCGACCGCGGCGGCCGTGATCGGATCGGCGATCCATTGCGCGCACGCGACGCCGACCGTCGCCGCGACGAGATTGCCGCCGATGATCGCCCAGGGCTGCGCGAGCGGGCTCGCCGGCGCCGCGAACAGCAGCACGGCCGACGCGCCCATCGGTGCGACGAGCAGCGGCACGAAGCCCGGCACGCCGGGCAGCAGCCGCATCGTGACGCCGACCGTCGCGATGCCGACGAGCGCGCCGGTGCACGAGCGCAGGCGCTCACGCCAGCCGAGTGTCATCGGATGGGGAATGAAGCTGTGCAGCCATTGCCGCAACGTGCGGCGCGACGGGGAGGAGCCTGACGACATGAACGGTAAGCGGAAAAAGACGGCGCGGGGGCGCGGCGACGAGCGCCGAATTATATCGTGTTGTGATATAAATTGCCGCGCCGCCTCATGCCGTTGCACGGGCGCGACGCGCAATCCTTGCGAATTCCTTTCATCGCATGAGAGCTTGCGGACGCGTAACCGCGCAAATTTGTCTGCAGCGGCGTACAATTCGGCGCAGTCAATTCCCCCGTCATGCCAGAACCCCGTCCTCGATGCCCACTCTCCCGCCTTCTCCCCGGCACGGTGCTCGATTGGACAGGGTTCACGGCCGCGTTCCGTTGCTCCTCTGACGCGAGCGCCGCCGACGCCTCCCCACTGACTCTCCCCAAGCCAATTCAATGGACATGCTCGAAAACATGCGCCTGTTCGTGCGCGTCGTCGAAGCCGGCAGTTTTACCGCGGTCGCGAAGGAAATCGACGCGACTACCGCGCAGGTATCTCGCGCGGTTTCGAATCTCGAAGCCCACGTACAGACACGCCTGCTGCATCGCACGACCCGCCACCTCGGCCTGACCGAAAGCGGCGAGCGCTATTTCGAGCGCGCGAAATCGATCCTCGCGGAACTCGACTACGCGAACGCGGAGGCGCGCAACGCGCTGCTGCGGCCGAGCGGCAAGATGCGCATCCATGCGATGACGGGGCTCGGGCAGAGTCATGTCGTGTCGTCGATCGTGCGCTACCAGGAGGACAACCCCGACGTGTCGGTCGAGCTGACGCTGGCGCAGCGGATGCCGAATCTCGTCGAAGAGGGTTATGACGTGTCGATCGTGACCGCGTCGCAGTTGCCCGATTCGGGTTATGTCGCGCAGACCTGCGGCACGAGCTGCAGCGTGCTCGTCGCGTCGCGCGAATACCTGGCGCGGCACGGCACGCCGCAGACGCCCGACGAGCTGCCGAATCACGTGTGCCTGCGCCTCGACACGCCCGCGTCGCCAGCCGGCGAATGGCGGCTCGAGCGCAGCGACGGCGAGGAAGCCGTCTACGAGCTGCAGCCGGCGCCGTTCCAGGTCAACGTGCCCGACGCGCTGTGCGTCGCGGTGCGTGCCGGGCGCGGGATCGCATGCGTGGCGCTGTATACGGTGCTCGACGATATCCGCGAAGGGCGCCTGATTCGCGTGCTGCCCGAATACCGGCTGCAGACGGTGAGCGTCTATGCCGTCTACGCGACGCGCCGCTATCTCGATGCGAAGATCCGCACCTTCCTCGATCACCTGCGCACGACGCTCACGCCCGCGTTGGAGAACGATCTGCGCGAACTCGACCGGCTGACGACCGAGCACGTGCCGAGCAGCCGCCAGCGCGCGTGATGGCGGCTGCGTGCCGCCGCGGCGCTCATGCGGCCGGCGCGATGCGGATCCGCTCGAAGCGGCCCGCGAGCCACACGTACGCCGCAATGCCGATCAGTCCGTGCGCGGCGACGAACCACAACGCACCGGCGAACGAACCCGTACTCGCGACGAAGTAGCCGATCACGAGCGGCGTGACGATCCCGGCGATGTTGCCGAGGCCGTTGAATACGCCGCCGCTCAGCCCGACCATGCCTGCCGGCGCCGTGTCGGCGAGCACGGCCCAGCCGACCGCCGCCAGCCCCTTGCCGAAGAACGCGATCGTCATCAGCGCGATCACGACCGCGTTCGACGATGCGCCGTTCGCGAGCACGAGCAGCGTCGCCATCGCCATCCCGGCGACGAACGGCGTCTTGCGCGCCCGCGACGGATGCATGCCGCGCCGGATCAGCCAGTCCGACAGCACGCCGCCGAGCACGCCGCCCGTGAAGCCGCAGATCGCCGGTAGCGCGGCGACCCAGCCGGCTTCCATGATCGTCATCCCGCGCCCCTTGATCAGGTAGATCGGGAACCACGTGATGAAGAAGTAGGTGAGCGCCGTGATGCAGTACTGGCCGATGTAGATCGCCCACAGGTTCCGGTGGCGAAACAGTTGCGATGCGTCGTGCCACGACACGCGCGGCCGCTCGCGCACGCGGTTCGCCTCGAGATCGACGAGCGCGCCGTGCGCACGCAGGTAGTCGCGTTCCGCGTCGGTCACGCGCGGGTGGCCGTGCGGCTCGCGATACCACGCGAACCACAGTACGGCGAGCGCGACGCCGAGCAATCCCATCCACAGGAACACGTGCTCCCAGCCGAGCGCATGCGTGAGCCACGCCATCGCCGGCGTGAACAGCACGACGGCCATGTATTGCGCGGAATTGAACAGCGCCGACGCGGTGCCGCGTTCGGCCGTCGGGAACCAGCAGGCGACGATCCGCGAATTGGCCGGGAACGCCGGCGATTCGACGAGGCCGAGCATGAAGCGCATCACGAACAGCGCGAGCGTCGCGGCCGCGCCCTGCACCGCGAACCCGCCGACCGTGCCTTGCAGCATCGTGAAGACCGACCACAGCAACAGGCTCAGGCCGTACACGCGCCGCGCGCCGAAGCGATCGAGCAGCCAGCCGCCCGGAATCTGGCCGATCGCATAGGCCCACGCAAACGCCGAAAAGACGACGCCGAGTTGCACGGGCGTGAGCCCGAGGTCGTGCGCGACGCCGGTGCCGGCGATCGACATCGTCGCGCGGTCCGCATAGTTGACGACGGTGACCGCGAAAATCAGCGCGAGGACCGCATAGCGGACGCGGCCGATCGTGCGCGACGCGGCGGGCGATGCGGCGACGGCAGCGCCGCTGGATCGATTGGACATGCGTGTCTCCTGGCCTTCGTCGTGCGAAGGCATCTGGTGTTGTAACGGGAAGGGGGCCGCGCTCAGCGCGTGACGCTGGTCGGCGGGTGCTGGCCCGCGAAGCACGCGGCGAGGTTTGCGAGCACGATGCGGCCCATTGCCTCGCGCGTTTCGTGCGTGGCGCTCGCGCGGTGCGGCTGCACGACGACGCGATCGAGTTCGAGCAGCGCGGCCGGCACGTGCGGTTCGTTCGCGAACACGTCGAGCCCGGCGCCGGCGATCGTGCCGTCGGCGAGCGCACGCACGAGCGCGGCTTCGTCGATCAGCTTGCCGCGCGCGACATTGATCAGGAATCCTTTGGGGCCGAGCGCGGCGAGCACGTCGGCCGTCACGAGCACGTTGCCGTGATCGGCCGAGGCCGCGATCACGAGCACGTCGCTGTCGCGCGCGAGCACGGCGAGATCGGGCACGAAGCGATAGCCGCTGTCGCGATGCTCGCGCGGGCCGAAGTAGCTGACGGGCATCCGGAATGCCTGCGCGCGCTGCGCGATCGCGCGCCCGACGCGGCCGAGCCCGACGATGCCGAGCCGCTTGCCCGTGACCTGCGTCGCGAGCGGCTGGGCCGTCTTGCCCCAGCGGCCGGCGCGCACGATCCGCTCGCCGGCGCCGAGGTCGCGCAGCGTCATCAGGATCAGCCCCAGCGCCATGTCGGCGACGTCGTCGGTCAGTACGTCGGGCGTCGTCGTTACGTGGATGCCGCGTGCCCGCGCGCGATCGAGATCGACCGCGTCGGTGCCGATGCCGTTGATCGCGATGATCTCGAGCGCGCCGAGCCGCTCCATCAGCGCGGCGGACAGGCCGTTCGCGCCGCCCGTCACGACGCCGCGAATGCGCGGCGCCACGCGATCGAGCAGCGCGTCCGGCTGCTCGGCCGCATACAGCCGATGCACGGTGTAGCGGGCGGACAGTTCGGCGTCGATGGTGGCGGGCAGCGGCTGGGTCAGCAGGATGTCGATGGTCATGAAGGTCTCGGTCGTCGTGCGCGGCGCGGGCCGCGCATCAGGTGGAACCGAGTATAGAAATCGCATCGATATCGGTCTAACATCAAAAGACTATCGATTGATTCAAGATTTGAATGATTGAACTGCACCAGCTTCGCTGCTTCGTCGCGGTCGCCGAAGAACTGCATTTCGGCCGCGCGGCCAGGCGGCTCTTCATGACCCAGCCGCCGCTCAGCCGGCAAATCCAGTTGCTCGAGCACGCGCTCGGCATCGCGCTGCTCGAGCGCAGCAGCCGGCAGGTCAGCCTGACCGCGGCGGGCGAACGCTTCCTGCGCGACGCGCGGCACATCCTTGAATTTTCCGCGCGCGCCGAGCAGGCCGCGCAGCGCGTCGCGCACGGCGGGGCCGGGCGCATCACGCTCGGTTTCACGGCGGTCAGTGCGTACCGGATGATCCCGGTGCTGCTCGCGCACGCGGCGCACGCGCTGCCGGACGTCGACGTCGAATTGCGCGAGATGGTGTCGACCGTGCAGATCGACGCGCTCGCGTCGCGGATGCTCGACGCGGGGTTCGTGCGCCAGCGCGCCGCGCGCCAGCCGCTCGAATACCGGCTCGTGCAGCGCGAACCGATGCTCGTGGCGGTCGCGGAAGGCGCGCCGCTCGCGGCCTACGAGCAGATCGGCCCCGACGAGCTCGACCGGCAGCCGTTCATTGCGTATTCGCCGAACGAGGGCAAGTATTTCCACGACATGATCTCGGGGATGTTCGCAGGCGCCGGGCGGCTGCCGAACTACCTGCACTACGTCGGCCAGACGCATACGATCCTCGGTCTCGTGCGCGCGGGGCTCGGCGCGGCGCTGGTGCCGGCGTCGGCGCGGGAGCTACACGTGGATGGCGTGGTGTTCCGGCCGCTGGCGGGCGTCAACGTGGCGGCCGAGTTGTATCTCGCGTGGCGCGCGGACAACGACAATCCGGCGCTGCCGGTGTTCAACGCGATGGTCGAGCGGTTTCTGACCGACAGCACGGACGATCCGGGCGTTTAGCGACGCGCTTGCCCGCGCGAGCGGGCTGCCGCGTATCGCGAAAAGTCGGTCGTCAGATGATCGAAATCACGATCCCGAATTTTGTTCGGCGCCTCAGGAATACGTAGAAAACGACGATTTTTCATACGAATTTTGCCTGAAACGAGCCGCGCCCCTTCGGATTTTCCATCTCGAACACGGGGAAACCCCCATTTTTCTCTCATCGGTCGTCGTATTACTGTATCGATACACTAAATCGATACAGTCGCGTCGCGAGACGCACTCGCACAGGAGACGACTCATGAATACCTACACCCGGCGGCGCTTTCTGCAAACGGTGTCCGCCGCCACGCTCGCGGCCGCGGGCGGCTTGCCGGAAAGCGTGCGCGCGCAGCAGCCGGTCGTCACGCTGCGCTGCTCGTCGTCGATGCCGGCCGACCAGAACGCCGCGCACTACGTGTGGTACGAGCGTCTCGCCGCGAACCTGAAGGCGAGCGTGGGCGACGCGATCCGGGTCGACTACTTTCCGAACAGCCAGCTCGGCAAGGAAAGCGACGTCGTACAGCAGGTCAAGATCGGCGCGATCGACATGATGATCGCGGGCTCGTCGATCTGGGCCACGGTCGCGCCGGAGTTCGGGATGCTCGATCTCGGCTACCTGTTCGACAGCTACGCGCACGTCGCGAAGGCGCTCGACGGCCCGGTCGGCACGAGCCTGAACGCGTTGCTGCAAAAGCGCGCGGGATGCTCGGTGCTGACCTGGGGCTCGCATTTCGGCGGGCGCTGCGTGTTCACGAAGCAGCCGGTGACGGCACTGCCGGGCCTGAAGGGGACGAAGCTGCGGGTGCTGCCGACGCCTGCGTTCATGGACACCTTCAAGGCGATGGGCGCGGTGCCGACGCCGATTCCGTTCGGCGAGCTGTACATGGCGGTGCAGACGGGCGTCGTCGACGGTCTCGAACACGATCCCGCCACGGTGCTCGCGAGCCGCTTCGACGAGATCGTGAAGTCGTGCTGGCAGTCGCGCCACGTGTTCGCGGCGATGACCGTCGTGATGGGGCGGCGTGCGCTCGACCGGATTCCGGCCAATCTGCGGCCGGCCTTCGACCGCGCGGTGGCCGACGCGACCGTGCAGCAGCGCGCGATTGCCGCGCAGAAGGCCGCGCAGGCGGAGCAGGCGCTGAAGCAGCGCGGCATGGCGTTTTACCCGCTGGCCGATGGCGAGCGCGCGGCGCTGCGGCAGACGATGCAAGACCGCCTGTATGTGGCTTTCGCGAAGCAGTATCCGGCCACCGCGCCGCTCTTTCCGGCGATTGCCGCCGCGCGGGGTTGAGTGATGGACATGCACTCCGTGTCGGGCGCCGCTCCGGCTCCCGCTGCAGGTCAGCCGGCGCATCGCGTCGCCCGCGTGCTGGATGCGGCCCTGCGCTGGATCGAGATCCTGTCGGCCGTGGTCCTCGCCGTCGACGTGCTGGTCGTGTTCGTATCAGTCGTCTTCCGCTATTTCCTGCACGACCCGGTCGACTGGGCCGAGGAAGTGGCCAGCGCGCTGATGATCGTGCTGGTGTTCTTCGGCGCGGCGACGGTGCTGGGGCGCAGCCAGCATGTCGGCATCGACGTGTTTCGCGGCCGGCTGCCGGCACGCTGGCAGGGCGCGCTGATCCAGGTCGGCCACTGGATCGTGGCGGCGGTTGCGCTGAACCTGCTGGTGTCGTCGTGCCAGTTGCTCACGGATTCGTACGACCAGCTGACGACGGGCGGCCTGCCGGGCTGGATCAACGGGTATCCGATGATGTTCGGCGCGCTGTTCATGACGGTATTCGCGCTCGCCAATGCGCTGAACGCGCCGCGCCGCCGGGTGATCGGCACGTTCGTGTGCTGCGCGGCGCTCGCGGGCGCCGTGTACGGCTGGAACGCGCTGTGGCCCGCGCATGCGGTCGCGCCCGGCACGCTGCTGGTCGCGGGCTTCGTCGGCGGGCTGGTGCTCGGCGTGCCGATCGGATTCGTGCTGGCGTTTTCGGCGCTGCTGTATTTCCTCGCCGATCCGACGCTGCCGCTGCTCGTCTACTCGCAACAGGTGATGGCCGGGGCCGACCACTTCGTGCTGCTCGCGGTGCCGTTCTTCGTGCTGGCGGGGCTGCTGATGGAGACCAACGGGATGTCCGCGCGGCTCGTCGAACTGCTGCTGCGGATCTTCGGGCGCGTGCGGGGCGGGCTCGGCCTGATCGTGATCTTCGCGACGGCGTGCTTTTCCGGCGTGTCGGGCTCGAAACTGGCCGATATCGCGGCGGTGGGCGGCGTCGTGATGCCGGCGGTGCGCCGCGCGCGGCAGGACCCGAACGAAACCGCCGCGCTGCTCGCGTGCAGCGCGGTGATGGCCGAGACGATTCCGCCGTGCGTGAACATGATCATCATGGGCTTCGTCGCGAACATCTCGATCGCCGGGCTGTTCGTCGCGGGGATCGTGCCGGCGGCCGTGCTGGCCGCGTCGCTCGCGGTCGTGACGGTGATCACCGGGCGCAAGATCGACGTGGCCGAGGTGTTCGGCGAGCGTCGCGCGTGGCTGCCGCTCGCGGGCGGCGCGCTCGTCGCGCTGGTCATGGTCGCGATGATCGGCAAGGGCGTGACGTCGGGGATCGCGACGTCGACCGAAGTGTCCGCGTTCGCGGTGGTCTACGCGCTCGTCGTGGGCTGGCTCGCGTTTCGCGAACTGACGTGGCGCTCGGTCGGCCGCGTGTTCGTGCGCGCCGCGTCGATGGCGAGCGGTATCCTGTTCATCGTCGCGGCGGCGTCGAGCGTGTCGTTCGCGCTGTCGATCGAGCAGATTCCGGCCCTCGTCTCGGGCACAATGACGGCGTTTGCCCATCAATACGGCGCGACGATGTTCCTGCTGCTGGCGGCGCTGCTGATGATCGTGTTCGGCGCCGTGCTCGAAGGCGCGCCCGCGCTGATCATCTTCGGGCCGCTGCTCGCGCCGATCGCGCTGCAGCTCGGTATCAATCCGCTGCATTTCGGCACGGTCGTGGTGGTGGCGATGGGGTTCGGGTTGTTCGCGCCGCCGGTCGGGCTCGGGCTGTTCACGACGTGCGCGATCACGGGCACGGAGGTCGGGCGCGTGGCCCGGCCGATGGTGAAATATCTGCTGGTGCTGTTCGCTGCCCTCGTGGCGCTGATCTTCGCACCGGCGTTTTCGTTGTGGCTGCCGGCCCATTTCGGCCTGTAGCCCGTTCCATGCAAGACGACATGAGTACGATTCAGGACGTGGCCCGTCATGCGGCCGTTTCGGTCAGCACGGTTTCGAACGTGCTCAACGGACGCACCGACCAGATGAAGCCGGAAACGCTCGAACGCGTGAAGGCGGCGATGGACGCGCTGCAGTACCGGCCGAGCACGCTCGCGCGCCAGCTCAAGACGGGGCAGACACCGCTCGTCGGGCTGCTGGTGCCGTCGATGGCGAACCCGATGTACGGCTACATCGCACGCGAGATCGAGGCCTGCGCGCAGGAACGGTATGGCCATCGCGTGCTGATCGGCAACACGTACCGCGATGCGCGCAAGGAGGCGTCGTTCTTCGACGATCTCTACGCGCACGGCGTGCGGCGCGTGATCGTGATCTCGTCGCTCGCCGACGAAAGCCACCTCGAGCGCGCGGCCGAGCGCGGGATGACGGTCGTCAGCTACGACCGTCGCGCGACACCCGGCGAGCAGTCGAAGGTCGATCACGTGACGGCCGACAACGAGGCGGCCGCGCGGCTCGCGACGCGCCGGCTCGTCGAAGCGGGCCATACGCGGCTCGCGTTCGCGACGGTGGCCGGCGTCACCGTGAGTCGCAGCGACAAGATCCGCGGCTTTCTCGCCGTGGCGAGCGAGGCGGGCGGCGCCACCCAGGCGCGCGTGCTCGACGGCGGCCCCGCGAACGAATACGGCGACTCGGTGATCGTCGATGTCGGGCGTGCGCTCGGCGTCGAGCTCGCGGCCGATCCGGCGCGGCCGACCGGCATCGTCGCGGTCAACGACCTGTTCGCGCTCGGCCTGATGGCCGGGCTGCGCGACGGCGGGTTGCGGGTGCCGGACGATGTCTCCGTCATCGGGATGGATGGTCACTTCCTGTCGGCGATCTCGTGGCCGGCGCTGACCACGGTGCAACTGCCCGTCACCGAAATGGCCGGCGAGATGGTGCGGCGCGTGATGCGGCAGGAGGGCGACGCGCCGGCCGCATCCGGGCAACGCGTGTTCGCGGACGTGACGCTCGTGGAGCGCGCGTCGGTGGCGCCGCCGCCGACGCAGGCAGCCGGCACGCGAGGAGGTCACGCATGACGCGCGTCTACGTCACGCATCCGACCGGGATGATCGACCACTACTACGGCGCCAGCGCGCTGCGCGCGCTGCGTGCGATCGCGGACGTCACCTGCAACCCGCACGATCGCGAACTCGGCACGGACGAGCTGATTGCCGCCGCGCAGGGGTGCGACGCGATCATCGCGTATCGGCAGACGCCCGCGCCTCGCGCGCTGTTCGCGGGGCTGCCGGCCCTCGCCGCGTTCCTGCGTTGCGCGGTCGACATCCGGACGGTCGACGTCGCCGCGGCGAGCGCGTTCGGCGTGCTGGTCACGCAGGCGAGCCCCGGCTTCGGCCCGGCCGTCGCCGAGTGGGTCGTCGGCGCGATGATCGATCTCGCGCGCGGGATCGGCGGCTACGCGGACGCGTACCACCGCGGCGCGTCGCCGGTGCCCCGGATGGGGCGAGAATTGCGCGGCAGCACGCTCGGCCTGATCGGCTACGGGCAGATCGCGCGCCATCTCGCACCGGTCGCGACGGCGCTCGGCATGCGCGTGCTCGTCAGCGATCCGTACGTGCGAGCCGACGCGCCGCCGCTCGAACAGGTCGACTTCGCCACGTTGCTGCGCGCCGCGGATTTCGTCGTCTGCCTTGCGCCGGCCACGCCGGCCACCGCGAACCTGATCGATGCGGCGGCATTCGCCGCGATGAAGCCGGGCGCGTGCTTCATCAATGCGTCGCGCGGCGAACTCGTCGACGAGCAGGCGCTGGCCGACGCGCTCGCCAGCGGGCGGCTGGCCGGTTGCGCGCTCGACGTCGGCCGCGCGGCGGACCAGATGCCCACGCCCGCGCTGGCCGCGCATCCGCGCGTCATCGCGACTCCGCACATCGGCGGCCTGACGCTGCCGGCGATCGAGCATCAGGCGCTGGAGACGGTAGATCAGCTTGCCGCGCTGCTCGACGGACGCGTGCCGACCGGCGCGGTCAACGCCGCGCAGGCGACGCGGCTCGCGCGCTGGCGCGCATCGCATGCGTCCGTCGCACCGGGCGGGCGATGATGCGTGACGAGGCGGGCGGCACGCGGTTCGCCAACGCGTGCGATTGCCATATCCACATCTACGACGATGAGTATCCGCTCGCGCCGACGGCGACGTTTCGACCGCCCCATGCGCCGGTGGCTGCCTATCGGCGCATGCAGCAGGCGCTCGGCCTCACGCGTGTGGTCGTCGTGCAGCCGACCGGCTATGGCTTCGACAACCGGTGCACGCTCGACGCGTTGGCCGCACTGGGCCCGCAGGCGCGCGGCGTCGCGACGGTGCCGGTCGACGTGCCGGATGCCGAGCTGGAACGGCTGCATGCTGCCGGCATGCGCGGCGTGCGCTTCATGATGCTGGCGGGCGGCACCGCGCAATGGCGCGATCTGGAGCGGATGGCCGCGCGGATCGCGCCGCTCGGCTGGCATATCGACCTGCAGTTCGACGGCCGCACGCTGGGCGAGCTCGAATCGACGCTGTCGCGGCTGGCGGCGCATATCGTCATCGATCACACGGGCAAGTTCCTGACGCCCGTCGCACCGGATGCGCCGTCCTTCCTCGCACTGCGACGCCTGCTCGATCGCGGTCACGCATGGGTGAAGCTGTCCGCGCCGTACGAGACGTCGCGATCCGGCGCACCGGGCTACGACGATGTCGGGCGGCTTGCCGCCGTGCTCGCGCGCGGCCATTCGGCGCGCTGCGTATGGGGCAGCAACTGGCCGCATCCGAACGCGTCGCCGCCGCCCGACGATGCGCGTCTACTCGGCTGGCTGCACGATTGCGCGGCCGACGACGCGATTGCCCGCGCGATCCTGGTCGACAACGCGGCTGCCCTTTATGGATTTCACGCGGACACGCAGCCCGAAACCGCCACGTCATGCACCATCGCCCCCGTCCGGTAACGGCGGCGTGAAGCGAGGCAGAGGGAGGCGACTTGAAGACGTGCGCGCGGTCCGGCGGAGAGCATTCGCCGGGCCGCGCGCAGCGGGACGTCAGTGGGTGAACGACAGGAACAGATAGGCGGCGAACAGCGCGACGTGCACGACGCCGTGCAGCACCGTCGTGCGCCCCTGACTCAGCGTGAGCGTGCTGACCAGCAGCGTGAGCGCCAGCAGGACCGTCTCCATTGCGCCGATCCCGAGCGTGAGCGGCTGGCCGACCCAGATGAACACGGCCGCGACGGTCGGGATCGTGAGCCCGATGCTCGCGAGCGCCGAACCGAGCGCGAGGTTCATGCTGGTCTGCAGGCGGTTCGCGCGCGCGGCGGTGACGGCCGCGAGCCCTTCCGGCAGCAGCACGAGCGCGGCGATCACGATACCGACCGCGGCTTCGGGTGCGCCCAGCTTCAGCACCGCATGCTCGACGGCCGGCGACAGCAGCTTCGCGAGCAGCACGACCGCGACCAGGCTCGCGAACAGCAGCACCATGCTGGTGATCGCGGTGCGGTTGCTCGGCGCCGCCGCGTGCACGGCTTCGTCCGCGGTGTCATGCGCGGCGAGAAAGTAGTCGCGATGGCGCACGGTCTGCACGAACACGAACGCGCCATACAGCACGAGCGATGCGACGCCGGCGAACGCGAGCTGCGATTTCGAGAAGAACGGGCCCGGTGCGGCGCTCAGGTAGTTCGGCATCACGAGCGACAGCACCGACAGCGACGCGAGCACCGCGAGCGCCTTGCTCGCGCCGCGCCCCTGGAAATCCTGTTCGCCGTGCTTCCATGCGCCGACCAGCAGGCAGATGCCGACGATGCCGTTGCAGATGATCATCACGGCGGCGTAGACGGTGTCGCGGGCGAGGCCCGACTTTTCCGGGCCCGCGCCGAGCATCACCGATACGATCAGCGCGACTTCGATGACGGTTACGGCGACCGCGAGCACGAGCGTGCCGAACGGTTCGCCGACGCGGTGCGCGACGACTTCCGCATGGTGGACGGCGGCGAACACGGCGCCGGCGAGCGCGGCGGCGAACACCGCGATGACGAGGCCTTCGGCCGGCACGACGCGCGATAGCGCGAGTACCAGCCAGGCGGCAAGCGGGGCCCAGAGGGTCCAGCGCGGGAGCTGGTTGGACGAGAGCGGCATGGAGGGTTTCCTGATGCGAGTGGCGGCGCGCGACGCGCCGTCACGGGTTGACGAAGCCCGGCCGTACTATCCGCCGAACGAGGACGATGAAACCGAAGGGGGCGGCACGCAACGGTGCTGCCCTGGGTTCGCTGCCGTGAGGCGGCGAGGGGCGCGGGCGGGCCGAAGCCCGTCGCGGGATGAAACGGTTCGATGCGGCTGCCCGCGGACGGCGAGACAAGTACACGCGGCAACGCGCGGGCCGGCAGCTTGATTCGACCCGAAAGGGAGCGATGGACGGCGATGACGGCGCGACACGCGTTTCCCCCTGGAATCCGGCAATTTGTCGAATTTTATCAGGCGTTCGGGGGTCACTATCTCATATTCGAACGCTTACGTTGACCTTTCGGTTTATGAAAAGTGCCCCGGTCTTTCGATTTTTTTGTCTTTGCGGTTTCCGTAACGGTCTCTTGCACGACATATTCGGGCTCGTCCTGACATAAATCTACCGACCGGTCGGTTTATAATCGCTCGCACCTCCACTTCATGACGGATCGCAAGCGATGGCTGTTTCCTCTGCACATTCGGTGAACTCGGGCGCGCTGGCGCCGTCGGCCGTCGTCGGCGTGATCGGCGCCGGCGCGATGGGCGCGGGCATTGCGCAGGTCGCGGCGGCGGCCGGCCATGCGGTGCTGCTGTACGACCTGAACGAAGCAGCCTGCGACAAGGCGCTGGCCGGCATCCGCGCACAGTTCGCGCGGCTGGCGGAGAAGGGCCGGCTCGAACCGGCGCAGGCCGACGCAGCCGGCAACCGGCTCCGCGCGGTGCGCGCGTTGGCCGATTTCGCGGGCGCCGCGCTGATCGTCGAGGCGGCGGCCGAACGGCTCGACGTGAAGCGCGAGATCTTCGCGACCCTTGAACGTCACGTCGACGACGCGTGCGTGCTGGCGACCAACACGTCGTCGATCTCGATCACCTCGATCGCGGCCGGGCTGCGCGCGCCGCAGCGCGTCGCCGGCCTGCATTTCTTCAATCCGGCGCCGCTGATGGCGCTCGTCGAGGTGGTCAGCGGGCTCGCGACCGCGCCCGAGGTCGCCGGGATGCTTCATGCGACCGCCGCCGCGTGGGGCAAGCAACCGGTGATGGCGAAATCGACGCCGGGCTTCATCGTGAACCGCGTCGCGCGGCCGTATTACGCGGAGGCGTTGCGCGTGCTGAACGAGCAGGGCGGCGCGCCGGCCACGATCGACGCGGTGATGCGCGAAGCCGGCGGGTTTCGGATGGGGCCGTTCGAGCTGATGGACCTGATCGGCCACGACGTGAATTTCGCGGTGACCGAATCGGTGTTCCGCGCGTACTTCAACGACCCGCGCTACACGCCGTCGCTGATCCAGCAGGAACTCGTGAACGCGGGCTTCCTGGGGCGCAAGTCCGGGCGCGGCTTCTATTCGTATGCGGACGGCGCGACGCCGCCCGCTCCCGATCTCGAACCGCCGCGCGACGCGCCGGCCGACGTCGTGCTGTTCGCGCAGGACGGCCCGGCCGCCGCGCTGCAAGAGCGCCTGGCCGAACGGATCGAAGGCGCGCGGCGCAACGGCGCGCATGCGGACGAACTGCTCGCCGTGGCCGGCCGCGCGTCGATCGCGCTGACCGATGGCCGCACCGCGACCGCGCGCTCCGCGCAAACGGGCGTGGCCGACCTCGTGCTCGTCGACCTGGCGCGCGATTACGCGCAGGCCGTGCTCGTCGCGCTGACGCGTGCGCTCCAGTGCAGCGACGCCGCGTATGCGGACGCGGTCGGCCTGTTCCAGCAGGCGGGCTTTCGTGTCGTCGGCGTCGCGGACGTGCCGGGAATGGTCGCGATGCGCACCGTCGCGATGCTCGCGAACGAGGCGGCCGACACGGTCAACCAGGGCGTGTGCTCGCCGGCCGATCTCGATCTCGCGATGGAGAAGGGCGTGAACTACCCGTGCGGCCCGCTCGCGTGGGCCGATGCGATCGGGATCGGCCGCGTGCATCGCGTGCTGTCGAACCTGGCGGCGAGCTACGGCGAGGACCGCTATCGCGTGTCGCCGCGTCTTGCCGCGCTGCACGCGGCCGGACGCACGTTCCGGTCGTAGCCGCCCGCGCCGTCACTTCGAACACGACAACGACATCACTCCATTGGAGGAGCACCCCGATGACTCACCCGACGCATCCCGCCGCCGCCCTCGAGCCGATCGAGACCGCCAGCCGCGACGAACTGCAGGCGCTGCAGCTCGAACGCCTCAAGTGGTCGCTGCGCCACGCGTACGACAACGTCCCGCACTATCGGCGCACGTTCGATGCGGCGGGCGTGCATCCGGACGATCTGAAGTCGCTCGCCGATCTCGCGAAGTTCCCGTTCTCGACCAAGACCGACCTGCGCGACAACTATCCGTTCGGCCTCTTCGCGGTGCCGCGCGAGCAGGTCGTGCGCGTGCATGCGTCGAGCGGCACGACCGGCAAGCCGACCGTGGTCGGCTACACCGCGCGCGACATCGATACGTGGGCGAACGTGACCGCGCGCTCGATCCGCGCGGCCGGCGGCCGCCCGGGCGATACGCTGCACAACGCGTTCGGCTACGGCCTGTTCACCGGCGGTCTCGGGATTCACTACGGTGCGGAGCGGCTCGGCTGCATGGTCGTGCCGATGTCGGGCGGGCAGACCGAGAAGCAGGTGCAACTGATTCGCGATTTCGAGCCGAAGATCATCCTCGTCACGCCGTCTTACATGCTGAACCTGATCGACGAGATGGTGCGGCAGGGGATGGACCCGGCCGAATCATCGCTGAAGATCGGCATCTTCGGCGCCGAGCCATGGACGCAGGCGCTGCGCGACGAAGTGGAGACGCGCGTGGGCATCGACGCGCTCGACATCTACGGGCTGTCGGAAGTGATGGGCCCGGGCGTCGCGTGCGAATGCGTCGAGACGAAGGACGGCCCGGTGATCTGGGAAGATCATTTCTATCCGGAGATCATCGACCCCGTCACCGGCGAAGTGCTGCCGGACGGCAGCCAGGGCGAGCTCGTGTTCACGTCGTTGACGAAGGAGGCGATGCCGGTGATCCGCTACCGCACGCGCGACCTCACCGCGCTGCTGCCGCCGACCGCGCGCGCGATGCGCCGGCTCGCGAAGATCACGGGCCGCTCCGACGACATGCTGATCGTGCGCGGCGTGAACGTGTTCCCGAGCCAGATCGAGGAGATCGTCGTCGCGCTGCCGCAGTTGTCGGGCCAGTTCCAGATCACGCTGTCGCGCGACGGTCACATGGATCGGCTCGACCTCGCGGTCGAGTTGCGTTCCGAGGCCGCGGCGTCGGTGAGCGACGGCGATCGCGCGGCGCTCGCGCGCGAGCTGCAACACCGGATCAAGACGATGGTCGGCGTGTCGTCCGGCGTGACGGTGCTGGCAGCCGGCGGTATCCCCGCGACCGCGACCGGCAAGGCGCGGCGCGTGATCGATCGCCGCCAGGCAGCGTGATGTCGATGTGTGTCGTTCTACTCGAGGAAATGGTTCGATGGATGGATTGAATACCCTGGCCGTCATGGTCGATGCGCGCGGCCTCGCGACCGTCGCGCTGCAGCGCGGCGACGTGCTGAACGCGTTCGACGAGACGATGATCGCGGAGCTCACCGAGGCCTTCACGGCGCTTGGCCGGCGCGACGACGTGCGCGCGATCGTGCTGCGTTCGGATGGCCGCGCCTTTTGCGCGGGCGCCGACCTGCAGTGGATGCAGCGCGCGAGCGCGAACGATGCGGCCGCGAACCTGCGCGACGCCGAGCGGTTCGCCGCGATGATGCGCGCGATCCGGCAGTGCCCGAAACCGACGGTCGCGCGCGTGCAGGGCCACGCGTTCGGCGGCGGCGTGGGCCTGTGCGCGGCGTGCGACATCGTGATTGCGAGCGACCACGCGCGCTTTTCGGTCAGCGAGGCGCGCTTCGGCATCCTGCCGGCCGTGATCGGCCCGTATCTGGTCGAGGCGGTTGGCCAGCGCCAGGCGCGCCGGCTCGCGCTGACCGCGACGCAGCTCGCGGCGGCCGAAGCCGTCGCGATCGGCCTGATCCATCAGGCCGTGCCGCTCGATGCGCTCGACGACACGCTCGAGCGCACGCTCGCAGAGTTGGGCCGTAACGGCCCGCACGCGCTGATGGAGATCAAGCGCTTTTTCGACGCGATCGAC
The DNA here is from genome assembly GCF_902832985.1 of Burkholderia sp. BCC0097. Classification (NCBI taxonomy): domain Bacteria; kingdom Pseudomonadati; phylum Pseudomonadota; class Betaproteobacteria; order Burkholderiales; family Burkholderiaceae; genus Burkholderia; species Burkholderia sp. BCC0097. The sequence continues at coordinate 1,073,246 of NZ_CADFDM010000001.1, forward strand.
GAGTACCCGCCGTCGGACGAACGCGCGGCGTTCACCGCGCAGACGATCTCCCGCGTGCGGGCGACGCCGGAAGCGAAGGAAGGCTTCGCGGCCTTCTTCGCGAAGCGGCCGCCGGCCTGGGAGGCGGGCGCCGAATAAGGCTGCACGACGAACCTCCACGACGATCGACGGCGAAGCCGGGCCGGCGGCATTTTGCGTCTCGGGCGCGAGCGCTTGCACTACAATGCGTGACCCCCGGCGCTGCCGGCCCCGTCCCGACCGATGCTTCGCACGATGATCGTCAACCGCCTTGTCTCCGAGATCCTGTTCGGCTTTACCGGCCTGATCGGCATCATCAATCCGATCGGCATCGCGTTCCTGTTTCTCGAAAGGACCGAGACGCTCACCGCGCACGAACGGGATCTGCTCGCGAGGAAGGTCGCGTTCAATGCGTTCGTCGTGCTGATGGTCGCGTTCTTCGCCGGCACGCCGGTGCTGCATTTCTTCGGGATCTCGATGGAGGCGCTGCGGATCGGCGGCGGCTTCGCGGTTGCCGTGGCCGGCTGGCAGATGCTGAACGAGCCCGACGGGCCGGGCGGCGGCGATACGCCGGTCAAGCCGATCGACGCCAACGCGATCATGACGCGTGCGTTCTTCCCGTTGACCGTGCCGCTGACGGTCGGCCCCGGCTCGATCGCGACCGCGATCGCGCTGAACGCGAACCGCACGCACAAGCTGTCGGAATTCATGCTGTCGAGCATCGTATCGATCGCCGTGTCCGTGCTGGTCGCGCTCGTGATCTGGCAGGTCTACAGCCGCTCCGCGCTGCTCGCGCGCTACCTCGGCAGCGAGGGGACCAAGGTCGCGAAGCGCGTGTCGGCGTTCCTGCTGCTGTGCATCGGCGTGCAGATCATGCTGACCGGCTTCTCGGCGTTCCTGCAGCCGCTCGCCGACCAGGCCAAGTAACCGGGGCGTCCGGTTCATCCTTCGAGGTTCAACCTTTCACGCAGCCTGCACGCGGCGTGCGCTCATACGCGTTCGCGGCGTGCGGGATACCATGCGACGTCTGGCGGATGCGGCGTGCATCCGGCCGCAACCCCAACTTGAGTGGCGAGGCGTGCAATGGAATACGTGAAATTCGGGTCGACCGGGCTGGACGTGTCGAAGCTGGTGCTGGGCTGCATGACGTTCGGCGAGCCGTCGCGCGGCACGCATCCGTGGACGCTGCCGGAAGCGGAAAGCCGCCCGATCATCCAGCGGGCGGTCGAGGCCGGCATCAACTTCTTCGATACCGCGAACATGTATTCGGACGGCACGTCGGAGGAGATCGTCGGCCGCGCGCTGCGCGATTTCGCGAAGCGCGACGACGTCGTGATCGCGACCAAGGTGTTCTACCGGATGCGGCCGGGGCCGAACGGCGCGGGCCTGTCGCGCAAGGCGATCATGACCGACATCGACCAGAGCCTGAAGCGGCTCGGCACCGACTACGTCGATCTCTACCAGATTCACCGCTGGGACTACGGCACGCCGATCGAGGAGACGCTCGAGGCGCTGCACGACGTCGTGAAGGCCGGCAAGGCGCGCTATATCGGCGCATCGTCGATGTTCGCGTGGCAGTTCGCGAAGGCGCTGCACACGTCGAAGCAGCACGGCTGGACCCGCTTCGTCAGCATGCAGAACCACCTGAACCTGCTGTATCGCGAAGAGGAGCGCGAAATGCTGCCGCTGTGCGAGGACGAAGGCATCGCGGTGATTCCGTGGAGCCCGCTCGCGCGCGGGCGCCTGACGCGCAACTGGGACGAAACGTCGGAACGGCAGCAGAAGGACGACGTCGGCCAGCGGCTGTACGACGCGACGGCCGATGCCGACAAGGCGGTCGTCGAGGCCGTCGCGGCGATCGCCGCCGCGCGCAACGTGCCGCGGGCGCAGGTCGCGCTGGCGTGGGTGGCGCACAAGCGCGGCGTGACCGCGCCGATCGTCGGCATTTCGAAGCCGCAGCAACTGGACGATGCGCTCGGCGCGCTCGCGCTGAAGCTGACCGACGACGAGATCGCCACGCTCGAACGCCCGTACGTGCCGCACGCGGTGGCCGGGTTCAACTGAGCGGCAGCGCGGGCGGCACAGGCGTCGGCGCCGTCGCCGCGCTCAGCGCGCGGCGGCGAGCATCGGGTAGGTGAACAGGCCGAAGTGGACGACGTTCAGCCCTGCATGCGCGAGCGCGGCGGCGAGCAGGCCGCCGCGCCGCCACGCGAGGCCGTAGCCGACGCCGGCCACCGTGCCGAGCACGATCCATGGCCAGCCGCCCGCTGCGTGCGCGGCGCCGAACAGCACCGCGCCGGCCGCGAGCGCGACCCACGGGCCCCATGAGCAGGCGCCGAACGCGCGGGTCAGCCCGCCTTGCACGTAGCCGCGGAACAGCGCTTCCTCGGCGAGCGTCACCAGCAACAGGTTGTTCGCGAGCCACAACCAGCCCGACGGCGGCCATTTGGGGGCCCAGCCGACCATCCCGAACGCGAGCGCGCCGGCCAGGCACGCAATAGCCGTTGCGACGGCCGCCACCGCGCCGGTGCGCAGTGCGCGCGACAGCGCGACGCCGGGCGCGACCCACGGCAGTGCCCACAACAGCCACAGGCCGACGAGCGGCTTGTCGAAATTCAGGTACATCGTGAACGGCACGGCGTCCGGCGTGAAGCGGATCGGACCGATCACGCGCGGATTGTGGAAGCCGGGAATCAGGTGCAGGCTCAGCGCGATCGCGAGCGCGGCAAAGACGAGGTGCGCGATGATGCGCACCGCGAGCGTGCGCTCGGGCAGCACGCCCCAGCCGGCCGCGATCAGCAGCGCGAGCGGCGCCAGCGTGATCGGCGCGATCTGGCCGAACGCCAGCGCGCCCGCATAGCCGAGCGCGGCGAGGCCGATGCTCAGCCCGTGCAGCGGGCGATGCCACGCGAAGGCGGCGGCCGCGAACAGGGCGAGCCAGATCGTGGCACACGGAAGGAGCGAAAGGGACATGACGAAAACGGATGGGCGGACGAGACGCCGCGCATCATACAGCAGGTGCGGTGACCCGCCGCCCGACAGCCGGCGCGCCGCGCGTCAGCGGCCGGCGGTTTCGGTGACGCCGCCGCGGCCCGGGATGTCGACGCTGTTGCGCACGCGCATCCGCCGCCGGTACCAGAACGTCCACAGCAGCAGGCAGGCAAACACCGTGTAGCCCATGACCGGCGACACGACCAGCACGCGTTCGACCGGCCAGTTGACGACCATCCACCAGCGCAGCAGCATCTCGATGGTCATGATGGCGCCCCACACGAACGTCATCAGCCGCAGCATCTGCCGCAGGCCCGGTTGCGCGTCCCAGACGGCTTCGAAGTGCGCGGCGCCGCCGTCCATCTCGCGGGCCACGGTCGCACGGGCCAGATAGTAGATCAGCGGGCGTTCGCGGAACAGCGACAGCAGGAACACGATGCCGATCGTGCCCGAGCCGATCGATTCGCGCATCAGCAGCGTGCGCGGGCTGCCGCCGAACGCCATGCCGACGATCGACAGCGTGATGCCGAGCAGCACGATGGCCGCCACCGCGTCGACGCGGCGCGAGCGGATGAATTCGACGATCGACCAGATGATCGGCGGAACCGCCGACGCGTACAGCGCGCCGGTTTCGCCGAAATACGGATGCGCGACCCGATAGGCCACCCAGGGCAGCACGAGGTTGACGAAGAGTTCGAGAATCAGTCCGGCTCGCGGTTTCACGATGCGCCATTCCACGCAGGTCGGGGCGAACGTACGTAACGCGTGGTTGCCCCCGGTTGTCCCGAAAAGGGTTCGATTCAGTATATCGAAGAATCGTGCGGGGTTGCGGTGCCGCCTGCCGCGACAGCGATCGGCCGTAGCCGGTACGCGAGTGCATGGTCCGGTAGAGGGATCGGCACACGCGACCGCTGGGCCGGGGTGCGCTGCATGATCGCGTCGTCGCGTCGTCGCGTCGGGGCACGTCGTCGATCGGCATGCGTTCGCGGCGCGCGAGCCTGCGCGGTGCGGCGTGAATCGAAGCCGCGGCCGCGCGTGTACGGTCAGGCGATGGCCGGCTGGACGATGATCTTCACGTTGCGGTCCTTGTGGTTGACCAGTTCCTCGAAGCCGTGCGTGACGATGTCGCCGAGCGCGATGCGCCCGGTGATGAGCGGCTGCACGTCGATGCGGCCGTCGGCGATGAAGCGGATCACGTCCGCGAATTCGCCGTTGTACGCGAGCGAGCCGATCACTTCCTTCTCGGTCGACACGATGTCGAAGAAATTGAACGGCGCCGGTTCCTCGAAGATGCCGACCATCACCGCCTTGCCGGCCTTGCGAATCACGTCGATCGCCAGTTTCGCGGTGGCCGTGTGCCCGATGCATTCGAACGACACGTCGGCGCCGTAGCCCCCGGTCAGCGCCCTGACTTCGGCGATCGCGTCGGACGTCTTCGGATCGATGACGACGCTCGCGCCCACCTCCAGCGCCTTCTGCTTGCGCGCGGCCGACATCTCCAGCGCGATCACGCGCCCGGCACCCGCCGCCTTCGCGCACATGATCGTGCACAGGCCGATCGTGCCCGCGCCGACCACGACGACGGTCTGCCCGACGATGTTGCCGGCCTTCTTCACCGCATGCAGCCCGACCGCGAGCGGTTCGATCAGCGCGCCGGCCTCGGTGGGGAAATTGTCGGGCAGCTTGTACAGCAGTTCGGCCGGCACGTTCACGTATTCGGCGAACGCACCGTTGTTCATCAACCCGGTGAACGCGAGGTTCTCGCAGATGTTGTACAGCCCGTGCCGGCAATACCAGCAGGTGCCGCAGTGCTGGCACGCGTCGGCCGTCACGCGGTCGCCGACCGCGAAGCCCGACACGCCCGCACCGAGCTCGGCGATCTCGCCGCTGAACTCGTGGCCGAGGATGCACTGGCCCTTCAGGCCGGTCAGGGGATGCGGCGCGTCGACCGGGATGAATACCGGCCCGGCGACGTATTCGTGCAGGTCGGAGCCGCAGATGCCGCACCAGTGCACGCGGATCGTGACCCAGCCGGCGGGCGGGCGCTCCGGAACGGGAACCTCTTCGACGCGGATGTCGTGGCGGCCATGCCAGACGGCGGCCTTCATGCTGGATGTGATGTTCGGTGCCGGTGTACTCACGTTGCTGTCTCCGTCAGGTTGTCGTCGGGTGCGCGGCAATGCTGCCGGTGCGCCCGTCGCGCGATTGCGCGATCGACCGGTATGCAGGAACGGGGCCAGCGTGAAGTGCGGCGGTGCGTGGCGCTCGACGGTGCGCGTGGCGTGCGTTGCACCATTTCACTTTCTGCCGACCGGAACGGGTTCGGAACGAATGGGGCGCCGAATTTGCTGCGACAGCGAAACAGCGGGTGACGTGAGACGCCGGGACGTTCGTCTCAGCGCAATGAGACGAATCGCGAGACGAACCGCAACGGGAGGCGTTGCCCGATCCGCGTTCAGGCGAGCACTTCGTCCACGGCAACCGCGGCGAGCGATGTGAATCCGGCGGCACGGTACAGCGGCTGGCCGGCTTCGGTCGAGATGAGCCATACGCGGCGCGCGCCGCGGTGCCGCGCGTGCGCGACGATCGCGGCGAGCAGTTGCGTCGCAAGGCCGCGACGCCGGAAGGCATCCGCCGTTCCGACGCGGTCGACGACGATATCGCGCTGCGACGCGAAGCCGTAGCGCGCGGTGGCCGCGATCTGCCCGTCGAGCCGGTGCGCGAACAGGAACGCGGCCGGATTCGGCTGGAACGGCGGGAAGGCGCCGCTGGCGTTGAACGCGCCGATCGCGTCCGGCGTGTCGCAGGCGAGTGCTTGCGCGAGTACGCCGTCACCGGACAGCCCGTCGATATCCGCGGCCATGAAGTGCTCGTCGGTCAGCCGGCGCGTCCTGCCGTGTAGCGCGGGCGGCAGCGGTGCCACGCCGTAGCGCGTGATCCACGCGCCGACGGCAAACGGGCCGGCGGCGGACACGGGCGCCCCCTCGATCATGAAATGCTCGAAAGGCCGGCCCATCGCGCCGTCGAACTGCACGACATGGCCGTCCCGGCCGTCGTGCAGCGGCGCGTCGCGCCGGTCGCGCGCGGCGCAGTATCCGGCGATGAAGGTGCGCACGGCCGCTTTGCGGCGGGGGAAATCGGACCACGCTTCGTCGAGCGGGAACAGCGTGGCCGGTGCGGGGGAGGCGGTCGGCATGCGTAGGGGCGCGGCGTTGTCGGGGGAAGCCGACAGCTTAGATCAGGATGCCGTCGCTTGCCGCGAGGCCATTGTCACCATCGCCGAAACGGATCGTTGCGCCCGCTACCCCTTTACTTGAAGTTAACTTCAATTTGTATCATGTTCGTCGGTCCGATTGCGGTCGGGTTCGCGCTCTCGGCCATGGCTGGGATGCTGGCCGCGACGAGCCTCGCGTGCGCGCCCGGTGCCGCACCGTCGCTGGCGCTGCTCAGCACCGCCTGGATCGTGCAGGCAACTCTCTCGATCAGGTGATCGGGCCGCTGCCGATCGGCGCGATCGTCGGTGTGTTCGGCTGGTCGGGCGGCATCGGGCCGATGCTCGCGGCCGCCGTCGCCGTCGCCGTCGCCGGCGCGGCGAGCGGCCTGTCCCTGCTGCGCAACCGATGGGCCGGCGCTGCGCCGACGTCGTTCAACCTGCACGGAAATCCGTCAAGCATGCCCAACACCATGGAAAGCCTGATCTGCGAAGAAGACCTGTCATGCGACGTGTCCACGCTCGACGACGGCGATGCGATGTCGTCGCGCGGCGGCGTGGTCGCGCATCCGCTCGTGACGATCGGCCGTGCGCCGATTCCGGAGCACGCGACGGCCGCGGCATCGCCGTTGCGCCCACAACTGTTCGTCACGGTGCTGGAGGCGGGCGATGACGCACTGTTGGTGCGCTGGGTCGAGAGCGGCCGGTGTCATTACGGCGAGCAACGCTGGCGCCTGCGCGTCGCGTTGCAGTCCGGCCGTTGCGCGCTCTCGGGGCAGCCGATCGAGCCGGGCGAACCGGTGTTCCGGCCGGTGCGGCGGCCCGTGCCGGCCAATGGCGACGAGATGATCCGCCCGGCAGCGCTGCCGGGGTTGGACAGTGCGGCGTGCGACGCCACGCCCGAGGCCGGCGACGCACGCCAGCCGGCCGAGGTTCATGGCTGAACCTCGGCCGTCGGGAGGACGACGTTACTGCTTCAGATCGTGCCGGTACTGGATGAAACCGGCGTTGTTCGCGAGCTTGTCGTACAGCGCGCGCGCGGTGATGTTGGTCTCGTGCGTGAGCCAGTACACGCGGCTCGCGCCGGCTTCGCGCGCCCGTTCGTACACGGCCTCGATCAGCGCGCCGCCCGCGCCTTGCCCGCGCGCGTCGGGCGCCGTGTACAGGTCCTGCAGGTAGCAGTACGGCCCTTCGGTCCAGCACGAGCGGTGGTAGATCGCATGGACGATCCCGACCAGCGCACCCGACGCGTCGAACGCGCCGAGCACGAACATCGGCTCGGCGGGGTCCATCAGGCGCGCCCAGGTCGTCGCGAACACCGCGTCGCTCAGCGCGGTGTCATAGAACCTCTGGTAACCCTGCCACAGCGGACGCCATGCGGCTTCGTCGGCGGCGACGAGCGGGCGCACCGTGACGCGCGTTGCGTCGTTCGCGCGACTGGCGGCATCGCGCGCGCTGGCCTGCGCGTGGCGGATCGCGGTGAGCGAATGGCGCTGTTCGCCTTGCGCGTCGAAGTTCTCCGGTGCGAGCCATGCTTCGAACGCGGCGCGCACATCCGGCCATTCGCCGTCGACGATCGAGAACCACGCGGTGTCGCGATTGCGGCCGCGGTAGATGATCGCCTGCCGGAACGTGCCTTCGTAGTGGAAGCCGAGGCGAGCCGCCGCCTTGCGCGACGGCGCATTCAGGTCGTCGCACTTCCATTCGTAGCGCCGGTAGCCGAGCGTGTCGAACGCGTATTTCATCAGCAGGAACTGCGCTTCGGTCGACACCGGCGTGCGCTTGAGCAGCGGCGAGAACGTGACCGAGCCGACCTCGATCACGCCGTTGGCCGGATCGATGCGCATCAGCGCGAGCGTGCCGACCGCGCGGCCCGTGGCGCGGTCGATCACGGTGTAGTGCAGCGGATCGGGGCTCGCCTGCGCGCCGCGCGCGTAGTCGCGGTAGCTGGATTCGTCGGCGTACGGGCCGTGTGCGAGATAGGTCCAGTCGCTGCCGTCGGGCGCTTGTGCGTAGGCGGCATACAGATCGGCGGCGTGGCGCTCGGCGTCGAGCGGCTCGAGCCGGCAGTAGCGGCCTTCGAGCACGATGCGCTCCGGGCGCGGACGCGCGGACCAGTCGGGAACGGGGTGGCCGATGGGTTGCTGGAAAGCGTTGGTGAGCGTGGGCAAGGTCGATCTCGCTTCGGTTGGCGGCCGGCGACATGCCGGCATGCAGACGATCGTAGTCCCGGCGAGGTACCATGAGAAGCGCCAGCGATCGGTAAATTTATGGTGCCACGATCCGGTGCCGCCAGCCGCGCGCCGGTCACCGTGCGACGCTCGCCCGTGCGTCGCGTTCCGACTTTTTCACGCTGCGATGTTCCGATGACGACTGCCTTTCCTGCCGGCGACGCGCCGTTGCTGCCGCTCGATGCGCCGCTGGCGCGCACGCCCGGCGCACCGTCGCTCCAGCGCCAGTTGCTGCGCCGTGTGCGCGACGCGATTCTCGGCGGCGCGATGCCGGCCGGCACGCGGCTGCCCGGCACGCGCGCGCTGGCCGAAACGCTCGGCGTGTCGCGCAATACGACGGCCGCCGTGTACGAGCAGCTCGTCGCCGAAGGCTTCCTGCAATCGGATCGTCGCGGCACGCGGGTCGTCGGGCTGTCGCGGCCCACGCCGCCGCGCCGACGAGCCGCGCCGCCGGCCGTCGCGCAGCGGCTCGGCCGGATTCGTCCGAGCCTCGTCGGCACCGGCGAATCGGAGGGCTTCCGGCCGGGCGTGCCCGCGCTGTCGCATTTCCCGGTGGATGCGTGGCGGCATGCGATCGACCGCGCGTTGCGCCGTGCCGGCCGCGACCTGCTGGCGTACGGCGATCCGCTTGGCGAGCCCGCGTTGCGCGAATCCATCGCGCGCCACCTGGCCGTCACGCGCGGCGTGCGCTGCGACCCGGAGCAGATCGTCATCACCGAAGGCGCGCAAGGAGCGATCGCGCTGTGCGCGCAACTGCTGACGAATCCGGGCGATACGGTGTGGGTCGAGGAGCCCGGCTATCGCGGCGCGCGCACCGCGATGCAGGCGGCCGACCTCGACGTCGTGCCGATGCCGGTCGACGCCGAAGGGCTGCGCGTGGAACCGGACGACTGGCGCGAGCGGACGCCGCGCCTCGTCTATACGACGCCGTCGAACCAGTTCCCGACCGGCGCCGTACTGTCGATCTCGCGCCGGCTCGCGCTGATCGACGCGGCGCGCCGCCATCGCGCGTGGATCATCGAGGACGACTACGACAGCGAATTCCGTCACACCGGCGAGCCGATCGGCGCGATGCACGGGCTCGCGCCCGACTCGCCGGTCGTCTATCTCGGCTCGTTCAGCAAGACGATGTTTCCGGCGCTGCGGATCGGTTTTCTCGTGCTGCCCGATGCGTTGCTGGCCGCCGTGCGGCCGGCGCTGCCGGAGATGCTGCGCGGCGGGACCCGCCACGTGCAGCTCGCGCTTGCCGACTTCATCGAGACGGGCGAGTACGGCCGGCATCTCGGGCGGATGCGCCGGCTGTATCGCGACCGGCGGCGGTTGCTGCTCGCCGCGCTCGAGCGCAGCCTGAGCGTGCCGCACCAGGTCGAGGGCGGCCCGTGCGGGCTGCATCTCGCGCTGCGGCTGCCGGCGCGGTATCGCGATCGCGCGATCGTCGAAGCGGCGCGCGCGCATGGCATCGGGCCGTTTCCGCTGTCGGGTTTCGCGATCGATGCGGCGCGGGCCGGCAACGGGCTCGTGCTCGGTTTCGGCAATACGTCGGCCGATGCGTTCGAGCCGATGTTGCGGATGGTGTCGACGATCGCGGAGCGGGTTGGCGCGGGCGCCGCGTGACGGTATGGTTTCGCGGTCGTTGATGCGCAACAGGCCGATGATCGGCCGTCGACCGCAGATCGCAACGATGCCGGTGACGCGCGCACCGATGCGTGGTGGATGTTCGGATTGACGAACCGCGCACTTTGTTCGAAACGAATGCCCTCGCGGTTCCGCCGCCACGACGCCTCCCGGCATACGGGTTTCGATTCGTATGTTCCGACCGGCGCGTGGGCTATAAATGGTGGGGTGTACCGGTGCTTGTCGGGCGCCTGCGCGTCTCGCGCAGGGGGGCGTCGCGGCTGCCGGGGGAGGTGGCACCGTGGTTTGCCAGACGCTTGCTCGCGCCGTGCTTCGCACCGCGTTGATCGGGGGCGTGTTTGCCGGATGTATGCCGCTGCCCGACGCCGTTGCGGGCACCCTCGCGCCACACGCCGCACCGCCGGCGATGAAGGCGCGGCCACCCGCCGCGCCTTACGCGATGCCGGTCGACTTCCCGGCGATCGTCGAACGTTACGGCCCGGCGGTCGTGACCATCCTGGCCGCCACACCCGATCCGCAAACCGGCGGGCCGGCCTTTGCCGCGCTCGATCCCGACGATCCGCTCGCCGCGTTCTTCCGGCACGGCGCGCCGCCGCCCGCGCAGGGGCCGCAGGCGCTGGCGCCCGATACGGCGCCGCGCGCGGTGTCCGGCAGCGGCTCGGGCTTCATCGTGAGCGCCGATGGCCTGATCCTCACGTCCGCCCATGTGGTCGACGAGGCGACCGACGTGACGGTGCGGCTCACCGACCGCCGCGAATTCAAGGCGACGGTGCTGGCCGTCGATCCGCAAAGCGATGTCGCCGTGCTGCGCGTCGACGCGACGAAGCTGCCGTTCGTGCGCATCGGCGATTCGTCGAAAGTCCGCGCCGGCGAACCGGTGATGACGATCGGTGCGCCGGACGGATCGGGCAACACGGTCACGGCCGGCATCGTCAGCGCGACGGCGCGCCGGTTGCCGGACGGCAGCGCATTCCCGTTCTTCGAGACCGACATCGCACCGAGCCCGGACAACTCCGGCGGCCCTGTGTTCAATCGCGCGGGCGACGTGATCGGCATCGCGGTGCAGGTCTATCCGGGCGCCGACCGCTACGCGAGCACGACGTTCGCCAGCCCGATCGCATTCGCGGCCAAGGTGCGCGCCCAGTTGCGCGCGCAACAGCAGGCGCAGATGCAGGCGCAGCAGGCTCAGGCGCCCGCGCCGGACGCGCCGTCGGCCAATGCGTTCGGCGTCGACGTGCAGGACGTCGGCGTCGGTCTGGCCGCGGCGTTCGGGTTGCCGCGGCCGGCGGGCGCGCTCGTCAACGGCGTCGCGCCCGGCTCGCCGGCCGCCGCGGCCGGCCTGAAGCCCGGCGACGTGATCGTGAAGATGGGCGGCAAGGCGATCGGCCGTTCGGCCGAACTGAATGACCTTGCCGCCGCGCTGCCGCCCGGCGGCAAGGCGCCGCTGCGGGTGATCCGCAACCGTGTGCCGGTAACGCTGACGATCACCGGCGCCGACGACGCGGGCGGCGGTACGGCCGCGACGGTCGGCATGGCCGCGCCGAAAGCCGCCGCGCAGCCGGGGCCGGGCACCGGCGATGCAGGCGACCACGGCGACCGCCTCGGCCTGACGATGCATGCGCTGAGCGACAACGAGCGCCGCTCGACGGGGCTCGCGGTCGGCATGATGGTGGACGCGGTGCACGGCCCGGCCGCGCGCGCCGGCATCCAGCCGGGCGACGTCGTGCTGGAGCTCAACGACACGTTGCTCGAGACGTCGGACGACGTGCAGACGCTCGAAGCGAGCGGCGGCAGCGTGATCGCCGTGCTGATCCAGCGCAACAACGCGCGGAAGTTCGTATCGGTGCGCACGCGTTAGCGCGTTGACGCGGCGGCTGTCGTCCGCCTAACATCGTCGGATATCGCGGGCGGTCCGCCACGTATTCAGGAGCCATTCGGCATGAAAACCACTTGCTTCATCGTAGTCGTCCACAGGCGCAGGGTCCGGTAGCGGCACCGCGCCGGCACCCATGCGCCCCCGACTCGTTCGGGGGCTTTTTTTTGTGTTGCGTGTTGCGCACGGCCATGCGGCGCGTGCGCGGGAGGGCATCCGTTTGTCATCGAACCTGTCGACCGCTTCCGGTCCGGCGTCGCCGCGGCATGCCACGCTGATCGTGCTGTGCGCGTTGTCGGTGCTGCCGTTGAGCCTGTTTCTGCCGTCGCTGCCGGCGATCGTGCGCGACCTGCATACCGACTATGCGCTCGTCGCGCTGTCGCTCGGCGGATATGCGGCGGTGGCCGCGTCGCTCGAATGCGTGACGGGGCCGCTGTCCGACCGGTTCGGGCGGCGGCCGATCGTGCTGACGAGCGTCGCGCTGTTCGCGCTCGGTTCGCTCGGTTGCGCGATGGCGACCGATATCCGCGTGTTTCTCGGCTGCCGGCTGATGCAGGCGGCGATCACATCGGTCTATCCGGTGTCGATGGCGGCGATCCGCGATACCGGCGGCGGCGCGCGCGCGGCGAGCCGGATCGGCTACGCGGCGATGGCGGCCGCGTTCGCGCCGATGCTCGGCCCGACGCTCGGCGGCGCGCTCGACCAGACGGTCGGCTGGCGCGCGAGTTTCTGGTTGCTGGCCGTAGTCGGCACCGCGCTGTTTGCCTGGTGCGTGGGCGATCTCGCCGAAACCCATACGCGTCGGCCGTCGAGCTTCGGGCAGCAGCTTCGCGCGTATCCGGCGCTGCTGCGTGCACGCCGTTTCTGGGCCTATGCGCTGTGCATGGCGTTCTCGACGGGCGCGTTCTATGCGTTCCTGGCCGGCGCGCCGCTCGCCGCGACAACGCTGTTCGGCATCCCGCCCGCGGAGATCGGCTTCTACATGGGGACGATCACGGCCGGTTTCGTCTGCGGCAGCTTTTTGGCCGCGCGGGTCGCGCGCCGCCATGCGCTGGCCACGACGATCCTGTGCGGGCGGCTCGTCGCGTGTGCGGGGCCGCTGATCGGGCTTGCGCTGCTGTTCGGCGGCGTAACCCATGCGCTCGCGTGGTTCGGGCCGTGCGTGCTGGTCGGCATCGGCAATGGGCTGAGCAACCCCGGCGCCCATGCGGGTGCGGTGTCGGTACGCCCGGAACTGGCGGGCAGCGCGTCGGGCTTGGCCGGCGCGATGACGATCGGCGGCGGCGCCGCGCTGTCGTCGCTGACGGGTACGCTGCTGACCCCGCGCAACGCAGGCTACCTGCCGCTCGCGATGATGCTGCTGTCGGCGGCGATCGCACTGGCGGCCGCCGTGTGCGTGCGGGCGTTCGACGGGCAGGACGCCGGCCGGTGAGCGCGGGTGCGCCCCGGTACCGGCGCGCGGCCGAATGACGGACAATCCGCCGCATGCCGGGACACGGCGCACGATCCGCGCACCGCGTGTCCGGGCGAGCGCGAACGGCGACTGGGCGAGGATGCGATGAGCGACTTTTCTGATTTCCAGCGGGACATTGCCGATGCCGCGAGGGCGACCTTCAGGGCGCTGCGGGCGTTGCACCCGGACGAGCATTTCTACGCGTTTGCGTTGTACACCGACAGCGGCGCGATGACGGTGGTGCCGGCAGCCAATACGGTCGAAGGGCTGCGCCGGATGCGCGCGCAACAGGCGGTGGCGGACGACGATCCGTGGTTCGTATGGGGCGTGCCCGAGTGGGCGTACGCGGCGGCCGAGGCCTCGCCGTTCAACGCGATCTGCGGCAGGCTCGCCGACGAGGTGCTGAGCCCGCAGTTCGTCCAGTCGCGCTTCGGGGAATTTTCCCGGCAACTGCATACCGACATGATCGAGGCCTTGCGGCTGCTCGATCGCGACGGCGTGTTCGGCACGGGCGACGACCGGGCAGCCATCACGCTGTTCGTGTCGATCAGCGACGACGACGCGGCCGAGGCGCTGGAAAACGTGTCGGCGAAAGCGCTGAATCCGCCGGCCGTCGCCGACGCGTTCCTGCGCCGCTACGACTGACCGGCAACGCGGTATCGCATGGGCGGCCCGGCAGGCGGCCGCCCTGCATGGCGCGTTACGGCTTCGCGCCGACCACGAATTCGAACGTCGCGACGCCGTCGACGCCGCCCGTCACGCGGTCGCCCGGTTGCAGCGCGCCGACGCCGGCCGGCGTGCCGGTGAAGATCAGGTCGCCGGCCTTCAGCTCGACCGAGCGCGACACGTACGCGATGACGTCGGGCACGGCCCAGATCATGTCGGCGAGGTCGCCTTGCTGGCGCGTGTCGCCGTTGACCGCGAGCCAGATGCGGCCGGCGGCCGGATGGCCGGTGGCCGTCGCCGGGCGCAGCGCGGTCACGGGGCCCGACGCGTCGAAACCCTTCGCCCAGTCCCACGGCCGGCTCAGCTTCTTCGCCTCGGCCTGCAGGTCGCGGCGCGTGAGGTCGACGCCGACGCCGTAGCCCCATACATGCGACAGCGCGTCGGCCGGGTCGATCGACCGGCCGTCCTTGCCGATCGCGACGACCAGCTCGATTTCATGATGGAGATCGTTCGTCAGCGGCGGATAGGCCACCGTGCCGCTGGCCGGCACGATCGCGTCGGCCGGCTTCGTGAAGAAGAACGGCGGTTCGCGCTCGGGGTCGGCGCCCATTTCGCGGGCATGGTCGGCGTAGTTGCGGCCGACGCAGAAGACGCGGCGCACCGGAAAGCGCGCGGACGACTGTTCGACTTCGACGGAAGGACGCTCGGCGGCGTCGATGACATAGGCGGACATCGGATTGGCCTCGTTCGGTAGGAAGACGGATGGCCGGCGCACTGCGCCGGCATGCGTGCAACGATACCCGACGCGCGTGCGCCGGAATGCGACGCAACTGCGTTTTACCGGGACAAAACTACGCGTCGGCGGCCGGTTGCGGGTCGTCGGCCGCGGGCAACCCGGCGTTCGCGTCGCGATACGCTTTCGGCGACACGCCGACCCGCGCGCGGAAGCGCCGCGCGAAATACCCTTCGTCGCGGAAGCCGACCGAGCGGGCGATGTCCGCGATGCGCCGGCTGGTGTGGGCGAGCAGCGACTGCGCGAGCGCGATCCGCCGCTCGGTCACGAGATCGGTGAAGGTGCTGCCGGTTTCCTTGCGCACCAGGTGCGCGAGGTAGTTCGGCGAGAGAAACGCGGCTTCGGCGGTCGCGGCGAGCGTCAGGTCCTCGCGGGTCAGGTTCGCCCGCACGTGGCGCAGCACGCGGGCCAGCGCGTCGCGCCGGCCGGCGCGCTGGGCGCCGCGCTGCGCGAGCTTGTCGAGCGCGCCCGCGTACTGCGTGCAGACGAGCCCGATCAGTTGCAGCAGGTAGCCGCGCAGCAGCGTGGTCGAGCCGAACGTGCGCACGCGATCGGCGTCGAGCATGCACAGCGCGAGGCGGCGCGCTTCGTCGTACGTATCGCCGGTCAGGATGAAATCGAGGTGCTCCTGGAAGCGGAACGGCGTGAGTTCGGGGAAGCGATGCGCGGGCACGTCCTCGAGATCGAGCGGATCGACGTCGAGATCGGCGCGCAGGAACGCCTGGCTGAAGTTGATCACGATGAAATGCGCGCCTTCCGGGTGCGGAATCAGGTGCTCGCGGTGCGGCAGCACGAACGCGAGCGCGCCGCGCGGAAACGGCCGCGTGACGCCGCCGATGCGCTGCTCGGTGTCGCCGCCGAGGTTGAACTGGATCTGGAAATACGCGTGCCGGTGCGGTTCGGTGATCGCCTGGCGCGACGCCTGGTCGCGGATGTAGAAGTCGAGCCGGTCGCTGCGTTCGGGCATCCCGTACAGGCGCGGCGGGGCGGTGGAGGGCATGAGGGATTCTGCTGTTCGTGACGCGGTTGAGCCGCGATGGTACAGCGAACCGGGCGCGGCGGCGATCCGTGCGGCCGCACGGCTTCGCCCGGTGCCGCTCGCGGCGCGCCGCGCGGCGATCATTCGTCCGGGTGGAAGCCGAGATAACCGGCGTTCGGGCTGCGGCTACCTGCACGCTGACTGGTCGCGCCGACCGACACGAGCGCATCCAGCGTCGACGTACGGTTCGACACCAGCGTCCACCCGATGGCGTCGTCGGCGCCGGACGGTGCCGACTCCGCCGCGCGCAGCGCCGTCAGCGCCGCGAGCAGCGTGGCGGCCGGCGGCGCATGGATCGCGAACCCTTCGTTGGCAACGGCCGCCGTATCGATCCCCAAGGCCGCGCAAAGCCGTGCCCGCAGCGGCGTCTCGGCTTCGCTCGCTGCACGCGAACGCGCGATGTTCTCGCGGGTATCCGCGTCGACGATCGTGCCGCCGCGGACGAACGGCGCCTGCTGCCACGCGTCGGGCGTGCATTGCTTGCCGCCCGGCACCAGCGGCACGAACGGATTTACTTCGGCCGGATAGATCCGGCACACGAGCGGGCGCTCGTCGTAGATCGCGCAACGCAGGTCGTCGAGCAGGTTAGGGCACGGTCCGGCATGGGTCGCGGTGAGCATGATCGTGATGCGGACGGGCAGCGAGCCGCTCGCCGCGGCGGTCGAGCGCACGCGCTTGTACGCGGCGAACGCGTTGTCGGGTTCGGGCTCGACGAGCCACGGCATCGCATCGCACAGCAGCTCCACGTGGCCGCCGCGCCGCAGCCACGCAATGGCTTCGTCGATCGTCAGCGGAATGCGCAGGTCGCGGCAGCATCCGCCGCAGCCGTTGCAGGCAAAGTCGATATCGGTTGGGGTGTCGTTCATGCTTGATTCGATACGGATAACAGGGATGTTGCGAAGCGTCGCGGCATGGCCGCGGCGGCGTTTACCGGGCGACCAGCGGCGCGACCTGGCGCCGCAGTTCGGGCACGATGTCGGCGTCGAACCACGGGTGGTGCTTGAACCACGCCTGGTTGCGCGGCGACGGATGCGGCAGCGGCAGGATCGCCGGGCCGTAGTCGCGCCAGGCCTGCACGGTGTCGGTCAGCGTCGCCTTGCGCGCGTCGCGCAGGAAATGCCGCTGCGCGTACTGACCGATCAGCAGCGTGAGCCGGATCGACGGCAGTTCGGCCAGCAGCCGGTCGATCCACAGCGGCGCGCATTCGGGGCGCGGCGGGTTGTCGCCGCTCGCGCCGCGGCCCGGGTAGCAGAAGCCCATCGGCACGATCGCGAAGCGCGTCTCGTCGTAGAAGGTGTCGGCGTCGACGCCGAGCCAGCCGCGCAGCCGCTTGCCGCTCGCGTCGTCCCACGGGATGCCGCTCGCATGAACGCGTGCGCCGGGCGCCTGCCCGACGATCAGGATGCGTGCGTCGCGGTGGGCGCGCACGACCGGGCGAGGACCGAGCGGCAGGTCGGCTTCGCATGCACGGCACGCGCGGATTTCGGTGAGCAGCACGTCGAGCGGCGCGCGCGTTCGTTTCGGCATTGATTCGGAGCGGGGACGGAGTGGCGAGGCGGTGTCGCACGAGCGGCACGAGCGCGCAGCGGCGGGGCCGTCGACTCGGCGTGGCGCCGGCGCGCCGGCCGCACTGCGCGGTGCGCGCGATACGCGCTACGCCTGCGACAGATCCGCCGCGCCGCCTTCGGCGACCGCAGCATCATACAACGCGGTCTGCGCGATCGCCGCGGCGATGCCCGCGTCGTCGTGCGAACCGTCGAGCATGCCCCAGCGCCGGTACTGCGACAGGAACCACAGGCCCTCGCGCGGATCGGGCCGGTTCACCGTGCCGCCGTCGTGAAAGCGGATCAGCAGCGGCGGCGTGGCGAAGGGCCCCGCGCCGTAGTCGCCGAGCAGGCGCGGCGCGATCAGCCGGGCCGGCACGCCGAGCGCGTCGGGCGACGCGAGCCAGTCGGCCGCCTCGCGACGGTGCGTGGGGCTGTCCAGCCACGCGCACGCATCGACGAGCGTGCGGACCAGCGCACGCGCGGTGGCCGGATACAGCGCGACGAAATCGCGCCGCGTCGCGAGCACCTTCTCCGGATGATCGGGCCAGATCTCGCTCGTGACGGCGACGGTGCGGCCCGCGCCGCATGCTTCCGCGACCGCGTGCCACGGCTCGCCCGCGCAGAAGCCGTCGAGCTCGCCGCCCGCCAGCGCGGCGACCATCTCGGGCGGCGGAATCACGACGCTGCGCACGTCACGCAGCGGATCGACGTCGTGCGACGCGAGCCACGCGTTCAGCCACATCGCGTGCGTGCCGGTCGGGAAGGTCTGCGCGAGCAGCGGCTTGCGGCCGAGCGTCGCGAACGCGGCACGCACGCTGGCGGTTTCGCGGTACGCGTCGGCGAGGCCGCGCGACAGCGTGATCGCCTGGCCGTTGCGGTTCAGCACCATCAGCGCGGCCATGTCGGCCCGCGGGCCACCGATGCCGAGCTGCAGCCCGCAGACGAGCCCGTACAGCGCGTGCGCGGCATCGAGCTCGCCGCTGAGCAGCTTGTCGCGCACGGCCGCCCAGGACGGCTGGCGACTCAATTCGAGCGTGAGGCCATGACGCGCGCCGAGATTCAGGCGCTGCGCGACGATCAGCGGGGCCGCGTCGCTGAGCGCGACGAACCCGAGACGAAGATGCGCGCGTTCCGGCGCGGCGGGAGGAGAGGTATGCATGGCACTCATGACTGGGGTGACGCGTCGAGCAATTGTCGCGCGACGTCGACGATGCGCAGGCCCTGATCCATCGCGCGCTTGCGCAGCGCCGCATACGCATCGTGTTCGGACAGCTTGCGCTGGTCCATCAGCACGCGTTTCGCGCGGTCGATCAGCTTGCGCTCCGCGAGTTCGCGCTCGACGTCGGCCAGCCGGCGGCGCAGCGCGTCGTCGTGCGAGAAGCGCGCGAGCGCGACTTCGAGAATCGGCGCGAGGCGCTCGGCCGACAACCCTTCGACGAGATACGCACTGACACCCGCGCCGACCGCCGCGCGGATCAGCTCCTGGTCGGCGTCGTGGCTGAACATCAGCACGGGGCGCGGGGCGGTCGCATGCATGACGGCGAGCTGCTCCAGCGTATCGCGCGACGGCGAATCGGTGTCGATGATCACGACGTCGGGGCGTTGCTCCTCGACGGCCGCCGGCAGGCGCGCGGGCGTCGCGACGTCGTTCAGCATCTCGTAGCCGAGGCGCGCGAGCGCGTCG
The DNA here is from genome assembly GCF_902832985.1 of Burkholderia sp. BCC0097. Classification (NCBI taxonomy): domain Bacteria; kingdom Pseudomonadati; phylum Pseudomonadota; class Betaproteobacteria; order Burkholderiales; family Burkholderiaceae; genus Burkholderia; species Burkholderia sp. BCC0097. The sequence goes on from NZ_CADFDM010000001.1 coordinate 1,092,387, forward strand.
CCGAGTTCGCCGATCGGCTTGTCGGTGTCGGTGACGAGCAGCACGCGCAGGCGGGCGGGCAGGGCGGACGAACTCATGAGGCGGGCAACAGGGGCAGTGACGCGTCGATGCAGGGGGCGGACGATGCTGGCAGGCCGCACGCGCGGCCCGAGGTGACGGAAACGGGGAGTGGCCGAAGCCGTGCGATGCCGCGCATGTCAGGCGGCCCGCGCAAGCGCCGCGCCGGTTGCCGTGCTCGCGCCTTGCGCGGCTGCTGCGCCGATCGCGCCGCCGACGAGGATCACGGCCGGGCTGCCCAGCCGCGCGGCTTCGATGCCGCGCGCGAGCGTGCCCAGCGTGCCGGTCCAGCGACGTTCGTCGGGCGTGCCGGCCCATTGCACGGCCGCTGCCGGCGTCGACGCGGGCAGTGCGGCGAGCAGGCCCGCCGCGATGCTGTCGACGCGGCTCATCCCCATGTAGATCGCGAGCGTGGTGCCGGTCGCCGCGAGCCGGGCCCAGTCGGGTTCGCCATGATCCTGGCGGTGCGCGGTGACGAACGTGACGCCCTGGCAGTGCTCGCGGTGCGTGAGCGAGATGCCGAGGCTCGCGGCGGCGGCGAATCCCGACGAGATGCCGTTGACGATCTCGACCGGAATCCCGGCCGCGCGCAGCGTCGCGAGTTCCTCGCCGGCGCGCCCGAACAGCAGCGCGTCGCCGCCTTTCACGCGCACCACGTGCGCGCCGCGCAGCGCGTAGCGGCGCATCAGTTTCTCGATGAATGCCTGCGGCGTGGAGCGGCAGCCGCCGCGCTTGCCGACGCGGATCACGCGCGCCCGCGGCGCGAGTTCGGCGATGCCGGGCGCGACGAGATCGTCGAGCAGCAGCACGTCGGCGGCGGCCAGCGCCTTCACCGCCTTCAGCGTGAGGAGATCGGGATCGCCGGGGCCGGCGCCCAGCAGCGTGACTTTGCCTGTCGTCATGTCGTGTTCCTGTGCCGCATCGCATCGCTGCGGCGGTCTGATATCGCGTTGTTGCTCGGCGGCGGCGGGCGGTCGAAACGCACCGGCATCCGGCCGTGCCGTGCACGGAGGGACGCCGTTGTCCTGAAGGGCTCGCGGTGAAGGGCGAGCAGGGTTTGCGGGGACTGCCCACCGGCGCCGTTGCCGGTGTGATGAAGGTTCAGCAATATCCGGGCCAACCGGCGCGACGAGGCGGCCTGGGCGCGGCGCCGCGCACCGTGCGATGGCCGTACGCGTGCATGCGCTTGCCGCGCACGGGCCGCCGTCATGCCGCATCGGCGTGCATCGTGCCCCGTCCGCACGCACCGCGATGCCGCACGACGACAGTGCTGCAGCGCACCACATCTGTGCCCCGGTGCATCGCGACGGAGAGCGCGCCGCGCGCCGCGGCGACGTGCCCGATGCCCGCTGCGCCTTGTGCGGTGGGGCTCGCGGCGTGATCGACGCCGACATGGCACGTCGCTTGCGTTAGCTCGTTCGGACGGGTCAATGGCGATCCGTCCGCAGTACCGAATACCGACGCGCCCGGCAACGGGCTTCATGGGCAACGGCGTCCTACGCATCAGGTCTCGACGAGACTGGGTGCGCAGGACGCCGTTTTTCGTTTGGCGGATGACATGACCGACAAAGCTACCCGTATCGATCTCTTCAGCCTCCGCACCGCGCCGATGCGCGCGTTCCATCTAACGTGGATGGCGTTCTTCATCTGCTTCTTCGCGTGGTTCGCGTGCGCGCCGCTGATGCCGCTGATCGCGCGCGAATTTCATCTCACGGCGGCGCAAGTCGCCAACATCAACATCGCCGCGGTGGCCGCGACGATCGCCGTGCGGCTGCTGGTCGGCCCGCTGTGCGACCGCTTCGGCCCGCGCCGCGTGTACGCGGGCCTGCTGCTGTTCGGCGCGATCCCGGTATTCGCCGTGTCGTTCACGCACGACTACCTGTGGTTCCTGATCTGCCGGCTCGGCATCGGCGCGATCGGCGCGGGCTTCGTGATCACGCAGTACCACACGTCGGTGATGTTCGCGCCGAACGTGGTCGGCACCGCGAACGCGACGACGGCCGGCTGGGGCAATGCCGGCGCGGGCGCGACGCAGGCGCTGATGCCGCTGCTCGTCGCCGCCGGCCTGATGCTCGGCTTCGGCGAGGATTCGTCGTGGCGCATCGCGCTGGTCGTGCCGGGCGTGGCGATGCTCGTGATGGCGTGGGCGTACTGGCGCTTCACGCAGGACTGCCCGCAAGGCGATTTCGTCGCGCTGCGCAAGCAGGGTGTGACGGTCGACAGCGGCAAGAAGGGCGGCTGGGCGAGCTTCTTCACGGCCTGCGGCAACTACCGCGTATGGATGCTGTTCGTCACGTACGGCGCGTGCTTCGGCGTCGAGGTGTTCATCCACAACATCGCCGCGCTGTACTACGTCGATCACTTCAAGCTGTCGCTGAAGGACGCCGGTTTCGCGGTCGGGATGTTCGGGCTGCTCGCATTGTTCGCCCGCGCGCTCGGTGGCTGGCTGTCCGACAAGATCGCCGCCCGCCGCAGCCTCGACGTGCGCGCGACGCTGCTGTGCGCGCTGATCATCGGCGAAGGGCTCGGGCTGCTCTGGTTCTCGCATGCGCAAGGCATCGGCATGGCCCTCGTCGCGATGCTGACCTTCGGCCTGTTCACGCACATGGCGTGCGGCGCGACCTACGCGCTCGTGCCGTTCATCGACCGCAAGGCACTCGGCGGCGTCGCGGGGATCGTCGGTGCGGGCGGCAACGTCGGCGCGGTGGCCGCGGCTTTCCTGCTGAAGGGTGTCGGCGACGTGCAGCAGACGCTGAGCCTGCTCGGCCTCGCGGTGACCGCGACCGCGTTGTGCGCGATGGCCGTGCGCTTCAGCGAAGAACACAAGGCGCGCGAAGCCGAGCTGCGCGATCGCGCGCTGGCCGCCGCCGGCGCCGCGAACTGATCGACCGAAGGAATCGTCATCATGAAACTCATCGTTATCGGCCACGGCATGGTCGGCCACAAGCTCCTCGAATGCGTCGTGGCGCAAGCCGGCGCGGCCGGCACGGCAGGCGCGCTGCAGGTCACCGTGCTCAGCGAGGAGCCGCGCCCGGCCTACGATCGCGTGCACCTGTCGGAATTCTTCGCGGGCAAGTCGGCGGACGATCTGTCGCTGGTCGAACCGGGCTTCTTCGAGCGTCATCCGCAGTTCGACCTGCGCCTGAACGCGCAGGTCGCGTCGATCGACCGCGCCGCGCATACCGTCACGCTCGCATCGGGCGAAACGCTCGCGTACGACAAGCTGGTGCTCGCCACCGGCTCGCGCCCGTTCGTGCCGCCGGTGCCGGGTCGCGATCGCGCGGGCTGCTTCGTGTACCGGACGATCGAGGATCTCGAGGCGATGCAGGCGTGCGGCGCGCATGCGAAGCGCGGCGTCGTGATCGGCGGCGGGCTGCTCGGCCTCGAATGCGCGAAGGCGCTGCGCGACATGGGGCTCGACACGCACGTGGTCGAATTCGCGCCGCGCCTGATGGCCGTGCAGGTCGACGACGGCGGCGGCCGGATGCTGCGCGCGAAGATCGAGGCGCTCGGCGTGACCGTGCATACCGGCAAGAACACGCTCGAAATCGTCGACGGTGAGGAAGGCGCGCACCGGATGGCGTTCGCAGACGGCTCGCATCTCGACACCGACATGATCGTGTTCTCGGCCGGCATCCGCGCGCGCGACGAACTGGCCCGTGCGTGCGGGCTCGACATCGGCCCGCGCGGCGGCGTCGCGATCGACGACGCGTGCCGCACGAGCGACGCCGACATCTACGCGATCGGCGAATGCGCGGCCTGGAACGGCATGGTGTACGGCCTCGTCGCGCCCGGCTACGACATGGCGCGCGTGGTCGCGAAGCAGCTCGCGGGCGACGCCGACGAAGCGGCCGCCGCCGCGTTCGCCGGCGCCGACATGAGCACGAAGCTCAAGCTGATGGGCGTCGACGTCGCGAGCATCGGCGACGCGCACGGCACGACGGCCGGCAGCCGCACCTACCAGTACGCGGACGAGCGCCGCCAGGTTTACAAGAAGCTCGTGGTGTCCGGCTGCGGCAAGTTCCTGCACGGCGCGGTGATGGTCGGCGATGCCGCCGAGTACGGCACGCTGCTGCAGATGATGCTGAACCGCATCGAGCTGCCCGAGTCGCCGGAATTCCTGATCCTGCCGTCGTCGGACGGCGCGGCGAAGCCGGCGATCGGCGTCGACGCGCTGCCGGAAGGCGCGCAAATCTGCTCGTGCAACAACGTGTCGAAGTCGCAGATCTGCGCGGCCGTGGCCGACGGCGCGACGAGCCTCGGCGCGCTGAAGACCTGCACGGGCGCCGGCACGTCGTGCGGCGGCTGCGTGCCGCTCGTCACGCAGATCATGAAGGCCGAGATGAAGAAGCAGGGCCTCGCGGTCAACAACCATTTGTGCGAGCACTTCCCGTATTCGCGCCAGGAGCTGTTCCACCTGATTCGCGTCGAGCGCATCACGACGTTCGACGCACTGCTGCACAAGCACGGCCGCGGCCTCGGCTGCGACGTGTGCAAGCCGGCCGTCGCGGGCATCCTCGCGTCGTGCTTCAACGAGTTCGTGCTGAAGAAGGAGCACGCGGGGCTGCAGGATTCGAACGACTACTACCTCGCGAACATCCAGCGCGACGGCACGTATTCGGTCGTGCCGCGCATGCCGGGCGGCGAAGTCACGCCGGAAGGGCTGATCGCGGTCGGCCAGGTCGCGAAAAAATACGGCCTGTACACGAAGATCACGGGCGGCCAGCGCGTCGACCTGTTCGGTGCGCGCGTCGAGCAGTTGCCGTCGATCTGGGAGGAACTGATCGCGGCCGGCTTCGAATCGGGGCACGCGTACGGCAAGGCGCTGCGCACCGTGAAATCGTGCGTCGGGTCGACGTGGTGCCGCTACGGCGTCGACGATTCGGTCGGCCTCGCGATCGATCTGGAGAACCGCTACAAGGGGCTGCGCGCGCCGCACAAGATCAAGTTCGGCGTGTCCGGCTGCACGCGCGAGTGCGCGGAAGCGCAGGGCAAGGACGTCGGCATCATCGCGACCGAGAAGGGCTGGAACCTGTACGTGTGCGGCAACGGCGGGATGAAGCCGCGCCACGCGGAACTGCTTGCGTCCGATCTCGATCGCGCGACGCTGGTCCGCTACATCGACCGCTTCCTGATGTTCTACGTGCGCACGGCCGACCGGCTGCAACGCACCAGCGTGTGGCGCGACAACCTCGAAGGCGGCCTCGACTACCTGATCGACGTCGTCGTGCACGACAAGCTCGCGATCGCGGCCGAACTCGAAGCCGACATGCAGCACGTGGTCGACACCTACGAGTGCGAATGGAAGCGCGCCGTCACCGATCCCGACACGCGCAAGCGCTTCCGCCACTTCGTGAACAGCGACGCGCCGGACACGACCATCGAATTCGTCGAGACGCGCGGCCAGATCCGGCCCGCGACGCCCGCCGAACGCACGGGCGGCAAGCCCGTGGCGATTCCGGTCGTTGCCGAGCCCGCCACCGTTTGACCCCGACCGACGCCAGCGTCTTTCAAAGGAGCCCATCATGAACGATCGTCTTCAGCTGTCCTGGACCCGCGTGTGCCCGCTCGACGACATCGTGCCGAACACCGGCGTGTGCGCGCTCGTCAACGGCGAGCAGGTCGCCGTGTTTCACGTCGCGCATGCCGACGGCGGCGTGTTCGCGATCGACAACGTCGATCCCGTGTCGCAGGCCTCCGTGATGTCGCGCGGGCTGGTGGGCAGCTTGGGCGAGCGCGTCGTGGTCGCGTCACCGCTGTACAAGCAGCACTTCGATCTGCGCACCGGCGAATGCCTGGAAGCGCCGGAGCAATCGGTGAACGCGTATCCGTCGCGGGTCGAGGACGGCTTCGTGTGGATCGCGGCCTGAGCACCCGGGAGCACGCATGAGCGCCACCCCCGTCAAGAGCGTGTGCCCGTACTGCGGCGTCGGCTGCGGGATGGTGCTGCACGTCGAGGACGGCGAAGTCGCCAAGGTGTCCGGCGACGCCGACCATCCGGCCAACTTCGGGCGGCTCTGCACGAAGGGTTCTTCGGCGCACGTCGCGCTGCGCCGCTCGGGGCGGCTCGACCGTGCGTTCGTGCGCCGCGCGCGCGAGGACGACCTCGTGCCGCTGCCGGCGCGCGACGCGATCGCCGAGACCGCGCGGCGGCTGCGCGCGGTGCTCGATACGCACGGGCCCGATGCGCTGTCGTTCTACGTGTCGGGGCAGATGTCGATCGAGGCGCAGTACCTCGTCAACAAGCTCGCGAAGGGCTTCGTCGGCACCAACAACATCGAGTCGAACTCGCGGCTGTGCATGGCGAGCGCGAGCACCGGCTACAAGCAGTCGCTCGGCGCGGACGGGCCGCCCGGGTCGTACCAGGACTTCGATCGCGCGAACCTGTTCTTCGTGATCGGCGCGAACATGGCCGACTGTCACCCGATCCTGTTCCTGCGGATGATGGATCGCGTGAAGGCCGGCGCGAAGCTGATCGTCGTCGATCCGCGCCGCACCGGCACCGCCGACAAGGCCGACCTGTTCCTGCAGATCCGGCCGGGCACGGATCTCGCGCTGACCAACGGGCTCCTGCACCTGCTGCACGCGAACGGGCGCACCGACGCCGCATTCATCGATACCTACACCGAAGGCTGGGACGCGATGCCAGCGTTCCTCGCCGATTACACGCCCGAGCGGGTCGCCGACATCACGGGGCTCGCGGCGGCCGACATTCGCACGGCCGCGCAATGGATCGGCGACGCGCAGGAATGGATGAGCTGCTGGACGATGGGGCTCAACCAGAGCACGCACGGCGCGTGGAACACCAACGCGATCTGCAACCTGCATCTCGCGACCGGCGCGATTTGCCGCCCGGGCAGCGGGCCGTTCTCGCTGACCGGCCAGCCGAACGCGATGGGCGGGCGCGAGATGGGCTACATGGGGCCGGGGCTGCCGGGGCAGCGCTCGGTGGCGTCCGACGACGACCGCCGTTTCGTCGAGAACCTGTGGCGCGTGCCGGCCGGCACGCTGCGCAAGGACACCGGCAACGGCACGGTCGACCTGTTCGAGCGGATGGCGGCCGGCGACATCAAGGCGTGCTGGATCGTCTGCACGAACCCGGTCGCGACCGTGCCGAACCGGCGCAACGTGATCGCCGGGTTGCAGGCCGCGGAGCTCGTGATCGCGCAGGACGCGTTCCTCGACACCGAGACCAACCGCTACGCCGACATCCTGCTGCCCGGCGCGCTGTGGGCCGAGGGCGACGGCGTGATGATCAACTCCGAGCGCAACATGACGCTGATGCGCGCGGCGGTCGCGCCGCCCGGCGACGCGCTGCCCGACTGGCGCATCGTCGCGGAGGTCGCGCGTGCGATGGGGTTCGGCGACGCGTTCGACTATGTGTCGGCGGCCGACGTGTTCGACGAGATCGTCCGTTTCTCGAATCCGGCGACCGGCTACGACCTGCGCGGCGCGAGCCACGCGGCGCTGCGCGACGGGCCCGTGCAGTGGCCGGTCGCGCCGGGCGCCGCGCGCGAGCGGCACCCGATCCGCTACCTGAACGACGGCGTGAGCCAGCCGCTGCGCCCCGCAGCCGACGGCGGCGACGCGCCGCGCATCGTGTTCCCGACGCCGTCGGGCAAGGCGCGCTTTTTCGCGCGGCCGCACGCCGATCCGGCCGAGCTGCCCGACGACACGTTCCCGATCGTGCTGAACACCGGGCGGCTGCAGCATCAGTGGCACACGATGACGAAGACGGGCAAGGTCGCGATGCTGAACAAGCTCAATCCGCGTCCGTTCGTCGAACTGCACCCGGACGATGCGAGCGCGCTGGGCATCGCCGCGAAGGACAGCGTCGAGATCCGTTCGGCGCGCGGCCGCGCGGTGCTGCCGGCCGTCGTGACCGAACGCGTGCGGCGCGGCAACTGCTTCGCGCCGATGCACTGGAGCGACGTATACGGCGACGATCTGTGCATCAACACGGTGACGAACGACGCGATCGACCCGGAATCGCAGCAACCCGAACTGAAATACTGCGCGGTCGCGCTGACGCGGGTCGACACGGACGCGTTCGCGTCGACCGACGACGAGACGGCGCGCGCCGACGCACGCGCGGACGATGCACTGCCCGCGCCCGCGCCCGCGCCCGCGCCCGCGCCCGCGAGCTCGCCGATCACGGCTTCACAGGAATCCGACATGGCAGACATCGACACTTTCGCGGCCGCGCTCGGCGTCGCCGATCTCGCGCCGCCGCCGCTGACCGACACCGAGCGGCTGTACGTGGCCGGCCTCGTCAGCGGCCTGAAGGCGAGCGCCGGCCGTCGCGACGGCAGTGTGCCCGTGCTGCCGGCCGGCGCGCCGTTGACGCCACCCGTGCGGCTCTGGCTCGACGGGATGCTCGCGGGCCTGTTCAGCCGCTCCCTGCCTGCCGGTGCGCAGATCGCCGCCGCGCCCGCGCTACCGGCCGACGCCGCCGCGGCCGGCGGCGTGCGCATCGTGCGCCCGCGCCCGAAGGTCACGTTGTTGTGGGCGTCGCAGACCGGCAACATCGAATCGTTGACTGAGGATTACGCGACGAAGCTGATGAACGCGGGCTTCGAGATCCGCACCGCGTGCCTGTCCGACTATCCGGTCTCGTCGCTCGCCGCTGCGCAATACGTGCTGCTGATGACGAGCACGTTCGGCGACGGCGATGCGCCGGACAACGGCAGCGAATTCTGGGATGCGTTGCAGGCCGGCAGCGCCGCGCGCCTCGACGGCGTGCATTTCGCGGTGCTCGCGTTCGGCGACCGCAACTACGACCAGTTCTGCGGCCACGGCCGCCGGCTCGACGCACGGCTCGCGGAACTCGGCGCGGCGCGCCTGTGCGCACGCGTCGATTGCGACGTCGAATTCCAGCACGATGCCGATCAGTGGCTCGAGCGCGTCGTCGCGCGCATCAAGGAGGCCGATGCCGCGCTGCACGCGGTGCCGTCCGGCGGATTGAGCCCGTCGGGGCTGTTGCCGACGAAAGCGCATCCGGCGCCGTCGAAGCTCGTCGCGAACTTGCGGCTGAACCGGCCGGGCGCGGCAAAGGACACGCGCTATGTATCGCTGTCGACCCAGGGCGCGAACCTCGAATACGAAACCGGCGACGCGCTCGGCGTATGGCCGACCAACTGCCCGGAACTGGTCGACGAACTGCTGTCCGTCACCGCGCTGAAGGCCGATGCGCCCGTGTCGGTCGCGGGTGTCGGCGAGATCCGGCTCGGCGATGCGCTTGCACGCCACTTCGACATCACGCGCCCGCATCCCGACACGCTGGCCTTCATCGCGTCGCGCAGCGCGAACGGTGCGCTGAAGTCGCTGCTCGGCGACGATCGCAAGGCCGACCTCAAGCAATGGTTGTGGGGGCAGCAACTGGCGGACGTGCTGCACGAATACCCGGTCGAGCTGTCGGGCGCGGAACTGGTCGGCATGCTCAAGCGCATGCAGCCGCGCCTCTATTCGATCGCGTCGAGCCCGAGCGCGCACGCGGGCGAGATTCACCTGACCGTGTCGGCCGTGCGTTATCACAACGGCCGGCGCGCGCGCAAAGGCGTCGCGTCGACGTTCCTCGCCGATCGCGCGGACGACGGCCGCGTGCCCGTTTTCGTGCAGAAGTCCGCGCATTTCCGGCCGCCGGTGAACGGCGACGTGCCGATCGTGATGGTCGGCCCGGGCACCGGCGTCGCGCCGTTTCGCGGCTTCCTGCACGAGCGGCGGGCACGCGGCGCGCGCGGGCGCAACTGGCTGTTCTTCGGCGAGCAGCACGCGCAGACCGATTTCTACTACGGCGACGAGCTGAGCGAGATGCATGACAGCGGGTTCCTCACGCGGCTCGATCTCGCGTTCTCGCGCGACCAGGCCGACAAGGTCTACGTGCAGGACCGGATGCGCGAGCAGGGCGCCGAGCTGTTCGCGTGGCTGGAAGAGGGCGCGCACTTCTACGTGTGCGGCGACGCCGCGCGGATGGCCAAGGACGTCGACACGGCGCTGAAGGCGATCGTCGCCCGGCACGGCGGCATGTCGGACGAAGCCGCGAACGACTACGTCGCGCGGCTTTCGAAGGCGCGGCGCTACATGCGCGACGTGTATTGAGCGTGCGAGCGGCGGACGGTTGTCCGCCAGTTTCGCTGGCAGGTCGACTGCCGGCGCTCCCATGCGCGCGCCCGTTCGGCGCGCACGAATGCTTCGACCGGAAGCGCCAGCCGCTCGGGCGTGTCGTAATCGCATCGGCCGCTCGCTGCAGCAATGGTTCCGGCGGCGCATGATGTCGGCTCTCCCACGAAGCCATGGAGTCGCGTGATGACCGTCTTCCCGCATTTTCCGATTCGAACGTTCGTGATTGCCGCCGCGTTGGCGGCCGCCGCGGTTTCCAGCGCGCCGGCCATCGGCCAGACGTCGACGGTGCCGGCAGGTTCGGCCGCAGCGACGCCCGATAACGCGGTGCTGCTGACCGTATTCCTGAAGCACGACCAGTCGCGCCCGCTCGCCGAGCTGAACACGCAACTCGCGAAGCAGGGTTTCTACAAGGCGTTTCCGCCGCCGGGCGTCGAGGTCGTGAGCTGGACCGTGACGATGGGGATCGGGCAGATCGTCGTGCTGCGATTGCCGGCGTCACGGCTGCGCGAGGTCAATCGCGTGCTCGAGGATACGGCCTGGGGTGCGTACCGGACGGAGTTCTACCCGACCTATGACTACAAGGCGATCGGGTTGGGGGAGCATGAGCGGGCGAAGTGACGCGCAGCGGCGTATTTCCGTACTCGTGGTGCGCCGGGACGGGCGCACCGAATCACCCCGCCGCCATTCCGAAACGCGCCGCGCCATCGCGTTTTCATCCTCACCCGCCGGGCTCGGCGCGGCAGATTCCTCCCAAATGCATCACAAGTCATTCATCCGATGAAAAAACCACCCCGGTTCCCGGTATGATGCGCACCTTGCGTTCGTAGGGCGCACGGTTTCTTTATGCGTTTTGATGCGCGAGAAACCACAAATCCGCACAAAGGCGACGTGAAAGATTCTGTAATATAAGTTCCGTATACTCGTAAGTTCTGATCCAGGCGCCTCGAGCCCGTCTTCGGCCGCCGCCCATGCAGAACAACCAGATACGTCGCCGCCCGGCCAGCCCGCGCCGCGACACGCTATGCACCACCACTGAACACGTTATGTCTTCCCGCCACCCTGGTTCGCCCGGCCGCGCCGAGGCGGTGATCGCCCGTGCCCGGGCGCTGATCCGCAACGAACGCGTACTGTCGCCGCTGCTCGCGCTCGGCATCGGCCTGCTGCTGATCGTGGTTTTCCAGCATCTGTCGGAATCCGTCGACTACCGGTCGGTGATTCGCCAGTTGCGTCACATGTCCGTCGGCGAGTGGGGCGCGTCGCTGGCCGCGACGGCCCTCAGCTATCTCGCGCTCGTCGCCCGCGACGCGGTCGGCCTGCGTTATGTCGCGGCCAGGGTGCCGCGCGTCGCGCTGTGGATCGGCGCGATCGCCGGTTCCGCGCTCGGCAACGCGACCGGCTTCGGCGCGCTGACGGGCGGGGCGGTGCGCGCGCGCGTGTACGGCGTGTCGGGTGTCACGCCCGCCCAGATCGGCCGGATGACGGTGTTCACGAGCGGCACGCTGGCGCTCGCGATGGTGCTGATGACGGCGGTCGGCATGGTCTGCGTGCCGGACGCGCTCGCCGCGATGCTGCACGTCGTGCCCGGCGTGCTCACGTGGACGGGCGCCGCGTTGCTCGTCGCGCTCGCCGCGCTGGTCGTGCTGTGCGGCAACACCGCGCGCCCGGTCGTCACGCGCTTCAAATGGCTGTCGTTCGACGTGCCGGCGCGGCGCGATCTCGTCGCGCAGGTCGTCTATGCGGTGCTCGACGTCGTTGCCGCGGGCCTCACGCTGTGGGTGTTGCTGCCGGCGGCTCCCGTCGGCTTCCCCACCTTCATCACCGTTTATGCGGCCGCGTTGCTGCTCGGGATGATCGGCCATACGCCGGGCGGGATCGGCGTGTTCGAAGCGGCGATGGTCTTCACGCTGGGCCGCGAAGTGCCCGCGCACGCGATGGTCGCCGCGCTGATCGCGTATCGGGCGATCTATTTCGGCGTGCCGCTCGTGCTGTCGGCCGGCCTGCTGGCCGGCTTCGAGGGCCGCGCGCTGCGGCGCCGGCTCGTGACGCGGCAGGCCGTGCGCGTCTCGCAACTGGCGCCGGTGTTCCTGAGCCTCGTGACCTTCGCGGTCGGCGGGATGCTGGTGATCTCGAGCGCGACGCCCGCGTTCTGGCACCGGATCGCGATCCTGCGCCACATCGTGCCGCTGTGGGTGCTCGAAGGCTCGCAGGTGATCTGCAGCGTGCTCGGCGTCGCGCTGCTGTTCGTCGCGCGCGGGCTGCTGCGCCGGCTCGACGGCGCGTGGTGGATGACTTTCGCCTTGACGCTCGCGAGCCTGGCGCTGTCGCTGGCCAAGGGCCTCGCGTTCGTCGAGGCAGGCGTGCTCGGCACGCTGCTCGTGCTGCTGCTCGTCAGCCGCCGCCGCTTCAACCGTCATTCGTCGCTGCTTGCCGAGCGCTTCACGGTGAGCTGGTTCGTGTCGGTGGCGATGGTGCTGATACTGGCCGTTTGGGTGCTGTTCTTCGCGTTCCGCGACGTGCCTTACACGCGCGATCTGTGGTCGCATTTCTCGTTCGATGCGCGCGCGCCGCGGGCGCTGCGCGCGACGCTCGCCGCCGGCGTATTCGTCGCGCTGTTCGCGCTGTGGCAATTGCTGCGTCCGGCGCCCGGCCGTTTCGTGAAGCCCGCCGAGCAGGACCTGATCGACGCGGAGCAGATCATCCGCGCGCAGGAATGCAGCGACGCGGGCCTCGCGCTGATGGGCGACAAGTCGTTCCTGTTTTCCGAATCGCGCCGTGCGTTCCTGATGTACGCGAAGAACGGCCGCACGTGGGCCGCGCTGCACGACCCGGTCGGGCCGCGCGAAGAGTGGCCGGCGCTGATCAGCAAGTTCATCGCGCTCGCGCATGCGCACAGCGGCCGCGCGGCGTTCTACCAGGTGCGCGCGAATGCGTTGCCGCTGTATCTCGACGCGGGGCTCACGCTGATGAAGCTCGGCGAGGAAGCGCATATCGCGCTCGACCAGTTCGACCTGAAGGGTTCGAACCGTTCGCACCTGCGCTACGCGCTGCGCCGCGGCGACAAGGATGCGCTGACGGTCGAGGTGATCGCGCCGGGCGACGTGCCGGCCGCGCTGCCGGCGCTGCGCGACATCTCCGACGGCTGGCTCGACAGCCGCGATGCGCGCGAGAAGAGTTTCTCGGTGGCCGCGTTCCACGACGGCTACCTGTCGACGCAATCGGTGATGCTGGTGCGGCAGGCCGACAAGCCGATCGCGTTCGTCACGTTCATGACGACCGACCTCAACACCGAGGCGACGGTCGGCGTGATGCGCCATCTGCCGGACGCATCGCCGTACGCGATGGAGTATCTGTTTACGCAGCTCGCGCTGCATCTGAAGGAAGCGGGGTTCCGCAAGCTGAGCCTGGGCATCGCGCCGTTCTCGGGGATGGGGGCGGCGAAGATGCCGTCGCCGTTCCACCGGCTCGGCCTGATGGTCTGGCGCTTCGGCGGCCGCTTCTACAACTTCCGCGGCTTGCGCGCTTTCAAGAGCAAGTTCGAACCGCACTGGGAGCCGCGTTATCTCGCGGCCTCGGGCTCGGTCGGCGTGTTCGTCACGCTGGCGGATCTGTCATTGCTGGCTGGAGGTCGGCGTTCATGATGTTGAAGAAGGTAAGCGCGCGGGCGGCAGCCGCCTGCGCGGGAATGATGCTGGCCGGCGCCGTGTGCGCCGCGCAGCCGGCCGACGTGAAAGCCGAAACCGTGTCCGGCGGCCGCTACGGGCCCGTGACCGTGACCAAGCCGAGCGGGCCGCTGCGCGGATTCGTCGTGCTGTTCTCGCGTGAGGCCGGCTGGCATGCCGCCGATCAGCAGGCGGCCGACGCGCTCGCGAAAGCCGGCGCGATGACGGTCGGCGTCGATTCCGGGCGTTACGCGGCGAATCTCGCCGCGAAGCAGGAGACTTGCCATCACCTCGACGGCGACGCCGAGGCGGTCAGCCATCAGCTCGAACGTCTCGCGCAGTCGTCGCGCTATTTCACGCCGATCGTCGCGGGCGTGGGCCAGGGCGGTGCGATCGCGAAGCAGATCCTCGCGATGGCGCCGGAGAACACGATCGCCGGCGTCGTCGCGGTCGGTCCGGCCGCGAAGCTCGATTCGCGCTTCAAGCCGTGCCCGCCCGATCCGACGATCGTGCGCCGCGCGATGCCGGGCTTCGTCGAAACGGCGGCCGCGGGCGACACCGCGAAGCTCGTATCGCTCGTCACGTCGCACCTGCGCGATACCAGCGGCGGCAGCGACGAGCTCGACGTGTCCGACCTGCCGCTCGTCGAGCTGCCGGCCAAGGGCGGCAGCGACCGGCTCGCGATCGTGATCTCGGGCGACGGCGGCTGGCGCGATCTCGACAAGACGATCGCCGAGGCGCTGCAGCGCGACGGCGTGTCGGTGGTCGGCATCGACAGCCTGCGTTATTTCTGGAGCGAGAAGCCGCCCGCCCAGGTGAGCCGCGACCTGGCCCGCGTGATACGCACCTACATGGCGCGCTGGCATGCGAGCCGCGTGGCGCTGGTCGGCTACTCGTTCGGCGCCGACGTGATGCCGTTCGCGTACAACCGGCTGCCGGCCGACCTGCGCGACAAGGTCGCGGTGATGTCGCTGCTCGGCTTCGCGCCGTCGGCCGATTTCCAGATCCGCGTGACGGGCTGGCTCGGGATGCCCGCGAGCGACAAGGCGCTGAAGGTCGCGCCGGAAATCGCGAAGGTGCCGCCGACGCTCGTGCAGTGCTTCTATGGCGCGGAAGAGACGGACACGATGTGCCCTGCGCTCGCGAACACGGGCGCCGACGTGATCAAGACGCAGGGCGATCACCACTTCGGCCGCGACTACATCGCGCTCGAGAAGAAGATCCTCGGCGGGTTCGGCAAGCCGGCAGCGGCGCGCTGAATGCCGGCGGCGTCCGCATGATGGCGGGCGCCGGCCGGTTTGCTTCCGGTTCATCGTACGGGCGGCCAGCGAGCCGCCCGTTTCATTT
The DNA here is from genome assembly GCF_902832985.1 of Burkholderia sp. BCC0097. NCBI lineage: Bacteria > Pseudomonadati > Pseudomonadota > Betaproteobacteria > Burkholderiales > Burkholderiaceae > Burkholderia > Burkholderia sp. BCC0097. Next base: position 1,107,572 of record NZ_CADFDM010000001.1, read on the forward strand.
TCCGGGCTGCGTTGCGGCGTCCTGCGGCGGCAGGGTCGTTCCCGCGTCGCGCTTGCGCGGCGGAACGGGCTGCGGCGGGACACGCGGCAGACCGGGACGAAACAGGGGCAGCAAGCAGATGGGTGGCGGACGCCGGCAGGCGTACGGGCACGCGAGCATGCCCGTGGACGCGATCAAGCGTCGACGACGAGCGCCGGATCGAGCGCGCGGATGCGCTGGTCGATGAAGTAGCCGCCGCCTTCCTGGTAGCGCAGGAACAGGCGGCCGCACGTGCGGCAGCGGCTGACCGTGCAGCGGTTGTACGGGAAATGACGCGGCGCGATTGGTGCGTCGTCCGATGCATAGCGCGTGCCGGCCGGATGATATTCCGTGTAGGTCGGTTCGGCATCGCCCGGCGGCGCGAGCGTGGCCACTTCGATCAGTTGCGTGTCCGGCAGCGACAGCGGCAGGGTCGTCCAGCCGGCGAGCGAGGTCTTCGTGCACGTGCACGGCTGCGTGACGTGCGCCGCTTCGGCCGTCAGTTTCAGCAGCGCGTCGTGATCGACGTAAGGCAGGGGGCTCATGGGCAATCGGGAGAGGGCGGCAGGACCTGCAATGTAACCCGCATGTGGAGCGGCTGCATGACCGTGACGCACGCAGCACGGCGCGGTCATGCAGCCGCTCAGCACGCGATCAACCCGCCTTGCGGACCGACGGCTGCGCGACCAGTTCGCCGAGCACGCGGATCGCGCGCTCGATGTCGCGGCTCCACGGATGGCCGAAGTTCACGCGCACGCAGCGCTCGAAGCCGTGCGCGGCCGAAAACAGCGGGCCCGGCGCGAAGCTGATGCCGCGTTCGATCGCCTCGCGATGCAGTTCCATCGCGTCGATCGCATCGGGAAACGCGAGCCACAGGAAATACCCGCCTTCGGGCCGCACCCATTCGACGCCGGCCGGCAGCCAGCGCCGCAGCGCGTCGTCCATCCGGTCGAGCTGCGCGTGCAGCGCGCCGCGCAGCTTGCGCAAATGCCGGTCGTAGCCGCCGTGCTCGAGATAGTTCGCGATGCCGGCCTGCGCGGGAATGCTGGCCGACAGCGTCGTCATCAGCTTGAGCCGCTGCACCTTCTCCGCGAACCGGCCGGCGGCGGCCCAGCCGATCCGGTAGCCGGGCGCGAGCGTCTTCGAGAACGAACTGCAGTGCATCACGAGGCCGTGACGGTCGAACGCGCGCGTGGGCAGCGGGTAGTCCGGGCCGAAATGCAGTTCGCCGTACACGTCGTCCTCGATCAGCGGCACGTTGCGCGCCGCGAGCAATTCGACGAGCGCGCGCTTCTTTTCGGCGGTCAGCGTGACGCCGGTCGGATTCTGGAAATTGGTCATGAACCAGCACGCGCGGATGGCGTGCCGGTCGAGCGCGTTCGCGAGCGCATCGAGATCGAGGCCGGTGCGCGAATCGACGGGAATCTCGACCGCGCGCAGGTCGAGCCGCTCGATCGCCTGCAGCGCCGCATAGAAGCCTGGTGCTTCGACGGCGACGACGTCGCCGGGCCGCGTCACCGCCATCAGGCACAGGTTCAGCGCTTCGAGTGCGCCGTTCGTGACGACGATTTCGTCGATCGGCTGCGAGATGCCGGTGGCGAGATAGCGCCGCGCGATCTGCTGGCGCAGCGCCTCGTTGCCGGGCGGCAGGTCGACCACCGTGCTCCACGGGCTCACGAGCCGGGTGGCCTGCGCGAGCGACTTCGCCAGGCGCGGCAGCGGAAACAGCTGCGGCGCCGGGAATGCGGAACCGAGCGGCACGATGCCGGGCTGCGTGGCCGCATCGAGCACGGAGAACACGAGGTTGCTGATGTCCACCTTGCGCGTTGCACCCGCGCGGCTCGTACGGCGTTTCGTCGCCGGGCTCGTGGCCGGCTGCGCGCCCGGCGCGACGTAGTAGCCCGAGCGTTCGCGCGCGCGGATCAACCCCCACTGTTCGAGCAGGTAATACGCGCGAAACACCGTCGACTGGCTCACGCCGTGTTGCGCGATGATCTGCCGCAGCGACGGCAGACGTGTGCCGACGGCGAGGTTGCCGTTGCGGATGTCGTCGGCGATCGTATGGGCGAGGGTCTCGTAGCGTTTCATCGGCGTGGGCGGGGCGCTTCGCCGCCGCACGCGGGCCGGGGCGGCACCGCGCCCGGCGGGCGCGGCTCATTGTCCGATGCGTGGCCCGAAAAGGAAAGAGCGGGCACTTCGGTCGCGCCGTCCCGCTGCGTCACGCCGCGTTCGGCTCGACATTCCGCCCGCTGCTGCCGCGCTGCAGCGGCGGCAACGGTTCAATCTTGCCGACGACGAACAGGTACGACAGCGCACCGACCACGCACAGCGCGCCGGCCACCGCGAGCGGCACCACGAACGAGCCTTTCGTGATCGACAGCATCACGCCGGTGAAGGTCGTGATGAAGATGCCCGCGAGATTGCCCGCGAAGTTCTGGATGCCGCCGAGCGAGGCGACGTGCGCGGGCGTCGGCGCGACTTCGCCGACCAGCGTCCACACGTTGGCGCCGGCGAACGACAGGCTGGCATACGCGAGCGCGAACAGGCCGAGGCAGGCCCACACGTTTTCGACGAACGCGGACAGCGCGATCGACGACGACAGCAGCATGCCGAGCACGAGACAGGTCTTGCGCGCGGCGGTGGCGCTCCAGCCACGGCGGAACAGGCTGTCCGACACGTAGCCGCCGAGCCAGCCGCCGGGAATCGCGAGCAGTGCGGGCAGCATGCCCCACGTGCCGAGCGACGCGAGCGAGAAGCCGCGCGATTGCAGCAGGTAGCTCGGGAACCACGTGATGAAGAAGTAGATCGCGAAGTTCAGGCAGAACAGGCCGATCATCATCCCCCACACGGTGCGATAGCGGAACAGGTCCAGCCACGACACCTTCGGGCCGTCGGTTGCGGCCGCAACCGTCGGTGCGCCGCGTTGCGCGAGCAGCGCATCGACGGCGTCCGGCGCGATCGCGCGATAACGTTCCGGGTCGCGATAGACGAACCACCACGCCAGCGCCCAGACGATGCCGATGCCGCCCGTGATCACGAACGACCCGCGCCAGCCGACGAGCGAGATCAGCCACGCGACGAGCGGCAGCGACAGCGCGGAGCCGACGCGCGAGCCGCTGTCGAAGATGCTGCTGGCCAGGCCGCGCTCGCTGCGCGGAAACCAGTTGAACGCGACCTTCGCGAACGACGGGATCGCGGCCGCTTCGCCGACGCCGAGCATCAGCCGCACGCCGACGAGTTGCGCGAGGCCCCGCGCGGCGCCAGTCGCGACGGTGAACACCGACCACCAGCCGACGGCCAGCGCGAGGCTCACGCGTACGCCGACCTTGTCGATGAACCAGCCGGCCGGTAACTGCAGGAACGCATAGGTCCAGAAGAACGCGCTCAGCACGAGCCCCATGCCGACCGCGTCGAGCCCGAGGTCGGCACGGATGCTGGGCGCCGCGATCGCGAGGTTCGCGCGATCGATGAAGTTGATGACGTTGGCCAGGAAGCACATCAGGATCATGGCCCATCGAATGCGTGGCATGGCGGTGTCTCCGCGCGGAATGTCGTGGCGGGCGACCGGCGATCCGCTGCGCCGGCCGCCTCGAAGGGCGGATTACCGCGACGCTTGCGGGGTGCGGTCGAACTTCGCCAGCGCTTCCCACAGGCCGTTCAGGTAGACGGCGCCGAGCGCTCGGTCGTACAGGCCGTAGCCGGGCTTGCCCGTCTCGCCCCAGATCATGCGGCCGTGGTCGGGGCGCACGTAGCCGGTGAAGCCGGTGTCGTGGTAGGCCTTCACGATCGCGGCGATGTCGAGCGAGCCGCAGCTCGACAGATGCGCGGTTTCCTCGAAATTGCCGTTCGCGTCGACCTTCACGTTGCGGATGTGCGCGAAATGGATGCGGCCCATCGCGCCGAACTCGCGCACGAGCGCTTCGACGTCGTTCTCGGGGCCCGCGCCGAGCGAGCCCGAACACAGCGTCAGCCCGTTCGCGGGCGAGTCGACGATGCGCACGATCCGCGCGAGATCGTCGCGGTTCTTCACGATGCGCGGCAGCCCGAAGATCGGGCGCGGCGGATCGTCGGGATGGATCGCCATCTTCACGCCGGCTTCCTCGGCGACCGGAATGATCGCCTTCAGGAAGTATTCGAGGTTGGCCCACAGCGTGTTCTCGTCGACGTCGCGGTAGTCGGCGAGCAGCGTCTGCAACTGTTCGGGCCGGTAGCTCGAATCCCAGCCGGGCAGCGCGATGCCGTCGCTCGGATCGATCCGGTCGACCGCGTCGGTGCTGAACGCGAGGCAGGTCGAGCCGTCGTCGAGCGTCTTCGACAGCTCGGTGCGGGTCCAGTCGAACACGGGCATGAAGTTGTAGCAGACGACGCGGATGCCGGCCGCGCCGAGATGGCGGATCGTTTGCCGATAGTGGTCGATCAGGCGATCGCGGGTTGGCTTGCCGAGCTTGATGTCCTCGTGCACCGGCACCGATTCGACGACGTCGAACCGCAGGCCGGCGCGCTCGACCGTCGCCTTCAGCGCGTCGATCTTGTGCGCGGGCCAGACCTCGCCCACGGGTTCGTCGTAGATCGCGGACACGATATGCGTGACGCCGGGGATCTGGCGGATGTATTGCAGCGAGACCGGATCGGACTCGCCGTACCAACGGAAAGACATCTTCACTGGAAAGGCTCCTGGCTGGCGGTTCATGCGTCGGACGAGCGGGGCGGCGGCGTGCCGGGCCGTCGTCGGTGTTCGGATTATGATTGGTATACCAGTCGTGGCGCATAGTGGTTTACCAGTTGTTCGGCGCGCGTTGACCCGCGACGTGTTTCCGGACGGGACTGGCGAGGCTGGCCGATCGGTCGAACCGGCGGCGCAGTCAAATTGGTGTACCATTTTGTCGATCCGACGCCGCAGCGGCGCCGGCCAGCCTGTTGCGAGCCTTTCGATGACCGACCTTTCCAGCCTGCCCGCCAGCCGCGACACCGATGCCGCGGACCGCTCCTATATCGGCCTTGCACGGCAGATTCACGCGATGGTGGCCGCCGGCGCGTTCGAAGCCGGCGCGCGGCTGCCGTCGGAGCGCAGTCTGGCCGACCAGTTCGGCGTGAGCCGTACGCAAGTGCGCGAGGCGATCATCGCGCTCGAGGTGCAGGGGGTCGTCGAGGTGCGGATCGGTTCGGGCATCTACGTGTCGGCGGCCGACGCCGCGCGGCCGGTCACGTTCGAAGTGCCGCGCGGCCCCGGGCCGATCGAGACGCTGCGCGCGCGCGGGCTGATCGAGGCGGAAGTCGCGGCACTCGCGGCGACCGAGCGCAAGGATGCCGATCTCGACCGCCTGTTTTTCTCGCTGACGACGATGCGCGAACAGATGAACGACAAGGCCGCATACGACGCGGCCGATCGCCAGTTCCACCTGCGCATCGCGGAATCGACCGGCAACACGGTGCTGCTGCACATGGTCACGGCGATGTGGGATTGCGCACGCGCCGATCCGCTGTGGGACAAGATCGAGGAGCACTTTCACTCGCCCGCGCTGCGCGAGGCGTCGCAGGAGGATCACCAGCGGATCTTCGCGGCGATCATGGCGCGCGACGCGGACGGTGCGCGCGACGCGATGCGCGCTCACCTGTCGCGCGTGATCGCGGAATTCACGCAGGCCTGGCGCTGACGTTCGTATTCGCGTCGCCGCGTCGCCGCGTATTCGTGTGTTCGTGTGCTCGCGGCTCGACGCCGGCCGGTGTAATCGGGTCGCATTCAGTCAGTCGTGAGGCCCGTGAATAGGCGCGACGTGCGGCTTGTTCCGATTGCGTGCCCCTGCGTTTTATGGTCTCGTTGCGGGATATCGCATCGACTCGAAAAAGGACAGTCGAATGCAGCCGGGCGATTCACGCGGGGTGCGATTGATCAGGGGAATCGGTGCACGTGCGCGCGCCCGCGGCGCCGTGCGCACGCTGCTTGTCATGCTGACGCTTGGCTTACTGGCGCCCGTTCTGCCGGCCGTCGCCGCCTCTCCCGAAACCGTCAACGACAACGTGCTGCGCGTGCTGGCCTGGCCCGGTTATGCGGACAGCGATATCGTCAGCGCATTCGAGGCGCAGTTTCATGTGCGTGTCGAGGTGACGCTGGTCGATTCCGACGAAGCGCTGTGGACGCGGTTGCACAGCGCGTCACCGCCGCCGTACGACGTGCTGGCCGCGAACACGGCCGAGATCCAGCGCTATGCGCATGAACACCTCCTTGCGCCGATCGACTTGTCGCGCATCGCGAACCGGCGGCGGCAGTTGCCGAATTTCCAGCAACTCGCGACGATCGGCGGCCTCGTGCAGGACGGGGCGTCCTACGCGATCCCGTTCACGTATTCGTCGATGGGGCTGATCTACGACCGCAAGCAGGTGCCGGCCGCGCCGCGCTCGATGCGCGAGCTGTGGAATCCGCGCTATCGCGGCAAGGTGCTCGACTTCAACAGCGCGCAGCACAACTTCTCGTTCACGGCGCTGGCGCTCGGCTATCCCGATCCGTTCCGCCTGTCACCCGCGCAGACGCTTGCCGTGGCCCGCAAGCTGATCGACCTGCGCCGCAACCTGCTGACGTACTACACGCTTCCCGAAGAAGCGACCGCGCTGTTCGTCCAGCATCGCGCGGCGCTGATGTTCGGCAACTACGGCACGCAGCAGGTCGAGCAGTTGCGTCGCGCCGGCGCGGACGTCGGGTACGTGATCCCGGACGAAGGCGCGCTCGCGTGGCTCGACTGCTGGGCCGTCACGCGCGGCGCGCAACGTCCCGAGCTTGCATTCGCGTGGATCAACTACATGCTCGAACCGGCGATCGGCGCGCTGCTGACCGAGCGTCAGGGGCTCGCGAACACGCTCGAGCCGCCGCGCGGCCTGGATACGGGGCACCAGCATCTCGTGTGGCTTCGGCCCGTGGAGGACATCGCGCGCCGCGAATCGCTGTGGAGCCGCATCGTGTCGGGCGACCGGCCGGAGCGATTCGGAAAATGATCCGGCTCGGCCTCACGTCGAAGCTGTCGGTGCTGTTCGCGTGCATCGGCGTGATCGCGGCCGGCACGACCGGCTACTACGCGTATCGCGCCAACCGCGCGATGCTCGTGCAGGAAGCGCAGCACAGCCTGCTGATGTCGACGCAATTGCTCGGGCAGCGCTTCACCACCGCGCTTGCCGACGTGGCCGACGATGCGCTCGTGCTCGCGCAGTTGCCGTCGTCCGCGTCCGTCGCCGGCGGCGACAACCCGGATACCGTGCGACGCATGCGGCTCGAGCAGGTTTACTACAGCTTCATGCGCAATCATGCGGAATACCTGCAGATCCGCCTGATCGCGAGCGGGCATTTCGGGATCGAACGCATTCGCCTCGATCGCGATGCGCGCGGCATCGTCGTACTGCCCGAAAGCGCGTTCCAGGAGAAAGGGCAGTTTTCCTATGTATTCGACACGCTCGCGACGGCGCCCGGCCATATCTATCTGTCGCCGATCGTGATCAATCACGAGACGGGATCGCATGCGGCGGAAGGGCTGCCGATTCTGCGCGTGGGCACGCCGGTGGTCGACGCGTCCGGCCAGACGGTCGGCGCGCTCGTCGTCGACGTGGAGCTGTCGCGCATGTTCGACCGGCTCGAACGCGATCTTCCGGACGACTATGCGGTCTATCTCGCGAACGAGTGGGGCGATTTTCTCGTGCATCCCGATCCGGCGCAGACGTTCGGCTTCGATCGCGGCCGGCGCGTGCTGATGCAGGACCGCTTTGCCGTCACGCGCGCGCTGTTCGACAGCGCGCGCACGAACGTGACGCTCAATGGACTCGCGCAGCCCGACGAAGCGCCGGGCCAGATGTTCGCGTTCGTGCGCACGCCGTTCGGGCAGGACGAGGGCAACCGCTTCGTCGTGCTCGGGATGGCTCGCCCGCTGGCCGACGTGCTCGCGCCGGCCGGCATGCTGGGCGAACGAATCGTCAGGATGGTGCTCGTATCGAGCGTGCTTGCGGTGATTCTCGCGATCCTGTTCGCACGTGCGATCACGCGGCCGTTGCAGACCCTCGCGCGCGCCGCGACACACGTGTTCGACGATCCGGCCACCGAGCGGCTGCCGGTCGAGCGGGCCGACGAGATCGGCGTGCTCGCACGCTGTTTCGACAGCATGCGCGTCGAGATCCGCACGCAGATGGCGATGCTGCGCGCGAAGCAACTGGAGCTGACGCACCTCGCCGGTCACGACCCGCTGACCGGCCTGCCGAACCGCCTGCTGTTCATGGAGCATCTCGAGGCCGCGATCCGGCATGCGGCCGCGGTGCGCGAGGGGCTGGCGGTGATGTTCGTCGATCTCGACCGCTTCAAGCAGATCAATGACCAGCACGGACACTCGGCGGGCGACCGCACGCTCGTCGCGGTCGCGAAGCGGCTGAGCCAGGTGCTGCGCGGCGGCGACATGGTGGCACGGCTCGGCGGCGACGAATTCATCGTGCTGATTTCGGACGTGCGTTCACCCGCGGTGATCGGCGATGTCGCGTCGCGCATCCAGATCGTGATGGCCGAGGAACTCGAGTTCGACGAAGGGCGCATGGCCGTCGGCGCGAGCATCGGTGTCAGCGAGTTTCCGGCGGATGGCGCGTCGGCCGAGGAGTTGCTCGTCAAGGCCGATGCGGCGATGTACGCGGCGAAGGCGTCCGCGCAGTGCGTGTGCGTGCGCTATCAGGATCTCGTGCGCGGCGGCGCGCCGGACGAAACCGGTCGCGTCGCCTCGGGCGGCAGGCGCTGACGGCGGTCCCAAACGCGACGAGCCCGTCGCGGGACGGGCTCGGCGCCTCCGCGGGCCGCATGCGCGGCGCGCGCGGTGGCAGGCTTAGTGGCCGAAGTAGACCGAGTCGCGCGGGTTCTGCGCGCGGACGACCGGTGCGCCGCTCTCGACGGTCGCCGCCGGTTGCGAGCCGGAGCCGCTGTTGTCGACGCCCTGCACGCGGGCTTGCGCAGCCTGGATGTCGGCGGGGTAATGCGGGCTCGACTGGCTGGGCTTGTAGCCGGCGTTTTCGAGCTGGACCAGTTCCTCGCGCACCTGGGCGCGCGTCACGGTGCTTTGTGCGAATGCGCCGAACGAGGCGGACAGGGCGACTGCGGCGGCGACTGCGGAAACGAGCGATTTCATGATGACCTCCGATGTTTATTTGGCTTTCCGCGTTCGACACCATGTCGTAAGCGGTTGATTACATCGTAGGCGTCGCGTGATCTAGGGTAAACGTGGGTTTGAGTGAAAGATCGTTGCGCTCGAGGTAATAATTTCGAGACAAACGTCTTCCGTCCCCATGCGGTATTGCCGGGATTGCAAGGGACAGCGGCAGGCTTGAACGGAAGGGGCGCGCACGGGCGACGCCCCGCGGCAAGGATCGATGAACCTCGTGCAGCGCGACCGCCAGACGGCAGGGTGGCTGGATCAGACCCCGTCGTCGTCGATTTCCTTGCGCTCCCGGCGTTCCTCGTTGCCGCGGCGCGCGCGCAGCCGCTGACGCGACAGGACCGCGATCACCTGCTGGGTCGGCGCGCCGGACGGCAACTCGTTGCGAATGCGATCGGGCACCATCGGCAGGCCCGCACGCTGGCGGCGCAGTGCCTTGGCGATTGCCCGGCGGCACTCGTCGCCGTGGCAATCCCATTCATCGCGGATTCTCTGGCAATAACGGCATTGTTCCATCCGAATAGTCTAACGCGTCTTCGGGAATGGAGCTGGGCGCGGTGTCGGACGTGTCGCGCGCCGGGCGGCAGCGGCGACCGACGGTTCAGGGGCGGGCGATGGCAGGCTGAATCGGACTGCGAATCAAGTCGAATGGAATCGTTCACCGACACGACGGTTTCCTGTCCGTCTCCATACGGAATCCTTGCGCGCGGACGGGGCCGGCGCGCGTCATCGGAGCGACCAGATGCCCCAGATCGCGATCAGCAAGCCAAGGCCCAATCCGCAGCCCAATAACACATAGGTTTCCATTTCGTGTCTCTGAAAACGTGGCAACGCCGATGTCGGCATCAGCGTACGCGCAGCAAAGCCGGTCGCGTATCGTTCGCGTATCGTTCGCGCTGTCGGCCGGAGCGGGTCGGAGCGATACGCCGGTCCGCGAATACTACGCGTTGCAGCTTTCAGAACCCATGCGCGATCGATGGCTTGATTGCGTGCACGCTGCCCGTCCGGGCGGCAGACGATCCGCCGTGCCGAAATGCGCCCGACTTCCAGATCATCCGCGACGCTACGGCGAGCACGAACAGGAGGGCGACCATTCTGAAAATCCCGGGCGATATCGTGTCCCGCAGCGGACGAACCAGCCACATGCCGGTAAGCGCCGGCAGTTCAATATAATTCAAGTCGATAAGCCACTTCATGCGTGGCATGCATACCCGAGAACAAGGAAACCCGATGACGCTTGCCCAGTTGCAGGCCCTGGCCGCCGTGGTCGAACTCGGCTCGCTGACGGCCGCGGCAGACCGGCTCAGCCGCAGTCAATCCGCGATCAGTCACGCGTTGACGGAGCTGGAAGACATCACGCAGGTCAAGCTGCTCTCGCGCGATCGGCAGCCGGTCGTCCTGACGGCGGCCGGCGAACGCCTGTGGCCGTATGTCCAGAGCGTGGTGCGGGAAGCGCAGATGCTGCGCCAGCAGTTCAGCCTGTCGCGCGGCAAGCTTGAAGGGAAGCTGGTGGTCGCGTCGCTGCCGAGCGTGTCGCTGGCGTTCGTCGTTCCCGCGCTCGAGGCGTTGAAGGAAACGCACCAGGGCGTGTCGGCAGTGCTGCTCGAAGGTACGGACAGCGAAGTCGAAGGGTGGATCGACGACGGGACGGCCGACGTCGGCGTGGTCGCCGGCACGAAGACGTTCACGCACAACCTGCCGCTCCTCGACGAGGATTTTGTCGCGGTAGCGGCCGGCGACATGTTCGCAGGGCGCAGGAGCGTGTCGCCCAGGCAGTTGGCCGCGGCGCCGTTCATCTTCTCGAAGGCGGGGTGCGGGCCGGTGATCACGGATTACTTCGCACGCGGCGGCGCGCCGCTTCGGGCCGCGTTCAACGTCGTCGAGATGCGCACCATCCTGTCGATGGCGGAGGCCGGCATGGGCGTGTCGATCGTGCCGCGCATCACGCTCACGTACACGCCGTTCGGCGGCCGTGTGCTGGAATTGTCGCCGCGGCTGCATCGCTCCGTGCGACTGGCGTGGAACACCGCGGGCAACGCGGTCGCGGACGAGTTCGTGCGGCTCGTCGATGCGCAACGTGCGAAGGCGGGAAAGACGACCCGGACGCCCGCGAAAAAAAGAGCAAGTAGCAACCGGTAGGCACGATGCACGGCGCTCATGGGGCGCTTGCAGTTTATTCATGCCAATGATGATCGACATGCAATATATTGTTCGGACATCGTTGTCGTTGCCATGAAGGAGCGTGCCGTGCCGGCCTTGCCTACCCTGTTTGCGTTCGGACTCGTGTCGCTCGGCATGGTGCTGACGCCCGGACCGAACATGATCTATCTGGTTTCACGCTCGATCTGCCAGGGCCGCCGCGCCGGGCTGATATCGCTCGGCGGTGTCGCACTGGGATTCGTGTTCTACATGGTGTGCGCGGCAGTGGGCATCACCGCGCTGGTGATGACCGTGCCGTACGCATACGATGCGCTGCGCTTTGCCGGCGCGCTGTATCTGGCGTACCTGGCGTGGCAGGCGCTGAAGCCGGGCGGGCGCTCCGCGTTCCAGGTCCGGCAGTTGCCGCACGACAGCCGCGTCAGGCTGTTCACGATGGGCTTCGTCACGAACCTTGCGAACCCGAAGATCGCGGTGATGTATCTGTCGTTGCTGCCGCAGTTCGTCGTGCCGGGGCACGGCAGCGTGCTCGCGCAGTCGCTGGCGCTCGGCGGCGTGCAGATCGCGGTGAGCGTCAGCGTCAACGCGCTGATCGCCTGTGCGGCCGGTTCGATCGCGGGCTTTCTCGCCGGGCGGCCGCTGTGGGCGGCGGTTCAGCGCTGGTTGATGGGGACGGTGCTGGCCGGGCTGGCCGTGCGGATCGCGCTGGAATCGCAAAGGTAGCACGCGGCGGCCGCGGTTCGGGGCCTGGCCGACCGCTGCGTTCGGACCTTCCCTAGACGGCGCCGGGCATCGTTACCCGTGACAGTTACCCTCGGCCTCCGTGCCGATCGGCACGGGCTCGGCCTCATCACGACGCCGGATGCGCGTCGCGAGCCAGCACAGGATCGAGCCGCCGCACACCATCGATGCGCCTTGCCAGAATTCGATCGACAGCGGCGCATGCAGCAGCGTGGCGGCGAGGGCGGCGGCGAGTACCGGCGTGAAGTACGACGCGCCGACGATGACCGTCACGTTGCCGTGCATGATGCCGGTGTTCCAGGCTGCATAGCCGAAGCCGAGCGCCGACGCCGCCAGCACGAGATACACGGCCGCGCGAAAACTGAACGTCATGCCGCCGCCACCTTCGATCGCGAACTTGATCCAGAGCACCGCGGCGACCAGCATGAAGAACGGCGTGACGCCGTTCTTGCCGTCGGCGATGCGCGCGGTCACCGTGCAATAGGCGGCCCAGATCAGCGCACCGAACAACGCCAGGCCGTAGCTCAGCGGATTGCTCGCGACGTTGCGCAGCATGCCGGCCGGATCGAGCCCCTGGTCGCCGCCGAGCACCCAGCAGATGCCGAGCATCGACAGCAGGACGCCCGGCACGACCAGCAGGTTCGCGCGCTGTCGGTTGAATACGATGGCGGCGACCAGCGTAAGGCTCGGCCACAGATAGTTGACCATCGCGACTTCGATCGCTTGCCGACCGTTGCTCGCATAGCCGATCGATAGCGCCAGGCACAGCTCGTACGACACGAACAGCAGCCCGCCCCAGAGCAGATAGTTTTTCGGGAAGCGGCTCAGGTCAGGGAAGCCGATCGAGAACAGCAGCAGAACGGACGCCACCGTATAGATCATCGCCGCGCCGCCGGTCGCGCCGAGGCTTTCGCTGACCCCGCGCACGAGCGCGACCACCGACGCCCATAACAGTACCGCGCCGAGCCCGACGAGCGTTGCCTTGTTCTTGCGTTTCATGCTTGCTACGTGTTTCAACATGCCAGTTCGATTTCGGATGATTCGGCTCGGCTCGGCTCGCGCGTGCCGTGGGCACGAGCCGCGATACAACGAGAAGATTTCGCCGGAAACGCGCATTTTACGGGGACGCGGCCGTTGGAGCGATGCGGCCGGACTGGCGTGTACGGTCGATTCAGTCGCGCGCGCCGATCACGCGTCGTCGATACGCCAAGGTGCGTCGATTTCCGACAGCGCACGTCCGACCTCGTCGAGCATCGCGTTTCGCGCCGGGCCCAGCGTCGTGACAAGGCGGAAACCGGCTGCTTCGGTCGACGGATCGATCAGCGGCCAGCCGCGGGCCGCGGGCCGCATCGCGAATGTCGAGCCGTCGTTCGCGTGGATCGACGTCGATGTTGCGATGTGCTTGCCGCAGCACATTCGCGATGGCGTCGAATGCGTCGGCCGTAGGGGGCGTGTGAATGCGGTATTCGAAACTCATCTGCATGGGCCGGCGTGCGACGCGGGCAGTCTAACCCGCGCCGCGCGTTCCGTCCGTGGACGGCCGCGCATCGGGCGCTCGTCGCAGCGGGCGCCCGATGCGTCGATCACCGCTCGTGCCGCTTCTTGCTCAACTCGATCGTCTCGAACAGTTCGTACTGCGCGGTCGGATGCTGGTCGGCGCCCGGCGCGTGGTAGTAGCGCATCGTGATCGTCGTGTGGCCGCCCGGCTTGCCTGGATCGTGATCGAACACCGCGATCCCGTAGCCGGTGCCAGTATCGCGGCGCGCGGACCAGATCGCGTCCTCGAGCGCATCGGCCGGCTGACGCACGAACGTGTTCGGCGCGGTGCCCGGCACCGGCCGGTTCGGCTTCGTGAACACCTTCGCCTGCGCAAAGCCGGTCGACGGGTTCTCGCCGTACACGTCGAGCGGCGCGCTGGTGCCGCCGCCGCCGAGGATCAGGTGGATCGTGCCGTGGCTCGTGTCGAACTTCGTGCGGTCCGGGTCGTTCGAGCCGACCGGGCGCGGCTGCAGCGTTTCGACCACCTCGCCGGTTTTCGCATCGATGCCCGCGCGGTGATTGCAGCCGCGCACCGGGTAGCTGCGCTCGTAGTCGTGATCGTGGCCGCACAGCACGAGGTCGACGCCGTAACGATCGAACAGCGGCAGCCACGCTTCGCGAATGCCCTTGTCGGACCCGTTGCCGGTTTTCGACGAACTGAGCGCGTCCTGATGCATCTGCACGACGATCCAGTCGATGTCGTCGTCATGCGCGGCATGACGTAGCGTGCGTTCGAGCCAGCGCGTCTGCTCGCCGTTGCTGTAGCCGCGCACGTAGAACGACGTGCCGGGCTCGATCGGCGGGCGGCCGGTGCTCGCGGCCGGCACGAGCGGCGCCGGGCCGCCGACGAACGCGGCGGCGTCCTGGTACACGACGTCGTCGGCGTCGAGCGACACGAACAGCACCGAGCTCACGCGGAAGCTGTACCAGCGGCCCGGGAAATGCGTGCCGTTCTCCGGCAGCGTATAGCGTGCGAGGTACGAGTCGAGCCCTTGCGGACCGTTGTTGAATTCGATCTCGTGATTGCCGGGGCACGGCATCCACGGGCGGTTCGCGGCCGACGTCTGGTTGTTGTTGCCGAAATCGCGCCACACCTCGGGCTGGTGCGCCGGGTTCAGGTTCGCGTAGCAGAGGTCGCCGTTCAGCAGGTGGAACAGCGGCTGGAACTGTTCGACGGCCTGCACCGCGAAGCGGCTCTGCGGCGACGACAGCACCCACGCGCCGTTCGGCGTCGCGAGATCGCCGTAGCTCGTGAAACGAAACGGCGCCCGGCCGTGCGGCGCGGTCGAGAAATTCGCGGAGAACGGCTGCGCGGCGTTGCTGTCGTTGTCGGCCGTGATCTCGTAGCGGTAGCGCGTATCCGGCTTCAGCCCGTGCACGCGCGCGTGGTACGCGAACACGGTCTCGCCGTTCAGGCCGTCGGTGTACAGGCGCTGGACGCCGTGCACGGTGCGCGCCGGCTCGCCGTCGGCGACGATGCGCGCGCGCGGATTGACGGCGGGGGCGAGCGATGCCCACGAGATCACGACTTCGGACGTCGGGTCGTTGCCCCACGTCAGGTGAACCTGTTCGGGCGTGCCGTCCGGATTCGACGTGGTGGCGCGGGCGGCCGCGAGTCCGCCGGCAGCGGTGGCGAGGCTGGAGACGCCGGCGAGTTTCAGGAAGCCGCGACGCGACACGGAGGCGGCCGGCTCGTTCGGCTGGTCAGGGAAAGTGTCCTGGTTCGACATGGTCGGTGTGTTCGTTTGATGGGGCGCGAGGGGGAACCGCGCGGCCGTGCGCAAGCACGGCCGGGGCGTGGGCCGGAAACGAGCGGGATCCCGGTCGCCTGCATTGTCGAAGGGCAGTTTTGCCGCGTTGTGACAGTACCGCAACCCCGCATGCGTGGCGGCCGATACGTACGATCGCGCCGTGCGCGCCTCCAGTCGGCATGACGCCGCGGTGGCCCCCGAAATTTATTCACCGATATCGCGACGGATTTCTTCCGCCTGCTCCGTTTAATGCATGAACGACCGCCACCGGTCGATGCCCGTTATTTCGGAGTCTTTCATGAAACTTTCTGTTCCATTGCGATGGGCCGCCGCAGGCATGGCTGCGCTCGCGACGTCCGTCGTATTCGCACAGGCCGTCATCGTCGCGCCTTATGCACCCCCGCCGCCGCGCGTCGAAGTGATGCCGGCGGCCCGTGCGGGTTATGTATGGGATCAGGGGCACTGGCACTGGCGGCAGGGTCGCTACGTGTGGATTCCGGGCCACTGGCAGGTCGTGCGCGTCGGTTACCACTGGGTGCCCGGGCATTGGGACGCGCGTGGCCCGGCCTGGCGCTGGGTACCGGGCCACTGGGCCTGACGTGCACGCCGCCGCGCGGCACGCGAGGCCGGCGCGGCGGATTTTTCACGCAACATCATGAGTCGAAGCAATGCCCTTTCGAACCATCGTGATATTGGCGGCAGCAGCGATCGTGCTGGCCGGCTGCGTCGTGGTGCCGGCCCGTCCGGTGTATTACCGGCCCGCGCCGGTCGTCGTATATTGAGCGCGCCGGCCGACGGTCGCGCGGCCGGTAGACAGGATCGACATGCGGCGCGAACCGGATGTCGATGAGACCGACACGGCCGACACCGTGTGCGATGCCGGGCGCGACGCGCGCGACGATGCCGAACCGTCGGAACCGTCGGCATGGCGCCGTCCGGCGATGGCCCGACGCATGCAAGGAGAGCACGACGATGAGCTTCAGCCGGGCGGTGGGGATACCTGCCGTGACAGGGCGGCGCCCGCGCGCCGCGCGACGGAGCAGGCGGCGTTGAACGATCGCGGCGACCGCGATCCGGACGCGGAACTCGTCGCGCGCGTCGGCGCGCGCGATGCGTCGGCGGTGCGCGTGCTCGTCGCACGCAAGCTGCCGCGGCTGCTCGCATTGGCGACGCGCATGCTCGGCGACCGGAGCGAAGCCGAGGACGTCGCGCAGGAGACGTTCTTGCGAATCTGGAACCAGGCGCCGCGCTGGCGCGAAGGCGAAGCCCGCTTCGACACGTGGCTGCATCGCGTCGTGCTGAACCTGTGCTACGACCGGTTGCGCGGCCGGCGCGAGGAGCCTGTCGACACACTGCCCGACGTGCCGGATACGCAGCCGGAGCCGGCCGCGCATGCGGAACTGCGCTCGCGCGACGCACGCGTGCGGCAGGCGCTGGCCGCGTTGCCGCCGAGGCAGCGGGAAGCGCTGGTGCTCCAGTACTATCAGGAAATGTCGAACGTGGAAGCGGCCAACCTGATGGGCATCACCGTCGATGCGCTGGAAAGCCTGCTCGCCCGTGCGCGGCGCAACCTGCGCGCGCAACTGGCCGGCGATCCACCTAGCGAGGACAAGCGATGACACCCGAACGATTTCGTACCATCGTCGCCGCGTATGGCTCGGACGCGCGGCGCTGGCCGCAAGCCGAACGCGCGGCGGCCGAAGCGTGGGCGCATGCGCATCCGCGCGACGCATTGGAAGCGCTCGACGAGGCGGCCGAACTGGATGCGTGGCTGATGCAGGACACGGTCGCGCCGCCCGCGCCGGCGCTGGTCGAACGTATCGTCGCCACGGCGCCCGCGCCGCAACGCGCGCGAAGCCGCGGCAGAGTATGGTGGTCGGGCGCCGCGTTCGCGGGCGTCGGGCTGGCCGGCGCGCTTGCCGGTGCGGTCGCCGTGTCGATGCTGATGCTCGGCAGTGCGCCGATCGCGCAACACGAACCGGGCTACCTGACGACGACGTTCGGCGGCCCGAGCATCGACGGAGCCGACGAATGAGCGAACGCAGTTGGAAATTCATTCTCGTCGGTTCGGTCGTGTTGAATGTGTTCATGCTCGGTGCGATCGGCGGCGGCGCGTATCAGTGGTTCTCGACTCACCGCGACCTGCCTGCGGGCACGCCCGCATCGCGCACCGCGTTGCGTTTCGCCGCCGACGAATTGCCCGATGCGCGGCAGCGCGAGTTCGCCGCCGCGCTGAAGGCGGCGCGCAAGAGCGGCCGCGATTTCGCGCGGGAAGGGCGCGACGGCCGGATTACCGTGCTCGACCTGCTCGCCGCGCCGCAGCTCGATCGCGCGGCGATCGATGCGGCGCTCGACCGCACGCGCGCGGCCGACACCGCGATGCGGGCGCAGGTCGAGCGCAGCGTCGTCGATTTTGCGGCGACGCTGACACCCGAAGAGCGCGCCAAGTTCGTCGACGGGTTGCAGCACAGCGGCAACTGGCGTTTGCCGCCGAAGCTGCAGAAGAAGCCGGACGCATCGGCGAGCGAGTAAGCCGCGCGCGGGCGGCATGCGATCCGCGTGTCGCTCGCGCGTCATGCGTGTGCCGGTTCCGGTGAATCGCGCGGCCGTTCTCCATTGACGATGCCTGCCGCCGCGCGGCGAGAAACTTCCGCCCGGCGTTCCCTCGATCAAAAAAGAATATTTTCCCTTCCCGCGACGGATTTCCCGGTGTGCTTGCGTTGAACGTGAGTACGCACCGCAAGAGAGCCCGTCATGGACCACCCGAACGACTCCACGCCGGCCGCGATCGCGCTGAACCGCTTCGGTCTCGGCGCACGCGCCGACGAAGCGCCGCCCGCCGATCCGAAAGCGGCACTCGTCGCGCAATTCGACCGCTACGACGCACGACCCGCCGCATGGGCCGGCGAACCGGACGCAATCACGCTCGCCACGCGCTTTGCCGATGCACGCAACGCGATGAAGAGCGACGACCCAAGCGCGAAGCGCGCGACCGAGCAATCGATCCGCCGCGATGGCTACGACGCGTATCGCAGCGCCGTCGCCGCGCGCATGAACAGCGCGCTGACCACGCCCGCGCCGTTCGTCGAACGTCTCGTGCATTTCTGGGCGAACCATTTCGCGGTATCGGTCGACAAGGGGCAGGTGGCCGCGTACGCGGGCGCATTCGAACGCGACGCGATCCGCCCGCACGTGCTCGGCCGTTTCGAGGACATGCTCATCGCCGTCGAGCAGCATCCCGCGATGCAGGTGTTCCTTGATCAGGCGCGTTCGGTCGGCCCCGACAGTCCGGCCGCGCTGCGTGCGCAGGCACGCAATCCGGCGGCGAAGCGCGGGCTCAACGAGAACCTCGCGCGCGAAATCATGGAACTGCATACGCTTGGCGTGCGCACCGGCTACACGCAAGCCGACGTGACCGAATTCGCCCGCGCATTGACCGGCTGGAGCATCGCTGGCGGGCGCGGGCCGCAACCGGGCGATGCGGCGCCCGGCGCATTCGTGTTCCGCCCGAACCTGCACGAACCCGGCACGCGCACGGTGATGGGCCGCACCTACGATCAACCGGGCGAAGCGCAGGCGCGCGCGATCCTGCACGACCTCGCGCGATCGGAGGCGACGGGCCGGCACATCGCGTTTCAGCTCGCCCGTCATTTCGTCGCCGACAACCCGCCGCCCGCGCTGACCGATCGGCTCGCGCGTGCATTCGACACGAGCGGTGGCGATCTGCCGACCGTCTATCGCGCGCTCGTCGACGCGCCGGACGCGTGGTCGCCGGTCGACCGCAAGTTCAAGACACCGTGGGAGTGGGCCGTATCGTCGCTGCGCGGGCTCGGCTGGCGCGACACCGGTGATCTCAAGCCCGCGCCGCTGCTCGCGCAGCTCGGCCAGCCGGTGTGGCGGCCGGGCTCGCCGGCCGGCTACGACGACGTCGCCGCGAGCTGGGCCGCGCCCGACGCGCTCGTGCGCCGCGTCGAGATTGCGCAGCGTCTGGCCGCGCGCACGGGCGACCGGCTCGACCCGCGCACGCTCGGCAACACGCTGCTCGCCGGTTCGCTGAGCGCGCCGACCGCGACCGCGCTCGCGCGCGCCGAAAGCGCGACGACGTCGCTCGCGCTGCTGCTTGTCTCGCCCGATTTCCAACGGAGATGATCATGGCACTGTCCCGCCGACAATTCCTCAGCGTCGCCGCCGCCGGCGCGGGCGCGATCCTCGTCGCGCCGCGCATCGTATTCGCGAACGTCGAGACCGACCGGCGCTTCGTGTTCGTGATCCAGCGCGGCGCGGCCGACGGCCTGAACATCGTCGTCCCGTATGCGGAGCCCGCGTATGCGTCGCTGCGCGGCCCGCTCGCGATCGACACGGCGGCGGCAACGCGGCTCGACGGCACGTTCGCGCTGCATCCGTCGCTCGCGCAGACTGCGCAGTTGTATCGCGACGGTCAGGCGCTGTTCGTCCATGCGATCGCGTCGCCGTATCGCGACCGCTCGCATTTCGACGGCCAGAACGTGCTCGAAACGGGCGGCCGTGCGCCGTACCAGGTGAAGGACGGCTGGCTGAACCGGCTCGCCGCGCTGCTGCCCGCGACGCGCGACAACGCGATTGCATTCGCGCCGACCGTGCCGCTCGCGCTGCGCGGCACCGTGCAGGCCGCGTCGTATGCGCCGTCCGGCTTGCCCGCCGCGCCGGACGATCTGCTCACGCGCGTGTCGTCGCTCTACGAAGCCGACGCGCAGCTCGGCCCGTTGTGGCAATCCGCGATGGAAGCACGCGGTCTCGCCGGCGATGCGCATGCCCGGCAGGACCCGGCCGGCGTCGGCAAGCTCGCCGCGACGTTTCTCGCGCGTGACGACGGCCCACGGATCGCGATGATCGAGACGGGCGGCTGGGATACCCATAGCGCGCAGAACGCGCGGCTCGCGAATCAGTTGAAGGCGCTCGACACGATGCTCGCCGCGCTGCGCGACGGCCTCGGGCCCGCGTGGCGGCAGACCACGGTGCTGGTCGCGACCGAGTTCGGCCGCACGGCCGCGGTGAACGGCACGGGCGGCACCGATCACGGGCAGGCGTCGGTCGCGATGCTGGCGGGCGGCGCGGTCGCCGGTGGTCGCGTGATTGCCGACTGGCCGGGACTGCGACCCGGCGATTTGTACGAAGGGCGCGACCTGAAGCCGACCGCGTCGCTCGACGCGCTGATCGCGGGCGCGGCCGCCGACAGCCTGCGGCTCGATCCTCGCCGCACCGCGTCCGCGTTGTTCGTGGAAAGCGGCCCGACGCGGCCGATGAGCGGTCTCATTCGCGAGTCCGCGTGACGCAGCGCGTAGCCGCGACGGGTGCCGTCAACCCACTACACAACAGGGAGAATCAACCATGAAAATCCGATCCGTTTCGCTCGCCGTATTGGTGAGCGCGAGCGCCGTGCTGATGTCCGCCTGCGTGGTCGAGCCCGTGCGGCCGCCGCAGCCCGCACCGGTCGTCGAGGTGGCGCCGCCACCGCCCGCGCCGGGCTATCGCTGGGCGAAGGGGCATTACCGGTGGGCCGGCAATCACTGGGCATGGGTGCCGGGGCACTGGGTGGCCGTGTACTGACACGGCAAGCGTGTCGACATGTCGTGCAGTGGGATCCACGTGCCGGCGAGGAGTGACCGTGCGAAGTGCCGCGGCAACGGCGGGTCCCGGCGGGCTCGCCCTCGTTCAGCGAGCGGCGCCGCGCGATGCGCTTACCACCCGATCCGATGCTTCTCTTCCGTCTCGCGATGGCGCCAGTCATCGTCCGCATGAAGATACTGACTCGTCGTCGTGAGCGATACATGGCCGAGGTTGTCGCGCACGAGCCGCAGGTCGACGCGGCCGTCGGCCATATGCGAGCCCGCGCTGTGGCGCAGCCAGTGCGCGGACGCCTGTTCGAGCACGCGCGCCGCCTGCTCGCCGGTTTCGCCGTTCGCGCGCAGCCGGCCGGCCGCGTGCTGGAACACCTGCTTCACGATGCGGTGCAGCGCCGCGCGCGTGAGCGGCTTGCGCGCCTGACCGAACGGCAGCACGAGCGGCGTCGGCTCGCCGTCGAGCGGTAGCGCGGGCAGGCCGTGCGTGCGCCGGTAGCGCGCCAGCTCGGCCATCATCTCGTCGGTGGCCGGCACGAGCCGCTGCCGGCCGCCTTTGCCCGTCACGTCGAGCCACCAGCGCTCGTGCCCGTTCGCATCGCGCCGGCAGAAGAATTGCCCCATCGTCGTATCGGCCGCCTCGGTGATGCGCAGCCCGCCGAGATACAGCAGCGTGAAGAGCCATCGCGCGCGATCAGCATGGAAGCACGCGCGCGCATCGTCGCGCGGCATCGCGGCGATCGCGTCCTTCACCGATTGCCACAGCGGCTGCCCGAGATGGCGCGTGACGCGCGGCGCGGGCCGGCGCTGCCGCTGTCGCGACAACGCGAGCGGGTTGCCGGCCAGATAGCCGGCCTGCACGAGCCACGAGAACATCACGTTCAGGATCACCAGCGCCTGCCGCTGGCTGGCGGCCGACAGCGGCCCGTAGAACGGTCGCCAGCGCGGATCGTCGCGCGGATGCTTGCGGCCGCCGTTCGCGCACCACAGCTCGGCCGGCGCGGGCGCGAGCAGGAATTGCCGGTAGACGACGAGATCCTCGTGCGTGAGCGACGACAGCGGCTTGCCGCACGCGATCACGGCCCACAGCAGCAGGCGCTCGGCTTCCTTGCGGTAGTTCTGGAACGTGGTCGGCGTATCGACGAAGCGCGCGAGCCACGCGCGCACGGCGTCGAGGTCGTTGGTCGCGGCGATCTGCGGATGCGCACTGCCCGAGCGATTGGTGCCCGTGCGTCCGTCGAGCGTGGCCGGCACGACGAGTGTATCGATCGGCAGCGGGCGCAGCGCGGTGTCGGACGAGGCGGATGAGGTCATGCGAAGGAAATGTGCTGCGCGAACCGCGTGGGCGTGGCCGGCGAGCGACGGCAGTGCGTCGAAGCGTATCGGGAAGCGCCGATGGTACACGATCGCCACGCGGTGATGCCGCCGTCGATGGCGATCGGCTGGCAGGTGACGAAGCGCGCGGCGGAACGGGAACACGCGAACGTATCGGCTCGCGCGCGACATCACTTGAAGGAGAGTGGTCGAACGCGTCCTGTAAGGTGTTTGTGAACTTTCTCGCCGGGCAGTTCGTCTAATCGGCCCTCCAACGCTCCCAGAGGAACATCAGATGATTCGTCACTCCAGAACGCTGTTCGGCGCGGCCGTCATTGCCGGCAGCATGCTCGTCGCCGGATGCCAGACCGATGCGGCGGCCACCGCGCCGAATGCCGCTCGTCCGGCCGACGCCAAGCCCGTGACCAAAACCGTCTACGTCGCGCCGCAGTCCGCGCGCTGCACGGGCGTCGCGCCGATGGAGTGCCTGCAGGTGCGCAGCAGCCCGAGCGAGCCGTGGAGCCTGTGGTACGCGGGCATCGAAGGGTTTGCGTACCAGCCCGGCTACCTGTACACGCTCGAAGTGGATGAGTACCGCGTCGCGCAGCCGCCGGCCGACGGTTCGTCGATCCGCTGGGTGCTCAAGCGCGTCGTCGAGCGCCGGCAGGTGAACTGACGGGCGCGATCACGCGGAAGGCCGCGCCGTCGCCTTGACCGGCGGCGCGGCCGTATCGATCCGCCGGAACACGACGGACGACAGCAGCGTCACCATGCCCATGCACGCGAACGACAGCATGAACCCGTGCGCCATCGAGCCCCGATAGGCGGCGAACAGGTTGACGAGCCCGCCGCCGATCGACACGCCGAGCCCCATCGCCAGCATCTGCATCATCGTGAACAGGCTGTTGCCGCTGCCTGCGTCGGCATGCGACAGCCCCTTGAGCGTCACGCCGTTCATCGCCGCGAACTGCATCGAATTCGCCGCGCCGAACACGATCAGCAGCACACCTTCCAGCACCGGCGCGGGCCGCGCCGACACCAGCGCGAACCCCGCGATCGCGCAGCCGACGATTCCCGTATTCACGACCAGAAACGCCGCATAGCCGAAGCGCTTCACGAGCGGCGCGATCCACCGTTTCGCGATGACGCCCGCGATCGCGGCCGGCAGCATCATCAACCCCGATCGCAGCGGCGTATAGCCAAGCTGTACCTGCATCAGCAGTGGCAGCATGAACGGCACCGAACTCGTGCCGATCCGGCACAGCAGGTTGCCGAGCAGCCCCGACCCGAAGTTCGGCTCGCGGAACAACCCGAGCCGGAACAGCGGCTGCGTGCGTCTGCGCGCATGGGGCAGGTATGCGAGCGCGCTCGCCAGGCCGAGCCCGGCGAGCGCGGCCGACCACGCGGCGCGGTGCGTGGACATCGGCGGGTCGATCGCGAGCGACAGCGCGATCATCGCGGCCGACAGCAACGCACAGCCGACGAAGTCGAACGGCGGCGATTGAGTTGCCTGGTCGTGCGGCAGGTAGCGCTGCACGGCGATGAAGCCGACCACGCCGACCGGCACGTTGACGATGAACACCCAGTGCCACGAAATCGCCTGGGTGAGCCAGCCGCCGAGCGTCGGCCCGACGATCGGGCCGAGCTGGCCGGCGATCGACACGAACGCGATCGCCGCGACGTATTGTTCGCCCGGCACGCGGCGCAGCACGGCGAGCCGCCCGATCGGCAGCAGCATCGAGCCGCCGATGCCCTGCACGGCGCGCGCGATGACGAGCTGGCCGAGCGTATGCGACACCGCGCAGCCGATCGACGCGAGCACGAACACGAGGATCGCGACCGAGAACACGCGGCGCGTGCCGAACCGGTCGGCGAGCCAGCCGGAGGCCGGCGTGAGCATCGCCATCGTCAGCGTGTAGACGACCACGACGGGCTGCATCGCGAGCGGCGACGCATGCAGGCTTTGGGCGATGGAAGGCAGCGCGGTGTTGACGATCGTCGTATCGAGCGACTGCATGAAGAACGCAGCGGCGACGATCCAGAGCAGCACGGAATGTGTGGGTTCCCGGGACATGGCGAAATCGGTGGTGCGAAAAGCCCGACGCGTGCCGGACTTCGAGCGCTCGATGGTACCGATTCCGGCGGTCATCGGGAAGTCGTTATCACCGAGCGCATCGAGGACATGTTCATCGTCGGCGGTTTCAACCGCCCTCCGACAGAGAACAAGTGGCTGTTCGCTGCCCATCAGCCGATCGGGCCGGTCGCGCGGGTGGGCGTGCATGCCCCCGACAAGATGCTTGCGCACGCATCGGTATTCACCCTGTCTCGTTACGCGGGATAGCGTATCGGCATCGCGTGCGACCGGTACGAGGTCGCACTTTTGCAACGCTTTTTCAACGTATCCATCGGCGCACGCTTGATCGCAACGGCGACCGCCGTGCGCTGACGGCCGTCCAGCCTCTTTCCACCTGCATTGTGCGATCGACGCCAGATGCCGACGATCGCGTGTTTCGGCGTCGCGCGCCGAATACGGATACGTTCCTGAAACATTTCCCGTCGATTGCGATTCCCGCCACGACCCGTCCCGACGGATGACGCTTTTTCCGCCTCGGTCAGCGCCGCATGGCACGCGCTTTGCGGTTCACCCGATGCCGCCGGCGCAGACGAATTTCGCCAGAACGATCCGCGCCTTCGCGGCATGTAACGACATCGAAATAGACGGGGAATCGGATCGGGTCGCGCGCACCGTGTGCCACGGTGCATGCGCAGCGCATGTCGTATCGGTCATGCGCACGGTGCAACGCGTCCCCGGTCCGTCGAACAGCAAGCGTGCTTGCAAGGTGTCGTGCCGGGGTTCGCATCGCGCATCGCGACGAAGGTCGCGTGTACGTGGCGTCGCGCCCGGCACATGTCGGGGGAGGCGCCCGTGAAAACGATAGTGAATCAATGGGCAGCGGTCGCGGTGGTGTTCGCCGCGAGCGCGCACGCGCAGGAAATCTACCTGCAGGGCGGCACGCAGGGCGTCGGCATCGGAGCGGCCGTGAGCTTCAATTCGATGCTGGGCGCGCACGCGGATTTCAACGCGATCAATCTGACGCATGACTTCACGGTGGCCGGCAACCGCTATCAGGACGACCTGAAGTTGCGCCAGGGCGGCATCTATGCCGACATCTTCCCGTGGCGAGGCAGCGGCTTCCGCGCGACGCTGGGGCTGCGCTTCAACGACGACGAACTTCACGGCGTGTCGGTGCCGACCAACGGAACCTACGTGTTCGGCGGCAAGCGCTATCCGGCGCTGCCCGGTATGTACGCGGTAGCGGAAGCGCGCTATCCGACCGTGATGCCGTATGTCGGAATCGGCTACGGGCATCGACCGGCGTCGAAAGGGCTCGGGTTCGTCGCCGATATCGGCGTCGCATACGGGATACCGAAATGTTCGTACACGCTGTCGCCGGAACTCGCCGCGGCGGCCGGACCGGCGAAGAGCCAGGTGCTGGTCGCGAGCGGGCTCGATTCGCTGCGGCAAATGATGTCGCGCTATCGGTGGTATCCGGTCCTGCAGATCGGCATCTCGTATCGCTTCTGAGCGGCGGGCGGCTCACAGCGTGACGGGTTGGCGCTCGCGAGCGGGCTCGGCCGCTCGGCGCGCCGGGCGTGCGTCGTTGCGTCTTGCGATGAACGGGTGCTCGACGTAGCGGTAAGTCAGCAGCGCACACAAGACGGCAACCAGCGCGCACGCCAGCGCGAGCGCCCAGATGCCTGAATCGCCGGCGGAATTGATCGGGAAAACGAACTTGTCGACTGCGTGGACGATCATGTACACGATCACCATGTGGATCATGTAGATGCTGAAGCTGGCGGTGCCGAGCAACGCGAGCGGCCGGGTTCTCAGTACACCGTAGAACGTATTCCCGCATGCAATGCAGAGAAACACCGGAAGCAGCGGCAGCGCGCCTTCGATCGAATAGCGTTCGATCGGGGACGGAGATATCGCGAGAATCAGCAGCGCGACGGTCGCCGCCGGTTTCGTGGCGAGCCGCGCGCAGATCGCGGGGTGCCGCGACACCTCGTAGGCCACGGCGCCGAACGCGAACAGCAGCGCCATGCCGCCGGGCGGGCCGAACAGCGCGGCACAGGCCGAGACGATCGCGAGCGCGAGCAGCTTGCGCCACGCACGCGTGGCGACGAACCACGCGAGAAACGGGACGGCGACGTAGAACCGCCATTCGTAGGCGAGGGTCCACCAGACGCCGCTCAGATAGGGCGTTCGCTCCGCTCCGTTGATCGGGAACGCGCCGAACCAGCCGAGCGAAACGGCCTTGAGCAGGTCGGCCAGCAACTGCGTCGGTGCGCCGACGGCGTTGCCGGGAAACCAGTAAAGCGTGCAGGCGACGATGACGGTCGCGTAGAACAGATAGAGCGGCGCGAGGCGTCGCACGCGCCCGACGAAGAAGGTCCGCACGTCGAGCGTGCCTCTGCACGCGCGTTCCCAGAACAGCAGCCCGGTGACCATGAAGAACATCGCGACCGGAATCGTCCCGAGATTGCGCAGGAAATCGGTGCCGGCCCCCCAGACGCCGGTCGACAGCAACGCCTGGTTGCACGCGAAGTGATGGAAGACCACGGAGGTGGCCAGGATGCCGCGGAAACCGTCGAGATTGCGATAGCGCATCGACAGCGACTTGTCGACGGCCGACCGATAGAACGGCACGTGTCGGGCGACGAGCCACGCGATGATCGCCACGGCCGCAAGGCATGCCGGGAAGTAGAGTTTGTCGGGTGTCGGGGAGAACAGGGTTTGCAGGGCTGGCGTAACAAAGTCCACTGAAGAGCGTCTCGTGTCTTGGATCGGGATTTCAGGCACGGATGGTCCGCGTCGATGCAAGGTCTGCTGCGCGCTTCGCACGGCGTTCGATCGCCGGTCTTGTGATTCGATGGTATCAAACGATCGCGACGGCCGCGGCCCGTTGTGCAACACGATGTTTCAGCGTGAATCGGTGCGATAGCCGTGCTCGCTGGTTATGTCGTCGATGGCGCTCGGGCCGCAAATCCCGTTCCTCGTCGGCCGGACATGCGTCGTGATCGATGCGCTGGATGGCCATTCGGCCGGCTTCCCCATCGTCCCGCTCCGGCTTACCTTGAGCGACAGCAGTTCAATGCGTCGGGCCAGTGGCGGAACGCGGGTGGATTCATGCCGTCCGCTGCGGCTGGCTCAAGCCGACTCCAGGGTCCGTCCGGTCACGAAGATGATAGCAATGCTTGCAATTTGCCTTCGTGGCGCTATCATTGATAGCAAATCTGGATGGAGGTACTCATGGCAAATCTTCTGGTGCGTAACGTGGATGACACTCTCGTTCAAAGCCTGCGCGAGCAGGCGGCGGCCAATGGCAGGAGCGCCGAGGCCGAACATCGAGCCATTCTGGCCGAAGCGCTCGGCCGGCCGAAGCGGCGGACATTTGCTCAAGTGCTGCTGAGCATGCCGGAGGTGGGCAAGGACGCGGATTTCCAACGTGTTCAGGATTCAGGCGAGGTCAGGCGTGTTTTTGATTGATACGAACGTCATCAGCGAAATCAGGAAGGGCAAGCGAACCAATCGCGGCGTGCGGGCGTTCTTCAGGCAGGCCGAAGCCGACGCGAGCCCGCTTTACCTGTCCGTCGTGACGGTGGCCGAGTTGCGGCGCGGCGTCGACCTGATTCGTCATCGCGGCGATCATAGCCAGGCGTCGGCGCTCGAGGCCTGGATCGCGATGATCCTGTCCGGCTATGCGCCGAACATCCTGCCGGTCGATATCGAGACCAGCCAGATGTGGGGGCATTTGCGGGTGCCCGATCCGACGCACGAACTCGACAAGTTGATCGCGGCCACTGCGCTGATCAACGATCTGACGGTCGTCACGCGCAACGTCGACGATTTCGCTCGCACTGGCGTCCGGTTGCTGAATCCGTTCGACTAGCGGCGCGGCAGCGGCTGGCCATCGCGCGCGGTCAGGGGAGGCAGGCTAGCGAGCGACGTATGGCTTCCGTAGGCAGTTCGGCGCGACCGCCACCATTCATGCTCGGTAGCGAATGCATCAGAGCCGCAGTAAAAACGCGCAAGCCGGCGGAAAATCAGGGGCATATCGAGGCAGGCTCCATTGGCCGGCAACACTTGCCGCAGAAGGCGCAGGAGCATTTGCGCTTGTGCGCCGCATCAAAATAACTTGACGAAACGGCCGCTACCGCGTAGTGTCCGAGACCGAAGTCGTCAAGAAGTTCGATTGCTCATCATTGGCCGCACACCGTGCGGCAGTCGTTGGTCTCTCCCTCTTTGATTCTTTCTGTGCCCGTCGCGGGCGCATGTTCAATTATTTGTATTAAGGAAGTATTTGTGGATACCGGTACCGTCAAGTGGTTCAACGAAACCAAGGGCTTTGGTTTCATTTCCCCGGACAACGGCGGCGACGATCTGTTCGCCCATTTCTCGGAAATTCGCGGCACGGGCTTCAAGACCCTGGCCGAAGGCCAGAAGGTCAGCTTCGAAGTGAAGCGTGGCCCGAAGGGTCTGCAAGCGTCGAACATCACGCCGCAGTAAGAGCCGCATCGGCATCGGTCGCCAAGCGGCGGCCGCTGCCGGATGGAGTATCGCGCGGGGCGCCGCTTGACGGCGGCCGGCGCGTTCCGATGCGCACGACCGATGCATCGCGACATTCACGATGCATCGGTCGTGACGCCTCCCTCATGGCATGCCTGAACCGCATGCGACGCAACGCCCTCGTGACACGCACGTCGTTTCGCGAGCGCATCACCGCTTCAACGCATCAACCCGAGCAGACCGCCGCCATGCCGTAGCTGGCGCGGTCCCGACTTGCGCGGCGCTGCTGGCGCCGCAGCCACTGACCGCCCGAACGCCGCAACGCGCCGGGCTCCGATCGCAAGACAGGCCCGAGGCCCGTCTGAACGAACCGATCCCGGCTGCCTGCCGGCCGCCGTCCCGTTTGCGGGAGCCGGCGCCGGGCAGTCGCCGCGGCCGCGGTCAATCACCTTGTCTGGAGGAATTGGTTTGGCAAAAGAAGAACTGCTGGAACTGGACGGAATCGTCGACGAAGTGCTGCCGGACAGCAAATATCGTGTCACGCTGGAAAACGGCGTCGTGGTTGGCGCGTACGCGTCGGGCCGCATGCGCAAGAACCACATCCGCATTCTCGCGGGCGATCGCGTGACGCTGGAACTGTCGGTGTACGACCTTACCAAGGGCCGCATCAACTTCCGGCACAAGGACGCGAATTCCCCGCGTCCGCCGCGGAGCGGGCAGCCGCGCCGCTAAGCGGCTACGACCGGTGCGCCTCAGCGCGTACCGATCGACACCTGTCCGGCCCATGGCCGGACGAACCGGATGAGCGGCGCACGGTGTGCCGTTCGTCGGTCGCCGGCGGCGTCATCGCGCCGCGGCGGCTTCTTCTGCTTTTCCCGCCTTTACCGGCGCCGCGCGCATACCGCGCTCAGGCAACCGCGTCCCGCAGAAAATCCTCGGTCACCATCGCGAACTACGGCGGATATTCCGGCGTCGGGTAATGCCCGCAATTCGGTATCGTCACGAGCCGCGCGTTCGGATGTCGCGCGCTCGCGGTTTTGCCGCAACTTGGCACTGGCCCAGCGCGCCGACAGTCCCCCGTCACGAGCGGCACACGGCGAAGCGCATCGTCGTCCGCACCAGCCAACGACTGAACACATGCACTGCGACGCCGTGCGCCTGCGGCTTTACGCATGAGCCGGCGCGGCCGTACACTCGACGGCAATTCACGGCCCGGGCGTGGCTTTCAATCCATTCAGTGCTTTCAGCGGGCCAACGGCCGTGCCAGCCCGACGTTCGTCGCGCGACGCCAGGAGGCGCCATGAGTGCAGACGCAGCCCCCGCATCCTCGCCGGTTCAGGATCGCATCCAGCACGTGTTCGTGCTGATGCTCGAGAACCGTTCGTTCGATCACCTGTTCGCCCTGTCGGGCATCGCCGACATCGTCGCCGCGTCGCCCGGCAACAGCAACGCGTACGGCGGCACGGTCTATCCGTTCGGCGGCGGCGCGCCTGACCGGATGCCGACCGATCCGTGCCACGAATTCACCGACGTGCTCGAACAGCTCTGCGGCGCGGGCAGGCCGTTCGGGAAAGGGCAGCCTTATCCGAACATCGACAACTCGGGGTTCGTGTCGAACTATGCGACGTCGCATTCGGAGGGCACACCGCCGCAGCCGGCCGACGCGGCCAAGATCATGCAGGGCGTTGATGCCGCGACGCAAGTACCGTTGTTGTACGCGCTCGCGAAGGCGTTCGTGCTGTGCGACGCGTGGCATGCGTCGATGCCGGGGCCGACCTGGCCGAACCGTTTCTTCCTGCATGGCGCGTCGTCGGCCGGGCTCGACCATTCGCCGACCAAGGAGGAAATGGCCGGATGGGATACGCTCGACGGCTTCCACTATCCGAAGGGTTCGATCTTCGATTCGCTCGGCGACGACAACTGGCGCATCTACCAGGACCAGTCCGGCGACCCGCTCGGCCACGTGCCGCAGGTCGCATCGCTGAAGGGCATCAGCTTCTTCGACGTCGATGATCTCGCGCATTTCGAAGCCGATCTCGCGGCCGGCTACCCCGCGCGCTACACGTTCATCGAGCCCGGTTATGGTGACATCGTGCACGGCACTTACCGGAACGGCAGCTCGCAGCACCCGATGGACGGGCTGGCCGGCGGCGACCAGCTCGCCGCGCGCGTGTACAACGCGATCCGCAACTCGCCGGTGTGGAACAGCAGCCTGTTCGTGATCGTCTACGACGAGCACGGCGGCTTCTACGATTCGGTCAGGCCGGGTGTTGCGCCGCCGCCCAACGATGGCGCACCCGCGACGCTGAACGCGAGCGGCTTCGGCTTCGACGTGTATGGCGTTCGCGTGCCGGCGATCGTGATTTCGCCCTGGGTCGCGGGCGGGCAGGTCGATCACACACCGTATGACCACGCGTCGGTGGCCGCGACGCTCGAGCGGCTGTTCGGCCTCGCACCGCTCACCGATCGCGACCGTCTCGCCAACGACCTGCTCGGACTCGTCACGACGACGTGCCGGACGGATTGTCCGCAAAGGATTGGAACATGAGTACCGCCCCGACTCCGGACCCGCGCGATGCGCTGCCCGTACGCGACGGCACGAGCCTGATCGCTTATCTGCACATCCTGAGAAAAGCGCATGCGGCGCTCGTGGGCCAGGACAGGGCGCATCAGCGCTTCAGCGAGATCGTCACACGCGGGCAGGCGCGGCAGTACATCGAGGAACTGATGCCGGTGCTGTTGCAGAAGCGCGCCGAGCATCGGGCGCGCAAGCATGGCGGGAAGCATCGCTGAATGAAGGGGCGCCATGCATGCCGGGCACGCATGGGACGCGTCATGCCGCCCGCTGCACGCTGATTGCCGATGCCACCGCGCCCGTCAATTGAACCGCCGCGCCGGCGAACGCGCAGGCCGGCGGCGCGTGCGGCGATCAGCACCGACACCGACGTACCGCGCGGCGTGCTGCTTGCGCGGCCATGCCGGCACGTGTCGTGAGGCAACCGAGCGACGCGACGTATGCCGTGCGTGCGCGGCGATGTCGCGAATCCGCTCGCCGCTGTCGGGATCGACGATCAGTGCGATCGTGTCTTGTTTCGTCATGGTGGTCCGCGTTGCCGCGGCGAGATCGATGTCCTTTTACGCGTGCCGGTCGATCGGGTCGACCCCGGATCGATTGCGTCACGCATCGCCATTGGCTTAAGATCGCCGGGAGATCATCCCACGCCTTCAGCGTCAATGAAAAAGAGCATAAGCCTGCGGGTCGCCGTCATCGCTTCGGCCGTTGCCGTGTACAGCGTCTACATGCACATCCAGCAGCTGATCAGCGGTTGCATGTGGGTCAGGGGCCATCAGCGCTGCAGTTTCGAAAACAGTACGAATTTCCAGGGACTGATGGATCTGGACCTGATGATCACCTGTTGCTGGGTCGCCGCGGCGGTGGTCGGGTGGATTTCCGTTGCGCAGGGCACGAAAAAGCCGGGTTGACGGTGTCACGCGCGTCCTCCCGGACGAGTACGGCATGACCGCTCGATCAGGCTGACTCTGTCAATCCGTGACAACGCGCATTCGCTGAGGGGCGGAGACGATGCGCTCGATGCTTTCGCGCCCGAATGCCCGACTTCGTTGCCGGCGGACGAGATGATGTTGATCTCCGGCGAGAGACGTTGCATCGCGCGCCGCGCGAGGGGAGGTTCCCGTGCAATTTCCGACAGGATCGGTGGTCGCGCTCAGTTCGGCCGCGGCGACGATGTTCTCGATGGGCATGCTGTTTCTCGGCTACTGGGGGTTGCACGAGGCACTGCCTTGGCGATTCGGCGACTACGTCGTGATCGTGCCGGCGCTGGCGGGGTTCGCGTGCCTAGCCAGCGTGCCGTTTCTCGCGACGTCGCCGATGAAAACACCCGACGACGAGTCGCGAATGTTCGTTGCGCGGCGCGTGTTTCTGTGCGGCGCAGGCGCGGTGTGGTGTGCGATCGTCGTATCGCTGATCGTGTGAGAACAGGCTGGCCGGACGGTTTCACGAACAGCCCCGCGAACGCATCCCGAAACGTCTTACGTGAGGCCGCAACGCGCGGTTTTCACGCCGCCATTCCCGCTTTGCTTTCCCTCATCCCGTGCACTAGATTCGAAGCGTTCGTCCGTTTCAGCGCGCGAGGTGGAGCCATGACGCCGTGGGAAATTCAGGGAACCGAAATGATCAGTTGCAATTGCTCATACGGTTGCCCTTGTCAGTTCAATGCGCTGCCGACCAACGGCAACTGCGAAGCGATGGGGGCGATTTCGATCGACAGCGGCCACTACGGCGACGTGGTGCTCGACGGCGTCAGGATCGCGGTGGTGTTCCAGTGGCCGGGCGCCGTGCATGAAGGCAAGGGACAGTGCCAGCCGATTGTCGATGAGCGCGCCAGTCCGGCGCAGCGCGATGCCGTGCTGAAGATCATGACCGGTCAGGATACCGATCCATTTGCGACGATGTTCTCGGTGTATGCGTCGACGCTCGAGCACGCGTTCGATCCGATCTTCACGAAGATCGATTTCGACGTCGATGTCGATGCGCGGCGCGGCCGGATTCACGTGGATGGTGTGTTCGACGCGGCCGGCGAACCCATCCGCAATCCGGTGACGGGGGCCGAGCATCGCGTGCGGATCGACCTGCCGCACGGTTTCGAATACGAGCTGGCCGAGATCGGTTCGGGCACGGGGCGCTCGCAGGGCAACATCGCGCTGAATCTCGACGGAACCTATGCGCAATTCGCGCGGCTGCATCTGAACAATCACGGACTGATCCGGCATCGCGCCGCGGCATGACGCCGTTCGACTCCTGGCTCGCGCGTGAGCGGGTCGTCACGCTGCTCGGCATGGCCGCGCTCGTGGGGCTGTGCTGGTTTTATCTCTGGACCGGCGCGGGAACCGGCATGTCGGCGCGGGACATGACGACCCTCGCGCTGTTTCCGCATCGGCTGGCGGACGGCATGGGCAGCATGGATCCGTCTCTGCCGACCGTGATCGCGATGTGGTGGGTGATGATGATCGCGATGATGACGCCCGGTGCGGCGCCGCTCGTGATGCTGTACCGGCGCGTGCTGCGGCAGCACGGCGACGGGGCGGCGGGATCGGCGTTCACGTCGGTCGCGCTGCTGGCCGGCTATCTGACGACATGGCTGGCGTTCTCGATCGGCGCGGCGTTGCTTCAGGCGCTGCTGCAGCCGGCCGGGCTGATCTCCGCGATGATGCTGTGGTCGAAGAGTGCGCTTCTTTCCGCGATCGTGCTGGCGCTGGCCGGACTCTACCAATTCTCGCCGCTGAAACGTGCGTGCCTGCGGCAATGCCGTGCGCCGGCGGCATTCCTGGTCGCGCACTGGCGTCCGGGCGTTGCCGGCAGTTTCCTGCTGGGTGCGCGGCACGGCATGGTTTGCGTGGGCTGCTGCTGGTTGCTGATGGCGCTGCTGTTCGTCGGCGGCGTGATGAACGTCGTATGGATCGTCGCGTTGTCGCTGTTCGTGTTCGTGGAAAAGGTGCTGCCGGGCGGCGATCGTATCGGCCGTGTGCTGGGTGCCGTGCTGATCGCATGGGCCGGTGTGACGTTGATCGTGTGATGCGTAGCACCGGCTGGCGGGGGAAACGCGCCGGGACCGACGGGAGACGCTCGATGAAAACCTGTTTTCGCGCTGTCGTCGTGTCGTGTGCGATGGCGATCGTTGCAACGTCGGCGCTCTCGGGTGGCGACATGTCCGGCATGAAGTCAGGCGACACGACCATGTCGGTACCGGATACGAAGCTGACCGACGCCGAAGTCAAGGAAATCGACGCAGGGCGCCAGCTCGTGAAGCTGAAGCACGGCGCCCTCGACAACATCGGAATGCCGCCGATGACGATGGCGTTCAAGGCCGGCGACACGGCGATGATCCCGTCGTTGCATGTGGGCGACAGCGTCCGGGTTCGAGTGGAAAACGTCAACGGCACACTGACGATCGTGAAACTGGTGAAACGACCGTGACGACCGTGACGACCGTGACGACCGTGACGACTGTGTGGCCCGTGTACGGATGGACGAGCCGGTTTTTCCTGGCTCGTGCTACGTAACGCAGGACCGGTGTTACGTCGGCGTTATCGGAATGCCAGGGCGGACCGCGCCGCGAGGCACGATCCGCACGTGATGCGCCATGCCGCGCGGTGCGGCGCGGACGGCTATCGAAAGGCGATTGTGAAATTGTGAAGGAGGCCGATGGAAATGGCACGGTAGATGCTTGTTGGGGTGATCGCGCTGAATAGCGAACGGGGGCTTCCATGCAAGATCACTTCATCAAGGCGAACGTTGCGTTCGCCGCCATTGCCGCGGCGTGCGCGCTCGCGGCATGCGGCGGCGGCGACATTACGGCACCGACGCTGGCCGGTAACAACATCGGGACGAGTACGAGCGGGACGAGCGGAACCAGTGGAACCAGTGGAACCAGCGGAACCAGCGGGACGAGCGGGACCAGTGGCACGAGCGGGACCAGCGGCACGAGTGGGACCAGCGGCACGAGTGGGACCAGCGGCACGAGTGGGACCAGCGGCACGAGTGGGACCAGCGGCACGAGTGGAACCAGCGGCACGAGTGGAACCAGTGGCACGAGTGGAACCAGTGGCACGAGTGGAACCAGTGGCACGAGTGGAACCAGTGGCACGAGTGGAACCAGTGGCACGAGTGGAACCAGCGGCACAGGCGGCACGAGCGGAACCAGCGGCACACCCGGCACCAACGGCATCATCAGTTCCGTCGGCGCAGTCGTGCTGGCCGCGGGCGCGACGCTCGGCGACGTGACGCTGCCGGGCGTCGGCAAGGCGGTGACGGCCGGGCCGGCCGACACGGTTACCGGCGTCGGCACGATCATCCGCGATACGACGAACGCCGTGAGCAACGGTATCGGTCAGATCGGCTTTACGCCGAACCCGGTCGGCAGGACGGTAACGGGCCTCGGCACCCTCGTCGGCTCGACCAGCAACCCGGTCAACGGCCTCAGCGAAACGGTGAAGGCGCTCGGCTCTGGCCCGCTGTCACCGCTCGCACCGATCACGACGCCCGTCGGCGGCCTGCTCGACACGGTGGCCGGCGGCCTGAAGTCGGGCGGCACCATGCTCGGCGCGACCCTGGCGTCGGCCCCGGTCCAGCAGGCGACGCAGGCGATCAGCACCGCGATCACGCCGCTCGTGACGACGGCGGGCCAGCTCACGCAGCAGGTCGGCACGGCAACCGGCCTCGGGCAGCCGGTCGCGGGCCTGCTCGGGCAGGTCGGCGGTGCGATCACGTCGGCCGGATGGAAGGTGACGTCCACGTCGCCGCAGCCGATCGTCGGCGCGGTCGGCGGCCTCGTTCGGGCGGTCGGCAACACGGTGACCAATACGGGCGGGCTTGTGAACCCGAGCGGCCCGAACGGCGCGGTGCCGGTTGCCGGTCTGGTGACGAGCGTGGTCGGCGGCATCCCGGCGACCGTGCACGACGGCTCCGCGACCGGTACGAGCGGCGGCGGCTCGCCGCTGGGCGGTCTCGCCAATCCGCTTGCGCCGGTGACGTCGCTGGTGGGTGGCCTGCTCGGCGGTGCGGTCGGCAAATAGCCGGTCCGCACCGATCGTCATCGGGGAGCCCAGCGCATGGCCGGGGCCGGCGACCATCGGTCGTCGCCGGCCCCGGCCGGTCGCGTCGAACGATCCCGAAACCGCGGCCCGCTACCGACGCGTGTTGCCAGGCTTCGACGGCGGCCGCGCCATCCCGCGCGCCGGCAACGGCGTCGACATCACGATCGACGTGCGTGTCTCGCCGTACAGGTTGATCCGTTCGATCAGTTGCTCGAGATGAGCCATGCTGACGGCGACGAACCGCATCACATACGAATCCGCGCCCGTCACGTGATGGCATTCGACGACTTCGGGAATCGTCTCCAGCAGCTTGAGGAACTTCGCTTTCGCCGGTTGCGGCACCGTGATGCCGATCAGCGCGCTCACCGGATAGCCGGCCGCGGACGGATTGATCCGGGCGGTGTAGCCGTCGATCACACCGGCCGCTTCAAGACGCTTCACGCGCTCCGTCACCGCCGGCACCGACAGGTGAACCTGGCGCGCGAGCTCCGTATAGCTGATGCGCCCGTTGTCCTGCAGCAGCGCCAGCACCTTCCAGTCCAGATCGTCCATCGCGGCGGGCGTTTTTTAAGGTAGAGCCGCCATTTTTCCTTAAAAACCGCATTCAGCGGGGGCCGGACTTTCCCTACGATGCCTGTTCGATCTACTGGATGTTGCAAGGAGCGGGCGATGTTCATCAAATCCGTCGTGATGGGGTTGTCGATCGCGGTGCCGGTCGGCCCGATCGGCATGCTGTGCATTCAGCGCAGCCTGAGCCGCGGCTTCCAGGCGGGCTTCGCGACGGGCATCGGCGCCGCGTGCGCGGATGCGATTTACGGTCTGCTCGGCGCACTGGGCGTCGCGGGCATCGTTACCGCGTTCCCGATGCTGACCGTCGGCCTGAAAATCGGCGGCGGCGCGTTTCTCGTCTGGCTCGCATGGACTATCGCACGCCAGGCGCCGGCCGCGCCGGCGGGGCAACGCGACCTGCCGCGGACGACCGTCCTGCGCGATTTCCTGACGACGTTCGGCCTCACGCTGTCGAACCCGATGACGATCGTGTCGTTCGTCGGGATCTTCGCGGCGCTCGGCCCGTTACCGGGGGCGCAGGAAGGCGCGATGTGGGCGACCGTCGCGTGGATGGTGGCAGGCGTATTCATCGGTTCGGCCATGTGGTGGCTGTGCCTCAGCAGCGCGAGCGCCGCGCTGCGCACGAAGCTGTCGTTCGCGTTCATGCACGCGCTGTCGCGCGGGTCGGCGGCCGTCGTCGCGGTATTCGGCGCGATTCAGCTGGTCGCGGGCGTGCGCGGGCTGATCTAGGCGCGCGTGCCGGTGGGGTTCCTTGCGTCGATGTGCGTGGCCGTCAGAACGTATAGCTGACCTTGCCGAACGCGGTGCGGCCAAGCGTGTTGTAGCCGTACGCGGTCATGTACTGCCGGTCGAACAGGTTCGACAGCGACGCCGACACGCTCAGGTGCGCATTGATCCGGTACGACGCGCGCAGGCTCACCGTCAGGTACGACGCCAGATACTGCCGATTAGCCGGATCGTCGAACGTCGAGCCGCCGTACAGCAGTGACGCGCCCGTGCTCAGCGCGTGCAGCTTCAGTTCGTCCCACGTGTGGTCGACGTTCAGGCTGACCGTCTGGCGCGGCCGGCGGCTGAGCCAGGTCTGGTTGGTCTCGTCCTGCGGATTCAGGATGCCGACCGCGACGCTCACCGGCGTCGAACGGCCGATCGTCCCCTTGTACGACAGGTCGATGCCGCGAATGTGCGAACGGCCGATGTTCATCGGCGAGAACGTCGCCGGGTTGTACGCGATCAGGTTGTTGACGCGCGTGTCGTAGATCGCCGCGGTGAACGTGCCGTACGCCGTGTTCGCGTCGAGCGCGGCCTCGACCGACGTGCTGCGTTCCGGGCTGAGGTTCGGATTGCCGTAGCCGGGGTAGTACAGGTCGTTGAAGGTCGGCAGGCGGAACGCGTTGCCGTACGACACGCGCGCCGTGTAGACCGGCGTGATCGCCCACGACAGCGCGGCGTTGCCGGTGTTCACCGCTTGCCCGGCGATGATCTCGTGACGGCCCGCGACGAACATCGTGACGCGGCCGAGCGTCGCCGACTGGTGCAGCGAGAACGCGGAATCGTTGCGCGTCGGCACGCCGCCGGGAATGTCGACCGGCAGGAACGCCTGTTCGCGCGTGAAGTCGTACGCGAGCTTCGATTCGCCCGACAGCGGCAGGCCGAACAGGTGAAACCCGT
Source organism: Burkholderia sp. BCC0097 (assembly GCF_902832985.1). Taxonomy (NCBI): domain Bacteria; kingdom Pseudomonadati; phylum Pseudomonadota; class Betaproteobacteria; order Burkholderiales; family Burkholderiaceae; genus Burkholderia; species Burkholderia sp. BCC0097. Next base: position 1,146,279 of record NZ_CADFDM010000001.1, read on the forward strand.
GCTCCTGATGGGTCAGCGACGTCGACGTGCTGATGCGCTGTGAATTGATCTGATCGGTCGCGAGGGTCGGATTGTCCGCGTAGATGAACTGGCGGTCGTTCGCATAACCGAACGACTGGTCGAACTGCGTATCGGGCGTGATGTCGAGATGGACCGCGACGCCGGTCGTCAGTTGGTGATCGAGCTCGCGATTCGCGTAGCCGCTGTTGTCGTAGGACAGATCGGAGCGGTGGTACAGCGCGAACGTCGAGATCGACCAGTTGTCGCGCGCGTAGCCGAGCCGTGCGTCGAGATCCTGCGCGTGATACGGATTGCGGCCGTCTTCGTGGCCGTAGAAGAACGGCCGCGTCGCATCGATGCCGGCCGTGTTGTAGTCGTGCAGCCCGAGCGAGTAGGTGAGCCCGCCGAGCGCGGCCAGCGGTCCCGTCGACGGCACCGTGCCCGACGTGCGGAACTGTGTGTCGAACGTCTTGTTCGAGCCGCCGCCGAACGACACGGTGGTCTGGTTCGGCTGTTGGGCGGCGCGACGCGTGAACAACTGCACGACGCCGCCCATCGCGTTGTTGCCGAACGACGCGGCGGCCGGCCCGGAGATCACTTCGACGCGCTCGAACGCTTCGGTCGGCAGGTCGGCCCACGGCGCGATGCCGGTGGTCGGCGAGCCGATCCGGATGCCGTCGATGAACACGGCGACCTGGCTCGCCGACGAGCCGCGGATGCTGACCGACGCGGACGAGCCGGGCCCGCCGTTCTGCGCGACGGTCACGCCCGGCAGCGTCGCGAGCGCCTGCGTGATGCTCGGGTCGGCGGGCGACAGCCGGTCGAGATCCTCGCGCGTGAGCACCTGCGTCGACGCATAGCGGCGGTCGAACGATTCGGGCAAATGCCGCGTGTCGGTCACGCTGATCGTCGGCAGGTCCGCGCCTGACGCCGGCGCGGCGGGCTGCGCAAGCGCCGTGTCGCCGGCCGCATGGGCGAGCGGGGAAAGCAGCGCGGTGGCGGCGGACGTGGCAAGCAGGTGACGAATGTTCATGAGGCGGCGGGACAAAGCGTGTGGCGTGTACGGCGATCGTGAGCGGCGGGCGGCCAGGGGGCGCATGCCGACGGCGTGTCGGTGCGACGCTTCCGTTCGGGAAGCGGATTCGGTAACGATGGACATCTGACGGATCCTGAGGTCGGGTCGTCCATGCAACGGGCGGCCGCCGGGGGCGGCGCCTGGCGCATCGGGACACCCCGCCCGGTGCGGCTGCTGGACCTCGGGTCGATGGCAGGTCTCCTGGCTCGCGGGTCGTCGTCCGTGCGGGCCTTCCCGGTTTCCCAGTGGCATGCGGTGGCACGGATTCGCCGCTCACAGTTGCGGGGGCAGCCGCAGCTTCGAGGCGTTGCCTCGCCTGCGTTCCCTTTTGATCCCGTCTCCGGGAACCATCAGCGCGCAAGGGTAATGGCGCGCACTCCAGCGAGTCAATCGTGCGGCTGGGTGGGGATGCAAAAAAACGTCATTGTCCGGCGGCGGAGTGCCGGATTCGCTCGTGCTCTGCGGACGGTACCGCGTTTCACGTCTGATGAAACCGGCGGGGTCGAGCGCGTGCTTCGCGCCGGGCGCGACTGGCCGATTCCTCAACCGGGGATGATCGACAGCGCGCGGCAGCGGCGCACCGACGATCTCCACGGCACCCGCGGTCCGCCGCTGCCGACGTTCTTTCTGAATGCCGACGGCGGCGCGTCGTTACATGTGCGTGCCGGCGTGCGCGCGGCCGGCCGGGTCGCCACCGCGATCGGGCGGCGTATTGTTCTGATCGATCTTCGCGAACACGAAGCCGGCAGGCGGCAACGCGGCGGGCGACCGATGCATTGCTGGCCCAACTGCAGGGTGAGGCGCGGCGGGAAAACCGGATGACGTCACACCCGGTTGAGCGAACGCCGACAGGGAAGCGGCCGCCAGGGCGGCGGCGACGATCGCGTGCGTATTCATGGCGACTCCTTCACGACTGAATTCAGGATGACGTAATCAGTCTAGGGCGCGAAACTTAACGCGCCGTGAAGGGGCGCGGCGCGCATGACATGATCTTCATGCGCGCCGCGACGGTCAGGCGGGCGCCGACACCAGCGCGCAGAAGTTCTCGAGATCGACGTTGCCGCCGCTGATCACCACGCCGACGCGCTTGCCCTGCAGCGCATCCTTCATCCGCCGCACGGCGGCGAACGACAGGCAGCCGGTCGGCTCGACGACGATCTTCATCCGCGTGGCGAAGAAACGCATGCAGTCGACCAGTTCCGCGTCCGTCGCGGTCAGGATGTCGTCGACGTCGCGGCGCAGGATCGGGAACGTCAGGTTGCCGAGGTGCTGCGTCTGCGCGCCGTCGGCGATCGTGCGCGGCGTGTCGATATGCACGATCGTGCCGGACCGGAACGATTGCTGGGCGTCGTTGCCGGCTTCCGGCTCGACGCCGTACAGCTTCGCGTGCGGCGACAGCGCGCGCGTGGCGAGCGCGGTGCCCGACAGCAACCCGCCGCCGCCGAGCGGCGTGAACACCGCGTCGAGCGGGCCGACTTCGTCGAACAGTTCCTTGGCCGCGGTGCCCTGGCCGGCGATCACGTCAGGGTGATCGTAGGGCGGGACCAGCGTGAGCCCATGCTTTTCCGCGAGATCGCGCCCGATCTGCTCGCGATCCTCGGTATAGCGGTCGTAGGTCACGACGTTGCCGCCGTAGCCGCGCGTCGCGGCCATCTTCGCGGCCGGCGCGTCCTGCGGCATCACGATCGTCGCGGGAATGCCGAGGATGCGCGCCGACAGCGCGACCGCCTGCGCATGGTTGCCCGACGAGAACGCGACGACGCCGTGACGGCGCTGTTCCGCGTTGAAGCGCGACAGTGCGTTGAACGCGCCGCGGAACTTGAAGGCGCCCATGCGCTGCAGGTTTTCGCACTTGAAGAACACCTGCGCGCCGAGCGCGTCGTCGATCGTCCGCGACGTCATCACCGGCGTGCGGTGCGCGTGGCCTTCGAGCCGGGCCGCGGCGGCGGCGACGTCGTCGTACGTAGGGAGAGTCGGAGAATTCATGGTCGCTCGAGAGTCGAAAAGGTCAGTCAACGGGAAACTCAAAACGGCAACGCCGGACGCGCGGCGTCACTTTGCGTCGTTGTAGACGGTCGCGCGCGACACGCCGAGATGCTGCGACACGATTTCCATCGCGCGGCGCACCTCGAGGAAGCCGTCGGCCTTCAGCGTCTGCATCAGTTCGCGGCGCTGGTCGGTCTTCAGCTCGCGCGGCGTCGTCGCGAGCCGCGTCGCGAATGCATCGATGCGCTGCCGGATCGCGTCGGCGCCGGCCGGGTCGAGTGTTTCGACGACGGTCTCGCCGTCCGTGCGGCAGAACTGGTTCAGCATGCCCTGGAAGCCGCGGAACAGCGTGACGTCGGCATTCAGGCACAGCGCGGCGACGTAGCGCCCGGTCGAATCCTTGATGCCGATCGACGTGCTTTTCGCGGTGCGGCCGTCGGCGAAGCGGTTCGGGTAGTTCGCGAGCACCTGCGGGAAATCGTCGTCGGCGATGCGGGCGAGGCCGAGTTCGGTCGCGGGATCGCCGACCGCGCGGCCGGACAGGTTGTTGTGGATCGCGAGGATCGCGTGTTCCGGCGTGCGGAGGTCGTGCACGACGACCTCGGTGAACGGCGCGAACATCTCGCCGAGTCCTTCGGCGATACGCTGTACCTGTTCGATCAGCGACGCCTGCTCCGACGGCAGCGGTTTGCGGTTCGTGCTCATGCGTGGTCCTGGGGGGCGGGTGTGTCGGTCGTCTCGGGCCGCGTAATGTCGGCCAGCAGCGGGCGCGCGATCCGGACGTAGTCGGCCGCGTCGAGCACCACCGAGCGGTCGAGGCGGCCGGCGTTGAACGCGATCTCGGCGTTGCGCTCGACCAGCGCGGGATCGACCACGAGCGTTACGTTCGCATCGAATGCGAACGGCGGCACGGCGCCCATCACGCAGCGCGTGACGGCGGCCGCGACCTCGGGCGACGCGAGCGTCGCCTTGCGCCGGCCCACCGCATCGGCGACCTTGCGGAAGTCGATCTTCAGGTGGCCGGGAATCACCGCGAGCGCGGTGGTGTCGCCGCCATCCTTGAACGTGCAGAGCATCGCCTTCGCGCCCTGTTCGGGGCGGGTGCCGCGCAGCGCGGCGATCGCGTCGGATTTGCCTTCCGCCGGATGCTCGAGCACGCGGAAACGCGCGCCGGAGGTATTCAGCAGTTCGCACAGCGTGTCGAAAACGGGAAAGTCGTTCATGTGGCTCCGGGAGACAGGCCAACGCGCGATCGGCGTGGATCAAAGAATCGTCCAAGTATAGACGTTCTGTCATGGTCGTGACAAAGCGACGCGGGCATCGTTGCCGCGGCTTGGTCGGCGCGTGGCCGTTCTTCAGTAGCCGAAAGGGCATTTCATATTGCGGAACCCGCGCCGATTTCCCGCAGCCGCGTTTTACCGCCGCTTGAAACCGTATTTTGCATCGCAAAAACGACCGGCTATCTCATTGAAAAACAAGGAAAATTTATATCTTATGTCTTATATAAGACTTGACCGAAATTTCACTGGGCGGGATTACTATTGAGTCCATGCAGTTCGCTTCGTCACACGCGGCGGGCACGCTGAAACCTTTACTCAAATGCGCTTCGTTCCCAGGAGATAGACATGTCCCAATATCAAGACGACATCAAGGCAGTGGCTGGCTTGAAGGAAAACCACGGCAGCGCGTGGAACGCCATCAGCCCCGAGTATGCGGCTCGCATGCGTGCCCAGAACAAGTTCAAGACCGGCCTGGACATCGCGAAGTACACCGCGAAGATCATGCGCGCCGACATGGCCGCGTACGATGCCGATCCGTCCAAGTACACGCAGTCGCTGGGTTGCTGGCACGGCTTCATCGGGCAGCAGAAGATGATTTCCATCAAGAAGCACTTCAACAGCACCGAACGCCGCTACCTGTACCTGTCGGGCTGGATGGTCGCCGCGCTGCGTTCGGAATTCGGCCCGCTGCCGGATCAGTCGATGCACGAAAAGACTTCGGTCAGCGCGCTGATCCGCGAGCTGTACACGTTCCTGCGCCAGGCCGACGCCCGTGAGCTGGGCGGCCTGTTCCGCGAGCTGGATGCCGCGAAGGACGCGACCGCGAAGGCCGCGATCCAGGAAAAGATCGACAACCACGTCACGCACGTCGTGCCGATCATCGCCGACATCGACGCCGGCTTCGGCAACGCGGAAGCGACCTACCTGCTGGCCAAGCAGTTCATCGAAGCGGGCGCGTGCTGCATCCAGATCGAAAACCAGGTGTCGGACGAGAAGCAGTGCGGCCACCAGGACGGCAAGGTCACGGTGCCGCACGAGGACTTCCTCGCGAAGATCCGCGCGATCCGCTACGCATTCCTGGAGCTGGGCGTGGACGACGGCATCATCGTCGCCCGTACCGATTCGCTGGGCGCCGGCCTGACCAAGCAGATCGCCGTGACGAATCAGCCGGGCGACCTGGGCGATCAATACAACGCGTTCCTCGATTGCGAAGAACTGTCGGCCGACCAGCTGGGCAACGGCGACGTCGTCATCAAGCGCGACGGCAAGCTGCTGCGTCCGAAGCGCCTGCCGAGCAACCTGTTCCAGTTCCGCGCCGGCACGGGCGAAGCGCGTTGCGTGCTCGACTGCATCACGTCGCTGCAGAACGGTGCCGACCTGCTGTGGATCGAAACCGAAAAACCGCATATCGCACAGATCGGCGGCATGGTCAGCGAGATCCGCAAGGTGATCCCGAACGCGAAGCTGGTGTACAACAATAGCCCGTCGTTCAACTGGACGCTGAACTTCCGCCAGCAGGCGTACGACGCGATGAAGGCCGAAGGCAAGGACGTGTCGGCTTACGACCGTGCGCAGCTGATGAGCGTCGAATACGACGAAACCGAACTGGCCAAGCTCGCCGACGAGAAGATCCGTACGTTCCAGGCCGATGCATCGCGTGAAGCAGGCATCTTCCACCACCTGATCACGCTGCCGACGTACCACACGGCTGCGCTGTCGACCGACAACCTGGCCAAGGAATACTTCGGCGACCAGGGCATGCTCGGCTACGTGGCTGGCGTGCAGCGCAAGGAAATCCGCCAGGGCATCGCGTGCGTGAAGCACCAGAACATGTCGGGTTCGGACATCGGTGACGACCACAAGGAATACTTCAGCGGCGAAGCGGCGCTGAAGGCAGCGGGCAAGGACAACACGATGAACCAGTTCTGATCGTCGTCGGACCCGAAGTACGAAGCCAGCCCCAAGGGGCTGGCTTTTTTGTCTGCGCGAGTGTGGCACGTTATCCATGCAACACTTTCACGACGTATTGCATTCGAACAGGATGTTTGTGTACACAACCTAATTCAGGGTTTGCCTGAGTAGCGAAAACGCGAATTCGTGCGACCCGCGTGAGCGGTGTGCGTACGGACGCGTGGCAGGTTGAAATTGCCGCTCGAGCGAAACCCTTGCGGGGCGGTCGTTGCGCTCGTTTCGTCCCCAAAGCGTGCACAACGTCGCCGTAAAAAGCACCTGTCTGCAACGCGCATGCCGGCGCGCGGTCACAGTTGTTTCTTGTTGCAACGCAACGCCCGCCCAATAACGGCGATGGTATGCTGGCCGGCATGGAGTTGTATGGCAGGTTGCTTGCATGGCGAAACTCGCGTTCGCACCCTCTAACGAGACTTCACCTTCTCTCGCACGCATCGCGGCATCGACGCGCGCTCCGCTCGCGCGTCCAGTTCTTGCGCCGCATCTTCCTGCGCCCCGCACGCATTCCCCATCTCGCGGGCTCGCCCCGCACCCCCATCCCCGCCTAATAATCTGGAGACATCCCCATGTCGCAAAACACTATGGCCGAAGCAACGCACGGCCCGCTGATCGCTCCGCCGGCTTTCGTCAAACATCGCAAGCTGATCGACTGGGTATCGCGCATCGCGGCACTGACGGAGCCCGAGCGCGTCGTGTGGTGTGACGGTTCGCAGGAAGAATACGATGCGCTGTGCCAGGCGATGGTCGACCAGGGCACGCTCACGCGCCTGAATCCGGCGAAGCGTCCGAACTCGTATCTCGCGCAATCCGATCCGTCGGACGTCGCGCGCGTCGAGGATCGCACGTTCATCTGCGCGGCGTCGCGCGACGACGTCGGCCCGACCAACAACTGGATCGAGCCCAGCGAAATGCGCGAGACGCTCAACGGGCTGTTCCGCGGCGCGATGCGCGGCCGCACGCTGTACGTCGTGCCGTTCTCGATGGGCCCGCTCGGCTCGCCGATCGCGCACGTCGGCGTCGAGTTGTCGGACAGCCCGTACGTCGCGGTGAACATGCGGATCATGACGCGCATGGGGCGCGACGTGTACGACGTGCTCGGCGAGGACGGCGACTTCGTGCCGTGCGTGCACAGCGTCGGCCATCCGCTCGAAGCCGGCCAGCAGGACGTGCCGTGGCCGTGCAATCCGGTCAAGTACATCGTGCATTTCCCCGAAACGCGCGAGATCTGGAGCTTCGGCTCGGGCTATGGCGGCAACGCGCTGCTCGGCAAGAAGTGCTTCGCACTGCGCATCGCATCGACGATGGGCCGCGATCAGGGCTGGCTCGCCGAACACATGCTGATCCTCGGCGTGACGTCGCCGGCCGGCAAGAAATATCACGTCGCGGCCGCGTTCCCGTCCGCGTGCGGCAAGACCAACTTCGCGATGCTGATTCCGCCGCAGGGCTTCGACGGCTGGAGGGTCACGACGATCGGCGACGACATCGCGTGGCTGAAGCCCGGCCGCGACGGCCGCCTGTATGCGATCAACCCGGAAGCCGGTTTCTTCGGCGTGGCGCCGGGCACGGGCGTGAAGACCAACCCGAACGCGATCGCCACGCTGAAGGAAAACGTGATCTTCACGAACGTCGCGCTGACGGAAGACGGCGACGTGTGGTGGGAAGGGCTGACCGACACGCCGCCCGCGAAGCTGACCGACTGGCAGGGCAATCCGTGGACGCCCGAGATCGGCAAGGAAACCGGCCGCAAGGCCGCGCATCCGAACTCGCGCTTCACCGCGCCGGCCGCGCAGTGCCCGTCGATCGACGACGACTGGGAGAACCCGGCCGGCGTGCCGATCGACGCATTCATCTTCGGCGGCCGCCGCTCGACGACGGTGCCGCTCGTGACCGAGGCGCGCGACTGGGTCGAAGGCGTGTACATGGCCGCGACGATGGGCTCCGAGACGACCGCGGCAGCCGTCGGCCAGCAGGGCGTCGTGCGCCGTGATCCGTTCGCGATGCTGCCGTTCTGCGGCTACAACGTCAGCGATTATTTCGCGCACTGGCTCAAGCTCGGCGAGCAACTCGAAGCCGCCGGCGCGAAGCTGCCGAAAATCTATTGCGTGAACTGGTTCCGCAAGGACGCGAATGGCAAGTTCGTGTGGCCGGGCTTCGGCGAGAACATGCGCGTGCTGAAGTGGATGCTCGATCGGCTGGAAGGCACGGGCGGCGGCGGCGAGCATGCGTTCGGCGTGTCGCCTGCATATGAAGACCTGCACTGGGACGGCCTCGATTTCACGCGCGATCAGTTCGATGCGGTGACGTCGATGAACGCCGACGAATGGCGCGAGGAGCTGAAACTGCACGCGGCGCTGTTCGATACGTTGAAGCTGCGCTTGCCGGCTGAAATGACCGGCACGATGAAGAAGATCGAGCAGCGTATCGGCGGCTGACGGTACGCAGCGTCGTCGTCTTCGACGTCCCGTCGCCGGCATTGCTTGTCGGCGGCGGGACGTTTTCATTTGGGCGCCGCGCGTGCCGCCATTCACTCACTGAGCACTGCAATGCGCGACGCATTGCGTAGCGCCGCGTAGCCTCGTCGGCCCTGAAATGAACGACGCCCCGAGCCATCGATCGCGTGGCCCGGGGCGTCGCCGTTTCCAGCGGTCGGCCGGTCGTCAGCCGAGCTCGAGCGCGTTCGTCAGGTCGCCCGGCGGTGTCTCGCCACGCGCGGCGAACGCGTTGTTGCGCAGCACCACGCCGTCGAGCGGTGCGAGGCCGTGCACGCGGCTGATGAAGCGCAGGATCGAGTTCGTGTCGTACAGCGTGTGATCGACGAAGCCCTTTTTCGCGAACGGCGAGATCACGAGCGCCGGAATTCGCGAGCCGGGGCCCCAGCGGTCGCCGACCGGCGGCGCGACGTGATCCCACCAGCCGCCGTTCTCGTCGTGGGTCATCACGATCACGGTGTTCTCCCATTGCGGCCCGCGCCGGATATGGTCGATCACGGTCGCGATGTGACGGTCGCCCGATTCGATGTCCGCATAACCCGCGTGCATGTTCAGGTTGCCCTGCGGCTTGTAGAACGTGACGGCCGGCAGGCGGCCCGCGTCGATGTCGGCGATGAAGTGGTTGGTCGACGGCTCGTCGCCGAGCCCCGCGTCGCGCAGGTGCTTGCGGCGTGCTTCGGTGCCCGGCGCGTAGTTCACGAAGTAGTTGAACGGCTGGTGGTGGTACTGGAAATCGGGCACCGTGCCCGTGTCGCGATGCTCGAGCGCGTACTGCCACGCACCGCTGTACCACGCCCAGTCGATGTTCTTTTCCGACAGGCGGTCGCCGATCGTCGCGTAGCCCTGCGGCGGCATCACGCGATGATCGGCCGGGTCCGCATACGCGGCATTGCCCGGATCGGGCGGCGGCACGTAGCTCGGCTGGTACGGCGGCGCCATCGTGTTCACGCCGTAGCCGTCCGGCGTCAGCGGACCGTCGACCGCGAACTTCGGCGGGCCGTCCAGCGCGGACGCGGGCGAATCGTCGGCGAGCTTCAGGCGCGTGCCGGTCGGGTCGTCACCTTCGACCTTCGACAGCAGCTTCGCCGCATGCGGATGCTTGTGCGCGTCCGGATACAGCGGCGGCTGCGCGGAGATCAGGAACATGTGGTTCATCCACGAGCCGCCGAAGGCCGCCATGAAGAAGTTGTCGCACAGCGTGTATTGCCGCGCGAGATTCCACAGCCGCAGCGTGTCGGCCGAATTGCGGTAATGGCCCATCACGAGGCCGCCCGAATCGGCCCATGCGGCGAACTGGTTGTTGCGGCCGCCCGCGATCTGCATCTGGTTCTGGTAGAAGCGGTGCCACAGGTCGCGCGTGATCACGCCGTTCGGCAGCGGCTGCCCCTGCGCGTCGGTAATCCGGAACGGCGCATTCGGCAGCTTGTCGATGTCGCGCTCGGCGATTGCGTAGCGCTTGCCGTCCACTTCCTGCGCCTGCGGCACGAGCCCGCCCCAGATCTTCGGCAGCACCGGCAGCGGCGTCTTGCCGTCGCGATCGAGTTGCTGCGCATGCTCGGGGCGCACTTCGCTCAGCGGATGACGCACGCCCGGGAAATCGCCGTACAGGTTCGCGAAGCTGCGGTTTTCCGCATAGATCACGACGATGTGGCGCACGCGCTGGCGCAACGCTTCGTCGACGCGCAAGTCGGCGGCCGAGCGCGGCGCGTTGCCCGCGGTGGTTTCGCAGCCGGCGAGCGCGACACCGGCACCGAGCGCGGCGAGGCCGCCGAGTACTCGGCGGCGGTCCGGATCGGCGGGAAGGTCGTCGGGGCGATCGGGGGTGTCGTTCACGTCGTGGGCTCCTCGAATGGGTGGTGGGCGGTGTCGTTCGATGTGCGCCGGCGCCGCGCTGGCGGCCGCGACGCAGGGCGGAATGCAACGGCCGGTATCGCGCGCGGCGGCGCGACGCGGCTGTCACGAAAATGTCATGAACGCGACTATAACGCGGCAAGGGGGCGGATGAAAGCCGTTCGTCGGACGATTCGACGCGTGCACGGCGAGCGGTGCGCGACGCCCGCTCGCGAACTAGACTGAAATCAGGGGCGGCGCGTCACGGCGTGCTGCCCGGGCGAGGATCGCCCCCGCGACGCCGGCCGACGGTGTTGCCGAGGCGGTATCGATGCGACGAACGACGCGAGACAGCGAGGCGACGATGGCGTGGATGCATGCCGTTTTCGGCTGGTCGTCGCGGCCGCGGCCGCGTACCCGTTGCGCGGGTTGCGCGCGCGTGCCGGCGTGAGTGCACGTCGCGCAGCAGATACGGCCGGCCCGATGCCATGGACAGGAAATTCGACTACCCGGGATTGTTGATCGCCGCGGGCTTCTTCGTGCTGTTCGCCGCGCAGTTGCTGATGCTGCACCCGACGTCGACGCCGATTGCGTACAGCGATTTTCACCGGCTCGTCGCCGCGCGGCTCGTCGACGATCTCGAGATCGGCCCGGCGTCGATCTCGGGCACGCTGAAGATGCCTCAGGCCGGCACGATGCTGCCGGCGTCCGACGCCGCGCTCGTGCGGCAAGCCGGCACGCCGTGGCACTTCACGACCAGCCGCGTGACCGACGAACACCTGATCGACACGCTGACCGCCGCCGGCATCCGCTATCACGGCACGCCCGACACCGGCTGGATCGCGTCGCTCGCGTCGTGGCTGCTCCCGCTCATGCTGCTCGTGTTCGTGTGGAACATGATGCTGCGCAAGCGCGGCGGGCTGCAGGACTTTACCGGGATGGGCAAGAGCCGCGCGCGCGTGTACGTGCAGCAGGAAACCGGCATCACGTTCGACGACATCGCGGGCATCGACGAAGCGAAGGCCGAACTGCAGCAACTGGTCGCGTTCCTGCGCAATCCCGATCGCTACCAGCGGCTCGGCGGCAAGATTCCGAAAGGCGTGCTCGTCGTCGGCGCGCCGGGCACGGGCAAGACGCTGCTCGCGCGTGCGGTGGCCGGCGAGGCGGCCGTGCCGTTCTTCTCGATCAGCGGCTCGGCGTTCGTCGAGATGTTCGTCGGCGTGGGCGCCGCGCGCGTGCGCGACCTGTTCGAGCAGGCGCAGCAGAAGGCGCCGTGCATCGTATTCGTCGACGAGCTCGATGCGCTCGGCAAGGTGCGCGGCGTCGGTCCGATGTCGGGCAACGACGAACGCGAACAGACGCTCAACCAGTTGCTGGTCGAGATGGACGGCTTCCAGGCCGGCACCGGCGTGATCATCATGGCCGCGACGAACCGGCCCGAGATTCTCGATCCCGCACTGCTGCGGCCGGGCCGCTTCGATCGTCATATCGCGATCGACCGGCCCGACGTGAACGGCCGCCGCCAGATCCTCGGTGTGCACGTGAAGCGCGTGAAGCTCGCGGCCGACGTCGATCTCGGCGAGCTTGCATCGCGCACGCCGGGCTTCGTCGGCGCCGATCTCGCGAACGTCGTCAACGAGGCCGCGCTGCATGCGGCCGAACTCGGCAAGCCGGCGGTCGGCATGGCCGACTTCGACGAGGCGATCGACCGCGCGCTGACGGGCCTCGAGCGCAAGAGCCGCGTGATGAACGCGCAGGAGAAGCTGACGATCGCGTATCACGAAGCCGGCCATGCGCTCGTCGCGGAGAGCCGCGCGCATTGCGACCCGGTGAAGAAGGTGTCGATCATTCCGCGCGGCGTCGCGGCACTCGGCTACACGCAGCAGGTGCCGACCGAGGATCGCTACGTCCTGCGCCGCAGCGAGTTGCTAGACCGGATCGACGCGCTGCTCGGCGGGCGCGTGGCGGAAGAACTCGTGTTCGGCGATGTGTCGACCGGCGCGCAGAACGACCTCGAACGCGCGACTGCGATGGCGCGCCACATGGTCATGCAATACGGAATGAGCGAGAAGATCGGGCTTGCGACGTTCGACGACGGCGACGCACGCCAGGGCATGCCCGGCGCTTGGCAGGCGGGCGACGGCCGCTGCAGCGAGCACACCGCGCGCATGATCGACGACGAGGTACGCATGCTGCTGGCCGATGCGCATGCGCGCGTCGCGGCGACGCTCGGCGAACGTCGCGACGCGCTCGAACGTATCGCGCGACGGCTGCTGCAGTGCGAGGTGCTCGAACGCGACGTGCTGCAGGCGCTGATCGATGGGCACACCGAACCGCCGTCGGCGACGGCGGCGCTATCCGGTGACGAAACGAGCGTGCGCGGCGGCGCGATCGAAACGGAGCAGGCGTCTACAGTCGAGCGCGATTTCATCGCGTACCGCCGGCCGCACGGGCCCGATCATTGAAGCCGCTGCGCGGACTGGCGAGCGGCGCGTGTCGATCTGCCGACGCCGCGCGTTTTCTTTCCCTTCTTTCCCGCCACGGCGCCGCCATGAGCGACGCACACGTATCGGTCGAACGTCGTGGGTCGTGCTCGAATGCCCGCCGAGACGACGGACGCGTGAACGCGCGTCAGCGCGTCAGTGCATCAGGATTCGGTCGCGGCCGCGACTTCGGCCGCTTCGGTAAGGGCTTCCAGAAAGCGCGTGCGCCACCAGTGCACGTCGGTCTTGCGCATGATCGCCATCAGCGCCGCGTGACGCTGGCGGCGCTCTTCGAGCGGCATCGTCAGCGCGCGCTGGATCGCCTGCGCGGTGCCTTGCGTGTCGTACGGATTGACGAGCAGCGCCGACTTCAGTTGCTCGGCCGCGCCCGCGAAACGCGACAGCACGAGCACGCCCGGGTCGGCCGCGTCCTGCGCGGCGAGGAACTCTTTCGCGACGAGGTTCATTCCGTCGCGCAGCGGCGTGACGAGGGCGACCCGGCTTGCACGGTAGAGGCCCGGCAGCCGCTTGCGCGCGACGGTGCGGTGAATGTAGCGCATCGGCATCCATTCGAGCTCGCCGTAGTCGCCGTTGATCGCGCCGCACAGACTGTCCATTTCGCGCCGCAGATCGTCGTAGGCGCCGAGATCCTCGCGGCTCGGCGCGGCGATCTGGATCAGCGTCGCGCGGTCGCGGTTCTCCGGATAGTGTTCGAGCAACTCGCGGAACGCATGCACGCGCTGCGGCAGCCCTTTCGTGTAATCGAGCCGGTCGACCCCGACCAGCAGCTGACGGCGCGAATATTCGTCGCGCATGCGTTCGAACATGTCGAGGCCGTCGCGATCGCGCGCGAGCGCTTCGAATTCGTCGACGTTGATGCCGATCGGAAACGCACCGGCCGACAGCGTGCGGCCGAACGCGCGCAGCCGGCCGTCGGGCAGCCGCGCGGCGCCGGCTTCGGCCTCGACGTAATGCTCGAAGTGGAGCAGATCCGATTCGGTCTGGAAGCCGACGAGGTCGTACGCGAACAGCGAGCGCATCAGCCATTCGTGTTCAGGGATCGCGGCCATGATCGGCGGCGGCGGCATCGGGATGTGCAGGAAGAAGCCGATCGGATTCGTGCAGCCCATCGCGCGCAGCTCGGCCGCGAGCGGAATCAGCTGATAGTCGTGCACCCAGATGACGTCGTCGGGTCGCAGCAGCGTGCGCAGCTTGCGCGCGAACAGCTGGTTCACGCGTCGGTAGCCGTCGGCGAAGCGCCGGTCGAACTGCGCGAGATCGAGCCGGTAGTGAAACACCGGCCACAGCACGTTGTTCGAGTAGCCGAGATAGTAAGCGTCGTAATCCTGCGGATCGAGGTCGACCGTCGCGAGCTGGATGCCGCCGACGTTCTGGATCTGCACCTCGTCGCCATGCGTGGCCTGATCGTCGCCGCCGCGTAGCCTGCCGCTCCAGCCGAACCAGACGCCGCCGGTTTCCTGCAGGCTGTCCTTCACGGCGACGGCGAGCCCGCCGGCCGCGGCTTTACGGGGATCTGCGATGCGATTGGATACGACGACGAGTCGGCTCACCAGCTCTCCTGACGATTGTTGGGGAAGGGTCGTGCGGCCAGGGCGCGAGAGACAGACGCCGCCATCGCCGCGCGGTGCGCGGGACGATGGGGCCGCAAGGCGATCGGACGGGAGTCAGGGAACGCGATTCGCCGTCCGGTCGAAAAGTGCTTTTTTAGGATACTCGTCATTCGTGCGTTTTAAAAGTCTGTGTCGATGCACGATGCGGGCGCGCATGTCGGGCGCTATCCATGACGAGGGTGCCGCCACGCGCGAGGCCCGAGCGGGACCGAAATTTGCGCGTCACTGCAAACGCAGTGCGCTCAAGGCCCCGCGGGGAGAGAGCGAAGGGCGTGCGCCTGCGTGACACTGGCGCACGAACGGAACGGCATGCGCATCTTCGTCTGGTTCGCGTATGCCGTTACGCGGCAGCCGGTTGCCAGTGACGCACGTCGGTTTCCTGAGCACGCGTGCCCGGCGACGCCCCATGTGCGCCGGACGGCATCCGGAACGCGGCGACCGTTTCGGACAACTCGCGGCCCTGCGCCTCGAGCGACTTCGATGCGGCCGCCGCCTGCTCGACGAGCGCCGCGTTCTGCTGCGTCGTCTCGTCCATCTGCGTGATCGTCAGGTTCACCTGGTCGATGCCGCGGCTTTGCTCGGCCGATGCGGCGGCGATCTCGCCCATGATGTCCGTCACGCGCGCCACGGCTTGCGTGACGTCGGACATCGTCTTGCCGGCTTCGCCGGCGAGCGCCGAGCCGTCGCGGATCGTCTGCACCGACGCGGTGATCAGTTCCTTGATTTCCTTGGCCGCCGTCGACGAGCGCTGCGCGAGATTGCGGACCTCGCTCGCGACGACCGCGAAGCCGCGGCCCTGTTCGCCCGCGCGGGCCGCTTCGACCGCCGCGTTGAGCGCGAGGATGTTGGTCTGGAACGCGATGCCTTCGATGATGCCCGTGATGTCGGCGATCTTCGACGAGCTGTGGCCGATCTCCGTCATCGTGTCGACCACGCGGCCGACCACCGAGCTGCCGCGGTGCGCGACGTCCGACGCATTCGCGGCGAGCGTGCTGGCCTGTTGTGCGTTTTCCGCGTTCAGGCGCACCGTCGACGTGAATTGCTCCATCGTCGCCGCGGTTTCCTGCAGCGACGCAGCCTGTTCCTCGGTGCGCTGGCTCAGGTCGAGGTTGCCCGAGGCGATCTCGCTCACCGCGTGCGCGATGCTGTTCGACGAATCGCGCACGCGGCCGACGATGCCGATCAGCCGTTCGTTCATCGTGCGCAGCGCGTCGAGCAGGTCGCGCGTTTCGTCGTTGCCGCGCACCTCGATACGGCTGCCGAGATCGCCGTTCGCCACCGTGCGCGCGACGTCCACGGCCGCGCCGATCGGCACCGTGATCTTGCGTGTGAGCCACAGGCCGCCGCAGGCCGCGATCGCGACGGCGATCAGGCAGATGCCGGCCAGCAGATTGCGCTCTAACGCATAACGATCCGCGAACGCCTGCGCGATCGCGATTTCGCGTTCGTGCGTATAGGTCGCGTAGGCGTCGGTCGCCCGTACCAGTTGCGCGAGCAACGGACGGCAATTGTCGTCGATGTCGACGATCGCGTCGTCCTTCTTGCCGGCCTGCGCGAGTCCGACGATGCGCAGCGCAACGGGCCCGTAGCTGGCCTCGATGCGCACGATGTCGGCTACCAGCTCGCGTGCGCGATCGGAAGTGTCCGTCGCGTTCGCCATGAGTTCCTGGAGTTTCGCGAGATGCGCCTGCACGTCCTTGTGCGACCGATTCACCTCGGCCAGTTCGGCCTCGACGTCCGATGGCTTGGTGACCAGCACCAGGTTGCGCGCGGCGATCGCGCGCCGGTCGACCGCGGTGCGGATTTGCGCGGACAGGTTCGCCCGTGCGTTGATGCCGTTCATGTAGCGCGAAAACTCGGTGTTCGTATCGGACAGGGCCTTGAGGGCCACCCCCGACACGATCACGACGATTGCGGCGAGCAGGCCGAAGCCGCCAAGGAGTTTGGTCTTGATGCTCATTCTGGCGATTTTCACGTTGTGCCCCTGCGCGTGTGGTTGGCAATTGGAATTTATCGTTCGACCAGATACGGGCTCGTGCCGGATTTAACGGGTATTCGGGATGATTCTTTACCCTTCAAAAACCCTGATATTGGGTTTTTTACTGAAGAGGGGCTTGCCGGATGGGCGTTATTGATCCAGATCAATAATTTGAAGGCATCGGCAATTCAAAGGTTTATGCATGAAATTCGAAACTGTTTTGACTCGTGAAATATAAAATCCCATCACTCAATACAATCATCTGATGATTGCGTTCTGATTTATGGATAAATGGCGGAATTTCGTGGCGGGGGATCGAGGCAGGAAACCGATATTGACGACCGGAGGGCGCCGCCCGAGTGGCGCAATGGAGGAATACACGGAACCGGCGTGCCATGCCGGCACGCCGGGAGCCCGCGGCAGGCGCCGCGAGCCATGGAGGGTCAGAACGTGGTGCGCAATCCGGCCATGACGCTGCGGCCGCCCTCCGGTGCGAAACCGCGCACGACCGACGTCGAGTAGCGAATCTCCTGGTTCGTCAGGTTGTCGCCGCGCAGGTACGCGAGCCAGTGCGTCGGGCCGACGCGGAACTTGTACGTCACCATCACGCCGAGCGACGTATAGCCGTCCGTCGAGAAGTCGTTGTCGGGCACGCGATGTTGCGACCATGCATGCGTGACCTGCGCCCGCGCGCCGAACGGGCCATAGCCGTAGTCGGCCGCGAGCGTCGCACGCAGCGGGGCGATGCGCGGCAGCGGCTGGCCCGTGTCGACGTTGCGCGCGTGGGTGTAGTCGGCCGTCAGTTCGAGATCGACCGTGTGGCCGCGCCGCGAGAACGCACGCCACTTGCCGTCCAGCTCGACGCCGTAGAACTCGGCGCGCACGCCGCGGTAGATCGCCTCGTTGAGCGAGCCGTCGGTGCCGGGCGCGACGGGCTCGCCGTCGTCGTCCACCACGCGGCCGGTGTTGTACTCGGTCAGATAGTTCGAGAAGCGGTTGTAGAACACGCCGACGCTGCCGCGGTTCGGCCCGCTCGCATAGCGCAGCGACAGGTCGGTCGACACGGCCTTTTCCTTCGACGCGTTCGGGTTGCCGATCAGGAACTGGCCGGTCGCATCGTGCGGACCGTTCGAATACAGCTCGTAGAAGGTCGGCGCGCGTTCGGTGTAGGCGACGTTCGCCGCGACCGACCATACCGGCGTCAGCGAGAACAGCGCGCCGGCCGACAGGCTGCCCGCGTTGAAGTCGCGCGGCTGCGCGCCCGCGAATTTCTCGACGCCCGCCGGATCGGGATCGACCTTCACGTGCTCGAACCGGCCGCCGAGGCTCAGCTTCAGCGCCGGGACGACCTGCCATTCCTCGAGGCCGAACAACGCGACGCTGTTGGTGCGGGTGGACGGCACGAGCATTTCGTCGCCGAGCGCCGAGAACGTGTTCTGGCCGAACTGCACGCCGATCGCGCCTTCGAACGGCCCGATCTTGCGATGGCGTGCCTCGATGCGCGCCTCGTAGCCGCGATTGCGGAAGGTGGTCGCCGTCTCGCCGTTGTCCACTTCCTTGTGGCGGTAGTCGGTGTACGCGAAATCGAATTTCAGCTTCGTGAACGGCCCGCTCAGGTTGCGCACCTCGGAAGCGAGCGCGAGGCGTTCCTGGCGCATCCGCAGCCGCACGGCGCTTTCCGCGACGGAGCCGTAGTTCGATTCGTAGCCGCTGTACGACAGGCCCGCGAAACCGTCCGCCCACGTGTACGACGCGCCGAGCGCACCGCCGTGCACGCGCCCGTCGCTGTTCGGAACGTTGCCTTCCGGTTGCGGCGTGTCGGGGCCGTCGATCGCGCGTTGCTGGCTGCTGCGCGCATAGCCGGGAATCCGTAGCTTGCTGGTTTCGCGATCGAATGCGTCGACGTGGAACGCGAAGCGGCCGTTGCCGCCTTCGACCTGCGCGGCGCCGGCGCGCACGGAATTCGCGCCGCCGTAGCGGGCGTCGAGCGCGCCCGTCACGCCTTCGATCGCTTCGCGCGGAATCCGGTTGTCGATCGTGTTGACCACGCCGCCCACCGCGTTGCCGCCATACAGCAGCGCGGCCGGGCCGCGCACGATCTCGACGCGCTCGATCGACAGCGGGTCCTGCGGCACCGCGTGATCGTACGACAGCGACGACGCGTCATACGCCGCGACGCCGTTCTGCAGCAGCCTGATCCGGTCGCCGTCCATCCCGCGGATGATCGGGCGGCCGACCATCGGCCCGTAGGTGGTGGTCGACACGCCGGGCAGCCCGTTGAGCGTTTCGCCGAGCGAATCGGCCTGGCGGCGCGTCAGCGCGTCGCCGGAAAGCTGGACGGTCGGTGCGATCAGTTCGGTGTCGCCGAGCGGGTTCGCGGTCACAAAGATCGGTGCGAGCGGTGCGGGTGCGGCGGCAGGCGTGCCGGACGCGGCGGGCGCATCGGTCTGCGCGTGAGCGACGGCGGCGCACAGCATCAGCGACAGGGACGAGAGCGGGCGAAGCGGTAAGCGAGGGAGGTCGCGCATGGTCGGTGAATCGGTTGGAATCGGGTCGGATAACGAGCGATGCGGGCCACCGTTAGATACGATATATTGTTGCATCATTGACGCGCAATGACCCGTTGGAACATGGCTCGGCAAGGCGCGGCCACCTGGTTGGAACGGCATCCGGTGGACGAGCACGCGAAATGATATGTTATATCATGTCAAAATCCAAGCCGAATGGCAGGATCTCGTCGGGTTTCTGTCGGAATGGTGAAGGGGTGGCGCGAGCGGCGGGGGCGGCGTGTAATCGACGGCTCGAGCTTTCGCGTCGAGCGCTGCCGATCGTGGCGAAGCCGCGGTGACCGCTGCATCCGTTCCGGTGCGTTGACGCGTATCAACGTGCTCCGATGCCGAAACCGGATACTGGGTTGCTCATCGACCAGACAGGAGCAACGCATGACCCAGACCATGAAAGCGGCCGTGGTACACGCGTTCGGCGAGCCGTTGCGCATCGAGGAGGTCCCGATCCCCGCACCGGGGCCCGGCCAGATTCTCGTCAACATCAAGGCGTCGGGCGTTTGCCATACCGATCTGCACGCGGCCGACGGCGACTGGCCCGTCAAGCCCTCGCTGCCGTTCATCCCGGGCCATGAAGGCGTGGGGATCGTCGCGGCGGTCGGCGCGGGCGTCACGCACGTGCGCGAGGGCGATCGCGTCGGCGTGCCGTGGCTCTATACGGCCTGCGGCCATTGCGAGTACTGCTGCACGGGCTGGGAAACGCTGTGCCATGGGCAGCAGAACACCGGTTATTCGGTGAACGGCAGCTACGCGGAATACGTGCTGGCCGATCCCGATTACGTCGGCCAGTTGCCCGCGCAGGTCGCGTTCGACGAGATCGCGCCGATCCTGTGCGCGGGTGTCACGGTCTACAAGGGCATTCGGGTCACCGACACGCGCCCGGGCCAGTGGCTCGCGATTTCCGGCATCGGCGGCCTCGGGCACGTGGCCGTGCAATATGCGCGTGCGATGGGCCTGCACGTCGCGGCCATCGACATTTCCCCCGACAAGCTCGCGCTGGCGCGGCAACTGGGTGCCCACCTGACGATCGACGCGTCGATCGACGACCCCGCGAAAGTGATCCAGAAGGAAATCGGCGGCGCGCACGGCGTGCTCGTCACGGCCGTATCGCGCAGCGCGTTCGCGCAGGCGCTCGGGATGGTCCGGCGCGGCGGCACGGTGGCGCTCAACGGTTTGCCGCCGGGCGATTTCCCGCTGCCGATCTTCTCGACCGTGCTGAACGGCATCACCGTGCGCGGGTCGATCGTCGGCACGCGGCGCGATCTGCAGGAATCGCTCGATTTCGCGGCGGACGGTCTGGTACGCGCGCACATCCACCGCGACCGGCTCGGCAACATCAACGACATCTTCGCGAAGCTGCGGGAAGGGAAGGTCGACGGGCGCATCGTGCTGACCGACATGCATTGATGCGCTGAACCTGCGCCCGCCGCCGCGCGACGCATGGCGTCGGAGCGGCGGCGAGGTGGCCAGGCGCGCGTTACGGCGCGAAGAACACGTCGGTGCGGTTCGTCAGGTTGCCCGCGTTGGTCTGCACGAAGAACGGATGGAACGACGACGACGGGAGCACGTCGAGCCCCTGGTAGTCGCCGATGAAGAACCCTTCGGCGTTGGGCGCGAGCTTCATGTCGAACGGGCCGCCGACGCGCCGCTCGTCGGCGAACGTGGCGCCGCCGTCATGCGAGATCTTGCGCCAGAAGCCGGTCGGCAGCGTCGTCGTGTTGCCGGCCTGCAGGTCGCGGAAGTCGTAGTGCGTGACCATCACCGCGCCCGTGTTGTCGACGCGCACCGACGGATTGAACGCGGGGCGCCCGGTCGGCGTGTTCACCTGTTGCGGCGCGCTCCAGGTCGCGCCTCCATCCTTCGACGTCGATAGCGCGATCTCGTCGTACGCGCCGCCGTTGAAGCGGCTGTCCTGCCACACGACGTAGAGCTGCCCGGATGCGGGATCGATCGCGGGTTCCGGAATGATGTCGCCGGTGCGCACGGGTTCGCCGGTGTTCGGGTCCGTGACGCCGACCGTCTGCAGCCCCGCGATGACCTGCGGCTTGGTCCACGTCGCGCCGTCGTCGGTCGACTTGATGAATGCGACCTTGCCGGCCGCCTTGTTGAACGGCGGCTGGATCAGGTCGAAGAAATCATAGAGCGTGCCGCTCTTCGGATCGACGACGATCTGGTTGCCGATCGTCTGCTGGCGCGACGGCACGTCGACGATCACCTTCGCGGCGCTCCACGTCTTGCCGCCGTCGGTCGTCTTCGAGAACAGCGTCGGCCCGCGGTACGCCTTCGTGTGCAGGTTCGCGTACGGGTTGCCGTTCGGCAGCTCGAGACGATCCCATACCGCGTAGGCGGTGCCGGCCTTCACCGGGTTGGCGGTCACCGATTCCTTGTCGTTGAAGAACTGCGTCGTCGGTTCGTCGTTCGCGAGCAGCACGGCCGGGCTGCTCCACGTTTGCCCACCGTCGGTCGACACCGACGCGCCGACCGCGTTGGCGTTGTTCGACTGGTTGAACGAAATCGATACCGAGTATGCGGTGCCGTCCGGCCCGAACGAGACCCACGGATCGGACGCGCGCTCGTATTTCAGCCCGCCCGGCGCGCATGCGCTGAACGGCTGCGGCGTGCGCGCCCAGGTCGCGCCCGCATCGAACGTGTAGCCGGCGACGAGCCCGTGGGCGCCGCCGTTCGACCAGCGGTCCTGCTGCCACACGCCGATCATGTTGTTCGGGTTCGCCGGGTTGACCGCGAGCCACGGTTCGACTTCTGCATTCACGTAGTTGGTGCCCGGGCCGCCGACGGTGCATGCGGCGAACGGGCTCGGGCCGGACACGACGACGGGTTCGGCGTGCGCCACGGCGGCGGCGGCCAGCGCCATCGCGGCGGACAGGCGGGTGACAAGCGGATGGGACACGATCATGCGTCGCATGGACGACTCCTCGGTGAGGTGCGGATGCGATGGCGGGGCACGACGAGACGACGCGAGCCGGGGCGCGGCGAATCGTGCCGCGCATGTCGTGACGTGCCGTTCAGCATGCCGTTTCAGTCATCGCGATCCGCGTGCGCTGGATGCCGCCAGCACTTCGGTTAAGACTCCTCTTCGTTTTGATTGCTTGTCGGGTGTGTCCTGCGATGTCGACCCGACGGGAACGCCAGTCCGGGCATGCGACGAATGTGTCGAAGTGGATTGCAATGTAGGCGATTCGAATGCCGCGCAACAGGCGGTTTTTTGTAACAGGACGTAGCCGGAAAGCGTTGCCGGAAGCAGGCGTCCGGCATGCAAGATTTGCCGTTGCGGCGGCATGAAAATCGAATCGAAAACGCGAATCGCAATCGCTTGCGATGGACGTCGGCGCGTGCCGGTCGCGCGCGCGTGATGCGCTGCTCAGCGCTCCGCCGGAAAGCGCTCCTGCAACGTGTGCAGCCAGCGCGCGACGACGTCGAGTTCGGCGTCGGAAAACCCGTCGCACAGCTTGCCGTTGAGTTCGCGCAGCAGCACACGCGCACGCTTGAGTGCCGCATGGCCTGCGTCGGTCAGGTACAGCCGCGTCGCGCGGCCGTCGTCCGAATCGGCATGACGCGTGATGAGGCCAGCCTTCGTCATCCGGTCGGCGAGCCCCGTCATCGCGGACGGCGCGAGCTGCAATGCGGCGCCGACTTCGCCGATCAGCGCACCGTCCTGCCTGGCGAGACAGAACAGCGCGCCGGCCTGCGCGGCGCTCGCGCGCGTCTCGGTTTCGGCCTTGCGGTCGATCCAGCGCTGCACGCGTCGCTGGCCGATGTTCAACATGAAAAACAGTCGTCGGTCTTCGCTCAAGCTGGGTTCCCGGCTGCAATGGAAAGGGAGGGACGGCCCGCGGTGTGCGGCGTGTCGAGCGCCTGCGCGAGCCAGTCGGCGACGTCGGGCCACAGCACGGTGCCGGGCCGGCTCCGAAAGAAGCCCATGTGCCCGACCGGGCCGCTGCCCGCCGCGCGCGGATCGATCTGGCGGCGTTCGACCTTCGCGCGGGTCAGATAGCTTACCAGCAGGCCGATCGCGGCCGGGTTCGCCCACGGATCGTCGTCGAAGCCGAGCGCGAGGATCGGCAACTGCTGCTTCGAGAAGCGTTCGGCCGCGCCGAGCGTCGGATCGTCGAAGAAGTAGTGGGGCAGCGTCGTCCAGCGGCTCCATTCGCGGAACACGCCGGCCGGCAGATCCTCGCCGAGCCCGAGCCGCTTGCCGGGCACGTAGCCGAGCAACGCGGACGTCAGCGGGCCGAGCACGCGCAGGATCAGCCGCACCTTCAGGCGTTCGGCCGCCTGCGCGATCAGCCGCGTGCTGCCCGCATGCGCGGCGATCAGCACGGCCGCGCGCAGATGCGTCGTCGCGCCGGACAGCCCGATCGCGTGACCGCCGACGCTGTGGCCGACGGCCAGCAACGGCAGCCCTTCATACGCGTGCCGGGCCCACGCGGTCGCGGCGCCCACGTCGAGCTCCATCCAGTCGCGCATGCGGGCTTGCAACGCGCGCAGCCGCGCGGGTCGCGATGCGCCGATGCCGCGATAGTTGTAGGTCAACGCCGCGAAACCGCGTTCGGTCAGGAAGCGCGCGAAGCCCGCATACAGCCGCTCAGGCACGGCCGTCGCTGGATGGATCAGGATCAGCGCGCGCGGCGCCGCGTCCGGCGACCACAGCGTGCCGTGCAGCATGTAGCCGTCGGCGGCGGAAAATTCGATGGGTTCGGCGGTCATGGGCGTCCTCGCTCGGGTGTTTATTTCGTATGCGAAATATAGTTCGTAGTTTATTTCGTGCACGAAATATCTGTCGAGGAACCCTTCGAACTTCGAGAGGCATCGGCGGACGACGAGCCGCGCACGCACGCGAGCGAGTCATAAAACATTTGCATCTTTACATAGAAGAATATTGCGTTTGTGTCATGAAGTGGATCGACGTATCTTCACCGGTTCCATCCGTTGCGCCGGCGGTTTCGCACGGCGGACAAAACGGACAAAGGGCGTCGCCATCGCAAGGCCGCCCGCCAACCTTCCGGGAGATCATGTTGCTGAGCCGAATCGTCACGGCGCTCTTGCTGGCGCTCGCCGCGCAGCCGGGCATCGCCAAAGACACCGTCACGCTGCGTGTCGGTGAACAGAACTACTTCAACATCCAGGCGTCGATGGAGGCGTCCGGCGCGCTGAAGGACCTGCCTTACACGATCGAGTGGAAGCACTTCCAGGCCGCCGCACCGGTGGCCGAAAGCCTGAACGGCAACGCGATCGACGTCGGCTTCCTCGGCGATTCCGCGCTGCTCACGCTGGCCGCGCGCGGCGCGCCGGTCAAGGTCGTCGCGGTGTCGCGGCAGAGCCTCGACGGCGTCGCGATCCTCGTGCCGAAGAATTCGCCGGTGCGCACCGTGGCCGATCTGCAGGGCAAGACCATCGCGGTATGGCGCGGCGCGTGGAGCCAGCAGCTCGTGCTGCGTGCGCTCGAACACGCGGGGCTTCGCGCCGATTCGGTGAAGTACGCGTACCTGATGCCGATCGACGCGACCAATGCGCTCGCGAACGGCTCGGTCGACGCGGTGTCGCTGTGGGAGCCGTTCGTCAGCACGCTCGCATTGCGGCAGGGCGCGCGGCCCGTGACGACCGCGCAGGGGCTGATGCCCGCGCTTAGCTTCGTCGCCGCGAACGAGCAGGCCGCGACAGGCAAGCGCGCCGAAATCACCGATTTCCTGCGGCGCGTGGTGGTCGCACGCCAGTGGGTCGACAGCCATCCGCGCGAGTACGCGGACCTGTGGGCGAAACGCGCGAATCTCGAACCCGACGTCGCGTATCGCTGGCTCAACAATGCCAGGCAGCGCGTCGGCCCGGTCGACGAGACGGCCGCGAAGGATGCGCAGAATACGGCCGACTTCCTGCACAAGTCCGGCGTGATTCCGGCCGCGTACGACACGTCGAAGCTGCTCGACCGCTCGTATGCGGGGGCGTTCGCGGCGCCGGCGCAAAAGACGGCCGCCGCGCAGTGATCGTGCGGCCATCGTCACGATTTCCGCGATTTCCGATCGACATACCCGAGGACATCCCGACATGCCAGTCGACATCATCGGCATGATCACCGCGACACCCGGCGCGGAGGTCGACGTGCCGGGCGGCGCGGCCGTCCAGCCCGACTACGTGCGCCGCTTCGCGCAGGCGCACGAGGCCGCCGGCTTCGACCAGATCCTGATCGGCCATTTCAGCAACGCGGCGGACGGCTTCATCGTCGCGTCGTTCGCGGCCGCCGCGACCGAACGCATTCGCCTGCTGCTCGCGCACCGGCCGGGCGTGATCGTGCCATCGGCCGCGGCGCGGCAGATCGCGACGCTCGACGTGTTCAGCGGCGGCAGGCTCGCGCTGAACGTGGTGTCCGGCGGCGACGACGCCGACTTGCAGCGCGACGGCGATTTCGTGCCGCACGACGCCCGCTACCGCCGCACCGGCGAATATCTCGACGTGCTGAAACGGATCTGGCTGGCCGATGCGCCGGTCGATCACGACGGCGCGTTCTATCGGCTGCGCGGCGCGTCGCCGCTCGTGAAGGGCGCGCAGCGGCCGCACGTGCCGATCTATTTCGGCGGCTCGTCGCCGGCCGCGCTTGCGGTCGCGGGCGAGCATGCGGATGTCTACATGACGTGGGGCGAGCCGCTCGACGCGGTGCGCGAGCAGATCGCGCGCGTGCGGGCCGCCGCCGCGCCGTTCGGGCGCGCGCCGCGCATCAGCGTGTCGTTCCGGCCGATCGTCGCCGATACCGAGGCGGCCGCGTGGGAGAAGGCCGAGGCGATCCGCGAGCGCGTGCGTGCGGCGCGACTCGCGAATGGCCAGCCGATCGCCGGTCACGCGCCGCAGAATGCGGGCTCGCAGCGGCTGATGGCCGCCGCCGCGCAGGGCGATGTGCTCGACGAGCGGCTGTGGATGGGGGTCGCGAACCTGACCGGCGCGCGCTGGAATTCGACCGCGCTGGTCGGCACGCCCCAGCAGGTCGCGCGGGCGCTGGGCGCGTATTACCGGCTCGGCGTATCGACGTTCCTGATTCGCGGTTTCGATCCGCTCGACGATGCGCTGGCTTACGGGCGTGAGCTGATACCGGCGATTCATGCGCATGTCGCGGAACTCGACCGCCATCAGGCGGCGGTGCCGGCGTAGAGGGACCAGCCGCCAGCCGAGCGCCCCGGCATCGCCATCACGGGATGACGGAGCGCGTGCATTGAACGCTCAGAACGACGGCAACCCCGGCGGATTGGTCTCCGCCCGCGCGATCGCCTCGCTCTGCAAGCCCCAGCGCGCCAGCGCCTGCCCGTAGCGGCCATTGCCGATCAGCGCATTGGTCGCCAGCGTCAGCGCGGGCGCGAGCCCGCTGCCGCGACGCGTCGCGATCGCGACGTCCGCATTCGCCGGCCAGCCCGCATTGACCACGCCGACGCGGCGGATCTTGCCGCTGCGCGCGGCCTCGTACGCGAGCGACGCATTCGGGTTCAGCTCCGCATCCGCGCGGCCCGACAGCAGCGCGACGCGCGCCGTCGCATCGTCATCGAAATAGAGCAGTTCGGCCGGCTTCAGCCCTTGCGCGACGTTACGCTTGCTCCATTCGAGCAGGATGCGCTCCTGGCTCGTGCCGGCGCCGGTGATGATCCGCAAACCCGCGATGTCCTTCGGTTCCGCGATCTTCGCGATCGGGCTGGCGGTGCGCACGTAGAAGCCGTGCAGCCCGAGCCGGTAGGTCGTGAAATCGTATTTCTCCTTGCGCTTCTCGGTCACGCCGACGTTCGAGATCACCGCGTCGTACTTGCCGGACGTCAGCCCGAGCGGCCAGTCGGCCCACGCGATCGGCAGCAGCACGAGCGTGCGGCCGAGTGTGTCAGCGACCAATTGCGCATAGTCGGGATCGGCGCCGACCACGGTGCGCGCGTCGGTCGCATAGGTCGACACGGGCGGCGCGTGCGGCGAGATCGCGACCGTGAACGCGCCGTCGCGCACCCAGCGGTAGCCGCTGGCCGCGCGGATGGCCGCGTCGTCGGGGCTTGCGCGCAGGCGGCCGGCCTGGCGCGGGTCGAGGTCGGCCGTGGCGGCCGCCGCCCGTGCCGCGTGCCACGACAGGCCCGATGCCGCGACCAGCGCGGCCGTGATGAACTGGCGTCGATCGGTCATCGCGCGGTACCTCCCAGGTCGAAAGCGGCGCGCATCACAGCACCCGCGACAGGAACGCGCGGGTGCGCGAATGCGACGGCGCATCGAGCACGACGGCGGGCGGCCCGGCCTCGACGATGCGCCCGCGCTCCATGAACAGCACGTTGTCCGCCACTTCGCGTGCGAAGCCGATCTCGTGCGTGACGATCACGAGCGTCGTGCCCGAGCGCGCGAGTTCCTTGATCACGTCGAGCACTTCGTTGACGAGTTCGGGATCGAGTGCCGACGTCGGCTCGTCGAACAGCAGCACCTTCGGCCGCAACGCAAGCGCTCGCGCGATCGCGACGCGTTGCTGCTGGCCGCCGGACAACTGGCGCGGGTACGCATCGGCTTTATCCGCGAGGCCGACCCGCGCGAGCAGCGTGCGCGCGGTGTGCTCGGCCGCATCGCGCGTCACGCCGGCGACGGCGATCGGCGCTTCGATCAGGTTCTCGAGCACCGTCAGGTGCGGGAACAGGTTGAAGTTCTGGAACACCATGCCGACAGCCGTGCGCCGCTTCAGCACGTCGCGTTCGCTCAGTTCGTGCAGCACGTCGCCGTCGCGGCGATAGCCGATCAGTTCGCCGTCGATGTCGATGAAGCCGTCGTCGACGCGTTCGAGATGGTTGATCGTGCGCAGCAGTGTCGACTTGCCGGAGCCGGACGGCCCGACGATCACCGTCACGCTGCCGCGCGGCGCGACGAATGACACGTTGTCGAGCACGCGCTGCATGCCGAACTGCTTCGACACGCCATGCACGGCCACTTCGCCGCCGGTGCGCGACACGTTGGCCCCGGAATCGGCGTGCGTGCCGGCGTCGCCGCGTGCCTGCGCGATCGATGCCGCGCGGCGCGGCGCGACACGCCGCCACAGCCCTGCTATGCGTGCGAGCGCGAACGTGAGCACGGACGGCGGCGGATTGCGTAGCGCGCCGCGTGCATAGTGCCGCTCGACCTGCACCTGGATCGCGGACAACACGGTCAGGATGATCAGGTACCAGACGGTCGCGACCATCAGCAGCGGAATCACTTCGAGGTTGCGGCGATAGATCACCTGCACCGTGTAGAACAGCTCGGGCATCGCGAGCACGTAGACCATCGACGTGCCTTTCGCGAGCGAGATCAGGTCGTTGAACGCGGTCGGCAGGATCGCGCGCATCGCCTGCGGCAGCACGATCCGTGACGTCTGGCGGCCGCGCGGCAGCCCGAGCGCGGCGGCCGCTTCGAGCTGCCCCTGGTCGACCGCGAGAATGCCGCCGCGAATCACTTCCGCGGAAAACGCCGCGTGGTTCAGAGTGAGGCCGAGCACGGCCGCGAGGAACGGACTGATCAAATCGGTGGTCGGCGTGTCGAACCAGACGATGTCGGTGAACGGCACGCCGAGCCGCACGTGCTCGTACAGGTAGCCGAGGTTGTTCAGGATCAGCAGCAGCACGATCAGCGGAATCGAGCGGAACAGCCACACGAAGACCCATGCGCTGGCGGACAGCAGGCGCGAACGCGACAGCCGTGCCAGCGCGACGAACGCGCCGAGCACGAAGCCGAACACCGCGCCGAGCAGCGTCAGCACCAGCGTGCGCGCGAGCCCCGACAGCACCGGCGGCGACAGGAACCATTCGGCGAACACCGGCCAGCCCCATTGCGGGTTGCCGAGGAGCGAATACAGCGTGAGCGCGATCAGCACGAGCGCGAGCACGGTGCCGGCCGTGCGCGACCGGTGGCGCGCGGGCACGATCCGCAAATGCGTGCCGGGCTCGCGTGTGCCGGGGGAAGAGAGCGGCGGCAGCGCGCCGCCGAGATGGGTCGTGTCGCTCATGTCGTTGGAATCCTCGAATCGATCGATCGGCGGGGGCGCCGCCGTGCATGGGCGGCGCGGCGGCCCGGCGGCGTCAGGCGTGCGCTTCGGCAGCCGTTTCCTGGGCGGCGCCGGGCGTCGCGTAGCGGCTCGCCTTGCGCGGCAGACCGAGGTGGTCGCGCAGCGTGGCGCCGGGCAGGTCGCGGCTGTAGCGGCCGCGCGCCTCGAGCACCGGGATCACGAGTTCGATGAAATCGTCGACGCCCTGCGCCTGGACCGGAAAACCGAGGATGAAGCCGTCGCCGGCGCCCGCGTCGTGCCAGCGGATCAGCTCGTCGGCGACGTGCTCCGCCGTGCCGATGAAGTTCGGGCGCGGCGTCGCGACCGCGAGCGCGGTTTCGCGCAGCGACAGGCCCTTGCGCTTCGCATCGGCCTTGATGCGGTCGGTGGTCGAGCGGAAGCTGTTGCGGCCGAGCTCGCCGAGTTCCGGGAACGGCGCGTCGAGCGCGTACTGCGTGAAATCGTGATGATCGAAATAGCGGCCGAGGTACGCGAGCGCTTCGTCGATCGTCAGCAGGTCGCGGATCGCCTGGTATTTGTCCTCCGCTTCGGCGGCCGTGCGGCCGACGATCGGCCCGACGCCGGGGAAGATCTTCACGTCGCCGGCCTGCCGCCCGTGCTCGATCGCGCTCTGTTTCACGCGTTGCGTGAACGCGGCCGTTTCCTCGATCGACGGCGAATGCGTGAACACGGCATCCGCGTACTTGCCCGCGAGGCCGATCCCGGTGTCGGACGAGCCGGCCTGGAAGATCACCGGCTGCCCCTGCGGCGAGCGCTGGATGTTCAGCGGGCCCGCGACCTGGAAGAATCGGCCCTGGTGATCGAGCGTATGCAGCTTGTCGCGATCGAAGAAGCGGCCGCTCGCGCGGTCGCGCACGAATGCGTCGTCGTCCCAGCTGTCCCACAGGCCCTGCACGACCTCGAGGTATTCGTCGGCGATCTCGTAGCGCAGCTCGTGGTCCGGGTGCGTCTTGCCGAAATTCTTCGCGGTGCCTTCGAGCGGCGTCGTCACGACGTTCCAGCCCGCGCGCCCGCCGCTGATCGCGTCGAGCGACGCGAGCTGGCGCGCGACCGTGAACGGCTCGCTGTACGACGTCGAGATCGTGCCCGCGAGCCCGATCTTCTTCGTCGCGACCGCGAGCGCCGACAGCACGGTCAGCGGCTCGAAGCGGTTCAGGAAGTGCGGGATCGACTTCTCGTTGATGTAGAGGCCGTCCGCGACGAACGCAAAGGTGATGCCGGCGGCTTCCGCCTTGCGCGCGACGCCGATCATGAAGTCGAGGTTGATGCTGGCGTCGGGCGGGTTGCTCGGATGCCGCCACGCGTTCATGTGGCTGCCTGCGCCTTGCAGCATCAGGCCGAAGGGAATCGATCGTCGGGTCGTCATGATGGGAATGTCACGCGTTCTGGTCAGGGGAGAGGGAGCGGTCGGCCGCGAGGGCCGTCTGCAACGGCGTGGTGGACTGCGCGCCGCCGAGCCATTCGGCCGATGCGAGCCGCGCCGCGTAGTCGGATACCGGCGAATCGATCACGAACGCATCGACGTCGAGCCGCCGGCTCAGCGCGTCGAGCGCGCGGTGCACGCCCTCGGGCGTATCGGCCAGCACCGTCGGGCGCAGCTCGTCGATCCGGTAGTCGGACGCGCCGCTTTGCCGCGCGAATTCCGCGGCCGCCTGCGCGCTGCCGAGGTTGAAGCTCTGGCCGCCCGCGAACTGCAGCTTGAAGATCTTCAGCGGCCCGATCAGGCGCTCGGCCTCGTCGCGCGTCGGGGCGGCGACCGCGTACAGCGCGACGAGCGGCTTCTCGCCGCCCGCGCCGCGATAGGCGTCGAGTGAGCGTTCGAGATTCGCGTCGTCGCCGTTGAAATGGCCGGCATAGCAGAAGCGCCAGCCGTTGCGCGCGGCGAGCGCGCCGCTGTCCGGCGAGCCGCCGAGCAGGATGCGTTCGGGCAACTGCGGCGGCACCGGCATCGCGACCGCGCCGGCGAGCGGATGATCTTCGGCCACGCCCCAGCCGAGAAACGCGTCGAGTTCCGCGAGTTGCCCCGCGAAATCGGGCTTGCGCGCCTTGTCGTGGAACCACTGCAGCGCGCGGGTGGTCAGCGGCAGCCCGCCGGGTGCCTTGCCGATGCCGAGATCGACGCGGCCAGGCGCGAGCGCGGCCAGCAGCTTGAACGTCTCGGCCACCTTGAACGGGCTGTAATGCTGCAGCATCACGCCGCCCGAGCCGATCCGGATGCGCGACGTGTGCGCGAGCAAGTGCGCGACGACGATCTCCGGCGCCGAACTCGCGAAGCCCGGCGTGCCGTGATGCTCGGCGACCCAGAAGCGCGCGTAGCCGAGCTGTTCGGCGCGTTGCGCAAGCGTCGTGGTGAAGCGCAGCGCGTCGGCGGCGTTCGCGCCGTCGGCGATCGGACTCTTGTCCAGCAACGAAAGCGAATAAGACATGGTGAGCGGCGTTCCTGCGTGGGCGTGGATGTACGGTTGCGGGCGGCGCTCAGCTCTTCGGCAGCCCGGGTGGATTCGTGCGCGACTGGTCGATCGCTTCGGACGCGAGGTTCCAGCGGTCGAGCACCTGCTGGTAGCGGCCGCTCTTGATCAGGCCGTTCAGCGCGACGGTCAGCGGCTCGGCGAGGCCGCTGCCGCGGCGCGTCGCGATCGCAATGTCGGCCGTGCGCGGCCAGCCGCCGCTGATCGCGCCGACGAGCCGCGTCTTGCCTTGCTGCGCGCTTTGATATGCGAGCACCGAGTTCACGCTGAACACCGCGTCCGCCCGGCCCGACTGCACGGCGACGATGCGCATCGCCTGGTCGTCGTAGTACTGGATCTGCACCGGTTTCAGCCCGTGCGCGACGTTCTCGCGGTCCCACGCGAGCAGGATCTTTTCCTGGTTGGTGCCGGCGTCGGTCACGATGCGCAGCCCCGCGACGTCCTTCGGCTCGCGGATCGCCTGGATCTTGCTGTCGTTGCGCACGTAGAAGCCGACCTGATCCTTGCGATAAGTCGAGAAATCGAACTTCTGCTTGCGCTCCTCGGTAACGGTCACGTTCGAGATCACCGCGTCGACTTTCCCCGATTCGAGCGCCAGCGGCCAGTCGGCCCACGCGAGCGCGACGATCTTCAGCTTGCGGCCGAGGCTGTCGGACACGAGCTGGCCGACGTCGGCATCGAAGCCGATCACCGTGCGCGCGTCGGTCGCATACGAGCTGATCGGCGGCAGGCTCGGCGCGATGCCGATCGTCAGCGTGCCGGGCTCGGCGAACTTGAACGACGCGGGCACCGCGCGCTCGACCGCCGCATCGGCCGCGCCACGCGGGCGGCCGCGCTGCTCGGGGCTCAGGTCGAACGTAGCGGCGGTCGCGGCCATCGCGGCCGCGAAGGCGCTCAGGCCGATCAGTGCGGCGGCCAGCGTGCGCACGGCACGGGAAGAAAGCGGTACGGCTCGATGCATGAAAACGTCCTGTCGTGGCAGCGTGGAATCGTTGAAAGCGGGAAGTGCGAGATGAAAGGCGGGATGTCGTGCGTTCAGCGCGGCAGCACCGGTTCGGGCACGGGCGCCCACAGGTCGGCCAGCGTCGACGTGCGCGACGGATCGACGAGATCCTTGCCGAAACGCAAGTGGAAATACGCTTCCGGGTCGATCGACGAATCGAACAGCCGTGTATAGCCGGTGCGGTCGTACAGCGCCCACGCTTCGGGCTGGCGAAAGCCGGTGGTCAGGTAGAGGCGGCGGTAGCCCTGTTGCACGGCGCGCAGTTCGAGCGCTTCGACGATGAGTCGCGCGAGGCCCTGGCGGCGCAGGTCGGTGCGCGTCCAGATGCGTTTCAGTTCGGCGGTCTGCGCGTCGTAGCGCTTGAACGCGCCGCCGCCGATCGTCTCGCCGTCCCGCAGCAGCAGCACGAACGCGCCTTCGGGCGGCGCGAACAGTTCGGCCGGATAGCGCGCGAGTTCGTCGCGGGCCGATGCGCGGCTGTCGGGGCGGTACGCGTCGTAGCGCGTCGAATACTCGTCGATCAGCGCGTCGATCAGCGGCTGCGCGCGGACGTCGAGCGGCGTCGTGTCGATGATGCGGTCGTTCGTGGCCATGGGCATCGCGAATGGCGCGCGATGCGGACATTCCTGGCGGGGTGCGGGCACGCGGCCCGTCCGGTCTGTTCCGTTATCGCGACGCAGTTGTCGTGATGGCGGCGGCCGTCGTGCTTCGTGCGATGCATCGGGCGCGCCGCCGCCGTTTTGAACACGTTAGCGGCGCGGCCGGCAAAGGCGAACGAAGCAATTTCGATAAGGATTTCGCGGAAGGTGGAAGAAGGCTTGCAGGGGAAGTGGGGGGCGGCGAACGGGCGTGGAGGGCGCCGTGCCCGTTTGATGTATGTACGGCCTCGACGACCGGCAGGATGTTGTCGTTTCGTGGCCGACGGGTGATGCCGATTCGGGGCTGGCTCGTCACGCTCGAGGGCGTCCGGCCGGGGCCCGCCGCCATGGCGGCGACGGGTTCTCCTCGATGTGTCGCGTCAGCGCGGGGCGATGACCGACAACGACGGCAACGTTCAGGCTGCTGCCTGCTGAATCGAGTCCTGCTGATCGCCGCCCAGGATATCGACGAGACTGGCCAGCATCCGCGCCAATTCACCCGTCATCAGCGTGAAGTCCGAGTCGAAGCGCTCGTCGTCGTTCTGCGCGGTGGGGTCCGCCGCTTCCTTGATCACGTCGAGCGGCGTGACACGCTTGATCGTCAGCGACGGCGTCAGCACGAACGAGATCCGGTCATTCCACGTCATCGCGAGGCGCATGCATTGCTTGCCGGCTTCGATGTGCCGGCGCATGTCGTTCGCTTCGAGCGCGTGGCCGACGTATCGCACCGTGGCGCCGCCTTCGCCGCTCGAGCGCAACTCGGCGTCCTGGTCCACGGTGAATCCGCCCGGCGCCTCGCCGGACAGCAGCCAGTCCGTCATCGCGGCGACCGGCGAGCGCGCGACATGAACGCCGGCGAGCGGCAACGGGTCGATCGATTTGACGAGCAGGCTGCGGACGTCGTCGGCAAGCGCCTGTGCCGCCGCATCGATGACGAGCCAGCCGTTCGCCGTGTCGATCCATACACGGGTATCGCGGCGAATGCTGAACGCGCGCGGCAGCAGTTCGTCGGTCACCTGCTCCTTGAGTTCGCGCAGTTGTTTCCGGCCGACCTTGAAGCCCTGCTGCTCCTCGACTTCGAGCGCACGCGCCTTGGTGACCTGATTGACGACCGACGCCGGGAGCAGCTTCTTTTCGGCACGAAACAGCAGCAGCATCTGCCGGTTGTTCGAATACACGAGCGCGCCGTCGTCACGCGGCGACGCCCAGCCGGCGCGCTGCATTTCGACGCTGCTGCCCGGCTGGAACGCGTGCGGCGCCAGCCATTTTTCCATCTGGTCGGGGGGGACGGCCCAGGGTGCGGGAAGACGGTGAAGCTGGAGATTCTTGAACCACATAGGCGTACGGGCAAAGCGCGTCATTCTATATGACGGGGGCGGTTGCCGGTCAGTTGCGGACATTCGATGCCAATGTCGAGGTGACTGTCCGCTAGCGCGAATGGGGGCCGACCGTTTAGGATCGGCATTCGGCATCGCAGCGGCGCCGGACCGTAACCGCCGAGAAAGAGAGAATCGACGGTTGCATCAAGATTGATACCAATGGAAACCATTCCAACAAGAGGGCAAAAACAATGATGACTTCCGGCGACGGCCTGACCAGCCCGGCGCGGCTCCTGCGACTCGCTTCATGGGTGATCGCGATCATCTTCGCCGTCTTTCTGAACATGCTCGGCAGTCTCGTGATTCGCGACATGGCGTTCGCCCCGAGCGGTGGCCCGCCGGTCATCGAGCAATTCGCCGACGCTCCGTTAAAAGCGCGGCTGGACGCGGCGCGGCGTCAGCTGCAGGCGCAGCGCGACGCGCTTGCCGAGAAGGTCGACACGATGGAAGTGGCGCGCGGCCGCGCCGTGAAGGAGTACGCGGCCGAGAAGGAAAGTTTCCGCAACTGGCTGGCCACCCGCGCGGTGACGGGAGACGGTGCGCGGGACCCGGACATCGTGGCGAGAACGCGCAAGCTGGATACGCTCCAGGCCGTGGTCGTCAACTGGCAGCATCAGATCGATGCGATCGGCGATCAGCAACGGGCGCTGGCGTCGCGGCAGACGCAAGTCGACACGCAAATCGCCGAGGCGGACGCAGCAGCCGAACGGCGCTTCGACGCGGCGACGCGGCACTACGAGATGCAGGTATTCGGGCTGCGGCTGGCGCTGACGCTGCCGATCCTGCTGGTCGCGATCTGGCTGTTCATCCGCTACCGCAAGGCGCGCTACTGGCCGTTCGTGTACGGTTTCGGCCTGTTTGCGCTGAGCGCGTTTTTCATTGAACTGGTGCCGTACCTGCCGAATTTCGGCGGCTACGTCCGCGTCCTGGTCGGCATCGTGCTGACGGTATTCGCCGGCCTCTACATGATGAAGGCATTCCAGCGCTATGCCGAACGCAAACGGCTCGAATTGCAGCAGGACCAGGGCGAACGCGCGCGCACGATCGGATACGAAAAAGCCGTCCGCTCGCTCGAAAAAAAGCGCTGCCCGTCATGCGACAAGCAATGGAGTCTCGGCGGCAACGACTCCACGTTCTGCGTCCATTGCGGGTTGCGGCTTTTCAATGTTTGCGAATGCGGTGGCCGGAATTTCTTCTTCTTCCCGCATTGCCATCAATGCGGTGTTGCGCAGGGAAATGAGTCGCCGGTGTCGTCCGACTGACGGTCAGCGTGTCCGCACTGGCGGCGTACGACGGTCGTGAACGCGTCAGCCGGGTGCCTCGCTCGCCTCACTCGATGACACGCGGCGGCGTCGACAACTCCGCCAGCTGAAACAGACAATCCCCGCGCCGCACCTGCGCGGGGACCCGCTTGCACACCACCTCGCCATCGCCGTTGAACCGGTGCAGCACCGGTTCGCGCAACGGCGTATCGGGGAAATGCACCCACGCGGCCGGCTGTCCGGCCTTCACCTGATCGCCGAGCTCGACGAGCGGTTCATACAGCCCACGCTCGTACGCATAGACGAAGTGGCGTTCGCCGTCGACGCGCATGAAACGCGGGACGGTCGGCGGCGCGTCGGGTACGAGCGCGCCGTGCAGCAGCCCGATATAGCCGAGGTAATGCAGCAGCCCTTGGCGGCCGAGCCGGATCAGCGACGGATCGGCCATGCCGGCGCCGCCGAGCTCGGTGACGATCGAGATCGCGCCTTGCCGGCGCGCGGCCGACGCCGAATGCACGGGATTCGGCGCGTGCAGCAGCGCATTGTGCAACCCGAACGCGACCAGCAGCCCGTTGAGCTTCGCGGCTTCGTCGGCGTCGAGCGGATCGATCGCGAGCATGTTGCCGCCCTGGTACAGCAGCGAGCTGCCGCCCGAATGCAGGTCGACCAGGTACTGCGCGCGCGACAGCAGCACATGCTCGATGTAGTGGGCGATCATCTGCGTCGGCGTGCCGGTCGGGTCGCCGGGAAAGCTGCGGTTCAGGTTGCCTTCGTCGAGCGGCGACACGCGCAGGCCCGCATCCGCCGCCGGGAAATTCGCCATCGGCAGCAGGATCAACTGCCCGCTGACCATGTCGGATTCGATCTCGCGCATCAATTGCGACACGATGATCTGGCCTTCGTACTCGTCGCCGTGGTTGCCGGCCATCACGAGCGCGACCGGGCCGTCGCCGTTGCGGATCGACACGATGGGGATCGGCAGCCAGCCGTAGGCGGAGCGGTGCACGGAGTGCGGCAGGCGCAGGTAGCCCGCGTGCTTGCCTTGCGCGTCGAGATCGATTTCGCAGTGAATGGGATTGCGGGGAGAGGAAGGGGCGGTCATGGCGGTATCGTTCGATGAACGGAATCTGCCATCTTATAGGGGAAACCGGCACCGCGCGGCGCGGCGGGCGGGATCAGCGGGGCTGCGCTTGACTCCGGACGGGCGCACTGCCGTGCGTTGCCGGGCCGATACGCGAGACCGCGCAATGTTGCAGCGATGAAGCCATGCCGGCGCGCCGGCCAGCTGCATTCACGCGCCGGGTTTCGCGCCAGCCCGTGCCGCGACAGGGGCGGCGCGCACGACGCGCTTATCGGCCGGACGTTTCAGCTTCGAGACGTCCTTCTTCCCACAGCGCCCAGAAACGGCTGCCGGCGCGATACGGATTCGCGCGCCGCGCGGCGTGATCGGCGACGCCCTGACGAAACGCGCCGTACAGCGTGAGCGGCGGATCGTCGACGCATGCGGCTTCGTACGCGGCCGGCATCCGGCGGTCGGACACGAGCCGGCGGATCAGCGAGGCGCCGTCGATCACGGCCTGTTCGTCGATGATTTCGGTTCGTGCGAGGACGTCGACGGTATTCATGTTGGGCTCCCTGAAACGTTCTTTCCCCATCAAGGAGCAATAAGAGTGCCAACCGTGAAATGCGGTACTCGGCCTCGATCGTGCTGCCTTCTGCAGTCATCTTTCGGCGTGGCGGACGACGATGTTACGGAACACGTCACGTGACACGCGAACGCGCGGCGCCACGTGCGAACCGGCAAAGCGTTTCGGAATTGAATCGCGGGAAGGGGGCGGCGAGTACGGAACGGATGAACGCGCGGCGGGATGCCGCGTCGCCGGTTCAGCTGGCGGCGGCCGGCGCCATGCGGCGGCTGCCGCTCGAGTAGAAGCAGTAGATGCCCTTGCCGGCCGACTTCGCGTCGTACAGCGCGCTGTCGGCCTGCCGGATCAGCTCGTCGGGCGAGCCGTGCCCGTCGTCGAGCGCGATGCCGATGCTGATGCCGATGCAGACGGTCTCGCCGATCGACAGCGCGTACGGCGCCGAAATCTGCCGGATGATCCGCGCGGCGAGGATCGAGCACGCGTGCATCGTCGTGTCGTCGATCGCGACGATGAATTCGTCGCCGCCGATGCGCGCGGCGAGCTCGCCCGGCGGCAGCGTCTTGCCGAGCCGCTCGGCGACTTGCGTGAGCACTTCGTCGCCGGCCTGGTGGCCGAAGCGGTCGTTGATCGACTTGAAGCCGTCGAGGTCGAGATACATGACGGCGAATGCCGGACTCGGCAGCCGCGGCCGGCGCGCGAGCATCCGCTTGAGCTCGGCGTGCAGTTCGTGGCGGTTCGGCAGCCCCGTCAGCGCGTCGTGTCGCGCGAGGTGCCGGATGTGCTGTTCGGTCCGGCGGCGTGTGGTGACGTCCTCGACGATGATCACCGCGTTGCCGTCCGGCACGCGGTGGCGCGTCAGTTCGAGCTGGCGGCCGTCGGCGAGCGCGATGTCGAGCGGCCCGGGCTCGTGGCGGCTCAGCCAGCTGTCGCACTGCGCGGCGAGGCCGGCGCCGCCGGGATCGATCACGGCATCGGTGCCGAGCGCGGCGACCACGGCGGGCAACGGCGTATCGAGCATGATCTCGCGCGGCGAGCCGAACAGTTGCGCGGTCCGACGGTTCGCGACGATCACGCGGCTGTCGCCGTCGATCATGCACAGGCCGTGCGGCATGTAGGTGAGGGCGGCGTCGAAGCGGGCGACGAGTTCGGCGTTGCGCTGGCGCGCGGCGATCAGCGCGACGAGCACGCGGTAGTGACGCTGCACGACCGTACGCATCGCCGCGAGATAGATCGCGAGCGGCGGCACCAGCAGCCAGGCACCTGGCCGAGGCGCCAGCAGCGCACCGACGCCGATCGGCAGCACGCCGAGCACGACCTGCGTCATCGCCAGCCGCGGCAGCGCCGAATTGCGCGACGCGATCCCGCCGAACACGCCGCCCGCGACCATCACGGACAGCGTGCCGAGTTCGACGTCGGTGGCCTGCACGCAGCCCATCACGCCGAGGCCGAGCACGAAGCAGGCAACGAGCGACACCGGCGCATAGCGCCTCGCCCAGTATTCGGCGCGATCGTCGCCGGCGTTGCGCCGTACCGTGTAGGCCCGCGCGATCGACAGGCGCGCAATGAGCAGGCCGACGTCGACGACGAGCCACGCGAGGCACCACAGCTGCTGCAGCCGGATCAGCGCGACGGCCGCGACGAAGGCGCTCGCGAGCCCGGACAGCGCCATCGGGCGCACGTCCTCGAACAGCGTCACGAGCATCGACGGACGCAGCGCGGCCGTCACGCGGTGGTTGCCGGAGGGGGGAGTGGCGAGAACGGAGTGCAGGAGAGATGCCCTGACTGCCATGATTGTCGACCTCGACACGATGTCTCGATGGCTGGCGGCGCCCGCATGGCACGTGGCGGAAGCCCGGCCGAGCCGGATGCGCAGACATTACCATGAAAAAACGACGGCGCGGGCCGGCCGGCGGCACCGCGCATTGCGTCGTGCTCGGGTCGTCAGCCCCGGCCGCGAGAGGCTTGCGGATTCGGCGGCGCGAAGGCTGCATCGTTGCGAACGGAACGATGTGCGACGGCCGCCGAAGCCGGCGCGGCGGCATCCGGCCGCATGCGAACGGCAAACGAATCGCCGCCGCGACCACCCGCCGCAGCCCGGCTGAAACCCGTTATAAGAAATCCAATAAGTATTTCATGCGGGAAATACTATAGGCGATATATAAAAAACAATGCCAGAATGCGCGCCGCTCCGAACGCCGCGACACCCGATCGCCGTCCGAGCCGCATCAGGAGGTTCTCCCCCAATGAAAAACCACGGCCTGTCACGGCGGGGTTTTCTGAAAGCCAGCGTGCTGGCGGGCGTCGCGGTGTATGTCGCGCCCATCGGCAGCCGCGCGTTCGCGGCGCTCTTCGAAGAAAAACTCCTCACCCCGGTCAAATGGGATAGCGTCACCGGCATCCCCCAATTCCGCATCGACGGCATCGCGAAGGTCACCGGCTCGAAAGTGTTCGCCCGCGACGTGCGCGCCGCCGACATGCCGCACTGGCCGCAGCAGCAGTCGCACGCGCTGATCCTGCGCGTCACGCAGGCCGATCGCACGTACGAAGGCTTCGACCTGTCGCTGCTCGGCGACGAGCTGAAGCCGGACCGCGTGGTCACGGCCGACGATCTCGCGCGCGACGGCGTCGCATTCCCGGCATTCTACGGCGACGACATGCTGCTGCCGGCCGGCAAGACGCCCGCGTATCTCGGCCATGCGGTCGCGATCCTGATCTATCACGACTTCGCGCGGTTCCGCTTCGCGAAGAATGCGCTGAAGTTCCGCGACGACGTGATCCGCTACGGCGCGGTCACGGGCCCGCTCGAACGCGATCCGTGGGGCACCTTCCGCTACGTGCGCGTGGGCGGCAAGACGGCCTATGACGACGACGTCTATTCGAGCCTGAAGGATGCGCCGATCTTCCCGAGCATGATGCGCAAGCACTTGCCGGTCTGGCCGGACGGCAAGGAGCACGGCAAGCTCGACGAGCAGGGCATGTTCCTTGCCGGGCAGATCGCCGGCGAGCTCGACCATCCGTCGGCCGACTGGCTCGTGTTCGAGCGCGAATACAACACGCAGTCGGTCGATACGGCCGCGCTCGAACCCGACAACGCGAACTGCTGGTACGACGCCGCGACGCAATCGCTGCACCTCGTCGTGCCGACCCAGTCGCCGCTCGAAGTGTCGGAGAACGCGGCCGCGATGGTCGCGAAATGCCGCTTCCCGGTGAAGAAGCTGTTCGTGCATCCGTGCTACACGGTCGGCTACGGCTCGAAGGATCACTTCAACGTGCCGTTCTACGGCCTCGTCTGCGCGCTGTACGCGGACGGCCGCCCGGTGCGTTTCGCGAACGACCGCTACGAGCAGTTCCAGACGTCGCTGAAGCGTCACGCGTTCAAGATGCACTACCGGATCGCGGTCGACCGTAACACGGGCCTGCTGCAGTCGTTCAAGGGCGACTTCGAGGCGAACGGCGGCGGCCGCTCGAACTTCTCGCCGTCGGTCGCGATGGTCGGCGCCACCGCCGCGCAATCGATCTACTACTTCCCGAAGAGCGACCTCGCGGCCGTCGCGATCGCGTCGCGCGCGATCGACGCCGGTTCCGCGCGCGGCTACGGCACGCTGCAGAGCATGGCTGCGACCGAGATGGCGGTCGACGAGATCGCCGCGCAACTGAACATCGACCCGATCGACTTCCGTCTGCGCAACGCGCTGCGTTCGGGGATGAAGAACACGCAGGGGGCGATTCCCGCCGGCGCGCTGCGTGTCGACGAAGTGCTCGAACGTGCGAAGCAGCATCCGCTGTGGACGCGTCGTGCCGCGCGCAAGGCCGAGTTCGAGGCCGCGCATCCGGGCAAGCGCTACGGCGTCGGTTTCGCATGCGTGCAGAAGGATTTCGGCACGGGCGCGGAAGCGTCGTTCGCGAAGGTCGAGTTCGACGCGCACGGCAAGGTGTCGCTGCAACACACGGCCGCCGAGATCGGCACCGGGATGTCGACGTCGCAGGCCGTGGCGGTCGCGAAATGGCTCGGCCGTCCGGCGACCGACGTGCGCGTGGCCGTGACCGAATGGCCGGACCTGCCGGTCGAGACGAGCGGCGACCCGTACCTGATGTCGCAGGCCGACCAGGATCGCCTGAGCGCGAACCCGCGCTGGTCGCCGGGCTATGCGTCGCCGTCGAGCGCGACGAACTCGGCGTACTACTTCACGCACAGCACGCGCGAAGCCGCGCGCGCCGTGTTCCGCTACGGGCTGTGGCCGGCCGCGATGTCGATCTGGACGCGCGGCTTGGGCGGTGGCCAGGCCGCGCCGTACACGATCCGCATCGAGGATGCGCGCTGGGTCGACGGCAAGCTGACCGCCGACGGCCTCGAGCCGCTGACGTTCGAGCAGCT
The DNA here is from genome assembly GCF_902832985.1 of Burkholderia sp. BCC0097. Classification (NCBI taxonomy): domain Bacteria; kingdom Pseudomonadati; phylum Pseudomonadota; class Betaproteobacteria; order Burkholderiales; family Burkholderiaceae; genus Burkholderia; species Burkholderia sp. BCC0097. Next base: position 1,188,385 of record NZ_CADFDM010000001.1, read on the forward strand.
CGCGAAGCAGGCGCATGCGCTCGGCCTGCCGACCGGCGCCGTCGTGCACGTGTTCAACCGCTGGCAATGGACCGACGCCGAATTCGAAGTGGGCGGCACGGTCGAGCGTCTGCCGATCGACGGGCTGTCGCTGCGCGTCGGCGCGCCGAAGACGGGCACCGACGACGGCCCGGTGCCGGGCACCGCCGCGCCGGCCGGCGCGACCGCGCTGCGTGGCACGCTGCCGCCGACTGCGAACGGCTACCGCGTGCTGGACCGCAAGCGCGTGTTCATCCCGCCGACGAGCCGCAACAACGCGGCCGTCACGTACTACACGGCGGTCGGCACGCTGGTCGAGCTGGCCGTGCACGAAGCGACCGGCAAGGTCGAACTGCTCACGCACCACTCGATCATGGAATGCGGCAACCAGATTTCGCCGCAGCTCGTGTCGGGCCAGTTGCAGGGCGGTCTCGCGATGGGCATCGGGCATGCGCTGCACGAGTACCTGCCGCTCTACGAGGACGGCCCCGGCAACGGCACGTGGAACTTCAACCGTTACCAGTTGCCGCGCGCATCCGACGTCGCCGTCTGGACCCAGACGGGCGACGTGCTGCCGCCGCTGTCCGAGACCGATCCGCCGAAGGGTGTCGCCGAAGTGGTGATGATCCCCGTCGTCGGCGCGATCGTGAACGGCATCGCGCACGCGATCGGCCATCGTTTCACCGACCTGCCGGTGACCCCGCAAAAGATTCAGGAGGTGCTCGCATGACGACCGCCCAAACCGCGGCTTCGGCCGCCCCGGCGCCCGCTCCGGCTGCGCCGGCGTCGGCGGCCGTTGAACGCCCGCTCGTCCGGTTCCAGCAGAAGCCGCTGTCGGTCAAGATCAACGGAAAGGCCGTCGGCCCGATGCAGGTGCCGGAAGGGCTGATGATGATCGAGTTCCTGCACGAGTACGTGGGCCTCACCGGTTCGCGGCTCGGCTGCGGGCAGGGCATCTGCCACGCGTGCGTCGTGATCGTCGACCAGCCGGACGGCACGAGCGAGGAAATGCGCACCTGCATTACCGGCGCGCACTTCTTCCACGGTCGTTCGATCCGCACGATCGAAGGCCACGCGAAGCGCAACGAAGCCGGCGAAGTGGTCGAGCTGTCGCCGATCCAGCAGAAATTCCTCGAGCATTTCAGCTTTCAGTGCGGCTATTGCACGCCGGGCTTCGTCAACGCGGCGACCGTGCTGATCGAACGCCTGAAGCGCGAGCCGGTCGCGAAGGCCGACGTGGAGCGCACGATCACCGACGCGCTCGATGCGCACCTTTGCCGCTGCACGGGCTATGTGCGCTACTACGAAGCCGTCAAGGACGTGGTGCTGACGACGCCGGGACTCGTGAAGGACGCCGCATGAAACGCACACTCGCTCATCGTGTCGCGCGGGCCGCGGGCCTGCCCGCGCTCGCGGCGGCCTGCGCGCTGCTGCTCGCCGCCTGCGGCGGCCACGACGCGCCGGCGTCGAATGCGGCGTCCGGCGCGCCCGGCGCCGACCAGATCGCGCGCGGCCGCTATCTCGTCAAGGCCGCCGACTGCGCGGCGTGCCACACCGCGAAGGACGGCGCGCCGTTCGCCGGCGGCGCGGCGCTCGAATCGCCGTTCGGCACGTTCTACGGCTCCAACATCACGCCCGACAAGGATCACGGGATCGGCAACTGGAGCGCGGACGACTTCTACGCCGCGCTGCACGACGGCAAGGCGCCGGGCAAGCGCCTGTATCCGTCGATGCCTTACACGTCGTACCGGCAGCTCACGCGCGCCGACGCCGACGCGATGTACGCGTACCTGATGACGGTCAGGCCCGTCGCGCAGGAAAACCGCGCGCACGACCTCAAGTTCCCGTACAACCTGCGCTTCGGCATGGTCTTCTGGGACATGCTGTTCCTGAAGGACAGCCTCCCGGATGCGTCGGCCGGACAATCCGCGGACTGGCGGCGGGGCCGCTATCTCGCCGGCGCGCTCGGCCACTGCGCGGAGTGCCATACGCCGCGCGCGTTCACGGGCCAGCTCGACGGCGCGAAACCGTTCGCGGGCGCCGCGCTCGGCCGCGTGGCCGCGCCCGACATCACGCCGGCGGGCCTGGCCGCGCGCGGCTGGACGGGCACCGATCTGCAGACGTTCTTCGGCGTCGGCATCGCACCGCAAGGCTCGGCGTTCGGCGAGATGTATCCGGTCGTGCACCTGAGCACGCAGTACCTGACGAAGGACGACCTGCGCGGCCTGTCGACGTACCTGCTCGGCGATACGCCGCCCGCGCCGCAACCGGTGAAGCCGGTGTCGGCCGATGCCGCGCAACTGGCGGCCGGCCGCTCGGTGTATCTCGCGGTGTGCGCGGGCTGCCATGGCTTCAACGGCGAAGGCAAGCCGCACGTGGCGGTGCCGATGAACGGCAACTCGACGGTGCGTCAGGCCGACTCGCGCAACCTGCTGGTCGCGATGCTCGACGGTATCGACGAGCAGAAGTTCGCCGGTTTCGAAAACCTGCAGCCGATGCCGGGTTTCGCGAAAACGTTGAGCGATGACGAACTCGCGCAACTCGCGAACTACCTGCGCGCGACGTGGGGCGGCCAGCCCGCGAGCGTCACGCCGGCCGATGTGAAGGCGATGCGTTGAGTCGTGCAGTGGGGTAGAGCGTCGCGCGCGAGCGGCCGGCTTCCGGTGCTTGCGCGCGATTTCGTCGCCTCACTTTCCTCGCGGCGGCGCGTCAGTAGCCGCCGCCACTTCCTCCACCTCCGCTGCCTCCGGAGCCGCCATACCGGCCCATGGCCGGTCCTTGCGACATACCGCCGCCCGACGACGTACAGCCCGCCGACAGCACGAGCACCAGCGCCGCGATCAGCGCCGCAGCCAACGTTGCCGATTTCATTGCGATCTCCTTGCAGCGCGCAGGCCACAGGCAAGGCGGTTCGCGTGAACCGCGTGTCTGCGCGATGACAAGACGTTTCGGCGGGACGTTTTATTCCATGCTTTTTGCGTATCGCCGCGGCGGCGGCGCCTGGATCAACGATAGACGAGATCGGCGCGGCGGTTCTGCGCCCATGCTTCCTCGTCATGGCCGAGCGCGACGGGCTTTTCCTTGCCGAGACTGACGGCCTCGAGTTGCGTCGCCGGCACGCCGAGCGTCTCGAGCGCGCTCGCCACGGCCTGCGAGCGGCGCTGGCCGAGCGCGAGGTTGTATTCGGACGTGCCGCGCTCGTCGGTGTTGCCCTGGATCAGCACGCGCCGCGCGGGATGGCTGCGCAGGTAGTCGGCGTGCGCCTGCAGCAGCGACTGGAATTCGGGCTTCACCGAGTATTGGTCGAAGTCGAAGTAGATGCTGCGCTTGGCGAGCGGGCTGTTCGGATTGTTCAGATCGTCGGCCGTCACCGTCGCGACGGTTTCGCTCGAAGGCTCCGGCCCCGTGGCGGCATTCTCGGGCGTTTTCGCCGCGTTGTGGCAACCGGCCAGCAGGACGAAAGTTGCCAGGACCGCAATTCGGTTCATTTTGCTCATCGTTCTTCTCCAGCGGTTGACTGCGTTGAAAGCGGGGCGCGTGCCATTCGCACGCAACCGTCCGGCCGCCATGGCGCGAAAGGTCCGGCTCCGTTGCCGTGATGCAGGCTCGTAAGCCGGTGGTGCGCCAAATGAAAGAATGTTGCGACCGGAACGCCGAATCGAGGCGTCGCTGCAAACAGATTAGGAAAAATGTCACAACGTGCCCAGTTTCTCCGCATTTTTTGCGCAAACGCGACAGTCGGGAGGCATTCTTGCTTACGGACGACGGTGCGCGGTAAGCGACGCCTGCCACAGCGACAAGGCCGCGCACGGGGCGCGGTCTTGTCGTTGGCGGTCACGGCGATCGGTGAGGCGGGAAGCATTCGCCGGATAGAGTCGGTCGACGTGTAATGCCGCAGCGCACACCGCGTCGTCAGAACTTGTGCCGCAGCCCGAGTGCGACGACAACCTGGTTGCTGTTCGCGGAAGGCGTCAAGGTCCAGACGGTCGCGTTGAACGCCGGATTGCCGTTGCCGCCGCTCACGCTCTGGTAAGTGCCTTCGAGATACGCGTCCGTGCGCTTCGACAGCACGTAGCCGGCCTGCGCGACGACCTGGTTCCATTTCGGGCGCGTCTGGCCCGTGCGGGTGTCGAAGCGGCCCATCGTGTACGTGTACGCGGCGGCAACGCTCAGCGCGCGCGTGACGAAGTAGCGTCCGTCGATCGAGAAGTTGTCGAACACCAGCGATTCGCCCTTCAGCGGCGCGATGTTGCCGCCCTGGAGCACGCCAGTCACGCCGTCGGTGGCGGAATGCGACCACGCGGCACCGACCGAGTGCGGCCCGAACGCATAACGGCCGGCCATCGCCCAGATCTGCTGGTTGCCGCCCGTGATCGTCGCCGAGCCGTCGACCGTGCTCAGCGCGCCGTCCGGGTTTGGCGCGTTGCGGTCGCGGCTGATCTTCAGGTAGCCGGCGCCGAGCTTCAGCGGCCCGTTCTCGTACGACACTCCCGTGCTCCACACCGCATTGTTGGAGAACTGGCCGGCCGCGTTCGAGAAGCCGACCATCGCGCCGAATCTCAACCCGCGAACCGTCGGGCTCGTGTACTTCACGGCGTTGTTGATGCGCAGGTTGCGGTTCGAATCGTCGTTGTCGTACGGGTGGACCGCGAGATTGCCGCCCCAGCCCGGGCCGGAGGCGCCGAGCGGCGTCACGTAATCGAGGATCAGGTCGTACTGGCGTCCGAAGGACAGCGTGCCGGCCGTCTGCGAACTCACGCCGACCCACGCCTGGCGGCCGAACAGGTCGACGCCTTTCTGCGACAGTTTGCCGGTGGTGCCCGAGAAGCCGTTTTCGAGGGCGAAGACCGCGGCCATGCCGCCGCCGAGATCCTCGCGGCCGCGCAGCCCCCAGCGCGACGCGTTCAATGCGCCGCTCGTCATCGCGACGCCGCCGCTGCCGGGCGAGCCGGCACCGCGCGTGCGCTGGTTGGTCGAGTAGGTGATCGACGTGTCGATCAGGCCGTACAGCGTCACGCTGCTCTGGGCGTGCGCGACATCCGGCACGAAGCCGGTCAGGCAGGCGGCAATGAGGGTCCCCGCGACGCGTGCGCCGGCATGCGGGTTCGTTTGGCAGGAATGCATAGGCGTTTTGTTGTTGTTGGACCGGCCTGGCGGCCGATGGATCGAGCGGCCATTATTGGAGATCGTGCGGCGGTCGATTAAGGCGCCGCACAGGAAAGGTCCTCTGCGGAATCGCTCGGAATTGCGATGCGTCGACGGCGGGGAGGCGGTCGGGAAGGGGGGCGAGCCGGCGCGTGGGGTACGGCGCGCCATTGCGCGACGGTGGTGTGCCGACCGTCTAGCCGCGGGCGATCGGCAGCGCCGCGTCGGCGCCGCCGCTTCGATAGGCGGTGCGAACGGCGTTCGCTCTCGCTTCGAGCGCTTCCGGTGAAAGCCAAGTCCTCAGTCGGACGACGACGCGCGGCACTTCGGCCAGTTGATTGCGCAACTGCACGATCGACCGGCAGCAACGGCAGGCAGACGCTTGCGCATCGGGGGCCGCCGCGGCTTCTGCAAGCGCGGCAGTCCATTCGACGCCGCGATGGCGCCTGGCTTCGTCGAGGTGCGGCAGATAGCGCGCGTTGCCCGACAACGCGATCAGCAGCGCGGCCCAGTGCGCGCCGCGCCAGCCGTGCTGCATGTCACGTGTGAGGTCGGCCAGCAGCGCGTCGTTCAGCGCGGACAGGCTTTGCTGGCACAGATAGTGGAAGTCGAGCGGCTGGTAGCGGACATGCGGGTAATCGAGCAGCACGTGCCGGAGCTCGACGCCGGATTCGACGGCGGCGGCGAGAAACCGTTCGGCCGGTGCAGGGCGGTTCAACCGCAGCGTCGGAACACCGAGGAAAAGCCGGCTGACGTCGTCGGGGTGATAGTGCATCGTGAATCTCGAGGTAATCTCTCGCGGCACGCGGTCCGGATTGCTTACTGATCGCCGGACATCAGCGCCGTGTAACGCCGCTGCATTTCGTCGGGGTCGAGTGCTTCGATCGTGTGCCCGATCAACCAATCGTAACCGAACGGATCGCGGATCCGGCCCGAACGCTCGCCGGAGAACTGGTCCTGGGCCGCACGTGTCACGTGCGCGCCGGCCGCGACGGCGGCGGCGATCGTCGCGTCGGCGTCGTCGACATGAAGATGGAGCGCCATCGGCGCGTTGCCGTCCGGGTCGAGGGCGAAGAGATCGTATTCCGGGAACTCGTCCGAGATCATCAGCGTGCATGGCCCGAGCTGCAATTCCGCGTGACCGATGCGCCCCGACGGCTCGACGAGCCGGAATTTTTCCTGCGCGCCGAATGCCTTCACATAGAACGCGATGGCGTCTTCCGCACGTTTGGCGCGCAGATACGGAAAGACTTCGTGAATCGCCATGGTGCCCTCCGGTGAGTGGTGTGGGTGTGGTTCGATCCTATCAGGCGTGCGGCGGCCGTACGGGACGAAATCTCGAGACTGGAATCCACCAGGATCAGACGCAATTCCACCGGGAACGAGATGGAGCGGGGCAGAATAGGGCGCGTGGCGCATGCTGGCCGTTGTCGGCAGCGCGCCGATTCATGAAAACCTGTCGAGTCTCCATGGCGTTTCCGATGCCCCTTATTTTGCGTCCCATCCGGTCGGTGTCCCGAACGACGGCCGGCGTTGCCTTCGTCGTCAGCCTGCTGTCCGGCTGCGCCGCGCTGTCTTCATCCGCGCCGGTCGACCCTCAGCAGCAGTTCGTTGCCGAGCAGCGAAATGCGAACATGCGGTACATCGACACCCTCGCGGCATACAAGCCCGTTTTCCAGAATCCCGGCAACTATAGTCGAGCGCAGGTACTGGAAAAGTATGACGCGGTTCTCTATCAATACTCGCTCGCCGCGGTGAGCTGGGTTCGCGCAATCTATCCTGCCGCCCGGCAGACGCTGCCGCCATCCCTGCAACCGTTGCCCGCGCCGTCCGGGCCGCTCAGCCTGGCGGACGTGAACCGACACTACGAACACGCGCTCGGCATGAACGCCGGCATGTGGGAGATCAGCATGGCCGCGGATTTCGGCAAGCCGTCGAAACTGGCGGTCCCGCGATATGACGGGCCGTTGCTTTTCATGCCGTTCGCCCCGCCTTTGCCGCCGCTGCAGGATGTTCGCGATCCGCAGTTCGCGCGGCTGGTGACCATGACGAAGAAGCTGGACGACGCGCAGAAGGCGGACCTCGCTCGACAGAACGCGGCGACCGCGAGGCAGATGGCGGAAAACGCCGCGATGCACGCGGCAAACCATCCTCCGGGACCGAATCCGCTGGACTCGATCGATCCGCGGACCGGGTTGCCGTATCCGGCACCGCAACAAGATACGCAGCGCTGGTGCACGATGATGGGCAACGGCGTGGGCGGTCGGGTGCCGTGCTGAACCGGCGCGATCGACGGGGTGCCGATCGGATATGACGCGGACGTCATGGTGATCGTCCCGGTCGCGTTCATCGCCGGCGCGCCCAAGGGTGCAGACGATCAACCTACAGGCCAAAACACGACGTTTGTATTTAGCGGACATTTCAATCTAGCTACTACAATCGAATGTCATACCCGGATTCAGATGTCGTAGCGCCAGCTAAATACAGATGTCGCATGTTTCATCGGCCTTTCCATCCCTTTAACGTTGAAGC